>NZ_JAPCWE010000038.1 GCF_025943985.1 Anaerorudis cellulosivorans | reverse complement strand
GAAATGGGAGGGGAAATCTGTCGATTTTTCTCATGGCAGGCTGAAGGTATCCGACAACAGGCGGTTTTTGGTGTTTGAAGACGGTACGCCGTTTTTTTACTTGGGCGACACGGCATGGGAATTATTTCACCGGCTGAATAAAGCGGAAACCGAAAACTACCTGGAAAATCGGAGAGAAAAAGGATTTACCGTCGTTCAGGCAGTTGTTTTGGCCGAACTGGACGGATTGAATACGCCTAATGTCGAAGGCGAAAAGCCGCTGATCGACAACGATCCCGCCCGGATCAACGAAGCCTATTTTCGTCATGTGGATTGGGTAATTCGCAAGGCGGAAGAAAAAGGCCTGTTTATTGGCCTGTTGCCCACCTGGGGAGATAAATGGAACAAGAAATGGGGAGTCGGTCCGGAGATATTTACTCCCCAAAATGCGGCAGTTTATGGGGAAATTCTCGGCAAACGGTATAAGGACTTTCCCAATATCATTTGGATTCTCGGCGGAGACCGACCCATTGAAAAGGATGAGCACAGAGAAATCATCAGGGCAATGGCTACAGGCTTGCATAAAGGCGACGGCGGTGCTCATTTGATCACTTTTCATCCGACGGGAGGACATGGTTCGGGCGAGTATTTTCACGAGGAAGAATGGCTTGATTTCAACATGCGTCAGAACGGGCATACGCCGAATTTCACGGGAAGTTATGAAAACACCTTGAAGGACTATAATCGTACGCCCGCAAAACCGGTAATGGATGGCGAACCGCTTTATGAAGATCATCCCATTGAATTCAATCCTCAAGAGAACGGACATTCTGTTTCTGTCGATGTTCGACGCCCTCTTTATTGGGATTTGTTCAGTGGAGCTTTTGGTCATACCTACGGACATCATTCCGTTTGGCAGATGTGGCATCCGGAGCGTGATCCGATCAATTTTCCGTTACTGCCGTGGTACGAAGCCGTTGATCAGCCCGGTGCATGGCAGATGCAGTTCGGCAGACGGTTGATGGAGTCGAGGCCTTTCCTCACGCGTATTCCCGATGATTCGGTAATTGTACCCGATGAGGTAAAAACCTCGGTACCCGGTTCCGGACGGTATCGTTTTGTAGCCACCCGAGATGAAAACGGCCGTTATGCCATGGTTTATGTTCC
>NZ_JAPCWE010000037.1 GCF_025943985.1 Anaerorudis cellulosivorans | reverse complement strand
TGCATAGTGACTATCTTTGTTTATAACCGGCAGGGTTGTTTCATCAACCTGTATGTAGTCTGTATCTAAAACTTCTTCCTTCAAGACCTTGTATAGCGGACTGAGCAACTCACATGTGGGTTTAAACCATCCACTAAGGGTATTTGCAGGTATTTTTACTCCCAGATGATGAAACTGTTTTATCTGACGGTAAAAAGGCAGGTGATACTCATACTTCTGAAGCATTATCTCTGAAAGAAGGCCGGCTCCCGGGAGTCCTTTGTATATAGGTAGCAGTGGAAGCGGTGCTATTATTACGGCCGGGGTTTCTTCTGTTGAAGGTATAAGATTGTCTTTTAATCCATATTTTGGACGTACGATCTCTTTTACATAGAGTTTACCCGGTTCAAACTCCAGTGTTCGGGTACGTTCTTCTCCTATGCGTTTGTATTTGTCCCTGTCAACATCTTCCGGCTCAATCACTACTTCTATAACAGGTAGTCCTTCCAATAGCTTACGATTGGAACGAGCCTTTTTTCTGTTAGCAGTACTCGCCTCAATCTGTTTTTCTGCCGCAATGCGTTCTGCCTCTATTTCTTCCAGACGTTTGCTCTCATCCTGTGGCGTTTCAAATAAGTTTAGCTGATTAGGATCAAGACCGGATAACTTTTCGCTTTTACGTCCGTAAAACTGACGGGTAAACCAGGCTATTTGTGAAAGGAGCTTATCTATCTTTTGTTGCAGGTTAGTTAACTGTTCCGCCTGTTTAGCATTAGCCTCAGCGAGCTGACGGATTTGTTCCGCCTGCGATTTTATTAAGAGCGCTGATGCTTCCGACTGATCCATTTTAAGGGGCTTTTATTTAGTCGTAAAAATACTAAAAAACCTTGAATCAGACAAGTTTTCAGAGCAATATTTTATACTTTTATTTAAGTTTTTTACCGGCGATTTCTAAGCGCTTTTAGTCGCTTCAACCTGTTGTTTGGATCATCCTGTATTCCTTCAACCATCATAACCAAATCTGTCCAGCTCATGGGGTATGACCGGCTCTCTTTATCATATCCGGGCAAACGAAAGGTTCCCTCTTCAAGTCTTTTCATGTATAGGACCAGACCTCCGTCTTCAGCATGCAGGATTTTCATAGTGGTGCGGGTTCTGTTTATGAAAATGAAACAGTCACCCATACGAACATCATATCCCATTTGGTTCTGTACAACTCCGCACAGCGAGTTTATCCCTTTGCGCAT
>NZ_JAPCWE010000036.1 GCF_025943985.1 Anaerorudis cellulosivorans | reverse complement strand
ATTGGTTACTTTTGCGTTTCCCTTCAAATAGCGTACGACATGAATTCCGGCAAAACAGTTTTCTCCCAAATTATGCAGCTCATACCTCGTAGAGAATTCAACGAAATTATCACTAGACACAAGGGTGATTACCGAGTCAGGAACCTTTCCTGTCATGATCAGTTTCTTGTAATGTGCATGGCTCAATATGCAGACAAGAACAGTTTGCGTGATATCGAAGCGAGCCTGAATGCACTGACCATGGTAAAGAAGTTGTATCATTGTGGCATCAGTTATGCAGTTCCCCGCAACACATTGGCAAAAGCCAACGAGAACAGGGACTGGCACATCTATGCCGAGTTGGGAGAAGTCCTGATAAAGAAAGTGCGGCCACTTTACGCCAAGGAGAAGTTCAGGCTTGATATTGATAATATGGTTTATGCTTTCGACAGCACCACCATCGGTCTGTGTCTCAAACTCTGTCCATGGGCCAAGTTCCGCAAGAACAAGGGAGGCATAAAAATACATACACAAATTGACTTGAGAGGTAATCTCCCTGTTTTCATCCATCTTACAAGAGCATCCGTTCATGATGTCAATGCAATGGATGAGATGTGCATCGAGATGGGTGCCATCTATTTGATGGATAAGGGATACGTTGACTTCTTCAGGCTCTTCAACAACATCCATAAGAATGGCGCTTTCTTTGTAACAAGGGCTAAAGATAACATGCAGTACGAGGTTGTTTCTTCCGGGGCGGTTGACTCGCAGACAGGTGTAATCAGTGACCGGATAATCCGTCTGACCGAAGAAGCATCTATTGAAAAATATCCGGATGAACTCCGTATGGTTGTCTATGAAGATTTTGCCACCGGGAACGTGTATCGCTTCATAACGAACCATACCGGCTACGAGGCACTCACCATTGCCGAACTTTACAGGGAAAGATGGAATGTCGAACTTTTCTTCAAATGGATAAAGCAACACCTGCATATCAAATCCTTTTATGGCACCTCTGAAAATGCCGTCTATACCCAGATATGGATAGCCGTATGTGCGTTCTTGCTTTTAGCATTGGCCAAGAAAAAGATGCACATCGAAGAACCATCACTTTATATGATTTCTCAAACCATAGGAACTATGTTGTTTGAGAAGATACCGGTTCGTGAATTGTTCAACAAACCAAATTTAAATGTCTCGTCTGACGACGGTCAACTCGAATTATTTCGAGACCTCAAATCTTAACGGGACAGTAGTG
>NZ_JAPCWE010000035.1 GCF_025943985.1 Anaerorudis cellulosivorans | reverse complement strand
ATACCCGCTACGAGCTTGTACATGAAACACTTGCCCTGTTCATAGAGGAGCGTTCAGATCATATTTACAAGCGCAGCCTGTCACGGGAGGAGTTCGACCTTATCGACCATATCATGGACGAGGAGGGAAACAAGTTCATCTATCGCAGTAACAAGAAGGAGGTAGATACCCGCTTCGTTGCTTTAGGCAGGCTGATGTATCGTTTTATCAAGCTGTTTAAAAGACATGACTATGGTACTTACCAGACCCTGAAGACTGTCTTTGAACAGCAGTTTACTGTAACTCCCGATAAGACTGTACTGCCTAAGGATAATGACGATATAAGTGCCAAATCCATACAATCACCCCACGATACCGACTCCCACTACCGTAACAAGGGTGGAAAGCAGGTAAAGGGTTATTCCGCAAACATTACTGAAACATGCGATGATGAACCAAAGGATAGCCAAGGACAGCCTGATGATAGCGGCAGGCAGCCATTGAACCTGGTTACCGATGTAAACCTGGATGTTGTCTCTACCCCGGACTGCGACTTTCTTGAACCCTCCATCGAGGAAACACAGAAGCTCCTTGATGAGAAGATTGAAAAAGTATATGCTGACGGGGCTTATAACAGTACCGGCACTCAAGATTACACCAGCGATAATAACATGGAGCTGATCCTTACGGGTATCCAGGGGCAGCCTCCCAGGTATGAACTCACGCCCGGTGAAGAAAATCCCGATGAGCTGATAGTCCTGGACACTAAAACACAAATAATTATTACAGCATGTTTGGCAGCAACAACAAAGATAGACTCACAGACAGGAAAACCTGTAAAGAAATGGCGCATCAAAACAGATGATGGCAAATACCGTTACTTCACAATAGAGGATGTCCGTACATCCATGCTAAGACAAAAGCTGCGGGACGTCCCCATCAGGGAGAAATGGAAGCGAAACAATGTGGAAGCCACAATTTTTCAATTCGGATATAACCTCACAAACGGCAAGACACGCTACCGCGGACTTGCTGCCAACCGCCTATGGGCTTACTCCCGGGCTACTTGGATAAACTTCAGAAGAATACTGAAATATGTGATGCAAGCAAGTAAAAGATCGCTTTCGAGTCAAAAAAGACGCTGTTTTTCCATTAAAAAATGGATATGTTTTGAAAATAATGTAAACTCTCTAATGAATAATTTTTTAAACAACTCTCGTCTGAAATATCTCAATTTTTTGCATTTTTGAAAAATGGGGTTATCAGAGGAGACTC
>NZ_JAPCWE010000034.1 GCF_025943985.1 Anaerorudis cellulosivorans | reverse complement strand
ATACCCGCTACGAGCTTGTACATGAAACACTTGCCCTGTTCATAGAGGAGCGTTCAGATCATATTTACAAGCGCAGCCTGTCACGGGAGGAGTTCGACCTTATCGACCATATCATGGACGAGGAGGGGAGCAAGTTCATCTATCGCAGTAACAAGAAGGAGGTAGATACCCGCTTCGTTGCTTTAGGCAGGCTGATGTATCGTTTTATCAAGCTGTTTAAAAGGCATGACTATGGTACTTACCAGACTCTGAAGGCTGTCTTTGAACAGCAGTTTACTGTAACTGCAGATAAGACTGTGCTGCCTAAGGATAATGACGATATAAGTGCCAAATCCATACAATCACCCCACGATACCGACTCCCACTACCGTAACAAAGGTGGAAAGAGAGTAAAGGGTTATTCCGCAAACATTACTGAAACATGCGATGATGCACCAAAGGATAGTGAAGGACAGCCTGATGATAGCGACAGGCAGCCATTGAACCTGGTTACCGATGTAAACCTGGATGTTGTCTCTACCCCGGACTGCGACTTTCTTGAACCCTCCATCGAGGAAACACAGAAGCTCCTTGATGATAAGATTGAAAAAGTATATGCTGACGGGGCTTATAACAGTACCGAAACCCAAGATTACGCCAATGAAAATGACATTGATTTAATCCTTACAGGTATCCAGGGACAGCCTCCCAGGTATGAACTCACGCTCAGTGAAGAGAATCCCGATGAGCTGATAGTCCTGGATACTAAAACACAAATAATTATTACAGCATGTTTGGCAGCAACAACAAAGATAGACTCACAGACAGGAAAACCTGTAAAGAAATGGCGCATCAAAACAGATGATGGCAAATACCGTTACTTCACGATAGAGGATGTCCGTACATCCATGCTAAGGCAAAAGCTGCGGGATGTCCCCATCAGGGAGAAATGGAAGCGAAACAATGTGGAAGCCACAATTTTTCAACTCGGATATAACCTCACAAACGGCAAGACACGCTACCGCGGACTTGCTGCCAACCGCCTATGGGCTTACTCCCGGGTTACTTGGATAAACTTCAGGAGAATACTGAAATATGTGATGCAAGCAAGTAAAAGATCGCTTTCGAGTCAAAAAAGACACTGTTTTTCCATTAAAAAATGGATATGTTTTGAAAATAATGTAAACTCTCTAATAAATAATTTTTTAAACAACTCTCGTCTGAAATATCTCAATTTTTCGTACTTTTGAAAAATGGGGTTATCAGAGGAGACTCA
>NZ_JAPCWE010000033.1 GCF_025943985.1 Anaerorudis cellulosivorans | reverse complement strand
ATCACTAGTGTCCCATTAAAATTGGGACTTTATTAATAATCAAATAAACTTGGGCCATTAGGTCTAAATCGTTCTTTGTCATTTTGAAATTTAGTTTTGTCAAAGAGGTCTCTAAGATGAGTTTTATCGGTCAACGAGATGCTTAATATCTGAAGAATCTCGTATGTGCTTCTGTCAAGTTTCATGTCGTGTTGAACGATTGCCACAAGGCAGTAGGCGCATATTGCAGCATAGATTTGAATGCGAACGGCATTCTCGGTTGTACCCCAAAACTTCTTGATTTTAAGATGCTGTTTCAGCCATTTGAAGAAAAGTTCTATTTGCCACCTGTTTTTGTAAAGTTCGGCAACCAGATGTGAAGAGATGTGCATTGCATTTGTCAGAAATACAAATTCACGCTCCTGTTCTTCATCCCAATATCTTACCCAACGAAGAGGCTTAGGATAGTATTGCTTTGGATAAAAACCCGTTAATTCGATTGTTGCATCCGAAAGCACGTTCTTCTGTAACCTGCGCTTCCACTTGATGGACTTGTATTGCAGGTTCTTCTTCGCACGGACAACGAAGTAGGCGCCTATTTGGTGAATCCTGTACAACATTTTAAAGTTGTTGTAAGCACGGTCAAATATGTAATATGATCCGGACTCATAAGGAATTTCTTTCATCGCTTTTGAATCGTGTACTGCTGCATCGGTGATGTGAAAGAATGCGGGTATCTGTGTTTCCAAATCATATAAGGTGTGTACTTTGATGCCACCTTTCGTCCTGCGAAATTTAGCCCACCAGAAAACTGCCAGACACAAGTCAATTGTTGTAGAATCGAATGCAAACACGTCTCCATCGAGTTTGAAGATATCCATAACACGCTTCTGTCTTGCTTCGTTCATAAGGTGATAGGCATATTCTTCAAAAATGCGATGGTCCCTGTCTTGATTGGCTCTTGCAAGAGATGATCTTGAAACGTTTCTGCCCATTCCTAAATGATAGCATTTGGAGTTGTGAGCTTCAAGAGCAATAATCAAATCTCTCAGACTTTCTCTATTAGACAATTGACCAAACATTAGAGCAAGAAGTTGATTCCAACAAGTGAGATGTTTCACATATTTGTCGCCATCATATTTATGAACGATGTAATTGAATTTGTTCCTATCCAAGAAAGCGACCAGCTGAGCGAACACGAATTTATCTTTATGCATTTGCAATCCATATTAGGATCACAAAGATGAGAATTCAAATCCGTTTAATCGAAAATTGTATACAACTAACTAAATTTCAAATATTTCAAAGAGCTATTGTAGATTTTAATGGGACAGCAATG
>NZ_JAPCWE010000032.1 GCF_025943985.1 Anaerorudis cellulosivorans | reverse complement strand
ATGAAACCCTGAAGGCACTCTTGCCTAACAGGTGGAAAAAAGAGGAATCTAATAATACTCTAATAATACTCTAACGATTACCGGTAAAGTTTGGAATCTCTGTACCGAGATTATGAACGCCAAAGTTTATGAGGAATAAATCAAGGGGTATTTAATCGGGTGCTTACGAATAATGTAACCGTCACGATAAATCGGCAGTCAATAAAGGAGGATGAAAAATGGGATGGATGGAAGGGATATTTAACCAATACTTTTCTTTGTTGTAAAGATGTATATGAGCAATACAGCGGATTATGGGTAGTTGAAAATGCTTTCCGGATTACGAAAGGAACGCTTCAAATACGGCCGATGTTCCACTTTACGGAACGAAGAATTGAAGCACATGTTTGTATCTGTTTTGCAGCATATAAAGTATATAAAGAGCTTGAAAGAAGATTGAAGTTAAACAGGATTAATTTGAGTGTAGATAAAGTTTTGAACATAGCCAAAACAATCACAACCTTGAAAATCAGACTTCCTAAAAGTGGCGAGACAATGACAAAAACAATGTTGATAACCCCAAAACACAAATTAATAGCGTCTCTTTTTGATGAAAAATTTTGGGAAAATTTTTAGGGTGACGCATTGTCGAAGTCAGGAAAAAAGGGGTGGAAAAGGTTTCCAAATCAAACGAACTGATCAGTACATCTGTCAATATCCAGCCGATGGAACCAAACAGACGAATTCTGGAAAACTCATTGGACGGATCCGCAAGATTCTCAAAAGAAATGGAATTGCATAACAACATGGAAGGCATAAAACAAATGGTATAGGCAAGAAGAATAGGAAAAAACAAGGATAAATGTTCAATCGTGGTCAAACAGAAAAGCAAAACAGCACCTACTATATTCAAAAAAGCAAGTACCCTGTTGGCTGAAAAAAATCGATCTGCAATCATTGCTACGATCACCTGGAAGATAATAGCCGCAATAGCCGCCGCACCATAGGCTAACCCGATTTGCACCCACCGTAAAATGAAAAGTCTCTCACAAATAAGTCCCCATCGTTACATACCACGACCCTTGTATAAAATACTGGAGAAACATCATTACAGACAAACGTAATTTATGATTTGTATTTCCCATACTAAGTTTTTCTAAATAATACAACAATATTAGGTACTTTTTCAAAACCTCTTTTTTCAACTTAACCAAAGGTCCCATTTTTGGAAAGTACTATACTTACGATATACTGTTTTTTTTTAAATCAACTTGAATTGACGCAAATAATTATATCCTTTCAAAAGGAAAAGCTATTTTTTCTTGATTTTTGCAGCAAAACCTCCTCCCGGCATGAGTGTAACCGATAATTTTTGATTTCCAGAAAGAGAGAAAATATCCCGTTTATAATCGCGGGCCGCACGATCAGCGTTAAC
>NZ_JAPCWE010000031.1 GCF_025943985.1 Anaerorudis cellulosivorans | reverse complement strand
AAAGCTATTTTTTCTTGATTTTTGCAGCAAAACCTCCTCCCGGCATGAGTGTAACCGATAATTTTTGATTTCCAGAAAGAGAGAAAATATCCCGTTTATAATCGCGGGCCGCACGATCAGCGTTAACTCCGTCGCTGAATAACTCTACTTCATAATAGCCTTTATCGAGGAAAGACAAATCGACCGTAACTTCTCGTTTTTCCCAATTGGTCAGACCTCCAACATACCATACATCATTTTTTTGGCGCGCCATAACAATGTATTTACCTATTTTTCCATCCAATGCAAAAGTTCGATCCCAAACCGTGGGTATGTCGGCAATAAAACGGGTACATTCCGGTTCCCTGAGATAATTTGATGGGCTGTCGCAAAGCATATTCAGCGGTGATTCGAATATCACGTATTCAGCCAGTTGGCGGCAACGGGTGCCCTGACTCATCGGCTCGCTGTTAATCGGGCGGTAATTTTCTTTGGTGGCGTTTCTCATGGCTCCCTGTGTATAATCCAACGGCCCCGCCAGCATCCGGATATAGGGCATAGTTACATCGTATGTTACCATATCGACCGATGAAGGTGACCATTTAAGTTGTTCCAGACCATGCACGCCTTCAAAATTGATTACGTTGGGATAGGTGCGATGCAAGCCTGTTGGCTTGTATGCGCCGTGAAAATCGATCATCAGTCCGTATTTGGCTGCCGTTTCGGCACAACGATAATAAAAATCGACCATGGCCTGATCGTCTCTGTCCATGAAATCGACTTTAAACCCTTTGACTCCCATATCGGAATAGGTCTTGAAAACGTTTTCCATATCGCGATCGACTGCCCAATAGCCTGCCCAAAGAATAATTCCCACATTTCGGGATTTTCCGTAATTTATCAATTCGCGAATATTGATTTCGGGAATCACCTGCAGCAGATCGGCCTGTTTGTTAACAGCCCATCCTTCGTCAAGAATAACGTATTCGATACCCTGTTTCGATGCAAAATCGATATAGTACTTATAGGTCGGATTATTAATGCCGGATTTGAAATCCACCCCATAGAGATTCCAATCGTTCCACCATTCCCATGCCACTTTACCGGGTTTGATCCAGGAGGTATCTTTTACCCGTGAAGATTCTGCCAACAAATATACCAGGTCGTTATCCGGCAGCTCTTTGTCGTTTGTGGAAACGGCAAAAACACGCCAAGGAAAATTACGGCTCCCTTTGCATTTCGCAATATAATTTTCTCTTTCGGTAACCAATCCCTGAAGCATGTTGTGTCCGCCCTGTTTTACGTGTTTGGGATAGGGGGCAAACACTCCCCGGAGCGATAGGTTTTCTCCTTTGTTCAGATAGAGTCCCGGATAACTTTCAAGATTAGCTTCAGTAATGCACAGCTTCTTTCCGTCGTCGAGTTCCACAACCAGGGGCAAAAACATCAACCGTTTTTTATCCAATTCGCTCAATTTTAAATGGGAATAGGTATTTTCAAACGAATTGAAAAACTGTTCTTCGAATGTTTTCGGATTTTCTTTTCTGACGTAAGGCACTATCATCGGATAATCGTGGCTGAATTGAAGATTAACTTCTTCGTTTTGAATCCAAATACTGTCTTTTTCACTAGCTGCAAACCGATAGGCCACACCTTGATCATAGGCTCTGAAAATCACGCTGTAATTTCCTTTGAAATTCAGCATCAATTCATTATATACATCGGGAATTTCCCTTTTCTTGTATAGAGTCGAACCAATAATCCGATTAATGCGTTGCGTTTTTTTGCTTTTCAACTTGGGCTTTTGACCCCACACGCTGCCATCGGAAAGTGTCATGGAAATAGGAGAGAGAGCAATTACTTCTGTTTGTTCGTGATTTACGGAAAATCGGATATTATCCGAGATTTCCACTTTTACCTGCAATTTGCCGTCGGGCGATTCCAATACATACGATTCGGCCATAAGACTTGTAGCTAAAAAGATTGAAATAATAAGCATGTGTAAAGTTTTCATA
>NZ_JAPCWE010000030.1 GCF_025943985.1 Anaerorudis cellulosivorans | reverse complement strand
TTGATATTCCGGTGATATCCACCCAGTGATTCCGGTGATACCCACCCACTGGCTGAACTATCAATTTGGCAAAGTTATCTTTTTTTTCTTAAACTATCTCCTTTTAATTCGATTCTATGTGAAGGAATCATTCTATCTATGAACGCATCCGCGATCGTTTCATCCGAGAACAGGTCGAACCAGCTAGCCGGAGGTAGCTGACTGGCTATGATGGTTGCTTTCCTGGCATGCCTGTCCTCGATTATTTCCATAAAATCCAGCTGCTGCTGATTGTCCATTGTACCGATACCAAAATCATCGAGTATCAATAAATCTGTCTTGGCCAGCTTTTCAAAGAATCGTATGGTGTCGCCTTCTACTCTGGCGATTTTAATTTTTGCCATCAGCTTTTGCATACTGAAGTAGTGGACGCTAAACCCCTGTTTGCATGCCTGATAACCCAATGCGGAGGCTATAAAGCTTTTCCCACATCCGGTGGCTGCGGTAATCAAAATTGATTCTCCCCTGCGAATGTAATTTCCCGTTGCCAGCGAAAGGATTTGTGATTTGTCTATTCCCCTGGATGCATCGAAACTCAATTCCTCGAGGGTAGCCTGATATCGAAACGAAGCGTTTTTTACCAAACGCGTATACCGGTTTGCCTCCCGCTGATCCCGCTCTCCCTGTATGAGCAGTCTCAGTCCGTCCGCCAAAGAGAGTTCATGGATTTTCCTGCTCTCCTCCAATGTTTTCAATGTAGCAGCCATGCCCGACAGGCGCAGGGCTACAAGTTCTGATTTAATCTGTTCCATTGTTTTGATAATTGTTTGATGAATTTATTGTGGGATTATTCCCCCGCATAATATTTTTTACCTCTAATATTGATGTGCTGTATGTTTTTATTTTTCCCGTCTTGACGTTTTTCTTCTTCCACATCATGCAGATACGCTTTGTTATTGATCACTCTTTTGATGGATTGATAGCTCAGGATATCGTTGTCCAATGCATAGCGGCATACCTGCTCAAAAATTACCGGATCTGTCTTTCGTTGAAGACTCAACAGCCCATCACATCTTTTATACTGTACCTCGGGCACCTCCGCTCTTTGAAAAATAACGGCAATCAGTTCTGCCAACAGCTCGGAGTGTTTGCCGGCTTGCCTGATATAGAACGCCGGGCTGCGATCCTGATAGAAGTTATGGCCGGAACCCATATGCTCTTTGACGGTAGTATATCCGAATCCGATAACGCGTTGGTGTGTGGCCACACATACTCCCCGGACATAAATGCGAACCAAACTTCGGGTATAGATGACATCCGCCTTTTCCCCAATATACTGATAGGGAACTGAGTAGTAACGTTTGTCACGGGCAAGATAGATGCAGTTGTTTTGAGCTACCCTGAGCTTCGCATAATGTTTTATCTCAAAATCTTTTTCCGGAAGTTCTTTCAGCAAAGGCTTTTCTTCCGCCAGAAACTTCTCTTCCCTGCAATATCCTTTTTGCTGCTGACGGGTTTGATTGTGTTCACGCGTTTTATCGGCTAAAGCCCGGTTTATCTCTTCAAGAGAAAAGAAGGTATGATGGCGAAGTTTGGCATAGACGCGCCTGTAGATGATTTTTACCTCATTTTCAACAGAGGCCTTGTCCTGAGGTTTTTTCACCCGCGCGGGCAAAACTACGAATTCGTAATGGTTGGCAAAATCATCCATCACCCTGTTTAGTGTGGGTTCATACCGGTCTGCCTTAATCACCGAAGCCCTCAGATTGTCTGTAACCACTATCTTGGGAGAACCTCCCAGATGTTTTAAGCAACAGGAAAGAGCGTAAAGAAAATCATCGGTGCTTTGCGAGGGAACGGCCATTACAAAAGCATAGTCGGAGTAGGGCAGGCAGGCTACAAACACCTGGGTCTGTATTACTTCTCCACTCTCCGGGTCGATATAGGGAAAGGTATCCCCGGCAAAATCCACAAAAAGCTTTTCGCCCGGGTTGTGCTGCAATATGCTTCCCGGTTTGCGTGCATGGAGGATCTGCCCTAAATGAAAACAGAACTGGGAGTAGCCGTAACCATCCGGATGACTTTTCCTGTATTCCTCCCAGAGAAGATAACGCGTGACATGCGGGTTTTTGAGTTCTTTCTCCCAATAAGGAATCATACCCTTAAACTCTTCGAAACGATCCTGCTTGTAAGCGGGATTGCCGGCAAAGAGCTTACTCTCCAAAACCGGTTCATCCAGAGCCAGCAGCTCTTCTATGCTGTATTCATGCTCTTTGATCTTACGCACATAGGTATTGACCGTTCCTTTATATAACCCCAAATCACGGGCTATCTTTCGGTTTGAAACGCCCTGCACGTGTAAGCGAAGTACTTGTTTTACCTTACTCATGTTAATTATTATTCCTGCCATACGATGATGTGATTAGTAGATATATCACACAATCTTATGAAAAATAATCAAGACAAGTGGGTGGGTATGCGCCAAAATTCGGATGTGGCTGATAATGGAAAGAGGCAAAACGTAGTATGCTTTTTATGAGCATGTTAAACTCGGGAAATGGGTGCATATGCTCCGGAATCGTATGAATTTTTCCACTACCTTGCAATGCTGGGTGCATATGCTCCGGAAAAGTGGGCGCAGAGCCTTTTATTCCCTCTTTTTTGCTCTCTTATTTTTACAATATATAAGCTGTTTTCTTGGATATATGACAAAATGGTTGATTTTCGAAGAATTTGCTATCTTCTTAAATCACCGGATTTTGACCGGAAAGTGGGTGGACATGCTCCGGATTATCCA
>NZ_JAPCWE010000029.1 GCF_025943985.1 Anaerorudis cellulosivorans | reverse complement strand
TTTTTCTCGAAAAAAGTTGTTGAAATATTTTGGAAGGGAAAGGAAAAGTTTCTATCTTTGCACCCGCTTTCCCGATGAAAGGGGGGGCTGAAAGAAAGGGCGCAAGCCGTTTTTTTGAAGAAAAAGAGATCTTTGAAAAATTTCCGTACACGTTTTTTTTGACAAAGCAGTAGTCGCGGCAAATGGTGGAAAAGGGATTGTTTTTTCCCGGCCGTTTTTTTGCCGTTGACGACCCGTAAACGATTATTTTGAGAAGACGAACGGTATAAGATATGCGTGATAAAGAGAGAGCCGGAGAAGAGGAGCAGGCGCTTTCGTTGCAGTGCATTCCGGTTTGGGTTTCGGATTTTGGGAAAAGAGGGTGGATTCCGTTTTTTCGGGGTTTATTACTTTTTCCGGAGTTGTCCGGTTTTCGGACGGAAGTTCAAAAGGAACAAACAAAAAACAATGATACAACGAAGAGTTTGATCCTGGCTCAGGATGAACGCTAGCGACAGGCTTAACACATGCAAGTCGAGGGGCATCGGGACGTAGCAATACGTTGCCGGCGACCGGCGGATGGGTGAGTAACGCGTATGCAACCTGCCCACGACAGGGGGATAGCCCGTTGAAAGACGGATTAATACCCCATAAAACAGGGGTTCCGCATGGGACTATTTGTTAAAGGGTTTTCCGCGAGGGGAACGGCGGTTGTGGATGGGCATGCGTTCCATTAGGCAGTTGGTGAGGTAACGGCTCACCAAACCGACGATGGATAGGGGAACCGAGAGGTTGGTCCCCCACACTGGTACTGAGATACGGACCAGACTCCTACGGGAGGCAGCAGTGAGGAATTTTGGTCAATGGACGGAAGTCTGAACCAGCCAAGTCGCGTGAAGGAAGGCGGCCCTAAGGGTTGTAAACTTCTTTTGTAAGGGAATAAAGGACGGTACGTGTTACCGGTTTGCAAGTACCTTACGAATAAGGATCGGCTAACTCCGTGCCAGCAGCCGCGGTAATACGGAGGATCCGAGCGTTATCCGGATTTATTGGGTTTAAAGGGTGCGCAGGCGGGGGATTAGGTCGGCGGTGAAATATCAGGGCTCAACCTTGAGAGTGCCGTCGAAACCGGTTTTCTTGAGTGCGGATGAAGTAGGCGGAATTTGTGGTGTAGCGGTGAAATGCGTAGATATCACAAGGAACACCGATTGCGGAGGCAGCTTACTAAACCGCAACTGACGCTCATGCACGAAGGCGTGGGGATCAAACAGGATTAGATACCCTGGTAGTCCACGCAGTAAACGATGATTACTGGCTGTTTGCGATACAATGTAAGCGGCTGAGCGAAAGCGTTAAGTAATCCACCTGGGGAGTACGTTCGCAAGAATGAAACTCAAAGGAATTGACGGGGGCCCGCACAAGCGGAGGAACATGTGGTTTAATTCGATGATACGCGAGGAACCTTACCCGGGCTTGAAATGCATCTGACGGGGCCGGAAACGGTCTTTCCCAGCGATGGGCAGATGTGTAGGTGCTGCATGGTTGTCGTCAGCTCGTGCCGTGAGGTGTCGGCTTAAGTGCCATAACGAGCGCAACCCTCATCGTCAGTTACCATCGGGTAAAGCCGGGGACTCTGACGAGACTGCCATCGTAAGATGCGAGGAAGGTGGGGATGACGTCAAATCAGCACGGCCCTTATGTCCGGGGCGACACACGTGTTACAATGGGCGGTACAGCGGGGAGCTACCTGGCGACAGGGAGCCGATCCCGAAAGCCGCTCACAGTTCGGATCGGAGTCTGCAACTCGACTCCGTGAAGGCGGATTCGCTAGTAATCGCGCATCAGCCACGGCGCGGTGAATACGTTCCCGGGCCTTGTACACACCGCCCGTCAAGCCATGGGAGTCGGGGGTACCTGAAGTTCGTAACCCTTCGGGGAGCGACCTAGGGTAAGACCGGTGACTGGGGCTAAGTCGTAACAAGGTAGCCGTACCGGAAGGTGCGGCTGGAACACCTCCTTTCTGGAGAACCCGAAGGTGAACCGGGGAGATCCGGACAGGGATATGCAAATGAAGCGGAAGGATGTCGGCTTGTCTGCCGGCTTCTCTTTGGATTCACGTTGCTTGGCCGGTTTGTCGGAATAATCGTAAAAAAAGAAGGGGTTTTGAAAAGGAAAAGACGTAAGGCGGAAGTTTTAAGACATATACTCCCGTTCGGCGGGACATACCGTTAGGGGGGCGCAGGAGTGCGCGCCGGGTAATGTGCCGACGGGCAGGCGGAACGCGAAAAAAAAAGAGAGAAGGAGCGTAACCCGGGAAGAGCGCCGGAGTGGGCGTCGGTACACGACAGAGTCCCATAGCTCAGTTGGTTAGAGCGCTACACTGATAATGTAGAGGTCGGCAGTTCAACTCTGCCTGGGACTACGCGGTGCCGCTCCTCTGAAGGGGAGAGGATCCGTTTCGGAGCGGAGGAGGGCAGACAGCAAAGAGGGGGAATTAGCTCAGCTGGCCAGAGCATCTGCTTTGCACGCAGAGGGTCAACGGTTCGAATCCGTTATTCTCCACGGAGATACGGGAACGGGATCCGGAGGGCCGGAAGCGGGACGTACGGGAGAGAGAAAAAGGAAGGTTTGAAAGGCCGGAACAGGCGGCGCAGGAGAGAGGGTCGGAACCTCATTCAAACCCACATTGCCGAAGAGAAGCGGACATCATGCGTGTGTCCGGGGAAAAAGGAAACGGCAGACGATCTTTGACATGACGGAATAAACAAAAAAGAGAAGAGCAAACAAGAAGAATAAAGAGACGCCGAGTATTTATCAGTCCGGGCGAGAGAATGTTCCTGCTTCTGTAGCGGGGGCAAAGCCCGGCGAGGCGAAAATAAAAAGTTACTAAGGGCACATGGAGGATGCCTAGGCTCTGGAAGGCGAAGAAGGACGTGACAAGCTGCGAAAAGCTGCGGGGATCGGCAAATACGAATGGATCCGCAGATATCCGAATGGGGCAACCCGGTATGAGAAGATCATATCATCCGTCAGAGAAGGCGGAGGCGAACGCGGGGAACTGAAACATCTCAGTACCCGCAGGAAAAGAAAACAAAAGAAGTGATTCCCCGAGTAGTGGCGAGCGAAAGGGGAAGAGCCCAAACCGGTGCTGTTTCGGCAGCGCCGGGGTTGAAGGACCGGCCATATAGGCCGCGAACGTTGAAGTGGAACCAACCCGGAAAGGTGGATCAGAGAGGGTGATAATCCCGTACACGAATCGACGAGAGCAGCCGGCCGGTATCCTGAGTAACGCGGGACACGAGAAATCCTGCGCGAATCCGGCGGGACCATCCGCCAAGGCTAAATACTTCCCGGAGACCGATAGTGGACCAGTACCGTGAGGGAAAGGTGAAAAGGACCTCGAACAGAGGAGTGAAACAGACCCTGAAACCATGTGCCTGCAAGCGGTCGGAGCATCTGAAAAGGTGTGACGGCGTGCCTTTTGCATAATGAACCTACGAGTTGCTCTTGCCTGGCGAGGTTAAGTACCGGAAGGTACGTCAGCCGCAGCGAAAGCGAGTCTTCACAGGGCGCCATAGTCAGCAGGAGCAGACGCGAAACCAAGTGATCTACCCTTGAGCAGGCCGAAGTTCTCGTAACAGAGGATGGAGGGCCGAATCGGTAAACGTTGAAAAGTTTTCGAATGACTTGAGGGTAGGGGTGAAAGGCTAATCAAACTTGGAGATAGCTCGTACTCCCCGAAATGCATTTAGGTGCAGCCTCGGGCAGATTCTTACATGAGGTAGAGCCACTGATTGGATGCGAGGGCTTCACCGCCTGTCAAGTCCGGACAAACTCCGAATGCATGTAAGGTTATCCCGGGAGTGAGGGCACGGGTGCTAAGGTCCGTGTCCGAGAGAGGAACAACTCAGACCATCGGCTAAGGTCCCGAAATATATGCTAAGTTGGACAAAAACGAAGTTCCGCTGCCGAAACAGCTAGGATGTTGGCTTGGAAGCAGCCATTCATTCAAAGAGTGCGTAACAGCTCACTAGTCTAGTGGCGGAGCGTGGATAATAATCGGGCATAAGTATATTACCGAAGCCGTGGGACGGACTTCAATGTACGTCGGTAGGGGAGCATTCCGAAGGCAGAGAAGGCATGTTGCGAATCATGCTGGAGCGTTCGGAAAAGCAAATGTAGGTATAAGTAACGATAAAGGGGGCGTGAAACCCCCTCGCCGAAAGACTCAGGATTCCTGATCAACGTTAATCGGATCAGGGTAAGTCGGGACCTAAGGAGGATCCTTTTGGGAACATCCGATGGGAGAAACGGTCAAGATTCCGTTACTGCACCGATAAGCGATGTGGGGACGCAGAGGTGACACCGCTGCCTGCTGACGGAATAGCAGGTTGAAGGGGGTAGGCGCAGACCGGGGCAGGCAAATCCGCTCCGGGAGCCGAACCTGAAAGTATGGCGAGTCTTCGGACGAGTCAATAATGCGGGTAAGCGAACTGCCGAGAAAAACCGCTAAGCCTATTATTGGTGCACCCGTACCGCAAACCGACACAGGTAGTTGGGTTGAGTATACTGAGGCGCTCGAGAGATTCACGGTTAAGGAACTAGGCAAAATGGTCCTGTAACTTCGGGATAAAGGACGCCCTTCCTCAAGGGAGGGCCGCAGCGAACAGATTCAGGCGACTGTTTAACAAAAACACAAGGCTATGCGAATTCGAAAGAAGCGGTATATAGTCTGACACCTGCCCGGTGCCGGAAGGTTAAGGGGAGAGGTTAGCCGGCCACGGTCGGCGAAGCTTTGAACTGAAGCCCCGGTAAACGGCGGCCGTAACTATAACGGTCCTAAGGTAGCGAAATTCCTTGTCGGGTAAGTTCCGACCTGCACGAATGGTGTAACGATCTGAATACTGTCTCGACCGTGAGCTCGGTGAAATTGAAGTATCGGTGAAGATGCCGATTACCCGCGATGGGACGAAAAGACCCCGTGAACCTTTACTATAGCTTTACATTGAATTTGGGCATCCGATGTGTAGGATAGGCCGGAGGCAGAGAAGCGGTTGCGCCAGCAGCCGTGGAGCCGTCGGTGAAATACGGCCCTTCGGGTGTCTGGATTCTAACCCGGTAAGACCGGGGAGAGTGTATGGTGGGTAGTTTGACTGGGGTGGTCGCCTCCAAAAGAGTAACGGAGGCTTCCAAAGGTGCGCTCGGGACGATTGGTAACCGTCCGTAAGAGTGTAATGGCACAAGCGCGCTTGACTGAGAGACCCACAAGTCGATCAGGTAGGAAACTAGGGCATAGTGATCCGGTGGTTCCGCATGGAAGGGCCATCGCTCAAAGGATAAAAGGTACTCCGGGGATAACAGGCTGATCATTCCCAAGAGCTCATATCGACGGAATGGTTTGGCACCTCGATGTCGGCTCGTCACATCCTGGGGCTGGAGAAGGTCCCAAGGGTTGGGCTGTTCGCCCATTAAAGTGGCACGCGAGCTGGGTTCAGAACGTCGTGAGACAGTTCGGTCTCTATCTATCGTGGGCGTGGGAGATTTGCGAGGCACCGACACTAGTACGAGAGGACCGTGTCGGACGGACCTCCGGTGCACCGGTTGTGGCGCCAGCTGCATCGCCGGGTAGCTGAGTCCGGCAAAGGATAAGCGCTGAAAGCATCTAAGCGCGAAGCCGACCTCAAGATGAGATCTCCACAAAAAGGGTGGTCAAAGACGATGACCTCGATAGGCTGCAGGTGTAAAGGCGGTAACGTCAAAGCCGAGCAGTACTAATTACCCGAATACTTTTTTTTCGCAGCCGGAGAAAAAAAGCGTTTCCGGACGGATGAATGCCGTCGGGGTTTCTGGAAAGCTTTCTATAGGGTTGTATCTTTTCTTTTTTGTCCGTCGTGTTATTTAAAAAGAGATTAAGGCGGCCGAGGCATCGGGGATCCACCTCTTCCCATTCCGAACAGAGAAGTTAAGCCCGACAGCACCGATGGTACTGCACAA
>NZ_JAPCWE010000028.1 GCF_025943985.1 Anaerorudis cellulosivorans | reverse complement strand
TCCATTAAAAAATGGATATGTTTTGAAAATAATGTAAACTCTCTAATGAATAATTTTTTAAACAACTCTCGTCTGAAATATCTCAATTTTTTGCATTTTTGAAAAATGGGGTTATCAGAGGAGACTCAAAAGATGGAAAAAAGAAGATGTTCTTGCTCTTCATAAGGAGGATTCATATGGAGATAAATGGTTTTGGGCGCCGGAAGTATATTATGTTAACAATAAATTTTACATGTATTATTCTGCTGAAGAACATATTTGCGCAGCAGTTTCTGATTCTCCTTTGGGCCCATTTAGACAAGCGGTTCAGAAACCTATGCTGGAAGACGAAAAAGCAATAGACAATTCCCTTTTTCTTGATGATGACGGAACAGCATATCTGTTTTTTGTTCGCTTTAACGATGGGAATAATATTTGGGTAGCTGAGCTGGAAGATGATCTCATGACAATTAAAAGAGAAACCATGCATCATTGTATTCATGTTTCTCAACCGTGGGAAGAAATATGGCCGCGTGTAAATGAAGGCCCTTTTGTTATTAAACACGCCGGAGTCTATTATATGACTTATTCGGCCAACAGTTATGAAAGTCCTTTTTATGGTATTGGTTGTGCTACTGCAACCCATATCATGGGTGAATGGATCAAGTATGGCGATAATCCATTGTTACAGAAACCCGGTAATTTGGTTGGGGTTGGTCATAATGCCTTATTTAGAGATAAGAAAGGTAATTTGCGCGTAGTATTTCATGCACATCATAGTGCTACAACTATTCATCCCAGGGAGATGTATATAAGCTCTGTAGGATTTAAACAAACCAATGGCAAGGATAAATTATTCATCTGTAAAGATTATCTGATACCGAAATTGGAGGGGAATTAAATAATGTTGATTGGGTTTATTTCTAATGAATAAAATCGAGGAAAATGAGAAAGAGAAATCATATGGTTAAGGCTGTTTTGCTGCTTTTTGTGGGATTGAATGTTTTATCTCTTTATTCGCAGAAAGTTGATTTGGTTAAGTATGTTAATACGTTGCAAGGAACCAATTCCCGTTTCGAATTGACGAGGGGAAATACTTATCCCACGACGGCTCTACCTTTTGCCATGCATACCTGGACACCCCAAACGGGCGTAAACGGCGACGGTTGGAAATATCAATACGAAAAAGATTCGATTCGTGGTTTCCAACAAGCACATCAGTGTAGTGCATGGACAAACGATTATGCAGTTTTTTCTTTGATGCCGGTTGCCGGGAAACTTGTTGTTGATCAATTCGGCAGAGCGGCTAAATTCAGCCATCGGAATGAAATTGCAAAGCCGCATTATTATAAAGTTCTTTTGGATAATGGGATAACGACAGAAATTTCTCCTGTGGAACGGGGAGCCCATTTGCGTTTTTCTTTCCCCAAAGGAAAAAATGCGTATGTAATCTTGGATGGCTATACAGGAATGAGTGGGGTAAAGATTTATCCCAAAGAGGGTAAAATAACGGGTTATGTGCATAACGGACGTGGGTTGAAGGAGAACTTTAAAAATTTTTTCATCATTCAGTTCGACAAGCCGATTCGTGATTACGGGACGTGGGAAAATACAACCAATACCGCTTGGCAAGGTAAAAACGAGCAGGAGGGAAAGGGTGTCGGAGCATGGGTGCAGTTTGATAGCGGGGTGAATGTTGAGGTTAAAGTGGCGTCTTCATATATAAGCCCCGAGCAGGCCGAATTCAATTTAAAGAGCGAATTGGGCAATTATTCCACGTTGGAGGAAACGAAACAAGCGGCATTGAAAATTTGGAACGATCAGCTGCATCAAATCGTTGTTGAGGGTGGAACCGAAGAGGAAAAAGCCACCTTTTATTCGTGTTATTTCAGAGCCAACCTTTTTCCACGAAAGTTTTACGAATTGGATAAAGAAGGGAATCCTTATTATTTTAGTCCTTACGATGGGAAAATCCATTATGGCTACATGTACACCGATACCGGATTCTGGGATACTTTTCGTGCACAGTTACCTTTAAATGCCTTAGTTCATCCTGACATGCACGGCAAGTATGTAGCAGCGTTGCTCGACGCCTACGATCAGTGTGGATGGTTGCCCTCATGGTCGTTTCCCGGTGAAGGAGGGAGCATGATTGGGAATCATGCGATATCTGTTTTGGCTGATGCATGGAACAAAGGCATACGAACCTTCGATCCCTTGAAAGCCCTTCAAGCATATTATCATGAAGCAACCAATAAAGGGCCTTGGGGGCCTTCGAACGGACGTGACGGATGGAAAGAGTATTTCACATTGGGATTTGTTCCGTATCCGAAGTATAGCGAATCCACTGCCAAAACCTTGGAATATGCTTATGATGATTTTTGTGGTTTTAAATTGGCAGAAATGATTGGTAATTCTTTTTATGAAAATGTATTTGCCCGTCAAATGTATAATTATAAAAACGTTTTTGATTTCGAAGTAAAATTTATGCGCGGACGAGGTGAAGACGGAACATGGACACCTAATTTTGATCCTTATGAATGGGGAGGCCCTTTTACCGAAGGGAATGCTTGGCATTATTTGTGGTCGGTTTTTCATGATGTCAATGGATTGATTCACTTGTTAGGCGGAAATGAAAATTTTGTTGCGAAGATGGATTCCGTCTTTATTGTTCCTAACACAGTGAAGGTAGGAACATATGGACGTCTAATTCATGAAATGACCGAGATGCAGATGGCAAACATGGGTCAGTACGCGCATGGGAATCAACCCATTCAGCACATGATTTACTTGTATAATTATGCAGGGGCACCTTGGAAAGCTCAGCAAAAAGTGCGGGAAGTAATGAGAAAGCTGTATAATTCTACCGAAAACGGTTATCCGGGAGACGAGGATCAAGGGCAAACTTCTTCATGGTATGTATTGAGTGCTTTGGGCTTTTATAGTGTATGTCCGGGAACGAATCAGTATGTGATAGGAAGTCCCGTTTTCAGAAAAGCAACGATTACACTCGAAAACGGGAAACAATTTATTATTGAGGCAAATAAGAATGATCAAGATAACGTATATATTCAATCAGCAAAATTAAACGGACAAGATTATACCAAGAACTATATCCGCTATGAGGATATAGTCGATGGTGGGGTTTTACGGTTCGAAATGGGAAACCGGCCTAACAAAAACAGAGGCACTTCTCCTGAAGATGTTCCTTATTCGGTGTCATTATATCATTCATGCGATGAATATCATTAAGTTGAAATATTATGCTGCAGGAATATTTTTTGCGGCTCCTTCTTTATTGTTGTCGAAAGACGATGCAAGGCCGAATATTCTTATTATTTTGGCCGATGATTTGGGATATTCCGATATTGGCCGCTTCACGCCTTGCCGGAAGACATTAAGAAATATGAAAACACGTACAAAGAGGGTTGGGATATAATTAGAGAAGAACGTTATGAAAGGATGAAAAAGATGAGACTGTTCGGGGATTCCGATGATTTTTTATCGCCCCGTCAATTTAAAGATGAATGGGTTAACAATCCTACCAAGGAATGGGATGCACATGCAATGGCGGTTCATGCAGCAATGATCGACAGAATGGATCAGGAAATAGGGAAAGTGATTAAGGCATTGGAACAAAATAATGAACTGGATAATACACTGATTGTTTTTCTTTCCGATAATGGCGCAAGCAACGAAGATTGTCAAAATTATTCTCCCGGCGAAAACGATCGGCCGGCAGAAATGCGTAATGGCGAAAAAATCATTTATCCGCGAAACAAAGAAGTGTTGCCAGGTCCTCAAAATGTATTTGCTTCGATTGGCGCTCGCTGGGCAAATGTGGCAAATACTCCTTTTCGATTTTGGAAAGCAAAAACCTACGAAGGGGGTATTTGTACTCCAATGATTGTTCATTGGCCAAAAGGAATCGAGCAGAAAAAAGGGTCTATCAATAGTGAGATTGCCCATGTAATAGACATAATGGCCACCTGTCTTGATGTTTCCAATTCTCCTTATCCGTCCCAATATCGGGGATATTCTATTATTCCGTCTGAGGGGATGAGTTTGCTTCCTGTGTTCAAGACAGGAAAGCGCAACGGACACAGAGAAATTTGTTTTGAACATTTCAACGAAAAAGCAATGATTGACAAGGCAGGATGGAAAATTGTAATGCCGGCCGAAAGCAAGAAATGGGAATTGTACAATCTGAATGTCGACAGAAGCGAGCTCGATAATTTGGCTGAACAATATCCTGAGAGAGTAAAAGAAATGGGAAAACGATATTTGGAGTGGGAAAAGCGTTGTATGGTAGTTCCAAGGCCATAGAAATTAAAATATAACCTGAAACATCAACAACAAAATCCAAATTACTAATGCATTTTAAATATTTTTCACTACTTGCTTTATTTTTTCTATCATGTGGAAGCGGTACCATAGGAAAAGAAGATTTGAAAACAAAACAAATATTGGTTCCATTGGCAGATCCTTTCATCCTTTTGTATAATGATCTTTATTATGCTTATGGAACAGGAGCCGAAGATGGAATCGAAGTGATGGTTTCCGCTGATCTTAAACGCTGGAAGCGTGTTGCGAACGAGCAAAAAGGTCTTGCCTTACATAAGGATGATTCTTATGGAGAGAAATGGTTTTGGGCTCCGGAAGTATATTGTGTCAACGATAAATTTTACATGTACTATTCTTCTGAAGAACATATTTGTGTAGCCGTTTCCGATTCGCCTTTGGGTCCATTTAAACAAGTGGTTCAGAAACCTATGCTGGAAGATGAAAAAGCGATAGACAACTCCCTTTTTATTGATGATGACGGGAAAGCATATCTGTTTTTTGTCCGCTTTAACGATGGACTCAATATTTGGGTAGCTGAATTGGAAGATGATCTGATGACACTCAAGAAAGAGACCATGCATCATTGTATAAGTGTTTCGCAAGCTTGGGAAGAAATTTGGCCACGGGTGAACGAAGCACCTTTTGTTATCAAACACAAGGGCATTTATTACATGACATATTCGGCTAATAGTTACGAAAGTCATTTTTATGGTATTGGTTGTGCAACGTCAACCCATATAAAAGGGGAATGGATAAAGTATCCCGATAATCCTTTATTGCAAAAACCCGGTACTTTGGTTGGAGTTGGACATAATGCTTTTTTTAGAGATAAAAACGGTAATTTGTGTACGGTATTTCATGCTCATCATGATCAGGATCATATTCATCCCAGAAATATGTATATAAGTTATGCAGGTTTTAAAGATGTGAACGGAATAGATAAACTTTATATCGATCCAAATTATCAAATACCAATTTTAGAGGTAACTGAATAAAAGTTTTTTGTGCAGGAATAAATGATTGATTTTGTTTAAAATGTTTTCTTATAGACTTAGGCATTTTTTTTTCGTTTTATTGGTTTTTTTGATTACTTCGGTTGGTTCCAAGGCCACCACTTATCGTTTTAAACACTACAATATTAATAACGGATTATCACAGAATACCGTACGATCTATCTTTCAGGATAATCTGGGCTTTATGTGGTTTGGAACCAAGGATGGGTTAAATCGGTTTGACGGAACCTCATTCAAAATTTTTAAATTTTCGCCTAATAGTGATTTAAGAGATAATGTTTTTCTCCGCATCCTTCAAGACAAGTATAACAACCTTTGGGTTTCAACTGAAGATGGAGTGTATGTTTATGACATATATAAAGAAAAGTTTCGTCGTTTCAATCATGTTACCCAGGATAATAAAAAGGTTGAAGGTGTTGTTAGTGATATGATTGCCGATAACGATGGAGATATTTGGATGGCCGTGGAAGAAAAAGGCGTTTTTCATTATGATATATCAAATGACGAGCTGATCTTTTATTCCATCCCCATTGTAAAAGATGGAATGAAGATGATGAGTTTATGTCAGGACAATAATAATAGGATTTGGATCTGTCCATATTCTCGTCCATTTCTTTTTATCGATAAAATAACAAAAAAAGTATCCGAATTCAATTTGAAAGATGATGACCGTTTCCTTTATGCTATAGGTGAAGTTTCGGATGTCTTGGCTGATCAATATAATCAGCTACTCGTGGCAACCTCGCAAAAAGGACTGATAAGCGTCAATATCATTAACCAAACTTATCGTGTTTTGTTGGATAAAGATCCGAACGGTGATCCACTATTCGTGAGATGCCTTGAACGAATTGATAATAATACGCTCTGGGTTGGAACGGAATCGGGGGTGTATATATATGATACGGATACTGAAGAGGCAATTAATTTGCGCAGCAATACTTTAGTGCCGTATTCGTTGTCGGATAATGCTATTTATTCCATTTATAAGGACAATGACGGAGGTATATGGGTGGGATCCTATTTTGGAGGAGTAGATTACTATTCCGATCGGTATAACAATTTCGAATTGTTTTATCCGATGGCATCCGATAATAGTATAACGGGTAAAAGAGTAAGAGAGTTTTGTCGTGCACCTAATGGTAAAATATGGATAGGAACAGAAGATCAAGGATTAAATTTATTCGATCCGGAAACCCATACGTTTCTGCCACTGCCAAAGCCTTTGGGTTCACTTTATACCAATATTCATGCTTTGTATGAAGATGGCGATATCTTGTGGATAGGTACTTTTTCGAAGGGATTGCACAAGTACAATCTAAAAAAAGGGAAATTGGTAACTTATACACAATCGGATGATTCGAAATCGATTAGCCAAAACAGCCCCTTTGCTTTATGCAAGGATCGGCAAAACATGTTATGGATAGGCACATTGGCAGGAGTAGATATCTATAACTACGAAGACGATACTTTTACAAAAGTAGAGAAACTTAAAGGAATATCCATCCAGGACATCTTTGAAGATATGGAAGGTAAAATTTGGATATCTACCTTCGTTAATGGACTTTATCGGTTTGATCAAGATACAAAAAAATGGAAAATCTTCCTACATGATGCAAAAAACCCGAGCAGTTTGCCTTATAATAAAGTGACAAGTGTTTTTGAAGACAGTAAAAAAAGATTGTGGGTTGCGACACAGGGAGGAGGATTTAGCCTTTTTGACAGAAAAAACGAGACTTTTTTTACTTACAACAGCTCCAATGGCTTACCGAATGATGTGGTTTTTCAGATAAAGGAAGATAATTTTGGTAATTTGTGGTTATCTACCAATGCCGGGCTTGTCCAATTTGATCCTGAAAAAAAATCGTTCAAAAATTATACGGTTGAAGATGGATTAAAAACCAATCAATTGAGTCCACTCCGAAAAGTCTCTGACTTTTTATTTTCAATTCAGTGACACCCGGAAGGGACGGTTTAAATTTTTCAAAAATGCACTAAAATCAGTATCCTATTTGCTTGCATATTAATCTATATT
>NZ_JAPCWE010000027.1 GCF_025943985.1 Anaerorudis cellulosivorans | reverse complement strand
ATTTTTACAATATATAAGCTGTTTTCTTGGATATATGACAAAATGGTTGATTTTCGAAGAATTTGCTATCTTCTTAAATCACCGGATTTTGACCGGAAAGTGGGTGGACATGCTCCGGATTATCCAAAAAGACAATCAAAAGGGAAAAATTTAAATTATAATTCAGGAAATTATTGGGGATTAAGACTCTTAACCAACTTCAAAGAAATTGAATCAAAAAATATTTACCGAATTGACGATATAAGTTTCGACTTTGGACCAACTTGGGGAATACAAAGAGCTTATGGAAAGATGCACCTACTTTTTGATATGGGACCTGTTTATTATTTCGACACAAAAGGTAACAGTGGATTTTTCCCAATTATGTTACAATTGAACCTTGGATTCAATGCAAAGAAATGGTAAACTATGACTGAAAAATAAAAGTACGAAACGCTAACATTTTGTATAGTGCATAGGGCGGATATGCTATATTTGAATCTTTTGCGCTTTCTTCAACTCCGCCGAAGCGCAGCTTCGACGGTTAGTCAAATTGTAGCTGTCAAACCTGCGCTTCGGCTACTTAGCGGTTTGACAGGAAAGTGCTTTCTGATGCCCTACGCACCATACAATTTACCGTTACCAGTCATGCTAAAAGACCACTCCACAACCAAGAACAGAAACAAAAAATTCAATATATTAAGGAAAGATTGATGACATAGCGAAAAGTATTAAACAAGATAGGGACTTGGAAATTTACAAAGATAATTATGAAATTAGCCGTAGTATAACTATCGAACTGGATTCTGATTTATTTTATTTTTGTTCGTACGATTCTGGTAATGGATTCGAAGAAGAAAAAATTATTACGGTAGAAGATATCGCTTCACTTAAAAAAGCAATGAATGCTAAGTCTGACGATGAGTTGTTAAGCAAGATAAAAGCTAAGTTTTCGAAAGTTAATGGGGTAGAACAGTTCTTTAACTATTTGGAAAAGCGTGGTGTTGATGTAATATATCATTGTTTTACAAAATAATATAATATTTTAAACACGGAAAAACGATGACTTTAAGGTCGCTTCGCGACCGTTTTTCCTCATCGTTATAAAATATGGATAAAACAAACGATGAGAATTACGCAAGTAATTCTCATCGTGGCATCCATTGAGTTATGGCTTAATACAACTATTTAATGGATGTGTCGGTATGAGTTGTTTTTGAGTTATGTTTCTTTGGTTTATACTGCAGGATCATTGTTTTGTACCTCTCTCTCACTTCGGGGCTTCTCTTGTGAGCTCTTATAGACCTCCATCTTGCTTCTATAGTGAAGTAAATTATTAATAGTGAACTAACGATTACTATTATTGCTGAAATTAGTCTAAATGTATCTGCATTCATGGTCTTTAAGTTTGATATTTCTCAAAAATAACAAATTTATCTATCCTTATCAAATCTTATTGTATGTATCTTAAATTTTCATATATTGGAAAAACTGATCTGAAAATAGAGTAAATTTGCTCTCATGAAAAAGCAACTAAACACCCAGAAAATAGAACTTATTCAACCTGAGAGTTCTGAGCAGAAGTACCCGTACATAGGTAATGTACAGGCTGGCTTCCCTTCTCCTGCGGATGACTTCTTTCATGACTATATAAGTCTGGATGAACTCCTGGTAGATCATAAAGAAACTACATTCTTTGCAAGGGTATCGGGCAGTTCTATGGGTAATGATTTTAGTGATGGAGATCTTCTGATTATTGATAAAAGCTTAGAGTGGGAAGAAAATAAAATCGCTCTCTGTTTTATCGATGGTGAATTTACATTGAAGCGTATTAAAATGAAAGATGGTAAGTGTTTCCTGGTTCCTTCGAATAAGGACTTCCCATTATTAGAGGTGAACTATGAACAGGGTGTGACTATATGGGGAGTAGTGAAGTATTCCATAAGAAAGCATTGAAATATTAAACAGTAAATTTAGATGTACGCACTTATAGACTGTAATAACTTTTACGCTTCCTGTGAAAGAGTATTCAATCCTACTCTAATCGGTATGCCAGTTGTTGTTCTTAGTAACAATGATGGTTGTGTTATTGCACGGTCTAATGAAGCTAAAGCAATTGGCATACCTATGGGAGCACCTGCGTTCGAGTATGAGCATCTATTCCGAAGATACAAGGTTAAAGTGTTCTCGGCCAACTTCCCTCTCTATGGTGATATGAGCAGACGTGTTATGAGTCTGTTATCAAATTACAGTCCTCATCAGGAGATCTATTCTATTGATGAATGTTTCCTGAATCTGGAGGGAATTAATGTGGACCTGCAGAAGTATGGACTTGAAATGAAAGCAAGGATTGAAAAAGGTACCGGTATACCAATAAGTATTGGAACTGCTCCTACTAAAGCCCTGGCTAAACTGGCCAACAGGATTGCAAAGAAGTTTCCAAATGAGACTGGTGGTAGTTATGTCATTGATACGGAAGAGAAGCGCATTAAAGCTCTGAAATGGCTTAAGGTTGAGGATATATGGGGTGTAGGCAGAAGAAATGCTAAGAAGCTTTATGCTATTGGTGCTTATAAAGCTATTGACTTTGTGAATCTCTCTGAAGCCTGGGTAAGAAAGAATATGACCATTACCGGATTGAACTTGCAAAAGGATCTGAAAGGTATTCCGACTATCGAAATGTTGGAGCCTGAAAAGAAGAAATCTATTGGTACTTCTAGAACATTCGAAACTGATCTTCGTTCTTTTGACGAAGTACGTGAACGTATAACCACTTTTACTTCTATGAGTGCCGAGAAATTACGAGAACAGAATTCTTTCTGTAAACGATTGATTGTTTTCATTGGTACCAATCCTTTTAAGGAGCATGAAACGCAGTATTACCCCTCTATACAGATTAAATTGCCTTTCCCGACTAACTCTACCCTTGAACTGGTGAAGTTTGCTCATGAAGGCTTAAAACAGATATTCAAGAAGAACCATTATTATAAACGGGGTGGGGTATTGCTGACTGATTTTGTTGATGCGAGTGTTTACCAGCCCTCACTTTTCTTTAATTCTGATCCAAAACACAAAAAACTGATGGAGGTAATCGATAAACTTAACGATAAGTATCATTGTGATGTTGTAAGGCTGGCTTCACAGGACGAGCGGAAGCATAAGATGAAACAGGCTCATCTCTCTCAACATTATACTACTGATATCAATGAAATACTTACAGTTGAGGTGTAGTTGATTAATACCATTTTACATAATGAAGAACTATATATCAATACTACCAAAATATAATATATAAAATGTTATATTACAGAGATATAGATGATAATGTGTATATATTAATTAAATAATACCCCATATTCTAATCGAAAAGTATACCACTTACAACCATGAATGGATTCTATCCGTTCTAAACAAATGATAAGCATGTATACAAAACAAGAAATCATTATTGACAGCTTTCGGCAGGGTAAGAGCCAGCGCACCATTGCCCGCGATTTGCAGATCAATCGTAAGACTGTAAAAAAGTACATTTTAGAGCATGAAGCATTATTACAGTCTGTTTGCTCTAAAGAAGCCGCCCAATCAATCGCTTTATCAGACAAGCCTGCTTATAATATGACTGTACCTCGCCAAAAAGTCAAGCTAACAACCGATGTACAAGAGATCATAGATGAGCTGCTTTCGAAAAACAAAGTGAAGCTGGAAGAGGGACTACGCAAGCAGATGATGAAGAAGAAAGACATCCATGAAGAGCTCCTTCGACAGGGTTTTGATGTTGGGTACTCCACTGTTTGCAATTATATCAGGTTTAAAGAGAAAAAACAAACTTCAAAAGAAGCATAAATACGTCAGGTATACTTACCCGGTGATGTATGCGAGTTTGACTGGGGTGAGATAAAACTTCTGATAGGTGGTAAACGCACAAGTCTGCATTTAGCCGTTTTCACCTGTGCCTACAGCAATTACCGGTATGCTTATGTCTATCACCGTCAGGACACACTCTCTTTCATGGAAGCACATACACGCTTCTTCCGTCAGATAGGTGGTGTACACCGAAAGATGGTTTATGATAACATGCGTGTGGCTGTTGCAAAGTTTGTGGGGCGTCATGAAAAAGAACCCACCCGTGCTTTGCTTGAGCTAAGAGGTTACTATCATTTTACTCACCGCTTTACCAACTTCTATCGTGGAAACGAAAAAGGTCACGTTGAGCGTAGCGTTGAGTACGTGCGTCGCAAGGCCTTTGCACCCAAAGACAGCTTTGCTTCTGCGATCGAAGCACAGGAGTGGCTAGACTCCATTTTAAAGAAGCTTAATGCCACGAAGCAGCAGGGAACCGGCAAGAGTGCCCGGGAGCTTTTGACGGAAGAAAAGAAGGTTCTGGTAAAACATCCATCATCGGTAATGATTTGCAGTGAACAGATTCAGTTAAGGGCAGATAAATATGCAACTGTAAGTTATCAGGGCAATCGTTATTCGGTACCCGACAATCTGGTGGGGCTGTTTGTTGATGTTAGTGTCAGAAGCAGACAGATCCATATCTACTCTCAAAACAGACGGGTTGCCATTCATCATAGAAGCTACAAGTCTCATGACTGGGTTATTGATATAGAGCATTACCTTGACACATTTAAGAAAAAGCCGGGAGCCCTTGCCGGGAGTCAGGCTCTAGCAGGCAACCATTACCTTCGGAATCTTTATTTTGATCTCTTCCAAAATGAATCGCGTGAGTTTATAGAGCTTCTATCATACTGTCGTGATCATATGGTAAGTGAAGAAAAGCTTGAAGAGTCAGTGAAGCGATTACTCAGCACCTGTGGTAATCATGCCACTATCGAGAAGTTGCGTGCTCTTCTGGGGAATAACTCTTTTGTAGCACCAACAGTAGAGACAAAAGACAATATAACCCTAAAGGCTAAAGAACAGCTATCGTGGATTACAGAATTAATGCATCAAACAAACGACAATGGACAATATAAACAATCAAATAACAGAATATAGCAAGGCTCTCAGACTGCCTGTCTTCAGGCGTGATTACAAAGAACTTGCCCTCGAGGCAGCAAAAGACAGAATCGATTATGAGGAGTATCTGCTTAAACTTATGGAGCGTGAATGGGAGGCTAAGTCAGAGAATCGTAAAAAGTCACAGATAAGAAATGCACGGTTTCCTTCTAAAATGTATCTTACCGATCTTGAACGTGAACAGCTGCCTCAGGGTGCCAGAGAGAAACTGCCGCTTCTTGAGAGATTAGACTTCATAGCTTCAGCACAGAATGTGATACTCGCGGGAAACCCGGGTACGGGAAAAACCCATATCGCGATAGGGCTTGGACTTAAAGCCTGTATGCAGGGATATAAAGTACTGTTTACAACAGTACACCGCTTAATAACCCAGCTGCGTGAGTCGCAATCTGAACGTACTTTAAAACAGGTAGAGAACCAGTTTGAAAAGTATGACCTGGTAATATGTGATGAGTTTGGTTATATCTCTTTCGATAAACAGGGAGCAGAGCTGTTGTTCAACCATCTCTCTTTGAGAGTGAGAAGAAAATCAACCATCATAACAACAAACTTAGGTTTTGACAGATGGGAAGAGATCTTCGGAGATCCTGTTCTTACGGCAGCACTTGTAGTCAGGCTTACCCATAAGGCATATCTTGTAAATATGAACGGAGTATCATACAGATTGAAAGAAACAAAAAAAATGATGACAGAGCAATGAAGAAAAAAGTAAAAATAAGAACACCCGTTAACTCTTGGTGGCGGTACCGCCACCAAGAGTTAAATAAACTTTGAGATTAAATTAAAATGGTATACTTTTGGAATGGAATAATGGTATACTTTTGGGTTAATATAAACAATAATGCATTTCCCTTCTATTTCTTTGTCAATGGTTTGAGGGAATTGCGAAACATGAGTAATTAATAGTCTTGCAGCCCGAAAAGTTATACTTTTGACAAAAAATAGCTTTATATCATAAAACAGCTATTTAAACAAGGAAATGGAATCGTACCCCATTTCTAAAGCGGAAAGAGTTTGAAAACACAATAAGGAAAGAAAATACTAATCATTATAAATCACTTTATTTATGGCACGAGTTAGGATAATCAATGAGGTACCCGAGAAATACAATCCAGAAGATTGGACATTGTGTTTCCAGTGGTGCGAATATATTTACGAGAATGAAGATAATGAAAGAGATTTTGGTTATCGTTTTATTTGGCGGCGACCCGACAGTTCACTTCAGGCTGCAAGAGGACAAGCAATGATACCTAGTGTGTCAGATATAGAAAAACTTATGAAACGAGCAGACGAAGCTGGCTGGTTACGAAAAGTGGAGGAGGATGAGCATAAAATTAAATGATTTTGATATGAAAAAATTTAAATTTTTATTAGTTGCATTATTATTACCTATAAGTATATTGGCACAGATCAAACTTGCTGAAGAAAAACCCCCTCAAGAAGAAAAACCTTATTGGTGGAATGAAAGAGAGGCAATTTATGCACCATATGACAGTTTATATTATAAGATAGAAGTGTATCCTATATGGGATGCTTATAAGAAATATATTGGACAGAGATTATATCTTCCTTCGAATGAAAGGTTAAGTGATAGCTATAATTTAAATTATACAGATTCTCCTCGCATATTATTCTCCAATAAAATAGATACGACTGTAATTATTAGAGGATATTATGAACCGAATGATACACTACCAATTTATTTATATAAGTATAGAGATGCGAAAAATAATATAAATATAGTCGGAAATAAATATTATGAGATAATCGATGTTCTAAGTATAGAAAAAAGTGTAGAGTTTGAAAAACATTCTATTTATGCTTATTCTACGAACCGTCTTGACAATACGATGTATCAAACACCTAGTAATAGTGTTAACAAGGATTTTAAAATGTTCTCACCTGGAATAGAGGAGGGTGGTGCCCCTTATTTTGTTCTACGGGAAGTTGAAAGTGGAGATACTGTTTATACAGGTTTCCCGAGAGAATTTATTTTGGTTGGAGGATTTGTAAAATTACAGCAAGAATTTATCGGGCTTAATATTTTTGAAGTAAAGGATAAACCAAGTGAAAACTTTATTTTACATGAGCAAAGTTACGAGAATTTGATAAAAAATAAATTTAAATGTATCGATGTTGTACTGAATAAAAAAGGTAGTGTTGACCTCGTATTAAAAAACATTGATGATGCTACTGAGGCAACAGAAATTGCTCTTAGTGATTTAATTAAATCAATAGATGCTTATTGGTCTTGGAAATGGGTAACAGAAAAATTATACAATGAGAAGTGGGATATACTATTAGCAAAAAATGCAGTCAAAGAAAAAGAAAAAAGAGAAGTAGAATTGCAAAGAGAAAAAGAAAATCAACAATATCGCCAACAACGAGCACAACAAGAAGCCAAGCGCAAACAGGAATTGACGACTAAATATGGAGCCATAATTGCAGATAAAATCATTGCAGGTAAATTTGAAATCGGAATGAGTAAATCCGTTTGTGCGGAAATTGCAGGTTATGCTACTATTGCTGATAAAACGGCAACAACCGAAACATGGAAAATTAGCGATATCTTTTTTGGGGGAGTCACATATTTATTTTTTGTAAATGATAAATTAGTAAGAATTGTAAATCCTTAAAATTTAAACATGAAAAGAATAATTGCATTATGGCATTCCAAGAATAAAGGAAAAACAAAGACTTTAATAGAATTAGGGAATTTGTTATTGTCTGAAAATACCTCTGAATTTGTATATTGTAGCGAACTTATTAATAAAAACGAGAAACTACCTAAAGGTAAAGATTTTACATTAATTATAAAATTATCTGATAAAACTATTGGCATAGAATCACAAGGCAACCCTAATTGCTATTTAGAAGACAGGTTACAAAAAATAATAGATAACTATAATATTGATTATCTATTTTGTGCAACAAGGACAAAAGGCGAAACTGTTGCTGATGTCTATAAGGTTTCAAATTCAAATGATTATGAAATACTTTGGACTTCTACATATCACAACGACAATGAAAATGATACGGATTTTTTTAATGAGCTAAAAGGTAAACATTTGTTAGAATTATTAAAAGGGCTTATAAATCAAGAAAATAAATGGGATAGTGACCACTAAATGTAAAATCTGCTCCCTACGACGGTTCTGGCTTTCAGCCTCTTTTTTCAACCGTTCCACCTCCTGCTCTTTTAATCGTGCCCTCTCCAACCGTTTGGCATTTTCGATAACAGCCTTTTCGTGCTGTTCCAACTGTTTACGGATCATCTTCACACTATCCCGCTGGTTCTCGAAAAAACTGTCCTGACTGATTAATCCTGCAGGAGTGATTTCACCATGCATCCGGACGTATCGGTATTTTAAATCGTTGCTTTGTAAGTAGCAATTTCCTTTTGCTGATTGAATACCGTGAAAAGAAAAAATAGACACACGGTACACAATCCGATCACCCCGATAAAAATCTTACTAGAAGCAATACTGAAAATATGGTGATACTCCGTCCTAACCGACTTGCGGATTTCTCTAATGGTTTCATCCAGTTTAACGGATAACTCGTCTATGGCCAATAAGTCCGGCAGTTCGATTTAGGGTTGATTGGCGGTGATGTTCCTGTTTCATACCCATTTGATCGACCAGAATTCATTGCTTCATATTCAGGTAAAGAATTATATGATATTTGTTTGAAAATTAAAAAGAGTGATATTTTAAAAAAACTTGGTTTGCCAAAGGAATTTCACAATACTATTCTAAGTACAATGTGTATGTTTTATAGTATTGCTGATTTTAATTATAAAGAAAAGTTAGAGGGGACATTCAATGGTTTTGAACAATTACTAAGAAAATCTGACATAGTTAAAAACAAAGATTATCCTTTTATCGATTTTGAAAGCTATATTAAAGGATATAGAATTGTAAAGATATCAGAGAAATAAAGATTCATTCTGAAGTGAAATTTTGAAGTTTAGTAGAAACGACCAGAAGAGATAAATAAATTATTTAAGAGGTTGTTTCATTAAAACAATATAGAATTAAACCATTATAATAACGGGTAAACGTAAGCGCCCGAGTAAATACCCCTTGATTTATTCCAAATTACCCTTGACTTTCGTTTTCTCGTCTTAGAGATTCTAAACTTTACTAGTAATCGTTAGAGTATTGTTAGAGTATTATTAGATTCCTCTTTTTTCCAGTTGTTAGGCAAGAGGAACTTCAGGTTTTCATCATTACCCGGTTTCTGATAGTAAGGCATTTTAGCTATTACATCATTTAGCCACTCTCTGGGATTTACCCCGGATTCTTTGCAAGATGCAAGTAACGAACATATTACAGCAGTATTCTGCGCGGCTTCGTGGTTACCGCAGAACATAAAGTTCTTTCTTGACAATGCAATGGGACGAATGGCATTTTCTGCCAGGTTATTATCTATTTTTATTCTGCCGTCTTTTAAATAATTCTTCATACGGGGCCATAAAGAGTATGAGTAACTTATAGCCTCACCCATACGACTTTTGGGTAATACAGTCGGATATGTTTTCTCCATCCACTTTTCAAAAGATAGCAAGATAGGGCCGGCAAGCTCATTCCTTATTTTACGGCGCTCATCAAGCGACAGGTTCTGCTCATCTGCCATTCTCTCTATTTGGTAAAGCTGCTGTATCTGCTTTAAAGCATATTCAGCCAGAGACCTGTTTTCATCCAGCGCTGTTTCATAATAACGTCTTATATGGGCCATGCAGCTGACAAGGCATACCTTTTCATTGCTTTCAAAAACATTATAGGAGCTAAAACCGTCACTTTGAAGGTAACCATCAAATGATTTCACTAGTGTCCCGTTAAAATAATGTTTATTGTTTGTAAATATTTTATATTTAATAATATGCGTCCTGAATTTCTTGTACACGATTTGAATTGGTTACTTTTGCGTTTCCCTTCAAATAGCGTACGA
>NZ_JAPCWE010000026.1 GCF_025943985.1 Anaerorudis cellulosivorans | reverse complement strand
CCATTAAAAAATGGATATGTTTTGAAAATAATGTAAACTCTCTAATAAATAATTTTTTAAACAACTCTCGTCTGAAATATCTCAATTTTTCGTACTTTTGAAAAATGGGGTTATCAGAGGAGACTCAATTTTAGAAATTCATCAAAACATATTTAAACTGTAAAAAATGGAACTATTTTTCGATGTCTTTTCAATACAGCCTGTTAAAGCGACTCATCGTATTTCAAATTTTGCTTGTCGTTATGTTGACTCGAACCGAAATTCCAGATTATACCTATATAAAAAATACGGGGATTACGCCATTGTTCGATACGTTGCTTTAATTGGGGCGTATCTATTGTATATATTTTTTTGAACGTGTTGAACAGGTCGGAAACAGTACCCATAATGGATAAATTGGTTGATGGGATTTCATATTTTGCACCTAAATTGGTGATGAAAGCTCCTTCCCGTTTCCCCTGAGGCAGTAAGGAGGATGATGTATATCGTGAATTAAGTTGAAGCATGGCTCCCTTGAAAATATTGAAATTTGCATTCAAAGCGGAACTCCACGCGATATTATTTTTGTTTTTGCCATATCCGAGTTTTTCGGCATTTATCTGGTCATAGTAAACATTACCGCTAAGATTAATATTCATCCACTTTTTTATGTCCGTATTTATTATTAGTTCTAAACCTGCCGATTGACTTGAGTTTAAATTTTCCTTTGTCGTCAACAGAATAGAATTGTCCAAATACTTTGTAACCGTTGTCAACTTGTCTGCTGTGTAGCGGTAGTAGAGCGTGCCTAAAATGGTTGTTGCACTTTTCCGCCATTGGTATCCCGCTTCTATCGAATGAATTTTCTCCGGCAGCAGATATGGATTTCCGGCTCTCAGGCTTAACGGATTCTGGTATTCAGGAAACGGATTCATGTCGTCGGCTTCGGGACGGTTTACGCGCAGACTGTAATTGAGTTGCAATTCATTGTTGTCGTTAAGTTGGTAGGCTGTATGCAACGTAGGATAAACCATGAAATAATTATTGCTCACAATACTGTCCAAACTGAACAAATGGGATTTTATGTTCATCAACTCGGGACGCAAGCCCATCAACATTCCAAACTTACCGACTTTATATTCCAATGTTGCATAGATGGCATTATTTAGCTGATTATTTGTAAAGTCATTCGTCTTTTGCATATCCGGTACAAAAACTCCATTTTCAAGATTCTGGAAGTGATAATTCAAATCAGTCTGCAAAGCATCCATTTCGTATCCCATAGTCAATTTTATCTTGTCGTTAAACGTCCGGTTATATGTGACTCTGAACAGATGTTGGTAATATGCCTGCCATATCTGTGAGTTATCCTTTGTTTCCGATGTAGTAGAATATATGTTTGTGGTATATTGATTGTCCTCTAACCCCTCAAGAATTGAATAACTGTAATCTACGGAAAGTTCGTTATTATCACCAAAGAGATGGGTATAAACGGCATTGCCTTCCGCTTGATTGGTTTTCTCGTCATCGTGCCGGTAGCGGTTCGCATTATATGTTATAATTTCAGCATCGTCCCTGTTGGTCGTCAAGGTATTTTCTTCGCGTAAAAAACCCCGATGATTATATGCACCGCTCAATTGTAAGGTGTTCGAAGAATCAATATTCCAATCAATGCCTGCACGGATAACGTGCGAAAGCGGATATGCTTTACTGTCGGTATGTTGTGAGATATAAGACAAAATACTGTCATTTTTGATTCGATCGTCCAGTGTTATTCGGTCTCTACGATCTAAACGAATACCGTAGCTTCCATAGAGATTTATCTTGCCTGTATTATAATTCATAGAGGTTGTCGCATTATAACGACCTTCGTTCCCGATATTGGCCATTATGTTTCCGTTAACCCCAACTTTCCGTTGTTTCTTCATCACAATATTGAGAATACCGCTGACACCGTCAGGCTTGTATTGTGCCGAAGGATTGGTAATGATTTCTATTCGTTCGATATCGCCGGCCGGTAGTTGTTGTAGTACTTCCGCTCTTGTTCGGGCATTCATCATGGTGGATTGTTTTCCGTTTATGAGAATCTGCACGTTTTCGTTTCCGCGTAAACTTACGTTTCCTTCCACATCTACTTGTACCGATGGTATGTTCTGCAGTAAATCGCTCAAAGATCCCGAACTGCTCATCAGATCTTGTCCTACATTAAATATCTTTTTGTCAATGCTTTGTATATATGTTGAACGCCTACCCTGTACAACTACTTCATTGAGTTGTTGCGATGACGTTACCAGGTAGAAATTTCCTAAATCAATTGTTTTTTGACTCTTGTTGACTGTAAAGGATGCCGATTTTTGTTTTTCATATCCTATATAGCTAAATACACAATAATATATGCCGTCAGGAAGGGATTGGATCGCAAATTTTCCATTCGAATCGCTAACCGTTCCTGTTACGAATTTGTCCGTTTTTGCCTGATAAACACTTATATTCACATACTCTATTGGAGTATTTGTTTCTTTTTCTAAAACGACTCCTGTTATCATATTGCCTCCTTTGGAAGCTGATTGTACAGACATTGAGTAAATACAAAAAAATAAAATAAAGATTGAATATTTCGATTTCATTTTATATCTCTTAAGTTAAAAAAACACCATGAACTTAGAAGTTTTGAATTATAAAGTCAGAAAAGTATCAATAATATCTAAGATGCCTTCAAGACTTTTATTATTGGTATTTATTCCCACATTCTTTGTTCCATATGGCTGATATCGATCCATATTACTGACAGAAAACAATCCTATTGTTCGGGTTCCGGACGAACTTGCCAGATGCATTATACCGCTGTCTGCTCCAATAAAAAGAGTAGCATTGGCTATCAGAGCTGCAATTTCTCGGAGATCCATACTGTAGAAAGTAGGAGCCTCAAAATTTATCTGGGAGATATTTTCTTTCGGTAAGATTTCTATAATATTATAATTTTGTCCATACCTTTCTTTTAACATTCCATACAAATGACTCCACCATTCTACCGAATAACATTTTGCCTCGGTGGCATATGTATATATACAAATTGTAGCTTTATTATTATTTACGATATTAATTAACAGTCCTTGTCCTCGTTTCTTTTCATTGGAGTCTAACTTCATATCTAATGTAGGAATTGCAGTATTTATTGGGGGATCTATGCCAAGAGATTTTCTTAGGTTATAGACCGAAGTTTTAGCCATATGCATATAATCGCTGTAAATAGTAGCTAATTTTTCATCCATCACTCCAAATATTTTTCTTTCTGATTTAGATAGTTTAGTAGCAAGCTTGCCGGATGAAGATCCATAATCAACATTTATTACAAGATCATATTCTTTTTGCCTTAGACTACACCAGACATATAAATATTGAATAATATTGCGAAATGGCTTTTGAGGTAGTCTTATAATACGATCAATATTCCGATAATTTTTTAATATTGCACAAGCTGCACTTCCCCGAACAAATACGTCTATTTTGCAATTCGGGAAATAGCTTGATATATCCTGAATAATTGGTGTTGTAAGAAGTTGGTTTCCCAGCCTGCTATTGGGCCTGCAAATTAGCACATTAACAATATCAAGATTATTCATACCAATAATATCATCCTTTTGCCCTATAGTCCTTGTAAGAGAATGCATAAAGAGCCTTCTCATCCCATTGATCTTTCCTTTAAATAACATATTAAAATTATAATTTGAAATCGGCTCAAAGATAAATCGGTAACTTTGTAGAAATTTTGAATTATATGAATAGATTCATTATTCAAAATTTCTACAGAATTGGATGTGTAATTTTGAATAAAAACTGGAATTATGTGGAAGTGGTATGCCATACTATCAGCTGTATTTGCCGCATTGACAGCAATATTCGCAAAAATTGGGATTAAAGATGTTGATTCTAATTTGGCCACAGCGATACGTACCTGTGTGATATTGTTCATAACGTGGGGAATTGTCATTGCAAGCAACAGTTTAGGAGGCGTAAAAGAGTTGAGTAAAACCAATTGGGGCTTTCTTGTCCTTTCGGGAGTCGCGACGGGATTATCATGGTTGTTCTACTTTAAGGCCTTACAATTGGGAGAAGCGTCAAAAGTCGCACCAATTGATAAAATGAGCGTTGTGATAACAATCTTCCTTTCATTTATAATCTTAAAAGAACCTGTCAGTTGGAAAGTACTGTTAGGGGGAGGATTGATTGCTGGGGGGCGTTGGTAATTTTAACGGATAAATAAAGATTATATGAAGATCTTACTAATAGAAGACGAACGCGAACTGTCTAATAACATCGGAACTTATCTGGCATCCGATCATTATTTGTGTGAACAGGCTTTTACGTTTGACGAAGCGTTGGAAAAAATCGATTTATACAGCTACGATTGTATTCTTTTGGATTTAAATCTTCCCGGAGGAGATGGATTGAAGATCCTTGAGGAAATAAAAGCACGTAAAATCGATAGTGGCATCATTATTATATCTGCCCGTGGTGCATTGGACGACAAGATAAAAGGCTTGCAAATTGGCGCCGACGACTATCTGGCAAAACCCTTTCCCCTGCCTGAATTGAGTGTCCGCATTTATGCTTTGATGCGCCGGCAACAATTTTCACATAACAATACGCTGACATCTAACGGCATAACAATTGACTTACTTGCAAAAACCGTAAATGTCGGCAATACCGAAATAATATTAACAAAATCGGAATACGAATTGCTGTTGTTTCTGATAGGAAATAAAAACAAAGTGATTTCAAAAAACGCGATTGCGGAGCATTTGTCTGGAGATATGGCCGATATGCTGGACAGCCACAATTTTGTGTACGCGCATATTAAAAACCTGAAAGCCAAGCTGAACGAAGCGGGCGCAGAAGCCTGCATCAAAACGGTTTACGGCACGGGATATAAATGGGAGGACAAAGATGCGTAGCCTGTTATCGAAAAGTTCTGGACAGTTTCTGATTTTCACAAGCGTGGTTATGATGTGTTGCTTTCCGCTGTTTTTCTACGTGATGAAAAACTTTTATGCGAAAGACCTCGACGAATTAATCAAATTTCGGAGCGAACATTTTGTAGAGACCAATAATTCGACGTTGAAAATTTCGGACATCGACTATTGGAACCGATTCAACGAAGATATGAAGATTTTGCCTTACGAAAATTCGTATCCGTTAAATAAAGTCGTCCAAAAATCGCTGTTCAGCAATGTCGAAAACCACGAAATCGATTACCGCATTTATTACCGCAAAATAAGCATCGAAGGGAAACCGTATGTGTTTATGTCGCAGATTGCAATGATTGAATCGAAAGATTTGTTTCGGATGCTCGGCGTACAATATCTGCTGTTTTTCGTTATTATCGTCATCGGATTGTTGGGTATCCAGTTCGTATTGTCGCGCTGTTTGTGGAAGCCTTTTTACAACAGCTTGAACGAAATTGAAGATTTCAACCTTGAAAAAGGGGAAATTCCCGAATTTGAGAAAACGACGACTACCGAGTTTGCACGATTGAACGGCAACCTCACCAAGCTGATGGAAGAAAATGTGGCGAGTTACAAACAGCAAAAGGAATTTACGGAAAATGCTTCGCACGAACTGCAAACGCCGTTGGCCGTATTTCAATCGCAACTCGATTTGCTGTTGCAGGACAATTCATTAAACGAATCACAAATGAATGTCATAGAATCGCTCTACGATGTTTCGTCCCGATTGACGAGGCTGAACAAAAATCTGTTGCTTTTGTCGAGAATCGACAATTCACAATTCAAAGAGACGATTACGATTGATTTCAGCCAATTGTTGGAACGCCAATTAACGTATTTCAAAGAATTGGCATCAAATAATGGAATAACTTTATCGGCAAATATCCAAAACGCGTTGGAAATTACCGCCAACAAGGTGCTGTTGGAAAGCCTGATAAACAACCTGATTTCGAATGCTATCCGACACAATTATAGCGGAGGATTTATACATATTGAAGTAAACGGCAACACATTTCAAATCGGCAACAGCGGTTCTAAAACCCCGTTGGATAAAGAAAAAGTTTTCCGCCGATTCAGCCGTACTTCGGAAGAGCGAAAAGGCAACGGCTTGGGATTGTCAATCATAAATCAGATTTGCAAACTGCACGGTTGGGAAGTCAGGTATAATTACAAGGATGAAATTCATTGTTTTTATGTCAATTTTTACCTAGAATGAAATTCTAATTATATTAGCCCTCAAAAAAACCGAGCAGTAAAAAATAAAAGTTATTTTTACAACTGTTATGGAAAAGAGGAAGAATTTCACATCAAAAATCAAGGCTGAAATAGTTTTATCCTTGTTGCGTGGAGAAGATCCGGAGTTGATTACTCGTGAATACGGAGTCACACTGTTCGATATTAATCTTTGGCGAGACCAATTCATTGAAAGCGGTACTGATGGGTTAAAGCGCAAACCAGATGATTCAAAGCTGAGTGCTGCCGAGCGTAAGATCGGGCAATTGCAGATGGAGCTCGAACTCACAAAAAAAAAGAACGAATTAGCAGCAAAACTAAGAAAGAGATGATCTCCATGCTGATAAACGAACGTTACCCATTAACCGGCAAGCCTTATCCGAAGCGATTGATATTCAAAGTAGTCAGTTACAGCAGTAGCACGTGGTATGAAAACCCTACTCCCAAAACGGGTAAGCGTGGCAGGAAGCCCAAACATACGGATGAAGAGGTATTACAGGAGATTAAAGTGGAAATTAAGGAGAGTAAATTCAATGCAGAAGGCTATATAAAAGTAAAAAAGCGTATGGAGAAAAGGAAGATAAACGCACTGGTTGCCGGTAAGGCACGTGTTAACCGCCTCATGCGGGAAAACAACTTGCTTAGCCCCAACAGGAGACCCCGGAAGACGAATAAACGCGAGCATGATGGTACCATCATCACAGAGGCACCCAATCTTATGTGGGCCACAGATGGGAAGAAGTTCTGGATTGATGGATCAGGGTGGCACTGGTTCTTTGGTGTGATTGATCACTTTAACGATGAGGTTATTTCATGGCATATTGCAAAAAAAGGCAATCGTTTTGCAGCCATGGAATCAGTTAGGGCTGCTGTACGAAAGACCTTTGGTTCGGTATATAAAGATGTTTGTCAAGGAATGAAGCTACAATTAAGAAGTGACCATGGGTCACAATATGATTCTGCTGATTTCATGAATGAAATGAAATTTTTGGGATTGAAGATGTCCAAAGCCTTTGTGCGTTCTCCTGAGTGTAACGGGGTAATTGAACGGTTTCATCGCACCCTGGAAGAACAGGTGCTGCAGATAGAAACATTTTCTTCTTTCGAGGAGGCTTATAACGGCATTGATCAATTCATTAAGAATTACAACTATGATTGGATATTGCATAGACTTGATTACTGTTCTCCTGTAGAATATAGAGAAAAGTACGCCGAAAGCCGGCGAAAAGAAAACAATGACATTCCATCGGGCAATAAGGAGCCTGAGGATCAGCTTGTCCTCATTTCAAGTGGCTCAATGCCACGAAGAAATGAAACGGCCCATCAGTCAATGATAAAAGGGGCAATTACTTACAGTAACACCCCCTTAATAAATCCTTCGGTATAATATATCACCATTGGATCAGCTTGTCCGATACAAAAGTAATAAAAAAAATTAAATACAATTAAAGTGCTCGGTTATTTCGGGCTAATACAAATGAAATTCTAATTTTCTGCAAAATCGAACCATAGCTTTGTCGCAAAAATTCGATAATGAAGAAAATTATTTTTCTGAGCACCTTGCTTCTGTCTGTTCTGTGTTTGTATGCTCAATCGGGTTCGCAAAACTCGTTGGAATATTATATCGAACACGCGATAAAGAGCAGTCCGCTGATTAACGACTACAAAAATCAGCAGACGGTTTCGGCTTACGAAGCGCAACGGCTGAAAGCGTTTTACACCCAATCGAAAGTGGAGGCAAACGGCAATCTGCTGTTTGTGCCGATAATTTCTAAGGACAACGGGAAAACTCAGTTTCAACTGAATCCGCAAAACGCCACCGATTATTACGGCTACAACCAAGGCGTGAGTAGCGGAAGTCTTCAAGCGGGGCTGACCTGGACGCAACCTTTGTTTGCTGGTTCGTCGTACAAAATTGCGCAACAGCAGGCGCAGGTAACGCAGGATATAAGTCGCAACAATATCCATCTGCAAACACACGAACTGCAACGTTTGGTAACCGACCAATACATTCTGTGTCTGCTGGATAAGCAACGAATCGCGTTTGCCGATTCGCTTCTCACGATTCTGAACGAGCAGGAAAATGTGGTGCGCAAACTAGCTCAATCGGCACTGATGAAACAATCGGACTACAACCTGATTACGATTGAAAAAACAGGTTACGAAGAATCAAAAAGAAGCTACGAGCAAGACTATCAAACCCATTTGCTCGACCTGAATATCCTCTGCGGAATCAAGGATACTGCCGTTATCAACCTTGCGGATATTGATTTGAAGATTAAAAACGAGATAATTACGAACTCGTCTTTTCTGGAAAGTTACAAACTGGACAGCCTCAATCTGATGGCTCGCCAAGCAGTTTCGGAGATTCAGTACAAACCGCGCGTCAATCTGTTTGTCGATGGCGGATTGCGGACAAACCAATACAACAGCACTACTTTCAAAAATATGGGGATGAGCGCGGGCGTTACGTTCGCGTGGACTATTTTCGACGGCAAACAACGCCACATCACGCGCAATCAGACCAAGGCGGAGTTGAATACGGTGGCAATAAACAGGGATAATTTCATCCTGCAAAACGATTTGAGGAAAAGCCAATATTTGTCCGAACTGAAAGGTTACGACGAGCGGATAGGCATTCTGCAAAAGCAACTTTCGTCCTATTATCAGGTGCTTGGCGATTACAACAAAGAGATTCAGAAAGGACAATTGTCTGTGATAAATTACATCACGGTTCTGAAAAACAGAAGTCAGGCCGTCGAAAACTATTATCTGTTGCAGGCAAACCGCTTGCTGTTGATTAATGCTTATAATTATTATAATTGGTAACACAATTGAAAAGTGAAAGTTGAAAATTGAAAATGAAAAATCCATTAAATATTCGTATGAAAAAGATATTATTTTTTATTCCGCTCATTTTATTAAGCTGTTCTCATCAGCCAAATAACAATGATACAATGAAGCCCCGCACCGCCGTAACCATCACACAGGTGTCACAGGGTACATTCAACGATTCCATCATCCTTTCGGCAACGACCGCTTACCTGAACAAAAGCACCATCAGGGCGCCTATCGCGTCTTTCGTCACCAAGGTTTTTGTGGAGCAGGGAACCCGTGTGCAGGCAGGACAACCGCTTTTCCGATTGGAGAGCAAAGAGCGGAATGCCTTGGGTTTGGACGATAACAATTCGGCGGGCATCATCGACATCAAAGCAACCACATCGGGCATCATCACATTGGTAAAACAGCAGGGCGGAGATTATGTAACCGAAGGCGCGATACTTTGCGAAATTGCCAACCAAAACAGTTTGGTGTTCGAGATAAACGTTCCGTACGAATACACACAATATGTGGCTGGTGGGAAAAATTGCACCATCACATTGCCCGACGGAAAAGTGCTGAATGCACAAATCGGTTCGCCGATGGCTTCGATGAACACAGCTTCTCAATCGCAACTTTATAAAGCGAAAGCGAATGTCGGCTTTCTGCCCGAAGGATTGATTGCAAAGGTTTCAATCTTGAAAAAGGCTTCCGTTTCGTCCTCGCAAATCCTTCCGAGGCAGGCTGTGCAATGCGATGTTTCGATGCAGAAATATTGGATAATGCGCCTAGCGAACGACAGTCTGGCTGTGAAACAGGAAGTGCAAGTCGGAAATGGCGATAAAAGCAACATCGAAATCCTTTCGCCCGTGTTGTCGCCATCCGAGCGGATTGTGCTGGACGGAAGTTACGCGATGGAAGATTCGACTTTGGTAAAAATAATTAAGTGAGCGATATGAACACAGCTAAGTCGAAAAACTTTTTCAAAAAATACAGCAACCCGATTCTCTTTATCGGTCTGATATTACTGTTGGCGGGTTCGTATTGTTACAGGCAGATGCAGACCAATCTGTTTCCCGAAGTGCCGTTTCCGCGCATCACGATTATTGCCGACGCGGGTCAGCAACCCGTTGACAGAATGATGATAACGGTAACCAAACCGTTGGAAAGTGCGGTGAAACGTGTGCAGGGCGTAACGACCGTGAAAAGCAGTACGGGGCGCGGGAGTTGCGTTGTGGATGTGTTTTTCAATTGGGGAACGGACATAAAAACGACCAAAACCGAGCTGGAAAGCCGTATCAACGAGATAAAAAATTTCCTTCCGCCTGGAACGGTCATCACCACCGAAGCGATGAATCAATCGCTGTTTCCCGTGTATGGTTTTACTTTGGAAAGCAAAACGCACAGCCCCATCGAACTGCGCGACCTGGGAAATCTGGTGCTTCGCCCGATGTTTTCGCAAGTGAATGGAATCAGTAATGTGGTGGTCAGAGGCGGGAAAAACAAGGAATTCGTGGTCATTCCCGATGTGATGAAGATGTCGTCGCTGGGCATTACGCCCTCGTACCTGAAAATGGTTTTCGACAACACCAATTTCGTTTCGGGCAACGGCTATCTGGCCAATTACAGCCGTCTCTACCTGTCGATTACCGACACGCGCATCAACGACATCGAAGAACTTTCGAACCTGACGGTCAAAAACGACGGTTCGCGCATCATCCGCCTCAAAGACATTGCCGACATTCAGATTGACGAGCAACAGGAATTCGTCAAAATTAATGCCAACGGCAACGAAGCCGTGCAGATAGATTTGGTGAAACAGCCTGGCGTAAACCTGATTAATTTTGCCAGCGATGTGGACAGCAAAGTGGCGCAGATAAAGGAACTCTTGCCCAAAGGCTACGAGTTGAAACCCTATTATAACCAAAGCGCGTTTGTGAACGACAGCATCACAAGCGTTATCCACACCATTGTGGAAGGCCTTATCCTCGCTCTTATCGTGATGGTGTTTTTTCTGCGGGCGTGGCGGTCGAGTCTGGTCGTAACACTGACCATTCCCGTGACGCTGGCATTCAGTTTGTTGCTCTTGTATCTGGCGGGCATTTCCATCAATATAATGTCGTTGGGCGCCATCGCGGCCTCTATCGGGCTGATTCTCGACGATGCCATTGTGGTTATCGAACAGATATACCGAGGGCACGAGGAGAATCCGCAGAAAAGCCGATTCGATGTGGTCAAGCAATCCATCCACGATTTGTTTCCCGCGATGGTTGCTTCGTCATTGGCAACGATTGTCATCCATTTTCCGTTTCGTTTGATGAGCGGATTGGCGGGCAGTTTTTTCAAAGAATTGTCGGACACAATGCAGTTGACGCTTATCGCCTCGTTCTTCGTTACCTGGTTGCTCTTGCCTGTTTTGCATCTGTGGATTGGCTACAAACCGAGTGCGCACACTTTGAATTTGCAACAAAAAGAGCTGGACAACAACGAATCATACGAAGACGAAGCCACCGAAAAAGTGCATTGGCTGACGCAACTTTACAGCAAACCGCTGATAGCATTTACCATTTTGCTCGTCATCGTTTCGGGCGCGTGGTTCGCTTCGCAACACCTGACTTCGGGATTTTTGCCCGACCTTGACGAAGGAAGCATCGTGCTCGATTATCATTCGCCTTCGGGAACCGACATTGAAGTAACGAATCGGATGTGTCTGCAAATGGAGAAAATAATTATGGCGAATCCCGAAGTGGAGACGTACAGCCGACGCACGGGTTTGGGAATGGCGTTCAAAACGGCGCCGAGCAATTACGGCGATTACCTGATTCAGCTCAAAAAAACACGGACGAAAACAACGCCCGAAGTTATTTCCGAGTTGCGGACGGCCATCAACAACAGCGTTCCGTCAATGACGGTCGGTTTCGGACAACGTATTTCCGACTTGTTGGGCGATTTGATGAGCACCTCGCAACCTATCGAAGTGAAGATTTTCGGGAACGATTACGCCACTTTGCAGAAACTGGCTGGTCAGGCCGAAACCATACTGTCGGGCATCAACGGCGTGACCGATATGGACAATGGGCTGATAACGGCTGGTCCGTCCATCGCATTTTATCCCAATCAGGCGCTTCTGGCTCAATACGGCATCAGTATGACCGATTTTCAGGAGCAGTTGAGCATCTACACGGGAGGCGTTCCGTTGGGGCAAAATCCGAATTTAGTGGAACCGAACCCTGTGCAGTCGGCAATGTATGGCGGATTGCAAATCGGGACGATTCAGGATGGCGAACAGATGAGGCGCATCCTGTTGCGCAAACTGAAATTTGCCGATAACAATCCCGATATTTTGAAAAAGCAACTGCTGTTTCTGCCCGACGGCTCGACAAAACCGCTGTCGTTTTTCTGCGACGTTCGGATAATTCCAGGCGAAATTGAGCAAAAGCGTGAAAACCTGAAAAGCGACATCACACTTACGGCTCGCTTGGACGGACGCGATTTGGGCTCGACAATGCAGGACATTCAAACCCGCATAAAAAACGAACTGCCCTTACCGCAAGGATACAGCATTACGTATGGCGGAGCTTTTTCGCAACAGCAACAGTCGTTCACCGAACTGATAACCATTCTCTGCCTCGCCATTCTGTTGGTGTTCACGGTGCTGATGATTTTGTTCCGCGAATGGAAAATCTCTTTTATCGTGCTGTTTGTGTCCGTGGTCAGCATTTCGGGCTGTCTGCTGGCGCTTTGGATAACGGGAATTCCGCTGAATGTGAGTAGCTACACGGGCATCATTATGATTGTCGGCATCATCGCCGAAAATTCGATTTTTACCGTTCATCAGTTCCGAATGAACCGCAAAGCGGGAGGCGATGTGGTGGAATCGGTCAACTATGCCATCGCGCTTCGCATCCGTCCCAAGCTGATGACCGCCATCGGAGCCATCCTCGCCTTGATGCCACTGGCCTTGGGTTTCGGCTTGGGTGCGCAGATGCAACAACCGCTTGCCGTGGCCGTCATCGGTGGATTTATCGTCGGTCTGCCGATGCTGTTGGTGGTTTTGCCGAGTTTGATGTTGTTGAGCTACAAGAATCCAAAACATTAATCAATTGCTCTAAAATGGGAATAAAAATTTTGATATTGTCTATATTGACCAATATCCCGATAATTCTTTTCTCGCAGGCAGATTCCACAGAGCCAAAGAAAAACTTTTGGAGCAATAAATCCATTTCCGTCAGTTATCAGAACGGCTATATTTTCCCGACCAATATTTTTTTGAGAGGGCAAAACGCCTCTGCTAAACAGTTGGACGACTATCAATCTATGTCCCTTCGTTTCATTATGCAAACAACAGGTGAAAATGCTTGGGAACAGCTCTTCAACTATCCGAGATGGGGAGTTGGTCTCAATATTTCGGATTTCAACCATTCCATCGAAATTGGACGTCCTTTTGCGCTCTACGCCTTTCTGAACGCCCCTTTCGCGCGTTGGAAAAATTCGTCGTTCAATTACGAGCTCGCGTTCGGACTTTCCACTAATTGGAAGTCGTTTAACCCCGTGACAAACCAATACAACGTAGCCATTGGTGCGCCATTTGCCTTTTTCATCGACGCGGGATTGAATTACCGCTTTGCAATCAGTAAGCGTTTCGATTTGGACGCGGGTTTTACATTGACACATTTTTCGAACGGCGCGCTCAAAGTTCCGAATTTTGGCATCAATACCATCGCGCCAAAAATAAGCGTAATCTATAATTTGCAGGAACGCCCCGAATTTATCGAACGTCCTATACCCGAGTTCAAACCGCACTTTGAATGGGAATTTTCCACTTTCGCGGGATTAAAAAACCTTGTTTTCAGCGAACCTGTGCAAGCCGACATTATCGAACAGTACGAAGGATTGTTTTTCCCCGTTTTTGGATTTACCGCCACCCTCAACCGCCACGTAAGCCGTATGTCAAAATTCGGATTGGGAGCAAACTACGTGTACAACAGCACCGCCAATGCGCAGGATGTCGCCATAAAAGCTATTAACTCGGACGATTTCGACCCTATTACTGGCTCGTTAGGAGATAAAGCGCAAATTAGTCTGTTTCTTTCTTACGAACTCGTAATGAACCGGATGTCGCTTGTACTTCAACCTGCCTGCTACATTTACCGAAAGAAAACAACCAATCAAACACCAATATTTCATCAACGCATCGGTTTGAAATACAGTATAACCGACAATATATTCGTCGGCATCACCTTACGCGATTATTCATTTCGAGTATCCGACTTTATCGAATGGAGTGTCGGGTACAGAATAAATGGAAATAAGAAGTAATAAATCAATTTTGATTATAGTGAACACAAAAATCTCTGCTGTTTTTGTAGATATATAGAATAAATATAATGATCCTGTAAATTCTAATTTTCTACAAAATACACATTATACATTTGACAAAAAATACATCACTGTACATATGAAACAAATAGCTGCTATTCTAGTGTTTTTCATTTTTCTAGTGGGAAATATATATGCGCAAAAAGGAGATACAATAAGAGTTTTAATTGCATCACCTACCGTATATAAAAATGATTCTCTTTTGCATAGCCAAGAAAACCTCAAATATCAGTTTGTTCTACCTGATTTTATTTATTTGGAAGATCAGTTTTCTATAAATTCAGATAATAGTGTGAAATTCAAAATAAGTGGCTCTCAGAAGAAAAACCTATTTAACTCGACTTATTCTAAATTCATTGTTCCTACCGCATTAATATCATATGGCATTTTAACAAGAGGAAATAAATGGTTGCAAGATTTGGATCATAGTACAAATCATGAAATTCATGAACACTATTTGGGTTCGCTTCACATTGATGATTATTCCCAATTCGCTCCGGCAGTAGCAGTATATGGCTTGGATTTATTCGGAATAAAAGCAAAGCATAATTTCAGAGACAGAACGTTTATTATGACTACCTCACATATACTTATGCTCGCTACTGTTCAAACAATAAAGAGAACGACTAATATAGAACGTCCTGATGGCTCAAATAAGCACTCTTTCCCTTCAGGTCATACGGCAACTGCATTTGTTGGCGCTCATATTTTATTCAAAGAATATAAAGATGTTTCACCCTGGATAGGTATTGCCGGTTATACTATTGCAACGGGTACAGGAGTTTTACGGGTAACGAATAAAAAACATTGGATAAGCGATGTCGTTACCGGTGCTGGAATTGGTATGTTAAGTGTTGAAATAGCTTATATGCTCCTTCCGGTATTTCATGATGTTTTAGGTGTCAAGAATAGTAATAAAAGCTTAGTCATTGCACCATCTTTTGGTTCTGGTACATATGGAGTAGGTTTAGCATATACATTTTAAAATAAAAGTAAAACTTATAAAGTCTATAAGATATGAGTCTTCTTTAAAAAGTATATTTTCTAAATTTTACCCTTTCCAAAAACCTCTGTAGGACGTTATATCTTCTTAAATTCGACTTGTTCAAGTGGGCTCAAATATTAAGAACTTCAATTTACAATCATGATAAATTTTATAGACAAACTACAAAAGGAGATCAGGCAAAAGATTCAGCAGATCGAAGCCGAGGATAAAAATATTCTAAGAAAATCCCTTGATGCTTCCCATGTTTTAGGAAATACTTTTGACCAGTTGAAGGATTTTATCATAGTATACAAATTTAAGGATGAAGACGAAGAAATATTTTTCTTTAAAGAAGTAAAACCTAAGATATTTTGTCATCTTATCTATTATCGCAAAGTATATAATATTGAAATGCACCGTCCTGTTGCCAGTTTAGAAGCACAAAAAGAATATCTGAAAGTAAAAATGGATGCCATACATGACTTCAACAATAAGATACTGGACTTTTACCGTTATTATCGCTCTGGAGCTACTTATCTGGACGCCGCTTACTTTGTAAGGGGCAAACCCGATACGGAACAATATCTGGAAACGTTCTATTATGAACGTGATCCGCAGTTTTCAACCAATGCCGATTTTAAAGTCGCTAAGATTATGGCTAATGATATGTTACAGGTATATCTGCTATCCGAATTGGATTTGTTGGATAATTATATGCAGAAACCTACCAATACTTCTTTCCCTAAAGTAAAGCTGACATGGACGGGAAGTAAGACCGATCTCATCGAACTAATCTATGCATTAGATACCGAAGGCTGTTTTAATAACGGTAAAATCCCCCTGATACAGATAGCGGCCTATTTTGAAAGCATTTTCAATATAGACTTGGGTAACAATATCGCACGTAATTTCTACGATATGCGCATCCGAAACAACCCGACACCTTTCCTCGACCGCCTACGTGAAGAAATCCTCAAACGGATGGATAACACCAAATCGGGCGGAAAAGATAAGGGTAAAGATAAATAACAGTAGCAACGGACTTAAAAAACATATGGATATGAAGAGAATCTTTTTATTACCATTATTTGCCTTGTTATTCTCCTGCGGAGGGACGACAAGCAAATATGAAAAGTTGATTGCCGACGTTGTACAAACAGAAAGAGGTGTAAAAATCGACCTTAATTTTAAGGCAGACAAACTGGAAGAAATTAGTCAGATAAGTGTTGCTGATAGTATTAAAATCATCACTGATAGTTTTAATGCGGAGAGGAACAGGCAGACGGCTTCGCTTGAAAAAACGCTCAGCGTATTTACCAAAAGCATTGAAAAAGCAAAAACTGCCAGCAGACTTTCCCGAACGATGATAAATTCGTATCAGTCCAGCATTGACAAAACAAACGAACAGATTGATGCGCTTGAAAAAAGTGTTCCAGGCGAACTTACAAAATACGAAAATAGAGATACCAGTGAAATATTGGCAATAGTAGTTCGCTGTACTTATACAATCGACGATCCACTAACCAATAAAAGGGCTACCGAAACATTTGATTTTTACCTTTCACCGGATGGAACAAAGTTTTATTCTAAAAAAAGGGTGAAAGAATAATTTAAAGCAAATTATGTATTTATATAGCAGAAAGAACCATTTCTATTCTTTGCTAGTTAATATATAAGTTTTATCTTTGCAAATAGATAACAGAGTTATTTGAAAGCATGAAAAACTAAGTGTATCTAAGCACTTAATTCTTACTTATCTACTGCCCGTTTCATGCGAGATTCTTCAAAATGGATAATCCGGAGCATGTCCACCCACTTTCCGGTCAAAATCCGGTGATTTAAGAAGATAGCAAATTCTTCGAAAATCAACCATTTTGTCATATATCCAAGAAAACAGCTTATATATTGTAAAA
>NZ_JAPCWE010000025.1 GCF_025943985.1 Anaerorudis cellulosivorans | reverse complement strand
TCCATTAAAAAATGGATATGTTTTGAAAATAATGTAAACTCTCTAATGAATAATTTTTTAAACAACTCTCGTCTGAAATATCTCAATTTTTTGCATTTTTGAAAAATGGGGTTATCAGAGGAGACTCTTGCCATAGAAGTTTACTCCGGCTTCCCATGTCCATCCATTCACATTTTCCAATATGGTCCCATTAAGAGACACTTCCCAGCCTTTGTTTTGAGATTCGCCTATATTCGCCATATAGCTGCCGACACCGGAGGTGTTAGGCAAATTCACCCTTAACAGAATATCTTTTGTATTGGTTACATAATATTCCAATGAACCTGAAAGCCGATTATTAAGTAAAGTGAAATCCACTCCATAATTCCATGTTTCAGAATATTCCCAGCCTAAATTTGGATTTGGGAGCTCTGAAACGTAGTATCCTGTAGAATAGGTGTCCCCAAAATTGTAAGGTCTTGTGCTCAATAATCCCAGTGTTGCGTATGGATTAACTGCTTGGTTGGAAGTCTGTCCATAACCGGCACGCAGTTTCAGCATATTTATGGAAGAAATATTTTCCATAAACGATTCGTTTTTAATGTTCCATCCAAGCGAGATTGCCGGATAAGTATGCCATTGATGTCCCGGAGCTAATCGGGAAGACCCATCAGAACGCAAAACGGCGGTTAACATATAACGATTATCATAATTATACATAATTCGCCCCATCCACGACTTTAATCCGCTTTGATAATAGTTCTGGTTGTTTGGATTAATCGTAATTTCACCTTGAGCTGTACCCAAATTATAAAATTGGAAATGATCCGCAGGAATATCTTTTGCAGAAATATTAGAACTGTTGTAACTAGTTTCTTCAGCCGAATACATTCCCATTATGTTTAACTGATGTTTTTCGGCAAACGTGTGGTCGTAAGTCAATAAGTTTTCTACGACCCAACTGGTAGTTAACGAATTGCTGATTGAAGCTGTAGATGGAGTGGTAGGTACCGAACTGAATACTCCTTCGCCTGTATAGCTGCCTCCATTTGTGTTTCTATAATTCAAACCGATATTGAGGCGATACTTTAACCCTTCAACACCCGGAATCTTTGCTTCACCATACAATGTGTTATATGAGCCAAATGCTTTGCTCTGGTCTTTCCACTTATCACCTAAATTTTCGATAATTTCTCTTGAATAAACCCATTGTTCATCCAAAGGCATCATGACTGTTCTTTTCCACGTGCCATCTTCATTATAAGGATTGGCTATTGGAGAAAGACTTAAAACACCATACAGCCCCAAGCTGCTTCCATTGTTTACAGAATAATTGTTGTTGGTGGTAATGCCGAAGCGTAAATAATTTCCTATTCCTTGTTCGAGTGCGCCTCGCAATGTAATTCGATTATAGTTTTGTCCCGGAATTACAGCCTCTTCCTGGTAGTAATCTGCGCTAAAATTATAGTTCCCTTGTTTAGTTCCGCCTAAAATTGCCAAGTTATGATCGGTTACCATGCCTGTTTTATAAAAAAGATCCTGCCAATCGGTATTGACATCGTCCGATTCGTCTTTTGCATTTTGAAATTTTCCTGCTGCCTTACGTAAAGCCACAAATTCGGGACCGTCCATCATAGGGTATTTGGCAAAAATATCTTTGGCCCCATAATATCCATTGTATGATATTTGAGCTTTTTGTCCTACGGTTCCTTTATTTGTTGTAACTAAAATTACGCCATTGGCTCCACGTGAACCGTAAATCGCCGTTGCAGAGGCATCTTTTAAGATATCGATACTCTTAATATCGTTTGGATTAATATCCCCGATTGATCCGGCGAATGGTATTCCATCCAAAACAACCAAAGGATCGTTGCTTGCATTCAACGAACGAGTCCCACGAATACGAATTTGCATAGCTGCTCCGGGTTTAGAAGAAGTTTGAGCCATTTCCACGCCGGGTATTCGTCCTTGCAAGGCCTGAGTAATATTGGAAGAAGGCATTTCTTGAAGAACATCTCCTCTTACAGAAGCTACCGAACCGGTCACGGCTTCTTTTCGCTGCGTTCCATAGCCTATTACCACTAATTCTTCTAATGCCTGCACATCCGACTCCATGACAACATTCAAAGTGGTTTTACCATTGACAGGAACTACAAGGTTTTTCATTCCTACAAATCTGAATTCGAGCGATCCGTCGGCAGGGACATTCGGTAGAATGTATTTCCCGTCTATGTCTGTGATAGTTCCATGAGAAGGGTCTCCCGAAACGATGACGGTTGCCCCGATAACCGGCTCGTTGTTTTCATCGGCTACCGTCCCTCTTACCGTGATGTTTTGAGCAAACACACTTAAGGATATTATCCACAGTATTGCGAATAACCATCCTTTTACTTTAATCGACACATTTTTGTTTTTCATTTTTTTTTCTAATTAGAAATAATAAATAATACACATTAATTTTCAACACATTAATACTGCAGTTCGCCTGTAAAATCGGCACTCACATCTCTACCCGCTAATCCATCGGCGAAGCCTTTGTAAGCATGTTTTCTTTGGTAATCTTTATCCCAGAGGCAGGGTGCATCGTTGGGCAACCAATTGACATGTTCATCGGGATGATCCGAAACGCACCAAACTGTTATTCCATACCATTGTGGTTCAGGAATAAATTTTTTATACGCTTCTATCACATACCGATATAAGGCAGCTTGCTGTGCATACTGTTCAGGAGTTGGCGAAGCGGTGCCAATGCGAATATCCATTTCTGAGATTTTGATTAATTTGCCGGTAGCTGCCAGCTTCTGGAACATTTGGGCAATTTTTGTTGTATCGGAAGAGAGTGAGAGATGCATCTGGGTGCCAATTCCGTCAACTTGTGCTCCTTTGCTTTCGATATAGGTTACATAATCAATCAATCCGTCACATTTGGCCAAAGAATTTTCCAAACCATAATCGTTAATAAATAATTTGTCAGTAGGTTTGCCATATTGTCGAGCCAATTTGAATGCCGTTACAGCATAGTCCTTGCCCAAATAGTCCTGCCAATAAAATTCATCTGCTGCCGGTTCAGTTACATTCTTTCCACTGCGAAGTTGACCGGCATCGTTCATGGATTCATTAACAACATCCCAAGCATGAACGTCATTTTTATAATGATCAACCATTTGCGAAATCCAGTTTTCCATTGCTTCGCCAATAATTTGTGCTTTTTCTTCATCGGTTTTATCAACAATGATGGGACCGGAACGAAATGTGATCGAGCTTCGAGTAAGTGTTTTTTCAACAATTTTAATTTCGTCGATATAATAAGTAACATCCGGCAAATAACCCATATCGAAACTTAATTTCACATTTGAAGTGTTGGTTAATTCCACAGAAATCAGAGTCCATACTCCGGCAACAGTTGCAAAAGCTTCACTAGCTCCGCTTCCTGTCCAGTTCATCCAAGGATATTGATTCCCTTCAACTCCACCCGGAAATGAAACGCGACCCTTTCCAGCCATATCCGATTTCACATAAAATGAAAAAGTATACGTTTTGGAAGGATCAAGAGTGATCTGATCACTTTCTATCTGCAAGTCCCAAGCATTTTTAGAAGTGGAGCTTGAAGTCAATTTGACTGAATAAGAACCTGAAAATTTTTCTGAATTCGAAATTTCAATTCCGGCACCGGGGTTTAATGCCGACCATCCGGTTAAATCGCCTGTTTCAAAACCGCCATTATTAACATAATTGACTTCTACAGGGGCAGCATCCAAATCAATCACGCTGATAGAGTTGATATCGACATAATAAACCCCCGGCACCTTTCCCATGTCGAAAACAATTTTTATGGCATTGGCTACAGCCGTAAATGGAACATTTTTATTTTCCGAATCGCTCCACACTTCTTTATAAGTAATCTGCGTCCAAGAAGCGGATGTATTAAAAAGTGCGCTACCATTTACCCATGGGTAATTGTTTATCATACCCGCAAACGACATTCTTCCCTGCCCGGGTGCTTCAGAGCGAATCCAAAAAGAAATTTCGTAGGCATGTCCCACCACTGCCGGGATTTCAGGACTTGTCAATTGCGTATCCCATTCATTTCCGGCTGTGGTGGTTTCAAAGCGAACAGCCGGTCCGTTGTTCAATCCTGCTCCTTGAACAACGGTTATTCCTGCAGAATTATTTCTGTTCCATCCCGTGAACGAACCATCTAACAAAGCACTTACATCAAGTTGACTTTCGCCCGGAGAAGGAATGATTTGCGGAGCAATTAAACTGTTGAGATAACTAGCATTCTGATTTTGGTGCCATACCAGCGTATGACCAAAAACACTTAGATTTGCTTCTTTTAATTTATCGATTAAGCCATCAACTTTTGTAAAATTCAATTGACCGTTGGAATTAACCATTGCTCCGTGTTTCATGTGATATCCTACCGTAATTTCATCAAAATTCTGATTGACAATATTCCGATAAGTTTCATTTTCCATATATAAATCTAAATCAATTCCAATTCCCAGAATCATATCGGTGTAAGATTTCAAAACATCATATCGTGAAATTTTCTCTTGTAGTGGCAAAGGCAATTCGGACATAGATACTTCTCCGTAATATGGATCGCGTCCCCATTCCATTTTATCGTCGTAGCACGAAACCAAATTACCGATCATGGCGAACAGAAGGACGAGTTGCAGCAAAATGTAATTTGTTTTTTTTATTATTGATTTCATAATTTCAATCATTTAATGGTTAATCTTCTTCATCGGGAAAATCACTGTATGTTGGCGTATTCAGAGGAACCACACGTAGATTATCAAAGTAGATTTTAACATTTGTGGCAACCGGATCAAACACATCGGCCACTCCAATATTATGGAACCATGGACCTGATTGTTTATAGCTGGCATTCGCCATCGAGGTTACAACGTCACCAAAAGTTTTTCCATTATAATCTTCGCTGAGGCTAAATGGCAAGGTAATAGTAAACCAGCAGCCGGGATTTTCAAATTGAATAATTTTTTCGTTTACATACCATGGTCGGTAAATCATGCAGTATCTATCTGTTCCGTAGCCATCGGCCATAACCATTCTTATAACCCCCGAATTCCATTCACCTTCAACATAAATATCCATTTGTACGCCACAATCGGAAGTCGGGGTGCTTGCCGGAATCACGGACAAAAGAGCCGAAGGCCAATTGCTGCTGTTTGTCCAGTAACGAATATCGGCATTTGCAGCGATTGATTTTCCATCTTTATTAAAACACTGATATCCACCTTGTGATTTGGGCCCGACTCCATTAGTCGGAATCAATTGAGTGAGGGGTGTGCCGGCGTCGTCAATGCCCGATGCCCACGAATAATTGTTTACGTTGTCAAAATCATGAAATACTCCATTTTTGAAATTGAAACATGCCGGAGAATAAGCTCCTCCATTTGCACCAATAACCAAAAGAGATCCACCATCACCGGAAACACCTTCAGGAACTGTAACAATACAATATTCCCCTTTTTCATTATCAGAAATGATTCCATCGGTTACTACTACATTACCGGGGAAAGTTACACTCGTAATACCTTGTAAACCTGTACCATAGATAGTTATTTGATCACCGGGAGTTGGCATGGTGTGCGAAATTTCTGTAATTGCAGGCGCCGAAGCCCTAATTTCGAATGAGTAAACAAAAAAGTTGGTAGCGCTTTTTTCTATCCGAATGGTATTGCGAACTTCCTCCGCAGCTTCAAGTGTAGGCACGTCTTGAGATATCGTAATCCACATCGAATTATCAGTTACAAATACAGGATTAAAATAATTATCGTATCCATTGATATATACTTTTTTTACGCCGGTAAAGCCAGAACCTTCGAGACGAATGGTTTGTCCTAAACGCGCAAATGTAACTTCTCTGTCAGGTACAGCAGATTGAGCATCTTCAAGATAAACCTTAGTTATCTTTACAGGCATTGAATTTGCTTTATCATCGCTGTCTTCACATGAATTTAGCGAAAGGGTAATCGCAATCAATCCTAAAAATAGACATGTCTTTATAAGATTTTTATAACTTTTATTTTTCATCGGAATATACTTTTTAATGGTTATTAATCGAACAAGTCTGTTATCCTATCCTCCGTAAATGTGTAGGGAACTGGAGGATCGGCAAGTTTGGGATTTTGAATTAATTCAGATTCGGGATATGGAAGCAAAAATATAGCCGGAGTAACCTCACCTACCGCTCTGTTTCCGGGATCAGTTTCCGGATCTATACTGAGGTTATTGGGAGCACTAAACAAATAGGGAGTTATGGTTCCACGATTTTGATTTTTGATGTAGTTGATTACTTCCTGTTGTTGATAGTAAGCACGGCTTAACAGATCATACCAATAGCGTCCTTCCATACAAAATTCAACCCGGCGTTCGTGACGGATATCTTCCCACGTAATACTTGTTTTTGCCGGCAGACCGGCGCGTTTTCGAACGTCGTTGAAATATTTCAATGCCATATCATCTGAAGTGCTTGTCGCATTACCCAGAATAGCTTCGGCATAATTGAGATAAACTTCTGCCAACCGGAGCATGTAATTATCTAAAGCAGAATTCATCCTCCCGATAGCAGGATTGTCTTTGCTTGAGCCGGTTACGCCTTTTTTGACATTCAGGGTTGTGGAGCTGTTTCCGGAAACATTTCGGTTGTAGGTGATGCCTCCATTAGCCTTATTGATTTCGGGATAATGATCTCCATAACCCATCCATGTAGCTTTACGGCGAATGGTATCATTTTTTTCGTATTCCTTGATCATGTCATATGGGCATCGTGTCCAGTCGCCCCATGCAGCATCATCACCGGTGATTTCGGAACTGTACGCAAAATAGGCCTGATGTGTGTTAATAACCCCGTATCCGGTACTGCTATTGAGTCCGGGTACCCACTGAAAGGCGAACATCGACTCCGAATTGTTGTTATATTCGATTTTGAACAAATCCGGATAATTATCCATCAACGCAAAAGAACTTTCTTCGATTACTTTTTTAGCTGCTTGTTTTGCCAGATTCAAATAATTTTCATCTCTTGTTCCTACATTTGGATTTTCACCATAGTTAGAAGCAACAAAACCTGAATAAGCCAAATAAAAGCGCGATAACATTCCAAAAGCACTGTAACGATTTACCCGCCCAGCTTGTCCTACTGTTTCGGGTAAATATTTAGCAGCAAATTCCATATCGCGAATAGCAAATTCAAAGGCATCTTTTTGAGTATTGGAATTTACGATAGGGTTGGTTGTCAACGGCGAAGGATCTTCAGTAATAATCACGTTTCCCCATAATGAAGCAAGATACCAATATGCCGTACCACGCATAAATCTTGCTTCGGCTATGTATTGATTCTTTACTTCCTGGCTGGCAGAACTTTCATTAATACTTTTGATAACTTTGTTAGATTGTTGAATGACGACATATAGTGAAGCCCATGCGCTTACCAATGGTCCTGTCAAACCGGTTACCGACAAGTCTGCAAAGGGATATACATAATCGGAATAGGGAGCATATAAGTTGTAAGACATTCCGTCTCCCAATCCAAAATAAAATTTATCGTTGAAATCGAACCAAACTCTGTTATAAAGCGGAGCAGTAAGTGAAGGTAAATTATCGGCCGTCAAACTGCTTCCCGTTATCAGATTGTTGGGCTTGATATCCAAAAAATCGTTGCACGCGGCAAGTGAAAGTGCTAAAGTTACGACGAATGAAAATATTATATTTTTTGTTTTCATATTAGATCGTTTTAAAAAGTTTAGAAAGAAACATTGAGTCCTATCGTATAGATTCTTGGAGACGGATATCTTCCGTTGTCTACACCCATTAACTGATTACCACCACTGTAGGAGATTCCAACTTCGGGATCGTATCCGGTGTATTTCGTGAAAGTATAAGCATTCTGAATATTTGCAAAAACTTTTAAATCCGAAAGGCCTGTGCTGCTGATTAATTTTCTCGGGAAAGTATAACCTAACGATATATTCTGAATTCGTAGATATGAACCATCTTCAATAAAACGGTCGCTGAAGGCAAAATCGTAATCGGATGTAGCTGTGGATAAAGGCAAACGACACATATTCCGGTCGCCACCTACAATTTTCACGTTTCTGTAATCATTGGGGCCGTTGGGATCTATCAAATCCGTTTGGGCATAATTCACGGCATAACTGAATAGGTTTGAAATATTACGACGCGGATTTCCCATGTATCGTCGTGCATAGTTGACTACATCATTTCCGTAAACTCCTGTCAGAAAAATGGTAAGATCTACATTCCCAATCAGGAAAGTGTTGCCAATGCCGTACGTAAATTTTGGTTCGGGATTACCTATGAAAGTGCGGTCTTTTTGATCAATAATGCCATCTTTGTTTTGATCCTTATAGATATAATCCCCAATCCACAGTCCGTTTTGCTCATCTATGGTCAATCCACTCATGACCGGCATGGGTTTTACGTTCCCATTTTCATCTTTATAATAAAAATCGGTTGCTTTTTCGAAACGTCCAATTATCTGATAGCCATAAAACTGCCCGATGGGCTGTCCGACAACTGTGCGGTTGATGATCGTATAACCGGTTGCTCCCCAACTCGAGTCTTCAATCGAGCGAACATCTTCTCCGGTTTGTGTATTAATGGATAAAACTTTGTTTCTGTTCAACGTAAATACAACATTGCTGCGCCATTGAAATTGTTTGCGATCGATGTTTACCGTATTCAGTGTAAATTCGAATCCTTTATTTTCTAATGATCCCAAATTCACCCATGGCCGACTGCTTGAGCCTTGCCCGGAAGTCCCTACGTAGGCGGGTAGAGATGCTTGCAGCAAAAGGTTGTTTGTCTTCTTGTAGTAAGCATCGGCTATAAATTCTATTCTGCCCTTAAACAAACTCAAATCTACACCGATATTACTCGAGCTGGTTGATTCCCATGTCAAGTCTTCATTGGGTGTATTGGCGGCGATTAATCCGGAACCCCAATTGGTGGTTGATGTAGCGTATGTAGCCAGCCATGCATAATTGTCGGGAATGTTTTGGTTGCCCACGAGCCCCCAGCCCAATCTAAGTTTCAAGTTGTCAATCGTTGTCGCGTTTTTCATAAAATCTTCTTCTGTGATCCTCCAAGCCAAAGCTGCTGATGGAAACCATCCAGCACGATTTTTAGAAGCGAACTTCGAAGAGCGATCGTAACGTAGGGTGCTCGTCAACATATATTTATCTGCGTAAGAATAAAAAACTCGCCCAAAATCCGAAAGAAGTGCATTTGCACCTGTATATCCGTTGTTGGCAGCAGTGGTCGCATCACCCAGAGTAAGATCTGTAGCTCCATTGGTAGGAAATCCAGTACGCGAACCATTTAGATATTCCCACGAGGATTTTTGCATTTCATGTCCATACATGGCATTTACTTTGTGCAATCCAAAAATAGCATCGTAGGTCAAAATATTTCGCCAACTCCAAAACAAATTGTTTTGCTTGGAATAGGTCCCTTCGTTATCGTCCCTGAATTGTGTTTCCGATAAATAATAAGTTGGTTGAAAGCGATAGGTATTGAACAAATTATTATTGAACGAATATTCGGTACGGAAGGTCAAATTTTTTATCGGCGTCAATTCCAAATAAGTATTCGATCGTAAATCGTAGGTCTTATTGTTGTTGTCAATCAACATGGCCATAGCCATAGGATTGGTTGGCATAAACTGTTCATTCGAAGCAGCAAACGATCCGTCAGGATTACGTACAGGAACGTCTGGTGGCGTTTTAAGTGCGGTGATAACCAATGATTGATCCGAAACGGTTAATTTCTGAGAGGTATTCGAAAAAGCAAAAGTTACTCCCGCTTTTAAATAACTTTTTACTTGCGAGTCGAATGTCCCCGTTAAATTCCATCTTTCAAATCCTGAACCCGCAGCTATTCCGTCTTGATTGGCAAATCCTCCGCTCAAATTGTATGTGTTTTTTTCTGTTCCTCCCGAAACATAAAGGTTGTGATTATGCATCAATGCTGTATTGAACAATTCCTCTTGCCAATCCGTCCCTTTTCCCAATAAATCGGGACGAACATAATTATTGTTATAACTTATTAGTCCCAACTCGGCTAACGTATTTCTGTGGGTAGCATATTCTTGCAAATTCAACACATCAATTTTCGTTGGAATTTGTTGCCAGCCCACATATCCGTTATATCCAATAGTGGCTTCTCCTTTTTGTCCTTTTCTAGTGGTAATAAGAATAACGCCATTCGAACCCCGCGATCCGTAGATAGCAGTCGCCGACGCATCTTTGAGAATATCGACAGATAGAATGTCTGCAGGATTGATTGTAGCCAAGGGATTAGTGTTAACATTCGATGCGCTCGATGATCCTCCTTCAATGATTACTCCATCTACAACATAGATTGGCTCGTTGGATGCATTCAACGAATTGACTCCTCGAATACGAATGGTCGAACTTGACCCCGGAATGCCTGAATTTTGCTGTACTTGTACTCCTGCTGCACGACCCTGTAGTACTTGATCGATTGAGGTTGAGATGGATTGTTGTATCGCTTCACTGCTTACCGATACGACAGAACCTGTCAAGTCGCTTCTTCTCATCTGTCCATACCCAATCACTACGACTTCTTCCAATCCCAAAACATCGGATTCCATTACCACATTAATGACTCTCTGGTTGCCAATTTTAACGGTTTTTGTTTTAAAACCAATGTAAGAAAATGTAATTGACGAGTTTGGAGATACAACAAGGTTGTATCTTCCATTTACATCCGTTACCGTGCCATTAGTAGTTCCAACTTCAATAACGTTTACCCCTATTAAAGTTTCGTTGTTTTCATCGGTAACCGTTCCACTAATCTCAAAACTTTGAGAAAATACATACTCCGGGATAATTAGTGCTAATACCAAAAACCCCAATTTTGTTAATGCTTTTTTGATGTCTTTCATACCAAATATATATTAAAAAAAGTTTTAGTATTTATTTTGATTATATGTAAATGAAAATTACCGAACAAATTTAAAGGAAGCAGAATAATGTCATTTGCTTAAATATTTCATTTATTTTTCTGTATGTTACATCAACTGAATATTTTGTTACAAAATGTTGTATAATAGTTGCGGATTGAGGGTCAATTAGAAAGCACTATATTGTATAATACATTCAATCGGTGAAATAGGTGTGATTTGTTGGCGTTTAGCATATCATCCGGCTTCGAAGATTCGATGCACCGATTTTTCTTTGTTATTCTTGTCAACAAGCTGAAAATTTGTTTTCCGTGTTCTGGTATTCTACGAATTGACATCGAGTAGCTACTAATATATCGGGATATGTATAAATAAGTTGTGTGTAAATTGAAAATTATCATGTATATTTGTCGATAGATATTTCGAGGAAGATAACGTGAAAAAACAATTTTTTCTTCTATCCATTTTCTTTGGCTGTATTGCGTTTGATGCAAGCAGCCAGATAGGGATCTTTTATTCGACCGATAAAGATATATCGAACAGCTTAATCAATTTTCTTTACCAGGATAAACGAAATTATTTATGGATCGCTACCGAAGACGGATTAAATAAATATGACGGCATTAAATTCACGGTTTACAAAAATAATCCCAAAGACACAACATCGCTCAAAAGTAATTATGTAAGATGCTTGTTTGAAGATTCAAAAGACCGTTTTTGGGTGGGTTGCATAAACGGGTTGCAGCAGTTCGACCGTAAAACCAACAAGTTTAAAGAAGTTAAATTATTTTCATCCGACAAACGCATTTATACCCATATTACATCTATCACCGAAAGCAATGATGGCTCTATCTGGTTAAGTACATCGGGTGAGGGGGTTTTAAAAATATCAAATGAGAATGGCAAAATTTTTAGCACTGTTTCTGAAATAAATTCAAACTTGCCTACCGCTCACCTGACTTTTATTTTTCAGGATAGTGACGGGAGATATTGGATTGGTACCGAAAATTTCGGTCTCTATCTGTATGATGCTTCAACCGGACAAATGCATGCTTTTAACGTACGAAATCGGAAAATCGGAAATAATGAAATATCCGCTATCACCGAAGACGACGACAAGAATATTTTTGTGGGCACACTTTCCGGAGGGCTCTACGTATTCGATCGACAGCACTTTTCTTTCGTTCCACTAAAAGATGCGGCAGGCAACACATCATTGCCGGTAAAAAGCTTATTTTTCGACCGTAAACAAAACATGCTGCTTGTCGGCACCGACGGGCAAGGTCTCAGAAAATTAAACGATAAAACGCGACAACTGGAAAATATAGAGATTAATTCCTCCCCCTTTGATTTCTCGAAAACAAAAGTTCATTCCATTTTGCGAGATAAGGCGGGGAATATGTGGTTCGGGCTTTTTCAAAAAGGGGTTTTCCTGGTAAGAAACAATCCCTACCAATTCAATTACATCGGCCATAAATCTTTCAGCCGGAACTTGATCGGTTCAAGCAGCATTGCATCCATATATACCGATCGACAAAACACCCTATGGGTTGGTACAGATAACGATGGCCTGTATCAGCTTGAAAACAACACAAAAAAATCCATTCATCACGCATTTACCAATCTGTCCGGGTCTGTTCCCAATACCGTATCGGCCATTGTCGAAATGGATAAGGGCGAAATTTGGTTGGGATCTTTTTCCCAAGGATTGGCTTTTTTCGACAAAAATACGGGCAGCTGCACTTACTACAATGATATTCCTCCCAATATTCAGTCCAACAATTGGTCGATCAAAATCAACTTTCTTATCAAGGACGATCGCGGTAATTTGTGGATAGCAACTCACGGCGGAGGACTTTATGTGTTCGATACATACTCGCGAACCTATATCAGGCATTACGGTATGAATTCGATTTCTAACGAATGGGTGTCTTCGTTGTTTATGGACAAAGAGGGTAGAATTTGGGTTGGGACTTATAAAGGTTATTCCGTCATTGACACGAAAAATTCAATCATTCAAAGCAATATCGCCTCCGAATTGTCAAACGCAGTTATCTATACCATAACACAGGACAAAAAAGGAAATATCTGGATCGGTACTACCGAAGGACTTTATGTGTTGAATGGGAAGAATCAAACCCTGCTCAACAAATATACTCTCGAAGATGGATTGCCGAGCAATGTCATCTGTGGCATCGTCGAGGACGAACAAGATAACGTGTGGCTGAGTACTCATAACGGTCTCTCGAAATATAATGTTAAAGAAAATATCTTCATCAACTATTACAATTCCGACGGCTTGCAGGGTAACGAATTTTCGAGAGGGGTTTTCCATAAAAGCCATAGCGGCGAAATTTATTTCGGGGGCATCAATGGCATTACGTTTTTCAATCCGTCGCAAATAAAAGAAAAACGGGAAGAACTTCAATTATACCTGATTGCATTAAATATCGGGGACAAAACAGTTTTTTGTAACAATAAAAGTGAAAAGGGCGAACCTTTATACTTTATATCCGACTTGGATACCCTTTATTTGGATTACAATGACAATATTTTCAATCTCGAATTTTCGACTTTCGATTATGGCATTCCCGAACAAATTTCTTATCGATATCAATTGGAAGGATTCAACAACAATGAATGGATTCATACCGAGCCGGGTGTCAATAAAATTCATTTCACTAATGTCAATTATGGCAAATATCGGCTGAAAATTATGGCTTCCGTCCACGATACATATTCGCCGATAAAAGAAATTATTCTTATCATATCTCCTCCGTGGTATCTTTCCCGGCAAGCCATCACGGCCTATATCCTGCTATTCTTGTTAATCATTGCAGGTGTCGTCAAATATATTTATGATCGTATCAAATATCGGCACGAGCTCGTTCGTCAACAGCACATCGAGGAAATTAACGAAGCCAAACTTCAATATTTTACCAACATTTCTCACGATATCAGGACCCCCATGAGCCTCATCATTAGTCCACTCGAAAAATTAATGACCTCGGAAACGGATGTACAAAAAAAATACATTTATCAGATTATGTACCGAAATGCTAATCGCATTCTTCGACTTATTAATCAGATGATGGACATACGCAAGATCGAGAAAGGACAAATGGTGATGAAGTTTCGCCAAACCGATATCGTTGGTTTTATCGAAGATTTGATGAAAACTTTCGAATATACGGCTCAAAGACGCAACATCGAGTTCAAATTTCTTCATCAGGAGACGCAACTGAATGCATGGATCGATATCGATAATTTTGACAAGGTCATGATGAATGTTTTGTCCAATGCGTTCAAGTTTACACCGGATAACGGGAACGTCGTCGTTTCTCTGAAATCGGTGCATGACTCTAAAAAAGAAGAATTTCATACCAAAGATTATCTCGAAATCACGATATCTGATTCGGGTCTCGGAATTGATGAAAATGATACGGAAAAAATTTTCGATCGCTTTTATCAAAGCGAAAACAATTATACCGGTAAAAATGCGGGAACCGGCATAGGGCTACACCTGTCGCGTTCGATAATGGGTCTACTGCATGGTACAATCACTGCCCGAAACAAAAAAGACGATAAAGGTGCTGAAATTATCATTCGATTGCCTTTGGGTAATGAACATCTTTCCTCAAAGGAGATCGAGCCATCTAAAGTTTCAACTGAAGCCGCTAACGTGCATAAATCGGGAGAGCAAGTCCTCTTGCTTTCAGACGAACCGACTTTACTTAATGGCAAAAAAATCAAGCCTAAAACAAAATATCGAGTTCTAATTGTGGAAGATGACGACGAAATTCGCAATTATCTGAAAAACGAATTGTCTGTCTATTTCAGAGTTGAAGAAAAAAATAATGGAAAAGAGGCTTGGAAGGTTATTCGGGACAATCATCCCGATCTTGTCATCAGCGATATCATGATGCCCGAAATGGATGGCATTGCCTTGTGCAAAAAAATTAAATCGAATGCCGATGTCAACCACATTCCGGTAATTCTGCTCACGGCTAAATCAACCGATTCCGATAAGGCTGAAGGCCTCGACGTGGGTGCTGATGCTTATATCGTAAAACCCTTTAACATTGACCTGTTGATAAAACAAAGCCTGAATTTGATCGAAAACCGAAATCGCATAGAAATAAAACCTCTTGACGATAAGGTGATTAAAGATATGCTTTCGCCGGAACCTTTACAATCGGCAGATCGGCAACTGTTAGAAAAAGTAGTGAAACTAATTAACGAAAACATTTCAAATCCCAATCTGAATGTCGAATTTCTGGCCGAAAACATCGGGATAAGTCGCGTGCATTTATACCGTAAATTAAAAGAACTCACAAATCAATCTCCCAGCGATTTTATCAAAACCATTCGCATCAAACAGGCTGCCGAACTATTGGCCAATCAAAAAGTTCAAGTATCCGAAGTGGCTTACGCCGTGGGATTTTCCAATTTATCGCATTTTTCCAATTCATTCAAAGAGTTTTACGGGATCTCGCCAACCGAATATGCCGAAAAATATCGAGATAATGATCATACAAACTTTCAACATTAAAAAACAATGAAGAGAAGTGATAATCGTGTTTTGAACAAAAAAACAATTCGCGTTTTGCTATTTATTACCCTGTATTTCTCTTTCGCCGAAAAAAGCACGTTTGCCCAACAACGGATACCGGTTCACGATCCGGTAATGATTCGCCACAACGCGGTTTACTACCTCTTTTGTACCGGCCGGGGAATCAGCGTATGGTCGTCGCCCGACATGGTGAATTGGAAAAGAGAACAACCCGTGTTCAGCCGTCCGCCCAAATGGGCCGTCGAGGCGGTGCCGGGATTCGAAGGGCATATATGGGCACCCGATATTTCGTTTTTCAACAACGAATATTACCTGTATTATTCGGTTTCGGCATTTGGAAAAAACACATCCTGCATCGGACTGGCAACTAACAAAACGCTCGATCCTGCCGATCCTGAGTTCAACTGGACCGATCACGGCAACATCATCCAATCTTTCCCCGGAAAAACCAACTGGAATGCCATCGATCCCAATCTGGTTGTCGACGACGCCGGGCAACCCTACCTGGTTTTCGGCTCGTTTTGGGATGGGATAAAACTGGTAAAGCTTTCGGCAGACGGCAAAAAAGTGATCGATGAGTTGGACAATATCCCGACAATCGCTTCGCGCAAAAAAGCGCCGAACGATCCCAATCCGCCATCCATCGACGATAATCCCGTCGATGCCGGCGGAAATGCCATCGAGGCACCTTTTATTTTCAAGAAAAACGGCTATTACTATCTTTTTGCCTCGATCGACTATTGCTGCAAAGGACCGGAAAGCACCTACAAAATCATTGTGGGTCGTTCGCGACACGTAACCGGTCCATACACGGATAAAGCGGGAAAAGATATGGCAACCGGCGGTGGTACCCTTCTTTTGCAAGGCGACGAAAACTGGTACGGCGTCGGTCATAATGCGGCATATACCTTCGACGGGAAAGATTACCTCGTTTTTCACGGCTACGATGCGCACGACAACGGGCGTTCGAAGCTCATCATCAGGGAATTGGGATGGGACGACGCGGATTGGCCGATCGTGAAAAACGATATCCGCCCACAATACGAAATCGCCGCAGACAAGGGACGATAGTCCGGCAGCGGCAGCCGGTATCGGCAAGAAAACGGAAAAACCACACCCAACCAGTGAAGGCATAAAAACGACAGGAAATCGATACGGAAATTACCGGCGTTTTTCGAAAAATGCTTTCATCAAAGCCGCACACTCATCCGCTAAAACACCCGGGGTTACGGCGGTCTTGGGATGAAGAACAGGAGGCGAAAACAACGAAAACCCGTATTTTTCGTCCGGAGCACCATACACCAGTCGCGAAATTTGTGCCCACCGTAGCGCACCGGCACACATCACACAAGGCTCTACCGTGACATAAAGCGTACAATCGGTAAGATATTTGCCGCCCATCACGTTAGCGGCAGCCGTAACAGCCTGCATTTCGGCATGTGCCGTAACATCGTTCAGCGTTTCGGTAAGGTTATGCGCACGGGCAATAATGCGATCATGGTTTACAATGACAGCTCCAACCGGTACTTCGCCCTTATCGCAAGCTTTTTTGGCTTCCGCAAGCGCTTGCCGCATAAAATATTCGTGGTTCAACAACAGCATATCCCCTGTTTTTTAAAAGCAAAAAAAATCTGCACGGATGATTCACTCATCAATTTGCAAAGATACAACAAAATTCGTTATTTATCGTTCATGTAGAGTCAACCGGCAAGTGTGGATAGTCGACAGAAATGTGAAAAAACGAATTACACCTTCTCCGTACCAAGTCCGTACCAAGGCTGCACCATCCTCGCTCCAAGTCCGCTTATGAATTTTTCTTTTTTTGCGGCAAATACGCAGGATGTTTTTTACATAAATTTACTAAACCGGCTGCTGTTGTCCCTGCCTTAGAGCGAGCATGAAGCGGACATGTTATGGACAAACTGCCACCCTCGGGATATTTTTAAAAGCCCCCAACCCCTATATGCGTATTTTTTGTATCTTTGCATGACGAATCCAACCCTTAAAACAACATTCATCGGTGATCGATCTCACGAAAATTCCTTCTCCCTGTTATGTAATGGAAGAAAAATTGCTTCGCAACAACTTGCAACTCATCCGCTCGGTAAAAGATCGTGCAGGGGTTAACATTCTATTGGCTTTTAAAGCATTCGCCGTCTGGAAGTCGTTCCCTTTTTTCCACGAGTATGGTATTGATTCTTCCACTGCCAGTTCGGTAAACGAAGCACGACTGGCCTATGAGGAAATGGGCAATCCGGCGCATACCTATTCTCCATCCTATACCGAGGAAGATTTTCCTCTTTACCTGCGATACAGCAGCCATATTACGTTTAATTCCCTTTCGCAATATCGCCGTTTCTACCCGCAAGTGGCGGCTTCGGGGAAAAAAATAAAATGCGGACTGCGCATCAATCCCGAATTCCCGGTTGTCGCAACCGCCTTGTACGATCCGAGTTCGCCGGGATCGCGTTTGGGCATTACTGCCGATCAATTGGGAGAAAAGCTTCCGGAAGGCATTTCCGGTCTGCATTTGCACAACCTTTGCGAAAACAATTCGTATGCACTGGAAAAAACCCTTCGGGCAACGGAGCAAAAATTCGGACATCTTTTCCCGCAAATCGAATGGTTGAATCTCGGCGGCGGTCATCTGATGACGCACAAAGATTACGATATAGAACATTTGGTCGCTCTGCTACTCGATTTTAAACGCCGCTATCCGCATTTGGAGATTATCATGGAGCCGGGCAGCGCATTTGTTTGGGAAACAGGCGTATTGGTCTCCACCGTTACCGACATCGTCGAAAATCACGGTATAAAAACGGCCATGCTCAACGTGTCGTTTTCCTGCCACATGCCCGATTGTCTCGAAATGCCCTACAAGCCGGTCATTCGGGGAGCATATCAACAAGCCGTACCCGGCAAACCGACCTACCGCATGGGCGGAAACAGTTGCCTGGCGGGCGATTTCATGGGCGATTGGTCGTTTGACGAACCGTTGAAAGTGGGCGATCGCATTGTTTTCGAAGACATGATTCACTATACCATCGTAAAAACCACCATGTTCAATGGCGTAGCACATCCTTCCATCGGTTTATGGACGAAAGACAATGAATTTGTTCTTTATCGCAAATTTGCTTATGAAGATTATAAAAACCGCATGAGCTGAACGCCGACCTTTTTTAACTGTTTCGATAGGTGCGGTTTTTCAACCCAATTACGGTGCATGAACCGAACATCGGTCTTTTTGAACCGATTAATCGAACGCTTCATAAAAAACACATAGGTTTTTAAACAATATTCGTTTTCGATGTGTTCATATATAAATAATATCCGCTTTAAAAAGATGGGGTATTATTAATAAAATACATTACTCATGAGCTGGATAGGATTCATCATCATCGGAGGCGTAGCCGGATGGCTTGCAGGTAATTTAATGAGAGGAGGGGGCTTCGGCCTTATGGTCAACATTATTGTAGGCATTATCGGTGCTGTTATCGGCGGATGGGTTTTCAGCCTTTTAGGCATCTCGACAGGCAACGGTCTCATCGGAAATTTCATTACTTCACTGGTCGGCGCCGTTTTGTTGCTCTGGATAATTTCGTTGTTCAAAAAGAAACCCTAAAATAAAGCGGCGAAGAAATTCAAAAACAATAAGAATAAAATCGGTGCACGCGAAGAAGTACATCGATTTTTTTATCGCTTTTTTCTTATGAATCCGTGCACCCAACAATATACCAAATTGATAAGCAAAATGGAATTTAGGTTTCTCTGCTCGCAAATTAAAAAATATCATGTAAATTTGCCAAAAACAAGGCGATGAAAAAAAAGCAAATCGGCATATTGGCGGGTTCGTTCAATCCCATACATATGGGGCATTTGATGATAGCCAATTATATGAAGGAATTTACTTATCTCGATGAAGTGTGGTTTGTGGTATCGCCCCGCAATCCGCTGAAGAATGCCGAAAATCTGCTCAATGACGAGTTGCGGCTCAAAATGACAAAGATGGCCGTTGAAGATTACGCAGGGATGAAAGTCTCCGATATCGAATTTCATATGCCACTCCCCTCTTACACCATCGATACCATGACCAAATTGACCCACGAAAATCCCGATAAGGAATTTACGCTGATTATGGGTGGCGACAACTGGAACGATCTGCCTCGGTGGAAAGAATACAAACGCTTGCAGCACGAATTCAAGATGCTGATTTATCCGCGCTTGGGATATGAGGTTCGCATTCCGGAAGAGCTGCGCGAAAATATTCGTTTTGTTGAAGCACCTGTTGTGGAAATTTCGTCTACCTTCATTCGCAACAGCCTGAAAGAAGGGAAAAACGTGCGCGCCTTTGTTCCTCCCCGTGTCTATGATTTCATCGAAACAAACGCTTTTTATCACATTTAATTTCTACCATAACGAAGCAATTCGCCCCTTTATCTCTTTCTTGACCTGTTCATACCCAATAAGCTTCATTCACCCCTAACTGCTTGATATCATCGTTTTTCCGTCATACATTTGTATGGTTTAAGGAGTATAATTCAATAACCTAAAATTTATACAACTGTATGGCACGAATTATTAATCTATGTGTTTTACTTGCCATTTCCTTCTCGATGCTTCGGGCACAAACTAATCAAATAACAGTCTTGGGAACTGTTACGGATGAGAAAGGTTTCCCGATGTCGGGAGTGACTGTTCAAGTAGAAGGGAGTACCATCGGTACAGTTACCGATGCAAATGGCAATTTTTCATTGAAAGCGCCCCGGGAAAGCACAATCCTTTTCTCCTTTGTCGGATTCGTTCCTGTAAAACGTCAAGCAACAGATTCTCCTTTGCAGATAGTGATGAAGGAGGATATGATTATGATGAGCGAGGTAGTAGTAACTGCTTTAGGTATGGGAAGAGAAAAAAAGGCCCTCGCTTATGCTGTTACAGAGCTGAAAGAGGACGCCTTTTTAGTAAAAGAGTCCAACCTGGCAGCAGAACTTGCCGGAAAAGTTTCCGGTGTTAATGTTGTACGGCCAACTACCGGTGTAATGGGTTCTACCCGAATCACGATCCGTGGAAACGGCTCATTTGGCAACAACCAGCCGCTTTATGTCGTTGATGGTGTACCCATAGACAATAGTAATTACGGGCAGCCCGGCGTTTGGGGTGGTGTCGACGGCGGAGACGGAATTTCCTCTTTCAACAGCGACGATATTGAGAGTATGACCGTATTAAAAGGGGGTACCGCAGCAGCTCTTTATGGTTCACGAGCAGCAAATGGAGCCATTATCATTACAACAAAACGTGGTGTAAAAGGGGGTGTAAACGTTGAATTAAAAAGCTCTTATACCTTCGACAGACCCGTTGTTAAAACATCCGATTTCCAATATGAATATGGGCAAGGGCTCTCAGGAACTGCTCCGGCTACCCTTGAGATGACCATGCTTAGCGGACCGGCAAGCTGGGGAGGTAAACTTGATGGATCGGATGTTATCCGGTTTGACGGTGTATTTCGTCCCTATGTTGCCGTAGGAAAGAAAAACTTCTCCAACTTTTACAAGAATGCATGGAGATTGAACAATAATTTATCGATCTCCGGAGGAGATGAAAATGTTCTTTACAGGGTATCTGTGGGAGATCAACGATATAACGATCTTTATCCCAACTCAAAAATGGGAAGAAACAACGCTTCTTTAAATCTTACTGCCAAACTCTCTCATGGTATCACATTTCAAACCAACGTAATCTATATGCGCGAAAGAGTAAAAAACAGGCAAAACGTAAATGATTACGCAAGCAACGGAAATGTCCTTCTTTGGACATTACCCCCCAACATCGATATAAGAAGTCTTGCTCCTGCAGTCGATGCCTCGGGGAATGAACTCCTTCTCTCCGATGCGTATGTATATTTTGCAAATCCTTACTTTATAGCATATAAACGTCATCAAGAAGATGCAAAAGATCGCATTTTCAGTTCCGTACAACTACAATACGATATAAATAAAAACTGGTATCTGCGAGGTCGTATAGGAGGCGACATCATCAATCGACGTTCAGAAAACATTCTTCCCAAAGGAACAGGTTATTATCGCCCGGGCTCCATAAGCGAAGGCTCTTCATATTCCGGAGAAGTCAACGCAGAAGCCTTATTAGGGTTCAATAAATCGTTAAATGAAGCGTGGTCGTTCACTTCTTTTGTCGGATGGAACAGCATGATGGCTTGGAGTGAATCGATCGGTGCATATGGAGATCGTTTTATTCAGCCCGGATTCAACGTCATTGGCAATACCGAAACTACAAGTGGAGGGAAAAGCAAATGGGAAAATTACATCAATTCGCTCTTCGGACAAATTGAGCTCTCGTACAACAACCTGCTCTTTCTTACTTTTTCCGGACGTAATGACTGGTTCTCCGCTCTTTCGATGAAAGGAAAAACCACACCAAATCATATTTTTTACCCATCTGCCGGAGTGAGTTACCTGATAAGTGAAGCATTCAACCTGCCTTCTTGGTTGTCGTTCCTGAAAGTGAGAGGATCGTGGGCACAATCGGGCGATTCCGTCAGCCCTTATAATTTGACTTTAACCTATGGGTATGGAGAAACGATTCATGGATATCCCACAGGATCCATTAGTAACTCAACCATTCCTAACCCCAATTTGAAACCACTCACTTCCACATCATATGAGGCGGGAACCGACGTCCGGTTCTTTAATAACCGGCTGGGAATTGATTTTACTTATTATGTCCGCAATACAAGAGACGATATTGTCACCGCCCAAATTTCTTCTGCTTCAGGATACAGTCATGCTCTTGTGAATGCGGGTAAAATCGACAATAGAGGAGTGGAACTATTATTGTCTGCCACACCTTTGGAAACCAAAAAAATCAAATGGAATGCCGCAGTCAACTTTTCTTACAACAAGAGCAAAATTGTTCGCATTACCGATCGTGTAAATAGTTTTATCATGGCAAACAGCAGAACAGGGGCAGCCGGAGATGAGGGTACTCCTGCCTATATCTATCAGGAGGTCGGGGAGCCGTACGGAATTATCAAAGGATCATCCTACGTTCGTGACGAAAACGGCAATATTGTTTACGGAAAAAACGGTCTCCCCGTTAAAGGAGAAATCAAAAAGTTAGGAGTGGGAGTGCACCCTTACACAATTGGTTTCGGAAATACTTTCACTTTCAGTCGCTTTTCACTCTATTTGCTTGTCGACAGTAAGTTTGGCGGAAGCATTTTTTCAGGGACCAACGATATGGCTTACTTTCTCGGAACTCATGTCAACACCTTGCAAGGGAGAGAGAACGGCGTAATCGGGAAAGGTGTTAAAATGGATGGAACTCCAAACGAGGTGGCTGTTCCTGCAATGGATTACTACATGTATATTGCCAATAATATTGCCGAAGAATTTGTTTATGATGCATCATTTATCAAATTGAGGGAAATAGCCCTATCCTATGACCTTCCAAAGCGATTTATTGCGAAAATGGGACTATCCCAAATATCGCTTTCTCTCGTTGGGCGTAATCTTCATACTTTTTACAGTAAAATACCGATGGTCGATCCTGAATCGGGCTATACAATCGGTAACGAGCAAGGACTTGAGCAGTGGGGGCTTCCTGCCGGCAGAAACTGGGGCTTTAATCTCTATATTCACTTCTAATCACCAGACAATTATGAAATCAAAATATTTATTCCCATTCCTTACTCTTCTTCTCACGATTGGTTTTCTATCGTGTGATTTTGATGAAAAGAACATTAATCCCAATAACAGCACGACTATTGAACCGGGACCGTTGCTAAGCTATTCACAACTATATACAAGCAATCAGGGAATAAGCAAACGCGTACAGGTTGGTTATTGCATGATGATGGTACAACAAACCGCTTCATTGGAACGCGAAGAAATGGCAGGAGACAAATATCTGGAAACCGAAATGCTCGGAGTATTTTTTATAGAAAGTTACAATTCCTACATCAAGAATGTTCAGGAACTGATTAACCGTACTCAAGATAACAAAGACTTTGTTAACACTTATGCGGTTGCACTAATTTGGAAATCGTTTCTTTTTCACCGTATCACCGACCTTTATGGCGATATACCTTATTCAGAGGCAGGAAACGGCTACCGAACACAAATTTATTATCCCAAATACGATCGTCAGAGCGAAATATATTCGGGAATGATTCGCGATATCGAAACCGGGCTCTCCCTTCTGAATCCTTCTGCACCCGGAATAGCAGGTGATATTATTTACAAAGGAGACATCGAAAAATGGAGAAAATTTGGAAATTCGCTTCTTCTTCGTCTGGGTATGAGAATGGAACACGCTGATCCTTCTTTTGCGAAAGCAACCGTACAAAAAGCAATTAAAGGAGGAGTCATGAATGATCCTTCGGATATCTGTATGATACAGCATGTAGCAGGAAAAGGAGGCACCGAAAATCCGCTGAGTGCTGTCTTTAAAGGCCACGGACTTGTTGGAAGCGGAACGGTAAAAATCAGCAAAACTTTCATGGAAAGACTTAAAACTACCACTGATCCACGAATATATGTTTATGCCGCACTCCCCGATGGAACAACAGATTTCGACAAACAGAAAGGGTTGCCAAACGGATACGACTTTTTGACTATTTACGAAGCAGAGCCCGATTACAAGTCGCTGGCTGAATACTCCACATTCAATCCCACAACTATTTTGCAAATGGATGCCCCAATGGTTCATCTTACACATGCAGAAGTGGAGCTCCTTCAAGCCGAAGCAATTCTGAAAGATTGGATCGACGGTGATGCAAAAGAACATTATGAGAATGCGGTTCGTTCCTCCATGAAACAAATGGCAATATATGGTGAAAACGGAATCATTTCCGATGAAAGGATTGAAAACTATTTGGCTCAAAATCTTTATGAAAAAGCGAAAACATTAGAAGCAAAACTCAACCTGATTGGGACAGAGTTTTGGGTAGCAACCTTCTTAAACGGATATGAAAGTTACGCCAACTGGAGGCGAACAGGCTATCCGTATCTTTTCCCCACCTTGTTCGACGGGAGTCCGAACAAAGGGAGGATACCACGCCGTTTTACCTACCCAACAGAAGAATACAGCATCAATCGCGAACATGTAGAGGAGGCAAATCAACACCAAGGTGCCGATGCACTCTCCACACGTATTTGGTGGGATAAATTATAAATTAAAATCTTAAAATATTATATTGAAATATTGTAAAATATGAATTATTGTAGAATGAGTGGAGTGCTCGCTCTTGCGAGCCTCTTGTGGTTTGGAGCATGTCAATCGGGGCCAAAGCCCGATAAAAACTTCTTGTCTGTTGACGGTAATCGGATTGTAGATGAGAAAGGTCGTACAGTGATTTTGAACGGAATTAATTACGTTACAAAAGATCCGAACAAATATTACGACAACGTAAACGATGATCGACTTTTCAGACAATTCCGAAACCGTGGTATCAACTGCGTTCGTTTCGGGCTTTCATGGAGGGGAGTTGAACCCGAGCCGGGAAAAATAAATGAGAAATACCTGAAAGAGGTAGATAAACGAGTCAGGTTGGCCGAAGAAAATGGTATCAAACTGATACTTGACATGCATCAGGATCTCTATGGCGGAAAATATGGAAACGGAGCTCCTGATTGGGCAACACTCGATGAAGGACTTCCACACAAAACGGGAGATATATGGAGCGATGCCTACTTGTTAAGCCCTGCGATCCATAAAGCGTTTGATAATTTTTGGAATAACGCTGCGGCACCGGATGGAGTGGGAATTCAAGATCATTATATCTTTGTTTGGAAGACGATTGCGAAACGTTATGTCAACTCACCTTCCGTGATAGGATTCGATATAATGAATGAGCCTTTTAGTGGTTCAGAGAGTCGAACAATACTTCATAAACTTCTTGAAACATATGGAACTATTGTAGCTGAAAGTACCGGTAATACCCTTTCTGAGAAGGAACTCCTCGAAATGTGGGGTAATGAGTCAAAACGAATTGAAGCATTAAAAACGCTGAATGAAAAGGAAAGTTACAGAAGAATAGTAGATAGTGCTTATGAGGAAGTGTGTGCATTTGAGCAGGGTCCCTTGAGCCAATTTTATCAAAAAGTACGCGATGTGATACGTGAGGTAAATAAAAAACATATCCTCTTTCTGGAGCATTCCTATTTCTGCAATTTAGGAGTAAAAAGCAGCTTCCTCATTCCAAAAGATAGAGAAGGCAATAATGACCCGCTTTGTGTATATGCTCCACACGGATATGATTTAGTGACCGACACCGATGAAGCAGCAAACCCCGATTACAATCGTGTGGAGGTGATTTTTGAACGTATTTTTGAAGCAGGTAAAGAAAAAAGAACGCCGATAGTAGTTGGTGAATGGGGTGCGTACTATATGGGAGGTGAATATCTCCAACCGGCTCTACACATTATCGGCATCATCGAAAAAGCATTGGCAGGGCAAACTTACTGGGCTTACTGGAAGAATATCGAAAAACAAGACTATTTCGATAAAGTGATTTCGCGCTACTATCCGATGGAAACGAACGGAATATTACTTCACTACAACAATGATTACAACAACGGTAAGTTTGTTGTCGAATGGGAAGAAAACAACGAAAAGTCTGTTTCCCGCATTTATGTGCCCAACATAAATATTTTAAAAAACATACATATCGATTTAACTCCGAAATCGGATATAAAAATCATTTCAATTGAAGGAAGCAACTCTGGTTATTTGGAAATTTTTCCCATCGGGAATAAACGGAGTTTGATTATCCCTTTACAAAATCAAAACCTTAACCACAGAAACCGGTAGAGCTTGGTCAATTTCGAAGTTCTTTACCTGAACATTGGCTTTATCGGTATCACTCGTGATACCGATAAAGTTTTTTCTGCTTTTTTTACGCAATTTTGTCTTTCATAAAAAAAGTGTTATTTTTGCATCACATTGCCAAATCCATTCATGACTAATACACATGAAGCAGAAATATAATAAAATAAAAAAGGCGCTAAATAGATCCTATCCTCTATTAACTACGTTTAAAGAGCGGATGTTTTTTGCAGCCGGAATGTCTCTCTTTGGTATTCTTTTCCTTCTTCTCTTTATCCCGTTCAATATATCCGAATGGATTATCTACACCTCACCCGTAAAACGATTACAACTTCCGATGTTGTGTTTACTATGCGTCGCCATTCTATTCGCCTCGCAGAGCATACAGTATCTTATTTTCAAGGGTAAAAATGAACTGAAAATTTATCACTTTTTCTTTTGCTTTGTCTTTGACGTATTATTTGCTACACTCCCTCTGAGTTACCTATATTCTGTTCCCGCGAACAGTTATTGGATTGAGTTTATTCAAACGTTAAAGATTGTTGCATTAGTTATCGCCCTTTGTTATTTGATTGCAGCATTGATATTGATAATACTTCAGATGCATAATGAAAAAGAGGAGATAGTCTCTATAAATAGAGATATTAAAAAGAAAGATCCGGGCATGGAAAGACTAAATATCCGAGATGAGCATGGGCGACTTCGCCTCTCTGTGAAACCGGAAGATCTTCTCTATTTTGAATCTGCCGACAACTATGTGATAGCATATTATCGAAAAGAACAACGCATAGTAAAAGAATTAATTCGCACATCCCTGAAAAATATTGAAACAGAATTTACAGAAAAAAACTGTATTCGATGCCATCGATCGTTTGTGGTCAATTTACAAAATGTGATGAGCATAAAAAAGAAAGGTCGATCATACGAAATCTCGATAATAGGTATTCAAACCACCATTCCTGTTTCACGAGGATATGTAAAAATCATCGAAGATTTACTTATCCGGTAAGTCATTTCACCCATTCTCCCCTTTATACCTATATAGGCCCGGATATCCCTTTGATGATCCACTATTTATTTTTTCGGATTACATTTGTTTTGTGTTGATATTCCGGTGATATCCACCCAGTGATTCCGGTGATACCCACCCACTGGCTGAACTATCAATTTGGCAAAGTTATCTTTTTTTTCTTAAACTATCTCCTTTTAATTCGATTCTATGTGAAGGA
>NZ_JAPCWE010000024.1 GCF_025943985.1 Anaerorudis cellulosivorans | reverse complement strand
TCGGATATTATCCGAGATTTCCACTTTTACCTGCAATTTGCCGTCGGGCGATTCCAATACATACGATTCGGCCATAAGACTTGTAGCTAAAAAGATTGAAATAATAAGCATGTGTAAAGTTTTCATATGAGTTGTGATTATTTATTGTGAACAAAACGTTTGTGTTTATTGATTGAGGCCATTATAATTTTTTTAAATTAACTTTTTAGGTCCATTATACTAGCGGTAATTTCCATGGAGCGCGATATGAGGGAATTAAATGGTTGTTAGCTTCTTCGTCATTGATAAACTTTATGTTGTTTGCGTCCCAGTATAATCGCCTTCCGCATTTTAAAGCGATATTTCCTAAATGGCATACACGAGCTGTGTTAGCGGCAATTTCTATATTGGCATTAGGTGACTTTACGCGATCTTTGATGCATTCTATAAAATTATTCATGTGATTGTTCAAACCTTGACCATCACCTTTTATTAGGTCTATGCGCTCCATTTTGGGATCATTTCCACCTTCGGGTATGACTTCCCATCCGGCGCGATCAACCACCAGAGTCCCATTATTACCAACAAAACCCACTCCATGTGAACGTCCATAATAACCGCCGTCAATGCCCGTTCCATGATCCCATAACATGGTATAATCGTCAAATTCATAAAGAGCCTGCATTGTATCGGGTGTTTCGGCGGCATCATCTGGATAGGCAAATTTACCGCCCATTGCCATTACCGATTTAGGTGCTTTGGCATTCATTCCAAATAGACCGTAATCGATAATATGGACTCCCCAGTCGGTCATTAATCCACCGGCATAATCCCAAAACCAGCGAAAATTGAAATGGAAACGATTTTTATTGAAAGGGCGTTTAGGCGCAGGTCCTAACCAAAAGTCATAATCAATACCTGGGGGAGGGTCGCTGTCAGGAACAACCGGGATAGACTTCATCCATCCTTGGTATGACCATGTACGAACAGTACGTATTTTCCCCAGTTTTCCCGAATGAATAAATTTAACGGCATCTTGCCAGTGTTTATCACTTCGTTGCCATTGACCGACCTGCACTACGCCGTTATACCGATGGGCGGCTCGTTCCATGATATTGATTTCTTCGATGTAATTGGCCAAGGGTTTTTCGCAATAGATGTGTTTCCCTTCCTGTAGCGCGTAAACAAACGGTAGACAGTGCCAATGATCGGGTGTTCCGATAATGATAACGTCTATTCCGGGTTCTTCCAGTAACTTTCTGAAATCTTTAAAACCTTTAGGTTTATGTCCCTGAATTTTTTCGGTATCGACAATGCGTTTATGGAGTACATTCTCGTCCACATCACAAAGTGCGGCACATTCGGTATCGGGCTGGTTTAAAAATGCCTCAAGATCGGAAAAGCCCATTCCGTTTACGCCGATAACGCCACACACCAGTTTTTCATTGGCTCGTCGGTACGAATTCATCGCTCGGGGCATTGATGAAGCTAACCCCAATCCTGCAGTGGCTAAGGCTGAATGTTTGATAAAAGATCTTCTGTCCATTATTTTCATTAGTGTACTTAATTTTATTTCTCTTGCTTTTTCATGGCTTTGTCGAATGCCACATCCGATGGTTCGAAGTCAACTTTTTTTACGAAACGACAAGATTCGATGGCACCAGCCTCACGGTTCATTCCGCTGTCTTCCCATTCTACCGATAATGGACCTTTATACGCAATATCGTTAAGGGCACGAATAATATTCTCGAAATTAATTTTTCCATGGCCAAGACTTCGGAAATTCCAATACCTGCGGTTATCACCAAACTCGGCATGACCACCGTAAACGCCAATTCCCATGGGTACATCACTCCAATAAACATCTTTCATATGAACGTGAAAAATGCGATCGGGAAATTCGTAAATAAACCGAATATAGTCGACGTGCTGATATCCCAGATGGCTGGGGTCATAATTAAAGCCGAAAGCTGGATGATTGTTAAGGGCTTGCAGAGCAAGATGTGCGGTATGGATATCAAAGGCAATTTCGGTGGGGTGAACTTCAAGTGCAAATTTTACACCGATTTTTTGAAATTCATCAAGGATAGGAATCCAGCGTTCGGCAAATTCTTCATATCCCTTTTCAATCATACCGGCAGGTATGGCAGGGAACGAATAGAACATATGCCACACGGGGCTTCCTGTAAAGCCCACTATCGTATCGATCCCAAGCATTTTGGCTGCTTTGGCCGTTTTGATCATTTCTTCCGCTGCACGTTTCCGAACCCCTTCAGGATTCCCGTCACCCCAGATATAATCAGGCAAAATTCCCTTATGACGTTCGTCAATAATTGCGTCGCATACACATTGTCCTACCAGATGGGTGGATATAGTGTACAAATCAAGTCCGTATTTTTTTAGGAGCGCTTTTTTCTTATCGCAGTAAGCTTGGTCGGCTTTTTCGATTTCCATGTGATCGCCCCATGTGCAGAGTTCGAGACCGTCGTAACCAAATGATTTGGCTTTCTCGCACATTTTTTCGATGGGAAAATCGGCCCATTGTCCGGTATATAATGTTACTGGTCTTGACATATCAGTTGAAAATTTAAAAATGTTGTGGTTGATCTTTTCTTTGAAGCATGGCTTTAAGCACCACACTTTATAAAGCTGAATTCAAATTCAAAAAAGAGATATAGATTTTATTCACCGAATTTTACCCATTTGGCTGTGTCGTCATAGCCGGTTTTTACCATAGTTTCGATAAATTGCATTCCCCGGACACCATCTTCCACTCCCGGGAAATCAAGCATTTCGGGTGTGGGTTCTTTTCCGTCCATTTTAGACATTACCGTTAATGCAAAGTTTCGGTAAATATTGGCAAATGCCTCAATAAAACCTTCTGGGTGGCCTCCCGGTGTGCGAGTATTATGAAGGGCACCAGGGCTCTTCATGCTGGTACCTACGCGCAACACTTCTATGGGTTTATCTGCCCATTTTACAATGAGTGAATTAGGCTCATGCTGGAACCACTCCAGTCCTCCTTTTTCACCGTAAACCCTTATTTTTAAGGCATTTTCTTCTCCTGTAGCTACTTGACTTGCCATTAAAACACCTGTAGCACCGTTATCGAAATGCAAGAGTGCTGCACCATCGTCATCTAGTTGCCTATTGGGTACAAAAATAGAAAGTTCGGCACATAATTCGGTTACTTTTAAACCGGTAACGTATTCGGCTAGGTGGTGGGCATGAGTACCTATGTCGCCTATACACCCTGCTCTCCCCGAACGTTTTGGATCGGTACGCCATGCTGCCTGGAGATTACCCTGATTTTCGACATCACTCGCAAGCCAACCCTGAGGATACTCGACGTACACTTTGCGGATTTTTCCCAACTCTCCACTGGTTACCATATATTTGGCATGTTTTATGGCAGGGTATCCTGAGTAAGTGTGTGTAAGAGCCATGACAAGTCCGGTTTCCTCAACTTTTTCCTTTAACTTCACTGCTTCCTCGAGTGTGAACGTCATGGGTTTTTCGAGTACTACATGAAATCCATTTTTCAGTGCCATCATAGCTGGTTTAAAATGCACGGAGTTAGGTGTAACAATAGAAACGAAATCCATTTTTTCACCTTCTGGAAGTTGTGCTTCCTTTTCGAACATTTCCCGATATGTTTCGTATACGCGATTATCAGGCAAATAGTAAAGCTTGCCTGATTCTTTCGATAGGATAGGATTCGAACTAAAACAGCCGCACACCAATTCAATCTGATTGTCCATTAAGGCCGCATGACGATGAATGGCGCCGATAAATGCCTTAATTCCTCCACCTACCATTCCCATTCTGAGTTTTCTGTTCATGATATAAGTATATTTAGTCTTGTTGATGAAATTTTTGGCTCTAAAATTAGTTATTCTTTTTTGGAAAGAACAACTTGTTCTTTAAAATAAATTTAAATTACAATAAATTTTTGAGCGTTTTTTTATTTCAATGGTTTATCCAATTTTTTGGATATAATTAGTTAAAACTGTTATGTATCATCAGTGTGTTTATATTCTGATTTCAGAAATGTATCATAAATTCGTTTACACAACCCCATAGGGTTGGTCGGTTATTAAGACAATAAAACTATCAGGAGTTGGTTGACATGTTGCTTGTTTTGGAAGAAACATTGGAAAAGGTGTGGTCGGCATAAAACCGTTTTTGTTCATTATCGTTATTTCGGGAGACGTTTTGTACTTCACTCTTGCATTGACGTATTGTCTCCATTTTCGTGCCAAGATTCGGATGAGCCGACGTTTCATATTGTTTAATCCGCTTGTGAATCTATTGGAGACTTCGATCCAACTTTGCACTTATATCTTTTATGGATACTCCCTGAAGATGCAGATTTACAGCTTTTTTTCTTGAAATTTCTTCTTCGTTCATATTACTTTTTTGTATTAAGAACAAAAATGTAAACAACTTGTCAAAGATTTTTTATATTTATGTCAACGAACTCTTAATACAAATCCCCATTTGGAATTTCAAACTCTGGTTTTCATTTTTTTAATTTTTATTTTATTCTAATCAGCATACACCGGATTGATCCATGGTTCAGGCTCTTCATACAAACTAACTGCTGCCCATCTGATGCCTCGTTTCATGATTTCCAATGCTTCAGGCACATCAAAATCTTTAGCTACATGACCAAGAGAAGAATAAAATACCCGACCCTTGCCATACATTTTCTTCCATACTACAGGTATAACACATCCATCTATCCACCAAGCATGATCACCGTTGAAAGTGGTTGTTGCCAGAACTTTTACATTGGGATCTACATGCATGTAATATTGTTCCGAATGCATGTGAAAATCCTTTAATCCGCTGGTAACTTTATCTTTATGATCAATTATATGAACATCATAAGGAATAACCCCACCCGGGTGAGCAACCCACTGGCCACCAACCATAAATTGATATTCAACATTATTTCTAAATGCGTCGCCAAGACCTCCATGCCAACCGGCTAATCCCACACCACGCTTTACTGCTGTCAGTAAACCTTGTTCCTGCTCATTGCTGATTTTCCCCATCGTCCAGGTCTGAACAATCAGATCCATGTTATTCATTAAAGCCGAATCGGTATAACAATCCAAATTGTCACATACGGTAACCTCGGCTCCTTCCGACCTCATCCAGGGAACAAAAATATCCCTTGTTAATTCGGGATCATGTCCTTCCCAACCCCCGTAAACAAACAGTACCTTCTTTCCTTTTAAAGGGTCTGCCGTTTTCTGTGCAAGAATTGAAGAAGAAATAGAAACTCCAATAATCAGGAGAAAAAAGTCAATTAATTTTTTGTTGATATTCATAATCTAATTTTTAGCAAGTCCTTTAAAACACTCAACATTACACTCAACATTATTTATCCCAATAGGGCAATTTATAAGGATTTCTGTAATCATACCAATACAGTCTATGAGATTGTGCTTCCTTATCGTCTCCAAAACTATGGGTTACGGGATCCCATTTTACGGGTCGATTCAACTCGGTTGCGATATTGATCAAACAGCAAAGAATGTTTGTACTGCAACCGGCTTCCACAGGTGCAATCGGATTTTGACGGGAGCGCACGCAATTCAAAAAATCTTGCATATGGGGAGCACTAATCTCAAACGCTCCTGCCTCAATCTCTTTTTCCGATTTTTTCAGAAGTGAGGGATCCGAACATTCGATATATCCTCGAGCAACCTTTATCCAACCGTTTGTTCCTATAAATTGTATCCCTTTATCATCCGGTCTATCTTCCCGGAATGGCTGCTCTGTCATTACTATCCCATTCGCATAGTTAAGCGTTGTGTATTTTGTCCCGTTGTAACCTGCCGGAATATATTCAATTGGCCCCGTACCATCCAATCCCAAAGCCCATTGCGCAATATCGAAATGATGTGCACCCCAATCTCCCGTAAAACCGTTTCCCGTTTCCCGATAATAACGCCATGCTGCCCAATCTCCTTTTTCTTGATAATCGGGTGGTGCTATTGGAGGGCATATGTTTGGATGATAATGCACGTTAGGGTCGTTCAATGGCCCCAACCATAGTCTGAAATTCAAATTAGAGGGGACGGGCATCTCCGGCAAATCAAAGGGTTTTGGAGGTTCGCCAATACGCACATACACTTTTTCGATATGCCCAATTTTACCATCTCTCACCAATGAAACAGCTTTTTGGAACTCCGGGCTGGAGCGCTGCTGGCTTCCAACTTGAAATACACGCTTGTGCTTTTCGGCGGCTTTTACTATCGATAGACTTTCAGATATGGTGTACGACAATGGTTTTTGACAATACACATCCTTCCCTGATTGACATGCATGAATGGCTGTCAGTGCGTGCCAGTGATCGGGAGTTGCAATTGAAATGGCATCAATATCTTTTCTTTCCAGTAAATCTTCGTAAAATTCATACGTATCGCATTTAATTGGAAGTTTGTTTTTTTCTTGCCATTCGGTCACTACCTTTTTGAACCGATCACATTTTATCGAATCTACATCACTCCCGGCCAAAACTTGTACACCCGGGCATTGCGAGAATGCATGAAAATCCGAAATACCTTGCCTCCCGAGTCCAATAAAACCCAATGTTATTCTATCGCTCGGGGCAATCCTTACTCCATTTACCTTCCAGCTGGGTAAAATTGTTAACCCTGCTAATCCCAATGCTGACACGCCCAAGAACTCTCTTCGCGTGACTTTTTTAGATTTGTTTTCCATAAAAAATGATTTCATAAAATATGACTCCCCTCCGAAAACATATTTTTCAAAAGTGTGAAAAATTGAGATAATTCGGCTGAGAGATGACTAAAAATTTATTCATTAATATGTTTATATTATTTTTAATATTTCCTTTTAGTATATGGAATAAATTGAGTTCTTTTTCACTCAAAAGCGTTCTTTTACTTGTTTGCACCATATATTTGCGGTATTCTTCTGAAGTTTATCAACGTGGCTCGTGCGTAAGCCCTCAATCGGCTGACGGCAAATTCGGGATAACGTGTCTTGCCGGTTCAATGCACCCCGAGTTGAAATATCGAGGCCCCCTACATTGTTGCATTCCCACCTCTCCTCTATGGGACATCTCGCAGCTTTCTTATTAACATCGATGTGCGAACGTTTTCTAACGTGAAGTGACGTTATTTTCTGCCTTCCGTTACGATGTAACATTTCTTTTCTTGATTTTCCGTATCCGAGTTGGCCTTTTGGGTTACTATCAAATAGGCTGTGATGATTTGCCCGGTAAGGGTGTGTCCCAGTACCCTCAGCTCTTCATCGTTCTCTTCATTTACCAAGAATTCCTACCGAAGTGTCTTCATCTGCTATGTGGCAAGGATAAACTCCGGGTCATTATCTTTGGCATAGGCTTGGGTGTCGGCACTGCGCATAAGTAAATTGTACCTGCATTGCTTAAAAAGCCGTTCATCACTCCGGCCCTGTCTCTCTTTTCAGGATCATCATCCCGGCCAAAACACATTTGGAGGCACCGGGGGATCCATTGTCGGAACAGTATGAAACTTTGAAGGTATCTTCATTTATTCGCATTACGACGTGTTCACGAAAGATATTATGCCGGGAATCTTTTTCCAGATAATGATTCAAAGAAAAGCCTTGCAGCGATGCTGCAGGGGATGAAAAAGCATCGAATTGTGGATTTTTATCGGAGTCTCCAAACATCTTATCGGCTTTTAAATATGCCGCCAATTTACCGAAATATAAATCAATATGCAAACATACAGGACACTTTTAGGCGTTTTTATGAAAAATAGTTTATTCATTTCTATCCATTCCTTTTGTCTCGGATATCAATAAGAAAAATGTCGGGACTTTTCGAAGTGGATTCAATAATTAAAAATTAAACGAGCTCTTTAGAGTTTCTACAATTTTCTGATCCAGATATTTCTAAAACTTACCGGATTGCCATGATCCTGCAAAACAATGGCGGCAGCGCCGTGTTTTTTAACGGCATATTCGGGAATTCCGATATATAATGTTGGTCCGCGTAATTTGACATGGTTTTGTACCACTACGCCGTTATGTATTACGGTGATCATCGGTGGGGTGAAAAAGGTGCCATCGTCTTTAAATCGAGGCGCAGTGTAGATGATATCGTAAGTTTGCCACTCTCCCGGAGCTTTACAAACATTTACCAGAGGTGCGTATTGCTTGTATATACTGGCTGCCTGTCCGTTTCGGTAAGTACGGTTGTTATAACTATCGAGCACTTGTATCTCATAACGTTCCTGCAGAAGTATACCGCTATTTCCCCTTCCTTGTCCTTCTCCTTCCACTTTTTCAGGACTACGCCATTCGATATGCAGCTGACAGTCTTCAAAAACTCGTTTTGTTTTGATGTCTCCGGCACCTTTAAGAACGGTTAGGCAGCCATTTTCTACTTTCCATGTCGGTTTTTCTCCTTTACTGTTGGTCCATTCTTTTGACAGATCACTTCCATCAAACAAAATAATGGCATCTGTGGGAGGCTCCGAGAGCGTTTTACCTGATTTAACAATAGGGACTTCAGGATCCCATATTTCGGTCATTTCAGGCTTCATTTCCATTGCTCCTTTGGTTTGAGCTACAACTATATATGCTGGCAATAGCAGCAAAATAGGAATAATGCTGATTTTTTTCATTTTATATCCCTTTCTTTTTTAAATTAAATTTCAATTATTAAAGGATGATCGGTTATGCTTATTGTTGCCGAACTGACATTGTTTAAGGTCTGAACCATTGATGTTCCGATCGTTGGATCATAAATATTTATGAAAGAATACGTGGAGTCTAAGTTGATACTAACATTGTTTGAACTGCCAGAATATTGTTCACCCCATACTACCAGATAAAACTTTCCGTTGCTTTTCTGCAACAGCATATCATGCACGGTAACTGGTTGGCAGGGTATGGAATAATTAAGAACGCCGGGTGATGAGATTGAACCAGCATCAGCCAAGATTGTGGTCAGGTTGTGAAGATAGTGTGCTGCTTGGCGTGGAGTATAATCGGGTTTGTAGAAACCATATTGCTGATTACCACTTTCGTCGGTACGATCCCTGAGCAAGTATATAGATGTGTAGCTCCAGCCTCGTTTGAATTGAGATAAATATAAATTCATAAAAAGTTTGCCTTGTAATTCTTCGTCTACACCATAGGTATCAATGGCAACACCCGTTTCAGTTGTAATTCTGGGGAGCGTCATAAGTTCTGAAACTGAATAACCGGGATATTTATTCAGCCATGTCAACCCGTAGTTTCCGTACAGACCATCTACTTTGCATTCTGGACCAGGATCAGAGGCAATCCATGTTTGGTTATCATGGATTCCCTGCCAGCCGGGATGGACGATATAGTTATGGCAGTTTGCGTAATCTGCATACATGGTACCAGCAGGCATGGAAGTATTTGCTCCTTCCTGAATAGTCAGGAATTGAAGGCCAACATTATCGGTTTGAGCGCCACTTTCAGAGATGTTCCAGACCGGGTAATCCTTTAAAGCGGGATCGTTTTTTACCGATCTGTATAAATCACGCTGCAATTTAGCTATTGGTACCCACGATAAATCCCTACCGCCTGTTTCACCCTGGTAGGTAACTCCCCAGTTATTCGGTTCGTTGTTTCCTTCCAGGGCAAGCAATGCCCCTGCCGAAGCCAACTGCTTTGCTCCATCAAGAAGCCTTTGCAAATCATTGCCTCCGCTTCCCAGTCCATAGCTGAAACAAACGTTGGCATGATGATGGAGTTCGATAAGGTCAGACACAGGAATGTCGCTTTCGTAGCCTGCTCTAAACCAGCGGATACCCAGGTATTTTGCACAGGCTATGGTGCTTTGTAAATTTTCTCCACGTTTGGATATGGTGGAACATACCCCGATGCTGTTCAAAAAGTCATTAACGGGAATAGCTGCAGTAACAGGTGTGATGTTTCCTTCACATGGTTTGACCGTGACTGTGCAACTCGCTTTCTGGCAGCTTTTTCGGGTAGTTGCCGTTATTTTAGTGTTACCTTGCGAAATACCTGTTACCATGCCATTTTTATCCATGGTTGCTATAGTGATATTATCTGAGACCCAACTCACGGTTTTGTCGGCAACATCGTTGGGTGTTACAATGGCAGCAAGCTGCGGCGAACCATATACATAAATATTGGCTGTAATTAGAGGCCAGGGAAAGCCAACGATTATTGTTAAAGTACATAGAAAGCGTAAATATGCGTATATTATCTTTTGGCCTCTGGAATAAGATTCCCTTACATGAAGGATGGATTGATTTCGTTTGAGACAACTTTTCATTAGAAGATGCATTGAACTATGAGTTATTTTTGGAATTTTTTCTAAAAAGAGAGTGACCCATATAGAAACGTGGGCCAATCTCTTTGAATCTAAAGATATTTCAGGTTAGTTATAACCTGGATTTTGCTGTAATTGGGGTGCTCTGTTAATTTCGGTTCTTTTGATAGGTAACCAATAATTTGCCTGATTCCATTTCCTGTCGTCCACACTTTTTGAGGTGTCATAAAACCATTTAGTTCTCCCGTTGTAATAATGATATATTTTCATGTGATACACATTTTCAATTACTTCGTTGGCAATCATCCATTTGCGTATCATATACCATCGATCTCCTTCAGCAAAGAATTCGAGTTGTCGCTCTTTTCTGCACCATTCCCTTGCTTGATTTTGATCGTTCGTAACTCTGTCGGGAAGCCCTGCTCGATTGCGCACCATGTTAAGGGCGTCTAAGCCTTCCTGGATTTCTTCAAGCTCGATGCATGCTTCAGCGTAATCTAAGAGTACTTCCGCATATCTCATTTCAATCCATGAATTTTCATTGTTATAATGTTGACCTACAACAGTTGGGTCTAGATATTTTTTGAGGTAGTAGCCATTTTTTGTACCATTCCATGATTCGATGAAACTTTGGCGGGTATCAAGACCTGCTGTGGTATCGCCTGCAGCAGTGATGTAATAACATGATTGTATTCGCCCTTCCGGATCAATTGCTTGAGCATCAGTTGGACGTTCCTGCCATTTGGCTCCATCAAATAAAACAGAAGCATAAAACCGTGGCTCACGTCCTACATAAGGATTTCTTTTAGGGTCTTCCTCTAATTGGGCTGCAGTAAAGTCACGAACGTACATGTTGCCGGGATCATATTTATCCCAAATAAAAGGTGTGCCGTCAGCCATTTCAAATTTTCTCACTACAGGTTCGTTTGGTCCGTTATTTCCCCAGCTATGATAACCGTTTGGGCCCCACCACCTGTTTTGAGTAGTGGTGTTTCCTTCGGATCGTAAGTACTGAATACCCCAAATAACTTCATCATTCCATTCTCCTTTTTGAGTAAAAATATTGAAAAAATTATCGGCATATTCCATTACTTTTTCCTCTGTCATTTCAGTGGGAGGATCATTAGTCGTTCCAGCAAGAGCATAATGTCCATATTTTCCATCTATTATATCTTTAGCCGCTTGTTTTGCAGCTGTAAGCCTTTCTTTTCTCGTTCCTTCTTGAAATGATACCAATGGGTTATTTGGCTCATACCCTCCATTCATTAAAATACCTGTACTCCAATTTAAAATCCTTGATTTTAGTGCAGCGGCTGCACCTTTGGTAGCCCGACCCTGTTCGATCTCATTTTTTTCGGGTAAAAGTTGTATAGCTCTGTCACAGTCTTGAACAATAAATTCAAGTGTTTTATCAATTGATGAGCGTTGTATAGACAAAAAATCCTGACCTAACTCAAAGGGTTCATCAATAAGAATAAGACCACCATATGAACGCATCAGATTAGCGTAATCGAATGCTCTGATAAAATAAGCTTCTCCTTTCATTCTTGCTAGTAATGCATCGTCGGTCGCAGTTTGTGTGGGCACGTTATCAATATTCGCAAGGAGAACATTCACATTTTGGATATTTTTGTATAATGACCAAGAAATCCAATTGAATTGCCAGTCTCCAAAATGGCCCAGATAGTCGGGACTTAGCGTTCCCTTTACGAAGGTATGAGCAGCCGGACGGTGAATGCATAATACTTCATCTGTGGCAGCTGCAAGAATATCTTCTCGAAGGCCCAATACTAAATTCTCGTCAACGCCAATATAATCGTAACATCTTCCTAAATAAGCTTTGGTTAGATTAATGTCTTCAAAAATGGATTCCTCATTGAAAGAATCGACCGCTTTTTGATCGAGCACATCTTGACATGAAATAGTGATGAATAAAAGTGCTCCGATTATAGCTGAATATTTTTTTATATTTTTCATATTTCAATCATCATTTAAGTAAATTAAAACGTAATTTTTGCACCGATTGCAAATGTTTTGGTTGTCGGATATGTCATTGGTGCTCCCACTTCGGGATCAAAGTTGCGTTGGGCTGAATAAATGAGTAGAGGATTGTTTGCAGAAAAGTAAACATTTACATTTTTCAGCCCGATTTTTTGTACAAATGAGGTGGGAATATCATATGCGATAACTGCATTTTTCAATCTGAAATAAGCCATGTTATCCCACCAGTATGTACTGTTATTTACACTGAATGCCCAGTACTGATCGTTTCGGTTGTATGCTCTGGCAACATTTGTCTTTGTGTTTTTCGGTGTCCAACGGTTATCAAAATGCCATTGGAAATAGTTCCCCGCTTCACCTCGACGGTCATCTTGTGTACTCATGCGATAATAAGTGCCTTGTCCTTGGAAAAGTAGTGACAATGTCCAATTTTTGTACATTGCATCGAATGATAAACCGTAGAATATCTCGGGAGCATCTGTTTTGTCCAGAAGAATTCGATCATCACTGGTTATTTTTTTATCTCCACTGACATCTTCGAAAATAACATCACCCGCTTTAGCTCCATCCCAATGAGGATATGAATTTACAGACTCTTCGTCGGGGAAAATACCTATAGCCTTATAGAGTAATGTTGCGCCATATGGGTGGCCTGTTTGCCGTTGCCAGGGAACTGACTGTTCTGGTTCATCCATAAACACTACCTCGTTGTGATTATAGGAAAAATTGCACGAAATATCAAAGCGGAAATCGCTGCTTATTGTTTTATGATATCCGGCTACAATTTCCACACCTCGATTATCAACTTCAGCAATATTTTCATCAGGCAGTGTCAGTCCGGTAAACTCCGGAACAGATGCATTTCTTTTTGCGAGTATATCAGAACGTTTGCTATAGAATAAGTCCGCATCGAGAGAAAACAGGTTATTAAGAAGTTGCGAGTCGAATCCAATATTGTATGTGGTTTGTTTTTCCCACGTAATGTTGGGATTAGCCACTCCTTCCCGTCGAACGACACTTTCTACCGTTTTTGAGGTTCCAAATGTTAATCCACTTGTTTTGGTATATTTGTTTAAATATTGAAAAGGATTTCCCGGATCCATCCCTATTTTGCCATAGGATGTTCTCAATTTAAAATAATTAATAAACCCGAGATTTTCTTTCCAAAAATCTTCTTCCGATGCTCGCCAACCAAGGAGTAAACCAGGGAAATTACCCCATCGACTGTCTGGGGGAAATTTAAGCGAGCCATCTCTGCGGAAAATGGCTTCTAACAAATATTTATCTTGATAATCGTAATTGAAACGCGCAATCCATGATTCACGTGCATATATCCATGCTCCTCCCCAATTATTTTTATCGGCTTCTCCTCCTGCATCTATAGTTTGTACTACGTCTGAGATATAATGTTTACGAAATGCACCGAAATTGTTTCCCTTTTCGTCAATTTGTTCAAATGCTCCGAACAGATTGATGGAGTGTTCTCCGAAATCGCGCGAATAGTTAAAATTTAAATTAAGAAGTTCTCGGCTGCTACGATTATATTCTTCATTGAGTTCGGGAGCCTCAAATCCTCTTTTAGTAGGGACGAGCTCCATACTTGTAATAAACCCTTCCGAGTCACGTACTGCAGTTTCCCATTTGGGGAAGTAAAGTACCCAGGGTTTGCAAAATCTTTTTCTATGCCAATTTGTAACATCATAATTATAAGTCACACCGATTGATAGTCCTTCAATCATTGGAGGAGTAAGGGTTCCACTAAATGATAATTGATTAATGTAAGATTTTTGATCATCATACCCTCCTTCTAAGGTTGAGGTTACTACAGGATTATCACCATATTCAATGTCCGGACCTGGCTCACCGGTAGGCCAAAAGGACCATTGGGTGGGTAATAAACGGGTTGCTTGGCCATAAATATCCCCTGCACTTTTTACGGGATAGAGTTCATTGTTAAGAAAGCCACCATATTGAACGGTTGTTTTTAACCATTCTGTTATGGGAATATCAAGATTGGCTCGTAGATTATATTGGGTATATTTGGTTGATTCTTGTTTGTAAATCGCATCTTCGCTTTTATAACCGAACGAAACAAAATAGTTGATTCCTTTTTCAGTTCCGCCATCTACTGTAATATTGTGTTTAGTGATGCCATTCCACTTGGCAATCAAATCTCCCATCCAGTCGGAGTTTGGATGTTCCCAAGGATCTTTTCCACTATAAAATAGTTCGATATCTCTGTCAGAAAATGTCCGGGGTTTCCCTTCATAGTCCTGATATTCGCTTAGCATCGTAGCGTAATCTCCTGCATTGGTTACTTTTGGAAGAAGAGAAGGTGAGGCATACCCTTGATAGAATTGATAACTTAAGCGTGCTTTACCCGTTTGTCCTCTTTTTGTCGTTACTAATATTACGCCGTTAGCTGCAGTGGCACCATAGATAGCAGCAGAAGCGTCTTTCAATAACGAAATGCTTTCAATATCTACAGGATCAATATCCCTTAATGAACGTCCTGGTACACCATCTATAACCACCATAGGGCCGGTATTATCACCTAAGGTAGTTCGTCCACGAACTAAAATTCTTGCTGCGGTTTGTCCCGGTTCTCCTGAGGGTTGAATGATAACAGCACCCGCCAAACGTCCTGCAAGAGTATTTGTTATATCGGCGGCGGGGATTGCTTCAATTTTTTCTCCTCCTACAGAAGTTATAGAACCAACTACGTTCACTCTCTTTTGTGTGGCATATCCCACGGCGATTACTTCTTCAAGACCGATGGCTTCGGTTTCCATGGTAACATTAATAATTGTGCGGTTCCCGACGTTTATTTCCTGAGTTTTCATCCCCACAAACGAAAATACTAAAGTGGCATTTTCCGGAATGTTAGTGAGAGTGTATTCTCCTTCAGCGTTAGTTACTGTTCCTTGGGTGGTACCTTTTACTATGATGGTTGCGCCAGGGAGTGGTTCTCCGTTTTGGTCGCTCACTTTGCCGGAAATGGTGCGCTGTTGTTGGTTGATGTTTTTTTCTTCAACAATTTCCCAGGCTTCCTGAATAGGTTGATTTTCTGTGTTCATCATTGGACTTGAGGTTGTTGCATGAGTTGCTAACGCAAAGGAATAAGTAATGCTGAACATTAGAAAAAACAATCCTATCCTCATCTTTTTTTTACAGGATTTTAATTTCCTTATTTTTGGTAAAACAGGAATAATTTTACAATAATTGTTTTCCATAACTCTTTTGTTTTAAGTAAGATTAATAATTGAGTTTAAACTAAAATTGCTTTAAAAATTTAAATCAAGATGATGATTAATTTCCATAAACGTATATTTCTGCTATGCTGGTAAATGGTTCTCTGTTGCTATCCGGTAAATATATTTTTAAATATCGACCTTGAATATCAGAATTTGTTTCAATTGTAAGTTTGTCTCCTGTGGTGAACATTCCTTCGCCTATTTTAATCCAATTTGTTGATTCCGGATCTGTGGTATTGCTTACAAATAATTGTACAGTTTTGGTATCAGTATTTCCTTTGCGGCGATAGATATCAACATATGCTATTTTTTTTGGTGATTTCATATCAATAATTGCCCAATGTGGTAAAGGTGTTGTAGGATCCCATTTAGAATGCCAATACGTAGATAAATTACCATCAATTAAAGTGGTCATGCCGCCTCCGTCGCTTGCTGTTTCATCTGAAACCTGCAACACTTGCCAATTGCTTCTGTCGTATAAATACGTAGAAGGGAAAGGCTCGGGATATTCTACCCATGCAGTATAAAAAGTATCAACACACTCTTGTTCCGGCATATAAAGCGATCTATATTCAAATTTGCTTCCTGCTTTAACATCGATATTGATGCTATAATCTGTAGCCGGCATAATAGCAATGGCCACTGTACCATCTTTTTTAATATATTTAATTTCATTTGCGATCAAACCTTCCGGCGCAGAAAACCATTCAATTGTACCGAATTTGTCTGTTAAACTCAGACCTTTAATTCGCCGATTAGTCAAAGATGATATATAGATATCACCATAAGATGAACCAAAATTGGTAACGATTAGTGAATGATGTCCAAAGTTATCTACCGAATGTACATTAAATGTATATGATTTTTCCGGCATATCCGATAACATTATTTCCAGGCTGTCCATTTCTGTCTTAAATGTAACCGGTATGCTCAAAGAATCCATTCCATCGTTCCATAATACATTTATAGTTTTGACATTTATACCATTATACATCCAGCAACGAAACAGAATTCGGTTGTGTCCGCCTATAAAGGCAATTGAATCCGGTTTTGGTGCATAAATTATTTCTCCGTCTTCGATGTATTGCTTATGAATATCCATGAAGTCTTCACACGAATAAAAAAATAAAGAAAAAATAATAATCAAAAAAAATTTGTATGCTGTCTTCATCGTTTTAGTTTTTTAGAATGTTATTCAATAGGTTGACCATAAACATCAACTTCTGCGGGATGAGTAAAGGTGGTTCCTCCCCAGGTGTTTAAAATTACTATTCGTAAATAACGGAGTGGTTCCTGTGATAAATCGAAAACAAATTCGTGCCCATCTTCTGCTGCTGCCATGTCTTCATCGGTTACAGTTCCCGAAGGTGACCCGGATGGTTTAATTATTTCACAATCCATTATTTTGGTCCATTCGCTCCAATTGCCACTAGGTGAGGGTTTTTCTAATCTGCCATAGATGGCAAATTCTTTAGGATTTCCCCAATTGTAATAAGAATCGCTAAAGCGGCGTTGGAACATTACAACACGACTGATTTTTGCAATGCAACCCAAATCTATTGTAAAAGGTGCGGGAAGCGAAGAATTTGGTGAATGGCCAAATGTTTCCGGGTCATCGTCGATTAAGAAACTATCCATACCTTCCCAATTTGTAAAATTTTGGTCATTACCCAATTTCATGATGGTCATTTTTGATTTATCTAATTTTTCTTCATACATGGGAAGTATGTTCCCCTCTGCTGGATAAATAGTGTCCGATCGGTTATCCCAATAATCTCGTACGAGTGCAGCAAAAATCCTAGGTTCAGGAGGATAACCTCGTAAACTTTGACGCCCTTTTTCTGTTTCGGAAGTAATAATCTTCATTAATTTTAATTGACCTAAAGAATCCTGAGCCATAAATTCAAAAGTGAGAGGAGCCTTATCTTCGTTTATCCAATTAAATTGTGCACCACCAAAATCACTAATAATTTTAACTGTCTTGGTTACTTTACTTAATGATGATTCTAGTGGGTTAAAGGAGACACTTACAGGATTTGAAAATTCTAGTGCTCTGTTATAGGTATATAGCTTTACCTCATGGGTTAATGTATCGTTAAATCCGAGTATTTCTAATTTATTTTCATAAAATGAAGAAGTTGCTTCATATGTTTTTCCTGAGGATAAGGTATAAACTCCTTTTACGCCCAATATGTCTTCCATATTGGGAATTTTATAGGAAATTATTGCTCCTCCGGAAGTAGGCTTTACTTGAATGTCACTTACAGGTTGAGGTTCTCCAAAACTTTTTGTGATAGGTTCGAGCTTTTTTTCTTCGCATGAAAATAAGATAACAAGTAATAAAGCTAATGCAGATATAAAATATTTACTTTTCATAATATAATTATTTTTTTGAATTACCAACCGGGGTTTTGTACCAATTGTGGATTTCTAACTAAATCGTTTTCAGGTATAGGGGCAAAATAATTCCTATAAGTGAATTTTTGAGTATACAAAGTAGTTATTGTATAATAATCTTCCAATTCCGAGGCATTTACATTCCAGCCTTGGATTAACCGATTTTGTTCTTTTAAAGCCGTTTTCCATCTATGGCTATCCCAATAATATACCCCTTCGCATGCCAGTTCAATTTTTCGTTCCTGATGTATGATTTCACGCATTCCTGCTTTTGTTCTCGGCTTATCCGGTTGGTTCGAATAATTGGCCCAGCTTTCCACAACCCCTTTCAATCCGGCACGTGCTCTAACCATGTCAATATATTGATATACTTCGTTGTCAGGTGCTTCTTTGGATTCATTTAATGCTTCGGCACATAATAAAAGCAAATCGGCAAAACGCATATCTGGGAAGGGGTACGTCTCTGTGGTTACACTATTTGGGTCTCTAAACATGGTGTTAATAGATACCAATTTCTTTGGCCAATAACCGGTTGCATTGTATTCGCCTGGCTGAAAAACGGAAGAATATTCTCCAAACCTGTTTTTGGGATACAATGCTTCGGCATCATCATCCGGATAATTCTTATAAGAATTGCCATACCATTTACCTCTGTCAAAACCCAAAGTGGAGTAATATCTTGGTTCCCGATCAAAATTCAAGACGGCTGTTTGTTCTCCTTTTTGTATCACATACTTATGCTCTTCGTCTCCTGTTCTTAAATTATATCTATCAGCATAGGGATAGGTTATATCTTCGTTTATGGGGATCCCCTTATTCGAATAAAATATTTCTACTGTGGAAAAAGGAACACTCATTCTCCCGGTAGCAGAGGCGGATGTTGCCTGTTCTAGTCGAGGTAAACATGGACTTTGTAATCCCCAATTTACAGGATAGGAGGAGTTTCCCCATATCAATTCTTTATTCCATCTTTCACTTATCGCGCTTCGTAAAGTGTTTATCAGTAAAGTAGTATCCGATTGAGGTTTGGTTGCTACAAAATCGCTGGTTTGATATAACCGGATTCCCGCTGCAGTGCATATGTCAATAGCTTCTTTACAAGCTTCTGCTGCCTTTTCCCATCTGGTTGCATCGTAGGTTTGATTAAAGAAGGGTTCGCCATTATGATCGAGAAAACTATTATAATCTGTATTGCCATTAAAGAGTGGACTTGCCCAATATACCAGGACTTTTGCTTTTAGCATATAAGCTGCAGGTTTTGTAAATCTTCCTAATTCTGTTGTTCGGTTTTCTATGGCTAAGGGAAGAGTTTCACTGGTTATTATTTCATCCAATAATTCTAAAACATAGCTAAAACAATCGTCTATTTTCTCTCTATATACCCGTACCCCTTGTGTGGATTCATTAATGGGTATACTTTCCCGTAATGGACATATTGGACCATAAAAAGTAATGAGATAAAAGTGCATATATGCTTTTATCATTTTCACCTCAGCTTTCATCCTTTCCTTTTCATATTTGTTCAAATCCTGCACTTTATCTACATTTTCTAGAAAAGTATTGCATTCACGAATGCCTGCATATAATGAACGGATCATATCCCCAGTGCCACCCCAATAATTAATTAAAGCTGAAGTAGGACTATCCTCACCAAGGCCAAACCTCATGCCACCCTCGCTTCGACCTTCTTTATTGAAAACCATTTCCAAAGCACCGAAGATTCCCGGGTTTTCATTCCACCCTGCAGATTTTGGCATTCCCCAATAACAAGTTGCCAAATATTTTTCGGTAGTATATCGATCGGAGAAAGCATTATCGAGAGTTGCTACATTATCAGGAACGACCTCCAAATAATCGCAAGATAGAAGAAATATTGCAATAATACTATACCAGCTATATTTATACAAAGATTTCATGATTTTTATTTTTTTTAATTATTATAATCCAATGTTTAAACCAATATTGATAACACGTTGCAATGGGTATCCAAGTCCATTGCCTGCCATTTCAGGATCCCATAGTTTAAATCCACTCCAACATAGTAAATTAGTCCCACTCATGTATATACGCAGATTATTCATTTTCATTTTTTTAAGTATTTTGTCCGGAATTGTATAACCAAGTTCAACCGATTTCAAACGCAAGAATGAAGCATCTTGCATAAACCATGTACTGGTTTGATTATTATTTTCTATGCTATAATTTGCCAAACGTGGCCATAAAGCATAAAGATCGCGATTTGATTCAGACCAATAGCTATCGGCATAAGCTTTCAATACTGCGTTTTGTCCTATTCGCCCATCATTAGCATCTGAATCAAGGAATGGCGTAGTATTATACAAATCTATCCAAAATGATTGGCGAGCGGATCCCTGAAAAAAGAATGAAGCATCTATTCCTTTATAGCCGACAGATAAACCAAATCCGTAATTGATTTCAGGAACAGTAGGAAACCCAATAGGAACTTTATCCAACTCCGAAATTTTACCATCATTATTAATATCTCTATATTTTATATCTCCTGCGTTATACTTGCCAAATTGTGTTGGAGAATTGAGTACTTCCCTTTCATCGACAAATAATCGTTCTGCAATATAACCCCATGTTTGATTTAAAGACTGTCCTACTTTTGATAGCCAGGGCGTTTTGGTATAATCAGGTTCTTCCCATGTTGTAGCTTCACTTTTTGCATAAGTAAAAGTTCCTCTTCCTGTTAACCAAAAATCACCATTTATGATCTTTTCATAATTTATCTCCATATCGATGCCCTGTCCTTTCGCTTCCCCTAAGTTTGCTTTTACTTCCGGAATTACACCCATAGTACTTGGAATGACTCGGCTCAATAATATGTTTTTGCGTTTTTCTTTAAACCAGTCAATAGTGGCAGAAAGTCCAAATTTAGTCGATATTTCTGTTCCTATATCTGTTTTGTATGCTGTTTCCCACCCAATCTTATTATTGGCGTAACGTTCGATATTTACTCCTCCGGGATTGTAATTCATTTGACTACCCCAGTTTACAGGGCGATTGGCATTCATATTTACTTGAGATAGATAATAAAAACGGTCATAAGAACTACCTATTGCATCATTTCCTACTAGTCCATATGTTGCTTTCAATTTAAATTGAGGAAATATATCGGTTAATGATTCAAAAAATGGTTCGTTTGATAACATCCATGCTCCACCAATGGAGGGGAAAAAACCCCATCGATTGCGTTTAGAAAATCTTTCCGATCCATTATATCCAAAGTTAAATTCTGTAAAATATCTACTCTTGTAATTATACGCTAAACGCCCTGCTAATCCGATGTTTCGTGAAGGTAACGAAAGTTGTAAGTTATCTGCAATCCCCGATTTTTCTTCTCGCATAGTATATACTATCAAGGCATTTAAATTATGGGCATCATTAAATAAATGATTATATTCTGCAGCGGCTTCCAAGTACATTGAAGTATTAATATAGCGATCGCCGGGTACATAATTTATATATTCAGTGCCTTCTGTCGGATTTAAACGTTGCAGTTTATAAGAATTTTTCAATAAATCATACGAGGCTATACTATAATAAAAAGGGTTATACTGTCGAGTAACATTATATTCCGAATAGCGATTCATATTAAACATTGCGCGAGCAGTTAACCCTTCCAAAATTGCGGACATGTTCTGTTTGAGTTCAAATGTTACGAGCGTAGAATTTTTACTTTGATCTTTGTACCCTTTTAAAGACTCTGCATAAGGATTAATATATAGTGCATTTCCGTAATTACCGAATAAAATGTGTTTCGCATAAGAAAAATGCTCGTCTGGCTCATAGTATGGTTTAAACAAAACCGGATTAGCCTGCATCACTTTTTTATACATACCGCTTCCTCCGTCGATAGGACCGGTATATTCATCGAAATTAGAACTCAATCTCGCTATCAGTTCTGTTGTTTCCGTAAGATTTATATTCACATTTGAACGAAAATTGTATTTCATTAATTTAATATTAGAATTAAAGTTATTACGTTTATCTATTTTAAGATTTCCATTATCCTTTGTTATATTTGCCGCCACATAATATCTTGCAACATTTCCCCCTCCACTAAGACTGAGATTAACTCGTTGATTTGTAGTAATATCGTTAAACATAGTCTCGTACCAATCTATTGCAGGGAAAATATCAGGGTATAAACTTCGTTCAGTCATTACGATTTTTTCTTCAGAGTATAGGGTGAGCCCTAGAGGATCGCGCGTTTTAATGGCTTCATTTTGCATTCTCATGTAAGTTACCGGGTCGGCAATTTCCACTTTTTTAGTTGGAGAAGAAAAAGAATTTTCAATTCGGGCGTTAATTTTCACTTTTCCTTCTTTACCTTCTTTTGTTGTTACTAATATAACTCCGTTTGCTCCTCTTGCACCATAAAGAGCAGTAGCAGTAGCGTCTTTCATAATAGAAAAACTTGCAATATCATCCGGATTTAATCGCGCCAAATCTTCAGTGCCCAATTCTATACCATCTATCAAAATAAGAGGATCTTTTTTGGCTTCAGCTCCAAATGTTGTAATTCCCCGGATAAAAAAACTTGCATTATCTTTTCCTGGCTCACCTGTTGTTTGGTAAGAAATTAAACCCGCAACTCTACCTGCAAAAGCTGTTGTTAGATTGCTACTGGGTATTTTTAGTTCCGCGGGTTTTACTGTTGTAATGGCACCTAAAACACTTTCTTTTTTCTGTTTTGCAAAAGCTACAACTTCAACTTCTTCCAATTCCTCTTGTTTAGGTTCCATTACAAAATTAAGTACACTTTCGCCATTATAAACTTTTTCTATGGTTTGCATCCCTAAAAAAGCAACAACCAATGTACTACCAATAGGACAATCCGGAAATACATACATCCCATCTACATCGGCAATGACTCCTCTTGTACTTCCTTTTATCTGGATAGTGGCACCGGCTAAAGGACTTCCTTCACCATCGGTTATTTTTCCTCTTACAGTTGCTGTCCTCTCTTGTTCAATATCACATTTTTTAAAAGTCTTAGCTTCTGCCTGGTAATTAAGCGAAATCATCAGCATTAAAACCGACAAAGTTAGTAGTGCCTGAATCTTATTTAAAGCTTTTATTGCCCTAAAAACAATTTTTTTTGTTTTAATCATAGCATAACGTTTTTAATTGATTGATAAACAATTTAAATCATGATAATTTTATTTATGTTTTATATCTGAGTACCAATTTTTGAAGAAAAGAAACGGTCTGCAATCATGCCTACAATTACAGGAGATATTATGGCTGCAATAGCCGCTGTTCCGTATGCAAGCCCAATCTGAACCCCGTTAAATTGAAGTGTTTTTCCCAAATATGTCCCCATTGTCACATACCACGATCCTTGGATAAAGAATTGAAGAAACATCATTACAGATAATTGGAATTTACGATTGGTATATTTCATTATCCTGACAATTTATTTGTTATTTTATGATGATATTTGTCAAGTTTCACAAGGTTATTTATGAAAACTTGGGCTTTTATTCGGTTTCGAATGTAAAATTTTATTTTTAATTTCACAAAGATTTTGTTTAAAAATTTCAGATTTTAACATAAACCATTTTTCGATAGCCTGAAGAGGGGTTTTAACGGCCGGGTTTTTTCTCACTCCGCCATGTCTTCTATAAAGCATGTAATACACGAGAAAAACCATCAAAGCCTCATTCATTTCTTCTTTATTTGCGTAATTTTCTTTAAGAATAGTTTCCTTTTTAATTATTACGTTGGCTCTTTCCACCATGCCATTCGTTTTTGGTGTATTGGGTTGGGTAAGCCTGTGTTCAATATGATTGGCCTTTCAGACTTCATCCAATTTAGAAAGTTTCCGACAGAGCTCTTCTTTCTTGGATTGAATAAGTCGATTCGTAAATTTCGGTCCGTTATCGGTCAAAACATGGGTGATTTTGGAAGGGAAAAATTCTAAACACCGATTAATAAAATTTTCGGCATTTTCACTGCTTTTGGCTTCATAGACTCGGTGAAACAAACTTCGGCAAATAGATCACATACATAGGAAGATAGCCCAGATCATATTCCTTAAACTTTTCGGCTTTTTCCCTTTCCTGCCAGCGGAACCAATGACAGCATTTTTATAAAATGTTCTATAAACGGAACTTCTTGTAATTTGCGGATTATAGGCGAAAAGCATCCCCCCATACTTCATCGAAATGCAACCAGGCAGTTTTCCTGATGGAGACAAGCAAACTTTCTTCCAACTCATTTAAAGCAATACTTCGGTAAGTATTCAACTAACTAATTAAAATTCAATGATTTACATAACATAGTTCAATATAAAAAGATGGTTAGGTAGCTGATTATCAGTACCTTTATAGTAATTCAAAACCCTGTAAAGATGTATAAAACCGGCATACTTAACCAATATAGAGGTATCTGCGGTGACGTTCTAATTGAACTAACCACGAAGTTAAACAAAAGTTTCAAATCATTCCTCATGCAGACGTTTATTTTATACCCGGTCATTCCCGGAAGGATTAATTTCCTACAATTGGGGAGATATGGCAAATCGTGTGAACAGCGATTTCGCCGGAACTTCTCTAAGGATTTTGATTGGCCGGAGTTTAACTTGTCTTTGTCTGACAGGATGTTAACCGGAGATCGCAAGGCCATAGCCATTGATCCCGGTTATATCTCCAAATCAGGAAAGAATACCCCTTGGATTGGTTACTTCCGGTCGGGTGCAGCCGGTCAGGCGAAAAGAGGATTGGGAATCTCGGGAATAAGCCTCATAGACGTCGACAACAAAGATTGCATCAGTTTGCAGGCCGTTTAGACCCCGGATCGTCAAACCCTGGAGAGTCGTGATGCCAATCTGAACAACCGGTACCTGCCGGTACTTAAATCGATGCAGGAGAAACTTCATCGGGCAAGTCGTTACGTGCTCGCTGACGCCTACTTCGCGAAGAACAACTTCGTAACAGGTTTGCAAGAGTTGGAGTTTAATCCGGTCAGCCGTTTCAGGGATGACGCTGCCCTTTATTATCCCAAACTGCAAAAACCAACGAGCGAGAAAGGAAGGCCTAAACTCTACGACGGAAAGATTGACATGGACAACCCTGATACAACCGGAGTGCAAAAGATCAATATCGATAACGGCGATCTCTACACCTTGGCAGCCTATTCCAAATCACTTAAGCAGATGGTTAGGCTTGTCATCCGGTATTCCAAAGAGGGGAAAAAGCCCAAGCTGTTCTTCTCTGCCGATCCCAAGATGAGCGGGAAAGATGTCATAGCGTATTACCGCACCCGTTTTCAAATCGGGTTTTGCTTCAGGGATGCCAAAAGCTTCACCGCACTAATGTAATCTCGGGCAAGGGACGTTGCAAAGCTATCATTCAACTTTAATGCATCTCTTACTTCAGTCAACCTGGCAAAGGAGAGAGGCATCCCCTTTTCAATGGCATCTTGTAAAGCAATTATACACAATGCTTACCTGCTTGAGCGATTTATTTGCGTGTCAGGCATTAAACCGAACAGAAGATTAAATGATAAACTTGTCAAAGAACTTATTGAGTTTGCAGCAATTGCTGCGTGACTCGAAACTATATTTTTAACGAACTATTGTTTAAAAAAACCTCGATAAAACTCTCCGGGAAATTCGCACTTCTAAGTTGAACTTAGCAAATCGCGTTGTAATTTTGCCACAAGTAAGCAATGTCAGGTTCCTGCCTTCGGTTTCTTCCTGATAGGTTATTCCCCTATTATTTGGCTCATTATTCCTTTCCAATGCGAGTAAAACTTCTGTTGTAGCTAATTGTCCGGCTTCTATAATCAATCTGCCAGATCAGTTCCTCCACTAATCAATCCATAACAAATTTTGGCGTCGGTTTGCTAATGAAGCGAAATCATATCTTTCACAGAAATTTAGCCTTCAAGACCGTATCTGACAAAACGGATGCTTATATATTGAAGCGTTTCAATTATTCCCTTCAAGGTTTCGCCACGTGCTGTAATGCTCGAACAAACACCCTTGCTGTTCAGAAAATCATTAGCGGAGATAGCATTCGTCTTTCATTGAACTGTTTAGGATGAAATGGTGGCAGTTCCTCCGAAAAAATAAGGGCATAAAAAAGTACAAAATTTATCGTTTTTTTCATCTCGCGATTATTCAACAAAAATTGAGTAGCGTATCAAAGCAATGAGCTATCTTTTGCAATGACAGACTATTCATTCATAATCTAATAATTATTACAGATTTATGTCATAAGTAAAATGAGTTGCATCCGTCCATATCAGATATTCAGGTAAGGGTTTGGGACCACAACTTGCAGATCCAACTCCCAAAGTTTTTGTTGAGAGGATGAAAATCGTCGAGTTGCTTTTCGGAAGATCAATCTTATATTCCACGGGAAACATTTCTTCATCGGTGTAAGGTATCGCCGATATTTGCATCAAATGGTCGTCGGCATTAAATTGAATGGATGGAAGGTTGTTGCCCGACAATTTAGCCCAGCGAACATCTTCGTGATTCCCGTATTCCATCGGTTTTTCGTACTCATATTGATTATGTACGGCCAAATCATACACCCCAACAAAAGCACCCGTTTTTCTATCGGAATAATTCTCTTGAGGGCCACGTCCAAAATAGGTTACACGATCCAATTGTTTATCCAAATGATATCGAATTCCGATACGGCCGAGATTGATTCTCGGACCTACGAAAGTAACATCGTTTTCCACCTTCACCGAACCGTTACCCTTTATCAGATAAGTTGCCGTATGATAAGCTTCGAAGCCTTCTTTACCTTCGGCTTCAATTTTCGAAACAACCTTTACGGTAGATTTATCCACTTTCATGACTTTGAAATCTACCGGAGTGTATGTCAGACTGTTCAGCCCATACTTCGACCAGTTTTCGTATGTCCACATGTCATCGTTGCGATGCGCTGCGCGCCACAAAACAAGTTTTGGAGATTCGCCATCGGCCAGTAAATTCTTTTCGCCTTTATTTAGTTGAGTCATAAATCCTGTTTTTTGGTCGAAGACTAATGAGAATCCGTTGCCTAATATTTTTACCAAATTGTCGTCTTTTTTAATTTTTACGCGAGCTGCAGGTTTCGAATTGTTCATAGCCGGCGTGTTAATTGGCAATTTAAATTGTTCGGCAGCAACTTCAAAGCCACGATTAGCCCACAATGTGTTTTCCTTTTGAGTATAGGACACATTCAAGAAATATTCGGCACCGGCTTTAGGATTTTCCACTTTGACCGGCAAGTTCAGTACTGATTCGTTGAATGCCTCGATATACGGCAGATCAAATTTGCCTTCTGCAATTTTCACGCCGTTTTCCGTCAAATTCCATTCACCTGCAAATCCATCCAGCGAAATGAACTGATATTTGTTTTTTATACGTATCGTCCCTTTTGCTGGGTCTATGAATTCAGTCTTTATCCATTGATAGGCTTTTTTCATTTCCGGATAATGGGGTTTCACTTTCGAGCCGCTGGTAGAGCGATCGTAGGATACCACACCCTTGTGAATAAAATAATGATCGTTGGGAAATTCCCCGAAACCACCGCCATAAGCCAGAATCGGATGATTGGGATCGCGTTTGTTCCATAAGGCCTGATCCTGATATTCCCAAATTGCACCACCAACGATGGTCGAATTATTATCGAACATTTCGGAATATTCGGCCAGCGATCCCATCGAATTGAACATCGCATGGGCATACTCGCATATATAAAAAGGCTTTGTCAATTCCTTATTTTGTGCAATGGCAGCAAACTGTTCGGGAGTTCCATACATTTTGCCGTCGAAATCCGAAGGATTGTTTTTGCCAATCCCGAATCGTTCGTAGTGAACAAAACGTGTGGGGTCGATCTTTTTAATCGTATTCATGGCTTCCACGAAATTTGTACCAACACCTCCGCATTCGTTACCCAACGACCAAATAATGACCGAAGGATGATTCTTGAAATTCTCCACATTGGCCACATTTCGGCTGATAATAGCTTCCTTCATCAATGGCTCTTCATCAAATCGTCCGTCGTAACCATGACATTCGCAATTCGCTTCGGCAACCAACCAAATGCCCCATTCGTCACACAATTCGTACCAGCGAGGATCGTCGGAATAATGGCAGGTGCGGACATGATTGCAATTGCCTTGCTTGATTACCTGCAAATCGCGTATCATTTGTTCTTCGGTAATGGCATGACCGACATCCGACCAATGTTCGTGTCTGTTGACGCCTTTCAATTTTATGGGAACGCCATTGACCGTAAAAATACGGCCTTTAATTTCTATTTTTCTGAATCCGACTTTCGAGGATATGATTTCACCCTCCGAGCCATTCAAAACCAACGTATATAAGTTGGGTGTTTCTGCAGTCCATTTTTCGGGATTTGTCACGAGGAACTGAATGGTGAGTTGTTCTTCTTCTTTTGGCGATAAAGCTTTTCCCAGAGCAGTCGATTTTGCGATCTCTTTGCCGTTTCGGTCATAAAGGGTTGCCGTAAACAATTGAGCCTTGCCGGGTTTATCGCCATAATTTTTCACTTTAGCCTGAACCTCGACGGTAGCATCCTTGTATTGATTGTCGAGATCGGTTTTAACAAAAAAGTCGCGAATATGCGTTTGTGGAGCACTCCACAGCGTAACATTCCGAAATATTCCGTGCAGCCGCCACATATCCTGATCTTCAAGCCATGTCCCGCTGCTATATTGATAGACTTCAACGGCCAATATATTCTTTCCCGGTTTGACATATTTCGTCAGATCAAATTCTGCCGCATTGCGGCTGTTCGTGCTATAGCCGACTTTTTCGCCATTTACCCAAATAAAAAATGCACAATCCACTCCGTCGAAGGTGATAAACACTCTACGTCCTGCCCAATCCGCAGGCAATTCGAAATTTCTGCGGTAGCTTCCCACAGGATTGCGCTCTTTGTAAGCCGTATATTTGAGATCAGGTTCACTCATCACTCTCGGAAAATCTTTCTTAATCGTATAGCCCAAGTTTCGGTAGAAAGGCGTGCCGTAGCCTTGTACTTCCCAATTGGAAGGTACGGGAATTTCTTTCCATGAAGAGACATCATAATCGATCTTGTAGAAATCGACAGGACGCTGTTCTGGGCTTGGAACCCAATTAAACTTCCACATTCCGTTCAAATTTCGAGCAAAAGAAGAAGCTCTTCGGTTAGCAGCCAATGCCTCCTGCAAATTGGCATAGGGCATCAGTGTAGCGTGATAGGGCTCTTTATTGATTCCTATGCATTGAGGGTCTTCTATTTCGGCCGGATAATCGATGCCGGGTTTCAAGGGAATCGAAGCTTTTATCATCACAGGTTGCACAACAATTGCTGCGAAAATAAGCAAAAACAGAAATTTTTGTTTTGTCATGTTGTTAGTTTTTATGAATTATATACTTTTTATGGTTGAATATTTCGTATGTTATAATTTTCTGATCCAGATATTTCTAAAACTTACGGGATTCCCGTGATCCTGTAAAACAAGAGCAGCAGCTCCGTGTTTTTTAACGGCATATTCGGGAATTCCGATATATAATGTTGGTCCGCGTAATTTGACATGGTTTTGTACCACTACGCCGTTATGTATTACGGTGATCATCGGTGGGGTGAAAAAGGTGCCATCGTCTTTAAATCGAGGCGCAGTGTAGATGATATCGTAAGTTTGCCACTCTCCCGGAGCTTTACAAACATTTACCAGAGGTGCGTATTGCTTGTATATACTGGCTGCCTGTCCGTTTCGGTAAGTACGGTTGTTATAACTATCGAGCACTTGTATCTCATAACGTTCCTGCAGAAGTATACCGCTATTTCCCCTTCCTTGTCCTTCTCCTTCCACTTTTTCAGGACTACGCCATTCGATATGCAGCTGACAGTCTTCAAAAACTCGTTTTGTTTTGATGTCTCCGGCACCTTTAAGAACGGTTAGGCAGCCATTTTCTACTTTCCATGTCGGTTTTTCTCCTTTACTGTTGGTCCATTCTTTTGACAGATCACTTCCATCAAACAAAATAATGGCATCTGTGGGAGGCTCCGAGAGCGTTTTACCTGATTTAACAATAGGGACTTCAGGATCCCATATTTCGGTCATTTCAGGCTTCATTTCCATTGCTCCTTTGGTTTGAGCTACAACTATATATGCTGGCAATAGCAGCAAAATAGGAATAATGCTGATTTTTTTCATCTGAAAAATATTTTGAAGCAATGTGTTCGATAATGAATATTTGTCAAGTTTAACAAGGTTGTTTATGAAAACTTGGACTTTTATTCGGTTTCGAATGTAAAATCTTATTTTTAATTTCACAAAGATTTTGCTTAAAAATTTCAGGTTTTAACATAAACCATTTTTTGACCACCTGAAAAGGAGTTTTTACGCTCGGTTCTTTTCTTACTCTGACATTTCTTTTATAAAGCATATCACTAGTGTCCCATTAAAATTGGGACTTTATTAATAATCAAATAAACTTGGGCCATTAGGTCTAAATCGTTCTTTGTCATTTTGAAATTTAGTTTTGTCAAAGAGGTCTCTAAGATGAGTTTTAT
>NZ_JAPCWE010000023.1 GCF_025943985.1 Anaerorudis cellulosivorans | reverse complement strand
TGTATCTTTTCTTTTTTGTCCGTCGTGTTATTTAAAAAGAGATTAAGGCGGCCGAGGCATCGGGGATCCACCTCTTCCCATTCCGAACAGAGAAGTTAAGCCCGACAGCACCGATGGTACTGCACAAACATGCGGGAGAGCAGGCAGCCGCCGTCTTGCACTACGCAGAAGCCTTCGCGGAAGTATATCTTTCCGTCGAAGGCTTTTCCGTTTTTTACCCCTGCCCCGACAATCCCGCCCCGCCCGGCGGTTCGGATCGGACCTGTCATCGCAAGGGGGGGGGTGAAGATGACGACCCGCTTTACATCGGTTGATGACTTTCGAAATAAATATTTTCGATGTACCAAAAAAACTTAACATACAGGTAGAATGCAATATATTTTGTACTTTTGCATGAATTTTAGCAATAGTAAGCGATAATAGATATTAGAAGTATGCATAATTTTGATCTTAGTGAGCAGGAAATCATCCGCAGACAAAGTCTCGACGAGTTAAGAAAATTGGGAATAGAACCGTATCCTGCCGAATTATACGAAGTAAATGCTTATTCAATCGATATAAAAAATGAATTTAAAGATGATGAAGAAAAACGACAGGTAAGCATTGCGGGACGCCTTATGAGTCGTCGTATTATGGGTAAAGCTTCTTTTGTTGAATTACAAGATGCAAAAGGGAGAATACAAGTTTATGTGACGCGTGATGATATCTGTTCGGGTGAAAATAAAGATTTATATAATGTTGTTTTTAGAAAATTGCTCGATATAGGCGATTTCATTGGTGTTACAGGGTATGTTTTCCGCACACAAACCGGTGAAATATCCGTTCATGCTCAATCATTAAAAGTTCTAGCAAAATCTCTCCGGCCATTGCCAATAGTAAAAATGAAAGATGGGGTTGTGTATGATAAATTTAATGATCCTGAACAGCGTTATCGTCAACGTTATGTAGATTTGATAGTTAACGAAGACGTTAAAGATATATTTATAAAGCGAACAAAAATCTTTAATGCCATGCGCGATTTTTTCAATCAGCATGGTTATCTTGAAGTTGATACGCCTGTTTTGCAAAGCATACCGGGGGGAGCTTCAGCACGTCCCTTTATTACCCATCATAATGCGCTCGATATCGACCTTTATTTACGTATTGCTAATGAATTGTATTTGAAACGTCTTATTGTTGGGGGATTTGATGGCGTTTATGAATTTTCACGTGATTTCAGGAATGAAGGAATGGATCGCACTCATAATCCTGAATTTACGGTTCTGGAAATTTATGTTGCGTACAAGGATTATAAATGGATGATGGAGTTTGTTGAGCAAATGTTGGAATACGTTACCATGCAGGTGTTAGGCACAACGAAAGTAAAAGTTGGAGAAAATGTAATCGATTTTAAGGCTCCTTATAAACGCATTACAATGATTGATGCTATTAAAGAATATACAGGAATCGATATTACCGGAATGAGTGAAGAACAACTTCGAAAAGTTTGTGAACAACTGGGTATCGAGCAAGATGAAACAATGGGTAAAGGCAAGCTTATCGATAAAATTTTCGGTGAAAAGAGTGAACCTCATTTTATACAACCAACTTTCATAATCGATTATCCTATAGAAATGTCGCCATTATGCAAACGTCATCGCAACAATCCTGAGCTTACTGAACGATTTGAATTAATTGTCAATGGGAAAGAATTAGCGAATGCTTATTCAGAATTAAATGATCCTATCGATCAGCGTGAACGTTTTGAAGAGCAACTTCGTCTTTCCGAAAAAGGTGATGATGAAGCAATGTTTATCGATCAGGATTTTCTTAGAGCATTAGAATATGGTATGCCACCAACCGCAGGAATGGGCATAGGAATGGATCGGTTGACCATGTTACTTACCGGTCAAACAGCTATTCAGGAAGTGTTGTTGTTTCCACAGATGCGCCCGGAAAAACCCCTTAAAAAAGACACACCGGATAAATATATGGCAATCGGTATTCCGGAAGAATGGGTTTCGGTTTTACAAAAAGTAGGATATAATGAAGTTAAAAGCTTGAAAAATGTTAATCCCAACAAATTATATCAAGAACTCTGCGAGTTTAACAAAAAATTCAAGCTTGAATTAAACAATCCTGCCCTTGAAGAGGTTAAAACATGGGTGGTCAATGCGGAAAAATTATCTTAGATTTGACACCTTAAACTTAAAACTATCATGGATTCAGTAGGAAACGTTTGTATTGTTGGTGGTGGTACTTGGGGCACTGCTCTGGCGAAAATTGTATTGATGAATCAAAAGCATATTAATTGGTATATTCGACGCACGGAACAGATAGAAAATTTTTATAAATTAGGGCATAATCCCGATTATCTTACTAATGTAAAGTTTAATTTAGCTCAAATCACTTTTTATTCTAATCTTGAAAGAGCCATAAAGGATTCGGATACAATAATATTGGCTATCCCTTCTCCTTTTGTGAAACAATATTTTAAAAAAATTTGGAACAGTACTTTTAGGGGAAAATATATTGTTTCAGCCATAAAAGGTATTATTCCGAATGAAAATATGGTAGTTAGTGAATATTTTGCCTATAATTATAAAGTTCCTTTGGAAAATATAGGAGTGCTGTCGGGTCCATGTCATGCCGAAGAAATTGCTCTTGAAAGATTATCTTTTCTTACCTCAGCTTGTAAGGATATGCAAAAAGCGAGAGTTTTAGCGGAAGCCATAAAATCGCGTTTTTTGCATACTTCTGTTTCAGAAGATGTAACAGGAATCGAATTGGCTTCAGTTTTGAAAAATATTTATGCCATTGCAGCAGGAGTTTGCCAGGGGTTACTATATGGTGACAATTTTCAGGCTGTCTTGATGGCAAATTGTGCGAATGAAATGGAACGTTTTTTGAAAGAAGTCGTTCCCTTAGATCGGAATATTTGCGAACAACATTATTTAGGTGATATGTTAGCCACCGGCTATTCGCAATTTAGTCGTAATCGCACCTTGGGTACCATGATCGGGAAGGGATATTCGGTGAAAACGGCACAATTGGAAATGGAAATGATCGCTGAAGGATATTATGGAGCAAAATGTATTGTGGAGATGAATCAACGTTTTAAAATTCAGATCCCTATCGTAAATACAGTTTATCGTATTTTGTATGAAAAGACTTCACCAAAAGCGGAAATAGAAAAACTGATCGAATTTTTTTAAAATAAATGGCTTATGAGCAGTATAAAAATGAATATTCAACATGTGTATAACTGGTTGCCCGAAGAAGATATTCTGAGACAAGGGCCAACTGCAACCGCATGTAATCAAGCATTGTACGACGGTAGTCGTGAAGGAAGTGATTTTCTTGGATGGGTAAAATTACCATCTACTATAACAGAGGATCAATTCAAAGAAATAGAGGATGCCGCTGTATCTTTGCGATCAGCTTGCAAAGTAGTGGTTGTGGTAGGTATAGGTGGAAGTTATTTGGGGGCCAGAGCCATAATCGATGCGTTGAATAATTCGTTCGATTGGTTACAAACAAAAAGAGAAAGGCCTGTAATTGTTTATGCTGGTAACAGTTTGAGTGAAGATTATCTTTACGAATTGATTAAATATCTTGAAGATAAAGATTTTGGAATTATCAACATTTCCAAATCGGGAACAACAACTGAACCAGCAGTTGCTTTTCGACTTTTGAAGGATTTACTCGAAGAAAAAGTTGGAAAATCGGAGGCTCGCAATCGTATTATTGCTATTACTGATGCAGAAAAGGGTGCACTTCGGACATTGGCAACCATAGAAAAATATAAAACGTTTGTAATTCCCGATGATATTGGTGGACGTTATTCCGTTCTTACACCCGTTGGTTTATTGCCTATTGCCGTAGCCGGTTTCGATATTCGTAAATTGGTACATGGTGCAGCAACGATGGAAAAGAACACAGGTGCGAATGTGGCATTTGAATATAATTTGTCAGCTATTTATGCCGTCATTCGAAATGAATTGTATAAAAAAGGGAAAAAGATAGAGATTTTGGTAAACTATCATCCTAAGCTTCATTATTTTGCCGAGTGGTGGAAACAACTTTTCGGAGAAAGTGAGGGAAAAGATAATAAGGGAATTTTCCCGGCGGCTGTTGATTTCACGACTGATCTTCATTCCATGGGACAATGGATACAAGAAGGTGAACGCACTATCTTTGAAACGGTTATTTCCATTAAAGAACCTAATTATAAAGTAGTGATTCCTCATGACAACCAAAATCTCGATGGGCTTAATTATCTGGAAGGAAAACGTGTGGATGAAGTGAATAAAATGGCAGAACTCGGCACACGTATAGCTCATGTTGATGGGGGCGTGCCAAATATTCTTATCGAAATTCCAAAATTGGATGAAGAATCGTTAGGACAACTTATTTATTTTTTCGAAAAAGCCTGTGGCATAAGTGGTTATCTATTAGGTGTCAATCCGTTCAACCAACCAGGAGTTGAAGCATACAAACGGAATATGTTTGCTTTGCTCGAAAAACCGGGCTATGAGGAAGAAACAAGAGCAATAAAACAAAAACTGTCTGATCTCTATAAAGGATAAAGTATTCGAAACGCATCGTATGCGTTTTTATAATTGTGTGGAATTTTTTTAACAGGAGAAAAAATCTTTTTCTCCTGTAGCGTTTATTTATTTGTATTTAATTCATATTGTAAATGATAGAACCATTTAAAAAATATCTTCAAACTCCTCATTATCCGAATTTTGATCTTCATGCCGTTCTTTTTGATATGGATGGCGTATTGTACGATTCTATGCCTGCCCATGCTCGTTCTTGGCAGCAAACTATGGAGGAATTTGGATTTAAAACAACAAAACCTGAAGAATTTTTTTTGCACGAAGGGCGAACAGGAAAATCAACTATAAATATTATTTTTCAGAGAGAATTCGGTCGTAATGCTACAGACGAAGAAATAAAAAAAATATATAGTCGTAAAACCGAACTTTTCTCACAATACAATTCAGGAAAGACCATCACGGGAGCTCGAGAAGTATTGGAGATGGTTAAATCAAAGGGATTGCTCCCCTTTTTAGTAACCGGTTCGGGACAACCGTCACTGTTAGAAAAACTGGATGAAGATTATCCGGGTGTTTTCACTCCCGATACAATGGTTACGGCTTTCGATGTAAAGTTTGGCAAACCTCATCCCGAACCTTTTTTGATTGGATTAAAGAAAGCCGGCAATTTACAACCCAATCAAGCCATTGTAATAGAAAATGCTCCTCTCGGCACAGAAGCTGCTCATAAAGCAGGTATCTTTGTGATTGCTGTTAATACCGGTCCTTTGCCCAATTCTGTATTGAAAAAAGCCGGCGCTGATCTTATACTAGATTCTATGATTATGCTCAAAGAAAAACTTCCAGACATTTTTTTCATCACTCAATCGATTTATAATGAGGTAAATGTAATATAAAATAAATCAGAATTGAATGATGTTTTAATTATCTTGTGTTGTACTGCAACAATTTCTTATCTTTGCGATAATAACCTTGCAAATCATTTCCTATGGACATTAATCGATTTGGATTCATACGAGTTGCCGCTGCCTCTCCGAAAGTTAAGGTGGCAGATTGCGACTATAATGTGGCAGAGATTAAATCAATAATCAACAAAGCAATCGAGGAGCATGTGCAAATTCTCTGTTTTCCTGAGCTTTGTATCACCTCATATACTTGTGCCGATCTTTTTTTTCAGAAGTCTTTGCAAAAAAAAGCTGTTTCTTCATTAATAGATCTTGCCGGTTTTATGCAGGATAAGCCTTCTATCATTGCGATTGTCGGATTGCCGTTGCAAGTGAAAAATAGCCTCTACAATGTAGCCGCTGTGATTTCAGCTGAGGGTATTTTAGGCATTGTTCCCAAAATATTTATTCCGAATAGCAATGAGTTTTACGAAAAAAGATGGTTTGCAAGTGGGGAAACGCTGACCGATTTTATTGTGAAAATTAATAGAGAGAACATACCTATTGCGACGGAAGGGATGATTTTTCAAACACCTTTTGGAAATTTCGGTATCGAAATTTGTGAAGACCTCTGGATGCCCATACCTCCTTCTTCACATCTTGCTATGCAGGGAGCCGATATTATTTTTAATCTTTCTGCAAGCAACGAATTGGTTGGGAAGAACAATTATCGCAAATCACTGGTTTTGCAACAATCGGGACGTTGTTTGTCGGCTTATGTGTATTCGTCAGCCGGTAACGGAGAATCTACCACCGATTTGGTTTTTTCAGGAGCTTGTTTTATTGCTGAAAATGCCGTTATGCTTGCAGAAGGCAAACGATTTTCTCTCGAAAATGAAATAATTATTGCAGATATCGATATTAATGCCTTGCGTAATGAGCGGGTAAAAAGTTCCAATTATCTTCCTCCCAAAGAAAAATCTTTCAATGAGATTGTTTGTGCAATCGAACCGATTTCCGTTCCGTTTATCTACCGAAAAATCAATCCTTATCCGTTTTTACCAACTCAATCTTTCGAAAATGAAAATTTAAGCGAGGTATTTACTATTCAGGTACATGGATTGATAAAGAGGCTGCAACATACCGGTCTCAATAAAGTGGTTATTGGCGTTTCGGGAGGATTGGATTCCACACTTGCCCTTCTGGTGGTAGCAAAAACATTTGAGATTCTTGAAATTCCTCGAAAGAATATATACGGTATTACCATGTCCGGCTTTGGCACGACAGAAAGAACGTATAAAAATGCAGTGATGCTTATACAGTCCATTGGAGCAACACTGAATGAAATTTCCATTGTAAATTCGGTAAAACAGCATTTTGAAGATATCGAATTCGATATAAATGATCATAGTGTTACTTTCGAGAATGCTCAGGCCCGTGAACGCATGCAGATCCTTATGGATTATGCCAATAAGGTTGACGGATTGGTGGTCGGGACAGGTAATTTATCGGAGCTCGCGTTAGGTTGGACTACCTACAATGGTGATCAAATGTCGATGTACAGTGTAAATTCCGGCGTTCCAAAAACATTAGTAAAATCGCTTGTCCGTTGGATAGCAGAAACCCAGATGGAAGAGTCTGTTAGAGAGGTTCTGTACGATATTGTAGCAACTCCTTTCAGTCCGGAATTATTGCCGGCTGATGAAGAAGGCAAAATTGCTCAAAAGACAGAAGAAGTAATAGGTCCGTACGAATTACATGATTTTTTCCTTTACCGAATGTTTCGTTATGGGGATGAACCCGGACGAATTGTTTTTCTTGCGTCTCAAGCGTTTGGAGATAAATATTCCATAGAAGAAATTGTGAAATGGTTAAAGGTGTTTTATAAACGTTTTTTTTCTCAGCAATTTAAACGTTCTTGTATGCCGGATGGACCTAAAGTTGGTTCTGTTAATTTGTCGCCTCGAGGCGATTGGCGTATGCCGAGCGATGCAGTGGTAAAGACATGGTTGGAGCAATTGGGAAACTAAATTTAATTATTTTTTATGCAACAGCTTTTTTCCTTATTTAAAAATTATACGGGAAAATCGAATCCTGATATTGAACCTATACCTTCGTCAGGTTCTAACCGAAGATATTTTCGTTTGAAAAAAGACGATTTTTCACTTATAGGTGTTGCCGGAGAATCGCGAGAAGAAAATCGGGCTTTTATTGAGTTGGACAAACATTTTTACAGACAGCATCTTAATGTTCCCGAAGTTGTTGCAGTTTCAAATGATGAAATGTTTTATCTTCAGGAAGATCTTGGAGACGAGATTTTGTTTGATGCGATAAAAGCAGGTCGCGCTACAGGCGTTTTCAGTCATGAAGAAAAAGAGCTGCTGCATAAAACTATTGCACTACTGGCCGATTTTCAAGTGAAAGGTGCACAAGGCCTTAATTTTGATGTGTGTTATCCTCTTCCTGAATTGAATCGTCGTTCGGTAAATTGGGATTTAAATTATTTTAAATACAGTTTTTTGAAAACTACCGGAATGGATTTTCAAGAAGATTTATTGGAGAACGATTTCGATAAGTTTACCGATACGCTGTTGGAAGACAAAAGTAATACATTCATGTATCGAGATTTTCAGTCGCGAAATGTGATGCTGGTGGACGGGAATCCTTATTTTATCGATTTTCAAGGTGGAAGAAAAGGTCCTGTGTATTACGATGTGGCATCGTTTCTTTGGCAAGCAAAGGCCAATTTTCCATCCGAGTTGCGTGATGAATTGATTTTGACTTATCTCGATTCATTGAATAAATACATGGATGTTGATGAATCAAAGTTTTTGGATCGATTGCGTCAATTTGTTCTATTCCGCACGCTACAGGTATTGGGCGCTTATGGATTTCGGGGGTATTTTGAAAAGAAACCACATTTTATACAAAGCATCCCTTTTGCGTTGAATAATTTACATGAGTTGTTGAAAGACGGGTTCGATGAATATCCTTACCTTTCTAAGGTGTTAAATGAGATGACCGAGCTCAAACAGTTCACCGATGTTAAAAAACGCGAATTAGAAGTACGAGTGGTAAGTTTTGCTTATAAGAAAGGGATTCCAAACGATCCTTCGGGTAATGGAGGCGGATATGTTTTCGATTGCAGAGCTATTAATAATCCGGGTAAATTTGAACGATATAACAATTTCACAGGCTTAGATGAGCCGGTGATTCAATTTTTGGAAGAAGACGGAGAAATAGTTGAATTCCTCGATACTATTTATCCATTGGTCGATAACCATGTTAAACGATATCTGGATCGGCATTTTACTAATCTGATGATTGCTTTTGGATGCACAGGAGGTCAGCATCGTTCGGTTTATGCAGCACAACACGTTGCGGAACATATTTTCAGAAAATTTGGGGTAAAAGTTGTGCTAATTCATCGAGAACAGAATTTAGAGCAAGAATTTAAAAACCGTAATTGATTTTTATAATGTCTTAATTTCCTTATATCATGAAAGCGATGATTCTTGCTGCAGGTTTAGGTACCCGATTGAGACCGTTGACCGATACAATGCCGAAAGCATTGATTCCAATAAAGGACAAGCCTCTACTCGAGTATATGATAGAGAAATTGAAAGTTGCAGGTTTTGAAGAAATTATCATCAATATCCATCATTTTGGGCAACAGATTATCGATTTTGTTCAATCAAAAAATTGTTTCGGCATTCGAATCGAATTTTCCGACGAACGCGATAACCTTCTTGATACGGGTGGTGCCATTAAAAAAGCTGCATGTTTTTTCGACGATGGGAAACCTTTTCTCATTCATAATGTTGATATTCTTTCGAATATTGATCTTTGCGAATTGTGTGAGTATCACAAGAAACATGCTTATTTGGCGAGTTTAGTAGTCAGTCACCGTAAGACATCCCGTTATTTGCTATTCGATGAAAATAATTTGCTTAAAGGTTGGATAAATACCAAAACAGGAGAAAGACGATCCCCTTTTACCGATTTTGATCCCACACAATGCACCCCTTTAGCTTTTTCGGGGATACATATTTTACATCCTGATGTTTTTAATTACATGAACAATTTTCCCGAGAAATTTTCTATTGTCGATTTTTATCTTTCTATTTGCAATAGAGAGAAGTTGTATGGATATGTTCCACGAAACTTGCAATTAATTGATGTTGGAAAACTTGATTCACTTTCTCAAGCTGAGAAAACTTTTTTGATACTCTGATTATTTCAGACATAATGAAAATAGAGGAAAATTTTAAAGTTGTCATTATTTTTTACACGAATTTTTTTGCATCTTTGTAAATAAGTTCGGCATTGATTGAGTTGAATTAGCAGGAAAAAAATCAGTAAAAATGGAAAAGCAGAAACGTCAGCAAAAAGTCAAAGTAGTAGAAAAACCTGTTCCGGTTTTGGATATCGGCAAACTTCCGCCTCAAGCAAAAGAACTTGAAGAGGCGGTTTTAGGCGCACTGATGCTCGAAAAAGATGCTTATTTTGTGATTAGCGACATTCTTAAGCCTGAGAGCTTTTATGATCCTTCTCATCAGATGATTTTTGGAGCTGTTCAGAATTTAGCTATTCAACAGAAACCCATTGATGTTCTTACTGTTGTTGAAGAACTGAAAAAACAGGGTGAGTTAGAATCGGTGGGAGGAGCCGCGTATATAGCAGAATTGACCGAAAAAGTGGCGTCTTCAGCACATATCGAGTATCATGCACGCATTATTGCGCAAAAATATCTGGCACGGCAACTCATTTCTTTCTCTTCTGAAATTGCTCAACAAGCTTTTGATGAAACTGTAGATGTGGATGATCTGATGCAGGAAACCGAAGGCCGTTTGTTTGAAATATCGCAGCGTAATATGAAGAAGGACGTCATTCAGATTAATCCTATCATTAAGGAAGCTTTAGACAATCTTCAGGTTGCTGCAAATCGTAAGGATGGACTCAGTGGACTACGTACCGGTTTCAAAGAATTGGATAAGATGACGTCGGGTTGGCAGAATTCCGATCTTATTATTATCGCTGCGCGTCCAGCAATGGGTAAAACAGCATTTGTTTTATCCATGGCTAAAAATATGGCATTAGATTATGAATATCCTGTAGGAATTTTCTCCTTAGAAATGTCCAATGTACAATTGGTAAACAGATTAATTGTAAATGTGTGTCAGATTAGAGGAGAAAACATAAAAAGCGGCCGCCTTACAGAAGAGGAATGGATGTTACTGGACAAAAATATAAAACAATTATATAATGCCCCTATTTTTATTGATGATACACCTAGTTTATCGATATTTGAGTTGCGAACTAAAGCGCGGCGTTTGGTGCGGGAACACGGGGTTAAAGTGATCATTATCGATTACCTTCAGTTAATGAATGCCAGTGGCATGACATTCGGAAGCCGTGAGCAAGAAGTGAGTACTATTTCGCGTTCGTTAAAAAGTTTTGCCAAAGAGTTGAATATTCCGGTAATTGCGTTATCTCAATTGAATCGGAGTCTTGAAAGTCGGCAGGGTAATGAAGGTAAACGTCCGCAATTGGCTGATCTTCGTGAATCGGGAGCTATTGAACAGGATGCCGACATTGTTTGTTTTATTCATCGTCCGGAGTATTATAAAATCACGGAAGATGAAAATGGGAATTCGCTTATTGGCGTTGCAGAAATCATTTTAGCCAAACATCGAAATGGCCCAACCGGCATTGCGAGAATGAATTTTGACAGTGAATATGCACTCTTCCGCGATCCTGTCGAGAAAACGACTTATCGCGAATTTCCTTCAAAAATGAACAAGAGAAGAATGGCCCCAGTTAAGGAAACCGCCCCATCGGCTTCCAATACCGCCGATTTGATAGATGAGGATAAGGAAGATCTTCCCTTTTAAACAAATTCAATTAAGAAGAATCAGGATGAACATTCGAATATCTCCTCTTGCATATGGACTTTTTGTGTGCATTTTTTGTGCATGCATATCATGTAACTCTATGAGTAAAGATGCTCGAAAAGCAGCGAAACTCACCAATGAATCAATTCGGCAAATGCATGAGTTGAAGTTAGATGAAGCTGAGAAATCGTTTAAAAAAGCGCAGAAAATCATTCAAAAATATAACGAAAAAGGGGAACTGGAAGTTTTTCTTCTTGAATATCGACAATATCGCGATAAAGAGAGATGGAAGGTTTCGGGAAAAGACAAGAAACATTAAAATTCATGGATTTATGTGCTAATAATTTAAAATCAGACTGATAATTGATTGATTAATCTGATGGGCTCACTTTTATTCCTATTTTTGCAATAAATTAAAAAGCGAAATAAAAAACAACGATAGATGCGTCAAATTTCTTTGGGTAAAATAACCGTAATAATTTTTTTCTTTGTTTTTTGTGCTGTTCACGCGCAGGAACTTCCCTACGAGAAAATTACGATGAACGGCAAAATGTTTTATATTTATCACGTAAAAGCCGGCGAGGGTTTATATTTCATTTCTCGGACATTTTCCGTTAATGCAGATGAGATATTGAAATTTAATCCGACGATCGAAAATGGACTGAAGAGTGGACAGGTTTTATATATTCCTATTAATGATGCTTCTCAAACTTCCGCATTCCAAATTCCACCATCAAATCAGTCTCCTGTAACGACTCCCAATAAATCCAACACTTTCAAACATATTGTTCTGCCGGGTGAAACCGTATATTCCCTTGCTCAAATGTATCATACAACTGTTGAAGAAATTTACCGTTATAATCCTACAGCGCGAGAGATGATCAAGGTTGGGCAAGAGCTTATTATTCCTCAGCCGGTGGCTACAGGGAAAGATGAGCATTACCGTTATCATACGATTATGCCTAAAGAAACATTATATTCCTTGGCTCGTTTGTACTCGATTAAACCGGAAGACATTATAGCTGCCAACCCCGGTTTGTCGGAAGAAACGTTTCAGATTGGCAAAACCATTCGCATACCTTTCCCTGGATCGAATGAAACTGTTGTTTCTTCTGATCGTCAAATTAAGCACCTAGTACATAAAGTGAAAAAAGGCGACACGCTTTATAGTATTGCTCGTCAATATGGCGTTTCTGTTGAAGAAATTCAGCGTGTCAATTCGTTGCTTTCCGACAGTCTGAAAGCTGATATGGAGTTGTTGATCCCTGTGGTTGCAGGTCGGTCAGGTAAAGGAAATCGATTGGCTGAAGAAATAAAAACCAACTTATTGCTTCGTCCAAATAAGCATCCGGTGAAAGTCGATGTGATTAAAGTGGGATTGTTGATGCCATTTCTGGATGAAACCGATAAAATGCATCTTCGTTTGCAGGAATATTATGAAGGATTACTTTTGGCTGTGGATAAGCTGAAAGATCAAGGTGCAAATATCGAATTGTATGTTTTTGAAATTGGAAAAGGGGATGATATTAAAAAGCTGAAAAGTTTACTTGAAACTATGGAAATGAAGTCGTTAAATTTGATTATTGGAGGCGTTTCCGACAAGCAAATTAAACTATTATCCGATTTTTCAGCGTCTAATAATATAAAATATGTAGTTCCTTTTTCGTCGAAAAATACCGAAGTATTGAGTAATAGCAATATTTTTCAGGTAAATTCGCCTCAGTCTTATATTTATTCCAAAACATCGCGTATTTTTAGTCAAATATTCAAGAATTCTAATGTTGTTTTTTTGAAAGTGGATGGAAAGTCGGATAAAGATGATTTTATTAATACCTTGCAAACCGATCTGAAACAAAACAATATTTATTATCGAATTATTACGATTGATAATTTGTTGGAAGAAACATTACTTCCACTTTTGGTTGCGAACAAGGAAAATGTGATTGTACCTACTTCGGCTGATGCTTCTTCATTACGACAAACGTTGGAAGCATTAAAAATGATTCAACAAAATAATACCGATTATACCCTCCGTTTGTTTGGTTATCCGGAGTGGCAGACGTATGATTCGAACTTTAAAAACGATTATCATAAGTTTGGTACCTATATTTATTCTTCTTTTTTTGTGGATGATAGTGATGTCGAGACAAAGGAGTTCATTGCCAATTTCAGAAAATGGTATAGAAGAGATGTAATGAATATTTATCCTCGTTACGCAATGCTGGGCTATGACACAGGTCTTTTTTTCTTGTCTGCACTTTATCGCTATGGTTTGAATTTTGAACAAAATATTCATCATCTTCGAGTAAAAACCGTTCAGTTTGCATTCAATTTCGAACGAGTAAACAATTGGGGAGGGTTCATTAACACAGGATTATATTTGGTTTATTATAGTCCCGATTATAAAGTTATAAAATTCGATAAAAGTCGATGAAGCGTTTTTTATTGGTTATATGGTGTGTTTTATCTGTTTTTCTGCTATTTGCACAAAAAACCAAATTCAAACCGGAATTATATGTAGGCCCCGGAGGAGGTATGATTTTTTCGACTGTTGATTTTGTTCCCAAAGTAAGTCAAAATACCCATAAAGGTTTTCAAGGAGGGGTTTCGGCAAAATATATTTCAGAGAAAAATTTGGGATTGATACTTGAAATGAACTTCGTACAGTGTGGATGGACAGAAGATTACAAAAATAATCCCGAATATAGTTACTCTCGCACTCTTAATTATCTTGAGGTTCCCTTTATGACACATGTTTATTTCGGAAACAAAAGTCGGTTTATTTTCAATATTGGTCCTCAAATAGGCTATCTTTTAAGCGAATCTTCTTCAATGAGCGATGCTTTGGCCGAATACACCGAGCAACAATCAACCGAGCAGCATGCCTATGCTGTTCCCGAAGAAAGATATGAAAATGCTTCTCATAAATTTGATTACGGAATCATTGCCGGTATTGGATTTGCGTTGAAAACCGGTATTGGCGATTTTGATTTTGAGGGGAGATATTATTTTGGTTTGGGCGATATTCTAAGTAACCGACGCGAAGATTATTATTCACGTTCTGCTCATCGCATTATCGAAGCCAAACTCACGTACTATCTTAAATTATTATAAATAACCGTTTTTTTATTTGTTGATTAAAAAAATGGTATATCTTTGCAACATTTTACATGAATACATGTTCATATATAAATATAATTTTAAGAAGAGAAGAATGGGTGAAAAAGAGAAAAAACGATTCGAGGAGGCAGCTTATCTATTAAAGGCATTGGCAAATGAGATCCGCTTGTGTGTCATTTTACAGTTGTCTGAATATGAGGAAAAATCGGTTTCTGAGTTAATGACAGAGATGAATTGCTCTCAATCACTTCTTTCTCATCACCTTACCGATATGCGTGCCAAAGGCATTCTTAGCTGTCGAAAGAGTGGAAAAAATTGTTTCTATTCTATTAAAGATAAACGTGTTTTGCAATTGGCATCGTGTGTGATGAAACAATATACATAATCAACGAACTAAGATATAAATAACAAAACGAAATGAATATTAAAACTCTTTTCACACTCATCACTTTAGGATTGTTGCTTTCATCTTGCAGTAATCATAAGGAAAACAAAGAAAATACTTCTGCCGGAAAGGTAGATAAGCAAAAACAGGAAATTAATTTACAAAAAACAAACATTTCTATGGCAAAACCAATTTATTTAACAAAAGCTGAATTTTTGAAAAAAGTTGCAAACTACGAACAAAATCCCGATAAATGGGTATATCTGGGCGATAAGCCTTGTATTATTGATTTTTATGCTGATTGGTGTGGTCCCTGTAAAATGATCGCGCCTATTTTGGAAGAGCTTGCTCAAGAATATGATGGGCAGATTTATATTTATAAAGTGGATACGGAAGCCGAACAGGAATTGGCAGCAGATTTCGGTATTCGCAGTATTCCTACTTTATTATTCTGCCCGTTAAACGAATCACCTCAAATGGCACAAGGAGCACTGCCTAAAGACGTGTTAAAAAAAGCTATTGATGAGGTATTATTAAAAAAATCGTAGCTCTCGATTCCTTAATAAAAAAACGGATGCATCGGTAAAGATTGCATCCGTTTTTATTGAATTCCATAAAGAGCCTGTTTATTTGAAATAGCCGTCGATTTCTTTTTTGTTTTTAATAGGAATGATAGTAAACCCATAGTCAACCGGGGTAGAGGAGGGTTTAATCATATATTGATCCAGTGGCAAAGCACCCCAACTATTATTGCCACCCAATCCCTGCATGCGGTAATCAATAAATAGGTCGACTAAGCGAGAGGGTTTATAATCGTTAATATGTTTGGGACGAGGAGCAGTTCCAACAGGTGCATCAAGATTCAGCGATTCACCATCTGAAATGGTTTCCAGTAAATAGTTTGAAGCATTGAATTCAAATGTATCATCCGCAACAAACAGCAATCCTTTACCTGACGTTTGTGTTAAAGCCAGCCAGTTAACATCAACATAATGTCCATTTTCTTGGGGGCGGATATATTTGGTGACCATTTCTTTGATCGGGCATGAATATCGATCCACGAATGTTGAAGTTTTCCGATCATCATAGTTCTCCCATTGTCCTCGGCCATAATATTCTGCATTTACGATATGATTGGGTAACTGCATTCTCATTCCAATTCTCGGAATGAAGGGGAGTTCGCAGCGAGATGCATCAAAATGGTTATCTACTCGAATGATGCCGTTATTATATATCGTATATGTTACGGTATTAACTGCATTGGTTTGAGGATACGTATAGCGATAACTGATGGTTGTTTCATCTCCTTGACTCACCTTGAAATCTTCTGCTTTCAGTTCTTGATAGCTGGCTTTTTCCCATTCATTCAATTTTCTTGGAAGCTGAGCCCCATAGTCATTATCGGTTGGTGCCCGCCAGAAGAACGGACGTAGTCCGAAACCATCATTTACATACTCTGTTTCATTCACTTTATATGAAGTAAGCACTCCGCTTACTTTGTCGAAAATTGCTTTAAAGTTGCTTCCGCTTACAATTAATGTTGTCTCGTCATCTTTTACGGTAGCCGCTTTAAGATGAGATGCAAGTTGCAATTTGGGAAAATCGTTTACGGTAAATTGTTCACGAGCAACAACCCATCCGGCAGGAATAAGTCGAGTATCTTGTCGCTGTTTCATTTCGAAAACGATGCTCAACTGCTTTTTCGAATTGGCAAAAGATGCAAAATTCGGGATACTTACTTTTTCGGTTTCTTGAGGCTTCACATTTATTGTGATCTTTCCTTCGGTCAGTTTTTTACCTTCCGATTTAACGGTATAGAAGAAATCGTACGGGCTTAAATCAATGAAAAAATTCTCGTTATATATTTCTACAGTACCTTTTTTAGGGTCGAAATTTTTAAACCAAACATTTTGATACACTTTACGCATTTCTTCGGTTTGGGGTTTGGTTGTTCTATCAGGAAAGATAACCCCATTGATACAGAAATTGCCTGATGATGGAGTCCCTTTAGGTCCGAAATCGCCACCGTAAGCCCAGAATTTGTTGCCCTCTTTATCTTTTTGGGCAATTCCTTGATCAACCCAGTCCCAAATGCAGCCACCTTGTAGTAACGGATATTTTCGGATAATATCCCAATATTCGATAAAATTACCCAAACTGTTACCCATTGCATGAGCATATTCGCAAAGGATAAGCGGACGATCGGATCGGGGACTTTGTGCATATCTTTCGATATCGGCAGGAGTACTGTACATCGGACAATAAATATCCGTATTCCATTCCATTCCGGCACGTTCATATTGTACCGGTCGCGAATTATCGCGTTTTTTTATCCAACGATACGTTTCGTAAAAATTGTAACCATTTCCAGCTTCGTTCCCTAACGACCATGTGATTACGCAAGGATGATTCTTGTCACGTTCCACCATGTTTCGGGTTCGGTTCAAGTGACTTTCAAGAAACAAAAGATTATTCCCCAGTGTTCCTCCCTTACGAAGATCATAACCCATGCCGTGACTTTCTATATTGGCTTCATCAATTACGTAAATGCCGTATTCGTCGGCCAGTTTGTAAAACAATTCGGGTTGAGGATAATGAGAAGTACGCACTGTGTTTACATTATACTTACGGAAAAGTTCAAAATCTTTCCTTATGAGTTCTTCGTTAACATAGTGCCCTGTATATTCGTTGTGCTCGTGGGTATTTACTCCTTTAATCAGAACCGGTTTCCCATTAATTAAAAACTGTTTGTTTTTAATTTCGGCCGTTCTAAAGCCAATTTTTACAGCCGTGGCCTCGAGGGTCTTGTTATTGCCGTTTTTAAGTTCGATGGCCAGCGTATATAAATTGGGCTCTTCTGCCGACCACTGTTTGACATTTGGGATATCGTTCGCAAAAGTTATTAAGGTATTTTCCTTTGTGTTGCCAGATTGCGATCCTTTGCTCACAACTTTTCCGTCTTTATCTTTCAATTCATACGAAACGCTGAAATTTTCGGTAGCATTATCGGTGTTTGCAATAGTTACTTCTAATGCAAATTTTCCGTTTTTATAGTTTTCATCCAATGGAGTGTGTGCAAAAAAATCGGCGATATGCGTTTTGGGGCGTGCATAGAGGTAGACATCCCGTTCTAAACCCGATAAGCGCCAAAAATCCTGACATTCCAAATAAGTTGCATCAGAAAATCGATGTATCTGGATGGCCAACACGTTTTTTCCGGCTTTTGCCAAATAGGAAATATTAAATCGGGCCGGCGTTTTGCTATCTTTGGTCATACCCAAAAATTTGCCGTTAAGATAGAAGTAAGCAGCCCCTTTTGTACCGTCTGAACTGAGAATGATATCTTTTCCGATCCACGATTGTGGAATTTCGAATTCTTTTCGATACGTTCCCGTAGGATTAAACTCTTTTGGAACCAGTGGTGGGTTGGGCCTATCCCAATAGGGAGGATACCCGGGTGATACAAATTCATAACCCGTATTTACATAAATAGGTACGCCAAATCCCTGAATTTCCCAATTGCCGGGAACATCGATGTCATTCCAACTTTTGTCGTTAAAATTTTCTTCATAAAATCCATCCATCGGACGTTCGTTGAAGTTATCCGTGTAATGAAATTTCCATTTACCGTTCAAAAGAAGAGATTCACTTCCTTTTGAAGAATATGGCGCATTAAGAGCGTCATTTACATTGGTGAACGAGAAGAAACCGGATCGTGCGGGTTCTTTGTTCAGTGCAATCAAATTGGGATCGGTAATTTCAACATAGCGGTTTTTTTGATCTTGAGCATTCAAAACCCCTATTCCCAATCCTACGAATAAAGAAATCAGGAAATACTTTTTCATGTTTACAGCGTTATCAATTAAAAAAATGTGTTTTCGCAAAGATAAAATAAAATTTTGGGTAAAGTGTAAAATGCTGACTTAAAAATAAACGAGTAGTGGTTTTGCGAGATGGTTTTAAGTATATTTCCATAAAAACCGAAAAAGCAGTACATTTGTAAAGAAGAATAGCAGTATGAGAGACCGTTACGATTACGAAATCATGGCACCCGCTGGATCTTATGAGTCATTAATGGCTGCAATTCAGGGTGGAGCCGATTCTATTTATTTTGGGGTTGAAGGGCTGAATATGCGTGCCCGGTCATCAAACAATTTCACGATAGATGATCTTCATCGTATTGCTCAGATTTGCAAAGAACATAATATCAAGAGTTACCTGACAGTGAATACCATTATTTACAATGATGATCTATCGTTAATGCGCAACATAGTGGACGCTGCAAAGGAAGCCGGACTTTCGGCCATTATCGCTGCCGATGTAGCGGTTTTGATGTATGCACGCAGTATTGGAATAGAGGTGCATCTTTCAACCCAACTCAATATTACCAACACCGAAGCGTTGGAGTTCTATGCTCAGTTTGCCGATGTGGTTGTACTGGCACGTGAATTAAATTTGGATCAGGTGTCAGGTATTCATAAAGACATTGTCGAACGGCAGATAAAAGGTCCTTCAGGCGAATTGGTCCGCATCGAAATGTTTGCACACGGTGCTTTATGCATGGCCGTATCGGGCAAGTGTTATTTAAGTTTGCACGAGAAGAATCTATCGGCCAATCGCGGTGAATGCAATCAGATTTGTCGTCGTGCTTATACCGTGAAAGACAAAGACAGCGAAATCGAGTTGGATATCGATAACGAATACATCATGTCGCCCAAGGATTTGAAGACTATTCATTTTTTGAATAAAATGATGGATGCCGGCGTTCGGGTGTTCAAAATTGAAGGTCGTGCTCGTGGCCCCGAATATGTACGTATTGTAACTTCCTGTTATAAAGAAGCTGTGCAGGCATATTGTGACGATACGTTTATACAGGAAAAAATCGACAGATGGAACGAACAATTGGCTGCGGTTTTCAATCGTGGTTTTTGGGATGGATATTATCTCGGCCAACGTTTAGGCGAGTGGACGCATCGCTACGGATCGGGAGCTACCAAGCGAAAAGTGTACGTGGGTAAAGCCATTAAATTTTTCAACAACCTCGGTGTGGGCGAGTTTCTCGTGGAAACACAATCGGTTAATGAGGGAGATGAATTGCTGATTACCGGACCGACTACCGGTGCTGTCTTTTTTACAGCCCACGATATTCGGGTAAACTTGGAAACGGTTACCGAAGCAGTGAAAGGTGATCATTTTTCAATTCGCACTCCGGCAAAAATTCGCCCTAACGATCAACTTTTTAAAATGGTCAGAACCGAACGACGAGGCACTGCTCATGAAAGATGAAAAATCGGTTTTTAAACGATAAGGATGTGTTGCAGGATATAAATTCCTGCACCGGCCAGATAGCCGATAAGAGCTACGGGAGTCATGCGTTTTAAATACCATCCGAAAGACACGCCTTCTATTCCCATAAAAACCACACCTGCTGCCGATCCGATAATAAGAATGTTTCCGCCTACACCGGCACAGTAAGCGATAAAATGCCAGAATGTGCCGTCAGGTATAAAATTCTGCATAAATGCCGGATCTGTGAAGGTGGACAATGTTGCAGGATCAACCAATGGATACATTCCGATAGTTGCAGCCACTAACGGTACGTTATCTATAACGGATGATAATAATCCGATTAAAATTCCCTGTTCATAAATATTGGGCACTTTTTCAGCCAGAAATGCCGATGCACTTCCCAATATTCCTGCTTTTTGAAGCGCATCTACAGCAAGCAGAATGCCTAAAAAAAACATTAATGTAGAAAAATCCAATCGTTTAAATACTTTTGATACCCTTAGTTTATTTTTCTCATCGATTGTAACTTTGTAATTGTAAATTATTTCCGTATATATCCACATCAAGCTTACACCAAACAGTAACCAGATAAAAGGCGGTAAATTGGTGATTGCTTTAAAAACGGGGGAAAGAACCAAAATGAGTAGTCCAAAAATCAGAATGGCTAATCGAGCAGAAGACGTCATGTAGTTTTGTGGTTTCTTTTGTGGGTGAGGATTCGTTTTTGCCGGATTGTCTTTAATTTTTCCATGAAAGAAAAATTGTACCACAAAAGTAGGGATTACCATGGAAACGAGACTGGGGAAAAAAAGTTGAGGAATAATCTTGTACGTTACATTTCCTTTTGTCCACAGCATGATCGTAGTTACATCACCTATGGGCGACCAAGCTCCTCCACTGTTTGCCGCAATCACAATAATCCCGCCAAACAGCCATCGTTCTCGCGGATCGGGGATAATTCGTCTAATGAGCATGAGCATGATAATGGTAATGGTAAGGTTGTCGAGTACGGCAGACATGAAAAACGTGATAAAACCAATTAGCCACAACAAACGCCTTTTATGGCGGGTGGTGATGTGATCGGTAATATACGTAAATCCTCCGTGTACATCGATGATTTCTACTATCGTCATCGCTGCCAGGAGGAACAGAATGGTTTCTCCAATATCACCGAGGGATTCGATAATTTGAAAGTTGACTACAAAATCTCTGATTTGTTCTTTATAAGAATAAGATTCCAATCCGGGATTCAAATCCAGGTAGTGCCGGAATTGATCCGGTGCCACCCTGGGAATAATATCGGGAGCGATATAAAGATAAATGATCCAGAGTAATGTACCGAGTAGCAGCGCAATGCTTGCTTTGTTGATGCGGATAGATTGTTCCATCGCAATCAACAAATAACCGGCAATAAAAAGGATAATTATTAATATTATCATACGAATCGAAATGAAAGAGAAAAAATAAACTTTTCTTTGCGGTTCTTAAGAACCCATCACCGGATTATTCGATGAATAAAAAAAAATGGTTTATTTATTCGCTTCTTTATACCATTCGGAATACATGAGATAGTTTCGTGCAATTTTTTGATTCATTTCTTTTGACTGTTCGGTGTCGACTTTTTTGACAAATTTGGCAGGAACACCTGCATATATGCTGCCGGGCTCAACTATTGTATTGCTTAAAACCACTGCTCCGGCGGCAATAATGGACCCTTCGCCAATTACCGCATGATCCAATATGATAGCCCCCATGCCGATAAGTGCCCCGTCTTCTATTTTGGCACCATGTATTACCACATTGTGACCGATCGAAACATCGTCGCCTATTTCGGTAACCGATTTTTCATATAAAGTATGAATCACTGAGCCATCCTGAATATTTACTCTATTTCCAATGCGGATGGAATTGACATCGCCACGTAAGACGGCATTAAACCATAAACTGCAATTATTTCCTATGATTACGTCACCAATTATGGTGGCATTATCGGCCAGGAATGTATTTTCTCCTATTTGTGGGGTAAATCCTCTTACTGATTTGATAAGCGCCATTTTGAATGATTCTTTTTATATTGCTTTTGTCTTTTCTTTCAACCATGTTTTTTCTTCATCACTCAAATAGTGTTGCAATTTGTCATATACCATCCGGTGATAATTGTTAAGCCATGATTTTTCTTTTTCTGTAAGCATATCCGTTTCGATAGGTTTAGTGTCGATTGGACAAAGAGTTATGGTCTCAAAATGATAGAATGTACCGAAATCCTCGGTTTTTTTGTATTCTTTGGCAACCACAAGGTTTTCTATACGGATGCCGTATTGGTCGGTGCGATAGATTCCCGGTTCATTGGAAGTAACCATTCCTTTTTTGAGCGGGGTGGGATTTTCTTCCATGCGAATGTTTTGCGGACCTTCATGCACATTGAGGAAATGACCAATACCGTGGCCGCTACCATGCCAGTAGGTTTCGCAATCATCCCATAATGGTTTGCGAGCCAAGATATCGAGCTGCGAACCTCGTGTTCCTTCGGGGTAAATAGCTGTTGCCAACGCAATATGTCCCTTTAGTACCTTGGTATAGTCCTTTTTCATTTGGGGAGCGACTTCACCCAGGGCAATTGTACGTGTTATGTCTGTTGTTCCATGCATAAATTGGGCTCCCGAATCGATAAGCAGCAATCCTTTGGGTTCGATAGTTGAATTGCTTTCGGGAGTAGCACTGTAATGGACGATGGCTCCATGCGCAGCATAACCGGCAATGGTACCGAAACTCTCACCCATATACTGATCCTGTTTCGAACGGAATTCCCGTAACTTTTCCGTAATGGTCATTTCTGTTACCATACCTGTTGGCACGGCTTTTTCAAACCACATATAAAAGCGGGTCAATGCCACTCCGTCTTTCACCATTGCAAGGCGAAAACCGTTCAATTCGGTTTCGTTCTTCATACTTTTCATTAAGTCGATTGGCGAAGTGAGATCAATAACCTTACATCTTTCGGAAAGTGCTTTATAAAGGGAATAATTTATTTTGCTTTCTGTTACGCAAACCGTTGTTTTTTCGGGAAGTTTTTCGATATAATTGAAAATATGGTTATAATCTGCCGTTTTTACACCTTGCGATTGCAGTTCCGAAGCGATTGTATCAGTGAGTTTGTTGGGGTCAATAAATAAAATTGATTCATTTTTAGAAACATACCCGTAGGCAACAGCCACCGGATTGTATTCCACATCATTGCCTCTGATGTTAAATGTCCATGCAACGGCATCGAGTGTTGCAATAACAATTCCGTCAGCCCCTGCTTTATCAATTTCCTCTACGATTCGTTCAATTTTGCTTTTTGTTGATTCTCCTGTAATTTCTTCGGGGAGGGTAAAAATTTTGTTTTTGGGTATTCCGGGCCGATCTTTCCATATTTCTTCAAAAGGATCAAATTCCGTTTCTGTTTCAATCCCTTTCGACGCGAGTTTGTTTATCAGATTTTTGGCTTCCGATGCTGCATACACCATTCCATCGATGCCAACTTTTCCGCCCTTGCCTACTTGTTCAATGATCCAGTTAACCATATCCGGAGTTTCGGGCATACCCATTTTAAACAGATCAAATCCTGTTCCTTCCAGTTGTTGAGCAGCTTGAAGAAAATAGCGCGAATCGGTCCATACACCTGCCTGTTCCATTGTGATTACTGCAGTTCCTGCCGATCCGGTAAAGCCGGTAATCCATTTTCTGCATTCCCATCTTTTTGGTGGATATTCACTTAAATGTGGATCGGTGCTCGGAACAATGAAAGCATCCAGATGCTGCATTTTCATGAATTTTCTCAAAGCAGAAAGCCTTTCGATGATTTGATCGGGTTTTGTTGTCATGTTATTTTTTTGTTTTCACACAACAAATGTAAGAACATTTTGTTACATTTGAGCTTTAAAAAGTTGAAATAAATGAAAACGGTTATAGAACTGAAGAATATGCGTTTTTTTGCGCATCATGGCGTATTTTCTCAGGAAACGGTGGTTGGGAACGAATTTATGGTTAATCTCCGTATCGAAGCCGATCTTTCTAAAGCTTGCAAAACAGACAATATTGAAGATACTATAAATTATGCAGCCATATACGAATTAGTGAAATCGGAGATGCTAAAACCCTCGCAACTCATGGAAAATGCAGCATATCGGATATTGGAACGAATAAAAGCGTCGTTTCCGCAAATAGTGCATCTTGAAGTGAGGATGGCCAAAATGAATCCTCCTGTGGGAGGGGAGATAGGATGTAGCCAAATCGTCATAGGCGATTAATATGAATTAAAGCAAATAATTTCGTACCTTTGCTTAAATTTTCCCGATAATAATGGATGAGAATTTAGTTGATGTTGTGAATGAAGCCAAAACTTACGGTTTGGAAAATGAACCGCTGATGTTGTGTACTGAGAATTTGGTTAAGAAATATCGGACGCGTACAGTAGTGGATCATGTTTCCATTAATGTATGTCAGGGAGAGATTGTCGGACTATTGGGGCCGAATGGTGCAGGCAAAACTACTACTTTTTATATGACAGTGGGATTAATTGTCCCAAATGAAGGCGAAATTTATCTTGGCAATACCAATATAACTAAGTTCCCTGTCTACAAACGTGCACGCTATGGCGTTGGTTATCTTGCCCAAGAGGCATCCATTTTCAGAAAAATGACAGTGGAAGACAATATCCGTTCTGTATTGGAGTTTACCGATAAAACACCGAAGGAACAGAAACAAAAACTCGAAAGTTTGATTTCAGAATTCGGATTACAAAAAGTCCGAAAAAATCAGGGTGATCGTTTGTCGGGAGGTGAACGTCGTCGCGCTGAAATTGCCCGTTGTTTGGCCATCGATCCTAAGTTTATCATGCTCGATGAACCTTTTGCCGGTATCGATCCTATTGCAGTGCAGGATATACAATCTATTGTGGCTCAGTTGAAATATCGCAATATCGGCATTTTGATTACCGATCATAATGTTGATGAAACCCTGAGTATTACTGATCGTGCCTATCTCCTTTTCGAAGGTAAAGTATTGTTTCAGGGAACGGCAGAAGAATTGGCGGCTAATCCCATTGTTCGAGAGAAGTACTTGGGTCATGATTTCGAATTGCGTCGCAGAAAATTACAGGTTTAATAGCTTTATGGGGCGGATTCTTGCCATCGATTACGGGAAAAAACGCACTGGTATTGCAGTTAGCGATCCGTTGCAGATTATTGCAAACGGACTAACTACTGTTAAAACTTCAGAAATATTTGATTTTCTTAGCGATTATCTCCAAAAAGAAGAAGTATCGGCCATTGTTGTTGGTTTGCCCAAGCAAATGAGCGGCGAGATGTCGGAAAATATGCAGCGGGTTGAAGTTTTTGTCAATAAATTGAAGCAAATATTTTCCTCTGTTCCAATAGAATATTTCGATGAACGTTTCTCTTCGAAAATGGCGCATCAGGCCATGATTGATGGTGGATTGAAAAAAAAAGACAGGCAAAACAAGGCATTGGTTGACGAAATCAGTGCCACCATTATTCTTCAAGGATATATGGAAAGTAAACGAATGAAACCATAAAAGAACGATGATTTTACCGATATACATTTATGGGCAACCCGTTTTGAGAAAAGTTGCCAATGATATTGATCCTGAAAACTATCCTCATTTGAAGGAGTTGATCGAGAATATGTTTGAAACAATGTACAATGCCGATGGCGTTGGATTGGCGGCCCCGCAGGTCGGGCTCGAAGATCGTATTTTTGTTGTTGATCTCACGGTATTGGCAGACGAAGATCCAGAATTCGATGGGTTTAAGAAAGTGTTTATCAATGCGCATATTTTGGAACGAACGGGCGATATCGAACTTATGGAAGAAGGATGTTTGAGCTTACCCGGAATCCATGAGAAGGTGCCGCGTAAAAATAGCATACGCATTCAATACCTCGATGAAAATTTGCAGCTGCACGATGAAGTATATGAGGGGTATAAAGCACGCGCCATTCAGCACGAATACGATCATCTTGACGGAATTTTGTTTGTGGATAAAATTAACCCTATGCGCAAAAGGATGATCAAAAGCAAATTATCGAATCTGATGAAAGGTAAAACCGATTGCCATTATAAAGTTAAAACGTTAAAATGAATATGGTTCTGCTGCAAGTTTTTTAGCTGCCTCGCGATCCATGAACCATACCAAATTTCCTGATGTGGGGGAAACTTTGGCGGCCGGATAACGTTTTTGTGCTGTTTCTTTTGATTCGATAATTTCTTTTACCTTATCGGCTTTGGCTTCTCCGGCAACCAGAATAGCCACATTTTGTGCTGCATTGATTGTTTTTCCCGAAAGACTGATGCGTTTTTGTCCTGTTATCGGATGGGTTCCAACTATGCAAAGTTCTTCACTATCCCATAGATGGATTTGGAGAGGGAATATCGAAGCAGTATGTCCGTCTTCACCCATTCCCAGCATGAGAATGTCGAAAGAAGGGATACCATTTACAGTTTTTATCTCCCTTTTCAGCACTTCTGCATAGCGTTTGGCTTCTTTTTCGGGATCGTTTTCTCCGTAGATGCGGAAAATATGTTCTTCCGGAATAGCAATTCGATCAAAAAGATGCTCTTTTGCCATCTTGTAATTGCTTTCATTGTCGGTGGGAGGAACGCAGCGTTCATCGCTCCAGAAAAATTTAATCTTTTCCCAGTCGATATCGGTCGCATGGTGTTTTGCCCAATAATCGAATAACGATTTAGGAGTAGAACCACCCGATAAAGCCAACGTAATTTCTTCCTGTTGCGACAATATGGTCTTCATCCACTCTGTAAAAGCTTTGTTGAGAGAAGCGATGTCTTCCGCTATTTTTATTTTCATTTTTTATGACGATTTTGTTAGCCGGTTAGAAATTCGGTAGTTTACTTTTTGTGCTAAGCGATTACAATTCACAATACATGCCGTCATCTGCTAAATTTTTACACGGATAGCGCCATGTGTCGTTTTTTCCTTCAATGAGCCTGTCTGCAACATCGGGACCCCATGTGCCTGCGGGATAACCATATAAAGGTGCTTCGGGATGATTTTCCCAATAATCGAGAATGGGCTGCACGAATTTCCATGTTTCCTCCACCGCTTCGCCATCCATAAATAATGTATTGTCACCTGTCATGCAATCGAGAAGTAATCGTTCATAAGGATCGGGAATGTATTGATTGCTCAATTCGGAATAATGGAAATCCATATTCACCGATTTTACCAGATAATCGTTTCCCGGCACTTTCATACCGGTTTTCAGCAAAATGCCTTCGTCGGGATGAATCCGCAGAATCAGTTGGTTGTTAAGCTTATCTGACGAACCTTCATGTCGGAAAAGAGGTAAGGGTGAAGGTTTAAAATGGATGACAACTTCCGATACCCGAGTAGGCAAACGTTTCCCTGTACGGATATAGAAAGGTACATCAGCCCAACGCCAATTGTCGATAAAAAATTTCATCGCGACATATGTTTCTGTACGCGAATCCTTTGCTACATGAGGTTCTTCACGATAAGCCGGATAATGTTTTCCCCGTATGGTGGAAGCGGTATATTGTCCTCTGATGACATGATTTTTCAAGTCGTATTCGCTGAGTGGGTGTAACGCCCTGAAAACTTTCATTTTTTCGTATCGGATATCTTGTGGCGTGATTTTTATCGGAGGTTCCATGGCCACAAGTGAAACCATCTGCAGCAAATGGTTTTGCACCATATCGCGTAATGCTCCGGCATGATCGTAATATTCACCTCGGCCTTCAACCCCAATGTTCTCTGCTGCAGTGATCTCTACGTGTTGAACGAAATTTCGGTTCCATAAGGGTTCATAAATGCCGTTGGCAAAGCGTGTAACCATTAGGTTTTGTACGGTTTCTTTACCTAAATAATGGTCGATGCGATAAATTTGATCTTCTTCGAAAAATTCCAGCAATAACTTATTTAATTCTTTGGCGGATAGGAGATTGTGACCGAACGGTTTTTCAAACACGATACGGCGGAATCCTTTTTGTTGAAAGGTAAGTCCTTGTCCGTAAAGAAATTTCGGAATCGACGCATATAAACTTGGTGGAGTGGAGAGATAAAAAATATAATTACAGCCAAGGTTGAATTTTCTGTTTAATTCGGTCAATTTTTCTTTTACCAATACATACTCTTCTCCATTTTCGGTGTCAATGCTGAGATAAAAAATTTTGGACAGGAAGTTGTTTATTTTATCGGACTCGGCGTTTTTAAAGTTAGAAAACTCCTTGATTCCCTTTTTCATTTTTTCGCGAAACGCATGATCTGTATATTGGGAACGACTTATGCCCAACACGGCAAAACCGTCGGGCAACAAATTGTTCATAAACAGATCGAAGACGGCAGGAAGAAGTTTTCGGTAAGTAAGATCTCCTGAAGCTCCGAAAATTACCAATGCTTGATTCGTTGCTTTTTTCATTTTTCCAACTCTCTTTTTCTTTTCAATGCTTCCAGAAAATAGTAATCGGCATAGTTGAGCGGCACATCCACTTCCGAGTTGTGAGGCAAGCTGCCTACCGAATGCATCAGAAGAAAATAACCGTTTTCGCCAATCTTTGCTCTATATGCCGGGCTTGCAAGGGTATTTATAATATTGTCCGCCCACGCTTTGTAATCTTTTTTTGTCGAATAGGCCGATATTTCATATAATGCCGATGCCAAAATTGCTGCTGCCGAGGCATCACGGTATGTATTCGGAATATCGGGAGCATCATAATCCCAATAGGGAACTCCATCATCCGGATAATGGGGATGGCCGGAAACGAATTCGAGGGCTTTTTCTGCCTGACGCAGGTATTTCGGATCGTTTGTTTCGCGATAGCACATCACGAAACCGTATATTCCCCAGGATTGACCCCGTGCCCAAGTACTTTCATCGGAATAACCCTGATGCGTGTTTTTGTGACGGATGGTCCCATTTTCGGGATCGTAATCTACGACATGCCACGTGCTGAAATCCGGGCGATAATGATTTTTCATCGTTTGGTCGGCATGACTGACGGCTATTTTATAAAAAGTGGAATCCCCAGATAATTTTGTTGCATTGAAAAGCAGCTCCAGATTCATCATGTTGTCGATAATGACGGGACATTTCCAGTCTTTTTTCGGATTGGCATTCCACGATTGAATGATTCCTGCACCGGGTCTATAGCGGGTGATGAGGGATTGGGCTGCTTGAACGATTACCTTTTCGTAGGCTTTGTTTCCACTCAATCGTAAGCCATTGCCATAACTGCAATTGATCATGAATCCCACATCGTGTGTATTGGTCAGGTACTGAACGGTGTCCAGGGCTTCGGTATGCTTTTCTGCATGCATTTTCCATTTTTCGTCACCGGTTAGCTCATATAAATACCATAAACTCCCCGGAAAAAACCCTGATGTCCATTCCGTTGGCGGGATAAATTTAAATTTTCCATTGATGAATGACTTCGGATTGAGGATTTTCCCCGAATCTTCGATCATTTCGGTCATCAATCCATATTGGTTTATGGCAAAATCCGTGTTTTCTACTATATAATCAGCGTTGTTCGATTCGCTTTTCTTGTTTTTCCCTTTACAGAAGGAGAAACTCACCAGCATGAAAGTCAAGCATAAAAAAATAAATAATCGTTTCATTTTCAGTGATCTATGTCTGTTTATTTTAATATGTTTATCGCGTATAGGTTTTGTCCTGTTCATCGTAGAATACATTTTTTTTTTGATCTCGATCTATTTCATTTATGAAACATTTCTTTTCAAAGATGCAAAAAAAATTAGAAACAGAAATATAATTCATAATATTTTATCCATAACTCGGTTGGTACGGGTTGCCGTTATGCAATTGCTTACCGGTTCACTTCCTTTTCCGTTCAGGTAATTGACAATGCTTTCAATGAGATAAAACTGAATGTTTTCCGGGTTTTTTTCTATGAATTCTTGTCGACCTTTATCAGTTTCAAGCACGATGGGTGTGAAATCGAACGTGGAGCAGGTAAGTTTACCTTGTGTTCCTATAAAATCGATTGCATCCACATGAGCAATTTTTGATGCGACAAAACTCCAACTTCCGCTTCCGACCACGCCTGATTCGAAGCGAAATGCTCCACTTACCGAATCTTCCACCTCATATAATCCGGCAACATTGGAGGTAAATCCGTTAGCATCTTCAATCGGCCCCAATATATAATCAAGTAAATCAAGTTGATGCGAAGCCAAATCGTAAAAATAGCCTGCGCCGGAAATTTCTTTTTTGACCCTCCATGGCAAATTATCCTTCTTGAAATCTTCTTCACGTGGCGCAACGGCAAAACGAATTTGTACTGTCGAAATATTACCTATCGACCCTTTATCGATCAGTTGTTTTACGCGAAGAAAATAAGGTAATGTACGGCGGTAATAGGCCACAAAACAAGGGACTCCTGTTTCCTTTGCCACATTAACAATTTGCAAACATTCTTCATATGAAGCTGCCAATGGCTTTTCCACATATACCGGTTTGCCTGCTTTCATTGTTTTAATAGCATATTCGGCATGTGATGCCGGTGGAGTAGCAACATATACAGCATTTACTTCAGGGTCATGAATTAAATCATCTGCATTATTGTACCATTTTTTAATTCCATGTCGCAAAGCATAGTCTTTGGCTTTTTCGGCATCTCGTCTCATTACTGCCACAACGTCAGAACCTTCTACTTTTTGGAAAGCAGGACCACTTTTTTTCTCCGTTACATTTCCGCATCCGATAAATCCCCAATGTATCATTTTATATTCTATTTATCCGGTTTATATAGTTTTATAAAAAATCTACTTTTATGTATGATGATTGCATTCAATCAAAAAATGTGATGATTTGTTCAGATCGTCTTGACCTTTTATAGGAAAAGACGGCAAGAAAGCTTATAAGCACAAAAGGGATGGATAAATAAAAAATTATTCCTTTCATGGCATCGTTTTGTCCGTAGGAATGCATTCCGCTGAAAAAATAGTTCACCCCAAAAAAAGTCATCAAGACCGATGAGAAGGCAATGATGGATAAAACGTTGAACAACCAGTCGCTGTTTCCTTTTTTTATCAAATGGATATGGGTGACGATGGTGTACATGACAATCGTAATAAGAGCCCATGTTTCTTTTGGATCCCATCCCCAGTAACGTCCCCAGGATTCGTTTGCCCATATGGCACCTAAAAAAGTTCCAATGCACATCAGTGCGAGCCCTATCATTAATGCCATTTGGTTTATGATGCTCAATTCTTTTACTCGATAGGAAATCAACGAATTATTGTCATAAAAAACCATCATCGTTAAATTGGCAATGCCAAGCAGGAAACTAACGCCAAAGAAGCCGTATGCCGCCACAAGTATGGCTACATGAAACATCAACCATGGCGATTTCAATACGGGAACCAACGGATTGATTTGGGGGTCCATCCAGTTGAGTTCGGATACAAAAAGAATGATCCCCCCAAAAAGTGTGGCTAGAGCCAGAGGAACAGTACTGCTCTTTCGACCAAAGACAAAACCGGCAAGAATGGTCGCCCAGCCTGCATAAACCATAGTTTCGTAGGAATTACTCCATGGAGCATACCCCGAAATATAAGCCCGCAATCCCATTCCGTATAAATGGTACATAAATATCAGGAAAATACCACCGGTTAATATTTTAATCACTGTATCTAACCATTTTTTTGGCTTAAATAGTCCTATAAATGCAAAAACAACCAATAATCCTCCCAAAATGAAATATCCGATTTGGCAATGACCAAAAATATCCAGCCGGTTATATCGAATTTCGGCATTTAATTTTCGGTGATTAATTTGCGATGCAGTATCATTCCTTTTTTGATATTCGCCGATAACCTGCAAAAGTTGATTCGGTTTATTCCAGTTTCCGCTTTTCAATGCGCTGTTTACCTCGCTTAGGTACCACGCAAAGGAGCGTGTAATGAAGAGCGAGTCTTCTTTAGGGAAAGTTGAAAGATCTTTGCCCGGGGCATACCAGGTATGAATGGAATCTGTTGGGTGAGGAAAAATGCAGAGCAGTTGGCAATTCAACAATTGGGAAACGATATTGACGCGTTCATCTAGCTTGATCAGATCTTTATCGAAGCTGCTCCGTTCAGCCGGCAGCTTATAGTATGCTTCCTGTAATTTAGTCATCAACACGTAATTCCCCTCTTCATCTATCAGTTGAAAATAGGCGCAATAATCGAGTGGTAACTGATAATAATGACTTATTTCTTTATTGGAAACGGCAATGAACGGAACCTGCATCCACATTTGAGGCATCGAAAGAAAACTGAGCAGAAACTGATCGGAATTAAGTTTGCCTATAGTTAGCTCTTTGTGAACTTTTCGAAGGATCTCGGACGAAAACGTATTAACCGGAACAATTCTTCCATTCCATTGCATGGGCAATTCGCCGAATCGTGCTGCATGTTGCGGATCGATCGCGTTTTTTTGTACTGCTTCCATCATATTTATGGGTGGCATATGCTGTGCCGACAGGGTACAGGGAAAAACGAGGAACAATAGCCACGTTATGGTGGATCGGTATGTTTTTTTCACTTCCTTCAGTTGCAAGTTCAATTGGCGGAATCGGGAATTTTTTGTTGTGAAAACAAGAATGAATCCAATCAGCAGTAAAAAATAGCCGCTGTAGGTGATGGTTTTTCCCAATCCATCTTTATTTACGGAAAGAAGGGTGCCCATCTCGTCTTTGTCAAAAGAGGCTTGAAAAAAACGATATCCTTTTACATTCAATACGTTGTTCATGTAAACTTTTGTTTTCTGAATTTTACCATCTGCATATTCGACAAGAAGGTCACTTTCATAAGATGAAGGACTTTCCGATCCCGGATACCGGATCAATCTGAAGTCAACCAGTTTGAGTGTAAAAGGCAGTGTTTCGTATTTGATACCCTCGGGGGTTTTGAGGGTTATTTGGTTGGTTGTTTCTCCTTCCCGAATATGAACCATTCCATCTTTTCCAAACAAATGGGTGATTAATGCTCCGAGCAGAATGACGATAAAAGCAAAATGCACAACGATCAATGCCCATCGGCGTCGCTGAAAATAGCGATATTTGATAATGATCATGATAAAATTCACAACCATAAGAAATTGTAGGGAAAAAAAGAGGGGGGAATAGTAGATCAGCGATTTGGCAACATCCGTGCCGTGATATTTTTCGATAAAAGTGGCTGCTGCCAGTCCGAAGGCATAAAAAGCCAACAAGATGATGGTAGCTATATAAGAGGATAAAAAATGGTTTAATTTTTTCATATTGATTCGAAATCCGTCAGTCGTATTATAACACAAATATCACCATATTTTTGTTGATATAAAAATGAGTGAGGAAACGTTTCCTCACTCATTTTTACAACTACGATTGCAGTAACAGTTTATTTTATGCTTTTTCCCAATGTTTGCGAAGTAATTCCACAGCTGCAGGAACTACGACGTTGCGATCGCCTTGTGCGCCACATTCGAAGCTGACATATTTGTCGTATCCAATCATTTTCAACCCTTTGAAGCCATTTATGTAATTATCGGCTTCGCCGTCTTCTCCAGGCATGCTGCGGCGTTTACGGCTTGCTACATGAACGTGTTGCAAATATTCTCCTCCGGAGATAAAGGCGCCCATATCCGAAGTTTCTTCCCATGTCATGTGCCAAAAATCACCCATGCATTTGATGCCGGGGTTGTTAACGTCGCGGCATATGGAGGCGGCATCGGCAACCAGTCGCAGATAAAAAGCTTCTTTTCGGTTAAGGGGTTCAAGAATAACCGTTGTGCCGTGTTGTTGGGCAAAATTGCCCATTTCGTTAAGTTGCTCGCAGAGAAAATCGCGTGTTTCCTGGGTATGGAGCATAACCGGTTTTTGCGAATTGAAGGCAGGCACCATGATTACACCGGTAGATTCCAATTCGCCTGCGGCAATGATGATTTCGTTCATCGTATCGCGACATTGTTTGCGAATGGCCGGATCGGATGAGAGAATGAATCCGTCAAAACCGGCACATATGGCGCTTATTTTGATATTGCGGCCTTTCAGTGCATTCTTGAATTCGGGAATCCGTTTAGTGAGTCCTCTTCCGCCGGGTTCAAATCCTACAACACCATGCTTTTCCATGAAATCGAATTTCTCGTTCAGATTTTTTCCGGGAGGAATTCCTTCCTGAAATGAAAGATTCAGTTTTGCTTTGGAAGATTTATCCGAAATCGATTCTTTTTCAGAAGAGGATGCAAAAACGGCACGATTTCCTCCGGCAAGTACTGCAACACCTGCAAGGGTGTTTTTTAAAAAATTTCTTCTGTCGAGTGTCATTGTTATCCTTTTTTCTCTTGAGGTTTACCCGGTACAGGCACAGTGAATGCGCTCATATCCATTTTGCCCATATTCAAATCTTTTGGAGTATAATCCAATGGCGAAGCTGTCATTGTATCCCATTTTGTTTCTTGTCCGGTATAAGCCGATTCACGCCCCATGATGGCTGCCATATTGGCAATAGCTGTTTCGGAAGCTTGTTCAATGGGTTTATTCCCACGAATGCAATTGATCAGGTTGACATGTTCTAGCGTATAAGGATCGGTTTGGCTGAAATTGGTTTTTTCTGCTTCGTGATCGTATTTCCAGATCACATTCCCCGCGAGGTCTTTAATCACCGTTTCACCTTGGGTCGTCCATGAACCTTTGGTGCCTTGGATGAATTCGCTTACGTTGTTGGCACATCCGTCTATCTGGCGACACATGCTGTGAAAGTGAATACCGTTTTCCATTGTAAAATCGACGCTGAAATTGTCGTATTGATCACCTGTGATACGACGATGACGAGAACCAAATCCGACGGCACTCATTGGTTTTAAACCTGTAAACCATGTAAATACGTCGATGTTATGAACATGTTGCTCAACAATGTGATCTCCCGACAGCCATTTCCAGTTTACCCAATCGCGAATCATATATTCGAAATCGCTCCATCCCGGTTGTCGTTCACGATACCATAACATGCTCTGATTCCAGTAAACTACGCCTCCGGTGATTTCTCCGATTGCTCCTTCCATGATTTTTTTGAATGATTCGACATAACTGCGTTGATGATGACGCTGGGTGCCTGTTACCACACACAGATTTTTTGCCTGAGCCTGTTTTGCTGCAGCTATGATGGTACGATACCCTACGGGATCTACACAAATGGGTTTTTCAAGAAAACAATGTTTCCCCTTTTCTACGGCATATTTGAAATGTTCGGGTCGGAAGAATGGCGGTGTTGCATCAATAATTATATCCACACCGCTATCGATGACTTGTTTGTAGGCATCCAACCCTACAAAACGTTTATCGGTGGGAATGTCGATATTTTTTTCGTTTTTCAGTTTTTCGGCCAAGCTGTCCACTTTTTCTTGAAAAACATCTCCCAATGCTACTATTGTTACACCATTTGCCGCATTTAGGAAGTTGAAAGCCGCACCCGAGCCGCGTCCTCCGCAACCGATTACACCTGCCTTCAATTCTTTTCCGTCTGCAGCTTTATCGGGAAGATCAGGGATATAGAAACTGCCGGGTTCTTTTAATGGTATATTACCATTTTTACTTTTTCCTCCTCCGCTGCACGAGGTGAATAAACCTGCTGAAGAGGTTGTTCCCATTACACCGAGTGCTCCTGCCATTGCCGAGTTTTTAAGAAATGTTCTTCTGGTTACGTTGTTTTTTTTCATATCGATACGTTTAAAAAATTAGTATTTATTTTGAATAATTGACAAGTCGGGTTCGCAAACTACACGGAAACCAATTCCTTTGATATCGGAATACCACCAAATGCTTTTGGGTTGTTGGGGATCGGTTTTCAGCCATGCTTCATGTCGGGTGTGGTCGCGTGAAGCACAGCGTACGTCGGCTGCATCCGAGGTATAATTTCCGCCACGAACGACCCATTCTTCTCCTTCTGTAATTAAAGGATTCATAGCTCCGTTCATTTTTTTGTATGCTTCAGGATCATATTTGTCGGCACAATATTCCATTACGTTTCCTAATGTGTTCTTTAATCCGAACGGATTAGGTCGTACGGCATCAGGTTCGTGTGTTTTGTTATTGCTGTTCTTGCTGTATATTACATATGAAGCGATGGTGTCTGTTTTGGCCTTAAAAAATTTGCGCCAAAACCCCTGATCCGAAAAATCCTTGGGATTTCCCGGGAAAAAATAGGGCATTTGTGTCCCTCCCCGTGTGGCATATTCCCATTCGGCTTCGGTGGGAAGGCGATATTTTTTGCCGGTTTTTAAAGACAACCATTGGCAAAACACTTCTGCTGCATAGTGAGTCATCGTAATAGCCGGACGTTTGCCGCTTCCCCAGCCCTGATCAGGAAATCCGAATGGAGGGGTGGGACCGGAAATGGCATCCACATCCAATGCTTTCAGATTACTTTCATATACTTCTTCGGGTGGCGTGCGTCCTTCGCTCATGGTTTCAGCATAAAACGCCCAATATTGATCCCAAGTAGTTTCTGCTTCTGCCATAAAGAATGAGTTGACGGCAACTTCCTGAACGGGAGATTCATCAGGTTCGTGAAAAGGTTCTTTTTCGGGACTCCCCATATTGAATTTACCTCCCGGTATGGCGATCATTTTGAATGACACTGCAGTACCTGGTATTTGTTCGATATAATCGGCAAAAGTAGTTACATTTGTGGGTTCTTTATAAAATAGGCTAGTATCCGTTATGTTTGAAGTGCCAATTCCCGGAATACCCGTCATTTTGCCGTGTACATAATTCGGATTATAATGACCGGCATCCAAGTGGCAGCTTATGCACTGCAAATCGAGTTTTTCTGCATTTTCCTCATAATATAGATGAGCTGTGATAGCGTCATCGGTAACATCTTGAGGAAACAAATTTTGATGACATTTTTCGCACGATTCATTAGGTATATATTTTGTGGCATATTCCAATTCCGATTTGCTTTCCCAGTTAAAATCGGCGCTGTCTTTTGTAAGATATCCCCATACATCTTTAAATCCAAGAGCAATCTTTGCTGTATAATGATCCCATGTTTTTTCTTTAGGAGGAAGATGACAATCTACACAATTCGTCATAACGCCGCTCTTATTGTTGACGTGCATCGATAATTTCCATGTTTCTTCGGCATGAGGATGGACATGGCATATTGAGCACGACTCGTTTGTCGAAAAATAGACTGATGTTTGATATAAAGCAGCAAATATAATAATGCCCATGATTATTCCTGAAAGTAGATAAAAACCTTTTCGCTGATGAAATTTTTTTTTGAGTTTATTTTTTCCATCGAAATTTTCCGTTTCTTTCATTCCTTTTAAAGTATAGAAATATATTTACCGTTTGATTTGAATTGATTATGTAAGATAAACTGGGCATAAAAGTAATAATTTTTCTTATAATGGAGAGACTAAATGCAAATAAAGCTATTTTTTCTTGATTTTTGCAGCAAAACCTCCTCCCGGCATGAGTGTAACCGATAATTTTTGATTTCCAGAAAGAGAGAAAATATCCCGTTTATAATCGCGGGCCGCACGATCAGCGTTAAC
>NZ_JAPCWE010000022.1 GCF_025943985.1 Anaerorudis cellulosivorans | reverse complement strand
ATTAAAAAATGGATATGTTTTGAAAATAATGTAAACTCTCTAATAAATAATTTTTTAAACAACTCTCGTCTGAAATATCTCAATTTTTCGTACTTTTGAAAAATGGGGTTATCAGAGGAGACTCATCAATTCAATTATAAATCGAGTTATAAAGCACCTGATGGGACCCTTTATTTTGGTTCGATAGATGGTTTTGTGCGATTTAATCCTGCTTATTTTAAAGAAGATAGTGCTATTCCGCCTATTGTGTTGACGGATTTTCATTTGAATAATTCGCCTGCAAATGTGTGCGATAAAAATTCTCCGTTAAAAGAGAGCATTTTGTATACTCAATGTATTCGTCTTCCTTATGATAAAAATTCTTTTACCATTAAATATGCGCTATTGAGTTATTCGGGGTTTCATCCTAAAAATGTGGTTTACAAGCTTGAAGGTTTCGATAAGGAATGGATCCCGGCCAATTCCACTCAGTCTATTATTTATTCAAATTTAAATCCGGGAGAATACAAGTTGATTATTTCTTTAGAAACCGAATCTTCGAGTGGAATAAATAAGGCAATGAAGACGTTGGATATAATTGTTAGTCCACCTTTTTGGAAAACTTGGTGGGCATATGCGTTTTATATTATATGCTTGATTTCTTGCGCATTCTTTATCATATTCTATTTTCATCGGAGATCGAGAAAACTTCAGTTGCAAAAAATGCGCCTTTTTGAGCGTGAAAAAGAAAAGGAATTGTATGAATCAAAGATTGATTTTTTCACTAACGTGGCTCACGAAATTAGAACCCCATTATCATTGATTAAAGCACCTCTTGAACAGATTTTGAAAAATGATGCGCTTCCAACCGAAGTAAAAGATAATCTGGAAGTAATGAGTAAAAATACCGATAGATTATTGGATTTGACCAATCAATTGCTGGATTTTAGAAAAACGGAAGCCGAACTTTATAAGTTAAACGAGAAAGTGGCAAATGTGTCAGATGTGGTCAGGAAAACTTTTGAACGATTTATACCGTTTGCAAAACAGAAAAATATCGATTTTAATTTAAAACTTCCTGAGAAAGACATCATTGCAAAAATTGATGTCGAAGCTTTTATCAAAATTATTAGTAATTTGATAAACAATGCTATAAAATATTGCGATAGTTGCGTGAATGTTTTTCTCGATTGTTCAACCGACGAAAATTCAAATGACTTCTTCAATTTTGAGACCGAAAACGATGGTCCGATCATACCGGATCGTTTTAAAAAAGAAATGTTCAAGCCTTTCACCCGCTTTGATAGCGAGAAAGATAAAATCGTCACCGGAACCGGGATAGGTTTGGCTTTAACAAAATCGTTGACCGAATTATTAAAAGGATCGATAACATATTGTTTGAGGAATAATTTGAACGTATTTCGAGTTATCTTCCCAATAGGATCTTTAGGTGATGACGAAAATACTGAAGTCGTCGAAGAGAGGGATGAAATTTCGGAGAAAACAGATAATGGGAAAAAAGGAAAATCAAAAAAGCGACCTTTGCTTCTTTTGGTTGAGGATGATTTGGAGATGAGGGATTTTCTCGAAAAATGCTTACAAATCCAGTATAATACGATAGTGGCATCCAACGGAGAAGAGGCATTGGGTATACTGAAAAATCAAAATGTAGATCTTGTTGTCAGCGATATCATGATGCCTAAAATGGATGGTTTTGAATTGACCGGGCATATAAAATCCGATATCGAGTTTAGCCATATTCCGGTAATTCTTCTTACTGCCAAAGTAAATGTCCAATCCAAAGTACAGGGTTTTGAAGTAGGTGCTGATGCGTATGTCGAAAAACCTTTTTCTGTTGAAGTCTTACTTGCCCAAATTACCAGCCTTCTTCAAAATAGAGAAAAATTTCGTGAAGCGTTCTTGAAATATCCTTTTGCCGGAATGAATAACATTGATCTTAATAAATCGGATAGCGAGTTTTTGCAGAAATTGGATGAGATTATACAAGACAATATTGCAAATTCGGATTTCAATATTGAAGATTTGGCCGACCGGTTTTGTATGAGCAAAGCTAGTTTTTACCGAAAAATCAAAGGTGTTCTCGATGTAACTCCTAACGAATACCTTAAAATAGCACGATTAAAAAAAGCGGCTCAATTGTTAAAAGAAGGCAACTATAGGATAACCGAAATATGTTACATGGTCGGATTTAATTCTCCTTCTTATTTTGCTAAATGTTTCCAACAGCAATTTGGGGTTTTACCCAAAGATTTTTCTTAGGTCATGGATTTTTGAGATGATAGTTGCATTTTTCGATTCATTTGTTTTGTTGTACTGCTGAAATTTGGGTTATGTTTGCTTTGTTTTTAATTCGCGATAAAAATACCGGTATTAACTTTAAAATAAATTTAAATTTAAAATGAAAATGAAAGTAAGACTTCTTGTATGTATGGGTTGGCTGATGGCCTTTTCTGCTTTTGCCCAGTGGCAGCCGGCCGGCGATAAGATTAAAACCCGATGGGCATCGCAAATCGATGTGAACAATGTATTGCCTGAATATCCCCGTCCGATTATGGAACGTGCGGAATGGCAAAACCTGAATGGCTTGTGGAATTATGCCATACTTCCTATAGGAAAGCAAACACCTTCAACATTCGACGGCAAAATTTTGGTTCCGTTTGCAATAGAATCAAGCTTATCCGGTGTACAGAAAAAGGTAGGTAGGGAAAACGAATTATGGTATCAGCGGGAATTTACCATTCCTTCAAAATGGAAAAATAATCGGATATTGTTGCATTTTGGTGCAGTGGATTGGAAAGCCGATGTGTGGGTAAACGATATTAAAGTCGGTCGACATACCGGTGGTTACACGCCTTTCTCTTTCGATATAACGTCGGCGTTAAAAAGTGGGTCCAATACGTTGGTTGTAAAAGTCTGGGATCCGACCAACGACGGTTATCAACCTCGCGGGAAACAGGTAAATAGGCCCGAAGGCATTTGGTATACATCGGTAACCGGTATTTGGCAGACAGTTTGGTTGGAGCCTGTCCCGGAAAAATATATTACGAATGTAAAAATTACTCCGGATATCGATAAAAACATACTTACCGTGGAGGCATCGGTAAATGAAGTATCTGCATTGGATAAAATAGAAGTAAAAGTAATGGATGGTTCGCAAGTTATTGCTTCCGGTCGTTCCATCAATCATCTTCCGGTTGAGATTACGATGCCGGAGCAGGTAAAGCTGTGGTCTCCCGATAGCCCATTTCTTTATGATTTGGAAATTACGTTATGGAGCGACAATAAACCGCAGGATAAAGTAAACAGTTATGCGGCCATGCGTAAATATTCGATAAAACGAGATAATAAGGGGATTGTTCGTTTGCAATTGAACAACAAAGATTTGTTCCAGTTTGGTCCTCTCGATCAGGGTTGGTGGCCTGACGGTTTATATACCGCTCCTACCGACGATGCTCTGAAATTCGATATTCAGAAAACCAAGGATCTTGGGTTTAACATGATCCGCAAACACGTGAAGGTTGAACCTGCACGCTGGTATATGCACTGTGACCGGTTGGGCATGATTGTTTGGCAGGATATGCCCAATGGAGATCGTGGTCCCCATTGGCAGCCACGTCAATATTTCAATGGTGTGGAATGGCTCCGTTCTCCCGAATCCGAAGCAAATTATCGCAAGGAGTGGAAAGAAATCATCGATTTTCTGTATTCCTATCCTTGTGTAGGCGTTTGGGTTCCTTTCAATGAAGCATGGGGCCAATTTAAAACGAAAGAAATAGCGGAATGGACCAAACAATACGATCCTTCCCGCTTGGTTAATCCGGCTAGTGGGGGCAATCATTATCCTGTAGGGGATATGTTGGATTTGCATAATTATCCACACCCCGAATTGTATTTGTATGACGGTCAACGGCCAACCGTTTTAGGCGAATATGGCGGAATTGGATGGGCTGTAAAAGGGCATTTGTGGGAACCCGACCGTAATTGGGGATATGTGCAGTTCAACAGTTCCAAAGAAGTTACCGATCAATATGTGGAATATGCCGAGCAGCTTAAGACACTGATTAAACATGGTTTCTCTGCAGCAGTTTACACCCAGACTACCGATGTGGAGGTTGAAGTCAACGGTTTGATGACTTACGACAGGGAAATGATCAAGATGGATGAACAACGAATCAAACAAGTAAATAGTGAGATATGCAATATCTTAAACTATTGATTTATACATTGTTATTTTTGTCGTGCAAGGGGAGTGAGGCAATCACTCCTCAGCCGACAGATAAAGATAGATATCAAAATCCGGTGATTCATCGCAGTTTGCCGGATCCTACCGTAATAAAGGCAAATGATGGTTATTTCTATCTTTATGCGACAGAGGATATTCGTAATATTCCGATCTATCGCTCTCCCAATCTTATTGATTGGGAGTTTATGGGAACCGCTTTTACCGATCAAACGCGTCCTACTTTTGTATCGAGAGGCGGATTGTGGGCACCCGATATCAACTACATAAACGGCAAATATGTGCTGTATTATTCCATGTCGGTTTGGGGTGGAGAATGGGCGTGCGGAATCGGGGTGGCTACGGCCGATAAACCCGAAGGACCGTTCACCGATCACGGGAAACTTTTTCGCAGCGACGAGATCAATGTTCAAAACTCCATCGATCCGTGTTATTACGAGGAGAATGGAGAAAAATATTTGTTTTGGGGGAGTTTTCACGGGATATATGCCATTGAATTGTCAGATGATGGGTTGGCTTTGAAATCCGGTGCGGAAAAAGTACAAGTGGCAGGTACGGCATACGAAGGAACCTACATTCATAAACGCAATGGCTATTATTATTTATTCGCTTCCACGGGTACCTGTTGTGAAAGATTGAACAGTACGTATACTACAGTAGTTGGGCGGTCTGAACATCTTTTCGGCCCCTATGTCGATAAATCAGGTCAATCAATGATGGATAACCATCATGAGATTCTTATTCGTAAGAATACCGAATTTGTCGGTACCGGACATAATTCGGAAATCGTAGCGGATGATAAAGGTCAAACTTGGATGTTTTACCACGCCTATTGGACAGCGCATCCCGATAAGGGAAGGGTATTGATGCTCGACAAAATACAATGGATAAACGATTGGCCTTCTGTTGCGAATGGGACGCCGTCGTTAAAATCCGAAAGACCTGTTTTTGACGAATAAGCCGGCTACGAATTTCAGAAGAGCGGCATTTATTTTTTTCGGCTCAATCGAAAAATGGAAATGATCAGTCCAAGTCCCAAAACGCCGGCAAGAATATAGCCAATAATTCCAATGATGGAAACATTGGAAATTGTAGGTCCGATCCCTTGTTGCAAAATTAAAGAAGATCCCACGATGAGTGCTGCGATAATCAAGCTTGCCGAAATTCGGTTGCTCGATCCCTTAATTTCCTGGGTAATTTCTTCCAGCTTGTGATGTTCAAGTTTTACCTCAAACTGCCCTTCTCTTAATTTTCGGAGCAAATCGGATAAGTGGTGGGGCAAGTGTTCGACGAGCTCTACACTTTCATCCATTACGTTTACACCTCGTTCTTTCCATCGTCTTGGAGAATAAAGTTTAAAATATATTTTTCTGACAAAAGGTTGTACGAGGCTGAACATATCGAAATCGGGTTCCAATTGTTTCCCTACCGATTCGGCAATGGAAATGGAACGTAGCATCATTACCAGATTTGAGGGGATGGCCATTTTGTGACGCATCATGATTTCCAAAATTTGCTGATTCATTTTGGCCATGCTGATGGTTTTGAAAGGGCGATCGGAATAGAGTTCTATCAATTCGTCTAAATCTTGCCGCAGGGAAAACTTGTCTATTTTTTGAACGACCAATCCCAGATCCTGCAGTCCGCGAATGATGTGGCTATAGTCTTTTTCGTTGGCTGCACGCAAGGTCTTGGCAATGATGATGATGGTCCTTTCGTCGAGATGCCCCGTCATTCCCACGTCGAGCATCACGATGGTGTCGGGAGGCTGCACGAAAAGATTTCCGGGATGCGGGTCGGCATGAAAGAACCCGTCGAGGAGGATTTGTTTAAGAAGCGCTTCCGCAGCCCGATCGGCAATTTTCTTCAGGTCAAACTGTTGTCTGTATTTTTCTTGGGTGATTTCTGAAATTTTTACCCCTTCGATAAATTCCATGGTCAACAGTTTCTCGGTAGTCAAATCCCAATAAACTTTGGGAACTTTAATATAATCAATCCCCTTAAAATTATTTCTGAATTTATCGAAATTATGGGCTTCGTTCAAGAAGTCCAGTTCTTTTCTGAGGGCTTTTTTTATTTCTGCCACCACAGCTTTGGGACTGTGAAAAGGACCGTTTCGCAGTCGTTTCTCCAACACATCTGCAAAGCTTTCCAAAATGGAAAGATCCAGTTCAATGGTATTCCGAATGCCGGGTTTTTGAATTTTTAGGGCTACAATTTCTCCATTGTATAAAACGGCTTTATGAACCTGGCTTAAAGAAGCAGAAGCAACAGGTTTTTCATCGAACTCCTTAAACACTTGGTTTAATGGTTTATTGAGTTCTTTTTCAATACATTCCCGAATCCGTAAGGTTTCTACCGGTAAAACTTTATCTTGAAGTTTTTCCAATTCGGAGATATAGTCTGAAGGAAGGAAATCGGGGCGAGTACTCAGAATTTGACCGAATTTGATAAAAGTAGGACCTAATTCTTCAAAAGCCAAACGAAGCCTTTCGGCACTCGATAATTTTTCATATCCTTTTCGACGGCTTCGTATTTTGGTAATAAAGTTTACGCGAGAAACATCCAAAAGGTAATCCAGACCAAATTTGATAAAAACAGAAATGATCTGGCGACTTCGTTTGACTTTATCCAGATTACTACGAAAACTCAACCCTGACTGTGGGTAAAATTCCGGCATTAAATCGAGGTTTTTAAAAGATTGCTATGCTGTTTTGTTCACCTGTCGGGATAATTCTTCCACTTTATTCTTTAATTCTTCAAATTCCTTTCGTGAAGGAATATTTATTCTGGATAAAATGGTTTCGACCGTTTTCTCGATTTTCTGTTCGATTTCTGTTTTGGTTTTTTCCGATTGATCCAAAACATCTTTTACGAATTTAGCTTTCTCGTTTTCGGTTAATTCACCTCGTTTAATAAGTTCTTTTGCAAATTCTTCGGCTTTTTCGCTAGTTAGCGAAATAAGACCCAATCCTGCCAAAACTGCATTTTTAATGAAGTCTGCCATAGCTATATCCTCCTTCTTTAAATGATTTATATTTTAAGGTACTGAGAACTTTTCTTTCATTTCTTTGTAAAGTTACACTATTTATTGAATATTTCACTTCCGGCATTCACTTTTTCTTAAGCTTTGAAAAAATAATTTTCATGCAGGGACCCATGCATCGGAATGGGTACAAACCAAAGCCGACCTGTCAATCACCGGTCGATGGGTTTCTCGTTCGTTTTTTAGATTTTTTGTCGATTGATTTTATTGCTTTAGCAATAAAAAACATGAGGATAAGAACAAAAATGATGAAAGCTCCTGAAGGTACATTCAGGTAGTAAGACAAGAATAAGCCGACGATGCACCCTACAAAACTAAAGGCGGAAGAAAGGTAGATGATGTGAGAATATTTTACGGTGAATACGTTTGCCGTCATCTGTGGAACGGTGATCAGCGACATGAGCAGGACGATTCCAACCAAGCGGATACTCAGCACGATGGTGACAGCAATAAAAAACATCATTGTATATTCGATGAAACGAGTGGATATTCTTCGTGTTTTTGCAAACTCGATGTCGAAAGAAACGGAAACGATGGCTTGGTAATGGGTCAAAAAAAACATGGCAAGCAAAACACTAAGGGTCAACAATGCCCAAATATCGGTTTTAGTAATGGTGAGGATGTTGCCGAAAAGATATTCGGACAAATTGGGTGCGTATCCCGGCGAGAGAAAAGTAAGAATAATTCCTATAGCCATACCGAGCGACCAGAAGACAGCTATCGCAGAATCTTCGCGTACACCTTGTTTTGTTGATAGCCATTCGATGCCGAATGCCGAAAGGACCGAAAAACCCATTGCTGAGAGAATGGGATTTAAGCCGAAATAAAATCCGATTCCTAATCCCCCGAACGATGCATGTGTGATTCCGCCGCTGATAAACACCAGTCGGCGTGAAACTACATATGTTCCGATCATTCCACAGGCTATGCCGGCAAAAAGGCTACCCCATAGTGCATTACGAAAAAAAGCATAATCGAATAGTTCCAATAAATTCATGTTCAATAAACATCATGCATGTGCTTTTCGGGTACGCAAATCAGTAATAACCATCATTACCTCATCATTCATTTGCTCGGGAATAGAAATTTTGCGTATCTGCAAACTGTGTATCCATCGGGGTTTTTCTTCATCGAGAAGTGAATAGAAAACTTCTCGAAACTTCTCAACTTGTTCTTCGCTATAGTCGGAAGAGTCTTTACCTTTATATTCGTCAAGTTCCTCGTCGTCGAAATATTCCGGTTTTTGACCGAAGGCAGCTTTTAGATTGTTGCGTTCGCAAACTTCATGCATGCCACAGCATCCCCCCTCAATGAGTGGTGGAGCCGGCTTGTTTTCCTCTATATTTCCTTTTTTGCGCTGGATCGAATTCCAGATATGAAGTGCAATTACGAAAAAAATGATAATTCCTATAAATAGAAACAGACTAAGCATGTTAATTTTTTTTTTCTTCAATAGTGAAACCTGCTTTTTTGAGGTCATCCCAAAATTTTGGATATGATTTTGCGACGACTCCCGGGTTATCGATAATTACAGATTCGAAGGGTATGCATGCAGGAGCAAATGACATTGCCATTCGATGATCGTTATAGGTTTCGATAACAGCATTTTTTTGTGGGAAACATCGTTCCTTATCCCATTCCAGCATTCTATATTCGTTATCGTCTTTCAACACATATCCGAGTTTTAATAATTCCGTTTTCAATGCATTAATGCGATCGGTTTCTTTTATTTTGAGACTTTGTACTCCCGAGAACAGAAACGGTACATTCAATAAACAACAAGCAACCACAAAAGTTTGTGCGAGATCGGGTTCGTTGACAAAATCGTGAAAGAATTTTTTTGCCGATTTTTTTGTCTTTCGAATAATCACGCCATCGGGAATGAATTCTGTGGACACGCCAAGATCGGGAAAGAGATTTACAAGGTTAGAATCTCCCTGCAAACTGTTCCTGTTTAATCCTAAGAGCGTTACTTCTGCTTCCGGAATCAATGAGGCTATCGAATACCAATAGGAAGCCGCAGACCAATCGGCTTCAACCTTGATAGGGGTGGGGACATATTCCTGGTGTTTTACAGTGATGTCTTTTCCTTCCCATTTTGCTTTCACTCCATATTTCTCCATGAGTCCGAGTGTCAGATGAATGTAGGGTTTCGAGATCACTTCGTTTTCCAAATGGATGATGAGACCGTTGTCCATTTTGGGTGCAATCATCAGTAATGCCGATACAAATTGCGAACTCATGTTGCCCGAAAGATACACTTCGCCTCCTCCTAGGTGTTTGCCTTTGATTTTCAACGGAGGATAACCTTCTTTTTCTAAATATTCAATTTCGGCTCCTAAAGCAATAAGGGTGTTAACCAGTGGATAGATAGGACGTTCGTGCATGCGGTTGTTTCCCCTAATAATCCATTCTCCCTCCATTTCGGCCAGAAAGGCTGTTAAAAAACGCATGGCTGTACCTGCTCCTTTGACGTCGAAAACATTGGAGTCGGAGTTAAAAGCATCGATAAGTACTTGGGTGTCTTCACAGTTAGATAAGTTTTCAATGGGGTAGGGGCTGCAACTCAGGGCATTTAGAATCAGCACACGGTTGCTGATGCTTTTTGAAGGGGGGAGGGTAATGGTGGTTTGTAATTTTTCAGGTGGAAATATTTTATACTGCATGGATTTCCTTCTTTATTTTACACAAAAGTAATACATTTTGGAGGAAGAGCAAAACACTTGAATAGAACTTTTCTGCAATCCGCCGATTTATGAAAGGACTTTAGTGGATGATTATTATTCAACCTGCTTCCCGATACGATTTTTCTGAAAATGGCGTGGCGATAAGGCTCAATGAGAAAGATATATGTTGCAGTTTTGATTTTTTTCGAAAATGTTAGGATAACAAGCCGTAGAGAAATATGGCTAAGATTGCAATGGGGGCTACATAGCGAAGAATAAAAATATATCCTTTAAGAAATGCTCTACCATATTTGATAGTTCCTTTATTGGTGATATGAGCCATGATCATTCGTTTATCCAGATACCAACCAACAAAAAGAGAAATAAAAAATCCACCGATAGGGAGCATAAGTTTAGCAGAAGCATAATCGAGTAAATTAAAGAATTCAGGAGAGAAAGAAGAGATGGTTCCTGTAATGAATACACCGATACACACAAAGAATGTCGCTTTTTTTCGCGAAATTCGATATTCTTCCTGGAGATAAATAGTGGTTACTTCCATTAACGATATGGTTGAGGTGATGGCGGCCAGTGCCAGAAGAACAAAAAAGAACGTTGACCACAATGCCGATAGCGACATTTGGCCAAACAATTGGGGTATAGTGATGAATAATAAACCGGGACCACCGGCTACCAGATCGGAAATAATGGTATCGGGGTTTGCCGTTAGTGCAAAAGCAGAGGGAAAGATAACCACTCCTGCCAGAATAGCTACCAAGGTATCGAGAACGGAGACTTGAACGGCTGTTTTTGTTAGGTTCACATCATTTCTAAAATAGGAGGCATAAGTTGTCATGCATCCCATTCCAATGGAAAGCGAGAAGAAGGCTTGCCCCATCGCATCGAGGAAGACGGTAGATTTTACGTTTTTCATTTCGGGCTTAAATAAAAAAGCCAATCCTTCCGATGATCCGGGAAGAGTAACTGCACGAATTCCCAAAATAATGAGAAGCAGAAAAAGTATCGGCATAAAAATTTTGGACGATTTTTCTACTCCCCTTTTCACGCCGGACAACGTAAATAAAGCGGTCAAAATAATGAAAATAGTTGTTAACAGGGTTTGTTTCAAATGATTTTCCTGAAGTTGGACAAAGTTAGCGGCATAATCTTTAACGGAAAATAATTGCCCGGTAAGCGATTGAAAAATATAGTCGAGCGTCCAACCGCAAACTACCATGTAAAAACCCATGATTACAAATCCGGTAAGTACCCCCAAACGTCCTACCCATATCCAAGGTGTACCCGGCGCCAATTTGCGAAAAGCCCCTGCTGTATTTGCCCGAGATGAACGACCAATGATAAATTCGGCTGTCATCAGAGGTATGCCGAAAAACAATACACAACCAATATAAACCAAAATAAAGATGGCACCTCCTCCGCCGGCCGTTTGGCTTGGAAAACGCCAGATGTTGCCCAATCCTATGGCAGATCCTGCAGCAGCAGCTACCATTCCTATTTTCGATACAAACGTTACTCTGTTTTCGTCCATATTAGTAGGGATTGTCTTTTTATTTCAATCTCCATTCGAAACCATCTTTGGTATCTTTTATTTCGAATCCCAACGCAGTCAGTTCATTGCGTATCCTGTCTGCCAGTGCCCAATCTTTTCGTTGTTTGGCTTCCTGACGAATGGTCAAAAGTAAATCGACAGCTTTAACAAAAGCTTCATGACCGGCAACGTTGCTTTCAACTTCGTTTTTAATACCAAGAATAGTAAACAAAAAGTCGTTAAAGAGGTTTTTTAACTCGGTCTTGTCTTCTGTTGTTATCTTTTCTACTTCGCTTTTAGTGGCATTGATGAGGTGTGCAGCCTCAAACAGGTGTGAAATAAGAATAGGAGAATTCAGGTCGTCGTTGAGCGCCTCGAAGCATTTTTGGCGCAGAGCCTTGACGTCTATCGTTGAAGCATTGCTGACGGGAATTTTATCGATCATGTCATATGCTTCCAATAATCGTTTCAAACCCTTTTCAGAGGCTTGAAGAGCTTCATTACTGAAATCTACGGTACTTCGGTAGTGAGATTGCAGAATGAAAAAACGGATGGTCATGGGCGTATAAGGCTGTTCTAGCAACGGATGTTTTCCGGTAAAAAACTCTTCGAGTGTGATAAAATTACCGAGCGACTTACCCATTTTCTGCCCATTGATGGTGATCATGTTATTGTGCATCCAATATTTGACAGCAGGAGTCCCTTCGGCAGCCGTATTTTGAGCGATTTCACATTCGTGATGAGGAAACATCAGATCCATTCCGCCTCCGTGGATATCGAATTCCTTGCCAAGATACTTAATACTCATGGCAGAACATTCGAGATGCCAACCGGGAAACCCCTTGCTCCATGGCGATGGCCATTTCATGATGTGTTCAGGAGCTGCTTTTTTCCATAAGGCAAAATCGTAGCTTTTGCGTTTTTCCTCTTGTCCTTCCAATTGTCGGGTATTTTCGAGCAGTTCCTCGATGTTTCGTCCCGAAAGTTTACCGTAGTGATAGAGTTTGTTATATTTTTCTACATCGAAATATACGGATCCGTCGCTTTCGTAAGCAAAACCGTTATCCAGAATGGTTTTGGCCATTTCTATCTGCTCGATGATGTGACCGGAGGCGCGTGGTTCTATCGAAGGAGGGAGCACATTGAGCGCTTCCATTGCTTTGTGATAGCGAAGGGTATAGTATTGGGCTACCTCCATGGGTTCGAGTTGCTCGAGGCGGGCTTTCTTTTCGATTTTGTCTTCTCCCTCATCCGCATCGTTTTCCAGATGTCCGACATCGGTAATGTTGCGTACATAGCGTACCTTGTAGCCGATAAATTTGAGATATCGGAACAACAGGTCGAAAGTGATTGCCGGCCTTGCATGCCCAAGATGCGGATCACCATATACCGTGGGGCCGCAAACATAAAGCCCTACATGAGGCGGATTCAATGGTTCAAAAACTTCTTTCTTTCGGGTAAGCGTGTTGTAGATAACCGGTTTTTGTGCTATTGTATCGGACATATTTAAACTATTGGAAATTTTGTTTTGGGAACACAAAAATACAAATTTATATCTTATGTTGTATAAATCAGAGCAAAAAGTGGGAAATGCATTTTTTAATGATCCTGTTTCTACTCGAGTTAGGTTTCGGGACAGAATAAAGCGATATAATGGTGAATTGATATTGAAGTTAATTCACTACTTTTGCACAAAAAGCAGAATTCTTAATTGGCGTTTATTATTAAATAATTGAAAGTAAGCTAAAAAGAACGATAGAATGTTGGAGAAACTTTTTAACTTAAAGCAAAACCGGACGAATGTCAGAACAGAGATTGTGGCGGGAATCATCACGTTTCTCACAATGTCCTATATTTTAGTGGTCAATCCCAATACATTGGGAGCGACCGGCATGGATAAATCGGCGTTGTTTACGGCGACCGCTTTGGCAAGTATTTTGGGCACGCTTTTCATGGCCTTTATCCCCAATTTGCCGGTTGCTCAAGCTCCGGGAATGGGGTTGAACAGTTTTTTCGCTTTTTCGGTAGTCATCGGCTTGGGCTATTCTTGGCAAATGGCTCTTACAGCCGTGTTCATCGAAGGAATCGTTTTTATTATTCTTACGTTTTTTAACGTGCGAGAACTCATTGTCAAAAGCATTCCGAGAACCATTAAAGAAGCCATTCCGGTGGGGATAGGTTTGTTTATTGCCTTTATCGGATTACAGAATGCCGGATTGATTGTTAAAAATGAAAATACCATGCTTTCGTTGGGCGATATGTCCAATCCACATGTGTGGGTGGCTTCGTTAGGGTTAATTGCGACCAGTGTATTATATTATCGCAATGTGCCGGGTTCTATTCTCATCGGGATCATCCTATCTACGATATTTTCCGTTATTCTCGGATTGGTTGAAATGCCAAAAGAAGGTATCGTTTCGCTTCCGCCGGATATTTCGCCCGTTTTTATGAAATTTGAGTGGGGAAATATTTTTACACTCGACATGTTGATCGTGGTGTTTACCTTTTTATTTGTAAATCTTTTCGATACGATTGGAACATTGTTGGGAGTGGCCTCCAAAGCGGGGTTTATTGATAAAGACGGTAATTTTCCGCAAATAAAAAAGGCGCTTTTTGCCGATGCTCTCGGTACCACTTTCGGTTCAATGTTGGGAACGAGTACGGTGACTTCCTATGTGGAAAGTGTATCGGGTGTTGCTGCCGGGGGAAGAACCGGGCTTACTTCCGTATCAACGGCATTGATGTTTACCCTTTCTTTATTTCTCGCCCCTTTATTTCTGATGGTTCCTCCATCGGCAACGGCTCCTGCCTTGATTTTGGTAGGTTTGTTTATGATTACTTCTATTGTCAATATCAATTTTGCCAATATAACGGAATCTTTACCTGCCTTTCTGACCATCATTATGATGCCTTTTGCTTTCAGTATTGCTCAAGGGATTGTGTTCGGCATGCTTTCGTATGTATTTTTAAAAGCGTTGACCGGCAAGTTTCGCCACATTTCCGTTACCATGTGGGTTATTTTTTTGTTGTTCATTGTTAAACTGGCGTTGGAAGGGATGCATGTCATTTAGTAAAGGTGTTGATTTGGTTTTTTGAGGGGGAATAATTACTTTTGCTTGCAAAATACAGAATACAATATTAACTATAACCATAATTTATGGCAACAACTGCTGATTTCAGAAACGGAATGTGCATTGAGGTCGACGGCCAATATTATTTCATTGTGGAATTTCTCCATGTGAAACCCGGTAAAGGACCTGCTTTTGTGCGGACGAAATTAAAAAATGTAACAACAGGGCGTGTAATCGATAAAACGTTTTCTTCGGGCGTAAAAGTAGATGAGGTTCGCATTGAGCGTCGTCCATTTCAGTTTCTTTACAAAGATGAAATGGGGTATAATTTCATGAATACCGAAACCTTTGAGCAAGTTTCTCTCCCTGCCGAACAGATCGAAGGAGTAGACTTCCTTAAGGAAGGCGATATGGTGGATGTACAGGTGCATGCCGATACCGATACTATTTTGACGGTTGAACTCCCTTCCCATGTTGTTTTGGAAGTTACTTATACAGAACCGGGTTTGAAGGGCGATACGGCAACCAATGCATTAAAGCCTGCAACGTTGGAAACGGGGGCTGAAATTCGTGTTCCGCTCTTTATTGAGGCGGGCGATAAAGTAAAGGTAGATACCCGAAGTGGTAGCTATGTGGAACGAGTGAAGGAATAAATGACCCCTTTCGATTCCACGAAAATTTCCATTAAGCAATGGGCTGAAGAAGATCGACCGCGCGAAAAACTATTAATGAAAGGCGCTTCCGCTCTTTCCAATTCCGAATTATTGGCTATTCTGATTGGTTCGGGAAATGATAAGGAAAGCGCTGTCGAATTGAGCAAACGAATTTTGCAAAAGGCCGATAACGACCTGGGTAAACTGGCAAAATTTGCGGTGAGTGATTTGGTTAATAATTTTCGAGGGATAGGTACAGCTAAAGCTGTTACTATAGTAGCCGCCATGGAACTGGGAAAACGAAGAAAAGAGGCAGGCGCTGCGGAACGAAAAAAGATTCTTTCGTCAAAAGATGCTTATGAAATTTTTTCTTCTGTCTTTATCGATCTCAATCATGAAGAAACCTGGGCTTTGCTGTTGGATCGTGCCAATCAGATTGTAGATCACATGCAGGTTAGTCGTGGCGGTATAGCCGGAACGGTGGTCGATATTCGTCTTATCCTGCGTGAAGCACTCAATAACTATGCATCGGGGATTATTTTGGCTCACAATCATCCCTCCGGCAATTGTGTCCCCAGCGGGAACGATGTTCAGCTTACAAAAAAACTGAAGGAAGCCGCTCGTTACATGGATATTGTGTTGCTTGACCATCTTATCGTGACCGACCATACCTATTATAGTTTTGCGGATGAAGGGGCAATCTGATTGTTGAGCAGTCGATTTTTTTTTTGAGGGGTCGGCATAAACAATACGTGAAAAAATTCGTTTAGTTAGAAGCGATTATTTTGTAATGTATAAATAAAAGACAATGAACGAAGAACTTCAGAAGATACAGGATCAGATAGTTACCTTGCTTCGTACAGTGTACGATCCCGAAATTCCCGTAAACATCTATGATTTGGGAATGATTTATGATATAGATGTGGATGAAAATAATAATGTAACCATTGAAATGACATTCACTTCGCCCGCTTGCCCTGCTTCCGATTTTATCCTTTCGGATGTGCAAATGAAAATTGAATCTATTCCTGAAGTCAATCATGTAGATATCAACCTTACTTTTGATCCGCCCTGGGATCAGTCGATGATGAATGATGAAGCCAGGTTGGAATTAGGGATGATGTGAAAGGGACACTGCCTCTTTTTTCTGTTGCTATAATTTGAATACAACGGATGATCTCGAAGAAAAGGATATATTTTCTGGCAGATGCACATTTGGGGTCGAAATGGCATGCCGATTCTGTTGAAACCGAGCGGAAATTATGCCGATGGCTCGATCAAGTAAAGCAGGATGCCCGTGCGATTTTTCTTTTAGGTGATATTTTCGATTATTGGTTTGAGTACAAATATGTCGTACCGAAAGGCTACACGCGCGTGCTTGGAAAATTGGCCGAAGTAAGCGATTTGGGAATAGAGGTCCATTTCTTTATCGGCAATCACGATATTTGGCTCACGGATTATCTCTCAAAAGAGTGCGGCATGATTCTTCATTTTGAGCCCTTTATTGCCGAGTGGAATGGCAAGAAATTTTTTCTTGCACATGGCGACGGGTTGGGTGATGATTCACCGGGTTTTTTGTTCCTCCGTAAGTTGTTTCACAGTAAGTTTTTGCGTTTTCTTTTTTCTGCTATTCACCCCCGATTAACGGTTCCTCTGGCACATGCCTGGTCGAACCACAGTCGTGAAAACGGTGGAATGGTCGAATATTTGGGCGAAGACAAAGAGTACCTTGTGCTCTTTGCAAAACAAAAACTCAAAGAAATGCCCGATATAAATTATTTTATTTTCGGTCATCGGCATATTATGCTTGATCTGCCGATTGGCGAGTGTTCTCGCGTCATTATTCTTGGCGATTGGATTCGTTATTTTTCGTATGCCGTTTTCGATGGAGAAGAATTAACCTTAAAAACATTCGAAGAATAACTGCTTATAAAAGCAACTATCAAAATTTCCATCGAAAATAGGTGTAAATGTCTGCGCGCAGGTTCCCATCGATTTGCTCCGTTCCCGAGCCAAGGGTATTTCTGTCTGAATAGCGGGTAACTCCTCCTTTCACCGATAAAATTACGTTCCGAAGGATAGCGTATCGTGCCGAAAGCGTTATTCGGATTCCTTTTCCGTAAAATGACGGCATATAAAAAGTGTTCAAGATATTACGTTCGTAAGAATATACGCGTGTGTTATAGGTGTCGGTGTGGAAGTAACCTACAAAAAAGTCACCCGAAATCTTGTTATCCCCACTATATCCAATATTCTGAGCGAGGATATATCCATATTCCTTGGGGAAGTATTTTGTCCGATACCTATTTACGTCGACGGTTGTGTGCATGTTCCATCCATTTTTGAAGGTGCCTGTGTAACGTAAACGGATTTTATGCGTCATATAAGGAAGAACCGAGGTTGTTGTGTTGTTGGGGTAAGTCGTGTTTTTTTCTTTTCGTTTTATTTTATAACGGATATCGAATAGGGAATTTTTCGAAAAAGAATAGGAAGTCATCGCATAAAAATCAACGGCCGATGAAGGTTTATTGATATTATATCGGAGCCAAGGAAATCGGGCGATATCGATAAACATGGTCAATGAAGTACGGGGAAAAGGATAAAGGGTTGAACCGATATACAGGCCTTCTTCGTTTTGGATATGGCTGCTTTCCGAAAATGCGTTTGCATAGCTTGCTTGAAATGCTTTCGAATAGTTTCTGTAGAGCAACGAAACGGATTCAATATGAGGCGTTGCCGGCTTCCATTCTATTGCATGTATTGTAGCCGCTGCTCCGTTTTGCGATATGGCCGTTTCGCCCGCTAAAACAAGACGGTAAAAACGATACGAATAATCTATACTCCCATTTGTGTTCATGCTGTCGCGCAGATAATAGGTATTGTAATCATGCAATACAGGGTTGTACATGCGGTTGTAACGATAGTATAAACCATTGATTCCGATCTGAAATCGGTTGTTGCTATAATGTATGTTCATGCCTGTCACTTCCTCGCGGGTATTGTTTTTCTTTTCCATATCCAGGGGTACACGATGATAGCCATCGGTTTTGAATGAGGTGATGTTCCCTTCTTCGGAGATAGTGGCATCGATGTACTTATTGGAATAAAAGGCAGTAATCATGATATTTTTTATTCCTATCGCTGCTGCAGCCCCTCTGAAAAAGCCGTTTTCGGCAGTAGAAAAATGGCGCTTAGGTTTTATGGTATTGCGAATCACGGTGTTGGATGTTCCTGATTTTGAGATCATGAAATCGTTGTTAAGCACCAATCCCTGACCGAATGATAATCGATAATCGCCTAAGGCCAACGTTTTCAGTATTCCCCTATCGCGTACGATCAGATGAAAGCCGTAATGGTCGTATCCTTTAGGATAACCGGTTTTTAGGAATGGTTCACCGGCGTCTTTTTCGCCGACAATGCCGAACTGGATTTTGTCCTTATAAGCAAACGAATATTTTAACGACGTGTAAAAATCTTCTCCAAGGTATTTTCTGTTGGGATAACGTGCGAGAATACTATCGGAGAAACATCCGTAACCGGCACGCTGCGTCAGGGTTTTATCGAAACGGTTTTGAATCTCGTTTTTGCCATTTTTTATTATTTCACCCAGTGTTTCTTGTTTTCGATCGCCTACTTCTCCTACGTAAAAGAAAGGGAGTATACGTTCTATTGTTGCATAATCCAATGCAAGTACATTCCTTAATTCATAAACAGTATAAACCGGTCTGTTTTTCTCCAGAAAATCGGCTATCGCCCATGCCTGGTCAATCGAAAGAAGCGGAAATCGTTGCAATTCATCTCGGGTCACGGCATTCAGGTTTATCGGATTATTTTCGAGGGAAGTAAGCTCTTCGTACATGTTTTCGATAGTTGTTCCGTCCGTTCCCTCTTCGGCCAACTGTTCAAGATATTCACGCCACGTTTGATTTTGCCCTTTCACTTGAATCTCTATACCTTCAAAAAGAATTATGAATAGCAAGGTAAGTATACGATATTTCGTAGGTATTGATGCTAGCGTCTTTCTTCTTTCCATTGTGCAAAAGTAAAGATTTTTTGTGAGTTTATGTGAATATCTGTTGTTTTATTCCGCTTTCAGCCGTAACGTTAGTTAAAGCAAATTGACTAACAGGTACTTGGCGAAAGAGATTTTTTGTACCTTTGTGGTCGTTTTTTAGATCGTATACGCATAGAAGGATGAAGAAGAAACAGCTATCTATTTTTTTAAGGTATGCCGTGCCGGTACTTCTTGCAGCAATGTCGATTTCCTGCATGAGGAACAAGAAGAAAACTTCAACGTCCGATTTTCCTCAGATTATGGAGCGAGATACGCTTAGGGTGCTGACACTGAATACTTCCATTTCTTATTTTATCTATCGTGATCAACCGATGGGGTATCATTACGAAATGATCAGCGATTTTTGCAATAAACATGGTTTAATTCCTGAGGTTGTTCTTGCTCATAATTCAGAGGCATTGGTAAGCATGTTGAATAACAACAAAGGCGATGTTATTGCGTATAATGTCCCGGTGGATAATACCTTAAAAGATTCTCTTTTGTATTGCGGATTGTCCGAGATCTCACATCAGGTACTGGTGCAGAGGGCCGAAAGAGGGGATACATTATTAAAAGATGTCACTCAATTGATCGGTAAGGAAGTATATGTGAAGTCCGGCACTAAATATTATGACCGGCTGGTGAATTTAAACGAAGAGTTAGGCGGGGGGATCATTATAAAAGATGTAGATAAAGACACCATTGTGGAAGAAGATCTTATTCGGATGGTAGCAAATAGGGAAATCGATTATACAATTGCCGATGAACATGTAGCGCGTCTCAACAAAACCTATTTTCGGAATATCGATGTGAGTCTTGTGGTAAGTTTCGATCAACGTTCGTCGTGGGCAGTGCGAAAAAATACACCCATTCTGGCAGATTCGCTTAATCGTTGGTTTGCCCGTGTAAATATAGAACCTACCTATCAGCGCATTACTAAACGGTATTTTGAAGAAGCAAAACGATTTGAGAGAGGTGGAATCTCATCGTTTGTGACTTTTTTAAAGCCCGGACAAATTTCGTCTTTCGATCATTATTTTAAGCAGTATGGTAAAAAAATTGGCATCGATTGGCGGTTATTGGCTTCAATTGCCTATTATGAATCTTCCTTTGATCCTCAAAGTCGTGCATGGACGGGAGCCGGTGGGGTCATGGGCTTAATGCCGGTCACGGCTGCGAACTTTGGCGTCAAGGGCAACTTGCTTTATGATCCCGAAAAAAATATAAAAGCGGGGACCGAGTATCTGAAGACATTATTGGTTTCCTTTTCTTCGGTGAAAGACAGTATGGAACAGGTGAAAATGGCGTTAGCAGCCTACAATGGCGGCATCGGGCATGTGTTTGATGCTCGGGCACTTGCCGAGAAGTATGGAGCCGATAAAGATAGATGGGATGGGAATGTGGAGAAATATTTACAACTGAAAAGGCTGGAACAATATTATGAAGATCCCGTGTGCAAAATGGGGTATTTTCGTGGAGACGAAACGATTGAATACGTGCGTAATGTAATGGATTTGTGGGGAGTATATAAAACGAAAATAAAGGATTAAAAGTGCGTTTGTTCGTCGATATACCAAGCGTATATTCTTTCCACCCCTTCTTCAATTTCTATTTTGTGCTGCCATCCCAATGCATGTAATTTGGAAACATCCGTCAATTTGCGCATTGTGCCATCGGGTTTTGAAGGATCGAAAACGATACTTCCTTCATAGCCGATGGTTTTTTTAATAAGTTGAGAGAGATTATAGATGCTGATTTCTTTGCCTGTACCGATATTGATATGACAATTTCGAATTTCTGTTTTGCCTTTTGCCAAGTCTGCAAAATCCACATTCTCCATGATAAAGACACATGCATCGGCCATTTCTTCGCTCCAAAGAAATTCCCTCATGGGTTTTCCGGTACCCCATAGTATCACCTTATTGCTTAAAATACCATATTTTCCCAGAACACCAAGGATTTCTTCTTTCGGACTTTTCCCCGAAATGTTTTCAACAGGTCGTGTATTCAAATCTTTCCGCAGACCATCCCAATTATTGGTCATGAGGCATTTGCCCAGATGGATTTTTCTGATCATGGCAGGTAAGACATGACTTTTTTCAAGGTCGAAGTTATCGTTTGGTCCGTAAAGATTCGTCGGCATCACGGCGATGTAATTTGTGTCGTACTGAATATTGAAACTTTCGCACATTTTCAACCCTGCGATTTTTGCAATAGCATAGGGTTCATTGGTGTATTCGAGAGGAGAGGTCAGCAAAGTCTCTTCACTCATGGGTTGAGGTGCTTCTTTGGGATAAATGCAAGTGCTTCCCAAAAAAAGGAGTTTCTTTACGCTATGGCGAAAACTTTCGCCAATCACGTGGTTTTGTATCTCCAGATTACGATAAATGAAATCGGCACGATAGGTATTGTTAGCAACAATACCGCCCACATAAGCAGCGGCAAGAAATACATATTCGGGTTGCTCTTCGTCGAAAAAATGTTTTACGGCATCGCCATCCAATAAATCCAACTCGTTGTGGGTGCGCCCGACAAGATGGGTATATCCTTTTTCTTCTAATTTTTTCCAAATTGCCGATCCTACCAAACCGCGATGACCTGCAACGTAAATTTTTGATTGTTTTTCCATTAAACTGCCTATTATCGGTGTTTTTTTACAAATTCCATATCATGCTTTACCATGAGCTTTACCAAATCTTCAAATGAAGTTTTTTGCGGATTCCATCCCAATACGTTTTTTGCTTTACTTGGATCACCCTGTAGTTGTTCTACTTCAGCCGGGCGAAAATATTTCGGATCAACTTCCACCAATACTTTTCCTGTAGCCTTATCGATTCCTTTCTCTTCAATACCTTTCCCTTCCCATTGGAGCTTGATTCCGATTTCGGCAAAAGCCAACGTGCAAAATTCCCTGACGCTGTGCATCTGACCGGTGGCAATAACAAAGTCTTCGGGTCTATCGTGTTGCAGCATCAACCACATGCATTCTACATAGTCTTTGGCATAGCCCCAGTCACGCTTTGCATCTAAATTTCCGAGATACAACTTATCCTGCAAGCCTTGAGCAATACGGGCCACAGCAAGGGTAATTTTTCGACTTACAAAAGTTTCTCCCCGTCGTTCGCTTTCATGATTGAACAGGATTCCGTTTACGGCAAACATACCGTATGATTCACGGTAGTTTTTGGTAATCCAGTAGCCGTATAGCTTGGCTACACCATAGGGACTGCGGGGATAAAAGGGCGTGGTTTCCCGTTGGGGTATTTCCTGCACCAATCCAAAGAGTTCGGAAGTAGATGCCTGGTAAATACGGGTTTTATTTTCTAGTCCCAAAATGCGCACAGCTTCCAGCAGACGGAGGGTGCCTACTGCATCAGTTTCGGCTGTGTACTCAGGTACATCGAAGCTAACTTTTACATGACTTTGTGCTGCCAAATTGTAGATTTCATCGGGTTGGATGTTCTGAATAATACGTATCAGCGAACTTGAATCGGTCATGTCGGCATAATGCAGGTTAACAAGACGTTGTTGGCGCATATCGCGCACCCATTCTTCAAAGTACAGATGTTCGATACGGCCGGTGTTGAACGAGGAAGAACGACGCAGTGTTCCGTGGACTTCATACCCTTTTTCGATCAATAGTTCGGCAAGATATGATCCGTCTTGTCCTGTTATTCCGGTGATTAAAGCTTTTTTTTTCATTGAATTTTGTTTAGTTGTTAGCGATCATCGGGAAAGTCTTTCCACCATTTTTTGACTTTATTGTTGCAAATTTACTAAATTCTTCTTTTCAACTATTAATTTGGTAAAAAATTACCAGAAGAAAAGCAATTTAGAAGTAATGTTGATTATAAGAGATGATGAGGATTAATCACTTTAGCCGATAAATTCTATTTTAATCTTTTAAAAAAATCCCATACCACTATGCCGGTTGCAACCGATATGTTGAGCGAATGTTTTGTTCCATATTGGGGAATTTCGATGCTTCCATCCGAAATATCGATTACTTCTTGTTGTACACCATGCAATTCGTGACCAAGAACGAGGGCATACTTCCCGTTTTTGTCAATCTGTATTTTTTCGAGAGATAGGCTGTTTTTGGTCTGTTCCACCGAAAACACCGCGTATCCCCTTGCTTTGAGTTCATGAACTGCTTGCAAGGTTTCATGATAATATCTCCATTTCACTGAATCTTCAGCACCCAGTGCCGTTTTATGGATTTCGGCATTGGGAGGTGTAGCCGTGATTCCGCAAAGCAGAATCTCTTCCACTCTGAAAGCATCGCACGTACGAAAAACGGAACCAATGTTGTTTTGGCTGCGCACGTTGTCGAGTACGATAACTAAGGGGATTTTTTTTGCTGCTTGAAATTCTTCAATACTGATGCGGTTAAGTTCTTCAACTTTTAGTTTTTTTCGCTGACTTGCCATAATTGTCCTTATTTCTCCGGTTTAATAATTGCCCTAATAACAAACCAGATATGGTATAAAAAGGTAGAAACTTTACCATAATGTTTTTCCATAATGCGGTAACGCTCTCGTAGAGAGGCTTTCCGGTTGGCAGTGGTCGTGCCTGCATTGAGATAATTGACCAGGATCATGCCGGTGTTGTGAATGTTTTTTGCCTTTTTCATCATCCGGATGCACCAGTCGAAATCGGCTGAGAACCGATACGATAGCTCATAGGGTTCAACGATTTCTCGTTTAACAATAAATGCCTGATGACAAACTACCATACCGAGTTTGAAGCTTTTCCATGTGAGGGTTTTCGGTGCCCGCAAACGGCGCATATGCAAGAAATGGCCGTTATCGTCAACGATTGCCGTTTCCCCATAAAGAATGTCAGGGAAAGCATTCTTATCAATCGTATTGAACATTTTTTCCACGGTATCAACATTATAAAAAGTATCGCCTGCATTTAAAAAGCAGAGATAATCACCGGTTGCCATTTTAGCTCCCTTGTTCATGGCATCATAGAGCCCTTTGTCGGGTTCACTCATCCATTTTAATCGTTCGTTTTCATACCGGTGAATCAGCGCTACTGTGCCATCGTTTGAATTTCCGTCGACAATGATATGCTCAATAGCGGGATAGGTTTGTTCCCGGACGCTTTTCAGCGTTCGCTCCAACGTGTGCTCGGCGTTGTAAGTAACCGTTATTACCGATAGTTTTTTCATTTTCCGGCGTATATGGCAACAAATGGTGATAGGAATTGTCCTTTAAACGGGAATAATTTTATTGCATAACTCAGCGTCTTTACAAGTTTTTGTTTACCCTTGTTTTCGGGTTTCGGTTCAAGCCATAACATGGGTTTACCGATATATTCAATGCGAACATCTTTTAATCCGAATGTTTGTATAATTTCTTGTAAATAAGGTATTTCCATGGAGTGAAGGTTGTGAGCGTTCAGATTGTCTTTATCGAACCAACGTTGGATCAATCCATTCAGTCCCCGAAAATTTGGAATAAGAATAAGTAGTTGACCGTTTTCAGAAAGTAGATCGATGTGGCGACAGATAACATCGTGTGTATTATGAAAATGCTCCACAAAACCGGATGAAAATACGATATCGTATTTTTTATCGGACGAAAACTTGAAAAAATCAGCGTTAATGCACTGTATCGTATTTTCAGGTATGTGATTTAATTTTTCAAGTTTTCGAACTATTTTGCTATCCATGTAAAAATCAAGGATTGTTACATCAGTGATGCCTTGTTTATAAAAATAGGCTGCATATATCCCGGGAAATCCTCCAATTTCGATAAAACTTTCACCTTGTTTCAAGAGAGGCATATATTTTTCGAAAACCACTTTGTCGGGAATTCTATCAAAGCGGTAGTTTTTCCAATAGTCTTGCCAGTCTGATTGTGTGGTGATATTGTTATCGTTATTGTTGTTGGTCATATACTTTTTTATATTGTTCGGCAATTTTTTCTTGAGCGTATGTATTTAATGTTTTTTCCCGAGCATTGGCAGAGAGTGTTTCGGTATCGGCTTCAAATAATGTCCAAAACAAGCCTTTGGCCAGATCATCCGCATTTTTGTATTCGGCCAGGTATCCCGTTTTCAAATGGTCGATCATTTCGGGAATGCCGCCGATACGAAATCCCACGCAGGGTGTGCCGCATGCCATAGCTTCCATAATGGTATTGGGCAGATTTTCCTGCAACGATGGGGTGACAAACACGTCGGCAGCATTATAGATATCGGGCATGTTTTCGGGAGCAACAAACCCCATGCTTTGAGCAGGCAGAGCAAGTCGGGTTTCGATTTCTTTTCCGTTGTTGCCGGCGATAAGGAATAGGACATTATCGGTATGCTGTTTCATTAATCGGCTTGCCTCACTGAGGTAATCCATTCCTTTGCGTTTATCGGATGTTTTTACGGCAGCAAACAATACGATTTTTTTATCGAGAGGCAATTGCAATTTTTTGCGTGTACTGATTTTGTCTTTTGGGCAATAGTGTTGGGTATCGATGGGGTTGGGTATCGAAATTACCCTGTGAGCTGTGGTAAGCGGACTTTTTTTGGCCAGGTCTTTCAACCAGTTGCTGCAGGCTACGAAGGTGATGTACCCCGATGAATAAACTGCTTGTTTTTGTTTGAAAACTTTACGGGAAAGATCATGGGGTGAGGCGTCAACAAGATAGGGGCATAAGCCGCATGTCTGTTGATAGTTTGTGCAATTTCCGGCATGATGGCAAATGCCGGTAAAAGGCCACATGTCGTGCATGGTCCATACAACTTTTTTCCCGGAAGCAAAAATATTTTCCAGCTCTTTTAATGACAACATGCCCTGATTAATCCAGTGCAGATGAATGATATCGGCATGCTTAAATTCGGGGAGTTCGGTTACAGAAACGCCGGTATTGGCAATGGATATGTCGAAAAGATTTTTTCGGGAAAAACGATTTGTCATGAATATTTTTCCCCGTTCCCAAAGAAAATTCCACTCGTTTATGGTTTTATTGCCGACTTCAATCACGTTGCCGTTGGAAGAACGTTTATCCCGCACGAGCATGTTGACGTTCATTCCCTTGGCTTGCAAGGCATTCATTAGTCGGAAAGCCGCAATGGCAGCTCCGCCATGCAAATCGGATGTGCTGATGAGAAGGATATTCATTTTACGAGTCTTCTTTTGACTTTAGCCCAAAAAGAATTGGTCTTTCTATAGTAACACTCAAATGCTTTTCGGGCATTTTCGTTTTCTTTGATTTCCGATACTTCTGTTAAGAGTTCTCTATCGTATAAATCGGTGACATAAATGTTGCTGCTGCCACTATGTGTACCTGTTCCATCGAAGCCGATGTTTTGCACCAGCGACTTTCCGGCGTTGGCAGAAAGAATATCAGCCAAAAAAAGAGAAGCATTCCATCGGATAGCCCACGAATCGTTGTCACCCCTCACCTGTTGGCGTAGTATACGTGTGTAAGGATAACTTCCGTTGAAATCGAATGTTTTGGTCAGTTTCCTTCTTTCCAGTTCGTAAAGAAGATATTCACCGTCGGGGTTAAAATATTTCCATGCTCTTTCCCATGTTCCCCATCCCCAGCTCCCGGTCCACTTGATTAAAAATAGATCGGGAAGTCCCATATTTGGATAGCAGTAGCCATGTACATGCCCGATTTTTTCTTCTTTTCCAAATTTATTCAAGACATCATTCATAAAAGTCAGGAAGAATGGCGAAGTGATCAGGTCATCTTCCATGACAATCACTTTTCCATATTCGTTGATTACACGGGTTACTCCTTCTATAATATTGGTGGCCAATCCTTTGTTTCCCGAATTTTCCTGAATTCGGATATCTTTGAATCCGTCAAGCGAGTGAATGACCCTTCGAACCTCTTCAACCTGTTGCCGGTCTATCTCATTTTTATACCCGTCCGAAAAAACAAAAAGCGTACTTTCTCTGCTCAGCGGGTTTTTCCGTAATGCATCCAGCATTTGTTTGGTATGTACAGGACGATTGTAGGTAAACAGGAGAACAGGTGCAAACATCATAATGAAACAGGTTTAGAGTTCGGTTTTTAAAGATAATGTATTTCTTTTCAGCACTTGCAGTGATACTTCTATTCCCACTTTGATGCCTTTCTCGACAAGTTGTCTTTCTACTGTTTGTAAAGCCAGGTCGGGATGGTTGTTATTGCCGCTGAGATGGCAAAGCCATATGTTGCGGAGCTTAGATGAATAGTTGGCCGCCAGAAATTCGGCAGTTTGTCGATTGCTCAGATGGCCTGAGCCTGAGGAAATGCGCTGTTTCAAGGGATAGGGATAACGGCCGTTTTTGAGCATATCTTCATCGTAGTTGCTTTCGATAACCAGATGGTTGGCTTTACAAATGTAGTGAGCCACTTCTTCGGTGATAGATCCTGCATCAGTTACCAGCGTAAGATTATGGCCTTCAAACTCAAAAAAGTATCCGGCATTGTCGATGCTGTCGTGAGGTACATCAAAAGCAGTAATTTTGAAATCTTCGATTTGAAAAGGAACTCCTTTTTCGATATACCGTGTAGAACCGTTCAGTCGGGTTTTTGTAAGGGGAGAATTGGCAATACCGTGATGTACTTGTCGAGTAGCATAAACAGGGATATGGAGCTTTTCCCCCAGATAACCTACCGATTTGATATGGTCATAATGATCGTGAGTAATCAGAACGGCATATATGGAAGAAAAATCGATACCGTATTCGGCAAGTCGTTTTTTTGTTATTCGAGGTCCGATGCCCGCATCAATCAGCATTCCGTAACGACTGTTGCCCAGGTAATAACAATTACCCGAGCTGCCGCTACCCAAGCTGAAAAAAGTAAATTGTTCCGAAGGAAAGAGTTCTTGTTGCATAATTACCGCAAAGATAATTATAATTGCCAAGTGTCGAAATTTTCTTATTTCGAAAAATCATCGAAATAGCACGGAATATGTTCGTGTACATATAGAGATTAATTTCTCCGGGATCAACCGATTATTTTCTTGAGCGAAAATGTTTCCCGAAAAACAAGATAAAAAAACCGTAAGCAGTGTAAGCTGTAATTTTTTCATCATTTAAAATTGTTGTAGATACAGCGACTGAACGGTTTTATTATAATGGGCAATGATTTCATCAATTACTTGTTTTGCAGGAACAATTTCGGTAATCAATGAAGCAATCTGTCCAATTTCGAGTTCCCCCTCTTCAAGATCTCCTTCAAAAATGCCTTTTTTTGCACGGCCGTATCCCAAGAGTTGTCGCAGTTCATCGGGAGAAGCTCCCCGATCTTCCAGTTCCTGTACTCGTTTATAGAATTGATTTTTAATGAGGCGAGTTGGGGATAATTTTTTTAAAGACAAAATGGTTTCGCCTTCGTTCAGAGCGAGGCATCTTTTTTTGAATGCTTCGTTGGCTGAACTTTCTGTGGTCAGGGCAAAGCGTGTCCCTATTTGCACCCCTTCTGCTCCGAGTGCAAAAGCAGCAACCATACCTTCGCCTGTGGCAATACCACCGGCTGCAATTAGTGGCAGATCAATAGCTTTACGTACCAAGGGAACGAGAACAAAGGTGGTGGTTTCTTCTCGACCGTTATGCCCTCCGGCTTCGAATCCCTCGGCGACTACTGCATCCACACCGGCTTCTACGCACTTTTTTGCATATTTCGATCCTGCAACAACATGAGCAACAATGATATCGTGAGATTTGAGTTTTGATGTCCATGTCATCGGATTCCCGGCTGATGTAAAAACAATCGGCACTTTTTCTTCTATCACGATTTGCATAATTTCTTCTACCTGAGGATACATCAACGGTATGTTTACCCCAAAAGGCTTATTGGTTGCAATCTTACACTTTTGAATATGTTCTTTTACTATTTCCGGATGCATTGACCCGGCGCCGATTAATCCCAATCCCCCGGCATTGCTCACTGCCGAAGCCAATCGCCATCCACTGCACCATGCCATCCCTCCCTGGATAATAGGGTATTGGATGTGAAAGAGGGAAGTGATTCTGTTTTGAGCCATGTTCTTTTGATTTTGCATATTGCAAATGTAGTTTTTTTTGGCGAATGCCACTCTATAGTAAAAACTTCTCTTTAATTTTCGTAATTTTTTATTAGCTTTGTGACATCAATTTATGAAAACAATTTTGTAATTATCTATAGGTATATGAATGTTTTACTGTTGGGATCGGGTGGAAGAGAACATGCACTTGCTTGGAAAATGAGGCAAAGTAAGGAACTGAATAAACTGTTTATAGCCCCGGGTAATGCAGGTACAGCAGCTATCGGTACAAATATTCCCTTAGGCGTGACCGATTTTGGCAGCATAAAAAAATTTTCGCTGGAAAATGATATCGATATGCTTGTAGTAGGTCCGGAAGATCCGTTAGTGCAGGGGATTTACGATTACTTTCAAAAAGACGAAGATCTTTGTCATATTGCTGTTATCGGCCCTTCCAAACGAGGAGCACAACTGGAAGGAAGCAAAGACTTTGCAAAGGAATTTATGATGCGTCACAATATTCCTACGGCTCAACATACAACCGTTACTCTTGAAACTGTGGAAGAAGGCAACCGTTTTCTCGAATCGTTGCAAGCGCCTTACGTCTTGAAGGCCGACGGTTTGGCTGCAGGGAAAGGAGTTCTCATTATCAATGATTTGAATGAAGCCAAACACAAACTTTGGGAAATGCTGAACGGTATGTTCGGTGCTTCGAGTCGTAAAGTAGTGATCGAAGAATTTTTGTCGGGAATTGAATGTTCTTTTTTCGTGCTTACTGATGGTAAATCATATAAAATATTGCCAGAGGCTAAAGATTATAAGCGGGTAGGAGAAGGAGATACCGGTTTAAATACGGGGGGAATGGGAGCAGTTTCGCCTGTTCCATTTGTGGATGAAGCATTTAGGGATAAAGTTGAGAAACGAATTATTATTCCCACAATTGATGGATTACGGAAAGAGTCAATCGATTATAAGGGGTTTATTTTTTTCGGATTAATTAACGTAAATGGCGATCCTTATGTTATTGAGTATAATGTTCGAATGGGTGATCCCGAAACTGAAGTGGTCTTGCCGAGAGTTAAATCGGATTTGCTGACACTTTTCTCAGGTGTGGCTATGGAAACATTGGACAAACAATCCCTGGAAATTGATAACCGTTTTGCGGTTACAGTGATGATTGTTTCGGGAGGATATCCGGGAACATATGAAAAGGGGAAACTGATTTACGGGTTGGATGAAGTTGATGACAGTATTCTTTTTCATGCCGGGACCACCCTTACAGAAGAAGGTGTATGTACATCAGGCGGGCGAGTTATTGCTGTTACCTCATTTGGCAATACATTGCAGGAGGCGTTGACCAAATCTTACGAAAATGTGAAAAAGATCTCTTTTGAAAATATGTATTTTCGCAGCGATATCGGGTTTGATCTTCTGCGGTTTGTGTAAATGATTTTTTTCTTTATATTATGCTTACCAAGAATGCAAATGGACAGACTAGTAAGGAGTTTCAAACATAACATTGTCGAAGGACGTTTTGTGGGGGTTGTTGTGGCAATCGTAGTTATTGTCATGCGTGTATTGATGTTTTTGAATGGAGAACTCCATCAAAACGAATTTTTTGATTCGGGGTATGTATGGAAATTTCTTGCCCCTTTCTTTTCCGATCGGCGAATATCTTTTGCAGCTTCCACGTTCTCTGTTTTCATCATTGCGGGAATCATTTCCCAACTCAATCACCGTTTCAACATCATAAGAACACATACGAGTTTGCCGTTTATTGTTCCCCTTGTCCTTTTTAGTCTGCATCCTCATTTTCTGCAAATGATACCGGATTTTGTGGCCGTTTTTTTTATGTTGTGGGCGCTGTTCCCCCTATTAAATTCGTATCATCAATCCGAACCCCAGTTATTTGCTTTTCAGGCTGCCATATTGATCGGCATAGCCGGTGTTTTTCAAATTTATGCCCTTCTTCTTTTGCCGTTGTGGTGGCGTGGCGAAATGATGATGAGGGGATTTAAGTTTAAATCGTTGTTAGCTTCATTGATAGGCGTAGGATTGGTTTATTGGATGGTTTTTGCTTTGCTTGTTTTCTTGGGACGGGTCGATACGTTTCTTGCTCCTTTCGATTTTATCACCCGGGTATCCCTAGTGCAATTTTCCGAATTTACGGTTTCAAAATGGATATTTTCAGGAATGATTTTTGTATTTCTTTTTACCTTTATTATTCTTGTACACCGAAAATCTTCCCATGACAAGGTGCTGACGCAAATTCTCTTTGGGTTTCTTAACTTTCTGATCATTTGCGCCGTTGTCTTGCAACTTCTTTATTGGTCAACTACTCTTTTTTGGTTTACTATTACACTCACTTTGCTCTCTTTCCTTATCGCTTATTATTATTCGTTGGTTGAAAGTAAATGGCAGGTTTATTCGTTTTACCTCATCTTTAGTGCATTTATTTTGATTTATGGTGTCAATTATTTTTCAATTATGCCGACTTTTTTATAACAAAACAAGGATGTTGAGCGTTTATAAAAGAGGGATTTGAATAGAAAAAGGAGACATTCTCATGAAAAAACAAATTTTTTATGCTGCTTTTATCTTTTTTTTCGGTTTGATTTTTCAGACAGGATGCGGCACTGCTCAATCCGCAGCCGAAAAGAAAGCTAAAGCTGCCGAAATCGGTCAAAAAATAAACGATTTTGAATTTACGTTTAAAGCTACGTATGCATATCCGACCGGATATCGATCAATTTATCTGAGCCCATATTATTATTTGAAAGTATCTAAAGATACTGTCGTTGCTTATTTACCTTATTATGGGCGTGCATATACGGCTCCTATGGACCCTGCAGAAGGAGGTATTAAATTTACGAGTACCGATTTCGAATATGAAGTAAACAAAGGTAAACGTGAGGGGAATTGGCAGGTTCGCATAAAGACACACGATACAGATCGTGAAATCGTTTTATACGTTGATATTTGGGAAAATGGGTCAGCCCGGCTCGATGTAACGGATCCCAATCGACAGGCCATCTCATTCCAGGGAAATATCGAAATGAAAAAGGAATAAAAAAGAGGGTGAAATCACCTGGTGATACGCCCTCTCTTTGTGCGGCTGAAGGGACTCGAACCCCCACGCCTTTCGGCACCAGATCCTAAGTCTGGCGCGGCTACCAATTACGCCACAACCGCAAATTGGAAGCAAAGATAACACTTTTTTCCTGCTGCTGCAATTTATTGTTCGTCGTTTTTTTTATCGATTCCTCCGCAGGCCTGTTTTGCTATTTTTTCGATTACCTGCGGATAATATTCATATTCCAACCGGTGTACCCGTTGAGCTAATTCTTCGCATGTATCGGAAGGAAGAACCGGACATCGAGCCTGAAAAATAATGTCGCCTTCATCGTATCGCTCGTTCACATAATGGATAGAAATACCCGACTCTTTTTCTCCTGCCTGAAGCACAGCCTTATGCACATGATCGCCATACATGCCTTTCCCGCCATATTTGGGCAACAATGCCGGATGTATATTGATAATGCGTTGGGGATAAGCTTTCAAAATAGAATCGGGTATTTTTAGCAAAAAACCGGCTAATACAATGAAATCGATTTGATATTCACGTAATTTTTGAAGGATTGGATCTCCCTTTTCAAATTCGTCTTTGGAAAAAGTATACGAAGGGACTCCCCAATTTTTTGCTCGTGTATGAACATAAGCGTTTGCCTTGTTCGATATGATGAGGGCAACCCTTATCTCTTCATTATCTTTGAAATACCGAATGATATTTTCGGCATTTGAACCATTACCCGACGCAAATACAGCTATTTTTATCATATTAATGCGTAAATTTATGCACAAAAAATGCAAAAATGTGCAGTTATTTTGAATTTATTGCCGAAAATGTTATGTGATTCCGGAAAAAATACGTTACTTTGCATCGCAAATTTAGAAATAAAATTTTTTTATTTATTAATTAATATCGAAAATTATGTCTGAAGTAGCACAAAGAGTAAAATCGATTATCGTCGATAAATTGGGTGTTGAAGAATCTGAAGTAACAGAAAATGCAAGTTTTACTAATGATCTGGGAGCAGACTCTCTTGATACGGTTGAATTGATCATGGAGTTCGAAAAAGAATTCAATATTTCCATTCCCGATGATCAAGCAGAAAAGATTTCTACTGTGGGCGATGCTATCGCTTACATAGAGCAACACGCAAAATAATTCGTTTTCAATTCATTTATGGAAATTAAAAGAGTAGTAGTAACAGGTCTGGGAGCCGTTACGCCTCTTGGCAATGACGTTGTAACGACGTGGAAAAATGCCATTGCAGGTAAGAGCGGTGCCGGACCTATTACTCAGTTTGATGCATCGTTATTCAAGACTCAATTTGCTTGCGAAGTAAAAGACTTCGATCCGAACGAACTTTTTGATCGAAAAGAGGTAAGAAAATACGATCGTTATGCACAATTGGCTATTAAAGCCGCCAAAGAAGCAATAGAAAATTCGGGGTTGGATTTCGAAAAAGAAAACACCGATCGTATTGGCGTAATTTTTTCGGCAGGTATCGGTGGAATAAAAACATTTGAAGAAGAGGTGGGAGGTTATTATCTCGAAAAAGATAAAGGTCCTCGTTTCAATCCTTTTTTCATTCCGAAAATGATAGCAGATATAGCCGCAGGTCATATCTCTATGATTTACGGACTGAGGGGCCCGAACTATGCAACTGTTTCGGCTTGTGCCTCTTCTACCCATGCTATTGCCGATGCATGCAATCTTATTCGGTTGGGGAAAGCCAATGTAATTGTCAGTGGCGGTGCGGAAGCTACTATAAGTGCTTCAGCTGTAGGCGGGTTCAATGCGATGCATGCCTTATCCACGCGTAATGATTCACCGGAAACGGCTTCACGTCCGTTTAGTGCAAGTCGCGACGGATTTGTAATCGGTGAAGGTGCAGGGTGTGTTGTTCTCGAAGAGATGGAACATGCCATTGCTCGTGGAGCAACCATTTATGCCGAAATAGCAGGAGAAGGCATGTCGGCCGATGCCTATCACATTACTGCTTCTCATCCCGAAGGATTGGGAGCTAAGTTGGTTATGCGTAATGCATTAGACGATGCCGGAATGCGACCGGAAGATATCGATTACATCAATGTGCATGGAACATCGACTCCGGTGGGAGATATTTCCGAGGTGAAAGCTATCCTGGATGTTTTTGGGGATCACAGTTATAAACTGAATATCAGTTCCACTAAATCGATGACGGGTCATCTGCTTGGCGCTGCCGGTGCCGTTGAAGCAGTGCTTACGATATTGGCGATGCAGAATTCCATTGTTCCGCCGACCATTAATCACACAGAAGGAGATGATGATCCCGAAATTGACTATAATCTTAATTTTACATTTAACAAAGCTCAAAAAAGAGAAATTAGAGCTGCGTTATCCAACACATTTGGTTTTGGAGGACACAACGCGTCTGTAATTTTTAAACGATTTAAAAAATAGCGTGTTCAGAAAATTAGGCCGACAGATGCGGGCTATCCCTCATAAAGGGAAAGAGCCTTATCTGTCATTTTACAAAATTCTTGGATTTTATCCCGATCGTATCGATTTATACAACGAAGCTGTTACCCATAGATCTTCACCTCTACGTACAAGTAACGGGAAATGGGTAAACAATGAACGCCTTGAATTTTTGGGAGATGCCATTCTTGATGCGATTGTTGCCGATATCCTTTACAAGGAATTTCGAAACAAAAAGGAGGGCTTTCTTACCAGCATGCGTTCGCGTATCGTTCAGCGTGATACGCTGAATAAATTGGCTGTCGAGTTGGGATTGGATAAATTGATTGTGTCTTCTACACGAAATTTGGCCCATAATACCAATATTTACGGCGATGCACTCGAAGCTATTATCGGTGCCATTTATCTGGATCAGGGCTATCGTGTGGCAAAGAAATTTGTATTCGAAACGCTCATCAAACAACATTTGAGCATAGAGGAAGTCATGAAATCGGAGGTTGATTTCAAATCCCGATTGATCGAATGGGGGCAGAAAAACAAAATCGACGTAAATTTCAATGTTATAGAATCTTCATACGATGAACAAAACAATCCTGTTTTTGTATCGCGTGTTTCTGTTGGCGATATGGAGATAGGTACCGGCGTCGGATATTCCAAAAAAGAATCGCATCAGATGGCTGCAAAACAAGCCATCCAACGCATTCGCGAGGATAAGGCTCTTCAACAAACTATACTGGGAAATACAAAAAAAGCCGCTGACGAAAAACCATCTGAGCCGGGAGAAACGAATTTTGATGAGTTGAACGAAGAATTTTTATCCGAACCGTAAGGATTCTGTTTACCACATTATTTATCGAACGCCGAAAGATATACCCATTTTTTTACCTTGAACCACCAGTGGAGTATCGGGTGTTACCAACCGAAGTTTTCCTGCTACTTCTTTAAGAGGAACGTCTGTAATTTCGTTCCTGATGTTTGCAACCATACGTCCAAATTTCTTTTCGTGGATAAGTTGCGCTGCATGCCCTCCAAACAAGGTTCCCAGATTGCGGTCGTAAGGAGACGGGGATCCTCCCCGTTGTATATATCCGAGCACTGTTTCCCGGGTTTCGAAACCGGTTTGTTTTTCAATTTCACGAGCAAAATAAATGGCAGGGCGCTCTTTTCTCTTTGGAATTTTTATACCTTCAGCAACAGCTACAATGGAATATGCTTTCCCAACTTCCATCCTTTTTTTTATTTTTTCGAGAATTACCTCCATATCATAACCCAATTCGGGAAGCAAGATGATGTCGGCACCCCCTGCCATACCGGCAAAAAGGGTTATCCAACCGGCGTGATGTCCCATCAATTCAATAACCATGACGCGGCGATGGGCACTTGCCGTGGAATGCAATCGGTCGATAGCTTCAGTCGCAATATTTACGGCCGAATCGAATCCGAAAGTAACATCGGTGCCGTACACGTCGTTGTCAATGGTCTTCGGTATTCCCACCACGTTTAAACCCAATTGCGAAAGCATCCATGTGGTAAGTTGCGTACCGTTTCCTCCGATACAAACCAGTCCATCCAGATTCAGTTCGTGATAACATTTTTTTATTTGTTCCCGATCTTTTTCGTCGGGAGAAGTAATCATTTTTCTGAAAACCTTTTCACGTGTCGTTCCCAGGATGGTTCCTCCTAAATTGAGGATCCCCGAAAGAGATGGATCGGTAAGCTCAATAACATCTTTATAAAGTAAACCCGAAAAACCGTTGAGAATTCCGATGACTTCCATTCCATAATGATTGATAGCCGTTTTCCCGACCCCTCTGATTGTTGCGTTTATTCCCGGACAATCGCCTCCTGAACTTAGAATACCTATTTTCATGTGTGTGCTGTTATTTTCGGATTAATTTCTCACAAAGGAAATAAAAAAGGTCAAATAATGGCTCATAAAAACTATTTTCCCTTGAAATCTTTTTTGATCTTCGAATTGAAAAACCGCAGATAGTGCGGCGATTATTCCTTCGTGACTGTTTCTTCGGGCAAGAGCAGTTGTGCGTCTTTATTGAAAAAGACTTTATATGCCCTGTGAACAAAGATCAGTACCGTGAATGCCACACTGCCGAGAATTCCCAGCATAATGGCAATTTGGTATTTGATGGCAATCAGAGGAGAAGTGCCCGAAAGGATTTGTCCGGTCATCATTCCGGGAAGGAAAACAATGCCCATCCCCAACATCGAGTTGATGGTGGGCAGGATGGAAGCATCGAAAGCCTTATTGACAATATCTTTCGATGCCGTTTTTGGAGTTGCTCCCAGCATGAGCGCCCCTTCAATCCGATCGCGTTCTGTTCGCATGCTGTCAATCAGTCGGTTGATTCCCAGGGATATACCCGTCATGGAATTGCCAATGAGCATGCCTGCTATAGGGATGAAGTAGCGAGGATCGTTCCATGTGTTGCTGCCAATTACAACAAGCAGAAAATACATCAAACTGATAGTTGTTCCTCCACCGAGCGAATAGGCGATTATTTTTTTCAACTCCCGGTTCAACGGCACTTTCACCCTTTTAAAGGTGTTATTTATGGCGAATCCTTCCATCAACAGGAAGAGAAGAATCAAGAACCAAAAGGAAGGATGATTGAAAAGATAAATGAGTATGTAGCCGGCGATAATCAGTTGCAGTGTCATGCGGATGGAAGACATCACGATGATTTTTTCGCGTTTTATTCCCATTATGCGCACGATAACAAGGAGCACAATCACATACGCATAGGCTGCCATAAGCTGCCAGAGTTCAATATCGACGATTCCGCTTTTATTCATGATGATTTTGTTTTATGGAAACAATTTCTCCATTTTCTATTTCAATTATTTCTTCGGCATATTTTTCTGCCATCGGTATGGAATGGGTTACAAAAATAATTGTCGACCCGTTTCTTTTTCCGAAATCCATTATCTTTTGCATCACCTCGTCTTCCGTGTCTTTGTCGAGTGCCGACGATGGTTCGTCGAGTAACCAAACGCTAGGTTCCATCAGCATTACCCGTGCAAGCGCAAGACGTTGTTTTTCTCCTCCCGACAATTGATGTGCCGGTTCGTCGAGTTTTTTGTCGAGACCCACAACCTGCAACATATTCATGAGCCGGTCATCGGAGGGAAGTTCCTTTTCCGAGAATTTAAGACCGATCAGCAGATTTTCCCGAATATCTCCTTCAAAAATCACCGGTGTTTGGGGCATCATAACCACTTCGCGACGAAGGGTTATCGAATCGATGGCCTCCAATGGAGTATCCCGATAATAAATTGTGCCACTGTCCGGTGAAATCAATTTGTTCAATAGTTTCAACAGGGTAGTTTTCCCGCTGCCACTTTTACCGACAATGGCCGTGGTTTTCTTTTCTGTGATTGCCAGTTCCTTTATGTAAAGGATATCGTTGAATTTTACCTCCTTGAGCGTGAAAACAGGTTTTTCGTTATCCGGTGATTCCATATGCTTTTTTATTGCGGTTGGATGATTGTTCCCTTTTTTATCTTTTCGAAGATGATTTGGGCAGCTCTGTCCGAAGCGCCGGGACCACCCAGTATTTCGCGCATTTCCCGATAATTTTCCAGCATGGTTTGGCGGTACCGCTTAACAAATAAAAGGCGGTACAATTCTTCCCGGATATTTTCGACGGTAAAAAACTTGGCAAACAGTTCCTTTACCACTTCTTTGCCGCAAATCAAATTGACCAGTGAAATATAAGGGGTGTGCAAGATATGGCGAAAAGCCCAATAAGCGAGATGCGGCAGTGGGGTTTTGTAGCATACGGCTTGTGGAACATCGAGCAGTGCGGTTTCAAGTGTTGCCGTTCCCGAAGTCACCAGGGCAGCATCGGCTTGTGCCAGTATACGGTAGGTTTGTCCAAAAAGCAAGGTTGCCGGTTGCCCGTCAATAAAACGATTATAGAATTCCGCATCGATTCCCGGCGCTCCTGCGATGATGAGTTGATATCCGTCGAAGCTTTTTGCAGCCCGCAACATCGTAGGCAAATTAGCCGAAATTTCCTGTTTTCTGCTGCCGGCAAGCAGTGCGATAACGGGTTTGCTTTCCAATTGATTTGCCTTGACAAATTCTTCGAATGTTTCGTTCCGATACGCTCTTTCGTTTATGCTGTCTACTGTCGGATTGCCCACATAGTGTACTTCATAGTGGTGTTTTTTGAAATAATCCACTTCAAAAGGGAGGATACAAAGCATCTCATCGACATACTTTTTGAATGATTTTACCCGATATTCCTTCCAAGCCCACACTTTCGGCGAAATGTAATAATGTACCGGGATATGGAGCTTCGTTTTTACGAATTTGGCTATTCGAAGATTGAAACCTGGATAATCGATGAGGATCACCACGTCGGGGCGATAGACGGTAATGTCTTTTTTGCATTGACGGATAGCCTTTGTAATCGAGCCGAGATGGGTGATAACAGGGAGGAAACCCATATAGGCCATTTCGCGGTAATGCTTGACAAGCGTACCTCCTTGAGCCTGCATCAAATCGCCACCAAAGTAACGAAAATCGGCATCGCTGTCCACTTTTTTGAGCGACTCCATCAGATTCGACGCATGCAGGTCGCCCGATGCTTCTCCGGCAATCAGGTAGTATTTCATTGTTTTACTTTGAGTAGGATTGTTGAAATTCCCATTGTTGAAGATGGGGGATAAAATCGTAAGCCGTCATGTCTATTTTCACGGGCACGATGGCTGCATATCCGTTTGCCAATGCCCATTCGTCGGAGTTGTGATTATTGCCTTCCCAATTTTCGAAGTTGCCCGTCATCCGAAAAATATCGCGTCCCATTTCATCCTGCATCTTGAAATATTCATTCACCCATTTTCCTTGCGTTTGGGTAGCGATTTTTATGCCTTTTACTTCCCCTTCGGGGATATTCACGTTCAGACAAATACCTCGAGGTAAACCTTCTTCCAGTACTTTCATGGCTACTTTGCGTGCTATCCGGCAAGCCGTGGAAAAGTCGGGATCGCTTTGGTGGTTACACAACGAAACTGCCACTGAAGGAACATTAAAAATGCAGCCTTCGATAGCGGCACCCACCGTTCCCGAATATAATACGCTGATTCCCGCATTCGATCCGTGGTTGATTCCGGAAACCACCAGATCGGGTTTGTATGGCATAAACTCGTTCAACGCCAGTTTTACGCAATCTACCGGTGTCCCGTTACAAGCATACCATTTGATATTATCCGTTTCTTTCACTAATTCGCTATACAATGGGGTATTCGATGTAATGGCACACGACATGCCCGAGCGTGGCCTGTCCGGCGCAAAAACAACAATATTTCCCAAGTCTTTTAATGTTTCAACTAACGATGAAATGCCTTGAGCTTCATATCCATCGTCGTTCGTTACCAATATGAGTGGTCTTTTTTCGGCCATAGTATCTCTAATTTTAGATGAAAGACAAAATTAACAAAATTCGAGCATTATTCCTTCTTTTCGTTGGTTACAAAATTGTTAAATCCACAATTTTCATTCCAATCCAACAATTGCCGCTTCTATTTTTCCCTTGTAAAATATTATCGCTATTTTTGTATCCCGGGAAAAAAACGCTTCTACGGCTAATTCTTTTGATTTTAGTAATGCAAATCAATGAAAATATGAAAAAAACGGTATTGTTATTTTATGTGTTTGTCTTTTCGGTCTTTGCTTTTTCGCAGCAAGTAAGGCCGGTAAAGAATGTTATTGTGATGATCCCCGACGGAACCTCCATCGGTGTATATTCTGCTGCGCGTTGGTACAAAATGTACAATGAACTCGGTGAGGCGCTCAATATCGATCCCTATATCACGGGAACGGTCACTACCTTTTCGTCCAATGCACCCATTGGCGATTCGGCACCTACCAGTTCGGCATATGCAACCGGTGTCCTTCAGCAATCGGGCAACGTAGCCATCCATCCCGAAGCCGATCCCGGGAAAGACATTTATCCCGTCGATACCTCGCGAACCTATCAACCCGCAGTGACCATTCTTGAAGCATCGCGCATAGAAAAAGCAAAGGCAACGGGACTGGTGGTTACCTGTGAGTTTCCTCATGCAACACCCGCCGATTTTTCGGCGCATTATTACAATCGGGGAAGCTATAAAGCCATTGCTCCGCAAATAGCCTATCAAAATCTCGATGTGATGTTCGGCGGAGGAACGGGGATATTGACCGACGATATCCGGCAGCACTTCAACCATAACGGCACCACGTTGATCGAGAACGATAAACAGGCGCTGATGAATTATACAGGGAAGGGAAAGGTATGGGCGCTTTTCGGCGAAAAAGCACTTCCTTACGATTTGGATAGGGATCCGGAGAGAATCCCCTCGCTTGCCGAAATGACGGAGAAAGCGTTAGAAGTGTTATCGCAAGATGAAGATGGATTCTTTTTGATGGTGGAAGGCAGCCAGGTGGATTGGGCAGCCCATGCCAACGATCCGGTGGGCATCATTACCGAATTTCTTGCTTTCGATGAAGCAGTGGGGAAAGTGATGGATTTTGCCCGCAGTAACGGTGAAACGGCAGTAATTGTTCTTGCCGATCACGGAAACAGCGGCTTCACCATCGGTTCTTCCCGTTGCAAGGGATACGATAAATTATCGCTTGCCGAACTGTTTTCGACCGTTTCGCAATGCAAGCTCACCGCTTCGGGTATCGAGTCGGTATTGGTAAACACACGGCCTGAAAACGTGAAAGGCGAATTCAAGAAATACACCGGCATCGATTTGACGGATGAGGAGGTTGGGATGTTGCTCTCGTCAAAAAACTATAAGGCGAGCGATTACACTCAGGTAAAAAACAGCAACAACATGTTGAACAATATTGTGAATATCCTGAATGCGCACATGTGTTTCGGATTCACAACCGGCGGACATACGGGCGAAGAGGTGTTGCTTTCGGCTTATCATCCTTTTGGTGATGTTCCCCGCGGTCATCTCTGCAATCGCGATGTGAATGCCTATTTGGTCGAGGTTTCGGGATTGACTACCCCGTTGCACGAACTCTCCGACCGCATTTTTGCCAAGCATACGGACGTTTTTGCGGGAATGCGCTATACGATTGACAGCAGCAATCCCGATTTCCCCGTCCTGAAAGTGAAGAAAGGAAGAAACACGCTGGAGATAAAAGCTTTTTCGTCGGTTGGTAAATTGAACGGCAAGCCTTTCGATATCGGGTCGGTCGTGGTGTATATCGACAAAAACCATACATTTTATCTTCCGCAAGACCTTGCCAAGAAGCTGTAATTTCGAAAACAGAAGAAAAACGTGCCTCATATAGAAAAATTGGGGAGAGAATAAAATCCTGCCGTGGGCACGTTTTTATGTAATTTTTTGACAATAGATCGGCGATATGCTTCGATCAAAAAACTTGCTTTTGTGTTGAAATATGAAAAATAAAAACGTATCTTTGCACTGCCAAAAAAGAAGAGCGACTCCGTAGCTCAGTTGGTAGAGCAATTGACTCTTAATCAATGGGCCGAGGGTTCGAGTCCCTCCGGGGTCACATAAGAAAGCGTCCAATACACCGATGGGCGCTTTTTTATTATCAAATACCCCTATAACGTTTGTAATCTCTTCCGTAAATCTGTAATATGCCACATGCAAATGGCTGTTTTTCGGCAAAGTGAATTCCCCGATTTTAATTTGATGAAAGTTTACCGGGTTGTCCAATTTTTTTTCATTTACTGTAAATGTATCGTCCTGATTTTTGTTTACATTGAGTGTAAACCTATTTCAGGACGAGACACACCTTCTCCGTACCTTCGCCGTACCAAGGCCGTACCATCCTCGCTCCATGCTTGCATCAGGGTTGCGTCGAGTCCGCATGACAATCGTGCGGTTTATGTAGTGTACATGCGGGTTTCACGTATCATCAAGCTGCGGAATCCGGAGCGGTTGTCCCTGCCTTGGAGCGAACAAACAGCGAAGGAGGAGCGAAGAAGGAGCGAAGGAGAGGCGATAAAAAGGTCTAAAACCCATCTGTCGAACAAAAACGTGGGGAGCCAATACTCCAATGTCCGAAAAAAGAGGTGCCGTCGGGAAGGGTGTACTCGAAATCGGTCGCTTTGGTTCCCGGTTGGTTTTTCTGCACCGTTTTCAACAGCATCTTCGGGCGTATTTTATGGGTTTCGTCGATGCCCGGAGAACGGATGACGGTCCGGAGAAAATATTCGAAAAGTTGTTCGTTTCTCATCGGCGAATTGGGATCGTAAAGGTATTTTTCGGCGAGTTTGTCGAAATAAAGCACCATTTCGGTGCTTACGGCAGCTTTGTCCATGAGGGCGGCAATGCCTTTTTCTGCCGTTTTGTAAGGTAGGTTGTTGAGGATATAGACAAAGTCGGCGAAAGCCTGTTCCGATACCTGTGGCTTGCTTATCGGGGAGGTGTCGTTGAAGGGGAAGTTATCCCAATAATGTGCCATCAGCTACTCGGCTTTTGCTGCCGGAGTATTTGCCGATAGAGGGATCTCGGTCGTTACGGATGTTTCGGTCGGAGAGGCTGCTTTGCTCTCCGAGGGTTTATTTTTTGTGGAGCAGCTGCCCCATGACAGGGCAAAAGAAAATGTGCCCAGCATACAAAGCACTTTGCGTGTTGTGCCTACGAGTTTTTCCATTTGTCCGAGACTTTCCATGACTTGATTTTGTTGTTACGCAAACATACGGCGTAAAAAGATTCTCAAAGTTACATCATAATTTTTAAAATCGAGTATTTATTGCCGCAATACCTTATCATCGATTTCTCTATAGTTTGTCCACTCTTTACAAGTAAATTAGCTGTCCTGAATAGATTTCAGATAGGGGGCGCTGTCGAGAATGCTACACTTTTTTACGTTAACAGATGGATTTTTAACTCTCAGTTATATTTTTTCAATAAATCGTCAGAAAATATCTCCACCAATGCCCGTGCGATAATTAAATCCTGTTCCACCTGCGCATCGATAGGCCAAGGTGCTTGTGACTTCCATTCGTTTATATATCGTAGCGGTATCATAAATCACTTTCAATTCGGACGTTTTTAATCACTTTCCACCACTACTGTCCCGTTAAGATTTGAGGTCTCGAAATAATTCGAGTTGACCGTCGTCAGACGAGACATTTAAATTTGGTTTGTTGAACAATTCACGAACCGGTATCTTCTCAAACAACATAGTTCCTAT
>NZ_JAPCWE010000021.1 GCF_025943985.1 Anaerorudis cellulosivorans | reverse complement strand
TAGGAACTATGTTGTTTGAGAAGATACCGGTTCGTGAATTGTTCAACAAACCAAATTTAAATGTCTCGTCTGACGACGGTCAACTCGAATTATTTCGAGACCTCAAATCTTAACGGGACAGTAGTGATTGTTAATTATAATCGTTCTAAACTTTTCATACAAATTTAGAATAAAAATACAGATAAAAAAGACAATGTGTTTTGTATTTCATTTTTTTTAATGAAATTGCGGGCAATTTATAAATTCATTCCATAGGAAAACGATAATGTTGCTGTCTAACTTATCAAATATGGTAAAGTGTGCATGACTGACGAACAACTCATACAAGAAATAATTTCCGGTAATACTCTTGCTTTTAAAACGTTGATGGAAAAATACCGGGAAAGGGTGTTTCATGTAGCGATGGGTTTTGTTCATTTGAAGGAAGATGCAGAAGACCTTACTCAAGAGGTGTTTATTAAGGTCTATCTGTCATTATCGACTTTTAATCACCATTCTGAGTTTTCAACCTGGCTTTATCGACTAACTATCAATACTTGCATAAATTTTGTAAATCGTAATCGCGGCAAACGATTCTTGCAATCCATAGAGGATGTTTGGCAAAGCGCCTTTGGCCAACATGATAATGAGAAAAGCCCATTGGAAAAAATAGAAGTATCGGAACGCAATTTGCTCATAAAACAAGCGATCGATTCGTTACCTGCTAAACAACGCAGTGCTTTTGTCCTGAGCAAATATGAAGATCTTTCCCAAAAGGAAGTTGCAGCGATCATGAATATCACCGAAGGTGCCGTAGAACAATTGCTGCAAAGAGCAAAAAATAATCTGCGAAAAAAATTGGGACCATCCATAGGAAATTAAAAGAAGAAATGTCTAATTTATAAAGAATCATCGAAATGAGAATAGACGATTATATAGATAATTTCATCGAGGGTGAAAAACAAATCCGACCCAATCCGTTTCTGAGTACGCGTGTTGTAGCCGAGATTGAGAAAAGGCAACAGGCAAAGGCTGAGAAAACGCCACGGTGGCAAGCTGTTATGGTTGCGATAAGTATTGCTGCCATTTCCTTATTGGGAATAACTATCGGCAACGCTTATGTCGACAGTGTTTCGCAAGAAATAACAATGAATATTAACGATAACGAAATCGAAAAACTTGACTATTATTTGTTTGAAAATAATGAATAAAACCAATAAAATATGGATATGGGTGGTGGTATTGTTGGTGGTGCTGAATTTAACCACGGTTGGTACCATTCTTTATCACCATTGGAAGGAAAGAGAAGATGATATGGTAACGGTTCTTTCTGAAGAAGGAGAGGTGCGACTTACAGGGAGATATTTCAGACAAACGCTGGGTTTTAATGACAGGCAAATGGAGGCATTTCGTCTTGCAAATCGGGAATTTCAACCGCAAGCAGCAAGATTAATTATTCGAATGGATTCGATTAAAATAGAAATGTTTAAGGAACTGAATAAAGCTCAACCCGATTCGACAAAGTTGAATTATTTGTCGGAACTATTGGGAAGGCAACATGCCGAACTTAAAAAAATTACGAATCGTTTTTATCTGAATATGAAATCGGTATGTGATTCTTCACAATGTGCTCAGCTCCAACAACTTTTTTTACCGCTGTATTACAATGAAAATATTCATTCCCGGAGAGGATATCGACACATTCGTGCCGACAGTACCGGAATAAATTCGGGTTACAGGCGGCAGTATGGGCGTAATCCACAACCATAAAATAGATAATCAGTTAATAAACCTGCTAAAAATTATTGAACAATGAAAACAAAATTGATCATCACAGCATTGGCATTTGTTGCTACGATAGGTGTGGCAACTGCGCAAAATCAGAATCAAACAAAAAAACAGGAAACAACATCTACTCAACGTGGGCCGGCATTTGTCGATACCAACAATAATGGGGTTTGCGATAATTTTGAAAACGGTACGCCCGGAAATCCCAAAGCAAATGGCAGACAGGCTCTTCGCGACGGCAGTGGGAAAGGACAGGGTCGCGCACAGAACAACAGAACCGGCCTCCGCAATGGTAAGGGAAGTGGAGTGAATTTTGTCGATACCAATAAAAACGGTATTTGCGATCGTAGAGAAGTAAAATGAATGGCATAATTGGCTTAACCCTGTCGGGAGGGACAATCTTCCGACAGGGTTTTTATGTAGGTATTTGTGCACCATTGCGTGTTTGAAACCTTTGCTTGTCAACCTCTTCTATTGAATCGGGACAGGATTGAAATAATCCCGATTTTTCATTATCTTTGTACTCTCATAATAAACCCATAAAATAGTATGTTTGAGAATCTGAGCGATAGACTTGAAAGATCGTTTAAAATATTGAAGGGTGAGGGGAAAATCACCGAAATCAATGTTGCCGAAACCCTAAAAGATGTTCGTCGTGCTTTACTTGATGCCGACGTTAATTATAAAACAGCCAAAGAGTTTACAGAAACCGTAAAGCAAAAAGCACTCGGCCAAAATGTGCTTACCGCCATTAAGCCGGAACAATTGATGATTAAAATTGTTCATGATGAGCTTGCTACCCTCATGGGAGGAGCGGCGGTCGATATCAACATAAAGGGAAGTCCTGCCATTATTCTTATGTCGGGACTTCAAGGGTCGGGTAAAACCACTTTTTCGGCCAAGTTGGCCAATATGTTGAAATCGAAACGGGGTAAAAATCCGCTTTTGGTTGCAGGCGACGTGTATCGTCCGGCAGCTATTGAGCAATTAAAGGTTTTGGGAGAACAAATCGGTGTTTCGGTTTATGCCGAGGAGGACAACAAAAATCCGGTAAAAATTGCACAGAATGCCATGCAGTATGCCAAACAGCACGGCAAGGACCTTATCATTATCGATACGGCGGGTCGGTTGGCTATCGACGAGCAAATGATGAACGAGATCGAATCCATCAAAAAAGCCGTGAACCCACAGGAAATTCTTTTCGTGGTGGATGCCATGACCGGACAAGATGCGGTAAATACAGCGAAAGAATTCAATGAGCGGCTCGATTTTGACGGAGTGGTTCTTACCAAGCTCGATGGGGATACACGAGGTGGAGCGGCCTTATCCATTCGTTCCGTCGTAAACAAACCGATTAAGTTTATAGGAACCGGTGAAAAATTTGATGCAATCGACGTATTTCATCCGGAACGTATGGCCGATCGTATTCTCGGAATGGGCGATATTGTTTCATTGGTAGAAAAAGCCCAGGAGCAATATGACGAAGAAGAAGCCCGTCGTCTTCAGAAAAAAATTGCAAAGAATCAGTTCGATTTCAACGATTTCCTTTCTCAAATCCGACAAATCAAAAAAATGGGGAACCTGAAAGATTTGGCATCGATGATTCCCGGTGTCGGAAAACAGATTAAGGATCTCGATATCGACGATAATGCCTTCAAAGGGATAGAAGCCATTATACAGTCTATGACCCCCGACGAACGCGCTCATCCCGAAATCTTAAACGGAAGTAGGCGGGCACGCATTGCTAAAGGAAGCGGTACCAATGTTCAGGAAGTGAACAAACTCATCAAACAATTTGATGAAACACGCAAAATGATGCGGTTGATGACGCAGGGCGGTCCCAAAGCCATGATGAAAAATGTAAGGCGAAGATAAATAAGAAAGATATGGAGCTTATTGATGGTAAGGCCGTAGCAGCACAAATAAAAAAAGAAATTGCGGCAGAAGTTGAGGAAATAAAAGCGACAGGAGCAAAAGTTCCTCATTTAGCCGCTGTTCTCGTGGGGCATGATGGCGGAAGCGAAACGTATGTGGCCAATAAGGTGAGAACCTGCGAAGAATTGGGATTCAAATCCACGCTCATTCGTTACGAATACAATGTGAGCGAGGAGGAACTTCTTGCTTGTGTAGATCGACTTAACAGGGACGATGATGTGGATGGCTTTATTGTGCAGTTGCCCTTGCCGAAGCATATTTCCGAAGATAAAATCATCGAGGCTATCGATTATCGTAAAGATGTCGACGGTTTTCATCCCGTCAACGTCGGACGCATGTCGATTGGTTTGCCTTGTTTTTTGCCTGCCACACCATCAGGTATTTTGGAACTGCTTAAACGATACGAAATCGAAACCAAGGGTAAGCACTGTGTGGTATTGGGACGCAGCAACATTGTGGGTAAACCTGTAGCCATGTTGATGTTGCAGAAAACTTATCCCGGCGATTGCACCGTAACCGTTTGTCACAGCCGTACCAAAAACATCAAAGATATGTGCCTTCAGGCCGATATTATTATTGCAGCCCTCGGGGTTCCCGAGTTTGTGAAAGGCGATATGGTAAAAGAGGGAGTTGTGGTGATTGATGTGGGGACAACCCGCGTTCCTTCCCCCAAAACCAAATCGGGATTTAAACTTACCGGCGATGTTGCTTTTGATGAAGTTGCTCCTAAATGTGCTTACATTACGCCGGTTCCCGGTGGTGTGGGACCCATGACCATTGTTTCGTTAATGAAGAACACCCTTTTGGCAGCTAAAAAGGAAATTTACAAATAAAGGGATTTTTTGTTTTTCTTACCAGGCTTTTATCAATTCTTTAAATGTTTGTACCGAAGGATCGTTTTTGCTTTCTTCGCAAGCATCATTCATGCCGTCTATAAAAATGCGGGTATTGCTCCAGAAGGTATGCATGATGCCGGCATAGCGCGGTTTCATTTCATCTGATGCATTTTCTTTAAACCTATTCATCATTTTTACCTGATTGAGAGCTACATCGGCATTTCGCCAAGGGCAGGCGACCACATTAAAACCTTTTGCGGCAAACAAAACAGGCGTAGGGTGCGCTTTTTCGTAATGCCAATCGCAAATGATTACATCTTTCGGGATCATGTCTATTGCTCGGTAGGTATTGTTGTAGCTTCCTTCCCATAGACCGATTCCTGTGGTTTTCCCGTCGATCAGCCGGTCACCCCAAATCCACAATTCTTTTCCGTTTTGAGTCAAATGGTTCCGGATAAGCATGACTTCCCCGGCAAACAATACCGCCGGATCGCATCCGTGACAACGAGGGCAATCGGGATGTGCAAGGTAAAAAACTTCATCCATACCTGCATGGAAAGCGTCAGCTTCAAACACACTTATGATTTCGTCCACTACATCAAAAACAACATCATGAACTTCGGGATGTTGTGGACAATAGCTTTTGCAATATAACCCGTCTGCATTTGGCCAGGTGTATTCTTTTGGGAGAGATATGGAGGGTGTTTCGTCAAATTGAGGATAAACCTCTAACAGTTTTCCGATCTGCCCCGCCCATGATTGATGACCCAATAAGTTGATTTGAGGAATCAGGCGGATTTGGTTCTTTCGGCAGCTATTCACTATTTTCTTCACGTCTTTTTCCGATAATGGCTCTTGAGCTCTCAATTCAGGATGAGAAACGTACTCGTAGCGGTAATCGATACGCAAAACCAGTGTGTTTACTCCTGCCGGCGCCAACTTTTTATCGATGAGCTCAATAAAATCATCCACATCTTGTTTGGCCGGCGCATTTATACATAAACCTTTAACGGTAAAAGTAGCTTGCGAAAAAATCCCTAAGGGGATTAATAACAAAGAGATAAGCAAGAATATTTGTTGGGTTGTTTTCATGATTTCATTATTTTTAAATGTAGAAAAATAGGAAAGGTTGTCCGCAAATTATTACATGCATCTCCTTTTTCTTATTCACTTCAGTTTAAGAAAATAAGGAAATAAAAAAAATGCAATTTTTAAGGCTTTTTCGATCTAAATTCTCGGACAACCTTCGTTTAACGGGAAAAACCATTAATCTTTGAACCCTGCTTTCACATGTGAACCGTCGCAATAAGGTTTCTTATTGGAATGGCCGCAACGGCAGAGGTGGATTGTTCCGCTCTTTTCTTCTTCTTTCCCGTCGGGGCGGATGATTTTGAAATCGCCCTTCATTTCCAGCGGACCATTGGGAATCATTTTGATTTCTACTACCGACATAATTTTTTGGTTTTAAATGTTAGACTTAGCGTAATTTATTTTTTGGCACAGTAGCCACAAATTCTTTCAGATAAAAAGGCTCAAAATAAGCAATATCCACAAAATCCTGTTCATCGAATGCTTTTTCCGCCAATAGGGCCAATACCGATGCCCGCGGCTTAATATCAGGTATAAACAGGGCATTGGGATGGTGAATGACGCTCTTGCATTTTTCTGCTCCGTTGCCAAAAAAAGCAACCTTTTGTTTATCGAGCAAATCGCGATAACTGTTCTCCTCAACAATATCTGCCGATGTTTTGCGAATCGTGTGCAACGATGTATCGAAAAAAGTAGCGTATATTTCCATTCTTCGCGCATCAATCATCGGGCACAGGAGGGTGTTTTTTTCTACCCTGTCTTTCACGATAGCAGCCATAATTGTTGGCGTAGGAATGGCAATGAGCGGTACATTCAGTCCATAGGCCAATCCTTTGGCTTCCGATACGCCGATACGCAAACCGGTATAAGAACCCGGTCCGCTGCTCACGGCTATTGCATCAATAGGCATATTGTTTTTTCTCGCGAACTGCATGATTTCATCCGCAAAAACTCCCAACGATGCAGCATGCGATTGCTTTGCGTCATTTTCTTTATTCATCACTATTTCCCCATTGCGGGATAAGGCACAAGAACATACTTCTGTAGCGGTCTCGATAGACAAAAGAACACTCATTTTTGGCATCAATATTTATAGTAATAACAGTTTAGTATGAATTTTGGTTCAAATAAAAAAGACTGCATCGATTGGATACAGTCTTTAAAATCCGAAAAGTATTTACTTTAAATCAATACCTGTTTCTTTCGCGATAGTCGCGATTGCCGTAGCTACGATTGTTCTGGCTTCTTTGGCGAGAACGATCTCCTTCAGGACGCGGGCGGGCAACCGAAACAGATAGGGTACGTCCGTCATATTCTGCTCCATTCAATTCGTCAATAGCATGCTGTCCGTCTGCATCATCACCCATTTCGACAAAGCCGTAGCCTTTCGAACGATGGGTATCTCTGTCGGTAATGATTCGGGCTGAGGATACTTCACCATATTCCTCAAAAAGTTCTCTTAAATCGGCATCGCTAATCTGATAGCTAAGCCCTGCAATGAAAATGTTCATGTAAAATAAATAATTAAAAAAAATAAATGAATGAAATTAGCAGAAGAGATTATACCAAGAAATAGGTTAACACGTACTTCGCAATGACTGGAAAGAAACCGGGAAAACTATTTGCCTTTATAAACCTTTTGCGTTGACAAAGATAGAAATAATATTTGAAGTATTTGCAAATTTTGGACGAATTTTTTTCTTTAAAAGTTCAAATTAACAAAAGTGCCTTTCGAAACAACATCTCCGAAAGGCACTTTTTCTATTGCTATGATGCCGATCCGATTGTCAGTTTATTATTCCATTTCTTTTCAAGAGTGCGTCAATAGTCGGTTCCTGTCCGCGAAAGCGGATATAGAGCATCATCGGATCTTCGGTATTTCCTTTTTCAAGAATGTTCTTTCTGAACGATTGAGCTGTTTTTTTATCGAAGATGCCGTTTTCCTTGAATACCGAAAAAGCGTCGGCGTCTAGCACTTCGGCCCACTTATAGCTGTAATATCCTGCAGCATATCCCCCCGAGAAAATATGCCCAAACGATGTTGAGATGCATGTTTCGGGTATTACCGGAAGAAGCTGCACATGCTGAATGGCATTTCTTTCGAATTCGCGGATATCGCTCGAAAAAGGCTGCATGAGGGTATGATATGCCATATCGAGATAGCCAAACGATAATTGTCGCAAGCAGAGATATCCCGCAATGTAATTCGAAGCATCGATAATCCGCTGTATCAGTTCGGCAGGTATTTTTTCTCCCGTTTGATAATGGAAGGCAAATTGGTCGAGATATTCTTTTTCCGTCAGCCAGTTTTCCATAATCTGAGAAGGCAGTTCCACAAAATCGCGATAGACATTCGTTCCCGAAAGCGATTGATATGTGCAGCGCGACAGCATACCATGTAAAGCATGGCCAAATTCGTGGAGAAAAGTTTCAACCTCGTCGAAGGTGAGCAGAGCGGGTTTCGTTTCGGTCGGTCGGGTGAAATTCATCACCAAAGATACATGCGGACGACTATCCACGCCGTCTTTTATCCATTGACCTTTAAATTCGGTCATCCAAGCGCCGGACTGTTTCCCCGGACGAGGGTGAAAGTCGGTATAGAGGACGGCCAAGAATTGACCGTTTTCGTCCAGCACGTCAAAAGCTTCCACTTCGGGATGATATACCGGAATATCCGGATTTTTTACAAATTGCAGACCGTATAGATTGGTCGCCAAACCAAAAACTCCTTTTTTAACCTGTTCCAGCTCGAAATAGGGGCGCAACATCTCGTCGTTCAGCTTAAAACGCTCATCTTTGAGTTTGTCGGCATAAAAGCTCCAATCCCAGGGTTGAATTTCAATCGGTTTGGCTTCAACTTTCAATGCATAAGCCTGCACGTCGGCAACTTCTTTTTTTGCTGTCGGTGTGTATGCCTCTGCCAGTTTATCGAGTAAACCGTAAACGTCTTCGGTGTTTTTGGCCATCCGGTATCTCAGTACATATTCGGCGTAGTTTTCATATCCCAACAAATTGGCGATTTCCAATCGGAGATTGACAATTTTCTTTACATTGTCTTGATTGTCAAATTCGCCTCCGGTAACGCATTTGGTGTTGTATGCCCTATAGAGTTTTTCGCGAAGATCGCGCCGCGTGGAGTATTTCATGAACGATGTGTAGCTGGGAGCAGATAAGTCAAAAAGCCATCCTTCTTTACCCTTTGCTTCGGCTCGCGCCTTGGCGGCTTCCAACACACTTTCGGGCAACCCCGCCAAGTCGGCTTTATCGGTCAGCAACATTTCATATTTATTGGTCTCTTTAAGTACATTCTGCCCAAAATCGAGCGTTGCAAGACTCAATTCCATCGTAAGTTGCCGATAGCGTTCTTTTTCTTCGGGTGAAAGCGTAGCTCCGCTCCGCTCAAAATCGTGATAATATTTTTCTACCAGTCGGACTTGTTCGGGTGTCAGCCCTTGGTTGAGGCGGTTGTTGTATATGCTTTTTATCTTTTCGAAAAGTTTTTCGTTGAGATAGATATTGTTGGCATGTTCCGATAGTTTGGGGCTTAAGCGTTGCGAAATTTTCATCATTTCGTCATTGCTTTCGGCACTCAGCAGATTAAAGAACACGTTGCTTACCCGATTCAGCATTTCGCCCGAATACTCCATTGCCTCAATGGTGTTTGCAAAGGTAGGCGGTTCAGGATTGTCGGCAATAGCGTCGATTTCCTGTTGGTGTTCGGCAATTGCTTTTTCAAATGCCGGTTCATAGTGTTCTGTTTTGATTTTGTCGAACGGGGCAGTCCCGTGGGGTGTGGAAAAGGAGTTGAAAAACGGATTATCGCTCGCTTTCATCGTTGTCATCGTAACCATAAATGCCATAAATATAATTATCCATAGAATTTTTCTCATAATAATTTTCATTGAAAGTTCAATAAAGGCTGACAAATTTACATGATAATTTTCAATTTTCCCAATGATAAATCTAACGTAGTCTCTCTTCACTCTTGGATGTGTTGCTCCAATGTTATGCCTTTGGTTTTCTATGATTACGCGACAGAACTGACTTGGGGTCTTCTGCAGCAATGGGCTTATATCTCTTTAAGTTTTTCTTTTAATGAGCCTTTAGCGTATCCAGACCACATTTTTTGCACAATTCCATCGGGAGAAATAAGTACATAATAAGGGACTCCACGTACGCCATACAAACTGGCGTATCCTTCAATTGCCAAATAATCTGTAAGATTAACCCAAGGTAATTGATATTTTTTCAATCCCTCTTTCCAAGCGTTTTCAGTATCGGTGGTAATACTGATAATGAAGAGCCTGTCTTTTTTCTCCCTGTAAATTTCTTTCATTTCGGGGAATGCTTCAATACAGGGTTTGCATCCTAAACTCCAAAAATCAAGTAAAATATATTTTCCCTTATATTCTTGCTCAATCTCATGAGAGTTGCCTTCAGGGTCGAATAATATGCCATCCGCCATCGGATCTCCTTCTTTTATTATTTGCATAGGAAAAATATATCGATAGATAAGTTGTCCTTTAGGACTTTGTTTTTGTGCTTCATCCAGCCGGTTATATAATTCCTGCATTAGTTTTATATTGTCTTCGGGATATCTGGTTACGCTTGCATAGCCTACCGAGTAACCGGCAAAATCGGCAAGTCGCTTAATCCAACTTTGCGCTACAGGTTCTTTTGCCATCGTTTCAAAAATTTTACGATGTGCCATAAAATCTAAACTGTCCAATTGTTTACGAACCAATCGAATTTCTGTCCTCAATCGGTGTTGTTCTTCTTCATTATCGGCTTTCTCTATCTGGTCAATTTTATCATAATATAGTCGGAACAAAGAATCCGATTCTGCACCTAATTCTTTGATAGCATTCCGATACAATTCTTCTTCTTGCTGTTCTTTAACGTTGCTTTTGACATCCCACGTACTGATGAAATGACCTTTTCCGGTTATGTTGGTTTTTGCCCCCGGAGCGATCCATATTTCTATGGTTTTCAATGGATATTTATCGCCCAATACAACCAATCTAAGCATTTCAATCGAGTCGGTTTTTCCTTCGAATGAGAAAGTTCCGTTACGGATGGTATCTTTCATAAAAAGTCTTCCCAAGTTTCCTTCCACTTTGTGTAGCATGACGATACCGCTATCGGGAACGTTTTGTATATGCCCTGCGATTTTGAAGGTGTTGCTTCGTTGGGTGCACATTGTAAAGGCGAGCAGGATGATAGGTAAATAATTTGTCGGTTTCATGTGTATCATAGTTGATTTTTGTTCCGGATGAAAGGTAAAACTTTAAAATAATGCGTTGAAAAGTTTTTGTTTTGATTTACTGCAATTTTTTGATTTCGACATACAAACATAGATAAAAGAATCGAGATTTTACAAACAAAGCTGCATTGTTCTGTTTTTTGTTTACATTTACTGTAAACGTATTTCAGGACTAGACAAGAACAAGACATGCTTTCCTCGCACCAAGTCCGTACCAAGGCTGCACCTTCCTCGCTCCATGCTTGCATCAGGCTTGCGTCGTTCACGCATAAAGTTCGCTCCGTCTCCGCTGCTGTATCCCGCTTCACATGCGGAAAATCTGCAGGTTTACCTTATCCCAAACCCGGGGAATTTGGTGTTGTCGTTCCTGCCTTGGAGCGAACAAAGAGCGAAGGAAGAGCGAAGGAAGAGCGAAGAAGAAGTATCAAGAAACTTGCAAATCAATCCTAATCGTTGATAAAATCAGACTGCAAGGTATGAGGGGTGTATTGTATAACTTCTGAATCTGTGAGTGGAATCTGTCCGGGACGGAATTTTAACGGGTTACTGTGTAAATTGAAAATAATCCTGTATTTTTGCAAGAAAGTTGAATTGTTACGTGTGAATTTATACAAGAATTTAGAGAGATGCGGATGAGAAAAATATTCGTTTTGCTTTTTGGCATAGCAAGTATGATGACTTTGCAGGCGCAGCATTATACCCTGCAAGATATTTTGGGAGGAAAGTTTTCTGCCCGCGGAATAAAACCGATGGAGTCTTCGGCAGATGGGTTGTATTATTATCAGACAGATGCCGCTAATACTGCCGTGATCAAGTTTTCGTATGCATCCGGCAAGGCGGTGGATACACTTTTTAATACACGCAAGGCCCGTGAATGCACCTTCGATACGTTTGAGGGATTTTTGGTGAGCCCCGATGAAAAGCGCGTGTTGGTGTATCGCGATCGGGAACAGATTTACCGGCATTCATTTAAAGCTACCTATTATTATCATGATGTGCGCCGTAACCTGGTGCGCAAACTTACCGATAATGAAAGCAAACAGATGGTCCCTGTTTTTTCTCCCGACAGCAAGATGCTGGCTTACGTGTGCGACAACAATATATGGTTGGCAAAATTCGATTTCGATACCGAATCGCAGGTGACGAAAGATGGTGAAACCCATAAGATTCTCAATGGCACCACATGTTGGGTGTATGAAGAAGAGTTTGGAGTGACACGGTTGCTGGAATTTTCGCCCGACAACAAATTTTTGGCTTATGTGCGTACCGACGAATCGGAGGTGCCGCAATATCGTTTTCAGACGTTTAACGGTCAATTGTATCCCGATTTTTATGCGTACAAATACCCCAAAGCCGGAGAGAAAAATCCGCAAGTAGAATGTCGCGTATTCAATATAGAAGCAAAAACCACCCGAACGTTGGACGTACCGTTGGAAGAAGGCGGATATATTCCAAGGATTGCCTTTACGAATAGTCCCGATCAACTGGCTGTGATGACGCTCAATCGCGATCAGAACCGTTTCGATATGTATTTTGCCAATCCGCGCACCACGATTGCAAAATTGATTCTTCGCGACGAAAACACGTATTATATCGATTCCGATTTTCTCAAGACCATTCATTTTTTGCCCGACAGATTCACCTATGTTTCCGAGAAAGACGGTTACAGTCACATCTATATTTATGGGTTGACAGGTACGTTGCAGAAACAACTCACCTCCGGCAGTTATGATGTAACGGATTTGCCGATGGTTGATCCACAAACCCATACCGTATTTTATGTGGCAGCCGATGAAAGTCCTTTGCGCCGAAATGTATATAAGATCAATATCGATAAAGGACGGCCCGAAAAACTTTCCCCGAAACCGGGTTACAATACGGCTTCGTTCAGCAAGAACGGGAAGTATTTTATTAATCGGTGGTCCGATCTCCATACGCCTACCGTGATTTCGTTGCACGATGCCAACGGAAAAATGATACGGACGCTCGAAGATAATGCAGATGTAGCACAGCGAGTGGCCGAAGCCGGAGTGCCGAAGAAAGAATTTATAACCGTACCTGCTGCCGATGGTATAACGCAGCTAAACGGTTGGATATTGAAGCCTGCAAACGTTGACCCTTCTAAAAAATATCCGTTGATAATGATTCAGTACGGGGGGCCCAATTCGCAGCAAGTTGCCGATTGTTATGAGGTCGATTGGGAATATGCCTTGTTGAACGAAGGGTTTGTGGTGGCATGTGTAGATGGGCGCGGAACGGCTGCACGCGGGGAAGAGTTCAGAAAGCAAATCTATTTGAATCTTGGTACAAAAGAAGCGGATGATCAGGTGATGGCTGCTCGCCACTTGGGCAATCTTCCCTATATCGATAAAAATTGCATTGGGATTTGGGGATGGAGTTATGGGGGATATAATGTATTGATGAGCATGAGTCGCGGTAATGGTGTTTTCAAAGCCGGTGTGGCCATAGCTCCGGTTACCGATTGGCGCTTTTACGATACGGTTTATACAGAACGGTATATGCGGACACCTCAACAAAATTCGCAAGGATACGATAACGGTTCTGCAGTGAAACTTGCCGATAAGTTGCAGGGTAATTTGCTTCTGATTCATGGAACGGCCGACGATAATGTGCATTTTCAGCATACAATAGAATATGCTCGGGCACTTATTGCGGCAGATAAGCCGTTTGAGGTGTTTGTATTTCCCGACAAAGATCATTCCATTTATGGCGGCAACGCACGTACGTATCTGTATAAAAAGGTGATCGATTTTTATAAAAAAAACCTGTAATTTTTGTTTCAGAAATTGATTGTGCGTTTTTTGCTGTATAGTTAAATAATGTGTTGAAATCTCCCGGAAAACAATGAAAAAACAGTCTTACTCTTTTCCCTTAAATGAGCGCAACAGAGCGGGCGGTGATGCAAAAAACCCGCATTCTTCAATGCATATAAAAAAACCCGATTGGCTGAAAATAAAACTCGGTGAGACCGAACGTTTTACGCAAACGAAAAAGATTGTGGAATCGCACGGATTGCACACCATTTGTTCCAGCGGTCGCTGCCCGAATATGGGAGAGTGTTGGGATAGGGGGACAGCTACTTTTATGATCGGGGGCGATATTTGTACTCGGTCGTGTAAGTTTTGCAATACGCGGACGGGACGCCCTCTTCCGTTGGATCATGAAGAGCCGGAAAATGTGGCGCAATCGGTTAAACTGATGAAGTTGAAGTACGTTGTCATTACTTCGGTCGATCGGGACGATTTGCCGGATTTTGGTGCAGAACATTGGGCGAAAACCATTGAGACAGTTCGTCGGGAAAATCCGGAAACAACTGTCGAAATTCTGGTGCCCGATTTTCAGGGAAGAGTAGAACTCATTGACCGGGTTTGTGCTGCCCGACCCGATGTCATGGCGCATAACATGGAAACTGTTCGTCGTTTGACTCCACAGATTCGCAGTGCGGCCAAGTACGATGTGAGCCTCAAAACGCTGGCTCGTATTGCTGAAAACGGCATTTTATCCAAATCGGGTATCATGGTGGGGTTGGGTGAAACCCGCGATGAAATTTATGAACTGATGGACGATTTATTGGCTGTCGGTTGTCGTTCGCTCACTGTAGGGCAGTATTTGCAGCCTTCTCGTAATCATTATCCCGTGAGGGAATACATCCATCCCGATACGTTTGAAGAATTTCGAAAGATAGCCCTTGAGAAAGGGTTCGATACCGCTGTCAGCGGACCGCTCGTGCGTTCGTCTTATCACGCCGACCTTTATTTTCAACACTAAGGAGAAAGGGATCCCTGCTTCAAAAACGCGATTGTTCGCAGTTGATCATTTATTTTTACCCATAAGGAACAAAAGTGGTTGGCAGTTGTTATTATAGGGAGACTGTTGATTGTCTTTTTGTGTGAATATGAATGGTATACGAAAGTTATTGAAAAACCCTGCCTTCGGGCTCATTCCCTTTCTCGTTTTTTCTTTTCTTGTCGGGAGAATAAATTTAAGGTTGGCTTTGCTCATATCGTCTGCGTTGGCGGGAACCTCTTTTTTTGTCGTAAAAAAGCAAAGCAGGTTGATTTACGATCTTTCGCTTATCACGTTTGTTCTCTCGTTTCTATTTTCATTTTTTATTACGCCTCGAATTGACGAATTCAGAACGTTTGTTCTGATAGAAATCATTTTTGTTTTGTCGTTGATCGTATCCCGTCTTTCGCGTTCGAAAATCATTTTTCGGATGGCAAGGAATCCCAGCCCGGTGGTTAAGAATTATTTGAGTGAATCTTTCCGGGTTGCTTTTCAAACGCAATACGGACTTTCCATTCATTTGCTCTTTGTGTTGGCTTTTTTTATATTTTCTTCTCCCGATGCTCCTTTCCTTAATCGATTGGCAGTAAAAACCGTTTTTCAAATTATTCTGATCACCATTATTGTGATGGAGATGATGCGTTTGCGTATGCTCGACAGGCAACTCAAAAAAGAAGAATGGCTGCCTGTTGTGGATGATCATGGTGATGTGAAAGGGAGAATAGCCAAATCTGTTTCCAAAGACTTGAAAAATAAATTTATGCATCCTGTGGTGAGAATTGCAGTGATATACAAAGGGAAAATTTATCTGAAGTGTCGCGATGAGGATCGGTTGCTGGATCCCGGTAAGTTGGATTATCCTTTTGAACGGTTTATCGATTTCAACAATCTAAATCCGGATGAAGTAGTACGCAACATCATCCAAGAGGAATGCAAAAACGAAAATATTCCGGTTCGGTTTTTATTGAAATATGTTTTCGAAAACGAGCGAGTCAAACGCTTGATTTTTTTATATGTGTCCGACATAGAAGAAGAAGACCTGTTCAACAGCATGCATCTTGAGGGAGGAAAGTTGTGGACGGAATCGCAGATAGAAGAAAATATCGGGAATAATCTTTTTTCGGAATGTTTTGAATTGGAATACGAATATCTGGAAAATACCATTCTTATGGTTCGACATTTAAAGCGTAAATCGGATTACTCTTTAAAAGGCAATAAAAAAGAGGGTGTATCATAATGTGTTTTCACCCTCTTTGCATTCGTACTCCTTTATCAGAGGACAATTTCAAAATTCAATTCTCAGCGGCTTGATTATTATTTTGATGCGGCCTCTTGTATGAGAAAATAACCGCTTATAGATTGAACAATCGTTTTAAATGTCGGTCGTAGATGTTTTCTTCCACGCAAGAACCGATTATATCAGCATACTTCTTAAGCAAATCGGTATATTCAGTACCCATTTCGGCTGCCACTTTATAGGCAACATGAATTAACTGGCGGAAGTTGGGATTATAATCGGGATGATTGGGAATATGACGCAGCGTATTGGCAAATTTTTCGTTCGACCAGCTGTTCACCTCGTTCACAGAGGGTAGTTTATCCGGGTCGATATCGATTACATCGGCATACGGTGCGCACAATTCTTCTCTTCTTCCATATGCACTTGCATATATTTTTTTGGCAGCAGTCAATCCGTCATCTCCTGCAATGGCCAAACCGATCACTTCTTCCAGCCAGGTAGTTCCCGCTGTTTTCAGGTGTAGTCCCTTGTTATATTTATTAATGATTTTTGCCATGATCGGATAAATGGAGAATTTATCGCTTCCCGAATGTACGCTGAGCTTTAATTCTTCAGGAAGACCGAATTCTTTTACTGCAAAATCAATGACGAGCACATCTTCTTCGAATTCCTTTGCAAACTGATCAAGATCACCTACATAATCCACTCCCTTGTTGAATCTTCCTGTAAATTTAGGAGCGATTGTTTGGACGGGAACACCCTTATCGGCCAGCATTTTCAGGATGAACAGCATTTCTACCGGTGTTTGAGGCGTTTCCACTTCATCCATGGATACTTCGGTAATAAAATTCCCTTCTCCTTTTTCTTTCTTCAGATAAGCATATATTTCGGATGCTTGCTGTGTTGCAGCCAAAAATTTATTGGCGATTTCTTCCAACAGTTGACGGGTGATTTCCAATGGTTTTGCAATGCCCGGTACGTGTAATTGTCCCAAATACTTTTCGCAGGAAGAAATAAAAGCCTCTATCTCTTCTTTTTTGCTTTCTTTTCCTATGAAAGCAGCCACATCGAGGGTGAAAAAATCGGAAACCTCAACAAAAGGAGCAACGGTTTTCAGATTAATATGATCCGCATCTACAAAGTACGGTCCTCTGTAATTCAATGCTTTTACGGCTTCGTCGGCTTCTTTTCGCACATCGGAAGGGTGGGAGTTTACATAGATGTGTTCCCGATTCGATTTATTCCATACCGGTATAATTTCCAATCCTGCATGGTTTGCTTTCATTAATGCTCTTAACTGGGCTTTGCCTTCGTGAGAGAATCTGTCACCCACGCCAAAGCTGTATTTTCCTAATTTCATCATGATACCTGTATATTTTAGTGAATTACTAATTTTAAAAATTGAAATAGTTTTTTGCATTGTAATACGAAATGTTTTCGACCATTTTTCCCAAGAATTCCATTTCGGATGCCGGGAGCAGGCCGTTTTCCACATCGTTGCCGATAAGATTGCATAAGATTCGGCGAAAATATTCGTGACGCGGATACGATAGAAAACTGCGAGAGTCGGTGAGCATACCCACAAAACGGCTCAACAGTCCCATATTGGAGAGTGAAGTTAACTGCGCTTCAATGCCTGTTTTCTGATCGAGAAACCACCATGCAGCGCCAAATTGGATTTTACCGGGAACAGATCCGTCCTGGAAGTTTCCTATCATAGTGGCCACAAGATCGTTGTCTCTTGGATTGAGGTTGTAAATAATCGTTTTGGCCAGTTTGTTATCCACATCCAGGCGATCGAGAAAACGACTCATGTTTTTTGCCACCGTGAAATCGCCTATGGAGTCAAATCCGGTATCGGGTCCCAACTGTTTGAACAATCGGGTGTTGTTGTTACGAATAGCTCCATAATGAAATTGTTGTGTCCATCCTTTTTCCCAATCCATAACAGCACCTTCGTAAAGCATGGCCGATTTGAATTTCAGGATTTCTTCTTTCGACAGTTTCGTACCGCCATATACTTTGTCGAATATGGATTCGATTTCTGTTTGGGTATATGGTTCGGCGTAGAATTCTTCTATCCCGTGATCGGACAACTTGCATCCCACGCTCGCAAAAAAATCGTGACGTTTACGCAAGGCTTCTATAAGGTCGGAGAATTTGGTGATGGTTACACCGGAAACTTTTGAGAGTTTTTCCACATAAGTACGATATTCGGCGGGATTTTCAACTGCCATTGCTTTGTCGGGACGCCATGCGGGTAGTACTTTTACTTCGAACCCTTCTTTTTTCAGAGCCAGATGATATTCGAGGCTGTCAACAGGATCGTCTGTTGTGCATACGGTTTCAACATTAAATTTTTTCAATAGTCCACGTGCTGAAAACTCCGGCGTACGCAGTTTTTCGGTACAAATGTCATAAATTTTTTTAGCCGTTTTCGGACTCAGAATTTCCTCTACCCCGAATACCGTTTTCAGTTCAAGATGTGTCCAGTGGTACAGCGGATTTCGCATGGTGTAAGGAACGGTTTCCGCCCACTTTTCGAATTTCTCCCAATCCGAGGTGTCTTTGCCCGTACAATAGCGTTCATCAACCCCATTGGTTCGCATAGCGCGCCATTTGTAATGATCGCCTTCGAGCCATATTTGCCCCAGGTTGTCAAATTGATGATCGTTTGCGATGTATGCCGGATTTAAATGACAATGGTAATCGATAATGGGCATTTTTGCGGCATGTTCGTGATACAGTTTTTTTGCTGCATCGGTTTGAAGCAAGAAATCTTCGTGAATAAAACTTTTTTTCATAAACATATGTTTTTGTATAAGTAACCGAATGGTTTTTATTTTATGGTAACGGAAACCGGATGATTTAACCGGTTCAGCACTTCGTTAATGCAATTTTCGAAAGTTGCTTTATCTTTCACCGGTTCCCAATCGAGTTCCCATGTCGGCATGAAATAATAATCGACATATCCGTTTTCAGGTTTGAGTATGATCACATGATTGAGGTTGTCTTCCGTTATTTTTTCGAGTTGCTTTGTTTTGTAGAAAACGGCCAATCCCATCTTATCGTTATTCAGGCTTTGTTTGCCGAAAGTTGCGATGTATGACCATTCGCCATTTGATTGGGCAGGAAGAATGAATTCTGCATTTTCATTTTTAATTATTCCGGTGGCAATATTATCTATATTTTTATCCACCTTTAGTTCCATATGTGAGGCTCTACTTCCTGCATCTATGGTTATCAGTGATTGTAAATTGCATTTCGTTTTGTTGGCATCCCATCCATAATAAGTGGTCATTACCTGTGAACGAATTTTTCCGTCGGCAGGGATGAAGCAGATCACGCTATCTCTTTTTTCTACTCTCACGGCTTTGTTCCCGTCCCATATGGCAATAGAACCCAAGCCGAGTGATTCTCCCACTTTCATATTGTCCATTCCCCAGTCGGCCATTTTATGATAGTTGTCGTAGCCATCTACTCCCACAAAAGGCAATACGATGTGGGGTGTTTTTTTCCCGAAAACATCTATAGCATTGCGCCAATCCAAATAAAATCGAAATCCCACCTTATCGCTTTCCCAACCGGGCCCTTCATATTTGATATAATAGGCATGATCGGTAAATCCATCGGGAACACGGAGATAATTGGGTTTAACCCACGAAAAACCTCCTTCATATTTGTTGTTAACAAATTTTCCTCCTATTTTATGTGCCAATTCGGCGTATGTACGTTTTGGGTAGTTGTGGGCGAAACCTTTTTTAATGGAAAATACCCGTGTTTCATTTGCCGATAAATCAGCAATCGGGAAAACTGCTTTTTGAATTCCTTTCAGATCGGGAACCACTTCCAACGGTATTTCTTCCCCTTTTTCTGTCACAACAACATAATGAGCTAAAGATAGCGATATTTTTTCAATCGGGATCTCTACTGTATAATCTTTCAGGGGATGATTTGACGTATTTTTTACCGTTATGTGCTGAGAATAAATTTCTTGTCCCCAATAGATAGTAATTAAAAGCAAAATTAGTTTTGTTTTCATACTTTATTGATTGTTCTATTTATATGTTTCTTTTTATATTCACCAGGAGTGACACTGTATTTTTTCTTAAAGCATTTCGTAAAGTATTTTGTGTCGGAGATACCTAACATAAACGAAATTTCTTTAACGGTGAATTCTCCTGTTTTCAATAAGCAGGCAGCTTTTTGCATCATTGCTTCGTGAATGTATTCAATGGGTGATAAACCGGTTAGTCCTTTTATTTTTTTGAAAAATACCGTACGGCTCATCCCCATCTCTCTTGCAAGATCTTCTACTACAAAATCGTTTTCACCCAGGTGATTTTGTATGAAATCATCTACCGATTTAAGAAAATCGGCATCTTGTTGGTTTATAAAATTATGCAGAGAAGAGGTCTCGATGGTTTCTTTATCGGGCTCGGAATATCCTTTATTGCGGTAATATTGTTGGAGTTCATTTCGTCTTTTCAATAAATTTTTTATTCTTGTTTGAAAATAAGAGACGCTGAACGGTTTGGTTATGTACTCATCGGCACCGTGTTCAAATCCTTCGAGTTTGCTGTCAATCGTAGTTTTTGCCGTCAATAACAAAAATAAAATATGACTTGTCTGAATGTTCTTGCGAACGTTTTCAAGAAATTTGATGCCGTCCATTTCAGGCATCATAATATCGCTGATAATGAAGTCGGGTATAAGCTCCAGCGCTTTTTTCATGCCTTCTTTTCCGTTGGAAGCTTCGTGCACCTCATAATCTATTTCTAAGAGGGATTTTATGAATTGTCTTAAATCTTCGTCGTCTTCAACAATCAAGATACAGGTTTTTTCGTTTGTTTTTTCGTTTAAGGATATATTTTTATTCAAAACTTCATTTATGAATGAGGGTTTATTTTCCTGTTTTGTTTCCGTCGAATCTTTTATCAAAACATCGGAATCGTAATGCAATATACCTTTTTTAAACAGCACCGTAAAAGTTGTTCCTTTGCCCGTTTCGCTTTCAACCTGAATATCGGCATGGTGTTTATCTGCGAGGTCTTTTACGATAGAAAGTCCGATACCGGTGCTGGGTTTGCTTTTATCTTCGTTAAACGATTCGAATCGTTTAAACAGCCGGCTTTGTTTTTCTTTATTGATTCCTAAACCGGTATCTGCAACTTGAATGGCCAGTTTGTCATTTTGCTCGAATACAGACAAACGGATGGACTTGCCCATCGGAGTATATTTGAAAGCGTTGGAGAGCAGATTTACAAGGATTTTTTCTACTGCTTCCGGGTCTGCCCAAAGGATTGCTCCTTCTGCTTTGTTTACAAAAGTATACTCAATGTGTTGTATTTCGGCATTTTTTGAAAAAGTATTAAAGATATTCTCAACGAAAGGAACGATTTCGATTTTGGTTACCGTGAGTGAAGAGGTTTGTTGAATTTTTTGGAAATCCAGTATTTGATTCACCATGTTGAGCAGGCGGTTGGTGTTTTTTGTTACGATAGTCAGTTGTTTTTTTATTGGTTCGGGTGTATCGTTGCGTTGCAGCATATTTTCGATAGGGGATACGATCATGGTGAGAGGAGTACGTATTTCGTGAGAAATATTGGTGAAAAATGTCGTTTTGATTTCGGATTCTTTTTGTTCCAGAATAATTTTATTGCGCATCTCATAAAAGGTGTGCAATATCTTGAATACGAAATATATTAAGGTAAGGGATAGCAGAACGTAGATGAAATGTGCCCATGACGTATCCCAAAAAGGAGGCAATACTTCAATGGCCAATGTGCGTTCGTTGTTCATCCAAACCCCTTCACTGTTAGTCGATTTGACGCGGAAGGTATATTTTCCTTTTGAAAGATTCGTGTAGTTGGCTATTCGATTGTTGCCCGTATATATCCACTCTTTATCGAATCCGTCTAATTTGTAAGCATACAGTATATTTTCGGGATCAACATAATCCAATGCGGCAAATTCGATGCTGAAAAAATTCTGATCATGTTTAAGCTCTAATTTTTCCAAGTAATTGATGTTTTTTTTCAGTGGACCCTTGGTTGAAATGGGTATTCTCTGATTAAAAATTTTCAATTGGACTAAAGCGAGATACGGATTAAATGTGGGGTGTGCAATATCTTTTGGATCGAAAATGACAATACCGTGAGAGAAGCCAAAAAGCATGCTTCCGTTATGAATGCGGCAACGTGAATTTTCAGAGAAGCTCTGTTTTTTCATCAAGCGTTTGATTTCACTGAAATTTTCGAAGGTCTCTTTTTGCGGATTAAATTTGGTAAGCTTTTCTTCTGTTGCGATCCATAGGTTACCGTCATTGTCTTCCATGAGCGAAAGTATAATGTTTGAGGGTAATCCGTTTGATGTGCCAAAGGACTTAAAGGTTAAGGGAAAGCCGTTTTGGTCGGTCTCTTCTATTTTACTTATTCCCCCTCCGAAAGTTCCGATATAGGTATCCCCCGATTTTGTGGTGCAGATATCGAATATGTCGTTTCCTCCAATTGAATTGGCTCTGTCTTTTCTCAGATAAACACGGAAAACAATCTCTTCGGGTTTGGTAAAATTTTCATCGAATACGATTAAACCAAAAGTTGTCCCGACATATATATTCCCATGTTTGTCGGCAGATAGTATTCTCACTTGAGCTCCCTGTTTCAAAGGATAGTTTTTAAGGTTGTTGTTGCCGTTTATTATTCCTGATTTTTCGTTGCCTCCACGTATCAGGTTAAGCCCTCCACCGTATGTCCCAATCCATATGTTCCCATTTTTATCTTCAAAAATGGAATAAATATTATCGTTGCTCAACGAAAATGGGTTGTGTGGGTTGTGTTGGATAGGATGAATTTCGAAGGTATTCGGATTTTTTTTTCTTATCAATTTGTAAACGCCTTTTCCTTTTGTTCCTATCCAGATGTTCTTTTTCGAGTCTTCCATGATGCAATAGGCACTTCCCGCCAATGAAGGCCCCTCACCAATAATTCCATCTTCGGTGAGGATCCCTTTTTTCTGCATATTTTGATCATAGATATGAATTTTTTCGTCTTTTGTTGCAATCCATATATTTTTTTCGGAATCCTGAAAAATGGGTCGTACATCGTTGTTGACTGCAGAGTGAATATTGCTGTTTACGTGAATGGTTTTGAATTTGGAATCATAAAAAATCACTTTTTCCAATCCGCATGAACGAGTGGCCAGCCACAGATTTCCTTGCCGGTCGGCATATGCCGAATGCAGCATGTTGGAAAACATCCAATTTGGAGCGAAAGGTTCATTATAGAAAGGTTGGAGTTTATCCTCCGTTTTATCGTATAGGGAAAATCCTCCACCTCGGGGATGAACCCATAAGCGGTTTTCTTTATCTTCGAAGATAAAGAAATTTGGGGGAAATACATTAGACTCTGTACTTTCGATAGAGGGTGTGAAATGAATGTATTTTTTGGTATAGGGATTGAATTTTGCAACGCCCAATTGATCGGTTTCCATCCAGATGTTTTTCGATTTATCGATGAAGGTATTCAAAATTTTGTCGGATTTCATCCCGGGAAGGGTCTGTGTATCGTATTTGTCGATGCTTCCGTCAAAAGTATTATAAATCAGGAATCCACTGTTTTCTGAAACAATGAAAATTTTTTCAGAAGAAATTTTTTTTAGGGTGATAATGTCGGATGTGGCCTGGGTTTTCAATACTGAGAATACGCCGTTATCTTTGTCGTATCGCCATATCCTACCGTTGCTTGAAGCAAACCATATTTCATCTTCAAATTCCAATGCATCGAAAAAAGGTTCACATTTTTTGTATGGCGTATCGGATTTCGGATGAAAATAAAATAGCTTTTGATCATGGTTGGGAGATAAAAAAGTGAGGCCTTTTCCGGTGAGGATCCATGAATTTCGTTTTTTATCTTCGTAAATCGTTGTTACAAAATCATCGGTTAAATTTTGGTTCCGGGTATTAAATATTTCCGCTTTAAAGGTAGAGTCGGTTACGCATATACATCCACTGTCATCGGATAACAACCAGATTTTCCCGCTTTTTGCCATAATGATCTGCGAGGTATAAAATTCCTTGTCTTTATAATATTCCAGGGAGTGAACGCCTGTAAATACTTCTGTTTGAGGATTAAAGCGATAAGCTTGTTTGTCATAAGAAAGAATCCAAATTGTGTTATACTTATCTTCGTAAATATAATCCAGCCGGTTACTTTTTGCTTCAGGATTAGTGCTTGGAGACAAACGGTACGTAATGAATTTGTAACCGTCGAATTTGCATAATCCATCCCATGTAGTGAACCACATAAATCCTTTTTTATCCTGTAAAATATCCATTACGGTATGTTGGGGCAAACCATCCTCTGCACCGTAATGCTCAAAATAGCATTCGTATTGTGCATATGATTCAGTCCTACTAACCTGTAAGGCAATCAGGAGATATAGCACCCGGAAAAGAAATTTAGCTTCTGACTTCATATCGGTAATATCGGTACAGATAAAAATACAAAATTAATAATGTCAAAATAACTCCGAAGTCAATATTATAAATGAGTTAATACTACAAATATACGGTTATTTGTTTTTTGATGTTCATTTTTTCATTATTTAAAACAAAATGACACCCCTTAAAAACCAATTTGTCCCCCTTTATTTTTAATCATTTATATTAATATTGCAAATATATTTAACCGAAGAGTAGTGCATAAAAAACAGTACAATCAAGAGAATTTTTTCGCTGATAGTTATTTATCTCTCCGGTAAAGGGCAGAAAATATAATATTGATAAGGAACTTTTATAATAAAAATGTAAAATTATGAAGCACAATCTATTATCAAGAAAGGCAAATTAATAGATTGTAAATGTGAAAATATTGCATTAAACGAACGTTAAACCGGATCAGAAAATGAGAAATATATTGTTATGGTGTTTGTTTTTCGAATGGATTTTGTTGCCTTTTTACGGATGTAATGAAAAAGGAAATAGGGTGGTGGATGTTGTGGATGAAAAACCTATTCCTGTTGAAGAGGAAGCATATGCTTTTCCCGGTGCGGAAGGTTTCGGCCGAAAAGTCACGGGGGGTCGAGGGGGTAAAGTGTTATTTGTTACCAATCTGGAAGATTCAGGCACGGGAAGTTTACGATCAGCCGTCCAGTCTTCGGGTAACCGGTATGTTATATTCAACGTATCGGGTACTATCGAACTTAAGTCTGCGCTAAAAATTACGAACAATAATATCACTATAGCCGGCCAGACTGCACCCGGCGATGGCATTTGCATCAAAAACTATCCGGTTGAAGTGAATGCAGACAATGTGATTATCCGTTTTTTGCGTTTCCGTATGGGAGATGAAGTACAACAAGAAGCTGACGCGCTGGGAGGGAGGTTTCATAAAAATATAATTATCGATCATTGTTCGATGAGTTGGTCAACCGATGAGTGTGTCTCGTTTTATGCCAATGAAAACACTACTATACAGTGGTGCATCGTTTCCGAAAGTCTGCGAAATTCGGTGCATGTGAAAGGGGCACATGGTTACGGAGGTATATGGGGTGGCAGATATGCTTCTTTTCATCACAATCTTTTAGCTCATCATGACAGTAGAAATCCCCGATTAGGAGAAGAAGCCCGAAAATCGTTTGCCTTGACCGATTTAGTGGATTTAAGGAACAATGTAATCTATAATTGGGGAAGTAACAGCTGTTATGGTGGTGAAGCCATGAATGTCAATATTGTAAACTGTTATTATAAATCCGGACCCGCAAGCAAAAACAGAGAGCGAATTATTTCCATCGATAAGAACAAGGATTCTGCAAGCGTGATTTATAACAGGTGGGGTAAATTTTATATTGACGGAAATTATATTGAAGGCAGCGAAAGGGCTACCGAAGACAATTGGACATATGGGGTATATAATCAATTTCACAGTTCTTATGGGGTAGTTTCTGATGAAGAGAAAGCCGCAATGAGGTTATTTTCCCCTCATCCCATCGAGGATAATGTATTTACTCATACGGCACAAGAGGCATATGGGAAGGTGCTCGACTATGCAGGGGCATCCCTGATGCGCGATACGGTAGATAAACGAATTATCGAAAATGTACGTAAAGGGACATATACTGCCGAAGGATCAAATGGCAGTACAAAAGGTATAATTGACAGTCAGAATGATGTGGGTGGATGGCCGAAGTTGGAAAGTGCTGCACCTTTTGCAGATAAGGATAACGATGGTATGCCGGATGAGTGGGAGATAAGAATGAAATTGGATCCGGACAAAGCAAATGCCAATGACAGGGATTTGAGCTTAGCCTATGATGATATTGAAGTATACATCAATAGTCTTGTCCGCCAAATTATTGACCGACAGAAATGATCGGGAGTTTAATAAACAATAAATGATAATTATAAAAATGGAATTATGAATGGATTAACTGCAAAACTGAAATTTTCCATCAGTTTTTTTCTATTGATTTTTTGTGTGTTAGGTGCCTTTGCTCAGGAGAAGACCATCTCGGGTGTCGTTAAAGACATTCATGATGAGCCTGTAATAGGGGCTAATGTGATAGTAAAAGGCACTACGATTGGTACGGTTACCGATATAGAGGGGAAATTTATGCTAAAAGTTCCTCAATCGGCACGAACATTGCAAATTTCGTATCTTGGAATGAAAAACGTAGAGGTTCCCATTACGGACGAACCCCTCAATGTTGTAATGGAAGAAGATATTTCGAGTCTTGATGAGATTGTTGTTATAGGGTATGGTACCACCAAAAAGAGAGACCTTACGGGAGCCGTTTCTTCTGTTTCAGGAGATCAAATAGCCAAGATACCGGTAACAAATACGGCACAGGCTATGGCAGGCCGGTTGGCAGGTGTTCAGATAACTACTGCAGACGGTTCTCCTGATGCTCAAATGATTGTTCGAGTAAGAGGGGGCGGATCAATTACCGGTGACAATACTCCTTTATATATCGTCGATGGTTTTCCTGTGAATAACATCAACGATATTGCACCAGCTGATATTGAAAGTATAGATGTACTTAAAGATGCTTCATCTACTGCAATCTATGGAGCAAGAGGTGCAAATGGCGTGGTATTAATTACTACAAAAAGTGCCAAAGCGGGGAAAACGCAGGTTTCTTATAACGGGTATTTTCAAAGCAAACAATTATCTAAAAGATTGGAAGTGTTGGATCCTTACGAATATGTAATGTACAATTATGAAAAAGCGGTATTAGGAGGCGAGGATGATATAAAAAATTTCGAAAGGACTTTTGGCGTATATGAAGATCTGGATCTTTACAAGTACCAAAAAGGGATAGACTGGCAAAAAGATATGTTTGGAAATTCTGTTATTTCTCAACAACAGAATCTCAGTATAACAGGGGGAAGCGAGAAAACAAAGTTTTCACTCAGCGGAACTTATAACAAAGATGGCGGATTGATGAAAAATAACAATTATGGGAGAACAAATTTAAATTTCAAATTGAATCATAAGATTGCCGATGGCCTTTCCTTTGATTTTAATTCAAGATTATCGGATACAGAGATAAACGGTTCAGGAACATCCGGAGGTACATATAAAATACGTACCACCCAAGCTGTAACTTCCCCTGCAGTGAGAGGACTGAGCGATTTTATTGAGGTTGATCTCAATACATTAACCGAAGAAGAACGTGAAGAATATATTCGAAGTCATTTAACTTTATCTGAACAGGCAGATCAATATTGGAAACGCCAGAATAAGCGGTATTTTTATTTTGGTGGTGGACTAACATGGGATATCTTGAAATCTTTACGATTTCGATCTGAATTTAATTATGATTATGGTTTTAATGAGATAAAAAACTATTGGGGACAATACACTACCAATGCATCATACGTTGGCGGATTACCTCTTGTTGACTGGAAAAAAGAAAATACAAATTCTTATCGTTTGGCTAATACCTTATCTTATACAAATTTATTTGGGGATCATCGTGTAGATGCTATGGTAGGGCAAGAATTATATGTTTCTGCAGATAATAATAACTATATGTATGCAACAGGCTATAGTATAGACCTCACTCCGGAGAAAATTTTTGCAAATATCGGATTGGCCGGAGGAACGCTACAATCGACAAGCTATGTTAGTCCGGATTCAAAATTAGCTTCATTTTTTGGACGATTAAATTATAGTTATGCTGAAAAATACCTTTTTACCTTTACATTGAGAGCTGATGGTTCTTCAAAATTCCCCAAAAACAATCGATGGGGATATTTTCCGGCTTTTGCTTTAGGTTGGAGAATTTCTGAAGAGGAATTTATGAAGAATCAGGATGTAATATCGAATTTAAAGTTGAGATCAAGTTATGGGGAAGCCGGAAATGACAGAATAAAAAGTACGCTATATAAATTAAATTACAAGATTCGCACCGATAAAACATATGGGATTGGAGATAAACCGAATTCCTATTACGAGTCGACAAACACCCAATTAGCCAATCCCAATCTTCGTTGGGAAACAATGATCACTCGCAATGTTGGTTTAGATTTCGGGTTGTTTAATGAACGTCTTAGCGGAAGCATAGATGCTTATTGGAATACGACAAAAGATTTGTTGTTGGATGCCCCTATTGTAGCACCGGGATATACTACGCAGCTTAAAAATGCGGGGCAGACATCAAATAAGGGAATAGAACTGGCATTAAACGCCTATTTGCTCCAGCATAAAGACTATTTTTTCTCGGCAAACTTCAATATTGGATTTAATAGATCTAATGTAGATAAGTTGACAGATGGTATAACTTTTCAAGAATATGCATCGGGATGGGCTGGAACCGATCTGAAGGGATATTATGATTATCTGGTAAAAATTGGAGAACCGGTAGGTCTGATGCAGGGTTTTGTAACGGATGGCTATTATACGACCGAAGATTTTGAAAGTTATGACGAGGCTAGTAAAAAATATGTTTTGAAAGAAGGTGTGCCTACTACCGGATTAGTAACCATAAGGCCGGGATCGTTAAAACTTAAAGATCTTACAAGTGATGGTGTTGTAGATGAAAGCGACAGAACAATCATCGGCAAAGCTGCACCGAAATTCACCGGTGGCTTTGGGTTCAATGGTTCTTATAAAAATTTAGATGCCACCATTCTTTTCAATTATGTCTATGGCAACGATATCTATAACGCCAACAAGATTGCTTCGTCGCAAACTTATCGAACCACGTATTCCAATTTATTGGGATTTATGAATTCTGCTAATCGTTATACCTATATGGATAATCAAGGTCAATTGGTTACCGATCTCGAAATGTTAGCGGCTATGAACGAGGGAACTCATCCAAAAAAATATTGGTCTCCTCATTGTATAGGAAATGCAACTGTGTTCCCTCATTCATGGGCAATTGAAGATGGTTCGTTTCTGCGTTTGCAAAATATAACGGTAGGCTACACCATTCCTCAACATTTTACACGAAGATTTGCTTGTAATCAATTCCGTTTGTATTGTACATTAAATAATGTATGGATCTGGACAAATTATACCGGCTATGATCCTGAAGTGAGCTCGCCGGTTAGAAGTAGTTCGGTAAGCGGACTTACTCCGGGTGTAGACTATTCGTCTTATCCGAAGAGTTTTTCATACACGTTGGGTATAAATATTACCTTTTAAATTAAAAATCAATTAAAAAATAAGCTCATGAAAATAATAAGAGATATAGCCATAGTGTGTTGTTCTTTACTAATTATGGCATCATGTAACGATTTTTTGGATGTGGATTCTCCATCGGCTTTCGATTCGGATTATGTTTTTTCGAACGCTTCCGATGCAAAAAAAATGGTATTGGGAGTCTATGCTTTATTTTCGCAGGATACTTATACTTCTCGCATGTCGAATGTTTTTATGCAAAATACCGATGTTGAGGCAAATGAGCCTTCGGCAAATCCTGATGGTTCACGTCGTGACGTGTGGTCATTACAAGGTGGTTTACTCCAAAATTTCGGTGATATTTTAAAGTGTTGGAACGATAATTATTTGGCAATCGAACGTGCCAATCAGTGTATCGAAGGAATAGAAGCCAGCGAAGAATACAAAAAAGGAAATTCTGATATGAAAATGCTGCTTGGTGAAGCATATTGTTTACGTGCCTGTCGATATTTTCTTTTATGCAATTATTGGGGAGATGTTCCTTATCATCGTGAATCGGCAAAAGCAGGAATGCAATTGGATAAACCCCGGACGGACAAAAACATCATTTATTCAGGGATGATACAGGATTTGGTTGATCATGAAGAAGGGATGTATTTTGCCGATCAGTACAGTGACGGGATTGAAAGGATGAATCGGGAGTTTTGTTTGGGCTTCATTGCCCGCTTGGCTTTATTTCGTGCAGGGTATGGGATGACGGAAGATGGAACCATGAAACGTGCGGATGATTACTTGGACTTGAGCAACGATAGTCTTGCCGTAACCTATACAATTGGGGAGACGACCAAAACGGCACGCACTTCTAAAGAATATTATCAATTGGCAAAAGATTATACTCAAAAACTTATTTCTTTGAGAGGTAGAGAATTAAATCCGAATTATTCTCAAATATTTGAAAACGAAAGTCGATGGATTACTACGGTTAATGATGACGTTTTATATGAGGTTGCATTTACGAATGTAAATGGTGGAGGCGATGTAGGTTGGTGTATTGGCGTAACGGTTACAAATAGTTCTAAAGGAAGCGGAAGTTCGTATATTTGTTTTACTCCTACCTATTATTATTCGTTTGATGAAAATGATCTTCGTTTGCCAATAACAATTTCTATGATTTATTATTCTTCTGATACACAACAAAACATGAACAGTATAACCAAAATGACACCGGGTAAATGGAATCGGTTGCTGGTTCCTGCAGATCTTGGACCTTCCTCTTCAAAATCAACCGGAATTAATTGGCCTTTGATGCGATATTCTGACATTTTGCTTATGTTGGCAGAAGCGGAGAATGAGTTGAATGGACCGACTTCACTGGCTAAAGAGATGTTAACGAAAGTTCGAAGTCGGGCATTTGTAGAAAAGGACAGAGCTGAAAAGGTAACGAATTATATCAATAAGCTCAATTCAAAAGAAGATTTTTTTGAAGCTGTTGTTAATGAACGTGCATGGGAATTTGGAGGAGAATGTCTTCGTAAGTTTGACCTTGTTAGATGGAATAATTATGGAAAACGAATTGTTCAAATAAAAGATGATCTGAATAATATGGGTAAGGCAGCTTATGAATTGGAATTGGAAAACCCTAAAGTAGCAAAATATATAAACTACGCCGATGTTCTTTATTATACGAGAAATAATGGAACAATATCGATTTTGAATCCCCGTTATAAAGTTGAAACTGTACCCGAAAATATTGTTCCTGATGAGGAATTGGGGAAAATTCAGGGAACGTATGCTTCTATAAATTGGTGTAAAAGTTTATATCGTAAAATTACCGATTCCAAAACAGGCGTAATTACATATGAACCATCAACTTATGTAGAGCGAAGCTGGCGAGGATACGCAGATCCGACAGGTATTTCTGCTGTTCCCTATTTATTGCCCATTCCGGCTCAAGTGATAGGAGCTAGCAAATATCTCAACAATGATGGGTATGGACATGTTTTAAGCAGCAATTAATTTTCTAAAGAGATAAGACAATGAAAAAATCAGTTTATATCAACATATTGTTTTTCGGCATATTGGTTGCACTTTGTGTAACGTCAGGGTGTAAAGAAGATGAAGAGTTAGGAAATCCTCCTCGTTTATTCAGACCTGTTGTACGCGAAGTTTCTTATGGGGGAACATGGATCAAAGTAATGTGGGATAAGTACAAAGGTGTTGAGGCTTATCAGTTGCAAATTTCTACAGACTCCTTTACAACCATTTTAAAAGAAGTAACAACCGATCAAACGGAATATACTTTCGAAGACCTCGAATATGATACTCAATATCAAATACGTATTAAGTCCATAGGAGGTGATATCACTTCAGCATATTATGTATTGGAAGATGTAAAGACTGCTGATTATCCCACTAAGTTGATTACGCCAACTGCTACTGATGTGATTGATGTTGCGGTCAGGGTACGGTGGGAGCCAAGCGATGTGATTTATACGAGAATTGATGTGCTCAAAAACGATACATTGGTTAAATCGGTTGATCTGACAGAAGCGGATAACCAGGCCTGTGAGAAAATTATTCAGGGACTTCAACCTCAACAAACCTATGTCATAAAGATTTATTCGGATGATGATTATTGTGGTAAGAGATTGTACCAAACAACCGCGTCTGAAAATTTTGGAGAAAATACGATAGATCTTCGATCTTTGACAGAGAAAGAATCATTGAACGTAATTACGCAGGATTTTGTTGATTCTATTCATACAGTTTATCCCCAAGGTGTTACTGTAGTTCTTATGGGTGGTTATACTTACGAAATCTCAACCGTTTTAATCTCTCATAACATTCGATTTACTACCGGTTTAAGTTTAAGAGGCAAAGCCCTTATGGCTATCAATGGGAATTTTGGAATATCGAGCGCGGCAGATAAACCTACCATACGTTTCGATAAAATATTTTTCACTGAGGGAACGCAAACCGGAAAGCGTAAAACCGATTCAAATTATGGAGGAACCTATGTTTTCAATATCAACCAATCTGGGGCAAATGCCAACAAAATCGAATTGAATCATTGTGATATCAAATACAAGCGCGGAGTGATACGAATGCAGACAGCTTCCCAAATTGATAGTGTAACTATTAATAATTGTGTTATGGATAGTATAGGCGGATATGGTGTTGTGAATAATGGACACGATGCAGCTTATATTAGGGATATTGTTGTTGTAAATTCAACAATAGCACATGCCGATAAAGTGCTGGTCTGCGGCAAAGCATTAGGTGTAAATTCAGTAACAATGCAAAATGTGACTACTTGTTATACTCCAGCAAACAGCAGTTCTTATTTTCTGGATTATAACAAGAATACTGTACCTGGAGGGATTACGTTAAAAAATTGTCTTTTTGGCGCAGGACAGGATACAGTAAACGGAGTCGGTGGAATGAGGAGTTCTTGCCAAAATATCGTTGTTACAGGTTGTTATCGAACTTCCGATCTTATTTGGTATGTTCCTGAAGGAGCAACCGAACCTGCCTCGCCAATTAATGATGTAATTCTTCTAAACATGACCTCTGAAGAATTGTTCAAAGATCCTCTTCATTCAGATTTTACAGTTACTCATGAATCGATAGTTAATAAGGTTGGTGATCCAAGGTGGTGGTAATTTTCTATTTTATCGTTCCTATTTCCTATAAAAAATAAAAGAATAAAAAATCAATCAATTCAAAAATAATGAGGAAAACGACAGCTCTTCTATTGACATTTGCTTTACTTTTTATATCCTGTGCGGGAAATACAAATGAAAAAGGATATAAATATGACTCTTTATATACGGACTTACCTTTTGAGATGCCCAAGGTAATGATTCCCGAATTTCCCGATAATAAAGTGTCCCTTTTGGATTTTGGAGGAAAGCCGGATGGCATTACCCTTAATACGGAGGCTTTTGAAAAAGCTATGCAAAGTCTTTCAGAGAAAGGGGGAGGAACATTAATCGTACCCAAAGGGGTATGGTTTACCGGCCCTATCGTATTTAAATCGAATATCAATTTGTATCTCGACAAAGGTGCACTGATATTGTTTTCGCCCGATTTCGATTTATATCCTCTGGTAAAAACAGTATTCGAAGGGTTGGATACCCGGCGCTGCCAATCGCCGATCTCGGGAAGAAATCTGGAAAATATTGCTATTACGGGCGAAGGTTCGATAAATGGCTCAGGTGAAGCATGGCGCCCACTTAAAAAAAGCAAAGTTACGGAAAGCCATTGGAAAAAAGTTGTGGCTTCAGGAGGTGTAGTCAAAGGTGATAGTTGGTATCCATCAGAAGGTGCGCTCAAAGGTGCCGAGATGAGTGATATGAACGTTCCCGCAAGTAATTTGTCAGAAGAGGAATGGCTGGAAATTAAAGATTTTCTTCGGCCTGTAATGGTGAATTTTATCGAGTGCAAAAACGTTTATTTGCAAGGTGTCCTTTTCGAAAATTCACCTGCTTGGAATATTCATCCGTTAATGTGTGAAAATGTGATTATCGATGGCATTTTTTCACGGAATCCAGCTTATGCACAAAATGGAGACGGCCTTGATTTGGAATCGTGCGTGAATTCTATTATTGTAAACAGCCTGTTTGATGTAGGAGATGACGGCATCTGCATCAAATCAGGTAAAGATGAACAGGGAAGATTGCGTGGGCGTCCTACCGAAAATGTAATAGTGGATAATTGTAAAGTTTTTCAGGGACACGGCGGGTTTGTAGTAGGAAGTGAAATGTCGGGAGGAGTAAGGAACATATCGGTAAGTAATTGTCAGTTTTTAGGAACCGATGTAGGCTTGCGTTTCAAAAGCAGGCGAGGACGTGGTGGAATAGTAGAAAACATTTATATCTCGGATATTTATATGTTTAATATTTTGACCGATTCTTTTTTGTTTGATCTTTTTTACGGAGGTAGATCGGCTTCTGAAGCATTGGAAGAAGGTTACACGGGTGCAGATGATGAGAAACTTTATCCCGTAACGGAAGAAACGCCGGTGTTTAGGAATATTTTCGTTAAAGATCTTGTGTCTAAAAATGCGCGTAGAGCCATGTTTTTTAATGGTTTACCCGAGATGAATATTGAAAATATTCGGCTTGAAAATGCTTTCATTACTGCTCGCTATGGCGCCGAGCTTTCTGAGGCTAAAGATATTGTTTTCGATAATGTTACGGTAATTGCCGAAGAAGGTCCTTCTTACATATTGAATAACGTGAAAAATTTCAAGGGAGTAAATCTTTATTTCGATAAAAACACAACTGAGGAAGTGATGAGGGTAAAAGGAAGCAGAACATCAACTGTGGAATTATTACCTTTTTTGGAAGATAAAATAGAAATAAGCCCGGAAGTAGATAAAAATCAAATAAAGATAAGTCAGGACTAGAAAAGGATTTATTAAAACAAACACTTTTCAAAAAAAGTAATCAATGAGAAAAATTGGAATATTTATGGTAGCATTGACATTTTCTATTTCTGTTTGTACTCAATCAGCCGATCCTTATTACGTAAGGATGGCTGATTCAGAAATGAAACGTAATCCTGAAAGTTGGATGGTCGATTTTTCAAAGGAGTTGAAGTGGAATTATTGTCATGGTTTGGAATTGGGAGCGATATTGGATGTTTGGAATAAAACCGGTAATCGAAAATATTTCGATTATGCCGAGAGTTATGCCGATAATGTTGTTAACGAGGATGGTACGATAAAAACCTATCGATTGGAAGAATACAATATTGACCGGTTGAATTCCGGGAAAATGCTTTTCCCGATTTACGAAGAAACAAAAGACAAGAAGTATCGGTTGGCTATGGCTTTATTGAGAAGCCAGATGAATACTCATCCAAGAACATCGGATGGTTTATTTTGGCATAAAAAAATTTATCCACATCAGGTTTGGTTGGACGGTATTTATATGGGTTGCCCTTTCTTGGCCCAATATGGAGCCAGGTTTGGTGAACCTCAATTGTTCGATGAGGTTGCTCATCAGATAATTGGTACAGAAAAGGTGACCAAAGACAAAAAAACAGGCTTATTGTATCACGGTTGGGATGAGAGTCGGCAACAACGTTGGGCTGACCCTGAAACCGGTAGATCGCCAAATTTTTGGTCGAGAGCCATAGGATGGTATATGATGGCGTTGGTAGATGTATTGGATTTCATGCCCGAAAATCATCCCCGCAGGGCAGAAATCATCCGTATTTTAAACGACATTTCCAGCACTATCGAAAAATATCGCGATCCGGCCACTGGTATGTGGTATCAGGTAACGGATAAAGTTGGTGCTGAGGGAAACTACTTGGAATCGTCGGGTTCGGCCATGTTTATTTATACCTGGGTTAAGGGTGCGCAAAACGGTTTTTTACCTAAAGTATTCGAAGAAAAAGGGAGAACCGCCTATGATCAATATGTGAAGCGATTTGTAAAAGAAAATCCGGATGGCACTATTACCGTAACAGATGCTTGTGAAGTAGCCGGTTTGGGTGGAGAAAAAGAATATCGTGACGGTAGTTATGCATATTACATCTCCACGCCGCGACGCGATAATGACCCAAAGGCTGTTGCTCCTTTCATTAAAGTGAGCGTATTGCTCGATAAATGATGTATTAATTGTTTTCCAAGTAAAGAAATGAAAACCTATTTGTCGTTATTTTTTATATGGTCATCGATGGTGATGGCCTCTGCCCAAATTCCTGCTTTTCCCGGTGCCGAGGGTGCAGGCATGTATGCTGACGGGGGACGCGGAGGAAAGGTGTTTTTTGTAACTTCGTTGGAGGATACCGAAATGCCCGGTACTTTGCGATGGGCTATCAAACAAAAAGGCCCCAGGACGATTGTGTTCGAGGTATCGGGATTGATTCGACTTAACCGTCCTTTAAAAATCGATAATGGGGATTTAACCATTGCCGGTCAGACGGCGCCCGGAGATGGTATTTGCATTAGCGATCACGAAACCATTATCAGTGCCGATAATATCATTATCCGTTTTCTTCGTTTTCGATTGGGAGACAGAGCAAAGGAGGGGATAGACGCTTTTTCGGGAAAAGGGCATGAAAACATCATAATCGACCATTGCAGCATGAGTTGGAGTGTAGACGAAGTTTCTTCTTTTTACGACAACAGCAACTTTACCCTTCAATGGTGCATCATTTCCGAAGCCTTACGAAATTCTGCTCACACCAAAGGGAAACATGGCTATGGCGGAATATGGGGTGGACAAAATGCTTCGTTTCATCATAATCTTATCATTCATAACGATAGTCGCAATCCCCGGTTTTGTGGAAGCCGTTATACCAACAGGCCTGATCTCGAAAAGGTGGATTTTCGGAACAATGTGATTTACAACTGGGGCTCAAACAACGTGTACGGAGCCGAAGGAGGTAGTTACAATATTATCAATAATTATTATAAACCCGGACCGGCGACAAGCAGAGTTTCAAAGAACCGAATAGTGAATCCTGACGCCGATAATGGAGAAAACAGTCAACCTGCGGGTACATATGGCAGGTTCTATGTTTCAGGAAATTATCTTGATGAAAATCCGAAAGTAACTGCAAATAATGTATTGGGTGTTGAGATGGGTTCTTCTTTCGAGAAATATGCGCCGCAGGTCAAGCTGTCGGATATTCTTGTTTCGCAAGAATTTCCAGGTTTCTACGTTACCACTTATTCGGCAGAAAAGGCTTACAAGATGGTTTTACAATATAGTGGTTGTTCTTTGGTAAGAGATAGAGTGGATATGCGTTATGTACGAGAAGTGACAAACAGGACATATACGTATGAAGGGTCGAACGGGAGTACTTGCGGATTGATAGATAGTCAGGAAGATGTTGGTGGATGGCCTGTGTATAAGACCTCTAATTTAAAAAGGGATTCCAATCAGGACGGTATTCCCGATGGATGGTTGGAAAAAAATTATCCGGGGAAAAGGGCAGAGGACAAAACCAAAGAGGGTTATACCTATCTCGAAATGTATTTAAATAGTTTGGTGACTCATCTCATGCCATGACAGGAATAATTTAAATCGAAAAATTATGAATAGGTTTGTTAATGTAGTTGTTTTTTTATTGGGATTTACGTTTTTTCCTTTGGTGGCTTGTGCCAATTCCGGGACTGAAAAAGGGATAACTAAAAAAATTGTGGTTGATAAATCCGGAAGAGGGAATTTTACTTCTTTGCAGGAAGCGATCCATTCGGTTAGAGCATTTGATCCAGAGGGACCAACCACCATTTATGTAAAAAACGGTATTTATCGTGAGAAAATTGTGATTCCGGATTATGTATGCAACATAGCAATTATAGGCGAAGACAAGGAAAAAACCATCATTAGCTATGATGATTATGCAGGAAAAGAGAATATGGGAACTTTCCGTTCTTATACACTGCAAGTGAGAGGGAATGATATCCGGCTCGAAAATCTTACGATTGAAAATGCCGCAGGACCTGTAGGCCAGGCTGTTGCTCTGCATACAGAGGGCGATCGCATCATCATAAAGAATTGTCGTTTGCTGGGGAATCAGGATACGGTTTATACCGGTGGAGAAGGCAACCGGTTATGTTTTTATCGGTGTTATATCGAAGGAACGACGGATTTTATTTTCGGTTCGGCTACCGCATGGTTTGAAGAATGCGTGCTTCATTGCAAAAAGAATTCGTATATCACTGCTGCAAGTACACCTCAAAACATTGAATATGGGTATATATTCAATCGTTGCAAGGTAACATTGGCCGAGGGTGTGACGTCGGTTTATCTTGGAAGACCGTGGCGGCCTTATGCCATGACCGTGTTTATGAATTGTGAACTTCCGTCAGGGATTCATCCTTCTGGATGGCACAATTGGGGGAATCCGGAAAATGAGAATACGGCTCGGTATGCCGAATTCAATAATTATGGTGACGGAGCTAATACAGACAAACGGGTTAATTGGGCAAAAATATTGACCCCCGAAGAAGCGGCACAAATTACGATTGAAAAGGTATTAAAAGAAGATTTTGTGAAAATAGTATCATTTTTATGTCGTAAAAAAGTTGATAATAATCAAGAGTTTTCTGTGAAATTCAATCCTTTGCCATCACTGATTTTGGTTTTCAATCGCCCTTAAATTTAAAAATTTTATCATGAGATTTTTCAAAAAAATATTTCCATATTTATTGTTCTTATCGCTTCCTCTTATTGCCCAGAATAAGATATCAAAGTCATGGGTAGCTGATTTAGGGAACGACTTCTATAAAAATCCTATACTACATGCCGATTATTCCGACCCCGATATATGTCGTGTAGAAAACGATTATTATATGACTGCTTCAAGTTTCAATTGCATTCCCGGTTTGCCGATTCTTCATTCAAATGATCTCGTAAATTGGGAGATTATCGGTTATGGGATCGACAAATTGGAACCCGATAGTATTTTCTCAAAACCTCAGCATGGCAATGGTGTTTGGGCCCCATCCATTCGCTATCACAATGGAGAATTTTATATTTATTATGGCGACCCTGATTATGGTATTTTCATGGTTAAAAGTAAAGATCCGGCCGGAAAATGGGAGAAACCATTGTTGGTAAAGAAGGGGAAAGGTTTGATCGACCCGTGTCCTTTGTGGGATGATGATGGAAAGGTATATTTAGTCCATGCTTATGCAGGTAGTCGCGCCGGCATAAAAAGTTTGTTAGCTGTTCAGGAGATGAACGCCGAAGGAACAAAGGTTATTGGACAAAGTAGAATTGTTTACGACGGACACGATATTGACCCTACCATTGAAGGCCCTAAATTTTACAAACGAAACGGCTACTATTACATATTTGCTCCTGCCGGAGGTGTTTCAACCGGTTGGCAAATCGCCTTAAGGGCTGAAAAAATCTTTGGTCCTTATGAGCGGAAAATGGTTATGGCTCAGGGTAATACTCCTGTAAACGGCCCGCATCAGGGTGGATGGGTAGTCACACCATTCGAAGAAGACTGGTTTATCCATTTTCAGGATAAAGGTCCTTTTGGACGTGTAGTACATTTGCAACCCATGACTTGGGAGAACGATTGGCCCGTTATCGGCGTGGATAAAGATAATGATGGTTGTGGCGAACCGGCTATGAGCTTCAGAAAGCCGAAAACGGATAAAAATTATCCGGCAGCGACGCCTCCTGAAAGTGATGATTTCAATTCGCCTACACTCGGATTGCAATGGCAGTGGAACGCCAATCCTGGTGAATGGTGGTATTTCGCAAATCCTCAAACCGGTTTATTGTCTTTGTATTCGGTTCCTGTTCCGGATGATTATATCAATTTATGGGATATTCCCAATTTATTGCTGCAAAAATTTCCTTCCGATAATTTTACGGCTACGGTGAAGTTGACTTTTCGTCCTTCAACTGTTATTACCGGAGAGAGAACCGGTTTGATAATCATGGGAATGGACTATGGTATGCTGTCGCTGGAGAAAACAAAAGATGGTCTCATCCTTTCTCAAATTGAATGTTTACAAGCAGAAAAAAGAGGGAAAGAAATCGTCAACGAAAAACGGACATTAACAGATTCCACTTTTTATCTTCAGGTTCGCGTGTCTCCTGAAGCACGTTGCGTATTCACTTACAGTTTGGATGGAAAAATTTTTAAAACACTCGGAAAACCATTTATGGCTAAAGAAGGCAAGTGGATAGGAGCAAAAATGGGATTTTTCTGTTCTCGTCCCGTAAAGAATAACGATGGCGGAAGGGTAGAAATCGATTGGTTTAAAGTGGAATAATCCTGAAATATCGATTTTAACATGAAAGCATTTTTTTCGCATATTCTGTTCGTGATCCTATGTTTATATCCGACATGTTTCCTTGTTTTTTCGCAAACGGTAATGATAAACGGAGTGCCCCTGATACAAGCTATACCTTGTACAGTTGCTATCAGAAAGAGAAAAACAGCAACATTTGTAGAGTATCAAAACACAGGTAAGGAAGTGATACCTTACACCGTGTTGCATGGTCGCGACAATTGTCAGACGATGAAGCTTTAAATTACCCCAGGGAAAAAGTTTTGGAAGAGAATTTTATGGAAGAAATTAAATGAATAATTGCTATTACTGCATAAAGTATCTGTTAAATAACAATATGCCTCCTTTTAAAAATCAATTTTCCTACCCATATTTAATTTATTTATATTTATATTGTAAATGGAATATTAATAATTTATTGGAATTAAAAATAAATCTCTGATTTGTATTTTTCAAAAAATAGTCGATATGGCGATAAGTTTATTTTTATAATGTATTAATATTGATTTTTTTAAATTAGACTAAATTATGATGAACAAACACAAAAGAAAAATTTCACACATAGTATGTGTGGTTTTCGCATTGCTATGGTCTAGTTTGAGCATGGCTCAAACTAGAATGATTTCGGGAACTATTACGGATGAAAATGGACAGGCAATTGTAGGTGCCTCCATTAGAATTAAGAATAGTCAAATTGGTACGGTTTCGGATATCGACGGCAATTTTTCATTGCAAGCGAATCCCGAAGATATTTTGGTTATCTCTTACATCGGATATAAAACACAAGAAGTTAAAGTAGGTAATAACACTAAATTAACCATTCGTTTATCGGAAGATGTCAGAATGATAGACGAATTAGTAGTGGTGGGATATGGCATACAAAGAAAAAGTGATTTGACCGGTGCAATCTCCACCGTTAAGCCCAAAGATATTACTGCTGTTGTAACTACAAATGTTTTGGAATCTTTACAAGGGAGGGTTTCCGGTGTCGATTTAGTAAAGTCAAGCGGACAGGCAGGTGCCGGACTTAGCTTTACAGTTCGAGGCGAACGATCCATCACTGCAAGTAATGCTCCGCTTATTTTGGTTGATGGTATTCCATATGGAAGCAGCATAGATCTTAATTCAACAGATATTGAATCTATCGAGATTCTCAAAGATGCATCTTCTACAGCTATATATGGATCAAAAGGTGCAAACGGAGTAATAATAATTACCACCAAACGAGGGAAAGAGGGTAAGACCCGGATTTCTCTCAATGCATATGGAGGGCTCAATACCGTGTCTAAATATCCTCATTATTCGAATGGATATGAGTATGCAGATTTGAAAAGAGAAGCAAACCGAACCACTGGAAAATGGAGTTCTAAAGATGATGATTCAAAGATTTTTGCGCCGTTGGAGCTAGAGTATCTGAATCAAGGGCAAATGGAAGATTTTCCCCGCCTGCTCATAAATGACGGATACGTTCAAAATTATGAATTATCCATGTCGGGTGGAAACAACAAAACCTCATATACGTTGTCATTAGGTTACATGAATGAAAAGGGAATTTTCAAAGTTAACGATCAATATGGCAGGTATAGCGGGAGAGTCACGTTGGACCATTCCATTTTTGACAATTTTAAAATTGGAGCTAATATCCTTTATACCTACAAAGATCAGGATAAACGCAGAGATCCGTTGAATATGGCAAACAAAATTGTTCCCATTGCAAAAGCTTATAATGATGATGGGACGATTAATCCCTATCCGTCTCCCGGCTATCCTTCACAAATGAACCCGTTGTTAGATGATGTACCGGGAGCAACTGCAGATAATGTGTTAAATAAACGTTTTTTCGGTACGGGTTATGTTGATTGGGATATTATAAATGATCTTAAATTCAGGTCGAACGTTGGAATTGATTTTTCGAACGAAAGGGAAGGATATTTTTATGATAAAATGACCCTGGATGGTGCAGGTGTTGCCTCAAGTTCAGGTGCATACATTTCATCAAATTCCAATATCACTTGGGAGAATATTTTGAACTATAGCAAAAGGATAAAAGAAGATCACAATATTCAGGCAATGATGGGAACTTCGTTAATTAGCAATACTTATGAGTATTATTTGGGGACAGGTAAAAATCAGCCATCTGCTTATACGTTGTATCATTTTTTAGAGTCTAATTCACAGGAAATCAGAATAGGGAGCGATTATACTAAAACCAACACTTTTTCATATTTCGGACGTTTAAATTACAAATTTAAAGAGCGGTATTTACTGACGGCATCTTTGCGAAGAGATGGGTCTTCTGTATTGGCAGAGGGTCATAAATGGGCTTCATACCCATCTGTCGCCTTAGGTTGGCGAATTAATGAAGAACTCTTTATGAAAGATGTATCGGCCGTATCCAATTTAAAACTCCGCATAAGTTGGGGAAAGTCCGGTAATAGTGCTATTGATCCTTATACTACGTTAGGCGGATTAGGTTCTTCTCAATATTCTTTCAACAATAAACTGGCGTTGGGATATTATCCAAAATCAGTGCCCAATCCTGATTTGGGATGGGAAACAACTGACGTTTATGATTTAGGCCTTGATTTGGGATTGTTTCTAAATCGCATTTCTTTAACGGCAGATGTTTTTAAATCTTATACCGATGATTTGTTGCTTTCACGTGTTCTTCCCATGTCAAGTGGATATAACGGTATAATGCAAAATATTGGTAAAACGGAAAATACGGGATTGGATTTAACATTGAATACGTTGAATGTAAATAATAAAAATTTTCAATGGACTACTGATTTGAATTTTTCAACCAGTAAAGAAAAAATTACTCAACTTTCGTCAGGTGTAACAGCCGATATAGAGAATCGTTGGTTTGTAGGCTATCCTATAAAAGTGTTTTACGATTATAAAAAAATAGGCATATGGCAATTAGATGAAGCAGAAGAGGCAACAAAATATGGAACAAAACCCGGAGAAATTAAGGTGGAAGATATAAATATAAACGGCAAGATAGATATTGACGATCGTGTAAAATTTAAGCAGCGTCCCGATTTCACATTGGGGATGAATAACACGTTCGTATATAAAGATTTCGATCTTTCTATTTTTGCATATGCGCGCATTGGGCAATATATTGATTATACCTATTATAAAAGTTATAAAGCTTAAGGGTTGGAAAATGGAGCTGCAGTTAATTATTGGACTCCTGAAAATCCCTCCAATGATTTTCCGCGTCCGGATGCCAGTGTAGTACAAACTAGTCGATTGTATTTTAGTACATTAGGGATTGTTAAAGGCTCTTTTCTTAAAATAAAAAATATAAATTTTGGATACAACTTACCTAAAGATCTAATTGGCAAATGGCACGTTAATAATCTGAGACTTTATGTTACCGGACAAAATCTGTTTACCTTTAGCAAATTAAAAGATTATGATCCGGAAAGAGGAGGAGGGGAATCTTTTCCCATGACAAGGCAAATTGTATTTGGCCTTAATCTTGATTTTTAAAAGCGTTTAATATCCATCTAAATTAAGACATTATGAAAGCAAAAATATTATCTTATCTTTTGTATTTTGGAGCAATTTTATTTCTTGCTTCATGTGAAGATTTTCTGAAAGAAGAAAACAGAAACAGTCTGACATCTGATCCTTTTTTTACTACCCAAAGCGGATATGAAAGTTTGATCAATTCTTGTTACACTCCATTACGGTTATGGTATGGAAGAGAAGATGCTTATGGCATTACTGAAACAGGGACTGATCTTTTCACTAAAGCTGCTGGAAATACAAATACCACGTTAAATGATTATGATCCTATAGCCTTCAATGGAACGAATACACCTTTAACCAATTACTGGAAATATTTGTATCGTGGAATCAATTCATGTAATGCAGCTATTGGCAGAGCAAAAAATGCAGTAATTTCGGCTGATTTAAAAAAGCAACGGGTTGCCGAAGCTCGTTTTTTGAGGGCTTTTTATTATTGGCATATTGTTGAAACTTGGGGTGCAACTCATTTTACTACAGAAGAAACGATCGGCGTTCAAACAACGGCTAATAAAACGGCACCTGAAGAGATATATGAACAAATTTTTAATGATTTGGATTCTTGCATAAACAGTAATTTATCCGATAAAAAGAACAATGGGGGACGAATTACGATTTGGGCTGCTAAAGCTCTTAAGGCTCGACTTTCTTTAACTAGAGCATCTGAAACCGATAATTCTCAGTTATACAAACAAGCGGCAGACTTAGCCATTGAAATTATCGAAAGCGGTTTATTCTCATTGAATCCTGATTATAAATCGATTTGGAATATGTCTAATGCTGACGGACCAACTAATTCGGAAGTAATTTGGTATGTGGAATTTTCGAACGATCATTTATACAATAAACCGGAATACGATGATTATACTATTCGTAATGGGGGGCATAATGGACATTTACTTTTTTGCATGAAATATGATGATCAACCCGGAATGAAACGAGATATTTTGAACGGCAGACCATTCAATCGGTTTATGCCGACATTGTATTTTGTGAATCTTTTCGATGAAGCCGTTGATCAGCGTTGGAACGGCTCTTTTAAACAAGTTTGGATGATGAATAATCCGGCAAATAAAGGTAAGTACGTAAATATGACGGATACGGCTATCTATCTGTATAAAGGAACCGCTTCTGCTGAACAAAAAGCAGCTGTTGCAACTAAATACCAATTATTAGATTTCAATGATTGAGTCCACTCCGAAAAGTCTCTGACTTTTTATTTTCAATTCAGTGACACCCGGAAGGGACGGTTTAAATTTTTCAAAAATGCACTAAAATCAGTATCCTATTTGCTTGCATATTAATCTATATTT
>NZ_JAPCWE010000020.1 GCF_025943985.1 Anaerorudis cellulosivorans | reverse complement strand
AAATATAGATTAATATGCAAGCAATTAGGATACTGATTTTAGTGCATTTTTGAAAAATTTAAACCGTCTCTTCCGGGTGTCACTGAATTGAAAATAAAAAGTCAGAGACTTTTCGGAGTGGACTCATCTTTTTAAATCTTCAGAAACATATACTTCAATGCCATCACTTGCATGTGTGCCATAAGCATAATATCTCCCTTCATAAAGTAAGATGAACGGATCTGCCAACGGAACATTATCTTTTGCAGAAACGGACGAAACTGCATTTCCTCTCTTCATATCATTGCTTTCAGAAAACAAAGTTATAGAAAGGAATAAAATAAAGAAAAATATAGCTTTAAATTCAGACATACTTTATTTATTATAAACCGGGAAAGCCGAAATTCTCAAACGAGCTGCCCCCATAGGTATCAACGTAATATCCTCTGTTGTTGTTTCGAACTTGCGATTCTCTTTGATCGGCAGCTCGCTGCACAACCCATATTGGTCTATTTTCCAAGTGACCAGTTTCTTCCCTTTTGCTTTTATTTCGATTGGAACCTGTTGAGACGTAAAAGGAAAATTATCGGCCGGCCATTCTTTTTTAACAACAACAAAATTATCTTCCAATGGCAGGTTATCGTCAATCACCAAGGCGTAATTCCACAGACTTGCCGGATAAATCTCGAAGGTAGGCCATTTAGCAGGATCAGCATTTTTCTGCCATTTGGAATCGCCGATTGCAGTTTCTGTACTGCTTACCATCTTATAATCCTCCACAATTTTTAAAGAGAAAGTCAATGGACCATAATCGATACTCCGGCTTTGCTGATTAACCTGCCAAACAGATTGCGACAATTTCATTGGAACATTCAACACAATTTCGTCATCTTTCTCCCATTCTCTCTCGATGCGGATATATTTTCCGTTTACTAAAGTGGCACTCAACAATTTTCCGTTCAGAAGGATTGTTGGTTTATTTGCCCACGAAGGAATTCTCAAATACAGGGGGAACCTCACTTTTTGAGACGCTCGAATGGTAAATTTTATTTGTTCCTCGAAAGGATAATTCGTTGTTTCCACAATTTCTATCGTTTTACCGTCGGCAACTTTCACCTTCGCCCGACATGCTCCATAAATAGCCGCAACAATGCCGTTATCGGGCGATGCCATAATCAGATGCTCAATAAAATAAGGCCAGCCTTGCCCGTGGTTGTGCTGGCAACACCGGCTGCTGAACGGATTCATAGCCAAAAAGGGACCGCTGTTCTGAATTCCGGGACTGTGATTCTTTGAGTCGCTGATCACATGGTTGGGAGCAGTAAGATAACGCAACGCTTTCAGGTCGGGCATCATTGCTGCAGGAAAAGAATTGAATGCCACCTTTTCGCAATGTTCAGCCCACAAAGGATCACCTGTCATTCGCAGCAACAATTCGTCGGAAGCCATTTGTTCCACAAAACCGCACGTTTCGGTAGCTTGACGCGGATCGATATATCCCATCCGAGCATTTTCGTCGGCTCCGAACATTCCTCCGGGAACCTGGCCAAAAGTGTTACGAATCAAACGAAAAACATTATAAGTGGCAATCAGGTCTGCCGAATCTTTCGACAGCATGTAATAACTCGCCGGTTCGCGAAAACATTGTGCAATATTCACATTGTGCCAGTTGGGTAAGGTTGAACGCTGACGCCAGTTTGCCGTATTGCGGTGAATCTTTTCGGCAAGTTCCAATAAAAACTTATCGCCTGTGATGTTATACAACCAATAAACACTTAATAAATTATCCCCTCCTCGACTGTTTTCCCAATAATCTTTCAAAAAAATGTCATCGGACAAAGCTAACTCCCACTTAAAATAATCGGTCATCAAATCAATTACGCGCTGATCGTTCGAATATTCGTAATACGATTGCAAACACCAAAGCATGATCATGTTTCCCCACAGATCCGGTTTTCCGTTTTTCTCAATATACGGACCGAAATAGCCATCTTCGCGTTGACTTTTGAAAACGGCTTCGATCCACGTTTTTGTTTCCTCAATCATTTTTTCGTCACCCAAAATATACGCCATATTACCATAACCTTTCAGCCAATAAGGCACTTCCTCCCAACCGTAATCAATTCCTGTCCCCAACCATGCATTATTTTCTTTATCAAGCCAAGCGCTTATTTCACCCAAATGACCATTCAGTCCATTTTTTTGGCGATAAAGCATTTCCAAAAGCCAACCCTGCGGTTTCACGTCGCCTACCGGTAATTTTATGCAATTCAGTGGAAGCAACGGCGCCTTGTTCTGCACATAATTTGTATTGACAGCTTGAACATCTGGTCTGTCCACTACACCTATTTTCATATCCTTTTGAGCATGCACATCGATGCAGAAAAATGTTCCGCACATCATGACAAATCGTAGGAAAATCCTGGTTATTTTTTTCATGTTATCTATTTTTTAAAAAGAAATCGTTAAAATTCTCAGTCCGATCACTTACAAGAGTATTATTTTTGTAATTTGCGTATATGTCACAAACAAATGATAGGTATCATTCACTTGAAGAATTTCAGGTGCCCAAAAAGTATTCTTTCCCCTTTCAAAATTCAAATTCAATTCTCCACGATATACCCACGTTTTACCATTATCATCAGATGAAGCAATGCCAATATTTGTCCCGTAACAATACGCCACTCCGGGTGTGATCTGATTCGCGCGTCGGGCTGTGTACACTAACCACCAATTATTTTCTACACTATTCCATCGCACAATAGGATCAGCTGGACCTTCATAAACAGGATCTCTAAATAAAGGTGCGTTAGGCTTTTGTGAGTACAAAGAACACAGAAAAGTAGTCCAAAACAAATATATGAAGAAAAATTTCAAATCTCTCATAAATTTCGTATAATCATTTTATGCAAATTCTGATTGCATTTCGAATATCATTGCTTCGGATTCGATTTAAATTTCTCTTCCAGCATCTTCATAAAGTAACCCCCCACGACAGAGCGAGCCTTGAATCCTACCCGTGTACCATCGATAGTATCGTGCCAATCGCTGAGAGGAACACGTGACGGTGTTTCATTGGCATACTTGTATACCGGATCAACCAAAGCATTAAAATCGCCCACATTCTCGGTAAGGGTTGCCGTCCACATAATCCAGTCGGATTTTGTATAGGTGGCACGATTATCCAACGGCAAACCATACGGATTCTGTTTGGTAAGATAATACGCAATCTCCTTACGTGCTATGTCGGGATCAAAGATATTGAACCCCAACAGCCTGTCCCAAACCAGATTATATTTCTGACTCCATGTTCCCGGACGATCAAACGTAAGCCGATAATGATCGCCATCATCTGCCATTTCTTCCCATTTAACGGCCATATCTCCGGCAATTTTCGAATATTTCTCCGCTACATCATCTTTTCCGAGCATCCGTGCCAATTTTCCGTATCCTGCAATCCCCATGATCGCTTTTATGGAAAGATTTGCATTGTGCGCCAAATGACCTGCAAAATCATCGGTACAAAGCTGATTGGCCGGATCCAAGCCTTCTTCTACCAGATAATCAACCCAAGTAGTCAACACTTCCCAATGTTGTGAAGCATACGCAGCATTTCCTTCCAATGTGGCAATGGCAGCAGCAAGAATAAGCATGTTACCCGATTCTTCGACCGGCATGTCACCTCCGTAGGTTTGCCCGTTGGCAAGAGGATACGTTCCCACATCATGAGCTGCGAAGGGTTTTGTCCATTTTCCACTCTCACTGTAATAAAAAATCGGATTCATCATTCCCTTGAGTAATTCGGGATTGTAAATCAAAAAAAGCGGCGAAGAAGGATAAGTAATATCTACGGTGCCGATAGAACCGTTGCTGTTGTTTTCCTTCGAAAAGAACAAAAGGGTGCCATCATCGTCTTTCACCAATTTATGAGCGGCAATAGCCTGCCGATAAGCCAAGGCGCAAAGTTCGGCATATTTCTTACCTCCGGCCTTGTTTGCGTCCTCCATCATTTCTTTGTTAAAACGACCACAACGTCTCATTATGGAACGATAATCCTCATCGGCTTCCTTGAAGACACGATAAATATCAACCTCTCCGTCCTTTTTCCAATATGCCAACAAATTATCGTGGAAATACTGAACGGAATAAAGATCATCGTAACCAAGCATGATATAGTCTTCCACAAAACGGGAAGAAACGTTTCCCAAATCGTTGCTGTATGCCAAAACAGTCATTTGCTTGGTCATATCGGAAGATAAAAAATCCGGTGCTGTTGCGGAAATCCTTCCTTGAGTCAAAAAATCTTTTTTCGTCTCCCAATAATCGCCAAAATTCATAACCGATGAAGATCCCGATCTTCCCGTCATATAAAAATATCCCCAGTCGATACGCAAATCGTCTCCTTTTTTCTGCAAAACGGGTTGTTCGATGGTGCCGGATTTCAAATGAATCAGTCCGTTTTTCTCGATTTTCTCGAAATCTACTTCCTGATCGTCTGTATTTACGGCCCACTGAGGCGTCGTTTCGAAATAGATCTGCACGTCGTGAGCATCGTTATCCAGCGAGCGTACACGATAAGTCACATAATTGATGGGGCGCGATATCAAATCCAAGTCGTCCAATAACAAAGGGGCGGTGAAAATCAATTCCAATTCCACAGGACCGCATTCAAAAGTATAAAACGTTTGGGTCGGCAATACACTTGCCGACTTTTGAACAGCTGCTGTAACGAACGACTCTTTTTGTGTCTCTTTTTCAAATAAACCAAAATCCACATAACCACCCCCTGTTCGATTATGACAATGGGCAGCAATTACATTTTTACCTTTTTTGAGTGTAGTTTTCACTTCATCGGGAAGTTCCAAAAGCACATTGTATTTCCATGAATATCCTGTATCGACAACTTTTTTACCATTAATATACAATGTGATATTATTCTCATCCTCGCATACATTTCCTGTATCGACAACTTTTTTACCATTAATATACAATTCAAAGATATCGTCATGCGAATAGTTGAGATAAACCGATTTGTCCTTCAAATCTTCCTCAAGATTAAAAATCCTCCTCACCCAGATATCCGAAGTTTCCCAAAGGGTCGACAAATTTGGCTCGTTTTTTGTCCCGAAGGCGGCTTGCCCCTTCTTCCAGGTTGTATCGTCAAATTCAAGTGCTGTCCAATTTTCCGATACGGGTTCATTAAAAGTATAAACAGCTTCCCATTTTTCTTGAGCAGAAGTAGGAATAAGAGGTATCAGCGGCAGATTTTCGGTACCCAAAAACCGATATGTTTTTCCGTCCACCCTGATGGCTCCTATAAATCCAAATTCTTTTCCTGTCCAATGTCTTACCGGATCATCATACAAATTATCGGTAAAAGACCATGCACTAAAATACGGATCTACTGTAACCAACGGATAAGCCGGTGCTCGAAGATCCGAAGTTAACCGGCTTTTTTCCTTACAAGACAAGAAAAATGGTAAACAAAGTAATACCACTAAAAATAAAATATTGTTTTTAAAATTCATACTGATAAAAATTAATTATACAGACAAAAAATATATTCAAATACAAAAACACATCCCAATACAATCTCTTTTTTATCTACACACCCATTATAAAAATTACCCAACATTCCCATTTCCTTAATTTTTGAGAATAACAAATTTAGTTATTTAAAACGCTTCAAACATCTATTGCTATCATACAAAGAAAATCGTAGCTTATATCATGTAAAGGAATATTTGCAGAGAAATTTTACACGTTTTGCAATTTTTATTTGTACGAACTTCGCCAACGATTTAAGGTGAATATGAAATGTTGGGTATTCTTTTCTCGGATTTTCCGATAAAATAGGAACAAATTTTTATCCTTTTTCGGAAAACGCGCGTTAACAATAACTAACCAATTTCCTCCGTCAGAAAACCCGATAGAGGTGAAAAACATTTTTATCCCATTTCTGAAAATCCGACGGACACATATATTGGTTTTTTAACCCAAAATCGCTTCGTTTTGGCGGAAAATCATCTTCGTTTGTTAAAGAATACTATTGGGACGAAGATAAATCGAAATATTTCTTTACGTCGGAATTTCCGACGGAGGATAAAAAATTTTTTCACTGTTCCCGGGAAACGATTTTTTGGATACGCAACGCTTTTTTTATCGAATAGTGTTCTGAAAATCAGGGAATAGTTATATCCTTTGTGCCGATCGAAACGACAGTAGCCAATATCCCTTTTTCGAGATTATTAACATAAGTTACATTACGTTGTAATATGATGCCGAGAAGGTGAATCTAAAACAAGATTATCCTTTTAATTTTTAATTGAAAAACGGAATTATATTTATTGAGTATGATGGGGTACCGTTATTTATTACAGGCCACCCTTCTTCATCCCATTCTACTCTATCCAATATTAAATTACGTTGGTCAATCCCGTTATCGATATAAGAGTGATAAAATATCCAATCTATCCCATTATCATCAGTGATGATTCTTGAATTATGACCCGGGCCAACAAAAAACTCATCTCCTTTTATTACAATAGGATGATAATTTAAGGGGTCCCAAGCATCATAATTATTCATATCCACTCCGCTTTTATTCAGATATGGACCATCTATATTTTCAGATCTTCCAACCACAACTTTATAGGTACTATTCATACCTTCACAACAAAAACCTATTGATGCAAAAAGATAATAATAATTGCCTCTTTTATAAATATAGGGAGCTTCAAACGAATTGCCTGCGATCTTTGTTTTTTTCGTCAAATTTTTCACTGCCATACCATCGTCGGTCAATTCTGTCATATGAATACCACCCCAACTTCCCCAAAACAGATAACGTTTACCATTTTCCTCAAAGAAACATGGATCAATTGAATTATGCACACCTATTTCGGAGCTAACGAACAATTTTCCATTGGGATTGCCTGCCGGAGGCAGAAAAGGCCCCTTGGGTTTCTCAGATACTCCGATACCGATGCCGCATGTGGCACCTCCACCCCATTTGGATATAGAATAATACATCACATACTTCCCATCAAAATAATTGATATCGGGTGCCCACATTCCGGTCTCGTTCACATTATCATTCGTAAAATCCGGTCTATTATCAAAGACCTCACTCGAACTTCCTCCAATTGGTTCCCAATTAATCAGGTCAGTCGATTTATAACCTCTTACAAGACCTCCTGTTATATACAAATAAAATTCATTTCCAACACGAATAACTGTTGGATCCGGATAATCGCCTTCTATGATCGGATTTACAAAGTAAACTTTATTACTCTTTTTCAACTTTACCGTAAATTCCTTCGAAGTACCATCCTGTCCTTCTATGGTATACACAACAGGTTTAGAAAAATCATTTACAGACTGCCCGCTATGTTGTATCTTATCGTCAACTTTGAGAATTGCATCTGGAGTATTCGTCCTAAATTCGGCAATCAGTCGAGAAAGATTGACATAAATAGGTATCTCTTTTTTATTGCCACTATTTTCAACTCTTTGATGAATAATCGGTTAATTTGTCCTTAACACTCCATATAGTCAGATAATTGAAATATTTGATTCTGATAAATTAAACCTCAATAATCAAATGATTATGAGTAGTTCTATAATAAAAATGCCTAGCTATTGTTTGAAATAAGACTACAAAATATCACCCTTGGGGGCTTATCTAAAAGGGTGATATTTTGTAGTTACTCTTTAGAGTATTACTTAACATGCCAATGATTACCAAAATATGGCTTGATCTTCGTCTGGAATCAATGTGCTTATGTTTCGTTGCATAAGCATGGTCCCTACGCATCTGTATGGAAATACCATATTTTCGCTGGAAGCGCTGTCTTTATACTGATACTCCATTGTCAGCGTAATAAAGCGCTTAATTATATGTGGACGATCAATATCGAATTCTTCCTTGATTTCGTAAGTAGGTTCTCCTATAACTTCGAATTCCAAAGCCGGATTCTCAGCACTTAATACCAATTTGCCCCTTTTGACATAAAGACCTGTTAGTTTACCTGTTTTTGAATCTTCTATTTCCGTAATTTCATCTGGCTCCAGAAATTCACATTTAATTTTAAAATCGCCTCTGTTTTCTGCCAATTCTTCCGTAATACCGGCATAAAAGAAAATCGTATTTTCATCGACAACTCGGGCTTCACGGGTGCTGGCTGTCATATATTTGGTAGTATTGTCTCCAAAATACACATACATACTCCCTGCGTTATAAAAACCTGAATAGTCGTTAAATGGCATTATCCAGAGTAACGCTTTCTGTCTACCTTTATAAGTGTTAAGAGTATAGGAAGGATCAGGTAAGATAGTCAATGGTAAAACCCATTTTTCCACAAGATCCAATCCTGAAAGTTTAAAGTTAATATCAAAGTAACCTACATCACTGCCTGCCGGAATATGACAGGTTTGTGATGGCAATTCATAAAAATTCTCAGGCAATTGCCTGTAATATAAATCACTTCGATGTGCATATTTATCGAAGTTCAAAAAATTTAAAGTGTCATTATCGACATCAATGCGCGCAATATAATCCCGATCATTCGTTTGTGATCCGCTTACAATAACCGGAAGTTTATAAGTGACTACTTCATCACCCGGTTTATATTTTAAATAAATAACGGATACATCATCCCTATTAATCGGCGCTTTCAATGATAACATTCTGGTATATAACTCGTCATTCCACTCGTCATTGCAGCCAGGAAGAGTAAAAAGTGCAGCAAGCAGTATAGTCAAATATAAATATTTCATTACAATTATTTTAATTATTTATTATTGGAAATTTACTTCATATATTGAGATTAATCATAGGAAGGCCATCCGGGGGCCTGTGTCAAGCGTGGATTCCTTTTTAATTCATCGTAAGAAACCGGCCAAAAATATTTTCTCATAGACCATGATGTTTGCACACTTGGAACTACTACTTGTTCATAGAAAAATTCACGATATTCTTTCGGTACAGTTGTGTTGCATCCGTAGATCATCTGACTTTCTTCATCCGGTGCATCTTTCCAACGACGAAGGTCGAAATAACGTTGGTTTTCACCTAAAAATTCAATTTGACGTTCACGTTTGATTGCTTTCCTTAATTCATCAGGATCAGTATAGGGATCACCCATACCGATTTCATCGTAATTCGGCAATCCTGCGCGAAGGCGTACCGGCAATACAGCAGCTTTCATGGCCGGTATATCTCGTGAAACAGTATAGGTTTCGCTCCCATCCCATGATGCTATTTGATATGTGGTTGTCAATTCATTCAATGCTTCGGCATACATCAACAGGATATCGGCATAACGGATTGCCGGATCAACTTTAGGATATACTGTTCCGTCTTTGTAGCTTTCCTTAGGATTCACAAATTTCATCATCCCAATTCCCGTGGGTATCCACCGGTCATCTGTACTGACAATTTTCCGTCCGTCATCTTCTCCATAGTAGTAAAATGTTTGAAAATCACGGTTATTCGGATCTTTAGCACTCGTACAAGCCCAATTCGCACCACTAAAAGCAACCGATGCATAAAAACGCGGTTCCCTGTTTGCATATTCCAACCATACATCCTTTCTCAAATATGGATACTCTCCATCCTCCTGCGTAAATCCTTTCATACTTGTGGCTCGGTCAAACGGTTTCCCGTCATTCATTCCATAAGCATCGCATTGTTTGCCTGTGATACCATGGCAATTCCATCCGCCTCCTTTACTTACCGGCATTTGGTGACGGGTCATAGATTGTATCCCATATTCATCATGCAATTGATTATCGCCACGTGAAAAGATCAATTCCGGATTCTCGGTAACGTAAAGATCCCCGTTAAACAAGGCGCGGTATGAATCCAGCGGATCGATATCACTCCATCCACCTTCCGCCCAGGTTTTCTCCGAATATACCGGATGATAGGGAGGCTCTATTGTTTTTGGATAAGCTCCCCAAAGCCCTCCGTGGCTACGTTTGGGAGCAACGTAAATTTCATATTTCCCTAATTTTATCACATCTAAAGCAGCAGCGGCAGCTTTGGCCCATTTCTCCTCGTCGTATTCCTGGGAAATAAGTTGCCTCCCCTTATCATCTACAAAGGAAGACATTTCAGGGTTTCCATTCATCAATGGACTTGCTGCATAAAGGTATGCTTTGGCGCGAACTGCCAATGCTGCACCTTTTGTGGGACGTGAGGCGTTACGGGAGCTACGGTTACTTTCTAAATGTTCGGCTGCCAATAACATCTGATTTGAGATATACTCCACACATTCGTCATATGTATTTCTTGGATAAGCCAGATCTGAATAAGGAGCCTCATAATCAAGTCCCTCATCAGGAAGGATTGGTACTGGGCCATATTTCCTCAACAATAACCAATAAAGGTAACCACGAATGAAATAAGCTTGTCCCTTAAGGTCTCTATACATCTCTTCGGTAATTTCATCACCCGGATGAACATGTTGAAGAAAAATGGAAGCCTGACGAATGCCTTCGTAGGACTGATCCCAGGGACGTGCAATAAGATCATAAACATTACCACCATACTGAGGTCCATATTTACCGAACTTATAGTCCGAGAAAGATACACCTGCGCCCCCTTCTGTAAAAATCATATCATCAGAATAGTTTGTAAGTGTAAAGCGCACATGTCCTATTTCAAGATTAAAAGAAAGGAGTTGGTAATAGGCATTGGCTAGCCATTGTTCGGTATAATCCCTACTGTTGAAAATCCGATCCAAATCCTGCCTGTCTGAAAAATAGCGCTCTACACTCAGGTAATCGGAACAGGATTGGAGAAGTGCCCCAAAACTAATTATAGCACTCAATAGAATATATTTTCTTTTCATCTGATTAAAATTATTTGTTTTCAAAGTTTGTAATATGAAACTGTTTCATTAAGCTAAGCAGCCATAGTCAAAACATGGTTGATTTCGGCCATAATGAAAACATTCAAGTATAATTTAACATTTACATATTAATGGTTAATCCAAATGTTACAGTCTTTCCTAATGGATATTTCATCCCATTGGAACTACCCATTTCGGGATCCCATAATTTAAAATTTGAGAATGTCAATAAATTCTGACCGATAAAATGTATGCGCACATTATTCATGTGCAATCTGGCAGTCATTACCTTTGGCAATGTATACCCCATTTCCAGAGTCTTCAATCGCAAATAAGAACCATCGCGCAACCAATAAGTAGATGGACGGTAATTGTTCGAGTTCCATCCATAACTTAATCGCGGATATTCGGCATTCGGATCTTCATTGACACCTAAGATCCAACGGTTGGAATTTGCCATATCTTCCAGTATATTGCCCCATTCTCCCTGACTGAACGGATATACAGTAAATCCATCGATGAAGAAATGAGATTTTCCTGCACCTTGAAAATGCATGTTAAAATCGAAACCTTTCCACGTAGCAGATAAACCCAAACCGTAAATTAGATTCGGTCGCGTTGTAGAACCAATCGGAACAATGTCATCATTATTAATGATTCCGTCCCCGTTTATATCTTTGTATTTGATATCACCAGGCATCACGTCTCTGGGATCGGCAAAGTCCTGACGAGGGCTATTTCGAATATCTTCGTAATCTTCAAAAAGACCCAGAGCAATCAAACCTTTTGCCTGATCGATACGAAAACCGGTGCGACGAAGATAGGGATAACGGCTTACCATTTCATCGGCTTCGGTAATTTTGTTTTTGCTGTACGTAAAGTTGCCTCGTATCTGCAAACCGACATCTCCCGCCCTTTGATCAAGCTTGAAGTTGCCATCGAACCCTTTCGTTTTAACACTTCCGACATTTGCCGCAGGATTCTCTCCCTGAATACCTACCATATCCGGTAAATAAGATCTGGTCATGTAGATTCCTTCACGCTTTTCATCGAAATAATCTACTGTCAGACCAAATTTATCTCCCCAAAGATACAAATCAAATCCCAAGTCGTGTTTTCTGGCGATCTCCCAGGTTACATTATTGGAAGAAACACGCGTATAGGTCAAACCCGGATAACCGAATCCGCTGTTGAGATCACCCCAGTTGTAATATACTTCTTGTTCTCCTGCGCCTGTCCACCGAGTATAATTTCCAAAGGTGGCAAGATAGGGAAAACGGGTTGGAGTATTATCAGTACCAACCTTTCCGTCAGAATAGCGGATTTTAAACATACTCAACCAATCGATATTGTCTTTCACGAAACTTTCCTCCGCCACGTTCCATGCAATGGAATAGGCAGGAAAGAATCCAAATTGATGCCCTTTGGCGAAGTTCTCCGAACCGTTGTAACCGAAATTGAAATTGAACAAGTAACGATTCATATACCCGTAAGATACGCTTCCAGCCAATCCTTGGTGCCGACGGGCTATCCCTTGCATAATATCACCGCCAATATTGGAGGTGTTCACATAATTGTCTTGTGTATATTTAAGGACACTGGCTACATTGTGATCTCCGAAATTTCTCCCATATATCAATTCAGCTTCTAAAAATTCCTTCCTATCTCCCGACGCAGAAGAACCTTGGGACAGTAAACGCTCCGGAACGATTCGGTTAAAAACGAGCTCACCGTCCGAATTCCGTTGACGTTCAGCTCTCCACATCTCGGGATTTTTCCGGCGTTGTATATGATTGTAATTATATGTATCGTATCCAAAACGTCCTATAAATTTTAACCCTTCGGTAATAAAATCCAGTTTTTGATCCAATGTGACATTAGAATTGATGGTATTCTGCCAAACCTCAGTATATCCTGTTTGTGTAGCGGCTACCCAAGGATTATATTTTCTTTCCCACGATTCTGCATCTTCTCCCTGCATAATAGGTACATATCCGTTCGAATACATCACTGGCATCGTAATCGGATTATATCCGAATATCGAATACCAGATATCATCGGTGTTAACTGCGCCGGAACGATTCGTTTTTTCAAGAGCACCGCCAATACCTACCTGAATCAGAGTGGATGCGGTGACGTTCATATCCAGGTTCAGACGATAGTTATAACGCTGATAATTGGCATTCGTGTCGTATTCTTTCATTGCCTTATCCACATGATACATCCCTCCTTCATCGAGGAAGCTGCCCGATAAATAATACCGGGCCTTTGATCCTCCGCCTCTCATATTCACCGAAGCGCGATAGGTAGGAGCGCCATCTTTCAATAAAAGATCCATCCAATTGACATTCGGGTAAATGTCCGGATCCAACTGTTCATCGATCATCATTAACTCCTGGTCGGTATAAACAGCTTTTTGATTGCGGGTTGTACGCGCTTCGTTCGCCATGGAAGCATACGTTAAGCCATCAACGAATTTAGGGGTCCGAGTACGGGTGGTCCAAGTATATTCTCCTTTAGCATTTATTTCTAATTTTCCTTCACTTCCTCGTTTCGTATTGACCAATATAACACCATTCGCACCGCGTGAACCGTAAATCGCCGTAGTAGAAGCATCTTTCAGTACTGTAAAAGATTCGATATCCTCGATATTGAGTTCATCCATACTCCTTTCAAATCCATCAACCAATACCAAAGCGCTGGAGCTACCCCCGAACGTGGAGATACCTCGGATCCAAAACTCTGAGACGTTGTCTCCCGGCTGTCCTGAACGTTGCATTGCCATCACTCCGGCCACATTCCCGGCCAAAGCGTTGGTAATGCTGGAAACCGGTGTCTTCAAAGTCCCCACTTCAACTGTGGTGATTGATCCAGTCGTCGTTATCTTCTTCTGCGGACCCATACCGGTAATCGTAACTTCATCAAGTATAGTAGTTTTTGCTTCATGCATAGTGATATCTAGAACCATATCTTCGTCTTTTATCAAATGTTCCTGTGTTTCGTAACCTACGTAAGAGAATACTAAATATTGAAAGGGTTCGACTTCTATTTTGTATTTCCCATCCATATCTGATACTACTCCCAATCCCGGCTTTTCCTTTATGACAACAGTCGCACCAATCAGAGGAACCCCTTCTGAATCAACAATGGTTCCGGAAACTTCAACTGTCTTCTTTTGAGCAGATATGCTTATTACATACACGACTATGCATAAAACAGATAGAATATATTTTTTCATTTTTTCGTGTTTTTATTCTTATGATTTATTCAATTACATTAGACTTATTCTACAGAAATGGTGCGTATACGCTTGTTCTCGCGGTCTGCCACATAAAAGATTCCTTCTTCCTCGTCATAACAAATACCGGTAGGTTCCCTAAAACGGGCTGTTTCCCTCGCTTCTCCATCAATCCAACCCCAGACTTTGCCATCGGTTCCTACGCTCCCACGTCCGGCAAATGTGCTAACTTCACCGTCAGGTGTAACCTTTCGAATAGCGTTGTTATTATGATCACACAGATAGAAGTCATATACATCAGTTTTCCCTTGTGCTACATACTCAGGATTTTTCACAAAAACCCCTTGACGTGGACGGTTAAACCGAGCAGAACTTCCAGGAGCATCGACATATCCCGATCTTCCATTTAAATCCCCTACATGAAGTGCAGACGAGACCAGTTCTTTCGTTGTTTTATCGTAAGCACATTTATACACTCCGTTGAATCCGGTCACATACACATAAAGATCATCCGGATGCCTGAACATAAAGATATGATCGCTAGCATTGGCTCTTACACTAAACAACGCTTTCCCATCCCACATTTGGCTGGCTTCGTCAAAAATTACACGGGCTTTATATACTTGTGAAGATTGCCATGTATTGTAGAAAAGTGTACCGTCGCTCATGGATACAGCAGAATAAGAGCATTGTCCGTACAAATAAGGATACACTTTTCGGAATCCTTCTTTACGAAGGGCATAATGCATATTTGGCATTTGATGCCTGTCGTTCCAGTTTCCACGCCCATTATCATCGACAAAGAAAAGGGTGTCTCTCGTTGGCGTGTCGAACAACATCGATTTTACCTGATGAACACCGGCTTGCCCCTTCATAAATACGGTAGAAACCTCTTTTGTAGTCAGATTAATCTTCCGTAGTGCCGCCAAGTTTTCTTCATCAATACAATAGATAATCTTGTTCCCTTCTTCGTCTATGTCGAATTCCAACCACCAAGGGTGTTGAAATTCAGCTTCTTCAAAAGGACCGTCGATGATACTGGAAGTATTGGTTTGCGGATCCACTTTGCCTATTAATGTATTAACCACCAAAGACTCCTGAAGCGTGAATAAATTTTCAAACTGGTGCTCTTTTGCAACTTTACCATTCTCATCCATAATCGTAACAACTACATCTCCCCTACTACAGCGTCGGGGTGCCATTACACAGATTTTCGTACCCGAGGAACCAATAACAGGAGCCGGTATTCCTCCAATGGATACTTTAATTTTCGAAACATCTGTACCAAAATTACTCCCTTCAATGAATACTAAAGTACGTACAGCTCCTTCTTTTGGAAAGAAATCAGTGAAGGTAACCGGCTTTGAAGGATCGGTGGGTACAACAGGCATTGGTCCCTCATACCCTCCCTCTTGGCTACAACTTGTAACTACACAAGCTATTACAATTAAAATTGCAATAAAGCTTGCCGAAAACTTTTTTTGAAATTTTTTAAGCATTTCTGATTTTTTATTAGTTTATTGAAATTGGTCATAAAAGTGAAATAAAAATATTCAATTTATATTCCTATTTCCTACATACATATATCCTTTATCTTTTAATATAATTAGTGTCAAAATTAGAGGTTTTAAAAAAAAATGTATGCAACTTTTGTATCAAAAAATGAAAAGATATTGTCATTAACATATCCGAGATCATTAGTAATACACTATTAAACAAGATATTAGCTTTTTTTTGAATCTAAACCACTTCTTATTATGCTTAAAAAATCACTTACTTCATTTAAGATTAATTAGATTAAGGTGATAAGTTGATGATATCAATAAAAAGTGTCATTCAAGAACACAAATTCTAAAATCTTCCTCCTCAAAAACATTCACAGCCTATAAAACGTTGTATTATGTAAAAACCAAAGGAGAAATTTCATTTCTCTATCAATAAATAAAAACGTTAAAAAAATTATGATACAATTAGAATAACAAGCCAAACGAATTGCAAGAATCAGCTCTCGAGAAACATAAAACTTAAAAACGAAATAAAATAAACTCCAAAGAGTAAACATAAATGATGCGAAAAATTGTATTTGCCACCAACAACCGGCATAAACTAGATGAAATTCGAAAAATTACAGAAGGGAAAATAGAAATCCTTAGCCTGGACGATATTGGCTGCCATGACGAGATTGAGGAAACGGGCAACACATTAGAAGAAAATGCACTCATCAAAGCCCGATTCATAAAAAATAAATATGGTTACGATTGTTTTGCAGAAGATACCGGTTTAGAAGTGGATGCCTTAGGAAATGCTCCCGGCGTTTACTCAGCTCGTTATGCCGGCAAGGCTTGCAGCGACGAAGACAACATCAACAAACTGCTCGATAATTTAACAGATATCGAAAACCGAAAAGCACGTTTCCGTACAGTGATTGCTTTATTGATGAACGGCAAAGAATACTTTTTCGAAGGCGAAATAAAAGGACATATTATCAATGAAAAAAGAGGATCTGCCGGTTTCGGATACGATCCGATATTTGTTCCGGAGGGTTACGACCAAACTTTTGCCGAATTGGGCGAGGAAATTAAAAATCGCATCAGTCACCGTTCTATTGCAACACAAAAACTTGTGAATTTCCTTTTAACCTGAGATAAAAACAAGTCAAATCAAGGTCAATCCGGAAAAATCATTTTAAATAAGGAGTAAAATTTCGGTTCGCCATAAAAACCGAAATTTAAGAACAATAAAAGGGTATAAGGCGTTAGCTAAATAATATACGAGTAAACAAGGTACCGTTTAAACAATAACAATTCAAACGCATAAGACGTTATATAAAATATACGAGTTCAAAAACAATAATTTCAATAAACACAAAATTCTATGTCAACAATTATCCACACCGGTATTATTGGTTTCGGACTATCCGGAAGAGTATTTCACGCACCGTTCATAGACGTGCTGGAAGGTTTCGAACTTTCCAAAATCAGTACGACAAATCCCAAAAGTATCCGTATCATCGAAGAACGTTACCCTGTTACAGCTGTTGTTCCCGACGGAAAAGGCATCATCGACGATCCGGAAATCGATTTGGTAATCGTTACTTCTCCCAACGAGGTACACTTTCATTGGGCACGTGAAGCATTGCTCGCAGGAAAACATGTCGTGGTTGAAAAACCGTTTACGGTCACTGTGGCCGAAGCCGACGAACTCATCGAAATTGCCAAACGACAAAACAAAATTCTGACGGTTTATCACAACCGTCGTTTCACAAGCGACACCAAAACAGTGAAAAAATTACTTGCAAGCGGTTTGCTCGGTGAGGTGAAGGACTATGAGACGCATTTCGACCGTTACCGCCCCGATCCTCGCCCCAATGGCTACTGGCGTGAGGATCCCCGTCCCGGATCGGGCATTTTCTATGATCTCGGTTCGCACCTCATCGATCAGGCGCTCTACTTTTTCGGCATGCCACAGGCAGTAACGGCCGAAATTTGTTCGCAACGCCCCTGGGCAAAAGCCGACGACCGATTCGATGTGCGCCTCCATTACCCCACATTTACGGCAACGCTCAAAGCCGGTATGTTGTGTCGCATCCCGGGGCCCACCTACCTGATTCACGGCACCAAAGGTTCGTATGTCAAATATGGCCTAGACGTGCAAGAAGAAAACCTCGACAAGGGAGCGATTCCCAATACCAACGACTGGGGACGGGAACCCGAAAGCATATGGGGTACCATCCATACGGAATTTGAAGGAGTGAAAATTCAGGGAAAAGTCGAAAGCGAAAACGGCGATTATCGCGAATATTTCATCAATCTGCGCGATGCCATCCTGGGGAAAGCCGAACTTGCAGTGAAACCCGAAGAAGCGCGCAACGTTATCCGCATCATCGAATTGGCTTTTCAAAGCAGTAAAGAAAAAAGAACGCTGGAAGTGAGCTAACGAATTGCTTCCATCAGTTTTCTTACTGCCTCGCCAATGGAATTTTCTGTTCCCAACAGCGACACAAACTTGCTGCCGATGATGGCACCCGAAGCCTCCTCGCATGCAGCATCAAAGGTAACTTTGTTGGATATGCCGAAACCGATCAAACGGGGATGGTGCAACTGCATGGCATTTATTCGTCGAAAATACGCCAGATTGGCATCGCTGAAAGCATTTTTCGCACCGGTTACCGATGCCGACGACACCATATAGATAAACCCACCCGTATTTTCATCGATCAGTCGTATGCGTTCTTCCGATGTTTCGGGAGTGATGAGCATAACCACATGCAATCCGTACCGCTCGGCTATTTCTTTATACGATTCCATGTATTCGTCAAAAGGCAAATCGGGAATAATCAGGCCGTCGATGCCACATTCGGCTGCGGTCTTAAAGTACCTTTCCGCTCCAAATTGTATGATGGGATTCAGATAGCCCATTAAAATGAGGGGAACGCTTACTCTCTGACGAATATCGGCAAGTTGACCAAAAAGCAATTTCACGCTCATGCCGTTCTTCAACGACTGTGTGCTTGCCGACTGAATCACCGGGCCGTCGGCCAAGGGGTCGCTAAAAGGAACGCCAATCTCGATGAGATCCACACCGTTTTCGGCCAACGATTCAATAATGGAAACAGTATCATCCTTCCGGGGATATCCGGCCGTAAAGAATATTGAAAGAATGTTATTTTTCTTTTTGTCAAACAATTGATCTATTCGGTTCATTTTCTGATTTCTTCTATAAACGATTGCAATAATGCCGTATCTTTGTATCCGGGAGATATTTCAAAGCAACTGTTCAGATCGATACCCATAAACATGGGATGCGAAAAAGCTTTGATGGCTTCCACATCGTCGGGCGATATGCCTCCGCTCAGCAAAAAAGGCACATCTCCTCGATAATCCGAAAGCATATCCCAATCGAATTTCCTTCCCGATCCGCCATAACCTGAAGTGCGGGTATCGAAAAGAAAATAATCGCAGCACTTCTCGTAAAGCCGTACTTTTTTTACAGGAAACCGTCTCTCAGAATCGATACTGAACGCCTTCATCACCTCAAATCCATCCAACTGCAAAACCCTACAATAGGAAGGTAGTTCGCTTCCATGCAACTGAATCACTTGAATGAGGTTTTTCAAAGAAGTTTTCCTGACAATATCCTTTTGTTCGTTGACAAAAACACCCACCCGTTTCACGTCGAAAGGAAAATTCTTGAATCCCAACGGTTGAGCCATATAGCGTGGCGATTCGGGATAAAACACAAATCCCATCCAGTCTACATCCAGCTGCTCCACCGCACGAATATTTTCCTCATCACGCATTCCGCATACTTTGATAACCAAGTTTTTATTGAAAGCCATAAAAATTAAAAATCCTCTTTTAATTCGCTGAGAAATACGCCCAAACTTGCGCCGGGATCGGCAGTCTTCATGAAATTTTCTCCGATAAGAAAACCCCGGTAACCTGCTTCTCGCAATGTACTCACCATCGTTGGCGACGAAATTCCGCTCTCCGAAATCCATAAAGCCTCCTTGGGAAGAACACGCGCCATTTGAAACGATTTCTCCACATGAGTTGCAAAGGTACCTAAATTTCTATTATTGATTCCGATGAGAGAGTGCGAAGTGATGTACTCCGTTTCTTTTTCGTCGTGAAGTTCCAGCAGCACTTCGAGCTGAAGCTCTTCCGCAATTTTTGTAAATCGTCTGCATTCTTCTTTGCTGATGGCTGCAGCAATAAGCAAAATGGCATTTGCCCCGAGCAACTTGGTTTCGTAAACCTGATATTCGTCTACAATAAATTCCTTTCGCAATACAGGAATATGTGTCGCCGACAACGCCGTTTCCACATCATGAGCCGTTCCGCCGAAAAAATGCTCATCGCTAAGCACCGACAAAGCCGCAGCGCCATTCACTTCGTAGCTTTGAGCTATCGGTTTTACATCGGCGCATGCATTGATCCAACCTTTACTTGGCGAACGGCGTTTAAACTCGGCAATGATACCGCTGTCGGAATTTTCCAATGCCGATTTCAACGAACGCGCTTCAACCGTTTTCTTCTCCAATAACCGGCAGATCTCGTTTATGGGGCGACGTTTTTTCTGCTCCTCAACTTCTATTCGTTTATGAGCAACGATTTCCTCGAGTACATCTTTCATGCTGTCATCCTTTATTCAGTTCCACAAACTTTTCCAGGGTTTTAAGAGCCTTCTTGCCATAGAGCGATTCTCGGGCAATTTCGATACATTCCTCAATCGATTTGTCCTGTTCAACGGTTTGAATGGCAAAAGCAGCATTGATCACAACTACATCGCGTTGTGCCCCGGTACCTTCTCCATGAAGCACATCTCTGAAAATCCCGGCTGCAACCTCCACCGTATTCCCTCCATCCAATTCATGTTGTTGCACCCGCTTAAAACCGAGATCCTCAGGCATGAAAAGCTGCTCGCCTTTGGTGGATACCACTTTGAATTGGTCGGTAAGCGAAATTTCGTCGTATCCGTCCAGCGTATGCACAATGCAAAAGTGCTTTTTCCCTTCCTGATAAATATAACTGTAAAGTCTCATCATGGACAAATCGTACACACCCAGCATCTGGTAGTCGGGTTGCACCGGATTTACCAACGGACCCAATACGTTGAAAAAGTTACGGACGCCCAAGCTTTTTCTTACGCCGGCCACCGCTTTCAGTGCAGGGCTGAATAACGGTGCATGCAAATAGGCAATATGGCATTGTTCCATGCTCCTGCGCAACGTATCGATGTTGGTAGTAAATTTTACTCCTTGCTGCTCAATAACATTGCTTGCCCCACTGATGGAGGTGGCACCATAATTGCCGTGTTTTACCACGTTGTAACCTGCACCGGCAACCACAAAACACGCTGCAGTAGAAATATTGAACGTATTTTTGCCATCGCCGCCCGTCCCCACGATGTCCAACGGTTGATAATCCGACAAATCGGCCGGCACACGCATCTCCAGCAAGGCATCGCGAAATCCGAGAATTTCGTCTACCGAAATGCTGCGCATCAGAAATGAAGTAATGAGGGCGGCAACTTGCGATTCGGGCACATTCCCGCCAACAATGTCAAAAAGAACCTTTTTGGCTTCCTGACGCGAAAGGTATTGATAATCGAATATTTTATATAGCGTTTCTTTCATTGTCGTTTATGTTTAAAAAATTTTGAATAATAGTGATTCCCTGTGGCGTAAGAACGGATTCGGGATGAAACTGAACACCGTGAACGTCGAGTTTTTTATGTTTGATGGCCATAATGTTGTTTTCATCATCAACAGCCGTAATTTCAAGTTCACCGGGAAAATCGTCACGGGAAATGATCCACGAATGGTATCTCCCTACCTGGAATTCCGAGGGTAATCCTTCGAATAGAGGATCTTCCTTCACAATATGGGCAATTGTCTGCACGCCGTGAAAGACAAAAGGAATATTTTCCAGTTTTGCACCAAAGACCACACCTATGGCCTGATGCCCCAAGCACACGCCAAGCATGCTTTTAGTAGGTGCATAACGTTTAATCAGCGGAAGCATATCCCCTGCTTCTTCGGGTATTCCGGGACCGGGCGAAAGAATGATTTTATCGTACTGCTCTACCAAATCCAAATCAACCTTGTCGTTGCGAACCACATCTACACCGGTGTATCCAAGCGATCTCACCGCATGAACCAAATTATAGGTAAAGGAGTCGTAATTGTCGAGAATAAGAATTTTCTTCATTTTCTTTTACTATTAAACATTAACCAAAGAGGATGCCCTATCAATGGCTTTTTTCAAAGCACCCAATTTGCTGTTGACTTCCTGCAATTCATACTCGTCGCTGCTTTGTGCCACAATACCTGCTCCGGCCTGATACCAGAGTTCGTTGTTGCGGCTTACAAAAGTGCGGATGGTAATAGCTTGGTTGAGATCGCCATTTAATCCGATAAACCCGATGCAACCTCCGTAGGCACCCCGATTGTGCTTCTCGATCTCGGAAATAAGTTGCATGGCGCGCACTTTGGGTGCTCCCGAAAGCGTGCCGGCAGGAAAAGTATCGAAAAAGGCCTTGATGGGATCGGTGCCCTCGTCGAGTGTGCCGCTCACACGCGAAACCAGATGAATAACATGTGAGTAAAACTGCGGTTCTTTATAGAAATCGACCTTTACATCGTGTGCATTTCTACTCAGATCGTTTCTGGCAAGGTCGACCAGCATGACATGCTCTGCATTCTCTTTGGGGTCGTTCATCAGAAACTCCATCGCCTTCATATCTTCCTTATAATTTCCGGTACGGCGGGTTGTACCGGCAATGGGATCGATGCTGATTCGGGAACCTTTAATTTTGCAGTGCGTTTCGGGAGAAGAACCGAAAATGCGGTATCCGCCAAAATCGAAATAAAACAGATAGGGCGAAGGATTGATGGAACGCAATGTCCGGTACACCTTGAAATCGTCGCCCGAGAATCGTTGAACGAAACGGCGCGAAAGCACAATCTGAAAGACATCTCCCCGAAGACAATGTTGCACGCCACGACGCACATCGGCCTTGAATTCCTCATCGGTAATGGTGCTGTATTCCTCTCCTTCGGGAAAAAAGTTGTACAACGCAACATTACGGACATTCATCAGCAACTCCACACGCGAGAGCCGACTTTCTTCTCCATCGCGAAGAAGCTCAACAATAGTGATTTCGTCCTTAAAGTGATCGAAAATCAGCATGTAGCGATAAAGAATGTACAGCATATCGGGGGCATCGCTGCGTTCTTCCTTGCTTTCGCGAACGGGAATATTTTCGGTATATTTCACGCAATTAAAAGTGGTATATCCAAACAATCCACAAGCATCACTATGTTCGCCTTCCACTTTTATCTGTTGAAGGAAACCGCTCAATGCGTCGGAAATCGTAAAAGACGCAGACAGCGGGCGCATTTCTTTTTCCCCATCGGGAAATTTCATCGTACACATACCCCGATTTACATCGACGGAAGCTATGGGTTCTAGTCCGATGTAAGAGGTGCTATTTTCGTTGGCATGGAAATCGGAACTTTCCAGCAATGCCGATTGCGGAAAAGCATCGCGCACTTTCAGATAAATGCTCACCGGCGTATGAAGGTCGCCAAGAATTTTTTTAGTATGGGTATGAAAATTGTAAGACATATCGTAATGATTTAGTTGCTAAATTAATCCATATATTTAAGATAGGTGTCCATATCCTTATCGCCTCGCCCCGATAGTGTAAGCACTACAATATCGGAAGACGAAAATTCCACTTTATCCAATGCTGCCAAAGCGTGAGCCGACTCCAATGCAGGAATAATCCCCTCATTTCGTGTCAAATTGAAAGCAGCTTTCAATGCCTCATCATCGGTAATGGCCAATACCCTGGCACGCTGTTGTTTTGCCAAATGGGCATGAATAGGACCGATACCCGGATAATCCAGCCCGGCAGAAACGGAATACGGTTCAACAATCTGTCCATCCTCGGTTTGCATGATGAGGGTTTTGCAACCGTGCAATACACCAATTTTTCCTAACTGAATGGTGGCAGCAGAGTAGCCGCTGTCAATGCCTTTTCCTCCCGCTTCAGCAAGCACAATCTTGACATTCTCGTTATCCAAATACTCATAAATTGTTCCGGCAGCATTGCTTCCCCCACCAACACACGCGAAAAGATAATCGGGAAAATCGCGTTCTTCTTTTTCTGTGAGTTGTTTTTTAATCTCTTTGCTGATAACCGACTGAAGTCGGGCTACCATATCGGGATAAGGATGAGGACCAATAGTCGATCCGATCACATAATGCGTGTCTTCGGGATGACTGCACCAGTCGCGAATAGCTTCGTTTGTAGCATCTTTCAATGTCATGTTTCCTGAAGTAACGGGAACCACTGTCGCTCCTAACATTTCCATTTTTTTTACGTTTGGAAACTGCCGTTCCACATCGGTTTTCCCCATATAAACCGTACAAGGCATCTGCATGAGTGCGCACACCGTTGCCGTAGCTACTCCATGTTGACCGGCTCCGGTTTCTGCAATAATGCGGGTTTTGCCCATCCTTCGGGCAATAAGCACCTGCCCTATGGCATTATTGATTTTGTGAGCACCGGTATGATTGAGGTCTTCCCGTTTAAGATAAATCTTACAACCATGCCGTTCAGAGAGTTGTTTGGATAAATACAACGGTGAAGGACGCCCGACATAATCGCGTAACAACGCTTGAAATTCCTGTTGAAAGCTATCGCTTTCCATAATATCAAGGTAAGCTTGCTGTAAATCTTCCACGCATTTGTGAAGAATTTCGGGTACATAAGCTCCGCCAAATTCGCCATAATACCCTTTTTCGTTTACTGTAAATTGATTCATAATGAAAAAACGTTTATTTGTAAATATCCCTAAAAACGAAAAAACCTGTCGCAAGGTGCGACAGGCTTTCTGATCTTTATTCTATTGCTTACTTCAAAAAACACGGATGCTTCCCTTACGACTTTGTGAGTTGTAAGTGACGCCACCAATATCTGTTTGAAAGTAGATAATTCATTTCCCTTTAATTTTCTTGCAAAAGTATATGAGAGAAAAATAAAATGCAATATATTTACATACTTTAACCTAGAATTTATAGCGCTTCGGCTTCAAATCCGGTTCGTTTGATGGTCTTAATAATGTCATCCACCGAAAGTTCATCGGTTTCCACGGTCAAAATTTTGTCGGGATGTTCGATATCTACTTTCCATGAAAGTATGCCTTTCTTCTTATCCAGAAACGGTTTTACTTTTGATACACAATTGGAGCAATGGATATTGGTTTTGAATCGTAATGTTTTCATATCTTTTTTGATTTTAATCGTAAACTATTGGTTACCACACTTACCGAACTCAACGCCATTGCAGCACCGGCAATCATGGGGTTGAGCATAAACCCGCTGAACGGATACAACACTCCCGCAGCAATGGGGATGCCGATAGCGTTGTAAATGAATGCCCAGAAGAGATTTTGTTTGATCACCTTGGCAGTTTGTTTCGATAGGTGGATCGCTTTGGGTACTTTGGTGAGATCAGATGAGATGATGGTCATTTTTGCCACATCCATCGCAATATCGCTGCCTTTGCCCATGGCGATGCTGACGTCGGCCTGCGCCAATGCTGCACTGTCGTTGATACCGTCGCCCACCATCGCCACTATCTTTCCCTGCTGTTGCCATTTTTTGATAAGCAAGGCTTTTTCATCGGGATGCACGTTGCCTTTATAGGAAGTTATACTCAGCTGCCGCGCCACCTCGGCAACCGCTTTTTCGTTATCGCCGGTGTATATAGCCACTTCTATGCCCATCTGTTGCAATTGCTCGACAGCCTCCTTAGAAGTAGGCTTCAACTGATCGGTAAGGGCAATGAGGCACAATACCCTCTCTTCATCGGCAAAAAGCGAAACGGTACGGGCTGCCTCCATCTCACGGACAATCAGGGTTTGCAAATGGAAAGGAACAGGTACATTTTTCGATGAAATAAAGGCTTCATTGCCTACATAATACTTCTTCCCATAATAAACGCCTTCGACTCCTTGTCCGCTAACATGCGCAATTTCCACGTTCTCAAGAAGTGAGCAGCCATCCTGCAATTCGGCTACGATAGCTTCTCCCAATGGATGCCCCGATTTGTATTCGATGCTGTACAGTATATTGCGCCATAATGGCTCAACATCGGCTGTCCATTTCATGGAGGTAACCACCGGTCTGCCCTCGGTAAGGGTTCCTGTTTTATCGAGCACCACCACATCGATATCTTTCGCCAATTCCAAACTCTCTGCATCTTTAATAAGAATACCTTCTTCGGCTCCTTTACCAATGGCCACCATGACCGCAGTAGGCGTGGCCAATCCGAGAGCACACGGACACGCAATCACCAGCACGGTAACCATCGCCAAAAGTCCGTGAACAACGCCGTTTTCGCCACCAAAAATAAGCCAGCCAACAAAACTCACCAGAGCAATACCAATTACCACAGGAACAAAAATTGCGGCAATCTTGTCCACCAGTGCCTGTACCGGGGCTTTACTTCCACGCGCTTCGTCCACCAATTTTATGATATGTGCTAACAACGTATCTTTACCTACCTTTTGCGCACGGAAGTAAAAACTACCTTGTCGGTTCAATGTGCCGGCAAATACCTTATCGCCGGGTTTCTTTTCCACGGGAATGGGTTCGCCACTGATCATGCTTTCGTCAACAAACGAGACTCCTTCCGTTACTTCACCATCCACGGCTATGCGTTCACCGGGCTTCACCAACACAATATCGCCCACGGCAACATCCGAAATAGGGATTTCGATCGGCATGCCATCTTTTACAACTACTACCGTTGAGGGCTGCAGTCCCATCAGTTTTTTGATGGCTTCGGAAGTATTTTCTTTTGCTCTTTCTTCCAACAGTTTTCCGAGTAAGATGAAAGCAATGATTACGGCCGATGCCTCAAAATAGACATGAGCTTCCAGTCCTTTGTTTTCCCAAAACTGAGGGAAAAGCGTGTTGAAAACGCTAAAGAGATACGAAATGCCGGTACTCAATGCCACCAGCGTATCCATGTTTGCCGAACGATGTTTTGCCTGTTTCCATGCCCCAACGAAAAAACGACGCCCAAAAACAAACAGCACCGGAGTAGCCAATGCCCACATGATATAGTTCGCATATGGCCAATGCATAAAAAACATGCCGATGAAGACAATCGGTACCGATAATAGAAGCGCACCAATGGTTTCGTTTTTGAGTTTGCGATAATTTTCCCTGTGTAAACGTTCCACATTCTCGACCGACAATTCGTCGTCCTCAATCAACATATCGTAGCCGATTTCCTGCAGAGCCTGACGCATTTTTTGAGGGGAAGTAATATCGGGAAGATATTCAACAGTCCCTTTCTCATTGCCGTAATTGACCGAGGCATTTAAAACGCCGGGCACAAATGCGAGGATGTTTTGAGTTGCAGCTGCACAAGCAGCACACGTCATATTCAGCACCGGATAGGAGCGTTTGTCGGTATATACCTCTCCACCGCTTTCACGAACAGCCGCCACGATAGCACGAATAATATCGGCTTCGTCATCGGAAAATTCGGGGTCGATGTCGAAAACCAACTTTCCTAATTTTTTGTCTATTTCTACCGAAATGATTCCTTTAACAGAACGTATAGCCGATTTAAATCGTTCTTCATCGGCTGGATATTTCGATAACCTAATGTTCATGAAACTTCCCCTTTCTTCTATTGTAAGAAAACAATTTGTAAGGGATTAAGTTCAAGCTGCTACAATCTGCAAAAAAAAATTTATTGCTATATAATGGTTACTCCTTTTCAATATTAAATTTTTTCACGAAAATACTTATCATTATTCAGCAAATAAACGTACATTTGTGTGAAATTAAAACTTATAAGAACATGATAACATTTATCATCTGTCTCGCGATTTTAATTTTGGGTTATGTTTTTTATTCAAAATTTATCGAACGAACATTTGGTGCAGATCCCGATAAACCAACCCCCGCTTATAAACTCAACGACAACGTAGACTATATTCCCATGCCATGGTGGCGTGTATTTCTCATTCAATTTCTGAATATTGCGGGATTAGGTCCTATTTTCGGAGCAATAGCCGGTGCAATGTGGGGACCTGTTGCTTTTGTTTGGATTGTTTTTGGAACCATCTTTGGCGGGGCCGTGCACGATTACCTCTCCGGAATGTTATCGATCAGGCATAACGGATTGAGCATAACCGAGATCATCGGTATCTATTTGGGACTTACAGCTAAACAAGTCATGCGGTTGTTTACAATTGTATTGATGGTATTGGTAGGGGCGGTTTTTATTACAGGGCCTGCAAACATTCTGGCCGAGTTGACTCCCGCTTATGCAACCATGAATTTTTGGGTTGCTATCATTTTTATTTATTATATCCTGGCTACCCTTCTTCCGATCGATAAAATTATAGGGAAGATCTACCCCTTATTTGGTTTTGCATTGTTATTTATGGCAGTAAGTTTAATTTCGGCCCTTTTTATAAAAGGATATCAAATACCCGAACTTACAGCCGAAAACTGGCATAATTTCCACTATAACAGTGAGCAATTTCCCGTTTTCCCGATGCTGTTTATTTCGATCGCTTGTGGGGCTATTTCCGGTTTTCATGCCACGCAATCGCCTTTAATGGCACGATGTATAAAAAACGAAAAAGAAGGTCGCAGAGTTTTCTATGGTGCGATGGTTGTAGAAGGAGTTGTTGCCCTAATATGGGCTGCTATCGGGATGAGTTTTTTCGGTGGAGTCGAAAAATTGAATGAGGTAATGGTTGCCCATCAAGGGAATGCAGCATGGGCGGTCAACGAAATATCCAATTCGTTGCTTGGCAAATTCGGAGGAATACTGGCTATTTTGGGTGTAGTTGCGGCTCCCATAACCTCGGGAGATACCGCATTTCGTAGTGCGCGCCTGATTGTTGCCGATGTTCTTAAAATGAAGCAAGGCCCCATGATAAACCGATTGTTGATAACTGTACCGCTGTTTATTGTTGGCTTTCTTTTAACCCAAATCAATTTCGATATTATTTGGAGGTATTTCGCTTGGGCTAATCAAACTCTTGCCACAGTAGTGCTTTGGACAATCACAATATACCTGATTCTTAATAACAAAAAATACGGAATCACTCTCCTGCCCGCTTTGTTTATGACGTATGTTGTTTCTTCCTATATTTTACTTGCGCCGGAAGGATTTTCGTTGCCTAAACCTATTGCCTATATTGGAGGAGCGGTTATTATGACATGCTGCTTCATAGCTTTTCGGGTTTATCAACAAAAACTTTCAAAAAAACAAAGGGTATTGCAACAGCCTGTTTATATTGTTGAAGAACGAGAAAAAATGAAGTGACAATATGTACGTGTTTTTGTTACATTTCTGTTAAGTTTTTAATTCTTAGCATCAAAAAAATTGAGGTAAAAAACTATTTTATTACTTTTGCGCCGTCAACTTTTTAAGTCCAAGTAGAGTATTTTTATTTAAAATACTGTATACAAGCACCAAAAACAAGATGGATCTTATTTATCTGGTTATTCTTCTCATTTTGTTGGTTTTAGCAGTCCTCGATTTGACTGTAGGGGTAGCTAACGATGCTGTAAATTTTCTCAATTCAAGCGTAGGTTCAAAAGTCGCGCCCCTATGGGTAATTCTCACTGTTGCATCTATCGGAGTAATGTTGGGTACCTTGTTTTCAAGCGGAATGATGGAGATAGCACGAAGCGGCGTTTTTCATCCCAATATGTTCACTTTCCCAAAAATCATGATGCTTTTTCTTGCAGTCATGATAACCGATGTTATTCTGCTGGATATTTTCAACACATTGGGACTACCCACTTCTACTACTGTTTCCTTGGTATTTGAGTTGTTGGGAGCTGCTGTTGCCGTGTCGTTGTACATCATGTGGGAAAACAATGGCGGGAATCTGGCGGATTACATTAATACAAGCAAGGCTTTAGCCATTATTTCGGGTATATTGATATCGGTGGTCATTGCCTTTATTTCAGGTAGTGTTATCATGTATTTTTCCCGTTTGATTTTTTCCTTCAACTACAAAAAATCATTTAAATACTTCGGCGCTTTATGGGGTGGATTTGCCCTCACTGCTATCACCTATTTCATTGTTTTTAAAGGATTAAAAGGTAGTGCCATTGTTTCGGAAGATTTACTGCAATATCTCTCTAACAACATGGGCAAAGCCTTGTTTTATGCTTTTATTGTATGGACACTTTTAATGGCGCTCCTCCAGCATCTCTTTAAGGTTAATATTCTCAAGGTGATCGTCTTAATGGGCACAATGGCATTGGCGCTTGCTTTTGCCAGCAACGATTTGGTAAATTTTATTGGTGTTTTTATGGCCGGATTGAGTTCATACCAAATTGCTTCAGAGGTAACAATCGCCGGCGGAAATATTGAAACACTGTTTATGGATAAATTAAAAGAGCCGGTTGTGGCGGACTGGAGATATTTATTGGGCGCAGGCATCATCATGGTTCTAGCCTTATGGTTTTCCAAAAAAGCAAGAACAGTAACCGAGACCGAAGTAAATTTAGCCAGGCAAACCGATGGAGGCATGGAAAAGTTTTCCTCTTCTCCTTTATCTCGCTCGATCGTTCGTGCTGCGGTAGATATCAACCGCGTATTGCGAGACTACACCCCCCCTAAAGTAAGGAAAGCCATTAATCGTCGTTTTACACCCGCCAAAGTTGAAGGAAATTCTGCCTCGTTTGATTTGATCAGGGCATCGGTAAATTTAACCATCGCCGCATTGCTGATTTCGTTAGGAACTTCTTTAAAATTACCCCTATCAACTACGTATGTTTCTTTTATGGTTGCAATGGGATCATCGCTGGCCGACAGGGCATGGGGAAGAGAAAGTGCCGTATATCGCATCAATGGCGTTTTAACTGTGATTGCAGGATGGTTTTTTACGGCACTTATCGCATTCTCAATTGCGTTCTTCATAGGTCTATTGTTGATGTGGGGAGGGAAAATAGCCATGGTTGCATTGCTGGCACTCATTGTGTTTATTTTCATCAAGTCTTCTGAAGCTCACCACAAAAGAAAAGAAAAGGAAAAAATCAATTCTTCTCTGCTGGAAGATGAAAAAGGGATTATAAAAGCATGTACTTCGGAAGTAAAAAATGCAGTGGAAAAAATGTTGAATATATATCAACAAAATATACAAGGACTCACAACCGAAGATCGCCATTTGCTGCGCAGAATTTCACGTGAAGCCGATGATTTGTATATGAGTTACAAAAATAAACGAACGTACGAAGTGGTTCCCACCATACAAGCCATTGCTGTGAATGAATTGGATATCGAACAAGAATATGTTCAGGTGGTGGATTATACGTATGAAATTGCAAAAGCACTGAAAACAATCACTTCGGAGAGTTACCGCCACATCGACAATAATCATAAAGGATTTAGCGACGAACAAGAAAATGAATTGCGCGAAATATGCAAAAATGTAATCGAAATGTATGAGAAATTCATCGATATGATGAACCGACATGATTATTCTTCATTCGATACGCTCTTAACCTACCGGGAAAACATTCTCGAACAATGTGCCAAACTCACTAAAAAACAAATTAAACGCGTAAAAGCAAACGAATCCGGGACCCGGAGCAGCATCCTCTTTCTGAACATCTTGAACGAAACCAAAACCATTGTTTTGCAATCCATTAACCTGATGAAATCGCAAAAAAATATGATCTTAAGCAGCAAAAAAACAGCGAATGCATTGCAAAAAGTGTGATGTGTTGTTACATCGGCGCATTCTTAACGAGTTTACAAAGAGAGATTACAAAAATGCAAAAGGATAAACCGAATTAAAACCCGCGCTGCCGCATTGCTTCAAAGGTGAGAATGGCAGTAGAAACAGATACATTGAGCGAATCGATTTTCCCCTTCATCGGAATTTTAATTCGCTTTTTGACATTTTGCAACCAAAAATCGGTAAGTCCTTCTGCCTCTGTTCCCATAACAATAGCCGAAGGACGGGTAAAATCTACATTCTGATAAAATTCGGCAGCCTGCAATTCGGCAGCATACGAGGTAATCTTATTCTGCAACAACCATTCCATCGCCTCCGACGAAGTACAAACGGCAGTTTGCACCGTAAATAACGTGCCTACACCTGAACGTATAACGTTAGGATTATACAAATCGGTCTGTGGATCGCATACAATAACAGCATCCACTGCAGCAGCATCGGCAGTACGAAGAATTGCACCCAAATTACCCGGTTTTTCAACGGATTCCAAAATAATAACAAACGGATTCTCAGATAACTTTATATCAGCTAATCTATGTGGTTTTGGCTTAGCCACCGCAACAATTCCATCGGAATTCTCACGGTAAGCAATTTTTTCGAATACGGAAGGAGAGATAGGAACTATTTTATTGGGGTCGATTGACTCGACAACATCAGGATATTTGCTCTTCGCAAATAAAGGGGTACACACATAAACCGAATCAAGAATGTATCCGCCTGCCAATGCTAACGATAACTCTCGGGCACCTTCAATAACGAAAAGCTGTTGTTCTTTCCGTTCTTTACTTTTTGCCAGTTTTACAATATTCTTTATTGCAGCATTCTGAAGACTGGTAATTTCCATGGACAAGAAGCCTCTATAGGGTTAATCTATTTGGTAAGCTCTTTCTCAAGCAAAAACTCTTCAATAGCTTTTTTGAATGTTTCTTTAGGTAAGGCACCCTGTGCAATTTGAGGATTCCCTTGACGAGGAATAAAAAGAAAAGTCGGAATACTTTGAATGCCAAAGACTCTTGCTAATTCCGGTTCTTTATCTACATCCACTTTGTATACATAAATGTCGTCGCCATATTCGTCAGCCAAATCGTCAAGTATGGGGGCCGTTCTTCGACATGGGCCACACCAAGTGGCATAAAAATCAACAATGGCCGGCTTGTCTCCTTCGTATTTCCATTCATTGACATTTTCTTTATAATTAAATACTTTCTGCAAAAAAACGGCACCGGTAAGTTCAACAGGTTTTATTTTAATTTCTTGCGTAGGAGGATTTGCCGCAAAGGTGATCAATGCGACAGCAAAAATTGCAATCGAAATACTTATTCTTTTCATTTATTCAATTCTAATTAGAGTAGCTTTTAAGTAACGTATTTAAAAAAATTTATTCATTATGCACGGTTCACGTGGAATTCTCAAAGAAAGTCAATGTAGAATCAAAAAAAATCCTGATCTTTATATGAAATACTTCCCGGACGCATCACACCAAATTCCTTTGCGCACATGGTTTCAATTTCTACTTTCCATATTTTCACATTATTCACAGCAGGAACAGAAAAAGTAAATGTTTTATCGGAATAATGATGCATAAAGATATGCAATATCTTTTCTTTTTCGACAAAATCCTCTTCAAATACTACTTCACCTTCACATAAAACACTTTTCCCTTTCATCCTATAACTGCATGCCACATCGGGATGCTGCCAAATGAGCTCGGGTTGGGTACAAAATGCGATGCATACCTTTGGATTCTTACCAAGTATGCGAATAGCTTTCCCCTCTTGCGCAGAATGAAAATAAATAACACCATCATCATATCCGAATGTCATTGGCAATACATAAGGGAATCCATTCTCGTCGGCCATACCTACATAACAAAATTTAGAAGACCGGATAATTTTTTCTATATTTTCTTTTTCTTCTATTGAAAAGGTTTTCATCACTATTAATTTTCAACTGAGAAGCAAATTTATATGATAATTTTTAATTTACACAAAACCCAATAAAAAAACCGTTCTTTAAAATTCAATCTGTTTTCGGTCAGGCAACATCGAATTATAGAAATAACAAACAGAAATGGTTAGATTTTACAACAAAAAAGGAAAAATCCGTCGGGGACTCTTCCTTCATTTTATTCGTAGATATAAACAACAATAATTTATTTATTTCACTTTATCAACAATTGCTTTAAATGCTTCGGGGTTATTCATTGCTAAATCGGCAAGAACTTTCCGGTTGATTTCAATGTTGTTTTTGTGCAAAGCCCCCATCAAACGAGAATACGACATTCCATTGGCACGGGCAGCAGCGTTAATACGTTGTATCCATAAAGCGCGAAAATTTCCTTTCTTATCTTTACGATCACGGTAAGCATAGGTGAGACCTTTTTCCCACGTATTCTTTGCTACAGTCCATACATTTTTACGGGCGCCATAATAACCCCTGGTTAATTTTAATATTTTCTTTCTGCGATTGCGCGAAGCAACATGATTTACTGATCTTGGCATAATATTAATAATGTGTTTTGAATGTTAGCGTTTCCTTCTGTTCCGGAAATCTTTTGAGCGTACATTCGGTTAATAAAAACTAAATAACGAACACTATCGGATTTATTTCAATCTCAATAATAATTTTACGTTTTCTCTGTCTGCTTTATCAACAAGCGTAGTATGCGTTAATCTCCTTTTTTGCTTTTTGCTCTTTTTTGTCAAAATGTGACTTTTATACGCATGCTTTCTCTTAATTTTCCCTGATCCGGTAAGGGTAAACCTCTTTTTGGCACCGGAGTTAGTCTTAATTTTCGGCATTTCCTATTTAATTATTGATGATTAATAAAATTTTCAGCTTGCAAAGGTAATGATTTTTTGGAAATCATTCCACTTTTTGCTCTCTTTTTATTCTTAATTCGCAGGCGATTCTTTTTTGGGAGCAGAAGCGTTTTTTTTGGGAGCAAGAACAATCGACATACGTTTTCCTTCCAATACCGGCATCTGCTCAACTTTTGCATAATCTTCGAGATCGTTGGCAAATCTTAGTAATAACACTTCGCCCTGTTCCTTAAACAGAATAGAACGACCTTTGAAAAATACAAAAGCTTTTACTTTGGCTCCTTCTTCGAGGAAACTTTTAGCGTGCTTAAGTTTAAAATTGTAGTCATGATCATCAGTCTGAGGTCCAAAACGAATTTCCTTTACGATAATCTTTGTCGCTTTGGCTTTTAGTTCTTTTTGTTTCTTTTTCTGCTGATATAGAAATTTCTGATAATCAATGATGCGGCATACCGGAGGATTGGCCGATGGAGAAATCTCCACTAAGTCCAAACCCATATCCTCGGCCATTCGCAAAGCCACTTGTGTAGGATATATTCCTTGTTCAACATTATCGCCCACTAAACGAACTTCCGGTACACGAATTTGCTCGTTTGTCCTATATTGGTTTTTTGAATCTTTGGGACTATTCTTCATTCAACTGATGTTAAGTATTTCTTCTCTGATTTTATAATTAATTGTTTTTATTTTCGTTAAATATTCAAGGCCGTTCTATCTCTATCATTTTTTCTACTTCACGTACAACCTCTTCGGCAAAGGTAGTTAAATTTTTTATACCTTTATCGCCTTCACCACGTTTTCTCACCGAAACTGCGTCATTTTGTGCTTCTTTCTCCCCTACAATCAACAGATATGGAATATGCTTGAGTTCGTTATCCCGAATCTTTCTTCCGATTTTTTCGTTGCGATCGTCCACTTCGGTTCGAATATCGTATTTTTTTAATGTTTTTGCAACATTATATGCATAATCGTTAATTTTTTCACTAATAGGCAATACGACAACTTGTGTAGGAGACAACCACAAAGGAAATTTTCCGGCAGTGTGTTCGATGAGGACAGCTACAAAGCGTTCCATTGACCCAAACGGTGCTCTATGAATCATAACCGGCCGGTGTTTATGGTTGTCGGCTCCAACATATTCCAAATCGAAACGTTCCGGAAGGTTATAGTCCACCTGAATGGTGCCCAATTGCCAACGTCGACCAAGCGCGTCTTTCACCATAAAATCGAGTTTTGGTCCATAAAAAGCTGCTTCACCAAGTTCAATTTTTGCTTTCAATCCTTTTTCTTCGCAAGCTTCTATAATGGCGCGTTCGGCTTTTTCCCAGTTTTCGTCACTCCCAATATATTTTTCTTTGTTTAGCGGATCCCGAAGAGAAATCTGAGCTTCAAAATCATTAAAATCCAATGCTTTGAAGATAATAAAGATGATATCCATTACCTTCAAAAATTCATTTTTCACCTGATCGGGCGTGCAAAAAATATGAGCATCATCTTGCGTAAAACCACGTACACGGGTCAAGCCATGCAATTCACCGCTTTGTTCGTACCGATAAACCGTACCAAATTCAGCAAGCCGCAATGGCAGATCTTTGTAAGAACGAAGTGATGTTTTGTATATCTCGCAATGATGAGGACAGTTCATGGGTTTCAACATAAATTCCTCACCTTCCTGTGGAGTTTTCATGGGTTGAAACGAATCTTTCCCGTATTTTTCATAATGACCCGAAAGCATATACAATTGTTTTAAAGCGATATGCGGTGTCATAACTTGTTCATAATCAAACTGACGTTGAATCTTCTTAAGGAAATCTTCCAAACGCAAACGCAATTGGGTACCTTTAGGTAACCATAATGGAAGTCCCGCACCAACATTCTGTGAAAAAGCAAAAAGCTCCAATTCTTTCCCTATTTTCCGGTGATCGCGTTTCTTTGCCTCCTCAACCATCGCCAGATATTCATCCAGCATTTTCTTCTTCGGAAAAGAGATACCATACAACCGGGTCAACTGACGGCGATGTTCATCACCACGCCAATAAGCACCTGCAACATTTAAAATTTTTACGGATTTAATATACGAAGTATTCGGCAAATGGGGACCCCGACATAAATCGGTAAAATCACCTTGAGTATAAATTGTTATGGTTCCATCCTGAAGTTCATTTATGAGCTCAACTTTATATTCTTCGTTTCTTTTTGAAAACATCTCGATAGCCTCTGCTTTTGAAATGCTTTGGCGTTTAATATCTTCTTTTTTAGCGATTAGTTCCATCATTTTCTTTTCGATGGCAGGAAAATCCGATTCCTTAATCACTACACCTTCTCCGGGATCCACATCATAATAGAAGCCGTTTTCAATAGCCGGTCCAATGCCGAATTTGATCCCCGGATACAATTCCTGTAATGCTTCGGCCATAAGATGAGCAGAAGAATGCCAATAAGCGTGCTTGCCTTCATCATCTTCCCATTTCAACAATTTCAAAGTTGCATCTTCTGTGATGGGACGCGTCAAATCCCACGTTTCGCCATTCACACTGGCTGCAAGCACTTCCTCTGCCAATCGCGGACTAATGTTTTTTGCTATCTCTAAAGCCGTTATTCCCTTTTCGTACTCCTGAACCGAACCGTCAGGAAAAGTAATCTTTATCATATTTTTTCTCTTACCTTAGTAATTAAAACAGGATTATTCTCAATCGAGAACATTTCCTGAATCAATTTACTTGTTTCGTTGTCAATCATTTTTTTGAAGTGCAAATGTAATGATTTTGTGAATTATAGAATAGTGTTTTCAAAATAAAATTAAAAAAGACATATAAAATCAGAGATATAGCCAAAGAAAAGAAAGTACGGCATTTTTTGGGTAATAAGTTCAAAAATTTGATAACGTGTTCGTTTGAAAAAATCCTCATTCATTAAATATATGCTTTAAAGTCGGAGTATTGATTACACGTAACCCTTCCTGAAATATCTCGTTCTCATCATTAATAATTTTGAAGTAAGCAGAAGAGTCATAGATGTCACGTGCAATCAGCGCTTTCAGTTGTGTAAAAAGCAGCTTTTGCGAACGCTTGAATTCTTCTTCATCCCATTTGACTTTTTCCTCATCGGCCATTTTCTTCATTTTTGTCACCATATCCACGGAAATAGAATAATTCTTTTTAAACGCATCAACATTGGGATAGGCTTTCAGTAGCAATTTGCGATGGTTATCCACCTCTGAAATGGCTATGCGGTTAACGATTCCTTTCGCAATCAGATCTCTATGCAAGTCAGTAAGCGATGTGGTATCGATTGGCACAAAATAATCCGGCATAATACCTCCGCCACCATACACGGTGCGTTTGTATACCAACGTCTTATATTTCAAGGAATCGGGAAAATGAATGCTATCGGCATGCAACAGTTCACCCTTGCGATAACGATCGAAGAAATCCATGTTGTATGACTCGATATCTCCCCCTTTATAAGGCTTCTGAATGCATCGACCGCTGGGTGTATAGTAACGAGCTACAGTAAGTCGGATCATTGTTCCATCAGGAAGTGGCAACTGTCGTTGTACAAGTCCTTTGCCAAAGGTACGGCGGCCAACGATAACCCCTCTGTCCCAATCCTGTACAGCACCTGCTAAAATCTCACTTGCTGAGGCAGAACCTTCATTAACCAATACTACAAGATCTCCTTTTTCAAATTGCCCTCTTGATGTCGCATTTATATTGGAACGGGGTTGATGTTTTCCTTCGGTATATACGATAAGCTTACCATTATCTAAAAATTCGTCAGCAATATCGGTAGCCGTCTGAAGAATGCCTCCTCCATTCCCGGTAAGGTCCAAAATCAGTTTTTTCATCCCTTTTGCTTTCAATTTCTCCTCAGCCTTTCGAAACTCATCCGCAGAAGTTACGGCAAATCGGCTCAGTCGTATATAGCCGGTTTCCTCATCCACCATATACGAAGCATCGATGCTGTAAATGGGAATTTTGTCGCGTACAATGCGAAATTCCAGTAACCCCGGAACTCCCTGTCTCAATACCTTTACTTTTACGGTAGTACCTTTCGGCCCTCGGAGCTTTTTCATTACTTCTTCACTGCTCATCTTAACACCGGCTATCAGCGTGTCATTGACATAAATAATCTTATCGCCGGGCATAATGCCCACTTTTTGAGAAGGACCTCCAGAAATAACCTCAATAACATACAACGTATCCGTAAGCATATTAAAGGAAATGCCTATCCCCTCAAAATCGCCTTGCAGCGGCTCGTTCATAGCCCGTACTTCCTCTTTATTTAAATAAGACGAATGCGGATCTAATTCACGCAACATGGCACGAATTGCTGTTTCGGTCAATTTTTCCGAGTCTACATCGTCCACATATAAATTATTAATTAACTGAAGTGTACGCACCAATTTAAGTCCCAAGGGATCGGGCATAAACTGAGCAAAAGCACACGAAAAATAGAAAAAAATGCTGATTACAAGAAAAATCGATCTCTTATACATAAATATTAATACTATTTGATTGCGAAAGAATTTACCACTTCATTCCCTCAGGAATAAATTCGGCAATATCGTGCCCGTAGCGTAACAGTTCGCGTACAAGCGTAGAACTGATGTGGGTAAGTTGTGGTTCGGTAAACAATACAAAAGTTTCTATCCCCGAGATAGAACGATTTAAATCGGCAGTAGCCTTTTCGTATTCGAAATCGTTCACCGACCGAATTCCTCTCAGAATATACTTTGCCCCCACTTCCCGTGCAAAGTCAACGGTCAATCCTTCGTAACTCTCCACCCGTATACGGGGATCACCTTTATAAAAATTACGGATGGTTGACAATCTTTTTTCTAACGAGAAACATGTTTTTTTCGCTTCGTTTACACCAATCGCAATGACTAATTCATCCACTAGCATGAGTCCCCTTCGAACTAGCGATTCATGACCAATAGTAAACGGATCAAACGTGCCGGGGAAGAGTGCAATGCGCCTTTGGGGAACCGACAAATTAGGAATAGAAGAGTGTGATTTCATTATTTGTTATGAATCAAGCTTCAACATCAACTGTCAGATTATCGATAATAAAATTCTGACGTTCAGGAGTATTTTTTCCCATATAAAATTCGAGAAGCTCTTTCAAAAGATCTTCCTTACGCATCGTTACCCGCTCAAGTCGCATGTCTTTTCCGATAAAATGGCGAAATTCATCAGGGGATATTTCCCCTAAACCTTTGAATCGCGTAATTTCGGGATTCGGACCCAACTCTTTTATGGCAGCCAAACGTTCTTCTTCCGTATAACAATATACTGTTTTCTTTTTATTCCGTACCCTGAAAAGCGGTGTTTGCAAGATATACACATGATTTTTCTTGATCAGATCGGGAAAAAACTGAAGAAAAAAAGTCAACAACAACAAGCGGATATGCATGCCATCGGTATCGGCATCAGTAGCAATGATTACCTTATTATACCGAAGCCCCTCCATACCCTCTTCAATATTTAGTGCAGCTTGAAGTAGGTTGAATTCTTCATTCTCGTACACGATCTTTTTAGTCAATCCGAAACAATTCAACGGTTTTCCACGTAGACTGAACACTGCTTGCAGATTAGGATCACGGCTTTTTGTTATTGAACCGCTGGCTGAATCGCCTTCCGTAATAAAAATACAAGTCTCGTCGCGATCATCACCTTTGGTATCGTTATAATGAATACGACAATCACGCAATTTCTTATTATGCAGGTTCGCTTTTTTTGCCCGCTCACGTGCCAATTTGGTAACACCGGCAATAGCCTTACGCTCTTTTTCAGATTCAAGGATTTTTTTCTGAAGAATATCGGAAGTTCCCGGATTTTTGTGGAGATAATTATCGAGTTCTTTCTTCAAAAAATCTCCGATGTATTTACTGATAGAAACGCCGTCGGGCGACATATCTTTCGATCCAAGTTTCGTTTTTGTTTGCGACTCAAAAACCGGTTCTTCCACCTTGATGCTGATGGCAGCCACCATGCCATTTCGAATATCGGCATAATCAAAATTACGATTAAAATATTCTTTTATCGTACGTGCTGAAGCTTCCCGAAAAGCCGAAAGATGCGTCCCACCTTGTGTGGTGTGTTGACCGTTTACAAATGAATAATATTCTTCGCCATATTGATTGGTATGGGTAATGGCCACCTCAATATCTTCGCCTTGCAGATGGATAATGGGATAAAGCGCTTCTGAAGTAAGATTTTCGTTGAGTAAATCCTCGAGGCCGTTTTTCGAATAAAACTTTCGTCCATTAAAAACGATAGTAAGCCCTGTATTTAGAAAGACATAATTTTTGAGTAGAGGATCAATGTACTCGTCACGATAATGATAATCTCCAAAAATTTCACTGTCGGGGGTAAATTCAACCCATGTACCATTAGCCTGAGAAGAAGGTATGATGTCACTTTCCTCCACAACGACTCCTTGTCGGTAAAGCACATTTTTTGCTTGTCTGTCACGATAACTTTCAATAAAAAAGCGTGAAGAAAGCGCATTCACAGCTTTAATTCCCACCCCATTTAATCCAACGGATTTTTTAAAAGCTTTAGAATCGTATTTCGCCCCCGTATTCATACGCGATGAAACGTCTTTTACTTTTCCAAGCGGTATGCCTCGCCCAAAATCGCGAACACTCACGGTCGTGCCTTCAACTTTTACCTCGATAGTCTTTCCAAACCCCATCATATATTCGTCGATGGAGTTATCGAGCACTTCTTTCAACAAAACATAAATACCGTCGTCAGGCGACGAACCGTCACCCAATTTTCCTATATACATTCCCGGCCGACGACGAATATGCTCTTGCCATTCCAGGGTAACAATATGTTCTTCCTGATAATTTTCTGTCGTTGGTTGCAAAATGTTATCTGATTCTGTCATATTTTCAACTCACAACTATCAGCGAGCTGCTAATAGTTTTTACTAATCTTGAATTTAAATTCAGCTGCTTCTGCCATTACGCATCCCGCAGCAAAAGGCTTACAATTGTTTGCTGTAAGCTCTTCGGGTTTTATGATGTTTGGCATTTAAATCACTCCACAACGAGCGAACTCTATTATTTTCTTCCAGTTCCGGATTGCTTTCAGCCACCTCCATTCCCAATTGTCGGGCTGCAGGAATGAATTCGCTAAACAGCAACGCATTCAATCCTTTGCCTTGATATTCGGGATCAACGGCAACAAGAAGCAAATCGAGCACTTTATTATCTTTTCCTTTTAAAGCCTTATATAAATGATACCATCCGGTAGGGAGAAATCTTCCTTTTGCTTTCCGAAGTGCCTGTGCCAGACTCGGCAATCCAATACCTACGCCCACCAGCTTGTGATCTTCCTGCCGAATCACGAGGGTAAGAAACTCCAAACGCAGCATGGGAATATACATATCCACATAATAATCAATTTGCCGGTCAGTAAGAGGCACAAAACCGTAAAGATCTTTATAAGCCTTGTTAATCAACAAAAAAATATCGCGAGCATAAGGTAGCACATCCTTTTTGCTCCCAAGATGCTTCACCATCAAACCGAAACGTTTTTTTACCACATCCGCCATACGGGCATACCTTTCAGGGATTTCCTCAGGAATGGGAATCAGATATTCAAACCAATCCTGATCTTTCACGTAACCCATCCGCTCCATATGATCTTTATAGTAAGGGTAATTATAGATGGTTTCCATCGTACCCATCTGATCAAATCCCTCGATCAACATTCCTTCGTGATCAAGATCCGTAAATCCCAGCGGACCATGAATTTTTTCCATTCCTCTCGAACGCGCCCATTCTTCGGCAACACCAAAAAGCGTATCCACTACTTCTTCGTCATCGATGAAATCCACAAAACCAAAACGGGCATTTCGTTCATTCCATATCTCATTTGATTTATAGTTGATCATCACAGCAATGCGACCAACAATCACCCCATCACGATACGCCAAAAAATAAGCTGCATCACAATGATCGAAAGCCGGATTTTTTTCGCGGTTCAAGGTGGCCATTTCATCATAAATCAAGGGGGGAACAAAATATTCATTCCCTTCGTATAAATCGATGCCGAACTGAACAAATTTTCTAAGGGTTTCTTTATCGGTTACTTTTTTTATTTCTACTGACATTTCCGTAAGGATATTGAGCGTTATTTTCTCGGATTATTTTTGTTCTCCTTTCCCATCCGCATCTCTATAATAGAAGATGGATGCACAAAGATAATGATTTTTTTATTTTCTTACATATTCAAATAATATTATAACTTTGCACATCCGAGTTTTAAAAATCTCATCAATGAAAGGAATTGTATTGGCAGGAGGGTCGGGAACCCGACTTTATCCCATTACGCGGGGAGTATCCAAGCAACTGATCCCCATTTACGACAAGCCCATGATATATTATCCGCTGTCGGCATTGATGCTGGCCGGAATCAGGGATATTCTCATTATTTCCACACCGGTAGATTTACCGGCGTTTAAGCGCCTTTTAGGCAACGGATCCGATTATGGCGTACACTTTACTTACGCCGAGCAACCTCGACCTGAGGGACTGGCTCAGGCTTTTATTATTGGCGAAAAGTTCATCGGAGACGATGAGGTCTGCCTGATACTTGGTGACAATATCTTTTATGGGCACGGTTTTCCGGAGATGATGAAACAAGCCGTAGCTAATGCAGAGAAAAACCAAGTGGCTACCGTTTTCGGCTATTACGTAAACGATCCTGAGCGATACGGTGTAGTGGAATTTGATGAAAACGGAAAAGTATTGAGCATAGAAGAAAAACCGGAAGATCCTAAATCGCATTATGCAGTTGTAGGATTATATTTTTATCCTAATAGTGTGGTTGAAGTCGCAAAACAGATCAAACCCTCAGCACGAGGAGAACTTGAAATTACTTCGGTAAATCAGGAATTCTTAAAAACTAACCAACTCTGCGTTCAACTTTTCGGACGTGGATTTGCATGGCTTGATACGGGTACACACGATTCACTTTCTGAGGCTTCCACGTTCATCGAAGTCATAGAAAAACGACAAGGGCTGAAAATTGCCTGCCTTGAAGAGATTGCGTGGCGAAATGAATGGATTGATAACGACAAACTCAAAAAACAAGGTGAAAACATGAAAAATAATCCGTATGGTCAATATCTGCTTGAGTTACTACAATAAATTCGGAGCAACAAAGATAATGTGAAATGATTATTTAAAAAGATGAAAAGATGAAGATTATCGATACGGAAATCAACGAGGTAAAAATCATTGAACCCTGCGTTTTTTATGATGAAAGGGGTTATTTTTTCGAATCTTTCGTTGAACAGTGGTTTACAAAAAACGTATGCAACACCCGTTTTGTTCAAGACAACGAATCCAAATCGACCTACGGCGTCTTACGTGGATTACATTTTCAGAAACCACCCTATGCGCAAGCAAAACTGGTAAGAGTGGTAATAGGTGCCGTGCTTGACATTGCGGTAGATATTAGAAAAGGATCAACCACCTTCGGAAAATATGTTGCTGTAGAACTCAACGAAAAGGATAAACGTCAGCTTTTCATCCCGCGTGGATTTGCCCACGGTTACCTTACTTTAAGTGAAAAAGCCATCTTTCAATACAAATGCGACAACTATTATTCACCACAATCCGAGGGAGGAATTTTATGGAATGACCCGGCATTAGGTATCGATTGGCGTCTCCCCGAAAAAGACATTGTTCTTTCGGAAAAAGATAAAAAACATCCTTTCTTGCACGAAATTTAAAACTTAAACAAAATAGAAAGAACAAACAAACTCACGGCATACTTCGTGTCCCTGAAAAGGTAATCTAACTCAAAGATATATTAGGCTCTATATCGGCTTTTGTGTGGCCAATATGTGACTATAAAAAAAGAAACACTTGCCTAAGTTGTAGCAAGTGTTTCTTTTTGGGTGTGATCCGGGCGGGATTCGAACCCACGACCCACAGCTTAGAAGGCTAAACCTAATATTTTTCGATATTTATTGTTGTATTTTATATGTCTGATTATTTGCATATTACAAAATACTCATAAAACATAACGCTTGATATATTTGGTTATTTATCGTTGTATAGGTACATTTGTTTTCCCATTGTTTTCCCATACTTACTAAATAATTAATTACGACTATGGCAAATCTAGACAAAGTACCTAAAAAAACAAATGCTTTCAAGTACAAGAACAGAAATATCTCGGTGTGTTTAACGAGAAAATACAGAAATAAAGATGACGTTGAAGCACCAATTTTTTGGCGAGTAACATACGAAAGAAGACATAAATACTATTATTCAGGTTTTGATTTTGAGATAAAAGAATGGGATGAATTCATTAATAGAGACTTGAAAAAACATAAACTTACAAAACAAACTCTAAACAATTATTTAGCTCTATCATTAAAACCCGCAATTAACGTATTAGCTGAAATAAATGAGTTTTCATTTGAGGCATTAGATAATATCTTAAAAAAGCCTTTATCAGAAACAGTAAATGAAGCTTTTCAAAACAAGATAACAGCGTTAGAAAACGAATATAAAGTTGGAAATGCATCTATATACAGAACAACCTTAAAAGCTTTGATGAGATTCAAGCACTATTCTCTAAAAAAGAAAAAGGCTGATAAAATTCAATTCATTCAAACCTGTATTGAACAAAAGCATATAACTATCGGAAGTAATGTACTAACTGTTGAAGAAGAAATATCCTTTGATGAGATAACACCTAAATTTTTAAATGAATGCGAGAAATTCTGGGAGAAAACAGAAGTTTCTTATGCAACCATGGGAATATATATGAGAACGTTAAGGGCAATAATCAACAATAAAGATGGGGATAAACCATATATTGAGGGTAGCAAATATCCATTTGGAGTAAATAACGGGAAGTACGAAATACCAGCAGGAGGCAGAAAAGAGATTGCAATGCCAATAGAAGATATTTGGAAAATTGAGAATTTTAAGACAGATAATCCAGCCCTGGCAACAGCACGTGATATATTTGTATTTATGTTTTACTGCAATGGTCTTAATTTTGGAGACCTTTGCCGACTAACTTATAAGAATATTGATGCACCAAGAAATGAGATAATTTTTGAACGAAAAAAGACATTAAGAAAAGGAGAGGAACCAACTTATATTTATGTTCCTATTTTACCTCCAATGATTGAGATCATAAATAGACAAGGCAATGATTCACAAGAGGGGTATATTTTCCCATTTTTAAATGGTATTGAGCCTACAGAAAATAATGAAAATTTAATAAAAAGAGAGACCAGACTGAAATTAGAACCTATAAACTCCTCTCTTAAGAATATAGCAAATGAATTATCATTAGACCCAGAAATTTCAACTTCATATACAAGGAATAGCTATATAACTCATCTAACAAGTGAATTATTAATCAATCCGATAGTTGTTAAAAAGATGGTAGGTCATAGCACAAAGAAAGACGTTACAGCAGGATATGTGAAACTTACTGCTAAAAAAAGAAGAGAGATTAACATGAAGTTGTTGAATCCAGAAAAGACTTATAACACGTTTAATGCAGTAGGAATAACTGGATAATAAGAGTAAATTATTTCCTTATAATCATAATTGAAATTACACAAATCATGATTCCTGAAATTATACCGGTTAAAAACAATTTGGATGTAAGCTGGGTACCAGGATTAGATTTAGATTTTAACGTTTTATTCTCCTCCTTCATCGCCTCTACTATAAGTTGAAGATTGATGTTTTTTGTGGTCAAGTGAGTGTTTTCAATTGAAGCTTCCCGGAGCAGAACCTCATATTGATTGAGAGTTTTTTCTAGCTGGGAGTTGCTTCTAGTAATTATCTCGGATGATATTGGAGGTTTTTGAGTTACAGGATTGATTGGCTGGGTCGTGTCATAATTAATTTCATATGTTGAGATCTCACTTTTCAGGTTGAAGTTTTCTTCTTCAAAGCGATTTAATTCGCTTTGTAAAGAAGCTATTTGAGTTTCTTTTTGTGAGATTTCATCCTCCAATAGAACGACAGCAGAACTGTCAGACTTGGTAGAGATCTTCTCTGTTATAACCTGTTTTGGTTTACAAGAAATGAAAAGCAGAGGAGCAATAAACAGTATTTTATATTTTAACGGTACCATACCCTACCCTTTTGAAATTCTTATTGCATTTAAAAACTTATTATAGTAATCTGCAATCTTCTTAGCCTGGTCTAATCCATTTATAATTCTCCTGGCATTAATAGGATCCTCCTTGTGATTATTGAAATAGTTTTCAAGAGAAACACCGGTGAAGTCGCCACGATTAGAAATACCGCGAGTCATACCTTCAATCATAATTCTCGCAGAAATTTCAGGTTCCAGTGCTAATTCAGGATATTTCAATAATGGGTAATTCAAAAGTTTACCCATCAACTCGTAGTTCTCGTACCATGTGAGTTGAACATCACCACGACCATAATAAAGCCTATCCGGGAAAGTGTATACCGTGCGATCATGTTTAAGTTTTTTTCCATAAGGTCTGCCGGCACCTTTTCCGACTTCCTCAACCGGTTGCATTTCACCTCCTGTTTCGTGTAATACAGTGGCAAGCATATAAGCTCTCCATCGATCATCAACAATATCATAAATATCAAAAGCTGTTAGTTTAGTTTCTACACCTCTTTTTTGATGAGGCGCAAGCCTGCCAAAAAAGAGAGTTTTTGAGATTATCTTAAAAAAAACACCTTTATCCATAAAGATTATTTTTTCACATCACGTTTAAAAGTTCCAAATGGAGGTTTCCTGACCTCGCAATCAACTACTGAGCAATAGTGATAATCGCTGTCTTTACGCCATTCCAGCTCTCTCTTAACAATCTTCTCAAGTCCTGTAATACGCCTGTGATCCTCTGTTCTCTGCAACTGCAAAAACTCAAGATCCTTTTTTAGCTTGTTGTTGATGCTGTCCTTCTCCCTTACCATCTTCAGCAGGCTTTCAGAGTTTGTCTCATTATAAGAGTTCATCTTCTCCATGTGGGCAACAGTACGCTCAAGTAGTCCCATCATCTCCGATGCAGCCGATGCATCCTCTCTTTTTGCCATTGCTTCAGATTGTATGGCCTCGCTCTTCTTTATCCGTCTTATCTCTTTCCTGTTTACAATCCTGGAGATAAATCCTCCCAGAGCTCCACCACCTAAAATGGTACTGATTGTTCCTATCAGCTCGTAATTGATATTTAGTAACTGGTTCATCACATTTTCATAGTTAAAACGAACCGCCCCCGGGTTAAAAGGAGCGGTTCAGAGTTAATTAAAAAAATAAGAATACAGGGTTATGCATCAGGTAACTTAAAGCAACCCATATACATGCTGTCAGATATCAGCTTGCCATCATCTGAAACGAAGCCAATATAGACTTCAAGCTCATCGCCCAGCCAGTGATCATGGAAATCAACTCCGGTATAACCTCTTGATCTGGTTTCCCCATTAACATCCACAATTACTTCATCTTTGGTTTTGTTGTAAAGCAGTACTATTGCGTAGTCATCTGAAGAACCGTTGGCCAGAGGCTTCGGATCCCAGCCAATTGCAATCTCGCCATTATCAATCATCGCCTCACACAATAGTGGTTTGTAAAGAGGACCTCTTGAGATCATCACCTTTTCATAATCTATCTCATATTCTCCATCCTGGCCGATAACTGCATTATGAATATGATATGACATAGCAGCATTGATTGCGGTCTGATTATTTGCAAAGTTCCTGAAACCAATATTTAAGATTGGTGTGAACTTGGTCAGGAATTTAATAACTGTTGCAAACTTACTCCTCTGGTTCACCTGAGCCGGTGTCCTTGGATTTCTAACGCTTGCCGGAAGACTTCTGATGTAGTCGATACTCTTCCAGCTTGCTCCAACTACGGAGCCCACTTTTCCGGAGAAACCTCCGAGAATACCTTTTTTAATAGTACCCATAATTTGTAATCTTTAAAATGTTAAACTAATTAGACTTGGTACGAACATGGTACGGCCATGGTCCGGACTTATATGGATAAGTACCAACTCCTTCAAGCAATTAAAATGATTAAATATGAGAGCTAAAAATATCGGTTAATTTTGCTTTGATTTGCTCAATTTTACTTCGATTTGCGTCAATTTGCCTTAACAGGTGTAAGGTCAATGAAAGGGAAAGGATAAACTGCAATCATAGCGTATAGCACCATGGCGTCGTTATATTAGGCAAGGTTTTTCAGGAAAATACTATTTATGCGCCAGCATAATTGGAGATTTTCTTGAAAACACGAAGTGCCTGACCTTGACGTAATATAAAAGACAACCTACCTTTGCTATGATTTCATTTATCCGGAAGGTAGTAACTTGAATGTATTTTTTAAAACATATACAGGACTAGCAATTGTTAATTCTTTCTTCTGAAAAAGAACCATTTACAACGTTATAATAAGTGATGTCTGAATCTGTAAGAATAGTGAACATTTCATCATATGGATCCGGACTGGGGTTTTCCTTAATATATTTATCATACCTCTCTTTAACATCATACGTAATCTGGTAAGTTAAATACAGATCCTCTTCATAAAAATCAGGTTTTCGGTTCCAAAGATAACTATCAATACATTCAAAGAAGGATTCATTATAATCTGAATCCTCTATATTTATCACTCTATCCAATGGGAATTTGAAACCTGCTTCAAGTACCAGATTCATTAAAGAATAAATAGAAACAGTCAAATCTCTAGTGCTGAGCAAATGTTTTAAATAATCACCTGCTTCAAAAGAAGTACCGATATGAATCCACAAAGGATTCTTTAGAGAGTAGAGATTAAAAGAAAACCTCAACAATCCTTTATCAAATCGTTGAATCATTATATCACGTGATAAAGTGACTTTATTGAAATGGCATGATTTATTTAACATAATAGTTGTAATTACTTCCTCAAAGTTACAATTTCCTCAACAATAATAGAAGGAATAAGGGTATGAATACAGACTTAAAAATCAAGCACCTGTTAAGGTGCATTAGATTTGCGAAGCAAAACTAATAATTGAAATAGACAAGTTAAATCAAAAGAAAAGAAAAAACAACAAAGAAATTTAACAATACAAAGACACACATAAGCCTCGCAAGCGAAGCGCAGAGACGTAAAATACTGATACGGCCAAACGAACAAAACAGGTGCTGAATATTAAACAAAAAGGATTTAAAACTGCATTAAAAAAACTATAACTATCGGACACAAAAAAATTTATTCCAAGAATGTTTAACTGCAATGGAAAAAAACAGGTTATCCGAACGAAGCGAAAGAATTTATTCTTTTGCGTAGTGAGAGGCGCGAGCCGACGCGAGTGGAGCGAGGGTGTGGGCAGGAAGAAGCGCGAGGATACGAGCGCGCCTGACTACTACTGTGATCAGCAGGCTTGGCGGACTTTTTGTTTAATCCTGCAGGGAGGAAAAGGACATTCAGAGAGAAAGGAGGAACGACTGACTCACTGAATGAAACCTTTGACGTTAAATTACCAGGCTGTGACTATGAAATGAACGAAGGAGTAATTTGAAGCGAAGCATGAGCTAAATTATGACGGAGAGAATGGAATAATCACAGAAAGTGACTAAGGTACAAAAGGCAAGAATCAAGATTGGCAGAGAGATACAAAATATATTATAATAACAAACTACCAGAAAGGCAATAAATAAGGGATGGAGTATCTACAAAAAGTGTGACAAGCCGGGCAGCCCGAGCGACCCGCAGGCGAGCACAAACACTGAGTGGCGTCTGCACCCCTTTATAAAAAATGTATGAGCGAAGCGAATACCTTAAAGGGGATTCAAGGGGGGCAGAGAGAGCCACGAGTGACGACCGAGTGAGCGTCATGCAATAAAACAAACAGACACGACACGATGAGCACCTACTGGAGCGCAAGAGTGACTGTGGATGTGGTATGTGCAAGGGTGTTAGAGAAAATACTACCCGAAGGGTGGAGATTTTCTCTAACACCCGCCAGGGCTTGCCCTTGCACATATGTTTTATTGCATTAAGTGAACGACGGAGGAACACCTTATAACCTGTTTTTGTTTAATTGCTACACCTTTACAATATCCAGGAAAAGTAACTTGAAAGCCTGAATGTTTTGCTACAAATTATTGAATTACATTGATTAACATCCGGGTAAATATAGAAACCGCACGAAAGAATGCTAAACTAAACTTGATAATTGTGTAAGACAATAAATTAATAGATAGACAACTAATAGTATAAATTATAGCTTCTATACATAGAAAAGGTTGTGATAAACTATATTTCAACATTATGAATGTTGAAAGCAATCATACCTGTAAATAGATTAAACACCTAGACTATTAACTATCCTACACTGGTAGTTGTGGCGGATTTTTTGTTTACCACGATACGTCTAAACACCCCAAGGCTGTGTGATAGCGTAAGGGCTGTTTTGGAAGCGAAGCGGACAAAAATGCACTGAAGCGTTTAATTCACACAGCAAATGCTACGGTAGCGAATGTAATAATCCCGGGAGTAGTGACGCGAAGCGTCGCTCTAAGGGATTATGGAATGAGCGGAATGGAGCGATTGCGGTGTGGGTGGAGGGAGCTTGCGACCAGAACTCACAGGGCAAGAGCGGTGGTAGGAACAGGTCGGTAGCGGTGCGGTGTGGATGACGGAAGCGTTAGCGTAAGCGACAGCGACCAAATGCACACTGCAATGGAGCGGAGGTGACTATTGGGAATAGCGATGCGGTGTGAGTGGAGTGATTGACGCCGGACACCGCAAGGTGTCCAGCGAATGAGCGGAAAGAACACTGCAAAGCGAGGTTGGAAAAGATGGACTACACTTAATATCCGGGATGGTATATCTACAAAAAGTGTGACACAACGGTTAAAGGATAAATTATAAATTAGCCTGTTTAAATTGACAATTAAGGATAAATGTTTAAATTTGTAATAATATGTAAGCACCCGATAAAGTCCCCGTTTTAATTATCATCTTTAGTTTTGATCTTTGCCTGCAAACATAACAATATATGATACCAATAAGCAAAGAAGAATTTAGGGTGATATTGGAACGCCAGCAAAGCAGTGGTTTAAGCATTAAAGATTTTTGTACCAATGAATCATACACCGTATCGAGTTTTCATTACTGGAAAAGTAAATTTGGATTAACCCGTCCGTATAACAATCATTCTCGTGTGACAGCAGTAGAGAAACTGGCACCCATCAGCTTTAATCTTCCGGAAAAAAAGTCTGCACCTGAAACTGCTTTGTCAGGAAGTAGTAAAGGAGAAATCAGAATAAAACTCCCCGGAGGCATCCAGGTCAGTTTTATAGGCACCTCTCAAACGGAAGCTGCTATAAATTTACTCGCTCAAATCTGCTCTTCACATGTTCTGCCTAAATGATACAATGCGCTATTTTCTTTGTCCGGGTAAGACAGATATGCGTAAAGGAATGAACTCACTCTGTGGAGTTGTACAGAACCAGATGGGGTATGATGTTCGCATGGGTGACTGTTTCATTTTCATAAACAGAACCCGTACCACTATGAAAATCCTTCATGCTGAAGACGGAGGCTTAGTTTTGTATATGAAAAGGCTCGAAGAGGGAACCTTTCGTTTGCCCGGATATGATAAAGAAAGCCGGTCATACCCCATGAGCTGGGCAGATTTAGTTATGATGGTTGAAGGGATACAGGATGATCCGAACACCAGACTGAAGCGACTAAAAGCGTTTAGAAATCACCAGTAAAAAACTTAAATAAAAGTGTAAAATAATGCTTGCGAAAGCTTGTCTGATTCACGGTTTTTTAGTATTTTTATGATTAAATAAAAGCCCTTAAAATGAATCAATCGGAAGCATTAGAGCTCTTAATAAAATCGCAGGCGGAACAAATCCGTCAGCTCTCTGAGGCTAATGCTAAGCAGGCAGAACAGATGACGGACCTGCAGCAAAAGATTGATAAACTCCTCTCACAAATAGCCTGGTTTACCCGTCAGTTTTACGGTCGCAAGAGTGAAAAGTTATCCAAACTTGATCCCAATCAGCTGAACTTGTTTGAAACTACCGGGGAAGAACAAAAACGTCTTGAAGAGATAGAGGCAGAGCGCATTGCAGCAGAAAAACAGATTGAAGAGAGTACCGCTAACAGAAAAAAGGCTCGTTCCAACAGGAAGATGCTGGAAGGACTTCCTGTTGTTGAAGTAGTGATTGAACCGGAAGATGTTGACAAGGACAAATACAAACGCATAGGAGAAGAACGTACCCGCACACTGGAGCTTGAACCGGGTAAACTGTATGTTAAAGAGATTGTGCGCCCTAAATACGGATTAAAAGACAATCTTACACCTGCAACAGAGGAAACTCCTGCTGTAATAATAGCACCGCTTCCACTTTTGCCTATATACAAAGGACTTCCCGGAGCGAGTCTTCTTTCTGAGATCATGCTTGGAAAATATGAATATCACCTGCCTTTTTACCGTCAGGTAAAACAGTTACATCATCTGGGAGTAAAAATACCCGCAAATACCCTTAGCGGATGGTTTAAACCCACATGTGAGTTGCTGAGTCCATTATACAAGGTCTTGAAGAAAGAAGTTTTAGAAACAGACTACATACAGGTTGATGAAACCACCTTACCTGTTATAAACAAAGAGAGCCATTATGCAAAAAAGGAGTACCTCTGGATGGTAAGATCCGTAATGAAGAAACTGGTCTTTTTCCATTATGATGAAGGGTCAAGATCCGGTGGGACCGCCTATTCTTTATTAAAATCATTTCACTACTGTCCCGTTAAGATTTGAGGTCTCGAAATAATTCGAGTTGACCGTCGTCAGACGAGACATTTAAATTTGGTTTGTTGAACAATTCACGAACCGGTATCTTCTCAAACAACATAGTTCC
>NZ_JAPCWE010000019.1 GCF_025943985.1 Anaerorudis cellulosivorans | reverse complement strand
TCACGCGTATTCCCGATGATTCGGTAATTGTACCCGATGAGGTAAAAACCTCGGTACCCGGTTCCGGACGGTATCGTTTTGTAGCCACCCGAGATGAAAACGGCCGTTATGCCATGGTTTATGTTCCAGTTGGGAGGCCGTTTACGGTAAGGATGGATGTTGTTTCGGGTAAAAAAGTAACCGCATGGTGGTATAATCCACGGAATGGTAAGGCTCATAAAATCGGGAATTTTTCGAATGAGGGAACCCGTACATTTGTTCCGCCGCAACCGGGAGAAAATTCAGACTGGATACTGGTACTCGACGATTCGGCGGCAGGTTTTAAAGCTCCGGGGAAATAGTTTATTCGAGAAAAAGCCATTAATTTATATCGGGAAGGGAGTGATTCAAAAAATATTTTGAGCAAGTTGAATCGAAAAAGAGTAAGTAGTTTTTTTACTTCGTGCCGATATATGATCGGTTTAAAAGAATCAATGGGATATTAATGTAATCAATAAAAACCAGTTAAAATGAAACGATTCTTTCTTTTTGGCCTGATTTTATTTTTTTATTTGCAGGTAAATGCACAACAATACCAGCCTACTTGGGAATCTATCGACAGTAGGCCAGTGCCCCAATGGTTCGAAGATGCAAAGCTGGGTATTTTTATTCATTGGGGAGTTTATTCTGTTCCGGCTTGGGCGCCGGCTGATGCCGATATCGGGATTTATGCCAAGTATGCCGAATGGTATTGGTGGCGCATTAACGAAGATAGTCCGGCAGGCAAACTATTCCGCGATTACCATAATAAAAGGTATGGAGAGGATTTTCAATACCAGGATTTTGCTCCGATGTGGAAAACGCCGCATTTTGATCCTGTGCGTTGGGCCGATGTTATCAAAAAGGCAGGGGCCAAATACATAGTACTTACTTCGAAACATCACGAAGGCTTTACTCTTTGGCCTAGTGAGCAAAGTTGGAATTGGAACAGTATGGACATCGGTCCCCACCGTGATCTTTGCGGGGAACTGACTAATGCCATAAAAGAAGCAGGGCTTCATATGGGTTTTTACTATTCGCTTTATGAATGGTATAATCCGCTGTATCACGAGAATCTCGAAAAATATGTGGATGAACACATGATCCCACAGATGAAAGATTTGGTTTTGCGATATCAACCGGATATTTTCTGGACAGACGGTGAATGGGATTATCCCAGTGAAAAGTGGAAAAGTACCGAGTTCCTGGCCTGGTTGTATAACGAATCGCCGGTAAAGGATCGTGTGGCGGTGAATGATCGTTGGGGGAAAGAAACGCGAGGGGTGCACGGTGGCTATTTTACCACAGAATATAATTTGGTTCATGACCGGGAAGGTGGAAGTGAAATTAAACATCCCTGGGAAGAATGTCGGGGGATCGGGACTTCCTTCGGTTATAACCAGATAGAGGATTTGGACAATTATATGACATCGGATGCTCTGGTAGACTTACTCATAGAAAAAGTGGCTGGGGGTGGTAATCTGCTGCTCGATATCGGCCCTACTGTCGATGGGCTTATCCCGGTGATTCAGCAGGAACGTCTGTTCGATATTGGTAAATGGCTTGAGGTGAATGGCGATGCAATTTACGGGACCCGCAAATGGGAAGGCTCGGTAAATAATAATACCGAAAATGTATATTTCACTAAAAAAGGGAATCACTTGTATGTACTTTGTACTGAATTTCCGAAAGAACCGTTGGTCATAAAAGGAATAAAAACTGGTGGTAAGGTTTCTCTTCTTGGCTTCGAAGGCAAGGTGAAATCGAAAAAATCGGGGAATACCTTTATCATTACGCCACCGGTTTTGACACCGCAAACCAATCCCAGTAATTATGCGTGGGTTTTTAAGATTGAAAACGGAGCTCAATAAGAAGAATTAAATATTTAATCATTCAAAATGCCTGCGTTGACCAAAGGAAAGTTTTTTCTTACATGGATCATTTTGATTTTATGGAGTGGTAGCATTTTTTCACAAAATCCTATCGTACCTCCTGGCGTTTATATCGCTGATCCCACAGCGAGAGTTTGGAAGGACGGTAAAATATATGTTTATGGTTCGCGCGATGAAAGTCCCGCTTATTATTGTTCGTGGCGTTACGACATATTGGTTTCCGACGATATGAAAAAGTGGAAATTATATCCAGATCGTTTTTCTTCAAAAGGTGAACACGATGCCGTTCCTTATAGCGACGATTTGCTGTATGCTCCCGATTGCTGGTATAAAGAGGGTAAATATTATCTTTATTACTGTTTGGCCAATAATACCTTAACGGAAGGGGTCGCCATTTCTGATTCCCCAACAGGTCCGTTTATCGAGGGAACGAACATCGAGGTGGGGAAATACCACGAAATAGATCCTGCCGTTTTTGTGGATGATGACGGACAAGGTTATTATGTGTGGGGTCAATTTAATCTGAAAATGGCCAAATTAAAGCCCAATATGAAAGAAATCGACGTTTCCTCGGTGAAAGAAAATGTGCTTACCGAGAAAGAACATTTTTTTCATGAAGGAACCTTTCTTACCAAGCGAAAGGGGGTTTATTATTTGGTTTATGCTCATATGGGGCGCGCAGGAAGACCCACTTGCATAGGATATTCGACGAGTACTTCTCCTATGGGTCCCTATAAATACGGAGGTGTAATAATAGATAACGATCATTGTGATCCCGGCAATTGGAATAATCATGGCTCCCTGGTCGAATATAAAGGGAAATGGTATGTCTTTTATCATCGGTCCACTCATGGTTGTAAAAGCATGCGCAAAGCTTGTATTGAGCCCGTTTATTTTAATGAAGACGGCAGTATAAACGAAGTAGAAATGACTTCACAAGGTGCAGGCGGGCCTTTAAACCCGTTAGATGAAATTGAAGCGGAACAGGCATGCCTTTTATATGGTAATGTGCGCATCCAAACATTTTCGCCAATTGAAGAAGAGCTGGGCAAGATTTGGAATGGGGATTGTGTAGGATATAAATATCTCGATTTTCGAAAAGGAGTTAAACGAATAAAAATGCGGATTGCTTCAGGAGCAAATCCAGGTAAAATTGATATCGCCATCGATAATAGTTGGGGGCAATCCATAGGAACCATCGATGTTCCCGGTGGCTGCAATTTAAAAAATTGGCAGACGTTTACTTGCAGCGTATTACCTGTGGATGGGATCAGGGCACTATGGTTTCGTTTTAGTGGAGAGGGCGAGGACTTTTTTCGTATTGACCGCTTTCAATTCGAAAAATAATAAGGAAAAGAACTTGAAGTATCTTCCTTTTTAGAGATCTTATGAACACGTCGTTTTAAAAAGATATAAACATGCGAGAATTAGTAGAAGAGGTAAAAAGAATCAGTGGGAACATGGCTCGTTTGGGTTGGGCCGAATCGAATGGAGGGAATATTAGTGTGCGTTTAAAACCGGAGTTTTATCCTTATTTTGATGATTGTCAACCCAAAAGCGAGTGGCTGAATTTATCTCTTTCCCTGCCTGAAATTGGAGGGGAAAGATTTTTGGTTACAGGAACCGGTTGTCATTTGAGGAATATCGAGATATCCCCTCAAAAAAATCTTGGTGTGATAGAACTCGATAAAAAAGGGAAATCGTATCGTTTGCTTTGGGGATATGAGCCTCAAGGTGCGCCGACCTCCGAGCTTCCTTCCCACTTGATGTCTCATTGTCGGATGAAGATAAAATCGAACAATCAGATGTTTGCTTTTATTCATACTCATCCCACTCATATCATCGCTTTGAGCTATGCAGTAGCGAACCTGGATACTCGTACATTAACAAAATTATTGTGGCAAAGTCATGCCGAATGTATTGTAGCTTTCCCAGAGGGAGTGGAATTTTTACCCTGGATGATGGCAGGGAGTATGGATATAGCCAAAGCTACGGCGGATGCGATGGGGCGAAGAAATTTGGCAGTATGGCAATATCATGGTATTTGCAGTGGTGGCTGCGATCTCGACGAGGCATTTGGACGAATTGAGGTGGTGGAAAAAGCGGCTGAAATTTGTCTTTGTGTGCGGGCTGTCGGAGGCTTTCAACAAACGTTGAGCGACGAACAATTATTGGCAATAGCTCTTAATTTTAATTGTCCGGTGAATAAATCGTTATTGGATTAAATATCATTCTCATGAAAAAACTTATTACCCTTTCGTTGGTTTGCGTGATTTTCTCATTCTTTCTCGAGGCAAAGGAATACTTTGTAAGATTATCTGGGAATGACAACAATTTTGGTTCCTGCAAATTGCCTTTCCGAACTATTTTTAAAGCTTCTGAAATAGCCATGCCCGGCGATACTATCACTATTTGGGGAGGAGATTATCAACTGGAAAAGCAGTTTCGGCCAGTTCGTTCAGGAGAACCAGGAAAATGGATTGTTTATCGTGGTGCCCCCAACGAATCTGTTGTTTTCGATGGAGAACAGATAAAAAAAGTATTTCGAAACGGAGATTCGGTACAATTCAGTAGTTTAACGGAAGGAGTTTTTCAAATTGAGAAAGTGAATTATCTACGGTTTGAAAATATAGAGGTTCACAATTCCAATGCTGCCGGCTTTATTGTCCGTGGACCTGATTGCAAAAAAATAGAATTGATGGGGTGTAAATCTCATCATTCCCATAATTCCGGAATCGGATTGTGGTATTGTGATTCCGTGGTGGTAAGCGGATGCGAAATTACCGGTGCCAATGACAATAGCGACCTGTATTTTGTGCCCGGTCAAAGAAAAGGAGGAGAGGCTCCTCATGAGGCATTGTCCCTTTGTGGAGCCAGATATTTTGAAGTAGCCAATAATCATATCCACGATTGTTTTAAGGAAGGAATCGATTGCAAAGAAGTGAGTAGGCATGGGGTTATTCATCACAATCTTGTTCATGATATCCCTCGACAAGCTTATTATGTGGATGCCTGGTTCGGACTGCTGGAAGATATCGAATTTTATTCGAATACCGCTTATCATACCATGTGGGGTATCGCTATAAGCGTCGAGGGTAAGGATTCAGAACTTCGGAATGTGAGGTTCCATCACAATTTGATCCATCATATTACGGGGGCAGGGGTTCTTTTTGGAATGTGGGGCAATAATCTTTTGCGTTCCGATATTCACATTTACAATAATACCTTTTATTCTTGTGGATCGCCTCAGGTTTTTAGTGGTGGGGTGGGAAGTATCGACGTTCTTTCCCAAAATTTTAGGGAGGTATTCATCTATCGCAATATATGCGATAAAGGCTGGGATTATGAGATGGGGTTTACCTTTCCCCCTTCTGAAGTAAAATGGGCATTAAAAGAGCGAAATTTTATAGCGGAAGAGAATTTGTTTGAATGTGCGAAGAATCGGCCCAGCCGCGTGGGTCAGTTTGGCGTACATGTATATGAATACTTGCCGCCGAACAATCAAATAGGTGCGCCCCTTTATCGAAATGAATTGAAATTCGATTTTGTGCCCGAACAACTACCTGAAGTGAAGTTGTCAGGAAGAAAATGGAAATATGCACCTTCGCCTTGGTTTGGCGCTTTCGAACCTATTCAAATAAATAAACTGTCAAAGCGATGAAAAAATTAATGTGTCTGTTGTTTTTGGTTGCATTGATAGGTCATTCGAATACTGTTTACTCCCAAGAATTTCGATTAAACACAGGAGGTTATTTTGAAAATAAGGGAGTCAACGTGATGGCCTATGACGATATTTATCCCGAAGGTCATCAGGGAGGGATATCGCTCATTATGCACGGCAAACGTTTGGCAACCAATGGGGATATCCGTTTGGAGTCGACGCCGGGGCAGTGGCAACCTGTTCCTAAGCAAAGGGATCGGCAGGTAAACGAGGATAAAAACACCCTTACCGTACACCTTAGTTATCCGGATTCCTCCAGACACCTGACTGGTTTCAATCCTATGATTTATCCCGATATGGTGTTTAATTACACCGTTACCGTGAAAGGAGAAGGTCCGTCGGTGGTCATCACGGTCGATCTGGATCGTCCGATACCGGAGAAGTTTTTGGGGAAGGTGGGTTTCAATCTCGAACTTTTCCCCGGTGCTCTTTTCGGTAAACCCTGGATAATGGATGATAAAGCGGGAATATTTCCCAGGCAGCCCAATGGGCCGACGCGCAGCGAACCGTCCAATTTTCCCTATCGCGGAGATTTCAATCCGGGAGGGAAAGCTTCTGTGAGGCAGTTGGCAGGCGAAGGAGGATATAGTCCTATCATTGCGGATGATATTGTTTGCGAGCCTTATGCTGTGGGGAAACGTCTGGTTGTTTGTCCCGATGATCCTTACAGCAGATTCACGATCGAATCGAAAGGGAGTGAATTGAAGCTGTATGACGGACGCATGAACCACAACAACGGCTGGTTTGTGGTCAGGAGTGAGATTCCGGCCGGGAAAACCACGGCAGCCATTCGGTGGGTGATTACGCCGAATGTGGTCGAGGATTGGTTGTACGCTCCGGTAGTACAAATCTCGCAGGTGGGATATCATCCCGTACAACCCCAAGATAGCTGTTATTGAGTTGGATAAAAGGGATACGAAAAGATATACCCCGACCCTCTATCGTATTACGCCTGAAGGGGAAAAAGAGGTTTTCTCAAGTAAAGGATCGGAATGGGGAGAGTTTCTACGATATCATTATCTTAAGTTCGATTTTTCGCAAGTAAGGGAAGAAGGACTTTACCGCATTTGTTATGGAGAATCGTCTTCTTCTATTTTTCGCATAGCGAAGGAGGTATATGATCGCGGAGTTTGGCAGCCGGTACTGGAGTATTTTCTGCCCGTTCAGATGTGCCATATGCGGGTGAACGAAAAATACAGGGTGTGGCACGATTGCTGCCACAAGGATGATGCGCGTATGGCACCGGTCGATTTTAATCATATCGACGGTTATGTTCAAGGGCCTTCCACTTTAACGAAATATCATTCCGGCGATGTGGTTCCCGGCTTGAACATCGGTGGGTGGCACGATGCCGGGGATTTTGATCTTCGGGTAGAGTCGCAGGCAGGAGAAGCTTATATTTTATCGCTTGCCTGTGAGAATTTCAAGGTAAATTACGATGTAACCACTATCGATCAACATGAGCGGGTGACGGAAATCCATCAGCCGGACGGGAAGCCCGACTTGCTTCAGCAGGTTGAGCACGGCGTTCTTTCAGTCGTCGGGGCATATCGGTCATTGGGTCGGCTTTATCGAGGGATCATTTGCAATGATCTTCGGCAGTATGTCATGTTGGGTGATGCGGCTGCGATGACCGATAATGTCGTCGGTAATAAAGATGATCGTTGGGTATTTACGGAAAACAACCCATCCCGTGAGCTTGGCACTGCGGCCGAGTTGGCTGCGGCATCGCGCGTGCTAAAAGGTTTCAACGATACGTTGAGCGTGCAGGCACTGGCCTGTGCGAGGGAGTTGTATGAAGAAACGGAAGTAAATCCACGTTCCCGTTCTGCCAAGATACAGGCAGCCACGGAATTGTATTTAACGACGGGGGAAGAAAAATACAGCAACCATCTTCTTTCCGAAAAAGATTTTATCCTTCATCATATAGAAGATGTGGGTTGGTTTATTGGAAGAGCTGAAAAGAAGATGAACCGGCCTGATTTTTCTCAAGCCATACGGAAGGCAATGGAAGGATTGGGAGCTAAAATAAAGGAACAATCTTCCAAGACCCCTTACGGGGTTCCTTATCGTCCCTATATTTGGGGAGCAGGATGGGATATTCAGTCGTTCGGATTCCGTCATTATTTTCTTCATGCTTCTTATCCCGATATTTTTGGTCCGGAGTACATATACGATGCCCTGAATTTTGTATTGGGTTGCCATCCGGGAGAGAATACCTCCTCTTTTGCTTCCGGTGTGGGAACACGTTCGGCAACAGTGGCTTATGGATTTAATCGTGCTGATTGGTCGTATATTCCCGGAGGTGTTGTTTCCGGAACGGCTTTGATTCGTCCCGATTTTCCCGAACTACTCGAGTTTCCTTTTTTGTGGCAACAAGTAGAATATGTGATGGGTGGCGGATCTTCTCATTATATGTTTCTGGTTTTGGCAGCCCGTCAGTTGGCGGAAGAAAAATAGTGGACGATGAAAAAGATTTTACTTGCCTTCATGATGACAGCTGCTATTCAAGGGTTTTCTTCTATTGCGGCACAGCTCTCTTCCGACGAGAAAGTGTTTTCCTTGGTGCAAGAAACGACAAAGGATGTAAGGGAAAATATTCTTTCCTTTTGGGGAAAGAATGCGCCCGATCCCCGAGGGGGATTTTACGGAACCCTTTTAAATGATGGCACTCCACTTCTCGATGCCCCCAAAGGTAGCGTTTTGAATGCCCGCATTCTTTGGACATTTTCCAAGGCTTATGAGTTATTCAGAAATGAGAATGATAGGCAAATGGCCAATCGAGCTCAGGATTATTTCATGAAATATTTCATTGATCCCGAATACGGCGGCACCTATTGGATCCTCCGGTCGGATGGTACAGTGAAAATGATGGATAAGCAGACTTACGGCATTGCTTTTGGAATTTATGCTTTAGCTCAGCATTATCGTGCAACCGGCAACGAGGAAAGCTTGCGTCAGGCAATTGCCCTTTATCATACCCTGGAGGAACATGCTTACGATCCGGTCAACGGTGGTTACGTCGAATCGTTTACGCGCGATTGGCAGCCCCCGATGCGCTATGGTTATGATGGTAAGGGTATTGCCCCAAAAACCATGAACACCCATTTGCATGTGCTTGAAGCTTATACGCTGCTTTATCGGGCTTGGCCCGATGCCGGTTTGAAGGAACAACTGAGGAATTTGGTCGATATTTTTCTCGATAAGATAATCGACCGACAACGATGGCATCAGCGGCTTTTTCTGACCATGGATTGGAAAAATCTGGAAGAGATCGACTCTTACGGGCACGATATGGAACTTTCGTGGCTGATATATGAAGCAGCTATGGTCTTAAAAGATACCTTTCTGATCGAAGAGATCAAATCGGTAGCCATTCATTTGGTTGATAAGCAGATGAAAGAAGGATGGATGCCTGAAGGTTATCTGCTTTACGAGAGAGCAGAGGGAGAAATCAGAGGTGGAATCGAATGGTGGCCACAGGCAGAATCGGTGGTTGCTTTCTTTAATGCTTGGCAAATAACTTGTGAGCCAATATATCTGAATGCTTGTATTAAAACATGGAATTGGATAAAGGCTCATCTGATCGATTACGAATATGGAGAATGGTTCGGCGGCCTTTTACCTGACGGCACTCCCGACAGGAGACGACCGAAAGCCGATCTATGGAAATGCCCTTACCACAACAGCCGTATGGGTTTCGAATTGTTTGAAAGGATACAATATAAAGGGAAAGTACAGTATGCTCAGTTCCTGCATGATGCTTCTGAAATAAAAATTATGGAACTGCCTTAGCGAAGTCGAAGTGGCGACATTCAAAACGGGGAGAACGATTTGGTTTTGCATCTTCCTGTCGGTAAACCGAATGTGAAAATTCCCGTTATTGAAGTTTTTTTAAAGTAAAATGTTATCTTTAGAGGTTAGAACTTGACACTTAAAAAATAATATATTATGAATGCAAATATCAATGAAAATCAGAAGCATTTTTCACGAAGAAGATTTATCTCTATGTGTGCGGCCTGCGGAGCCTGTATGGCAGTTTCGCCGCTTGCTTTCGGAAGGAGCTCTTTTTCCTCTCTGGAAAAGAAAAAAATGAAGATAAGGATCATTTATTCCTTGCATTCTCTGGTTCAATCGCAGCCCGATTGGCCGAATATGGGGTTTAATTTCCAACCGGTAATGGAAAATATAGATAATACTCTCAAGCAGAAATTTCCCTTCTTTGAATTTATTTCAACTATGGCGACAGGACCGGAAGACGCAGAAAAGATTCTTGCGGAAGATAAGGATAAAGGGATAGGAGGGTATATCGTATATCAGATGAACTGCTGGAATAGGGTAGTTCAAACCATCTCAGGATCCGAAAAGCCGGTGCTGTATGTTGATTTCAAGTACGGAGGCAGTGGTGGATTTTTGACGTATACGGCGGCGTTTTTACGGAATAATCAGCCTAATGTTGGCTTTGTTTCTTCTTCGCGAATGGAAGATTTGTTAGCAGCAGTTTCATGCTTTGAGTCGGTGGCTAACGGAGGGACGGCCAATGAATTTGCCAAAGCGGTAGCCAAAGAGCGTTTGCGATCGACTCCCGGGACAGGTGCCTTGTCATGGAAAGCTGACGGATTAAAAATACTATCGGCCGATGAATGCTTGCGTAGGATGAAGGAATCGAAAATATTGGCTATTCGTGATCAAAATGCGAGCGTTGCAGAGCTGGTTATGGGGATTCCGCTGGAATACCTCACGTTTGCAGAAGTTAATCGGGCATGGGAAAATGCGGATAAGGATGAGGCGAAAGCTGTGGCAGAGAAATGGCAAAAGAATGCCAGAAAGATGATCGATGTATCGGTTGAAGAGCTTCAAAATTCCGCGTCATTTTACCTCGGAATGAAATCTGTCATGAAAAAGCATCATGCCAATGCCATTACCATCAACTGTCTGGGAGGATTTTATGGCAATCATATTCACGCCTATCCGTGCATGGGATTTCACGAGTTAAACAACGAAGGGTTGGTTGGAGCCTGTGAATGTGATATTCCATCGACGGCAACCATGCTTGCCTTTACCATCCTGACACAAGGACGTCCGGGATACATTTCCGATCCCGTTATCGACACCTCGAAACGTCAAATCATCTATGCTCATTGTGTTGCACCCAATAAGATGTTTGGAACAGGAGGTGCGACCAATCCCTATGATATCATGACTCATTCCGAGGACAGACAGGGAGCATGCGTGAGGTCGCTTTTGCCGACAGGGTATCTGACGACCACCTTGAAAATCGACAATGGACGGAAGGAAATCATTTTTCATCAGGCAAAAACTGTCGATAATGATCCAGATGACAGGGCATGCCGCACTAAATTGTGTGCCGAACCTGTGGGGGATATCGAAAAGCTTTTTAGGGAATGGGATAGATGGGGATGGCATCGGGTTACTTTCTATGGTGATTTAAAGGTACCCGTCTATGAGATGGCGGATGCAATGGGTTGGAAAGTAATTGAAGAAGCTTGAGTCTCGTAGTTTTCCCATGTGTACCTGTTGTAGATATGATGTTAAAATTTTAGCCACAAAAGAAAAAATTGTTGTGGATGAATAAAAAATTGAATAATGGAAAGGGAAGGGAAGGGAGGGGAGGAATAACACATGAAAAGAGGATTTGTGTTCCGATATCTGAGAGTATTTTTTGTTTTTTCCTTTTTAGCGTTTTTGATTCAAGGATGTCAAAAAAAGGAATCTCATAGACACAAGGCCGATGTTATTATTTACGGAGGTACTTCTGCAGCCGTAATTGCAGCGGTAGAGGCAACACATTCGGGGAAGTCAGTGATCATGGTTTCTCCCGATATTCATTTGGGTGGTCTTTCCTCAGGAGGTTTAGGATGGACAGATACGGGGAGGAAAGAGACTATCGGCGGACTGGCGCGTAATTTTTATCATCGCATCTATGAGCATTATCAGAAAGATGCTGCATGGAAATGGATGAAAAAGGAAGAGTTTGGAAACAGAGGACAAGGTGCACCTGCCATAGACGGCCAGGAGCGTACGATGTGGATTTTTGAGCCGCATGTGGCTGAAAGTGTTTTTGAAGAATTGATCACTGAAAACAATATTACGGTTTTTAGAGATGAATTTCTTGACCGCGAAAACGGAGTAAGGAAGTTGGAAGGAAAAATTGTTTCCATTACAACGCTTTCAGGGAAAACATTCGAAGGAAAAATGTTCATCGATGCCACTTATGAAGGTGATTTGATGGCAACTTCAGGAGTAAGCTATCATGTGGGTCGCGAAGGGAATGATGTTTACGGTGAAACGTGGAACGGGATTCAGACCGGTGTTTACCACCACCGTCACCACTTTAATGTGCTGGATGAACCTATCGATCCTTATCGGATTCCCGATGACCCGGCCAGTGGGTTGTTGCCCCGCATCAGCCCTGATCCGCCGGGGAAAAAAGGAGAAGGGGATCACCGTGTGCAGGCATACTGTTTCAGGGTGTGCATGACGGATCATCCAGAAAATCGCCGGCCTTTTCCCAAACCTGAAGGATACGATTCTATTCAGTACGAGTTGTTGGTACGAATTTTTGATTCAGGATGGCGGGAATGGTTCGATAAATTCGATGCCATCCCGAATCGCAAGACGGACACCAATAATCACGGTCCGTTCAGCAGCGACAATATCGGCATGAATTACGAATATCCCGAAGCCGATTATGAGCGACGGAAAGCGATCATTAAAGAACACGAGATTTATCAGAAAGGTCTCTATTGGTTTGTAGCTAACGATTCGCGAGTGCCGCAAGAAATCAGGAACCGCATGCAGCAATGGGGATTAGCGAAAGATGAGTTTACGGATAATGGCAACTGGCCGCATCAGCTATATGTTCGTGAGGCCAGACGGATGATAGGAGAATTTGTAATGACGGAAAACGAGTTAATGAAACGTACACCCACGCCAGAGTCGGTAGGAATGGGATCATACACGATCGATTCGCACAATGTGCAGCGTTATGTCGATGAGGAAGGGCATGTACAGAACGAAGGCGATATAGGTGTGGAATTGCCGGAACCCTATGAAATAGCTTACGGATCATTGGTCCCCAAAAAAGAGGAATGCAGCAATCTGCTTGTACCGGTGTGTGTTTCGGCCAGCCACATTGCTTACGGCTCCATACGGATGGAACCGGTTTTTATGATATTGGGACAATCGGCAGCAGCTGCGGCTTGTTTGTCGATAGACGAAAAAACAGCCGTTCAGGATGTGTCATATGAAAAGTTAAGAGAACTACTGATAGAAAAAGGGCAAGTGTTAACAATAAATGATTTGATGGGTAAAAAGTGAGCAACGATGCTTTTATTTCCCGCCGAAAGTGAATACGACGGGGATGGCAGCAGGAGATTTGATGGGTGTTTTGCCAACCATCACTTTCGGCCATAGTTTAACAACAACTTTTGTTTCGTCGGGGGAGATGCCTAAAAACGAATTCAATACATTGGCCACACGTTGTTGGGAATATCGATTCATCAGACTTTTCAGATCTACACTGATGTTCAACGGTAAAACAGTGGTTTGTTGGGGCTCTATGCGGATGGGAATGTCCATTTTTCCCGTTATGAATTCCAAATCGTTGATTTCGATAGTATAGTCAAGTGCATTAAGGAAGGCGGCGGCCTCGTTGGGGTTTTTTACGTTCATTTTTAGTGCCATGTTGAACGGAATGGTCTGCAGATTTCCTCCTCCCGCCAAAATGGTGGCAATGGAAGCCATATTGGCTAACGACATGCCTGAACCGTTTCCCAAGTTTATTCCGGCCAACTGGATGTTATCGACAGAATGGTAAGTAAATTCGCATTGCGAAAGATTGTAGGCTCCGGTTATCTGGTTCCAAATATTGCATCCCGAGAAAAATAATATGGCTCCTAAAGCCGACAAAAATACGATTGTTTTTTTCATTTCTTTTCGTTTGTTTTTGTAGTTCCGTGTTGTTGAATTCATTTAATAATAACCATTGTGGCCCCGTATCCGTATTTCTGGAACGACGCATCCTGTACATAACATTTTCTATATTTGGCCTTCAGTTCTTTTAAGATGGCACTTTTCAATATACCCTCTCCTTTGCCATGGATGAACACTATTCGTTGATTTTTGCGGTGAAGGTTTTCCTGCATAACCTCGTTGAATTTCTGCAATTGATAGTCCAGTATTTCGGCATTAGACATTCCGGCCGTCGAATCGAGCAATTGATCGATATGTAGATCTACTTCAATGATGTCTTCTTTTTCCTCTTTTGCGGTTTTTTTCGCGCGGAGGGGTTCTCTGTCGGTATGTTCTTTTTCTTTCAAGAAGTGTTCAACTTCTTCAGTTGAAATAGTCATCGGGCGTTCGGGTAAATCGTTTCGGGTGATGTAATACACAAGGGCATCTTCGTCGAAGTAATCGTTTTCGCGAAAGGCATGTAATTTGTAGAATTTCACCGGATCTATACGTAATTCTACCGAACAGGGATTTTTTAATTCAAAAGGTTTGTTCGCTTTAAAAGCGATAAATTGCACACATACCCTTTCCATTTCGTTGAGTTGCGACTTATCGAATTCTTCCAGAAAAATTTTTGTATTCGGTTCGATCACTCCGTTATATCGAGTTTTCCAGGCGGCATCATTTTCGCGACAGAGGTAAGTGAAAAACAAATAGTAATTGCTGTCATTAACAAAATAACATTCATAGGTGGTTGTCGATAGATTTTTTTTATCGATTGGCAGATAGGCAAGACAAGTGGTAATTTTTTCTCCTTCAGGAGTTTCTTCCCCTTCTTTATGGCCTTCTATTCTGATTTCTGAGATAGGAGCAATGCCGGTTTTTTCATTTTCAACTTCATTGGGAATTTCCCCGGTTTCGAGTTTTTCCTCCTTGGCAGATTCGATAACCACACATTCAGAAATTAATACAGGAATATCAAAACCGTGTTCATCTTCCACAATCGCCACTTGTTTATTCAAAAATCCTTTTACTTTTCCGCCTCCTACAGCGTTCAAAAAACGAATAGTATCCCCAACTTGCAGTTTAGTCATTGTTTATTTCGATTATGATTACCTTTTAATTCAGATGAAAAAAACGAAAAAAGGTTTGATTTGTCCCCTTTTTATTTTTTGTCGTAATTGCAAAGATGACTAATTTTGCCGAATAAATGCGACAATTATTTGAAAAATTTCCAACATGAGTAAGCTAAAAAATGAAAAAGATCGAGATAGAACAACTCCAAATTACTGATTTCGATTATATTCTTCCTGATGAAAAAATAGCTAAATATCCGCTCGAAAAAAGGGATAGCTCTAAACTTCTTCTTTATGCCGGCGGTAACATTTCTTCCTCGGTTTTTTCGTTGTTGCCTGAATATATTCCTTCGAACAGCCTCATGATTTTCAACAATACGCGGGTGATTCATGCTCGTTTGCTTTTTCGCAAAGATACGGGAGCCCAAATCGAAGTATTTTGTTTATCGCCGGCTGAGCCTTCAGATTATGCATTGAATTTTCAGCAGCGAGGAAACTGTTCTTGGCATTGCATGATTGGCAATGCCAAACGATGGAAAGATGGTGCGTTGCAGCTGAAGATTGTTCATGAGAAAGGGATAATTACATTGAGTGCCCAAAAAAAAGAGGTGAACGAAAACGACGTGACGGTCGAGTTTTCGTGGGATGATCCTTCCATTACTTTTTCTGAACTGCTCGAAATAGCAGGCAAATTACCCATCCCCCCTTATTTAAATCGGCCGGCAGAAACGAACGACAATGAGACATATCAGACAGTGTATTCGCGTATCGAAGGGTCGGTGGCCGCTCCTACAGCGGGACTCCATTTTACCAATGAGGTGATGGATGCCTTACATCGGAAAGGAATACAGACCGATGAGGTTACGCTGCATGTGGGTGCCGGAACTTTCAAACCGGTGAAAAGTCAAATCATACGCAGCCACGAAATGCATACCGAATGTATTTCGGTTTCACGCAAAACAATTGCCGATTTGTATGAAAACGTAAACCCGTTGATTGTGGTAGGCACCACTTCCATGCGTACGATGGAAAGTTTATATTATATGGGCAGAAAACTACAATTCAATCCTGATTTGAAGCCACATGAATTAGCCGTTTTGCAATGGGAGCCGTATGAAGAGGAAAACGAAAGGGTGTCTCCCAAGCAGGCGCTTGAAAATTTGTTGGATTATCTTGACCGTCAACAGGCAGATCATTTAATTTCATCAACGCAGATTATTATTGCTCCGGGTTACAAGTTTCATTTTGTTGATGGGTTAATTACCAATTTTCATCAACCACAGAGCACACTTTTGCTGTTGATTGCAGCTTTCGTGGGTAATGATTGGAGAAATATTTACGAGTATGCTTTAACCCACGATTTTCGTTTTTTGAGTTATGGCGATAGTTCGTTATTGTTTTCTCCGGATTTCAATCTAAAAAACGGTTAAGAACAAAGGAATTGGCCGATTTTTTCGTATACTTGCAAATTGGAAAGGGGATTTTTTTAAAACAGTAAAAGCGCTATCGCTAAAAAGATTGTTAAAATACTTGCCTACATCATTGCAGCGATTATTTGCCTGAATATCCTGCTTTTTTTGACTTTCAGCATTCCGGCAGTGCAGAAAGGAGCTGCCGATTTTGCATTAGGAAAACTTCAACCCATCATCAAGACTAAAGTTTCTATCGGTAAAATACGTATCAAACTTTTCAACCGAGTGGAGTTGACGGATATTTATTTGGAAGACCAAAAACAAGACACCTTATTGTATGCCGAAAGTTTGACAGTCAGGGCTAATTTTTTGGATTTGTTGCATAACGAGTTAGGGATGCAATCGGTAGATCTGAAAAATTTTGTCGCCAAGGTATATCGTGAAACTCCTACATCTCCTTACAACTTCCAGTTTCTTCCTGATGCTTTTAAAAGCGATAAGCCCAAAGAACCCAATCCGAATCCCTTCCGTATTTATTTTCAAGATATAAGGCTGCAAAACGGTACGTTAAGCTATGAAATATTGTCGGCTCCCCAGACGCCGGGTAAGTTTAATACCCATCATATCCGAGTGAAAAATCTGAATGCGCGGATAGCCGCACCTTCCATCGATGCAAAAAAACTGGAGGTGAATGTACGCAGCTTGCAATTTGTGGAACATTGTGGATTGGCTGTAAATCGTTTTCAGGGGAAGGTGCGTTCCAAGAACAGCGAATTTTGGAGCGATCGGATAGCTATTGTTATCAATAATTCGGATTTGGAAATTTCCGAAGCCGGCTATGACACCAAAGCGAAAAAATTTGCCGCTAAACTAAAAAGCCAATTTATCGATCCGCACGACATTGCTTTTTTTACACCCCGATTGTCGCATCTAACCAAATCGTTTACTCTCGAGACAGAAGCAGAAGGGCAGCTTCCATACATAAATGTAAAAAAACTGATTACGACTTACGGTGACGAAACACAAATTGATATAAGTGCATCGATTGCCGATTATAGCAAATATAACACATCCGATATCGATATCGATATACGGAAATTGAAATTTTCTCCTGATGATCTTGAGTCGTTTATTCGTATTGGATCGCCTCAGTATGTATCTCCGCAACAATTACGGGCAACCGGAAACATGGATATGCACCTTACGGCGAAAGGCAAATTGAGCAGATTCAATTATGAAGGGATTGTTCTTACACCTCAGGGAAACATCTCGTTATCGGGTGTCGGTGGCGGAGATAAAAATTTTAAGAATTTTTTGTTTGAAACAGCTGTTAGTACAGAAAATATATTGTTGGCTAATATTATTGGAGAAAAACCAGGGATAAATCATGTTTCCTTAAAAACAAACACGCGGGTACAGAAAAAAGAAGGCAGCCCTATTATGGTTGCTGCAGATAGTGCCATTGTATCTTTTTTGTATAAAGAATATCGGTATGAGGATGTGCAGTTCGACGGAATGTATACCGATAAAAGGGTGAAAGCAAAGGTTTTTACCGATTCCGAACAAAACAAATTGGATCTTACTGCCGATTTTAGTTTCGGAAATGAAAAAGAGATTAGTGTTGCAGGAACTATCGGAAAATTGTATCTGACTCCTTTGTTTACCCGAAAAAGTTGGGAAAATCCTTATCTTTCGGCAAATATCGAGGGGCATTTGGACGGCTTGACGATGGATGATCTGGTTGGATCGGTGACGATTGATAACCTGTCGTTGTATGACGATAATTTTATTTATAATCCCGGTTCTATTTATCTTCAAGCAACGGACAGCTCTTCCACTTCAGGGAAGGAGATGCGGTTGATCTCTTCATTTCTCGAAGCAGAAATCACCGGGAAATATCGTTTTTCTACCATCGGGAACGAATTTATGACCGCTCTGCATCATCATTTACCTTCGTTTATTGAACTTCCGGAAAAGAAAGATAACATCGATAGTTTGGGCAATAGCTTTCGTTTTCATGTTTCGATAAAAAATACCGAAGATCTTTGTTATGCTCTTTCATTACCGTTTTATAACGTAGAACCGGCCTCTATTAGCGGAATGGTGGATATGGTTAAACAAAACACCTTTCAACTGAACGCTTATTTGCCGCGATTGATGTTTGGTAAAAACGACATAAGAGAATCAAAAATCGTTTTGGAAAATACGCTTTCCGACGGAATCGATGTCAATGTGAATAGTTATCTGGTCCAAAACAATGGTTATATCAATGTGAGGCTGGATTCGAAAGCAGCGCTCGATTCGGTAATGAACCGACTTTTCTTCGATATCCGGAATAATGTTACCAATGCGAATGGTGAAATGCAAGTTGCCATGAATTTCCTTCGTCAAGATGAAGAAAATTTTATGGCCAATATCCGCATATTCCCGACCGATATTTTGTTTAACAAACAAACTATCAATATTCATCCTGCCACCATCATTTATGCAAAAGATTCTATAGTGGTCAATGATTTTGCTCTGTCACAAGGAGGAATGTTGCTGATGGGAATCGGAGGGATTGCTTCGAAAAATCATGAAGACAGCATCCGTGTTTTTTTTCATAATACCGAATTGGCCAATTTGTTAACTGCTTTTAATATTTCCAATATAAAAGGATTGTTGAATGGTGAAATTATTCTTTCTCAGGCACTGCAAGAGCCGGAATTGTTCACAAAAGATTTCAGAATCGACAATATTCAGTTGCATAACGATACGATCGGCACATTATGGGTTGACGGTGCATGGGATAAGCTGAAAACAGGGTTAAATCTGGATGCTTTTTTAATGAATAAAGAGTATAAGTATCTTGATGTTACCGGTTTTATTCCTACAGGAAAAAAAGATTCGATGGACGTAGCCATTAAAATCAATACTTTTCCTCTGGAATGGGTCCAGCCTTTTGCACGATCTATTTTTAGCGAATTGACGGGTGTTATAAATGCAGAAGTGAAAATCCGTGGAAAATTGTCTCAACCTTTAACAGATGGATGGCTCGGTATTAGCAATGGGATAATGAAAGTGGCTTATACCAATGTCACTTACAGCATATCCGATACGATTCAGGTAAACAGGAACAATATCGGTTTCGATAATCTGATCGTAAAAGACAATAACGGACATGCGGCTGTACTGAATCTTGAACTTACGCAGTCCGATTTTGGGAGTATGTCGTATCGGGTGAAAATGAAATTGAACGATTTTTTGCTTTTAAACAACGAGAGCAGAACAGATATGATGGTGTACGGCAACTTGAAATTGAGTGGCGATATTAGTTTGATCGGAGGAATGCAAGGTATTTACGGTGATGTAAATTTATGGAACGAGAGTCGGTCGCGGATGACCATTGAACTTCCGCAGACGGCTTCTGCTTCCGAATATCGGGGGATTATTTATATCAACACACCTCAGGAAGTCGATTCGCTGAGTTTTCTCAGAAGAACCGGAGATGAAAAGCAGAATGTGGGACAAACATCTTCGGGATTTCCTATTAACATCAGCGGCAATATCGAGTTGGATCCTCAACTTGATATTAAAGTGCTAATTAATCCCACAACAGGCGATGCCATCACTATCAGCGGCAATGGTAAGTTGAATGTTATGTATCTTTCCAATGCTGATCCGCCAATTCGTATTTATGGAGAATATATTGCTCAAGACGGTAAAGTACATTATAATCTGCAAAGTCTTAAGTCCATCGACTTTAATTTACGCAAAGGGAGCACGCTAACCTTTTTGGGTGATCCGCTGAACATCCAATTTAATGTAGTTGCTTATAATCAGGTGACTGCCAATTTGGGAACATTGAGTGAAAGTTTTGCTTACAATTCTAATTTGCCAACTACAAGGGTACCTGTTAATGCCGTTCTCGAGATTCAAGGTAATCTTCAGAAAATGAACCTCAGGTACGATATCGAATTGCCGGAAGCTTCGAGTGATGTGCAGCAAAAAGTGAAAAGCCTCATCAGTACGGAAGAAGCAAAGATCAGGCAGTTTGCTTATTTGGTAACTACCGGCAATTTTTATCCTGCAGAAAACACTGCTGATGTGGCCATTGGTAACACCATGTTCACTTCGGTGGCTGCAAGTGCGTTGACTAGTGGGTTGGATGCCCTTTTTGCCAGTGCTTTGAGCGACAATTGGAGTATCAGTACCAATTTGGAAACGAACGGTACTCAATTTGATAATATTCGGATGGGAGTTGACGTTTCGACGCGTTTATTGGACGACAGATTGCGGATTACCACCAATTTGAGTTATGGAGACGTGGGGACGTTGGCCGGCCAGCAAACATTTATTGGAGAATTTGAGGCAGAATACGATATAAACAATTGGCTGATGATCAGAGCATATAATCATGCTAACGAAAGGTATTATAAACGTGCACCTTTTACGCAAGGGGTGGGGATAATTATTACCAAAGAAGGGAAAACATTCAGTGATCTGTTTCGATTCAGGTTTGTAAGGAAAGATGAAAATGATGTCGGGGATAAGTAAACCCGGATGAAAAAATGAAAAAATATATTTTTTGTCTGTTTGTCTTTTTCCTGTTGGTTGCCTGCGATGTAACCAAACGGGTGCCGGAGGGGAGTTATCTGCTGAACAAGGTGGATATCGATACTGACACGAAAACCGTTAGTGAGTCGCATTTGAAATCTTTTTTGCGTCAGAAGCCCAATTCTTCTGTTCCTATTTTTGGCAGAGTGCGCTTGCACTTATATAATCTTGCGGATAACGACTCTTCATGGATCGACCGTCAGTTTCGCAAGTGGGGCGAACCTCCTGTTTTGTTCAGCGAACGCCTTACGGCTATTTCTGCCGAGCAGATTCGCATGGAACTTAACAATAAAGGGTATTTGAAAGCTGAAGTAGATACTTTTGTTATAAAAGAAAACAAAAAAGCCAATGTGACGTATGAGGTTGCAGGCCATGAGCCTTATCGTATTTCTCATTATGATAACACATTGCAATCGGTGGATAGCACTATCCACCATATTTTGGTCGGGGAAAGAAAACTCGATATTGTGAAAGAAGGCGATATTTTTGATTTGGAAGTGTTGGAAAAAGGAAGAGTAAATATGGCCAAAACGCTCAGAAACAGGGGCTATTTCAATTTTTCGAAGGATAATTTCCATTTTTTGGCCGACACAACGATCGGTAATCATCAAGTTGATTTGACCTTGGGTTTGAATAAACCTGCCGATGATATGTTTTATAAGCCATATCACATCGGCAATGTTACGATAATTAACGGTATTGATGCAAAATTGCTGAATGATAGTTCAGCATATGGCTTGGCAGATACCCTAAAATATCGTAATTTGAATATCGTGTCAGCTAAAGATCGATTTTTATTGCCCCAGGCAATTTATCATAATACGTTTTTGCGACCGGGGAGATTATATTCGGAAAGGATTGTAGAAAGGACCTATTCTTCATTAAGCAGTTTAGGAGCCGTAAGTCAGACCTTGATTAATTTAACACCTCGTGTGGAAAACGATTCCAATTTTTTGGATACTTACATTACGTTGATTCCCGGTAATTTGCATTATATGCAATGGGGTATCGATGGAACAAACTCTGCCGGTGATTTGGGTGTTGCTACTAATTTAACATATGAACATCGAAATGTTTTTAAAGGGGGTGAAAAATTTCAGATTCGTTTGAATGGAGCCTACGAATTTATCACGGCATCGGATAGTTCTAATCTTGTTGATCAAAGTTTTTACGAATATGGAGCTGAAGCATTTTTTTCTATCCCTTACTTGTTGTTACCTTCCACACTTTCCGGATTGAGAGACCGTTCTTCGGCTTCGACCGAATTTTCTCTCGGGGCTAATTTTCAAAAAAGGCCCGAGTATTTGCGGCAGTTTTTAAATCTATCTTCCCGTTTACAATGGTCAAGTTTTAATCGAAAACTGGCCTATTCTCTTGAACCACTTGACATCAACTATGTTCGTATGCCTTGGGTTTCCGAGAAATTTCGACAAGAGTATCTGAGCGACGAAAGCAATCCTATCCTTCGATATAGTTATGAAGATCAACTAATCGCTCTCACCTCGTATAATATATCCTATACAAACGTGTCTTCAGATGATATTCCACGCTATCCTTTCAGAATTCGTACCGGGATGGAGGTTTCGGGTTATTTGTTGCGTTTGGTCGGTGCATTGGGAGGAAGCAAAATGAACAAAGACGGACGTCAAGAGATATGGGGAATTCCTTATGCCGAGTATGTTAAAGGAGATTTTGATTTTGCACCTACTTTTCCTATTGACGAGAAGAATGTGATCGCCGGCCATTTTGCTGTGGGTGTTGCTTATCCTTATGGAAATTCGGTTGTGCTGCCGTTTGAAAAACGTTATTTCGCCGGTGGAGCGAACAGTGTAAGAGGGTGGAGTACACGAACATTAGGCCCCGGGACGTATAATCGGGATTCGGTGGGCTACGATTTTGAGAATAAAACCGGCGATGTTAAGCTGGATATGAGTATCGAATATCGACGATCGCTCACCAAATTGTTTGAATTCGCTGCATTTGTCGATGCGGGAAATATTTGGACGATAAAAGATTACGAAGTACAACAGGGAGGTTTTTTTAAGTGGAATCAATTTTATAAAGAATTAGCAGTGGCTTACGGAATGGGGTTACGACTTAATCTTAATTTTTTGCTTCTTCGTTTCGACTTTGGGATGAAAGCGCACAATCCGGCATTACCGGAAGGGCAGCGGTGGACGATATTCAAACCAAAATTTAGTCGTGATTTTGCTTTTCATTTCGCAATCGGGTATCCATTTTAATCCAATTTATTTTACAAAAATAATCTTTTCGGTATCCATTTTGATAAATTTCGCTAAAATGTTATTTTAGTACGCTTATTTCGTTAAATTTATCACTTGTGCTCGAACACAAATGTTTTTTATTATATATTTGTATCGACAACGATGAAGAATGGCTTTTCTGCTATCAAACAAAAAGTTTGGAATCGTATTAAATGATAAATCTAAAATAAAAATCGATGGATTATGAAAACAAATTATGAATTACGTTATGCGGCGCATCCCGAAGATGCAAAATCGTATGATACGAAAAGATTGAGGAGCGATTTTCTGATAAAAAATGTATTTTCGGAAGATGAAGTGAACATGGTGTATTCTATGTATGATCGGATGATTGTTGGGGGAGCTATGCCTGTGAATGAAGTGTTACATCTGGAAACCATCGATCCCTTAAAACAACCCGTTTTCCTTCGTCGTCGTGAAATAGGAATCTATAATGTTGGTGGAAAAGGAAAAGTGAAAGTGAGTGACGACGTTTTTGAACTGGATTATAAAGAAGCGTTGTATCTTGGATCGGGTGACAGAGAAGTATATTTCGAGAGTATGGATGCAAGCAATCCTGCCAAATTTTATTTTAATTCGGCAACTGCCCATCGCAATTATCCCGATAAAAAAATTACCAAAGACAATGCTGTAGTAGCCGAAATGGGATCACTTGAAACTTCAAATCATCGCAAAATCAATAAAATGATCGTTAATCAGGTACTTCCAACTTGTCAATTACAAATGGGAATGACAGAGCTTGCTCCGGGAAGTGTTTGGAATACGATGCCGGCACATGTGCATTCGCGTCGAATGGAAGCTTATTTCTATTTTGAAGTTAAAGAAGGTCAGGCTGTATGTCATTTTATGGGCGAACCTCAGGAAACGCGCCATATTTGGATGAAAAACGAACAAGCCGTTTTATCGCCTGAATGGTCGATTCACTCGGCAGCTGCTACATGCAATTATACTTTTATCTGGGGGATGGCCGGTGAAAACCTGGATTATGGGGATCAGGATTTTTCAAAAATAGAGGATTTAAAATAATTTAATCAGAAAAAATAGAAGAAGATGGTAAATTTTTCATTGGAAGGAAAGATTGCTCTCATAACAGGAGCTTCTTACGGAATAGGTTTTGCTATTGCAACGGCATATGCAGAAGCAGGAGCCACTATTGTTTTTAATGACATTAATCAAGAATTAGTGGATAAAGGTCTGGCTGCTTATAAAGAAAAGGGAATCGATGCGCATGGGTATGTATGTGATGTAACGGACGAAAATGCCGTCAATGATTTTATCGCCAAAATTGAAAAAGAAATTGGTGTTATCGATATTTTGGTGAATAATGCAGGAATTATCAAACGGATTCCCATGATAGAAATGAAAGCGGATGAATTTCGCCAGGTAATCGATGTGGATTTGGTGGGACCATTTATTGTTTCCAAAGCGGTGATTCCCGGGATGATTCGAAAAGGACACGGAAAAATCATCAATATTTGTTCAATGATGAGCGAATTAGGCCGTGAAACTGTTTCGGCTTATGCTGCAGCAAAAGGTGGATTGAAGATGCTTACGCGTAATATTTGTTCAGAGTACGGAGAATACAATATTCAATGCAACGGTATTGGTCCGGGATATATCGAAACGCCTCAGACCGCTCCATTACGTGAACGTCAGCCCGATGGCTCGCGTCATCCTTTCGATGCATTTATTGTTGCAAAGACACCGGCAGCCCGATGGGGTACTACAGAGGATTTGAAAGGTCCGGCTGTTTTCCTGGCATCGGATGCTTCTAATTTTGTGAACGGGCATATCTTATATGTTGACGGAGGAATATTGGCATACATCGGTAAGCAACCTTCTTAAAAAAATGGAATATGAAACGATTCGTTATTCTATTTTGTTTGTTGGGAATTCTTTTTTCATGCAATAAAAAGGAGTCTTTGGTTACCGTTAAGGTAACCAATTCTTCTTCTTTTGATCGTCGACACGAAATGGTTGAGATTCCGTGGGACAGTATTTGTCAAAAATTATTGATAACGGACAATCAAAAAATCATTGTATTGGACAGTGGTGGTCAACAGATTCCCTATCAGGTTATAACTGAAGGAACGGGTAAAAATCTGAAATTAATATTTCTTGCCGATGTTGAAGCAGGAAAGATGGCAATGTATGAGATAAAAAAGGGCGAACCACAAACGTTCGCTCCAATGGTTTACGGACGTTTTGTCCCCGAGCGTAAGGACGATTTTGCATGGGAAAATAATCGTGTGGCTTTCAGGATCTACGGTCCTGCGTTGGAAGCTACCGGCGAAATCAGCAACGGTATGGATTTCTGGGTTAAAAGAACCGATTCGCTGGTTATCGACAAATGGTATAAAAATGATCTGGCAGGCATTGCTTCTTATCACGAAGATCATGGTGAAGGCCTAGATATGTATAAGGTGGGAAGGACACTTGGATTGGGTATGACTGCACCTTATGTACATGATACTTTATGTCTCGGGCGCAATTTCACCGAATACAAAATTCTGGATCAGGGTCCTTTACGCATTTCTTTCCAATTAAACTATAAACCGTATGATGCAGGGGGGACGCTTGTTACCGAGACCCGTATCCTATCATTGGATGCCTATAGTTATCTTAATCAGGTTAAGAATATATTCACTACGGATAGTACAGTTTCGGAAATGGAGGTAGCTACCGGAATCGTCATGGTTCAAGATGCTAAAGAAGAAACGTTTATGGATACCAAAAACGGAATAATGGCATATAAGTTACCTGAAGACAGTGTTAATGGAACTATTTATACAGGCGTTATCAATCCGCGTGGTTTTTTGTCTGTTAAGGTTTCTCAAGGACATTTATTGGGAATTAATAAGTACAAACCCGGTTCCGAATACGTCTATTATACAGGTGGAGGATGGAGTAAAGCCGGATTTGAAACGTTTGATGCGTGGCTTTCTTATTTGAAAATGCAGAAAAATAAAATGATTGAACCTATGAAAATTGAAATACAATAAGATGGAGAAAAGAGTTATTACTTTTGGCGAAATTATGTTGCGTTTGGCAACGCCGGGATACAGTCGTTTTATCCAATCTTCAACTCTGAATGCTACATTTGGCGGAGGAGAAGCCAATGTGGCAGTTTCTTTGGCGAATTATGGTATTCCTGTTGAATTTGTAACCCGTTTGCCTGAAAATGAAATTGCAGACTGGTGTATTTCCGAACTGCGGAAATTGAATGTGGAAACAAAAAATATCATTCGTGGCGGCAACCGTGTAGGGATATATTTTTTGGAAACAGGAGCTGTTGCCCGACCGTCGAAGGTGATTTACGATCGTGCTCATTCGGCTATTGCCGAAGTGGAGAAAGGGATGTTCGACTGGAGGGAAATTCTCAAAGATGCTTGTTGGTTTCATTGGACAGGAATTACGCCGGCTATTTCGCAGGGTGCAGCCGATGCATGTCTTGAAGCCATTAAAACTGCAAACGAAATGGGTATAACGGTTTCGTGCGATCTCAATTATCGAAAAAATCTGTGGAAATATGGCAAGAAGGCTTCTGAAATTATGCCGGATCTGGTAGCGGGATGTGATATTATTTTGGGTAATGAAGAAGATGCCGAAAAGGTATTCGGTATAAAACCCGAAGGATTCAGGGCCGAACAAACGGGTGGAGAGATAGATGCAGCTCAATTTGAATCGGTTTGCAAACAGTTGATGCAACAATTTCCCCGTGCAAAGAAAGTAATTATTACGCTGAGGGGGTCTATCAATGCTAATCATAATACCTGGGGAGGATGTTTGTATTCCGATAAATTGTATCAATCCCGAAGATATGATATCACGCATATTGTTGACAGAGTAGGAGGCGGAGATGCCTTTATGGGCGGATTGATTTACGGATTGCTCACTTACACCGGAGATGATCAGAAAGCACTTGATTTTGCCGTTGCTGCTTCTTGTTTGAAACACACCATTTATGGAGACTTTAATTTGGTATCGGTGAAAGAAGTGGAAACGTTGATGAAGGGAGACGCTTCGGGAAGAGTTGTCCGATGAATGAAAATTATCGACTAATCGAAAAATAATAAGTAAAATAATGGCAAGATTTTCAAGAGTAGAGGTATATCGTACGATGATGGATACAGGACTTGTCCCTGTATTTTATCATTCCGATGTCGAAACCGCGAAACAAGTGGTTAAGGCTTGTTATGAAGGGGGCGTTCGTGTTTTCGAGTTCACTAATAGGGGCGATTTTGCGCACGAGGTCTTCTCGGAGCTTATTAAATGGGCAGAAAAAGAATGTCCTGAAATGGTGTTGGGTGTCGGCTCTGTTATAGATGCCCCTACTGCTGCTTTGTATATTCAGTTGGGTGCAAACTTTGTTGTTGGGCCATTGTTAAATCCCGATATATTCAAGGTTTGCAATCGCCGCCAAATTGCCTATTCACCGGGATGTGCCACAACTACAGAAATCGGTTTTGCTCAGGAAATGGGAGCCGAAATCGTAAAAATCTTTCCTGCAGGGAATGTGGGCGGTCCTTCTTTCGTAAAAAACATCAAAGGTCCAATGCCGTGGTCGAAAATTATGGTTACCGGAGGTGTTGAACCTACGGAAGAAAATCTATCAGCATGGTTTAAAGCAGGTGTCGCTTGTGTAGGTATGGGTTCTAATTTATTTCCAAAAGAAGTGATAAAGAATCGGGATTGGAAATTTATTGCCAATTTATGCAAAGACTGTCTTACTATCATTAAGAACACTAAACAACCCTAATAAATCAATTATCAATCTCAAAAATCATGAATAATTTGCAAGAAGGAAAGGTTAAAATGACCAATTACCGTTGGGTAATAACATCCATGTTATTCTTTGCTACTGCGATCAATTATTTGGATCGACAGGTACTTTCATTAACATGGAGTGATTTTATTGCACCGGAATTTCATTGGACAAACAATGATTATGGAACAATTACCGGTCTATTTTCGATTTTTTATGCAGTTGCTCTGCTGTTTGCTGGTAAATTTATCGATTGGCTGGATACAAAAAAGGGATACTTATGGTCAATCGGCATTTGGTCGTTTGGCGCCGTGCTCCATGCCTTTTGCGGGATAGCTACTGCAGGTATTGTTGCCGGGGAATGGACACTTAGTTTCGAAGGGGCATTAAATGCCATAGCAGCTGTAAGTGATGTTTCCAAAGTAGTCACAGTGAGTGTTTCTTTGTTTGTTTTTGCCCGATTAATTTTGGCTGTGGGAGAAGCAGGCAATTTCCCGGCCGCAATTAAAGCTACAGCCGAGTATTTTCCTAAAAAAGATCGCGCTTTTTCTACCAGTATTTTTAATTCGGGTGCTACAATTGGTGCTTTGTTGGCACCGGTTACTATTCCGTTTATTGCTAAGGCTTGGGGATGGGAAATGGCCTTTATCGTTATCGGGGCACTCGGTTTTTTGTGGATGGGCGTATGGGTGTTCGTTTATGAGAAACCTGAAAAGAACAAAAGAGTAAATCCGACTGAATTGGCTTATATTTTACAGGACGATAGCGAAGAAGGTGCCGATACGCAAAAAGATACCGGTAAAAAAGCTTCTTTCAAACAAGCTTTTCGACATAGGCAGACATGGGCTTTTGCTGTTGGAAAATTCATGACCGATGGTGTTTGGTGGTTTTTATTATTTTGGGTTCCTGCCTATTTAAGTGCAGTTTATGGGCTGGATTCTACCGAAGCCGCACCGCATATTTTTTTGGTTTATCTGATCACTATGTTATCGATTATCGGGGGTTGGTTGCCCACTTATTTTGTAGATAAAAAGAAAATGAATCCGTATGCCGGGCGTATGAAAGCCATGCTTATTTTTGCTTTTTTTCCATTGCTTGTACTGTTTGCGCAACCCCTTGGACATATCTCGGTTTGGTTGCCGGTCGTAATTATCGGTATTGCCGGAGCTGCACATCAGGCGTGGTCGGCCAATATTTTTTCGACAGTGGGTGATATGTTCCCCAAATATGCGGTGGCTACCATTACAGGTATTGGTGGAATGGCCGGGGGAGTTGGTTCCTTTCTGATAAATAAGGGTTCAGGTATGTTGTTTGATTATTCTATCGCCACCAATTTGAGGTTTTTGGGATTTGAAGGTATAAATGCCGGATATTTTATTATCTTTTGTATTTGTGCATTCGCTTATCTTATCGGTTGGATTATAATGAAAGCACTGGTGCCCAAGTATGAATTGATTAGAGAGATGTAATCAATTAAAAATAGGAGTAAAAAATAAAAAAGGTGGAAAATTTTTTCCACCTTTTTTATTAAACTACTGCGTTCACTCCGAAATGCAGTTTTTGACAATTATAAAATCGATAATTACAACATAGGCTCAAAAATTGATAGAAGAATCGGTTTACTCTTATTCAAGATAGGTATATCCATATAGCCCGGAACGATAGGTCGATAAAAATTCTTTTCCTTCTTCTACCGATATTTTTCCTTGTTTCACTGAGCTCATTACCCACGTTTCAACCGTTCGGACAAGTTTTTTTGGATTATATTGAACATAATCCAGTACTTCGGCTACAGTTTCACCATCAATTACTTGATCAATTTTATATCCGCTTTCATCTGTAAGAACATGCACGACATTAGTATCACCAAACAAGTTATGGAGATCACCAAGAATTTCTTGATATGCTCCGACCAAAAATACACCGAGATAATACGGTTCGTCTTTTTTTAACGAGTGGACGGGTAAATAGGAGGAATGGAAACCATCTTGAGAGGCAAAATTTGCAATTTTACCATCAGAATCACAAGTAATATCTTGTAATGTAGCTATTTTGTCCGGTTTTTCGTCCAGTCGATGAATAGGGATAATGGGGAAAATTTGGTCGATTGCCCATGAATCAGGTAAAGATTGAAATAAGGAAAAGTTACAGAAATACTTGTCGGGCAACAAACTCGAAAGTTGCCTAAGTTCTTCGGGAGCGTGTTTGCTGCGGTTGATGGAGAGGTTGATTTCGCGAGCTATAGAAAAATAGAGTTCTTCCACTTGAGCGCGGGTTTTCAAATCGAGTAATCCCAAGCTAAACAGATCGAGCGACTCTTCACGAATTTGTTGAGCATCGTGCCATGCTTCAAGCATGCGTGGGGGGGTAAGCGTATCCCAGATGGAGTAGAGCTCTTTCACCAATTCGTGATCGTCTTGTTGAATCTCTTTTTCTTCGTCCCATTGAGGAAGTGTGGCTGTTTCGAGCACTTCAAAAATGAGGACTGAGTGGTGGGCTGTCAATGCACGTCCCGATTCGGTAATGATATTGGGATGGGGAATGTTATTTTTGTTGGCTACGTCTACAAAAGAAAAAACCAAGTCATTTACGTATTCTTGAATAGAATAATTGATGCTGTTTTCGGTGTATGACGATCGTGTGCCATCGTAATCTACGCCCAAACCGCCACCCACATCCACAAATTCGACATGGATGCCCATATTGTGCAGTTGCACATAAAATTGGGCAGCTTCTCGAAGAGCCGTTTTTATACGTCTTATTTTGGTTATTTGGCTACCGATATGAAAATGAATTAAGTGCAGACATTCGGTCATTTTATGTTTTTTGAGTATTTCGATGGCTTCGAGTACTTCACTTGAATTCAGTCCGAATTTGCTAACATCTCCGCCCGATTCTTCCCACTTCCCACTTCCCGAACTTGCTAATTTTATACGGATTCCGATATTGGGCTTTACTTTCAGGCGTTTGGATATTTCTACAATGAGATCGAGTTCATTGAGTTTTTCAACTACAATAAACACTTTTTTCCCCATTTTTTGAGCCAGCAATGCCAACTCAATGTAGCTCTCGTCTTTATATCCGTTGCAAATGATAAGGGAATCGTTATCGACATTAATAGCCAATACGGCATGAAGCTCGGGTTTAGACCCTGCTTCCAGTCCGATATTGAACCGCTTGCCGCAGGTGACGATTTCTTCAACCACCTGACGCATTTGATTTACTTTAATAGGATAAATAAGATAATTCTGTCCTTTATATTCGTATTCTTCTGACGCAATTTTAAAGCTGTTGGATATTTTTTCGATTCGATCATCCAAAATTTCAGGAAAACGCACCAACACGGGAAATGATACATCACGTAAATAGAGTTCCCGCATCAAATCATTAAGGTCTATATTGTTACCATTTCTTTTATTTGGAGTTACCTGTACATGGCCTTTTTCATTGATCGAAAAATAATCGTTACCCCAACCATTGATGTTATATAGTTCTTCAGAATCTTCTATTCTCCATTTTCTCATTATAACGGAACACTTTATGAATAATATAAATATGTATAGCAAATTAGATGCAAAAATACACATTATTTTTGTCTTATGGATTGAAAATCACGGAAAAAAACAAGCAACAACTTTTTAATTATCTATTCGTTTTTTTGTAAGTATTCAACCAAAATAGCAGGTAAAACAAAAATTTACGTGCATCAACCATACTAGTTATGCCGGTAAAGAGTGAGATGAAAATATTTCCACATAATTTATCGGTCGTGATGACCGCATGTTTGTGCTATTTCCAAAATTGGATAACTTTCTTGTTTTGCATAAAATATAACTAGTTGAAAAACAAATATATAAAAATTTTATCTGGAAATTTTGTGAAAAATATTTTTTCGAAAAAGAGATAATTGTTCCCGAATTATTCATAACTTTGTAGAGAAATGGAAGAAAAAGAACATAATTAACCTGAAAGAGAACAACCTTATTCATTACAATATAAATAATAACTTAAAAATGGGAAATAAAATTTATACCTTCGATGAAGCCTACAATTCCGCTTTGGATTATTTTAAAGGCGACGAATTGGCTGCAAAAGTTTGGGTAAACAAATATGCCCTGAAAGATAGTGAAGGGAAAATATATGAAAAATCGCCCGAGGATATGCATTGGCGGTTAGCAAAAGAAATAGCAAGGATTGAGAAGAAATATTCTAATCCTTTAAGTGAGAATGAATTATTTGATCTTTTTGATCATTTCAGATATATAATTCCTCAAGGAAGCCCAATGACCGGAATCGGAAATGATTATCAAATTGCGTCTCTTTCAAATTGTTTCGTAATCGGAATCGAAGGTATGGCCGATTCTTATGGGGCAATTATCCGTATCGATGAAGAGCAGGTGCAGCTCATGAAACGCCGGGGTGGTGTTGGGCACGACCTTTCGCATATCCGCCCTAAGGGTTCTCCCGTCAAGAATTCGGCTTTAACTTCAACCGGACTTGTTCCTTTTATGGAACGGTATTCGAACTCTACCCGTGAAGTAGCACAGGATGGGCGTCGTGGGGCCTTGATGCTTAGTGTTTCCATAAAACATCCCGATGCAGAAGATTTTATTGATGCAAAAATGGAACAAGGCAAGGTTACCGGAGCGAATATATCGGTGAAAATCGACGATGAATTTATGCGTGCTGTTGCAAATGATGAGATGTATGAGCAAAAATATCCCATTGATTCGGCTCATCCGAAGTATTCGAAACAAATTAAAGCTCGTGATTTATGGCATAAAATAATTCATAATGCATGGAAATCGGCAGAGCCGGGCGTCCTTTTTTGGGATACCATTCTTCGTGAATCGGTAGCTGATAGTTACGCCGATTTGGGATTTAGGACCGTGTCTACGAATCCGTGCGGAGAAATCCCTTTGTGCTCTTATGACAGTTGTCGTTTGTTGGCAATCAATCTTTATTCATACGTGGTGAATCCTTTTAAAGGAGAGGCTTATTTCGATTTTGATCTTTTTGCCAAACATGCCAGATTGGCTCAACGGATTATGGATGATATTATTGATCTGGAGGCTGAAAAAATCGATATGATTTTAGAAAAGATCGATAATGATCCTGAGTCGGAAGAAATAAAGAGCACAGAACGCCGCTTGTGGGAAAAAATACGCAAAAAAACATTGCAAGGACGTCGTACAGGCGTAGGTACTACTGCCGAAGGTGATATGCTTGCTGCCCTTGGCTTGCGTTATGGTACGGAAGAAGCTACCGATTTTTCCGAAAAAGTGCATAAAGCTTTGGCTTTGAATGCTTATGCATCATCTGTTGAAATGGCAAAAGAAAGAGGGGCTTTTGAGTTATATGATCCGGAAAGAGAAAAAAACAATCCTTTTATTAAACGTTTAAAAAATGCCGATCCCCATTTGTATGAAGATATGGTAAAATATGGTAGAAGAAATATTGCCTGCCTCACCATTGCTCCAACCGGAACAACCAGTTTAATGTCGCAGACCACTTCGGGTATCGAACCGGTGTTTATGCCTGTATACAAACGTCGTCGCAAAGTAAATCCCGGTGATGCAGAAGCTCATGTGGACTTTGTCGACGAAAACGGCGATTCATGGGAAGAATATGTTGTGTTTCATCACAAATTCGTTACTTGGATGGAAGCAAACGGTTACCCTACTACTAAAATTTATAGTAACGAAGAAATTAACGATTTGGTGGCCAAATCCCCTTATTATAAAGCAACTTCAAAAGATGTAGATTGGCTGCAAAAGGTTCGCATGCAAGGGCGTGTACAAAAATGGGTGGATCATTCCATCAGTGTTACTATCAACCTGCCTGCCGATGTGACAGAAGAGCTTGTGGGCGAATTGTATATGGAGGCTTGGAAAAGCGGCTGTAAGGGGTGTACGGTTTATCGTGAAGGTTCACGTGCCGGAGTTTTGGTTTCGAATGATGATAATAAAGGCAAAAAGGAAGATTGTTACGAATTGCCTCAAATCGTTACTCATCGTCCTACTGAGTTGGAGGCTGATGTGATCCGTTTTCAAAACAACAAAGAAAAGTGGATTGCTTTTATCGGTTTGCTTAATGGGAGGCCATACGAAATCTTTACCGGTATCAATGATGAGGATGAAGGTATTTTGTTGCCAAAAAATGTTACCGGCGGAAAAATTATAAAAGCATACGATAGCGACGGAAGGAAACATTATGATTTTCAATATAAAAATCGGAGGGGTTATAAGGTTACTGTGGAAGGATTGGATAGTAAATTTAATCCTGAATTCTGGAATTATGCTAAACTCATTTCCGGTGTGCTGCGTTATGGCATGCCCATCGATCAGGTAATAAAATTGGTTTCCGGCTTGGAACTCGACAGCAAAACCATCAATACATGGAAAAGCGGAGTAGAACGTGCGCTAAAGAAGTATCTTCCAAACGATACGGAAGCAAATGGGCAAAAATGTCCGGTTTGTGGTCAGGAAACATTAATTTATCAGGAAGGATGCCTAAAATGTCGTAACTGTGGTGCTTCCAAATGTGGATAGCTATCATTTAGAGGGGTTAAAAAAAGTCCTGTAAAATCTTGGTTTTACAGGACTTTTTTAGACCTTTTAAATTTACTTTCACGGCGGAGAGAGAGGGATTCGAACCCCCGGAACCTCTCGGTTCAACGGTTTTCAAGACCGCCGCAATCGACCACTCTGCCATCTCTCCTTAAAACGTGTGCAAAGGTACAATTTTTTTTGAAATGGGAAAATTTCTTTTTGTAAATTCAATCTTGCAGAGTCAACCAACAAGTGCGAATTGCTATGTTTAAATTAGACGTGCGAATTTCCCGGTAAGTTTTAACAGGTATCGTCCTGTTTTTGTTTACCTTTACTGTAAACGTATTTTAGGACAAGACAACCCATTCCACACCTTCCTCGCACCAAGGCTGTACCATCCTCGCTCCATGCTTGCATCAGCCTTGTATCATTGTCGCGCAAATTCTGTTCTGGCTAGTCCTCTGCATCTCGCACTACATGAGGCAAAGACGCAGGTTTGTTTTACACGGGTTTCATGAAATCCGATGTTGTTATCCCTGGGTTGGAGCGAAGGAAGAGCGAAGGAGAAGCGAAGGAGAAGAGAAGAACAATGGAAGTTCAACTCATAAATGCACATGATTATTCGAAGATAAAATAAGTATTCGCTTTTTCTAACGATAAATTATTTTCGAATGAATCCTGCTCGTTGTTGAAAAATGAAAAGAATGTTGCATTAGAAGGAAAGAATGCATGAAAAACGCAAAATTATTTTGTACCTTTGTATAAATAGACATTTATGCAATTTACAGATTTTTCATTTTGTGACTCTTTACTAAAGGGTCTGGAATCAATGAATTTTACCGAAACCACTCCTGTTCAAGAGCAAGCAATTCCTATAATACTTGAAAAGAGAGATGCTATTGTTTGTGCCCAAACAGGTACGGGGAAAACCGCCGCTTATCTTCTCCCTTTGCTTAATAATTTGCATACAGAATCGCATGATGAAAACAAGATAAATGCCATTATTATGGCACCAACGCGAGAGCTGGCTCAACAGATAGATCAGCAACTTGAAGGGTTTGGCTATTTTACTCCCTTTTCGTCTATTGCTGTGTATGGAGGAAATGACGGAAGTGCATGGGAGATTCAGAAAAAAGGGTTGTTGAGTGGCGCCGATATTGTTATTGCTACTCCCGGAAGACTGCTTTCGCATATCAATTTGTACGACATTGATTTTTCGGGAGTAAAATACTTTGTTCTCGACGAAGCAGATCGTATGCTCGATATGGGCTTTTATGACGACATTATGAAAATTGAAAAATTGTTGCCTAAAGACCGTCAGACGGTGATGTTTTCGGCGACCATGCCTCCGAAAATACGCCAATTGGCAAAAACCATTCTTCGTAATCCGGTAGAAATTTCCATTGCTGTTGCACGACCCCCGGAAACTATTTTACAATCGGCTTATATTTGTTATGAAGCACAAAAAGTTGAACTTGTTAACCATCTTTTTAAAGATAAAAAGCCGCATAAAGTCATTTTGTTCGCAGGATCAAAAGCAAAAGTGAAAGAAATTGCAAGGATGTTAAGAAAAAAGGGGTTGTTGGCAGGAGAAATGCATTCCGATCTTGATCAATCGCAACGTGACCAAGTGATGCACGAATTTCGTAACGAGCGAATAGATATTTTGGTTGCAACCGATATTGTAGCTCGCGGAATTGATATTGACGATATATCATTGGTCATTAATTTCGATGTACCGCATGATGTTGAAGATTATGTACACCGCATTGGACGTACTGCTCGTGCAGGTGATTCAGGTATGGCCATCACCTTTGTTTCTCCTCAGGAGCAATATCGATTTTCAAGAATTGAAAATTTCCTTCAAAAAGATATTTATAAAATTCCTGTTCCTGCTGAGTTTGGCAGTGCGCCCGAGTATCAACCGAAAAAAGAGCGCAAGTCAACAACTTCATCCCGGTCGCAAAAAAGAAAAAAGTCAAACAATGGTTCTCGTCAGAAACGAACTTCCGTTTCAAATGTAGAAGCAAAAATAAAGGGAAACGGTGTGTCTGGTGTCGAAAGGCGAAAGACCTCAGGAAAATCAAAAAGCCGGTCTAATAATCAAACCGGCCTTGAATAATAGGGATATTTGTTTTTTTAATTCATAATTTTGTTTAATTCTGCCTTGTTTTCCAACTGAATAATTTCCATTCCTCTCAAAATAGCTTCTTTATTCATCGGCAACAAGTTATGATATCGTTCCGGCAACGATTTTTTCAATCCTTCCATTACGTTTTCCAGCTGAACTATAGGAACAGCTTTTAGTAAACCTCCTAATACAATCATGTTGAATACCTTATCATTATTCATGTTTACGGCTTCGTCCATCGCATTGATTTTATAAACGTCGATATCTTTGCGTTTGGGAGGAGTATGGATTCCGTAACTGTCATAAATAATAATTCCACCCGGTTTAACTTTCTCTTCAAATTTATCTAAAGAAGGTTGATTCAATACTACAGCAATATCGTATTTGTCCACGATAGGTGAACTGATGGGTTTATCACTTAGAATAACGGTAACATTGGCTGTGCCGCCACGTTGTTCGGGTCCGTAAGATGGAAACCACGATACTTCCATGCCTTCCATTATTCCCGAGTAAGCAAGAATTTTACCCATTGATAATACACCTTGCCCTCCAAATCCTGAAATTACTATTTCGTGTGTCATTTCTTTCTGTTGTTTATACATTTTTTAAGTCGCCTAGTGGATATACAGGAAACATATTCTCAACCATCCAATCATTTGCTTCGACGGGTGTCATTTTCCAACCCGCATTGCAGGTAGAAACAATTTCCACGATTGAAGTACCTTTTCCCGCCATGGAATTTTCGAAAGCATGTTTAATCGCTTTTTTTGCTTTTTTTACGGCTGCAGCCGTATGTACACTATGTCGTGTTGCAAAACAAACGCCGTCCAAGTGGATTAACATGTCGAGTATTTTTACCGGATTCCCCGTCATGCGTACATCCCGACCCCTGGGTGTGGTTGATGTTATCATGTTGGGTAGTGTAGTCGGGGCCATTTGACCTCCTGTCATTCCGTAAATGCCGTTATTGATAAAAATGATAGCAATATTTTCACCTCTGTTGCAGGCATGAATGGTTTCAGCGGTTCCTATAGCTGCCAAATCGCCATCACCTTGATAGGTAAAAACCATTTTTTCGGGATTCAGCCTTTTAATAGCAGTAGCAACAGCCGGCGCACGTCCATGAGCAGCTTCCACCCAGTCGATATCGAGATAATTATAAGCAAAGACAGCGCAACCAACAGGTGCAATACCGATGGTTTTTTCCTCAAGCCCAAGTTCTTTAATGACTTCGGCAATTAATTTGTGTACAACTCCATGCGAGCAACCCGGACAATAATGCATGAACGTGTCGTTCATTAATTCCGGTTTTTTGTAAACGATGTTTTCAGGGCTCACTATATCGTTTTTATTCATATTCTTTATTGTTTTGAAAATCGATAGATAAGATAAAGAGCTATTGCGGTGCCGCCAGCGTACCAGGTATATTTCATGTTTTTATCTGTTGCAAAATAAATAATGATGGTCGCTACAACCGCTATCATGAATACAATCATGATTATTTTACGTATCTTGGGATCCACGATTTAACTATTTTTTATTTTGTTATTTTTTCTTTTAATGCTTTCAGTACGTCATCGGGTGTCGGTACTATTCCTCCCAACCGTCCGTAATGTTCCACTTTTACTTTTCCGTTTGCGGCTAAGCGAACATCTTCAACCATTTGTCCGGCATTCAGCTCGACAACAAGCATTCCTTTTACCTTTTTGGCATATTCTTCGATGATTTTGCCGGGGAAAGGCCATAAGGTAATGGGGCGAAGCAGTCCGACTTTGATGCCTTCTTCTCGAGCCATTTCTATAGACTTTAAGCAAATACGTGCAGCTGAACCGAAAGCTACAAACAGGTATTTCGCATCTTCACATAGAATTTCTTCATACCTTACTTCATTTTTTTCTATTTCTCTGTATTTTGCCTGAAAACGTTCGTTATTTTTCTCCATAATCACCGGATCCAGTTCAAGTGACGTGTGAATATTGGGTTTCCTGTCAGGCGTTTTTCCGAGTGCGGCCCAAGGACACTGTTCACGGATTTCTTGCTCTGTACGCCGACGTCTGGATTCCGGAAGCCTCACTTTTTCCATCATCTGCCCAATAGCTCCGTCGGTTAGAATCATTGCCGGATTGCGGTATTTAAATGCGAGTCTAAAGCCGAGATCCACAAAATCGGCCATTTCCTGCACGGAATTGGGTGCTAGTGTTATGAGACGATAATCACCATGTCCGCCACCTTTTACCGTTTGGAAATAATCGGATTGCGATGGCTGAATAGTTCCTAATCCCGGTCCCCCGCGTTGCACGTTTACAATTAATGCAGGTAATTCGGTACCTGCAAGGTAAGAAATTCCTTCTTGCTTGAGACTAATCCCGGGACTTGACGACGAAGTCATCACCGCTTTCCCGCTCGCAGCTCCTCCATATACCATATTTATAGCAGCCAATTCGCTTTCAGCTTGCAATACTACCATTCCTGTGGTTTCCCATGGAGCGGCCTCCATCAAGGTTTCTATGATTTCGGACTGCGGCGTAATGGGATAACCAAAATAGCCATCCACTCCATAACGTATTGCAGCATGAGCGATAGCCTCATTTCCTTTCATTAATGATATTTCTTCTGACATAAATCTGATTTTACTTTTTATCGTTCAACGATTTGATTATTTATCACCGATAAATGAATAGGATACCCTGTTTATTAAGCAAATTTTTTTCGGTATATTGTCAGACATGCGTCTGGACATACATATCCGCAATTGGCGCAACCTGTGCAGTTATCGGGATTTTTTAAATAAACATAATGGTATCCTTTATTGTTCACTTCGCGAGGTTGCAATTCCAATACATCTTCCGGACATGCTACAACACAAAGGTTGCAACCCTTGCATCGTTCTATGTCAACCTCTACATAACCTTTTATCTTAGCCATTAATTCTGATTTATTTTAATAGTTTGTCTGCAAATGTAGCTATTTGTTTGTTGGGATTTTATCTTTCGGATGTTAATTTTTCAGGAATAGCTACCATCCGAAAGCTTCGCCGTTCAGCCATTTCCCTTGAACTTTCAGCACTTGTTCGATGACATCGCGAACTACTCCTTCTCCACCTTTCTTTTTCGATATGTATTTTGCAATCTGTTTTATTTCGGGTGCTGCATCTGCAGGCGCAACAGGCAATCCCACCAACTGCATGACTTCATAATCGGGAATATCATCTCCGATATAAACGATTTCTTCATGTTTATAGCCCGTTTTTTCGATATAATCCCGAAAATCCAGCATCTTTATTTTCGATTTCAGATAGATATGCTTTACTCCCAATGCTTCGTACCGCACTTTGACGGATGGGGAGTTTCCTCCGGTAATGATGGCGATCCCAAAACCATTTTTCATTGCTAAATTGATAGCGTAACCGTCACGAACATTAGTGGTTCTTAGTGGATCGCCGTCAAGAGAAAGAGAGATGGTCTGTCGGGAAAGTACCCCGTCAACATCGAAAATAAATGTTTTTATTTTATTGAGGTCGTAATTAATCATTTTGCGTAGCATGTTTATGTATACTTTCACTCAAAAGACGGTAGATACGTTTCTTTTCTTCGTCCTTGAGCAGACCAAGATGTTTTTCCATTACACTTTTGTCGAAACGTACGGCGGGACCGGTCTGTGCATCCCGGGGAGACATTTCAGTTATCTTTTTTGCTGTTTCCGTTATGAGCGGCTTCAGTATGTCAAAAGGAATGCCTTCATTTTCAAGAATATCTGCTGCAAGTGTGTACATATGGTTGGCAAAATTGCAAGCGAACACGGCCGAAAGGTGAAGATATTGACGTTTTTCTCCAACCAAATAATATACTTTTGAAGAAAGTGTTGTTGCCAATGATTCAATAATTTTGCGAGTTTCGGCATTGCTTGCTTCAATAAAGATAGGAATTTCGGAAAAACTAACAGAGCGGTTTTTACTGAATGTCTGCAATGGATAGATCACGCCGTAATTAGTGAGATAGGGAGCAAAAATATGTTGAGGTACACTTCCTGCCGTATGTATCCATATGCCGCCTGTTTTAGGCATTCGATGCAAGATTTCAGGCAAAGCATCATCTTTTACCGAAAAAATATATATGTCGGCATCGTTACGTATATTTTCGAGATCGTTAGTAAAATCTGCATGAACTTCATCGGCAAGCATTTGAGCATGTTCAATAGTTCTGCTATACACCTGAAGCACCTTGTTATCTGCTTTCAGAAAAGCTTTTGACATGTGAGTAGCTACATTTCCCGCGCCAATAAATACAATGGTCGAACTCATATATTGTTATTCTTTCGGTTGGAAAACCTCGATATGTACTTTTTCCCACAACAAATTATTCACATCGTGTGGGTGCCGCTCTTTTTCTTTTTTCCCGAAAGCAATGATGCATAGCGGCTCCAACGGCACTGTGATATTCAGCAGATCATTAATATATTCGCCGGAAGTAATGGTTTCTGAATAATTTCTGTTACGCACCTGAACCCAGCAGCTTCCAATATTCAAATCCTCTGCCTGCAACTGCATTGCAATACCTGCTATAGCTCCGTCTTCTATCCACACATCGCTTATTAGCGGATTCCCGACAATTACAACCGCGATTGATGCTTGAGCAATAAATGCTGCAGAAGTCGGTTTGCAATGTGAAAGTTTTTCCAACATCTGTTTGTCTTCCACTACAACAAATTCCCATGAATGATTGTTTTTCGAAGTCGGCGATAATAATGCAGCTTGAAGTATCAACCGTGTTTCTTCAGGGGTCAATGGTTCGTCGGTAAATTTTCTAACGCTTCTTCTTTTGATTAGTAAGTCGGTAAAATAACTCATTGGAAAAATGTTTTGATTTTTGTTCTATAAAAATTTACCTGCAAAAGTAGCGATAAAAAATTATATTCGGTTTATCGAAATTTTTTTAATTCGATCTCGCCTAATAGCTTGGCTTTGGTAACCGATTGGGGATTTGAAGCGTCGATATCGTATTCCGATTTGTTGGGAATGGCAAGTTCAATTCCTTCGGGAACAATATTCGGATTTTTTATGATATCCTTGTTTTTGTAATAGATGTACACCCAAAATTCACGGTTGCCGAATTTTTCGAGGGCAATCATGCGTAATGTTTTACCCGAAGAGAGCTTTATCTTTTCATTTTCTTCAGGCGATTCGGCTATTAGTTGAAACGAGTCGGTCGAGATGGTTAAATTCTCTTGTGATGTTTTGGTTTCTGTGGCTTTTGCCGGTACCTTTTCAGGATTATTTTTTAGTGCTTGCTGTTTTCTTTGCTCCGATACGAAAAAAAAAATCAACACAGCTGCCACTGCGACTGTGCCTAAAATCGGCATCCAACGAGCAATTGGTTTTCTTTTCTTTTTTTTGTGTTTTTCCAGACCGGTATTTTCAGCCTTCACCATTGCCGGTTTTTCATTTTTAGTGGCTGCGGTTGTTCCTTTTTCCTCATTGCCTTCCGGCAATTTCTCCGTTTTTTCGGCGGCTGCTTTCACAATCTTTTCCGGTGCCTTTTCGTGACCGATTTCAATCAGAAAACCTTCAGATGTTTCATCCTCTTCGTTTTCGGTAACCTTAGCCAGATTGTCAAATGAAACGTCTTCGTTGAGCAATACACTTTCAAAATGAGAAAATGGTTTGTTTACTATATTCTTTAATTCTTCTGCAGGCGAGAAATGAAGCCTCAGCCATGTGGAAGGGTTGTTTTCTTCTGTGTTTTGTGCAGCTCCTTTAGCCGATACTTGCGTAAGGGAAAACGTGCCGAAATCTTTTATTTCCAAGAGATCCTCGGTCAATAATATTTTGGAAATGGTAGTAAAAAATTCCTTTAGAAAAGATTCGGCATCTTGAGTGGAAATGTCGGCATGTTTTGACAGTAAAAGGGCTAATTCCTGCAAATTCACTTCTTCCTTCATACTTCCTTTTCTTTGATTTTTTCAATAAACGCTGAATCGGGTTTAAATACCACCGTAATTTTAGGAGGTACCAGAAATTGTTGTTGTTCATCCTGTTTCACAAGAATATATTCCGGTTTTTTTTCAGTATCGAAAATACCGAAACTTTCGACGGTAATGCAAGCGCCCTCCGATAATTTCTCTTTTATGACATTAACTGCCGCCGTCAATATTTCCGAGGTTTTCGGCAGATCCAGGCTTAGTTGTTTTGACAATTCGGTAACAAAATCTTCGGTTGTCATTTTATGCTGTTTTTGCCATTAAATCAAAAGGAAGAGCAGAAGTGATGTTCACTTCATAAAAAGATCCGGTTTCAAGCGGTCGGTTTTTTTCGATGAGCACTTCACCATCTACTTCAGGAGAATCGAATTCCGTCCGTCCGATAAAGTAATCGGGCTCTTCTCGGTCAATCATCACTTTCAGGGTTTTTCCCACTTTTGCTTCGTTGATCGACAGGGAGATCTCTTCCTGGAGGTTCATTAGCATGTCCATGCGTTTTTGTTTTGTTTCGGCGGGGATCGTGTCCGTGTAATGTTTGTCGGAATACGTTCCTTCTTCATGCGAGTAGGGGAAAGCCCCGAGTCGCTCGAAACGGGTTTGCTGCACAAATTCCAGTAGCTCGGCAAAATCTTCATCTGTCTCTCCCGGATGTCCTACCATCATGGTTGTGCGCAGATGAATTCCCGGCACTTCTTCCCGAAAACGATGAATAAGCTCGATGGTTTCTTGTTTGGTAATATTTCGGCGCATCATTTTCAGCATACGATTGCTGATATGTTGCAGTGCAATATCCAGATAGTTGCACACATTATCATATTCGCGCATAACCCGAAGTAGATCCATCGGGAAATGTGCGGGGTGGGCATAATGTAATCTTATCCATTCTACGCCTTTGATATCAGCCATGCGCTCAACCAGTTCAGGTAACATCATTTTTTTATACAGATCCATACCGTAATAGGTGAGATCTTGAGCAATCAGCTGAAATTCTTTTACACCCTTGTTCACCAGAAGTCGCACTTCTTCTTCGATTTCTTCCATCGGGCGTGATGCATATTTTCCTGTAATCAGCGGAATGGAACAATAGGAACAGGTTCGATCACATCCTTCTGATATCTTCAGGTAAGCATAATGGTGTGGAGTCGCAAGTGTTCGGTCTAACCGCAAATCGCATCGGTACGATTTGCCGAGATCGGTGACTAATGTTTTCCAGTCGAATTTTCCGTAAAAACGATCCACTTCCGGGATTTCTTCGGCCAGCTCCTGTCGATAACGTTCCGAAAGGCAACCCATCACGAAGAGTTTTTTCAGTTTCTTTTGCTTCTTTGCCTTTGCAAATGAAAGAATTGTATTTATGGATTCTTCTTTGGCATCGCCAATGAACCCACAAGTATTAATCACAACAATTTCTCCTTTGGAATGTTGTGGATCATGTTCCACTGTATATCCGTTGGCCGTAAACTGTCGCATCAATAATTCGGAATCCACCAGATTCTTCGAACAACCCAGCGTAATGATATCGATTTTGTTTTTAATCATATACACACTTATTCTCCGAACAATGAATCAACGAATTCTTTGCTGTTAAAAACCTGCAAGTCTTCCATTCTTTCGCCCAGTCCTATATATTTTACCGGTATTTTAAACTGGTCTGAAATGCCGATTACTACACCTCCTTTGGCTGTTCCGTCGAGTTTGGTAATGGCCAATGCCGTTACATCGGTGGCTGCCGTGAATTGTTTGGCCTGTTCAAAAGCATTCTGCCCGGTAGATCCATCAAGAACCAACAATACCTCATGGGGAGCACCCGGCACAATTTTGCCCATCACGTTTTTTATTTTGGTAAGCTCGTTCATCAAATTGGCTTTGTTGTGAAGACGTCCGGCAGTATCGATGATAACCACGTCGACATTGTGTGCTTTTGCTGAGCTTACTGCATCGAAGGCAACTGATGCAGGGTCTGAGCCCATCTTTTGTTTGATCACGGGCACACCCACACGTTCACCCCAAATGACAAGCTGTTCAACGGCAGCAGCTCTGAAGGTATCAGCTGCCCCCAGATAAACCGATAAACCGTTTTGTTTAAACCGATAAGCCAACTTTCCTATAGTGGTTGTTTTTCCTACCCCGTTCACACCCACCACCATAATTACATAAGGTCTTTTATCTTCGGGAACGGCAAATTCGTCTATATCCGTTGAATTGTTTTCGGTGAGTAAGCCGGCAATTTCTTCACGAAGAATATGGGTAAGTTCATTCGTATTCACATACTTGTCGCGCGCCACCCGTTCTTCAATGCGGTCGATGATTTTGAGCGTCGTATCCACCCCTACGTCGGAACTTACAAGTATTTCTTCTAAGTTATCGAGTACGTCATCATCCACTTTCGATTTTCCGGCAATTGCCCGATTGAGTTTCGAAAAAAAACTTTCCTTGGTTTTTTCGAGCCCCTTATCAAGGGTTTCTTTTTTTCCCTTTGAAAATATATCAAATAGACCCATTTTATCGTCAGTTTAATAGCTTACAAAGCTACAAAATAGTCAATAAAAAACTTCCCTGCATACGTATGCAGGGAAGTTTTTATATATCTTTAACGAATTTATTTCGATAAATAATCTTTTACCAATTCATTGGGAATCATTTCTTCTACAAACGAATAAGCTCCTGTTTTAGGCGATTTTACCATTTTAATTACTTTTGTGTAACTTTGTCCGGACCTTTTGGCTTTATCGCGGAATCCTGCAACAACCTTTTTTGCCATGATTTATGCTGTTTTTTATTTGATTTCTTTATGTATAGTTACTCTTTTTAAAATCGGATTATATTTTTTCAATTCGAGTCTTTCGGGAGTATTTTTTTTATTCTTTGTAGTGATATACCTGGAAGTTCCCGGCAGGCCGCTCTCTTTATGTTCGGTGCATTCTAAAATTACTTGCACTCTATTTCCTTTTGCTTTCTTTCCCATTGCTTCTTCCTTTTATTTGTTATCTATTCAGGTATCCTTTTTCTGCAGCTTGTTTAATAGCTGCATCTAATCCTATTTTATTAATGAGACGCAATCCCGCAGCTGAAACATTCAAGCTAATCCAGCAATCTTCTTCTACCCAATAAAATTTTTTTCTGAACAAATTTACGTCAAACTTACGTTTGGTCCTTTTATTGGAGTGAGAGACATGGTTCCCCACCATTGCCTTTTTCCCTGTTATCTGACAAATTCTAGCCATTTTCTTACTGTTTCTTAATCATTATTGATTTGATATTCCGCAAATCAGGGCACAAAATTAGCGATATAATTTTTATTTGCCAACTTTTTCGTGAATAATTTTTTAGTTAAATATGCTGCTGAGATTGTTATATAGATCGTTCACGAAGGTTAGTGTTTGCTTTTGGAGGTTTAATTTCAGTTCTTTTTGTTCTCCCGATGACGAGGCAATTGCTGCATCGGTGATCATCTCTTCAGCCGTAAAAATTCTTTTGGAAGACGAATTTCCTTCTGTGTCGATTTGCTCGTAGTTTATATCTCGCACCACAAATATACATCCTGCATTGGTTATTGAAGCGTCGAGACGGTAGCTCATCAGCATTTTCTTGTTTTTCCTCCCATTATTCCCGGACAAATTCAATTCGGTTTTTGAACTTACTGTGATATTCAGATTTTCATTGTTAAAACGCAAGCTTATTAAATGAGGATTTCCCGTATAATTATCTTTTGCCCATTGGTATAAAAGAGCGTATTTCTGTTCGGGAGTAGATTCTGATCCCGTATAAATGAATTGTCGAAAAACAACCTTTCCGTTTGTTACCGGTACCGATGTAAAAACTTGTTCTACCCTTTTTTGGGCTTTCACCTGTACGGCGGTAATTAAAATAAGAATTGCCGTTACAATATACTTTTTCATTCCGATGCCGTTTTTTTAATTATCATCCCTTTATTTGAGTTCGGGTTTGACTACAAACATACATAAAAGATTAACCCAGGACAAATTTCTTTCCATAAATAATTGCGATTAAGTTTTATTTATCGCTTAAAAATCTTTATTTTTGCAACTCGAAATTTATAATCTATAATGCAATAACTATGTCGAAAAATCAAACAGGAGATAAAACAGAAAAAAAGCTTGAAACTATCGATGAAAAATTGTCTTCATCAGAACAGTTTTTAGAAAAGAATCAGAAATTCATTCTTTACGGTTTAGCGGTATTGGTTGTTGTTGTCGGCGCATTTCTGGCTTACCGTTATTTATATTTGGTTCCTAAAAACGAAAAGGCTCAAGCTGCTATCTTTAAGGGTGAACGTTATTTTCAGAATGGAGAAGATTCTCTTGCACTTTTTGGCAACAATAACGATTACATCGGATTTGAGGCTATCATAAAGCAATATGGCGGTACAAAAACAGCTAATTTGGCACATGCATATGCGGGCATTTGCTACAGTAGATTGGGTGATAATGAACAAGCGCTTCATCATCTCAAAAAATTCAAAGGTCAAGGTCTTTTGATTACTCCCGCAGTTATTGGCTCTATCGGCGACATTTATATGAATATGAATAAGCCCGAAGAAGCGATAACCCATTATAAAAAGGCGGCAGTTAAGGCAAATGACGAAATGTTGTCTCCTATTTATTATAAAAAAATAGGCATGGTATATTTATATCAAAAAAACTATGATAAAGCTATCGAAACGTTTACAAAAATAAAAGAAAACTACCTCAATTCACCCGAAGGACAAGAAGCGGATAAGTTTATAGAACAGGCAAGATTGCAAAGTCTTAATCAAGAATAATTTTTTTTGCATATGGCAACCGAGCTTCACAATTTATCGTCTTACAATGCAAGTGACGTTCCGAACGGTACAGGAAAAAGAATAGGAATTGTGGTTTCCGAGTGGAACACAAATGTTACCTCAAAGTTGTTGGAAGGAGCATATGAAACCCTCCTTAAATTTGGCGTAAAACCTGAGGATATTATTATTGATAGTGTCCCGGGTAGTTTTGAACTTACTTATGGCGCAAAATTGCTAATTGAAAGGGCTAATCTTCATGCCGTAATCGCATTAGGATGTGTCATACAAGGCGAAACCCCCCATTTTACTTTTGTTTGCCAAAGTGTTACTCAAGGAATTACCGAACTTAATCTCAAATACAACATTCCCGTAATCTTTGGGTTGTTGACTACTAATTCGCTTGAACAGGCAAAAGCTCGGGCGGGAGGAAGACACGGGAATAAAGGAGATGAAGCTGCTATTACGGCTTTAAAAATGATTGCGTTGAACGAAAAATATAAGTAAGAGGGAAAGGGTAAAATCGAGTTGAAAATTTCGGGATTATTTTTTTGAATCAAGCATAGGACCTATAAAAATTAAGGACTTGTTGTTTACGACAAATCCTTAATTTTTTATCCGTAGCGAGAGGGGGGCACGATCCCCCGACCTCATGATTATGAATCATGCGCTCTAACCAGCTGAGCTATCTCGCCAACATGTTAAGTTGAGATTCATTTCTGAATTCGGTGTGCAAAAGTAGCATAACTTTTTGAATTTTGCAACGGATATCCTGAAAATTTAGCAGTGTCATGAAACACTCTTTTTAATAATATCTCATCAAAAAAGTGTATTTTTGTATTTCTGAAAAAATACGATCATAAAAGTGGTTTATCCGGAAAATTTCGAACAAAAAATCGAATTTCACAAAATTCGTCAACTTGTTGATTCTTTTTGCATGAGTTCGCTTGGGAAAGAAAAAACAAGCGAGATGCATTTTTCAACTTCTTTTGAGGAAATCGATAGATGGTTGTCTCAAACAGCAGAGTTTGTTCGTATTCTTGAAGAAGAAGAAAATTTTCCTGCCGATCATTTCTATGATGTGCGAACGGTGTTGAGACGCCTTACTGTAGAAGGATCATGGATCGATCAACATGCCCTTTTCGAATTTCGGCGATCATTGCTAACCATTTATGCCATTACTGCGTTTTTACGTCGGGATGAAGATAAGAATCCGAAATACCCCCATCTTTTGTCATTAGCTGCCAATGTGGTAGTTTATCCTGACATTATTAAAAAAATTGATGCTATTTTAGATGATTTCGGACAAATTAAAGATACTGCTTCTCCGCAATTGGCAGATATTCGTCGTCGGCTCGCCTCCACCATAAACAGCATTTCCAAAACTCTGAACACCCTTTTGCGCAATGCACAATCGGAAGGATTTGTGGAAAAAGATGTAACGCCTGCCATGCGCGACGGGCGATTGGTCATCCCCGTGAATCCGTCCTACAAACGCAAAATACGAGGCATTATTCATGACGAATCAGCATCGGGTAAAACCGTATACGTTGAACCGGCTGAAGTTGTTGAAGCTAACAACCGAATTCGGGAATTGGAAAACGAAGAAAGGCGCGAAGTTATACGAATCTTGACAGATTTTGCCAATTATCTACGCCCTTTTCTGCCCGATTTGCTCGAAGCTTATGAGTTCTTGGGATGGATTGATTTTATTCAGGCAAAAGCCAAATTCGCACTGCAAATTCAGGCCATAAAACCGGATATCGCAGACTCTCCCGAGATTGATTGGGTGCAGGCTCTTCATCCTTTGCTGTATTTATCACTTCAAAAACAGAATCGAAAGGTAGTTCCGTTAGATATCGCCTTGAACCAAGAAAATCGAATACTTATCATTTCAGGTCCCAATGCCGGAGGAAAATCGGTTTGTCTCAAAACCGTGGGGCTGCTGCAATATATGGTTCAATGTGGTTTGCTGATACCACTTAAAGAAAATTCTCATGTAGGCCTCTTCAGCGATATTTTTATCGATATTGGCGACGAGCAATCCATCGAAAACGATCTGTCGACGTATAGTTCGCACTTGCTCAATATGAAGTTTTTTCTTAAAAACTGTAACGAGAAATCGTTGCTTCTCATTGATGAGTTTGGAAGTGGTACTGAGCCCCAGATTGGCGCAGCCATTGCTGAAGCCCTGTTGGATCAATTCAATCGGAAGCAATCGTTTGGCGTTATTACAACTCACTACCGCAATATCAAGCATTATGCCAACGACCATCCGGGTGTAATTAACGGAGCCATGCTATATGACCGTCATCAAATGCAGCCACTTTTCCAGCTCTCCATTGGAAATCCCGGCAGCTCGTTTGCTGTGGAGATTGCCCAAAAAATCGGTTTGCCGCAAGAAGTTATCGACAGAGCAGCAGAAATTGTTGGAAGCGATGTTATCAATATTGATAAATATTTGCAGGATATTTCGCGTGACAAACGATATTGGGAGCGAAAACGCGAAGAGATCCGTCACGAACGAAAACGCGCAGAAGACCTTTCGTCCAAATATCAAGCCGAGTTGGAAAAAATCGATAAACAGAAAAAAGAAATTCTTGCTCAGGCAAAATTACAAGCCGAACAATTATTGGCAGAGAGCAATGCAAAAATAGAGGGGGTTATCCGTGAGATACGTCAGTCACAGGCAGATAAAGAAAGAACCAAACAAGTGCGCCGTTCGTTAAACGAATTTCGCGAACAGGTGGTCCGTAAAAAAGAAGATGAAACCAACAAACGCTTGATGTCCCGGTTATCACCCACAAAGAAAAAACCACAAGAAAATGTGCAGTTGTTTCCGGGCGATGCCGTTAGGTTGAAAGGACAAACGGTTGCAGGAAAGATTCTGGAAATTCAAGGCAAAAAAGCATGGGTTGTCTTTGGATTTATAAAATCGACAGTAGCTATCGATAAGCTGGAAAAAGTCAGCCAAAGTCAACTTAAAAAAGAAATGAAAGAGGCGATTCCCGATTCCAATATGCGCGAACTGATGCATGAAAGAAAATTAAAATTCAAACCCGATCTTGATGTTCGCGGCATGCGTGGCGACGAGGCTTTGCAGGCCGTCATGTATTTTATTGACGACGCCATACAGCTGGGTATTTCTCGCGTACGCATTTTACATGGCACAGGTTCAGGTGCTTTGCGTCAGATCATACGCGAGTATCTGACCACCGTAAACGGCGTGACCCATTTTCAGGATGAACATGTTGAATTTGGTGGTGCAGGAATTACTGTGGTCGATTTGGAATAAATTGTCGAAAATATTCACTAACTTTATGCCGATAAATTAAATTCGTTATTAAACGGAGATAAAATACAAAAAAATCATATTATGAGATTAAATCTTAGTTCACAAATTACATTGAAAAGGATACCTAAAAGGTATTTTCAGCCCGAAAACGATTTTGAGGAATATATTCTGACGCGTTTCGAAAAAATTCCCACGCATATTTATGAAGATATCAACGAGGCATCGAAAGTTGTTGCCGATGAAATCGTGAAAAATCTTTTGCAGAAGCAAAAAGAAGGTAAACCTTTTGTAATGGGCATTTGCGGTGGATCTTCTCCCCAGCTTATCTACGAAGAATTAGTCCGCCGCCATAAGGAAGAAAATATCAGTTTTCGTAATTTGGTTGTTTTCAATATCTATGAGTATTATCCTGTTACCGATGTTTCGAAGAGCAATCTCCGGATGTTGAAGGATGTTTTTCTTGATCATATCGACATTGACCCTAATAACATCTATTCACCCGATCCGGCTGTTGAAAAAGATCTCATAGCAGAAAATTGTGCAGCATACGAAGAAGCACTTCAATCGTTCGGGGGTATGGATTATTTGTTGCTGGGATTGGGCAGCAAAGGAAATATCGGATTCAATATGCCCGGGAGCAATCCCAATTCACGTACCCGATTGGTAATGTTAGATGGCGATTCACGTCGCGACTCCATAAGTATTTTTGGATCATTAGACCGAGTACCGGTAAGCGCTATCACAATGGGAATTTCGGATATGATGAAAGCTCGTCGAATCACCCTCATTGCATGGGGAGAACAAAAAGCAGAAAGCATAAAAAGAATGGTGGAAGGAAGTGTGAGTGAATCTATGCCTGCTTCTTTTTTGCAAACGCATCCAAACGCCAAGGTAATTATTGATCTTTCTGCTGCTTCCAATCTCACCCGCATCAGCTATCCCTGGCTGGTGACCAGTTGCGACTGGAACAATAAGCTCATTCGAAGAGCTATTGTTTGGTTGTGCAATCAGGTTGAAAAACCCATTCTAAAATTAACCAATAAAGATTATAATGATAATGGCTTGAGCGAATTACTTACCATTTATGGCTCGGCATATAATGTAAACATCAAAATCTTCAACGATCTTCAGCATACCATTACCGGTTGGCCGGGAGGAAAACCCGATGCCGATGATACCTATCGACCCGAAAGAGCAAAGCCTTATCCTAAAAGAGTAATCATTTTTAGCCCACACCCCGATGACGACGTCATATCTATGGGTGGAACTTTCCAGCGGTTGGTAAATCAAGGACATGAAGTACATGTAGCGTATCAAACTTCGGGAAATATTGCCGTAAATGATGAAGAGGTAATCCGCTACATTTCGGTAATCAACAGCATTCGCAAGAGATTCGATCCTGGAAATGTAATTATTTTCGAAAAATATAACCAGATCAAGAATTATCTTTTGTATGAGAAAAAGAAGGATGATATCGACACTCCTGATGTCCTTTTCATTAAGTCGCAAATACGAAGAGAGGAGGCACGTACTGCCGATCGTTATATTGGGTTATCCGATAAGAATATTCATTTTTTGGATCTTCCTTTTTACGAAACAGGGCGGGTGAAAAAGAAGCCAATTTCGGAAGAAGATGTGTTCATCGTGAAAGATTTCATCGAGACCATTAAACCTCACCAGATTTATGTGGCCGGCGATCTTGCCGACCCTCACGGTACACATAAGGTGTGTTTGGACGCCGTTTTGGCTGCCATCGATTTACTTAAAGACGAAGATTGGTTTAAGGATTGCCGAATATGGATGTATCGTGGTGCCTGGATGGAGTGGGAAATCGACCATATCGAAATGGCAGTTCCGTTATCGCCCGAAGAACTCCGGCAGAAACGCAACGCTATTCTCAAACATCAATCGCAAATGGAAAGCGCTCCTTTCCTTGGCGACGATGAACGATTGTTTTGGCAGCGTGCCGAAGAAAGAAATAAAGCTACTGCCGAATTGTATTGGAAATTGGGACTTGCCTCATACGAAGCCATTGAAGCATTTGTGGAATATAAGCCTATAAAATAAAAGGAAACATAATGCGAAATCTAAAGAAGAGATGTCCAACAGTGGATGTCTCTTTTTTTAACATTTTTTCGTTGTTAATTCACAAAAAACCATCCTATTTATCCGTTATATGAAAAAAAAATGCTAAATTGAGCAACTTTTATATGAAAAAGTAAATCGAAAGGGATGAGCAAAGAAAAATTTCATATCGAGTTCATGATGGGAAATGTTTCACAGAACAGTCTTTGGCGGATGATCAGCCATCCCGACGGACTGTCGGAATGGTTTGCCGATGAGATATCAGTTGACGAAGAGTCCAATCAATACATTTTTACTTGGAACAAAGATAGCGAGTCGGCCAACGTTATTTTTTCCAGACCTCTGTCGGCTATTCGCTTTCATTGGTTGGATGATGAGGATGAAAATTCCTATTTCGAATTTGCCCTTTATAAAGTGGAATTAACAGGTGATATGACGCTTGAGATTACCGATTTTGCCGAACCCGACGAAAAAAGTGATGCTATTATTCTTTGGGAAACCCAAGTGGAAGAAATGAAGAGAAGATTGGGGATTTAAATGCAATTTATCCGCATGATTTTTACTATATTTGTGGTAGTCTGAAGATACTAAATTGACTATCAATAGTTTTTGATTGATATTCCGGTGATATCCACCCAGTGATTCCGGTGATACCCACCCACTGGCTGAACTATCAATTTGGCAAAGTTATCTTTTTTTTCTTAAACTATCTCCTTTTAATTCGATTCTATGTGAAGGA
>NZ_JAPCWE010000018.1 GCF_025943985.1 Anaerorudis cellulosivorans | reverse complement strand
GCATTCTCTTAATCGCACCAGAAGGAATTGAAACATAGGAGGTTCTTTGCATCTTTGACAAAATCATTGTACATCTCTTAATCGCACCAGAAGGAATTGAAACAACGGATGGGGGACATACGAGCACTTTGTTTCGTTTCTCTTAATCGCACCAGAAGGAATTGAAACAACAACAATTAAAACAAAACATTATGAAGACAAAAACTCTTAATCGCACCAGAAGGAATTGAAACCGTTAAAATCACTATAACTGTACGTCTCGAAAGGCCTCTTAATCGCACCAGAAGGAATTGAAACTAGCTTGCAGCGGCAGCCGTTCTGTTTACAAGCCTCGCCTCTTAATCGCACCAGAAGGAATTGAAACGGGTACTCGTATTTTCTTTTCCGTCCGTGATTATTCTCTTAATCGCACCAGAAGGAATTGAAACTAAGTTCGCCTCTTGTAACATATTTTTTTACGATTTTCTCTTAATCGCACCAGAAGGAATTGAAACAACCGTCTCGGCTACACGTTTAGGTGCAACTATCAGCACCTCTTAATCGCACCAGAAGGAATTGAAACATATTCCGATAAAACACACCTACACCTGCTCCTACAACTCTTAATCGCACCAGAAGGAATTGAAACCCGGAAGGTTTTAAAATTTAATTATTCTAATTTCCCTCTTAATCGCACCAGAAGGAATTGAAACATCCGAGATTTGTCCCATATTGATTTGATGCCAGATTCTCTTAATCGCACCAGAAGGAATTGAAACTTCTCAGCGTAATACATTATTTTCCCAGTCCTGAAATTCCCCTCTTAATCGCACCAGAAGGAATTGAAACCTTGTATATTCTTTTTTCTTAATTCTTCGATTTCTTCCTCTTAATCGCACCAGAAGGAATTGAAACTCAAAAAATACGGTCGGTAAACAAATATCCTATCCGGTCTCTTAATCGCACCAGAAGGAATTGAAACACGAAAAGGCAAGGAATGGGAAATTAAAATCTTATGGCTCTTAATCGCACCAGAAGGAATTGAAACTCACTAAAACGACAGCTGCTTTATAAGCTCCATATGTAGACTCTTAATCGCACCAGAAGGAATTGAAACTAAATATAAACCATTACCAATTGATAATAATATCGATTACTCTTAATCGCACCAGAAGGAATTGAAACAGTGGATATGTGATAATGTACCTTATTGCTATCGTGTCTCTTAATCGCACCAGAAGGAATTGAAACGCGATTTTCATTCGCTTTTCGGGATGTAATTTGAAATGCTCTTAATCGCACCAGAAGGAATTGAAACAAGAATAAATCCGGGGAATGTTTGACGATGCAAATACTCTTAATCGCACCAGAAGGAATTGAAACTGCCGTTTCTTGACTATCTTTTATCTCTATCTCGAGCTCTTAATCGCACCAGAAGGAATTGAAACAAACAAACGATAACCCGGTGAATAAGGAAATTATCGCTCTTAATCGCACCAGAAGGAATTGAAACCAATTGCTACCGCAACGAGTTACAAGGTGACGAAAACTCTTAATCGCACCAGAAGGAATTGAAACTACAACTGTTAATTATTTTCATAAAGCGAGTTGGATCTCTTAATCGCACCAGAAGGAATTGAAACACGATTGCACAGTTACGCAATGTTTACCCATTGGAGCTCTTAATCGCACCAGAAGGAATTGAAACACAAACTTTCAAAAAACATTAGAAGGCAACTATGATCTCTTAATCGCACCAGAAGGAATTGAAACCCTGCAATAGCTTGCCGCCGTAATAAGGTGTTTGTCTCTTAATCGCACCAGAAGGAATTGAAACCTGAAGCTTAAAAAAATAGACGAAATCAAAATCGTTTTACTCTTAATCGCACCAGAAGGAATTGAAACATTCTTGTCGCAGTTGTTGCGCTGACTGTGGTGTCCCACTCTTAATCGCACCAGAAGGAATTGAAACCACGATACGTCCCTGCTTCAACGTTATGAATTGTTTCTCTTAATCGCACCAGAAGGAATTGAAACAGCTGAATGACTTCATGCAGATATTTCAAAAGAATGGAACCTCTTAATCGCACCAGAAGGAATTGAAACCAGGTTCAGTATTCGCTTTCAATAGATGAAAACTATCTCTTAATCGCACCAGAAGGAATTGAAACTTCGGCGGCCGAGAAGCCTTCACAACGCAAGGAATCTCTTAATCGCACCAGAAGGAATTGAAACAGGCCTACGCGGACGGCATTGTTGACGCCGAAGAGCTCTTAATCGCACCAGAAGGAATTGAAACGCGCAAAAGGTTAAGCTGTATTTAGAAGCTCTCAAACTCTTAATCGCACCAGAAGGAATTGAAACCTTAATGTTCCTCCTATAGCTGAAACAGGAAGCAGCTCTTAATCGCACCAGAAGGAATTGAAACGAGATAGGATTAAGAAGCATCTCAACCATGAATGGCTCTTAATCGCACCAGAAGGAATTGAAACCTGCTGTTAGTAGAGTAACAAGTAATCCCAAAGGACTCTTAATCGCACCAGAAGGAATTGAAACTGCTCTTTTCCCTGAGCTCTATCTCTTTTCTGCCTAACTCTTAATCGCACCAGAAGGAATTGAAACTAAAAGGTAATAATGAGGAGATAGAGGATGCCGACAGCGACTCTTAATCGCACCAGAAGGAATTGAAACGGAATAATACCGACTGGGCGATGGTTGAGGGAAATCTCTTAATCGCACCAGAAGGAATTGAAACTACTTCTTACTTGATCATTCGGTATCTGCATTTGCCTCTTAATCGCACCAGAAGGAATTGAAACCGATAGAAGGTGGCTATTTCGATTTAGAATTACTGCTCTTAATCGCACCAGAAGGAATTGAAACGCGTATATTTGTCAGAAGGTGGTTAACCCGGCCAGCCTCTTAATCGCACCAGAAGGAATTGAAACCATTCACGATTGAACACATCCTCGTACGTCTCGCCACTCTTAATCGCACCAGAAGGAATTGAAACGACATAAAATTCAAATAGAATTTACTCCGTTTCGTGCTCTTAATCGCACCAGAAGGAATTGAAACGGAAGCATCTACCGGAGCATCTACCGGAGCATCTACTCCTCTTAATCGCACCAGAAGGAATTGAAACAAAATGGGCTGATAAAACTTTCAAAATTGCAGTAAATCTCTTAATCGCACCAGAAGGAATTGAAACGGCATCTATTTCGGTATGTTCCATTTGCTTTTCTTTCTCTTAATCGCACCAGAAGGAATTGAAACACATATTACCTGAACGAGCCATATATACCGATAACGTCTCTTAATCGCACCAGAAGGAATTGAAACATTATCGCCGAAATTATTATATCAAAATTCATTTTACTCTTAATCGCACCAGAAGGAATTGAAACACGATTCGGAAGTTAGAGGAATTATGTATGCAATACTCTTAATCGCACCAGAAGGAATTGAAACACGATTCGGAAGTTAGAGGAATTATGTATGCAATACTCTTAATCGCACCAGAAGGAATTGAAACTGTCGAGCAATTCTTTTACTTCATCTGCTGTTGAATCTCTTAATCGCACCAGAAGGAATTGAAACATATTCGTGTTCCGGAATTACCGCTTTTGCCGGGTCTCTTAATCGCACCAGAAGGAATTGAAACGTTGTATGCTGTCGATAAAGAATTTAATATAATAAGTCTCTTAATCGCACCAGAAGGAATTGAAACTAAATTATCGTTAAATTTTCGATAATTAAGGATTACACTCTTAATCGCACCAGAAGGAATTGAAACTATATTCCATAAAAAAATTGCCCATGCCCTTGGGACTCTCTTAATCGCACCAGAAGGAATTGAAACAAAAAAATCGGTTCAGCACTTCCTGCCAGTTAATTTCTCTTAATCGCACCAGAAGGAATTGAAACAATTATTGGAAAAATTCGAGCCTACACGTGATATTACTCTTAATCGCACCAGAAGGAATTGAAACGCATTGGTTGTTTTCCGGCGTGAAGAAATTAAGCTCGTCTCTTAATCGCACCAGAAGGAATTGAAACGGTATTCCAGCTCAGTATTGTATTCTTTCTCGTTGACTCTTAATCGCACCAGAAGGAATTGAAACTTATCCCGGTAATATCTGATAAAGACATTGACCCTCTCTTAATCGCACCAGAAGGAATTGAAACCTTGTTGCCTTGTCTCCAACTTCTTCCTTCGATTTGTCCTCTTAATCGCACCAGAAGGAATTGAAACAAAAAAATCGGTTCAGCACTTCCTGCCAGTTAATTTCTCTTAATCGCACCAGAAGGAATTGAAACAACTTATAGCAGAAGAAATGGTAGATGACGATGAATCTCTTAATCGCACCAGAAGGAATTGAAACGCGTGCAATAGCCGGTATAGGGGACGTCTTAGGCCTCTCTTAATCGCACCAGAAGGAATTGAAACTGGGATTTTCGGTGTAACGCTTTCTTTCCCTCCGAAACTCTTAATCGCACCAGAAGGAATTGAAACCAAGAACGGGTCGCTCTCGATATCCTTGTACTTGCCCTCTTAATCGCACCAGAAGGAATTGAAACAATTTTGCTACTACAATAACAAATCTAATAGGGACAACTCTTAATCGCACCAGAAGGAATTGAAACGAATAGGTTTATAATAATTTTTGTTTTCATAATTCCTCTTAATCGCACCAGAAGGAATTGAAACTTATTATCTAAAGCGTGCTGTATTGCACGTTGCAACTCTTAATCGCACCAGAAGGAATTGAAACCACAGTCGAACATTAGCGTAAACACATCCCACAATCCGCCCCTCTTAATCGCACCAGAAGGAATTGAAACTTAATAGAAGAACTTGTATCTCCTAATATATTTCTACTCTTAATCGCACCAGAAGGAATTGAAACAAACTATTTATTCAGTTTAGAGAGTGGTTAATAGGCTCTTAATCGCACCAGAAGGAATTGAAACACTGAAACATCTTTCGGTATCGAAACAAACGATTTTTACTCTTAATCGCACCAGAAGGAATTGAAACACTGTTGTCGATAATCGAATCACAGCAAAAAACAATCTCTTAATCGCACCAGAAGGAATTGAAACTGACTAAAAACATAAATGAACCATCGTTTCTCGAATCTCTTAATCGCACCAGAAGGAATTGAAACCGCCTTTTTATGTCAGGGTAAATTGAGAGGTTTGTTCTCTTAATCGCACCAGAAGGAATTGAAACTTAACAGCTTCTATATTAGCATATGCAATATGCATCTCTTAATCGCACCAGAAGGAATTGAAACAAAAGCAAGATAAAAGAGATTACGGTTGAAGATGCACTCTTAATCGCACCAGAAGGAATTGAAACATGTATTTCTGCGTTACACGAAAGCCCTGACCGGTCTCTTAATCGCACCAGAAGGAATTGAAACATTCGTCGAAGAAAAACGGCAATAACTCATGCACGCTCTTAATCGCACCAGAAGGAATTGAAACTTTTTTTTGATAGTTTTTTGTAATCCTGTCTTTTCTCTTAATCGCACCAGAAGGAATTGAAACCTCATATCTGAATAAGTAATTTCAGATTTAGGGAAAGCTCTTAATCGCACCAGAAGGAATTGAAACTCGATATGTCGCCGAGTTGTTTAATTATCGGTATTACCTCTTAATCGCACCAGAAGGAATTGAAACCGTTGAGGAATTAGCGGATATCATTCAGGGGAAAACTCTTAATCGCACCAGAAGGAATTGAAACGGTCATTTTTTCTTTCGTTATATACCTGTTCGGCGACACTCTTAATCGCACCAGAAGGAATTGAAACTGCATCCCTTTGCATACCAATTGCCCGAAAAATCAAGACTCTTAATCGCACCAGAAGGAATTGAAACATTAAAGGAAGCAGCTAGTCCTTCTTTAATTGATCAGATAACTCTTAATCGCACAGGAGGAATTGAAGTGAAATGATTTAGAACTTTACATAGTCGGCGATGCGGATAAGAAGTTGCCAATAGCCTGCGGCGGAGGGACAACGACGTCCGGAAACGGCGTATCGCCGACAAGCCGCAAACCCGGTTAATTGCCGGGTTTTTTTATCTTACAATCGCATCAGGGGGCATTTGAAGTGGAGATGAATTTAGGCTTGTTCTGTTTTCCGGTGTTGTAACGCTTGAACAAATTTGGAAACGTTGAAAAATGTAAGTGCTGAGGAAGTATAAGAAGTGCAGGGAGATATGGGATCTGTAGGAAGTGTAGGAAGTGTAGGAAGTGTAGGAAAGTCTTTCCCGGAGCGGGTTTCGGGTGTATAGGAAAGCGTAGGAAAGTGTAGGATTCTCCCCATGGTAAGAGAGGATTCGATTGGAAAAAAGATTGAAAATTGATTTTTATGTATTTTATTTTGTCTATTTACATATATTTTGAATATATTTGGGCGAAATATAGTAACCCATTTTTTGTTCCAAAAAATACCGAATGAGATTCAAATTATTTTTAAATATCGATAAACACCCTTTTGGCAATCGGTTGCCCTTCAATTACCAATATGAACTGTCGGCGGTAATTTACAAGATTCTTGGCAATGCCAACCGCGAATTTTCCCAATGGCTTCACGATAACGGCTTTGCGGCAGACAAAAAGGTATTCAAGCTGTTCGCTTTCTCACGACTGCAAATTCCGGATTATCGGATAGAAGGCAATTTTCTCGAAATTCTCTCCGACTCGGCCACCTGGTATCTTTCTTTTTTGCCCGAACGCAGTACGCAGGAATTTATTCAGGGCATTTTCAACGAGCAGCAATTTGAGTTGGGAAACAGGCAAGCCCGTATCCGGTGCAGGGTGCAAAGCATTGAACTGATGCCCTCGCCCGCCTTTTCGGAACCCATGTCGTTCAGGACGCTTTCGCCGATGTGCCTGACGCTGAAGCGCGAAAACGGAACCGACGAATACGTTGCCCCCACCCACCCGATGGCAAGGGAACTGATCATGCAAAATTTGCTCGACAAATACAAAGCTTTCACCGGCAACGATTTTCCCGATAAAAATGTTGCTTTCGATTTCAAGGTTGACGGTAAGCCTCGTTCGTCGTTGATAACCATCAAAGCCGACACGCCGCAGGAAAGCAAAATCCGGGCTTTCGGTTGCAATTTTCAGCTGGCAGCCCCTGCCGAACTGCTCAAAATAGCCTACGAAGGCGGCATCGGCGGAAAAAACAGCCTGGGCTTCGGCATGATAGAGGAAAAGAAAAACGAAAAAATAATTCTGAAAATAAAAGAGATATGAGTTTAGATACAGTGCTCCAAATAGGAAAAACTCTCAGAAATTCTGAGGATAACCTGAAATATTTCAAATATGTAGAACCCTGTCCTAAAGATAAAGATGGTAATTGGCCGATCTGCATTACAATACCAGTAAAAAATGATTATTCTTTTGATTTTGAAGGAATGAAATTCACTCCCGAAAATCAAAGAGAAAATCTTTATTTTTTAAAATTTAAAACTTCGAATAGTGATGGTATGGTAAAATATATTTTCGGAGATATCTACTATGAAAAAAAAGTAAAAATAAAAAATGATGGTACTATTGATATTGACGAAGGGGGATATTATCGATTAGAAAATCCCATGCATTCAAATCCAGCATACAGAACAAGTTCTTTTATCCGAGGTATAAATGACTATAATGATATTATAAAATCTTATAAAGAAAATTCTCCAAAAATTATTCAACAATTTCACGAATCATTAGAAAAAAACATAAAACATATTGAGAGCATCTTAAAATATGCGCCGGCTATTTCAGAATTAATCGAAAATGGGGAAAATAACAAAATTATTCAATTATTAGAAAATGAATATGAATTGTACAAATATACAATTACGTTTGCTTTTCTTAATACTACAAAAAACAAATTAAGAAAAATAGGAATTCCTGATAACTTAGCTGAGTGTAATGAAACTCAAAAAAAATTACTCTTTGATTGCCTTAACTTTAAAATATTTATCCATTTTGAATTTCCTGGAAATTTACATTGGTATAATTTTCCCGATGATATGAATTTATTAAATTCTAAGTTGTTTTCTGAATTTGTTGAAGAAACACCTGAAGGCTTAGTTTTAAAAAAGACTCTTTATAAGACCCTTTGTTCTGGTGATAAAAAAAATGATATTCAATTTCCATTTTTTTCAGAAAATAATAAATACAAAGCAAAAAGTTTTACAATAGATACTTTACAGGATTTATTTTATGCTGTTGATTTTACGAGTAAAGGAAAACAAATTAATAGTACGGATCTAAAGCTAATTGTTTTGCCACGTGGCATAAATCTTTCTGCAGCAGATTATGAAGAATTTTTTAAAAAAAGGAATGAATCGAAACTTCTTGCACAAAATAAAGAAAAAAATAATAGTTCTTATGACCCACTTTTTGATTTTTTATTTGATGATAAAAAAAATATTACCTCATTTGATTTGATATTATGCAACAGTAACAGAGGAAGTCAATCTTCCCCAGACAAAGATTTAATCGAATTGTCAGGTATTGAAAAAAGCAAGCTTCGTTTAATAAACGAAAGAATAAATGAAATTTCAAGAGAAATATCTAAAGAAAGAAAAAATTTTATTCATGCAAATAATGAACTTTTCCCTTTAAATATTGAATATTCTTTTCAACAAATTCTAGGTATGCCCCTATGTGATCCTAACACCGGAAAAGTTTCATTTAAAATAAGCCCCAAGTATCAATCTCATATTTTAAAAGTCTTACCTCTTATTTATACAGATAATTATACCCATGATGAAGAATTATTATCTTCTTTCATTCAAAATGTAGAATTCAGCATTCGTGCTGATGATCAAAAATTTATTTTTTTAAAATACGATCTTAAATTTCTTTTAAAAATACAAAACACTAAAATTGATAAATTTATGGAAATAACATCATCTGAAAGTTATCAAATAGGTTTTCTGCTTGGAACAATGGCAAAAAATCTATCTCAAGAAATTAATTCTTTTGAAAAGAATTATGTTGGGAATCTCAGAAGAAGAATCGCAACCTTGGCCGATTTCATAAAACTAAAAAATGAAATTGAAGAAAAATTAATTATGCATGACAAAACCAAATTCACCTTTCAAACTTCCTATGAATTAGCACAAAAAATAAAGGAGTTCAAATCAAAATATGACAAAGACGAATGTGCTTTTGGTTTTTTTGAAGGTTACTTTAAACCAATTCCTTCAAGAGAAGCTTCGACTTCAGAAGAAATAAATTCAAATATTAATTAATAAAACTAAAATTTACAATTATGACAAATCAATTAAAAAAGTCAGAAATTTTGTTCTTATACGAAACGAAGTATAATATTCCTAATGGGGATCCATTTACCGGTGAACAGCGTTATGATGAAGAAACAAAAAAAATTCTTGTAAGCGATGTTCGTATGAAAAGATATGTCCGAACTTATTTTGAAGAAAAAGAATTACCAATATATGTAAGTGAAAAAACTGGAGCAGGTAAAACTGATTCAAAAGGTGTTTTGACATGGATCGCCCAAAACCGAAATGAAAAGAAATTCACCAATATTGGTGATATATTGAAAGATCAAATTGACGTCCGTTTATTTGGAGGTATTTCAACTTTAAAAGACGACGAAACTAAAAAAATAAAAATAGACGGAAAAGAATGCACAAACGGGCATGTTCAATTTACTGGTCCGGTTCAATTTGCATTATTAAATCCTTCGTTAAACGAAGTAAATCTGAGAATACACCAAAATACAACGCATTTCACTTCAAGCGCTGAAAATACTCAAGGGTCTATTGGCACAACAACCATAGTTCCATATTCTTTAATCCAAATTCATGGATGGCTAAATCCCAAGGTTGCAGAAAAAACTGGAATGACTGAAGAAGATCTCAAACTTATGTATGAAGGACTTTGGTATGGTACAAGTGGGGAAGGAAGTTCTCATTCACGCAGTAAAGTCGGTCAAAATTCTGTACTTCTACTTGAAATTGATTATCCACAAAACAATCAAAAAATTTATGAAGTAGATCAATTAATTAAATTAATACCAAAAGAAGACAAAAAAGAAGAACAATTAAGAAGTATGGATGACTATCTACTTGATTTTTCTAAACTTTTTGAGATTGGGAAAACAGATAAAATAGAAAAAATAAGATTCTACACTGAAATTGAATCCATAAAGGATCTTTTCACTAATAAAAAAACGCTTAAAAGCGTTATGCCTCAAATAAAAGATGAAGATTTGGAAAAGCTATTTAAGAAATTTGAACAAATCGAATTCTTAAAAGATAAAAAAACAAATTGATATGAAAGGTTTTCAACTTATCATAGAAGGTAATTGGGGACATTTTAAAAAACCGGAAACAAATAATAATCCATTATCCCATGATTTGATAACAAAAACCGCACTAATTGGATTAATAGGAGCTGTACTTGGAATTGAGCGAGAAGATATGAAAAGCAAATATCCGCAATTATCTGACGATTTACTTTATGGAGTACAATTACTTCATTCAGTAAGAAAAATTTCTTGGGGTTTTACGAGCAGAAAGGCAATTAATCCTACAGCAGAAGGTGCTCCAAAATATTTTGAATTTCTTAAAGACCCTAAATTTTTGGTTTCGATTGCATTGTTAAATGAACGTTCTAATGATGTTTTTGAAAATTTTAAAATGTACATTAAAAGTGAAACTGCAATATATACGCCTGTTCTTGGATGGCACAATTGCCCTGCTAACTTAAAATGGGAATCTGAGGGGGATTTTTCAGAATTAAAAAATGGGGATTTTGAAACTTATGGATTTGTTCTTTCTGAACATACCCCTAAAGATTTTTCTGGTCAGTTTAGAATAGGCTTTGAAAAAATGCCGACATTTCAAAATGATGATTTTTGGAATTTACCTGAACGTTACAAAAATGTAATCTATCCAGATTATCCATATTCTATTATTGTTAATGGTGAATATTACGAATATAAGTCAGCAGAAAAAATTGAAAAATGGTGCTTAATATAGAGAAACTAAAATCTCATCCAGACAAGTATTTATTAGATCATATTCGAGGGGTAAGAGAAAATACAAAAAAGCTAACAAATTCCAGTTTTGCTGAATTGATTGCTATTTGTCATGACCTGGGGAAATTAAATCCCAATTTTCAAAATAAACTTAGTCATCAACCAATTATTGGATATTCAAATCATGCATATCTGTCTGCTTATGTTTTCTTTTGTGCATTTTGTACCTCTAAACTAAATATTGAGGCGCTAAAACAATTTTTGAAAGTTAATAATATTACTCAAAATGACTTGATTGAATTAACTGTTTCAATTGCAAAACATCATGGCAACTTACCTGATTTTAGTCCAGAATGGAAATATGATGAAGCATTTGCAACAATCCTTTCCAAAGATGAAATTTACATTTTATTCAAATTTCTTGAGGAAGAAACTAATCTGCCAGTATTCGAATTTATTAATTATTTTATATCAATCGAGGATTTTCGACAATTCTTGTTAAATAAAAAACTTCAAAAATTTTTTTTAGAGCAATTTATTTTTGATGGAAGAAAAAATGAAAATCCATTAGATTTCTTCATAAATGTTCAATATTCTTTTGCAAGCGTACTTCAAGCAGATAAAGCAGATGCAGGAGGAATGGGTAACTTTATCGTTGATCAGCAAAATGCTGTTCAAATATTTTCATCTTGTTTTCATGCAAAATTAGATTTTTACCTGAAAGAACTCAAACAGGATTCTAACTTAAACAAATTACGTACTCAAATTAGAGAAAATGCGGTTCGTAATATTAAAATAGGATTGATAGAGAATAAAAAAGTTTTTGAATTAACAGCACCAACCGGTTCTGGTAAAACATTAATGTTGCTATCTTTAGCTTCAGAGATTATTCAAAACAAAGGTGCTAAAAGAATCATATATGCATTACCATTCCTTTCTATCACGGAACAAGTCGAAAATGAAGTTTTGAAAATATTTAAAGGATATGAAACCTTTATTCAACGCGTAGACTCAAAATCTGAAAATCAAAGATTTGAGGAAATTCAAAAAGAACTAGATGATAATCCTGAGGAAGAAAAAATAATGGAAGCCAATATCCTTGAATTTCAGGAAAATACTTTTGCTTATCCCTTCATTATAACTACATTTGTTCGTTTTTTTGAGACATTGTTGAGCAATAAAAACGCAGAATTACTGAAACTACCAAATTTTTCCAATTGCATTTTTTTATTAGATGAAATTCAATCTCTTCCCCCAAGATTATATGGATTTTTTGTTGCTTATTTGAGCCATTTTTGCAATAAATTTGGAAGTTATGCAATTATTTCAACAGCAACTCAGCCAAGCTATGAATTACCTAAAAAACATTTAGAAGCTCAAAGATTTTTTAATGGATATTCAAAACCCTATCCATTATTGCCGTTAAGTTATTTCGATAATAATCTCTTCAATCGATATCAAATTGAATATGATAAAAATAATATTGATATAGAAACATTAAAAGATTTGATAATTTCAGAAAATCAATCGGTTTTAGTTATTTTAAATACAATAGAAGATACAAAAGATCTTTATCAATTATGCAAGAATATATTGAATAATGAAGAATTGATTTTATTGAATACACATTTTGCTCCACGAGATAGAAAATTAAAAATATATTTAGCAAAACGTCGATTACGAGAAGGTAAAAAAATTATTGTTATTTCAACTCAATTAATTGAAGCTGGGGTTGATATCGATTTTCCAATAGTTTACAGAGACTTTGCTACTGTATCCAGTATTATTCAATCAGCTGGTAGATGCAATAGAAATGGTAAATTTCCTACGTTAGGAAAAGTAAAAATTTTTCAATTACAGAATAAAGGTAAGATCAGATCAAAATTGATTTATAGAGGAAAAGATTATGAACTAATTCGTTTCACTAAAAACTCTTTTACCGATATTCTATATCAAGAAAAAGATCTTATAAATGTTCAAAAAAATTTCTTTAATCTTATTCAATCTGATTTAGAATGGGGAAAGCATACTTCTATTTCAAACCATAATTTAGAATTTGACTTCTTAAAAGATATAACGGAATGTCAATATGAAAAAATAGGTAAATTTCAATTGATAGATGAAAAAGTATTTGGCGAAGAAAAACTTTATTATGTATCTAAAAATAAAAAAGACGATTCTTTTAATCGGCTCTTAAAAATAAATGATGAAGTAATGAATTTAATTCATCAAAACGCTGATATTTCTTTCATTAAATTGAAAAGAAAAAATATTGAATTACTTTTAAGAAAGATGTCTCAACAAATTATTAAGGTTAGAATTAAATCTGAGGATAAAAAACCTGATCTGGCAGATAATAGAAGTTATTTTGATTTATTTCATATATCTTCGAGTTCATATTCATTTGAGATGGGTATAGATTTAAAAGGAAATGATTGTATAATATAAACTTAACTTTTTATGCAAATTACTGGAACGCATTTCAATTATTATCAGGTATGCAAGCGAAAGCTGTGGCTGTTTGCCAATGGCATCAATATGGAGCAGACATCCGATTTGGTGTATGACGGCAAACTGATTCACGAAACGAGTTATCCACAACGTTCGGAGCGGTATGAAGAAGTGGAAATCGATGGAATAAAAATCGATTATTACGATGCGCGGAATAAAGTGATCCACGAGATTAAGCGTTCGGACAAAGTGGAACCTGCACATGAATGGCAGGTGAAATATTATATATATGTGTTGGAACGCAATGGCATGAATGGTGTGAGCGGGTTGTTGGAATATCCGACGCTGCGTCAAACCACCAAAGTGGAGCTGACGGATGCCGACCGACAAAATATTGCCGAAATGGAAAAGGAGATTGCGGAAATTATCCGCTCCGATGATTGTCCGCCCGTTCTTCACTCGAAAATCTGCAAAAGCTGCAGTTATTACGATTTTTGTTATGTGGAAGAAAAAGAAAGTATTACAGAGCAATAATTTATATAGGCGAAAATTTATAATATGAAGAAGACCTATTACCTGTTTAATCCGGGAACGTTGCAACGGAAGGACAATACGATAAAGTTTACGCCCATTGAAGAAGACGGCAACGGCTTGGAACATGAAGGGCAACCCCGATATCTGCCTGTGGAAAATATTGCCGAATTTTACGTGTTTGGCGCTTTGAATGCCAACAGTGCTTTGTATAATTTTTTGGGACAGAACGACATTGCCGTACATTTTTTCGATTATTACGAAAATTATACCGGTTCGTTTATGCCGCGCGATGGTCTGCTTTCGGGAAAAATGATTTTGGCTCAAACCTCAGCTTATCAGAGTAAAAAAAGGAGACTCGAACTGGCACGAAAATTTGTGGAAGGTGCGGCTTTCAACATGACCAAAAATCTGCGTTATTATAATTCGCGCGGTAAGGATCTGGAGGGGGTTATCGAAAAAATTGAGCAATATGCCGCGATGCTTCCCAATGCAGAAGCCGTTGACGAAATGATGGGACTGGAAGGCAACATAAGGCAGACCTATTACGAGGGTTTCGAACTTATCATCAATGATTTCAGCATGGGTGGAAGAAGTAAGCAACCGCCTAAAAACGAAGTGAATGCGTTGATTTCGTTTGGCAATATGATGTGCTATTCGCAGTGCTTGCGGGCGATTCATCAAACGCAGCTCAACCCAACGATCAGTTACCTGCATACGCCGGGAGACCGACGTTACTCGCTGTCGCTCGATATCTCTGAAATTTTCAAACCGATTTTGGTGGACAGGGTGATTTTCAAACTGTTGAACAAAAAAGAGCTTCAGGAAAAACATTTCGAAACCCGACTGAACCGTTGCTTGCTCAATCCCTCGGGGAAAAAGATTTTTGTGCAGGCTTTCGAAGAACGGCTCAACGAAACCATTCAGCATCGATCGCTCAAACGCAAGGTGAGTTATCGCCATCTGATTAAGCTGGAGTGTTACAAATTGAGCAAACATTTGTTGGGGATGGAAGAATATAAACCGTTTAAAATGTATTGGTAGTATGACACATAAATTCCCTGTCAACCGCTTCGACTCACAAAACGAGAGGCCGAACTTCACCGGTAGTTGTGGTACATTGATCACTTGTCAACCGTCACTCATAAAAAAGTTTGAGCTGTGTATGTAATTTTGGTATATGATGTGGGAGAAAAGCGCGTCGGGAAAATGCTGAAATTGTGCCGCAAATATTTGAATTGGATACAGAATTCGGTTTTTGAAGGCGATATTTCCGAGGTTAAATTGAAAGAATTGACTATATTGGCGGAGAAAATAATGAAAACGGAAGAAGATTCGTTGATTATTTTTTCGAGTCGTACAGAAAAGTTTCTCGATAAACAAATTATTGGGAAAGAGCGAAGTAGCACCGATAATTTTCTGTGATTCGATTGTCGATGGAAGGTTTTTCTCACGGTTGCGCGAGCAATTGACAGGAGCAGCGATCATTGACATACTGAAAATCAACATATAAAATAAGTTGTCGATGGTCGGGAATTTTTATATTTTTGCCTATCGACAACTTTCCTACTTCAAAAACGAAGTTTATTTTGTGTTTTCGGGCTGATTTTCAGCCTTATTTTCAGTCGTTTTCAACGGCTCTTAATCGCACCAGAAGGAATTGAAATCGAGATGCCACTTCCAGTTAGCACCCCGATGACTGCCTCTTAATCGCACCAGAAGGAATTGAAATATCGGAATTGCTGTCGCTGCTATTGCTGGTGCTGCCTCTTAATCGCACCAGAAGGAATTGAAATTCGACTAAAGAAATAGTTGAGGAGGTATCAACTGTACTCTTAATCGCACCAGAAGGAATTGAAATATTTAATTACACCGGCAACAGCGGCTGTGGCGGCAACTCTTAATCGCACCAGAAGGAATTGAAATTCATTCCTTGTGTCATCATCGCTTGTATCGATTGTCTCTTAATCGCACCAGAAGGAATTGAAATCGTACAATTACATTATCAAATTCTCCTCCTGTAGCACTCTTAATCGCACCAGAAGGAATTGAAATCTCGTCCTTTTCGACGTATTGGAAGTTTTCGCAAAACTCTTAATCGCACCAGAAGGAATTGAAATTGTTTACTTCGAACTTACCTCCGTCGATAAGTGCCTCTTAATCGCACCAGAAGGAATTGAAATAGCCTTCGAAAATGCCATATTCGCAGTCGACATGTACTCTTAATCGCACCAGAAGGAATTGAAATGATCCAGCTCGGCTATTATCTCTTCTGCCGTCTTGCTCTTAATCGCACCAGAAGGAATTGAAATCTTGCTCCTTTTTCGACGGACTGGAGCAATTTTATTCTCTTAATCGCACCAGAAGGAATTGAAATCTAACACGCCAAGAAGCAGTCGCGTGATGATTGAGAACTCTTAATCGCACCAGAAGGAATTGAAATACGTCATTGTGCCTTTTTTTAATCGAGCTTTTATCTGCCTCTTAATCGCACCAGAAGGAATTGAAATAGTGCTACGGCAATGCGTTTTTTATCGGTATCCGTCTCTTAATCGCACCAGAAGGAATTGAAATCACTCAGTGAAGCGCAATTGACTGCAATCTCAACTCCTCTTAATCGCACCAGAAGGAATTGAAATACATATTTCTTTATTTTAGCTTTGACTGCTTCCATCTCTTAATCGCACCAGAAGGAATTGAAATAGATCAAAGCTTCTCAACTTACTAAAAAAGAATACGCTCTTAATCGCACCAGAAGGAATTGAAATTGATGTGAATAGGCAAATTTATCATCATAAACAACTCTTAATCGCACCAGAAGGAATTGAAATATTCCTTATGACCCCAAAGTGGCAAGAAGGTGGTTACCTCTCTTAATCGCACCAGAAGGAATTGAAATAAGTTGAACTATTTTCGGGTTGGCTTTACGCCACTCTCTTAATCGCACCAGAAGGAATTGAAATAAGACAAGTAGAGGCGCTCAACAATTTAGTTGCAGCTCTTAATCGCACCAGAAGGAATTGAAATATGATATTGACCAGGAAATGGCCGAAAGCTTTCTCTCTCTTAATCGCACCAGAAGGAATTGAAATATTTATGGAATTCGTCGAACGATTTACTCTGACGGTCTCTTAATCGCACCAGAAGGAATTGAAATTCTTTTGGAAACGGAATGCTGAATTTATCGTGTAAGTCTCTTAATCGCACCAGAAGGAATTGAAATCGCCTTTTTCGATATTTAATCGCCAGAGAGACCCCTCTCTTAATCGCACCAGAAGGAATTGAAATCAATTTCGAGAGCAAGCCAATATTTTTAAAATTAAACTCTTAATCGCACCAGAAGGAATTGAAATAAGTTTTTTCATATCTGTTTCAATTTAAGTTATAAGCTCTTAATCGCACCAGAAGGAATTGAAATAACAACAATTAAAACAAAACATTATGAAGACAAAACTCTTAATCGCACCAGAAGGAATTGAAATAGTCCATTTAAATGCGAATTTCGGCATCTGTGGAACTCTTAATCGCACCAGAAGGAATTGAAATAAAAAGAGGTAACGTTGAAGCCCGACAAGAAGCTGTCTCTTAATCGCACCAGAAGGAATTGAAATTATTGCTCGGTATGAGGAGATTCACGGATTTAATAACTCTTAATCGCACCAGAAGGAATTGAAATTTTTATTGTTCCTTCCGGCGAGTATCAGGGTCTCGTCTCTTAATCGCACCAGAAGGAATTGAAATAATAGTCCGCACTGTCAAGTGTGAAAATATTTTTACTCTTAATCGCACCAGAAGGAATTGAAACCACGACAATTCAACGCTGATGTGAAGCGTTGGTCCGACTCTTAATCGCACCAGAAGGAATTGAAATTTATAAGGTTTAAGATACTTGTAAACATAATCTAACCTCTTAATCGCACCAGAAGGAATTGAAATTCCTGTCCAGGAAAGAAGTAATCACCCTGACAACCGCTCTTAATCGCACCAGAAGGAATTGAAATAACAGTTGCGTTTAACATTGTTCAGACGATAACTAACTCTTAATCGCACCAGAAGGAATTGAAATCCGGAACGATAGAGCTGATTGGTAATTCAGATAGAATCTCTTAATCGCACCAGAAGGAATTGAAATTATATGGCTGGTGCATGGAACTCTACAGGACCATATACTCTTAATCGCACCAGAAGGAATTGAAATCTACGTTTATCTGACTTTGAGGGGAGACGTAAGGCTCTCTTAATCGCACCAGAAGGAATTGAAATACAATCGTCCGGACATATCATCGAAATAACGGGAATCTCTTAATCGCACCAGAAGGAATTGAAATGCACCAAAGGTAGCCGAAGATATTGCACAGCAAGGTACTCTTAATCGCACCAGAAGGAATTGAAATGCCGAGCGTGCCAACTGCATCGCCCTTGCACTCAATCTCTTAATCGCACCAGAAGGAATTGAAATTTCGGCGGCCGAGAAGCCTTCACAACGCAAGGAATGCTCTTAATCGCACCAGAAGGAATTGAAATTTGTTTTAACCAATTCGTCTTGTGCATCTGCATAAGCTCTCTTAATCGCACCAGAAGGAATTGAAATTGTAGCACCACCGTTCAGGTAATTGCTTAGTGACTGAACTCTTAATCGCACCAGAAGGAATTGAAATAGCGAAACAAGCACTGCATTTCAGTTTGCAGTTGGAGCTCTTAATCGCACCAGAAGGAATTGAAATTTCTTTCGCAACTTAGCAATTTGTCGGCACAGGTTCTCTTAATCGCACCAGAAGGAATTGAAATCAAAATAGGTTCATGCTCAATCTCATGATGAAACCTGACTCTTAATCGCACCAGAAGGAATTGAAATTTGGGTACGGTGATGGTTTTATCGTCGATGGTTTCCGTCTCTTAATCGCACCAGAAGGAATTGAAATAGTAAATCCTTTTACACGAATAAGTTTATCGACTCTCTTAATCGCACCAGAAGGAATTGAAATTCGACAATGGAAGAACCATCATGGACTTCGGCTGCACTCTTAATCGCACCAGAAGGAATTGAAATAACTATATTAAAAGAGATATATCATTTAGCGAATTTCTCTTAATCGCACCAGAAGGAATTGAAATTTATACTGTATAGATTGCTCTATATCCAGCTTGCCACTCTTAATCGCACCAGAAGGAATTGAAATATTCGACGTATATTAGCCCTCAAAAAAACCGAGCAGTAAAAAATAAAATTTATTTTTACAACTGCTATGAAAAAGAGAAAGAATTTCACATCAAAGATCAAGGCTGAAATTGTTTTATCCCTGTTGCGAGGGGAGGATCCGGAGCTGATCAGCCGGGAATACGGAGTCACTTTGGCCGAGATTAATCATTGGCGCGACCAATTTATCGAGAGTGGTACAGAGGGGTTTAAGCGTAAGCCGGAGGATTCAAAGCTCAGTGCTGCCGAGCGCAAGATCGGGCAATTGCAGATGGAGCTTGAACTCACAAAAAAAAAGAACGAATTAGCGGCAAAACTAAGAAAGAAATGATCTCTATGCTGATAAAGGAACATTATCCGTTAACAGGGAAGCCGTATCCGAAACGTTTGATATTCAAAGTAGTGGGTTACAGTAGCAGCACCTGGTATGAAAGCCCTACACCCCGAACAGGCAAGCGCGGCAGAAAACCCAAACACACCGATGAAGAGGTTTTACGGGAGATTAAAACTGAAATCAAGAAGAGCCGGTTCAACGCTGAAGGTTATATGAAAGTGAAGAAACGGATGGAAAAAAGAGAAGTAAACGCTCTTGTAGCGGGCAAGGCACGTGGGAACCGCATCATGCGGGAAAACAACCTGCTCAGCCCCAACAGAAGGACAGGAAAGAGCAATAAGCGTGAACATGACGGTATCATCATCGCGGATGCACCCAATGTAATGTGGGCCACTGACGGCAAGAAGTTCCGGATTGACGGGTTAGGGTGGCATTGGTTCTTTGGTGTGATCGATCATTTTAATGAGGAGATTATCTCATGGCATATAGCCAAAAAAGGCAATCGTTTTGCAGCTATGGAGCCGGTTAGAGCTGCCGTAAGAAAGACTTTCGGTTCGGTAGATAAGGATGTTTGCAAAGGGATGAAGCTGCAATTAAGAAGCGACCATGGGTCACAATATGACTCCGCCGATTTTACGAATGAAATGAAATTCCTGGGATTGGAGATGTCCAAAGCATTTGTACGCTCTCCACAATGCAACGGGATAATAGAGCGGTTCCATCGCACATTGGACGAACAGGTGCTGCAAACAGAAACATTTTCTTCCTTCGAGGAAGCTTATAACAGTATTAATCGATTTATTAAAGACTACAACACAGATTGGATATTTCATAGATTAGATTACTGTTCTCCTGTAGAATACAGAGAAAAGTACGCACAAAGCCGGCGAAAAGAAAAAAATGATATCCCATCGGGTAATAAGGATCCTGAGGTTCAGCTTGTCCTCATTTCAAGTGGCTCGATGCCTCGAAGAAATGAATTGCCCAATCAAGGAATGATTAAAGGGGCTATTACTTACAGCAACACCCCTTCAATTAATCCTTCGGTATAAAATATCACCATCGGATCAGCTTGTCCGATACAAAAGTACTAAAAAAAATTAAATACAATTAATGTGCTCGGTTATTACGGGCTAATACATGAAATATTCGACGACAGGATTCTTATATAGGTCAAGAGAGACTCTTAATCGCACCGGTAGAAATTGGAATGTTCAGGGTTGCGTAATGGCTTATGTTGTAACCACGGTTACATTTTTTGCGGGTGGAACTTTCTACTTTTGCAGCAGTAAAAAAGAGTTGATCTAATTAATAAAATACGGTGAGTATTCTCATGATGACAACATGCGAAAAAGCTAAAGTGATGAACGCGGGGTTGAGGAAAAACGACATATTTCAATCAATGCCTTTGTCTATTCTGTTTAGGGCAAAATTATATGCTCCTAATGCAATTGCTCTACTGGTACCGAGTTTAGTTGTTGTTATTCCTGTTTTTTTCGCAACATTATAATCTACCGTTTTATTGAACTCCGGTACTTTTACTGTCTTAATTTCTGCTTTAAAGAATTCGGATTTTTCTTGTTCGTCAAGCAAATTATATACTTTCATCGACAATCGGGGATACGGTTCTCCATTCCTTGTATATCGAAAGCCATTCATTTCTTTTATTAATGAAGGCATAAAATATTTATATGCATTAGCAATTCCCCCTCCTATGACAACTATTCCGTCAACTATACTTAATGATTCTGCTATTGTAAATCCGGCTACTTCTCCAAGTTCTTCGAAACTCTTTATGGCAGCACTTCTATTCCCCGGTGCATTTCCTTCTGCAATATCATATATCTCTTTGGGTGTCAATTTTTCATTTGTGCCGGATAATTCATAATATTTTCTTTGTATTGCCCTAATGCTAACGCCTTCTTCTGCAATTAAATTGTTATTTGTTTTATTAACCATTGACCAAACATCGCCTCCACATCCATTGTCTCCCAAAAGCAAATCGTTATTTATAACAACTCCTCCCCCAAAGCCTGTTCCGAAAGTAAATCCTAATAAGTTTTTGTATCGTTTCCTATTCCCCCTTATTTCCAACTGTTTATTTATTTCAGGTAAAATGCCGCATAATGCTTCACCATATGCAAATAAATTCCCATCATTGTTTATGAATACCGGAATATCGAATTTTTCACGCAAGAATGGGCCTAAGGCTACTCCTCCCTTAAAGGATGGAAAATTGGGAAGATCGCCTATGATGCCATTTTCGTAATCGGCCGGACCCGGGAATGCAAAACTTATAGCAACCGGTGCGGATTTCACTCTTTTTTTTATCCGGCTAAAACCGACAACCAAAGAATCTAAACACTTTTCAAGATTGTCGGGATAAGCAGGCAAAACAAGAGGGGTAACGATTTCCGTATTATTCTGTATGGCAGAAAATACAAAATTGGTTCCACCTGCATCAAGTGTGAGTACTATTCTGTTGTTATTCTTGAACATTTTTATCTAATTTTAAAGTGAAGATAAATATTAATACCAAACAAATAAACAATATGAATAAGGATGTAAAAAAACCTAAATGGTCGTTGATTATTCCTTGCAAGGGTAAAATAATGGCTCCTCCCGAAACTCCCATAATCATTAAGGCGGAAACTTCATTTGAGCGTGTCGGGCTTTCTTTTAACGCATATGAGAAAATAATCGAAAAAACATTGGCACAGGTGAATCCTATTATGAAAATCAATGCCATAAGTATCCATAAATTCGATATAAACATGAGTAGAAAAAATGTTGCCATTGCAATCAGCAACGATATTTTCAAATAATTCAACGGAGAAATTTTAAGCAACATGAAAGCTCCGAAAAAAGTTCCGATAATACGTGCTGCAAAATAAATGCTTATTCCCAATCCGGCACGATTTAATTCTAATGAGGTTCTTTTCATTAGCAATTCAGGGACATTGGTATTGATCCCCACATCAATACCCACGATAAGCAAAATACAAAAAAAGCAATATAAAATATATTTGTTGCCTAATAGATTTATAACATTGCGAAAATTGGTAGGGGTATTTTCGAATCCTTTTTCATTTGTTTTCGAAAAAAATAATAATAAAGTTGAGAGAAATGCCATTGATGAGTAAATCATAAATATCATTTTCCAATTGCTAAAATAACTTGCCGCAAATCCGACGATAATCGGACCAAGAAAGGAAGAAATTGCCTTTACGAATTGACCCAGGGTTAGTATGCTTGCTGTTTTGTCTTTTTCGAAAAGAGAGGCGACCAAAGGGTTGAGCGAGACTTGCAAAATAGTGTTGCTTATTCCTAATAAGCCAAAAGCAATTAATACCATGATATAATCGTAAAAAATATAAGGAATAAGCATAGCCGCCGTAGTAAGAATTAACGATAATAAAACGGTTTGCTTTCTTCCAATTTTACCCATGAGGATTCCGACAGGTATGGAGAATACGGCAAACCATAAAAAGGTCATCATGGGTATGACATTGGCTAACGTACTTGATAAATTGAAATCATTCTTTATGAAATTTGTAGCAATACCTACAATATCCACAAATCCCATGATAAAAAAACCGAAAAAGACAGCAATGATTGATAACCAATTGGATTTTGATTTTTTTGTCTTCATTTCTCGAATTTATTATTAATGTCGTACAAAAGCTTTTATCGTTATACATTTATTATTGCTTGAATTTCCATGAGGTTTAATGATATATTGATTTATACAAGCAGGAATAATAAATGTTTCGGCATAATGAATAATTAAAGGTTCGAATTCGCCATTTAAACTTTCTATAACGATTTCTTCCCCTTCTACCAGGTTGAGAACATTAACCGATTCGTGCGTTGAATGAAGAACAGGTTTGGAAAACGTGTGCCTTCTTGTTTCAATGAATTGTGTTTTGTGCAACCCGGTTTTCTCTTCTATCCAACCATCGCCCTGATCTATTATTTCGAATTTGTTTGTTAGTTCATTTTCAACATATTCACTATTTCTATTCCATTGAATTACTTTTTCTCCTCTTTCGATGTTTATCGGCCTGGGTTTGCCGTCGAGTCCCAATCTTTGCCAATCCCACAATTTGAAAGTAAAAAGATTAGGAGTAGTACTTATTTCCAGAACTACCGTATTTTTCCCTGAACAATGGATTGAGCCTGCCGGGATTAAAAAATGATCGTGTTTCTTTGCGGGAATTTTATTTACATATTTTTCTGCGGCAAAATCGACTCCGGAACATGCGTTCGCTTTTTTTAACTCTTCAAGCATACTATTTTTATTCGTCCCCGTTTTAACTCCTAAATATACACAGGAATCTTCTTTGGCATCGACGATATAATAACTTTCATCTTGAGTATATGTTAATCCGAAATTTTCATGAGCAAATTCGAAAGTTGGATGGACTTGTAAACTTAGATTTCCTCCCTCCATCGTGTCCAGAAAATCGAAACGAATGGGGAATTCTTTCCCAAATCGGGCTTCTACCGGTTCACCCAGAAGATCCTTACTTTTCAGATAGACCAAATTGATCGATGGCATTTCAAAAAGAATATCGTTTACCTTTAAAAGTAAACTATTTTCTTCGGGGACGCAATCAAAACACCAACCGAAATTCGAAATATTGTTGTCCAGATCGAAAACAGCTTTCATCCATTGACCACCCCAAGGTGCAGGATCAAAAAAAGGCACAACTCTAAAAGGAGATTTGGATGCTTTTTCCATTCCCTCCAAAAAAGTCGATTTATCTATCATTTTGGGATTTCCTTTTGAAACACTATCGATCCAAAAATCCACCTCTTCATATATCTGCTTTTTATGTCGGTCCAAAACTTTCCAATCGTTAAAAAGGCCACGTTTATATTGTAAGGAAAACTCCTCGTTTTTGTTATTTACACCCAATCCCGTTACTTCTTTTTTGCGCATTCTTTGTTGTATTTCCCATCTTGGCATATCTGCATAAATAACCAGGTCTCCTTTTTTGATGTATTGAGCTCCATATCCAAAGATTATGACTGTACCTTTAGTTTTGTCGATTTTTTTGCGTTCATTTTTGACTTTCTCTTTATTAAAATAATTTTCGATGGAGAGATTGGTATAATATCCGAAAAGTATATCGTTGGTTATAAATGGTTTTGTCATGGATTTTATGCTCTTTTCAGTTTTAAAGAGCTGAAGAGTATCTATGAACAACGCATTTTTTATTTTTTTAAAATGTGATTTGAGTTCTTCATAATATACACCCGAATAACATTCTATCGTTATTGTTTTACATTTATTATTTATTTTTTTTTCTATAGTTGAAATTATGTTCTCCCATCCTTGGATTATCATTCCATTATCGATTGAAATTGATGGAAATTTGTCGTATGTACTTTTCATTATATAATATAATTTGTTATTGTAAAAACATTATCTTTATATGTATGAACATATGAGTCCGCAAATATACATAAAATATAATTCCAGACAAATTTTTTGTGTAATTTGGAAAAATGTTTTACTTTGTACAAAATTGAATGCTATGATTGATCATAATAATCGTATTCCTTTGCATAAGCAAGCTGAATCGTTTCTCAGGAATTTAATTTCATCCGATGAATATAAAGCGGGGAAAATGCTTCCAAATGAAATTGAATTGGCTGAACAATTAAAGATATCCAGAAATACGTTAAGACAGGCTATAAATAAGCTTGTTTCAGAAGGTTTACTGATTAGGAAAAAAGGTGTGGGCACACGGGTTGCCGAAAAAAATATATACAGTGAAGCTAACAACTGGTTGAGTTTTTCTCAAGAAATGAAAGTATTAGGAATACAAGTTGAGAATTTTGAATTGCACATAAGTCGACAAAAACCGAGTGAGGAAGCAAAAGATTTTTTTAAAATAGAGGACGATATTAAAATTTTTCGGTTAGAAAGATTAAGAGGAAAGGAAAATTTCCCATTTGTTTATTTTTGCTCCGAATTTAATCCTAAAATTCCACTAACCGGATCCGAAAATTTTAATCGCCCACTCTATGAAATTTTGGAAAACGATTTTAATATAATCGTAAAAACATCCAATGAAGAAATCAAGGCAGCCGGGGCTAATGATTTCATAGCTTCGAAATTGGAAGTGGAAACAGGTGATCCTATTTTAATTCGAAAAAGATATGTGAGAGATATAAACGATGTTCCTATTGAATATAATATAGGTTGGTATAGATCCGATTCTTTCAGTTACAAAATTGAATGTGTAAGAAATATAAAGACAATTTCGTAATTCATAATTACTCGAAAAATCGGTCCTATTTTTCACCGGAAGCCTTAAAATAATAGTTGATTGAGGGACAGTCAAAAACAAATAATACCTGAAAACATGACCTTCTCCTTTTCGTGGAAAAGGTAAATCCCCTCATAATACCGCTAATGTAAAGAAAAGTAACATTTTTGTTTAATCATAATTATTTGATTATTAACAATATCTGTTGAAGGATTATATTAACCGAAAGCAACTTATATATTTTTACAAATCTTTAACGCAAAAAATACATCAAAAAATGCGTTGGGAAAAAATTATATATATATTTGCACAATCAATTAATATGTTTATACATATTGCAAAAAATAATGTTGCTTAAACAGCATAATGTATCTACATTATTAGTGGGATAAATCTCATAAAATAATTAATTATAAGCAAATACTGCATATTTCATACATACTTATAAATTTGAAAATTGTGACAAATTATAAAATTATATTCATTAATAAATTGATATTCAAACGGTTTTATAGTATGATTTTGACTTAATAAGAAAACTCGACAATAATTGAAAAAAAACAATGACATGAAAGAAATTAGAAAAACAAGAGATTCACCCTACATTCTTCAAATTTAAAATTTTCAGTTGTAAAATGGAAAATAATAATCAAATAAAGATTATTCGATATGTAATAGAAAAATATTTAAATGTTTAAAAAGAATGAAAAATAACGCTTTATCAAGTTTTAGTAAAAGACTCCTATTCATTGTTATAGGAATATTGTCTTTTGCTGTCATCTATGCTCAAAATATTACTGTAACAGGTACCGTTACAGATAGTAATGATGAACCTTTAATCGGAGTATCAATTCGAGTACAAGGTACAAGTCAAGGGACCGTGACGGATATTAACGGAAAATTTTCCATTAGTAATGTTCCTCCTAATGCAAAATTGGAAGTTTCTTATGTCGGAATGCAAACGCAGGTTGTAGAAATAAATGGCAGATCGTCAATAAATGTCATTCTCAAAGAAGAAACGGAAGCACTAGAAGAAGTTGTAGTCGTTGGCTATGGAATCCAAAAGAAAGCATCACTCACAGGTGCAGTATCTGCAGTTACGAATAAAGAGATTGTATCTACTAAAAACGAAAACTTACAAAATATGCTTGCAGGTAAGGTTGCGGGACTTCGCATCGCGCAAAATTCAAGCGAGCCGGGACAATACAACACCTATATGGACATCCGGGGATTTGGTTCACCACTCGTAGTTATTGACGGAGTTCCTCGGAATAATATATCTCGTTTAAACCCTGAAGATATAGAGAATATATCCGTAATTAAAGATGCATCGGGGGCCGTTTATGGTTCTCGTGCGGCAAATGGTGTTATCATAATTACCACAAAAAAAGGGGATAAGACAGGTCTGCCAAATATCAATTATTCGGGATATATGAGTTGGCAAAAACCTTCTAATTACCCTGATTTGGTTGATGCTGCAGACTGGATGATCCTCTATAATGAGAAGTTAAAACACAACGTTGATAACAGTAATGTAGTACCTCGATACTCTGCGGAAGAAATTGAATCTTACCGCAACGGAACAAATCTTTCTACAAACTGGAAAAAAGCAGTCATGCGTACAACTGCTCCCGCTACCCAGCATATCCTAAGTGCAACAGGCGGCAATAATTTTATTTCATACTTTACGAGCATAGGGTATCTAAATCAGGGTAGTTTTCTTAAAACCAATGCTATCAATTATGATAAATATACACTTCGCAGTAATATTTCCGCAAAAATTACAGAAGAGTTACTGTTAGACGTGAATTTATCGGGTTTACTTGACGAAAGACAATCTTCACCATATGGTTCGAATGACATCGTCAGATCAATGTGGTTGCATCGCCCTATGGATAAAATCTATTATGATGAAGAATCCCGTAAATATGCCATGATGGATTGGAATGTGATTGTGAATCCTGTAGCCATGATGGATAAGGATCTTGTAGGTAATAACAGCTATAAAAGTAAATGGTTTCAATCAAATTTAAGCCTTACTTATCAGATTCCCTTTCTGGAAGGTCTCTCCTTAAAAGCTATGTATAGTTATGATTATACGCTGAACGACAATAAGGAATACTCTAAGAGTTTTTCACTGTTTTTACCGAATGGTACAGAATATAAAGCGAATACTAAAATAAGTGGCAATAGTAGTATTTCTCGATATTTTTATGGGAAAGATGCGAATCTTTGGCAATTACAAATTGCTTACGAACATCAATTCGGGGATCATTCAATTTCTGCCATGAATTTGTTTGAAAATTCACATTATCAAGGAGATAACTTCTACGGAACACGTTATTTAGTGCTACCTTTACCTCAAATATTTGCAGGAATAAGTGAAAACCAGGAAATCAAACAAAGCACCAGCAGCGGTTCGCTATATGATTATGCAAATCTTGCTTCAGTTGGCCGTGTTAGTTACGATTTCAAAAGCAAGTATCTTGCCGAATTCTCATACCGTTACGAAGGCTCTTCAAAATTTCCTGAAAATAGCAGATGGGGATTTTTCCCTTCAATTTCGGGAGGATGGAGAATCTCGGAAGAAAGCTTTTGGAAAAATTTATCACTTAATTTCGTTGATAACCTAAAGCTTCGTGCTTCCTATGGTATAACAGGTGACGATAGTGCATTGTCTTACCAATTTATAAGTGGCTATCAATACCCTGCTTCCGGAAGTCCCAGGGGGTTGCCGGCAGGATACGTATTTGGTGATAAATTTGTGTCTTCCTCTAGCAATACCGGTCTGGCAAACAGGGAAATTACATGGTATAAATCGAAAATATTCAATATAGGCGCAGACTTCAGTGCATGGAATAGTTTATTGGGAGCAACGATAGATTACTTCGACAGAAATCGTTCAGGACTCTTGGCAACTCGCATACAAAGTTTGCCCGGTATTGTTGGAGCAAGTCTTCCACAGGAAAATTTGAACAGCGATCAAACCCGAGGTTTTGAGATTGAACTTAGTCACACAAATCGCATAAGCGATTTATCGTATCAGATAAAAGGGAATATTTCCTACACCAGAACGAAAACAAAACACTATGAAATGGCAGAGTTAGGTAATTCTTATTTGAATTGGCGAAATAATGTCAATGAACGTTATAACAACATATGGTGGGGCTATGAAGGAAATGGACGAATCACAAGTTGGGATGAAATATATTATAATCCTGTATATATCGGCCGAGGTTCTATACTAGGCGATTATGAATATCTAGACTGGAATGAAGATGGATGGATCAACGATCTTGATGTTCATCCTATAGCTACCAATGCACAAGTTCCTCTTATCAACTATGGCTTCAGTTTCAATGCCCAATGGAAAGGATGGGATTTGACCATGCTTTGGCAAGGATCAGGCAAAAAATATGTTATTCCGAGAGAATTTTTATATGAACCTCTTTGGTCAAACTCAAATGCCATTACGGATTTTCTAGATCGTTGGCATCCTGTAGATCCAACCGCTGATCCTTACAATCCTTCAACTGACTGGGAAAAAGGTTATTATGCTTATACCGGCTCATTACCTAATTCATCTTCCGATTTCAATATTCAAAACGCCGCTTATCTTAGACTGAAAACCTTTGAAATCGGGTACACGCTACCAAATAAATTGTTAGGTCATTTTAAACTTAAAAGCATAAGAATATATGCAAATGCATATAATCCTTTAACTTTTACAAAGTTAAAATACATGGATCCTGAATTCTACATAAATAACACGAGCAGTTCAGGTCTTTCAAACTTGGGATATAATTACCCTATCAACAAGACATTTTCAATAGGTATGAATGTAAAATTTTAAAAGTGAAGCATTATGAAATTAAAAAAAATCTTTATACTTACAGGTTTATGTGCCGCTATAGTAGCATGTACCGATTTGAATATTCCGCCTATAAATTTGTTAGGAGAAAGGGATATCTTTGGCAGTAATGAGGGTGTTACGAGTAATCTGGCTCGAATATACAGTAGACTTCCTATTGAAGATTTCAAATATTACTATCCGTCAGGATTCAATTTCAATGGGGCTCATTATAAACAAATGGCTTGTCTTACCGGTGAAGCTATCGGCAGAGATACACAAGCTTCCGATAATGAAGGGTTTTCATATTGGGATGAAGCCTATTCGGAAATTCGGGACATCAATATGTTTCTTGAAAATATTTCCAAATATTCATCGTCATTCAGTGAATCAGAAGTGAAGATGTATCTCGCAGAGGCTCGTTTTGCCAGAGCATACACATACTTTGCTTTGGTAAAAAGATATGGAGGGGTGCCTCTTGTAGATGCAGTTATAGATTATCCGGCTTCTGTCAATATGGAAGGAACTTATTATTACAGAGCCTCAGAAGAAGCCATATGGGATTTTATCTCCTCTGATTTAGATTATGCTATAGAGAATCTGCCTGAAAATTCGCCTGCAAAAGGACGTGCAAATAAATATGTCGCAGCTGCATTTAAGTCACGGGCAATGCTATATGCAGGAAGCATCGCGAAATATAATACGGTAAATGAGGTTCAGGATCAGAATGGCACATCGGTACGCATTTGCGGCGTTCCCTCAAACCGTGCAAACGACTATTTCAAGGCCTCTTATGATGCAGCCAAACGAGTTGTTGATTCAAAAAAATATTCGTTATATAAAGGTCTTTGGAAGGCCAATGATCGCATTGCTCAATATGAGAATTTCAGGAATATGTTTCTAAATGAAACCTCCGAAAACATTTTCGTAAAATACTATGAAATAAAGAATGCACCTCACAATTTCGATGAATCGGTTCAACCCTATCAGACAAAATCCGGAGGTAATGATTCTGAAGTCAATCCGACCATCGACTTCATCGAAATGTTTGATGGTATTCCTAAAGACGAGAATGGTTATTTTAAGAATATAGACAGTAACGGAAAGTATATTCTTTTTGATTCACCTTTAAGTGCTTTTGCCAATGCAGAACCCCGTTTACGTGCTACCGTAATTTTCCCAATGGATACTTACAGAGGTAAGGTGATCGAGATTCGTCGTGGCATCTGGACAGGTGATGCAAGCAATGGAATCTCTCCTTTGGCTAATGAGGGAGATGTTGGAAACTGCAATCAATTGACTGATCCGAATTTGAAATTGGCAGAAAGTTTGAGCTCGAACCCTCTCATACAATTAAAAGCGGGAGATCCGAATGGAACCAGCATGAGGGCTGCCGGTATTAATGGACCGGTATCAAATTGGGATTTTGGTAATGTTGGGGGTGTATATCTTCGCAAATATTTGAGGGAAAGTGGCACAACTAACGATTTTAATTCTACGCAATGTTGGATCGAAATTCGTTATGCGGAAGTTCTTCTGAATCAAGCCGAGGCAGCTTATGAATTGTTCAAGGCAGGAATCACGGGTGATAACTATCGTTCAATAGCCTATAATAATATAAACAGTATTCGTGAACGTGCAGGTGCTACTTTGCTTTCTTCAGAGTTAGCTCTCGACAATATTAACATCATTCGTAATGAACGCCGCAAAGAACTCGCCTTTGAGAATAAAACATATTGGGATTTAAAACGTTGGAGGGTTCTTCATGAAGAGCAAAACAACAGACGATACAAAATTCTGAATTCGTTTTATTCAACGGATGCTCAAAAATATTTTCTATCGGTCAAATTCCAGGAACCGCGAGGAGGATTTCAATATATCTATACATTTGACACAAGATATTATTATCAACCCATTCCTACATCGGAAATAAGTAAAAATCCGAATTGTAAACAGAATCCCGGTTATTAATTCAATTTAAAATTTTAAATTTACAGTTATGAAAAATTTTAGATATTTTGTTTTTTTATTTCTTGCCCTTCCAGCTTTGATTTCCTGCGAAACAGACAACTATGATTTTCCGGCAGAGACATTCAGAGGATCTTTTATCGATGCCGGCACCAATGAACCTTTTCAAACAGCAATCGGCAATACAGGCATTCGTATTGCCATGATGGAATATAGCTGGAGGGAAAACCCTATACCCTATTATATGAATTGTATGATGGATGGTAAATTCAATAATACTAAAATATTTAAAGGAAGATATGGTGTAAAACCTGAGGGAGCATTTGTACCTTTGGAGGAAGAAATCATAGATATTAGAGGAATAGTCGAGAAAAATTTTGAAGTTGAACCATTGCTTCGCGTTGAGTGGATTGAGGAACCTGTTATTAATGCTGATGGCACTGCAACAGTAAAAGTGAAGATTACTCGCGGTACTTCAAACCCCGAATACCAACAACCATTGGCAGAAGTTTGGCTGTTTGTGAGTGAAACGCAATATGTGGGAGATTTTAGTTATAGCTCGAATTATTCCACTAAACTAATCGGTTCAACATTACCTTCCCTTGACAAGATCGTTACCATCTCTACTGGTTGGCCAAGTGGCATTGGAACAGGATCCCAAAGATCATTTCCTTCCTATTCGAGAAAATATTTTTTGAGAGTGGGAGCGCGCACTACCAAAAGTTTCAGTGGCGTCAATCGTTATAATTATTCTACAATAAAAGAAATAACAAGCATAGCACGTTAAAATATTAATAAATATGACCAATAATACAAAATAAAAAGATGAAGTTAAAGAAGATCGTAGTATTATTTTTTTGCTTAAATAGTTTGACATTTAGTTGGGCATTTGACAATCAGATAATTTGGCAAATAGGAACACCGGATAATTCTGCCGCAGATTTGGCTTTAGGGCCTTCAGAATATAAACAATTTCTTGCTCAGGATTTTGGTTATGAAGATCGTTATTTTTTAGTAAACAAATCTATCGCTCGAAATGATTTTCCTTATGTTTTGCCGGGTCCGGATGACAGTTGGGGGGGTACCTCCCCAACCTCCGGATGGCGTACGCATGAGATTAATATCTTGTTTACTATAGACAAACTACCTAAAAATGGCGAATGGAAATTTGTGGTTGACTTGGTAGATTGCAATCCTAACCGTTCGGTTGTAAAATTAACAGTAAACAATAATGCTGAGAAGAAGTTTGAAGTTGCAGGACATTCCAACGATGTTTTGGAAGGTAATACAGATCATGCAAAAGAACAAATTTTAGAATTTACAATAGCTTCCAATACACTGAAGGAAGGTGGAAACTGCCTTACAATTTCCGTTTTAGAAGGGGGTTGGATTGTTTTTGATTGCCTCTCCCTGGAAGGGCCGTCGAATACTGTTTTAGGGAAAAATAATCCGTATGTTTTTTTGAGAGATGTTGTACCTGCTAATTATGAAATAGAGCAAGAAAACAAAAGGGTACAGCCACTTTTAGTAGATATTGAGCATTTGCATGGATCCCCAAAACTTTCGGTTAAATTAGATAATTCTTTGATATTTGAGAATATACTGGATACAGCACGTTATGTATTTGAAGTCCCTATGCCCGCTGTAAGGAAAATACAAAAAAGTCAATACTTAATTTTGGTAAATGATGAAGTTATAAAAAAAGGGACAGTCGTGCGTTTACCTCAGCCAATCCAAACAGCGGCTGATTATGTAGATACTAAAATAGGTACTGCTCATTCTCGCTGGATGATTGCACCCGGACCGTGGATGCCTTTCAGTATGGTAAAGCTGAGTCCTGATAATCAAAACAAGGGTTGGCAAGCCGGGTATCAACCGACCTTTGAGACCATAGGCTGCTTTTCCCATATTCACGAATGGACAATGGGAGGATTGGGAATAATGCCAACAAGCGGTAAGTTATATACAAAAGTTGGTGATCAATTTCATCCTGATGAAGGCTATCGTTCCCGCATGGATAAGAAAACGGAACAAGCGCCATTAGGATATTATAAAGTGTTTCTAACAGACACTAAAATTCTGGCAGAGCTTACTGCAACTGAACGATGCGGTTTTCAAAGATATACTTTCTTCCCTAAAGACAAAGATGGGCGGGTGATGATCGATTTGCATGTTCAAGCAGAATATGATTATAAACTGGCTGATGTTAAAATTGAAAAAGTAAGTGATACCAGAATTGAAGGATATAGTAAACAGTTTTCCCCGGGTGTTTGGAGTAATGACGCTGATCAGGAATATGTAGTCAATTTTGTAATTGAATTTGATGCCCCAATAAAAAAAGTAGGTGGTTGGAAGAATGATAAAGTTATTGATTCGAATCATATTGAAGGAAAAGAATTGAACGATGCCGGTTTATATGTTGAGTTCGATACACAAAAACATCCGATAGTTCAAGTGCGAACAGGTATTTCTTTGGTCAGCATCGCTAATGCTTCTGAGAATCTTCAAAAAGAGATAACAGACAAATTTGGATGGGATTTTGAAGCCGTAGTACAAAATCAAAAAGAGAAATGGAATGAGATATTAAATCGTGTAACAATTATTACAAATGATCGGAGAGAAAAAGTTCGTTTTTATACGAATATGTATCGGGCTTTTTGTCGCAATACCTGGAGTGATGTAAACGGCGAATGGGTATCGCCGGATGAAAAAGTGCAAAAGTTGGCCCATCCCGATCATTTGGCATTAGGATGTGATGCTTTTTGGAATACCTTTTGGAATTTAAATCAATTGTGGAATTTGATAACACCGGAGTGGTCTTCCAAATGGGTAAATTCTCAATTAGCTCTTTATGATGCCAATGGATGGCTGGCAAAAGGTCCGGCAGGCATGGAGTATATACCTGTAATGGTGGCAGAACATGAAATTCCTCTTATTGTTTCAGCTTATCAAATGGGGATTCGCGATTTCGACACAGAAAAGGCTTTTGAAGCTGTTAAAAAAATGCAAACGACACCTTCTGCCCATGTTGGGGGCGGACTTGCCGGCAATCGTGATTTAATTCCTTACCTTACCTACAAATATATCCCAATGGAAAAGGGACGTTTTTCCAATACCCTGGAATATTCATACGATGACTGGACAGTAGGACAGTTTGCGAAAGCATTGGGTAAATATGCAGAATATGATATGTTTGCTCAACGGGGTGAATGGTGGAAAAATGCAATTAATCCTACTAACGGATATGCCCATCTTCGCGATACAGCCGGTAATTTTATTCCTAATTTTGACCCTTTTCAGTCTGGACGAAATCATCATTATGTAGAAGGTAATGCATGGCAATTGACTTTTTTTGTTCCTCAGGATGTGCCCTCTTTAATTCGAATAATTGGTGAAAAAACATTTGTCGATCGTCTCAATTGGGGATTTGAAGTGAGCGAACAATGGCGTTATAACGCGCCGAATGATCAATATTGGGATTATCCGGTAGTGCAAGGAAATCAACAGTCTATGCATTTTGCTTTTTTATTTAATTGGGCAAACCATCCTTGGTTGACTCAAAAATGGAGTCGTTCGGTTATGGATAGATATTATGGTTACGGCATTTCGAATGCCTATTTGGGTGATGAAGATCAAGGGCAGATGAGTGCATGGTTTGTAATGGCAGCTCTGGGATTGTTTCAAACAGACGGAGGATGTCGTACGGAACCTATTTACGAGATAGGTAGTCCTCTGTATCAAAAAGTAATCATCAATTTAGGAAAGCAATATAACCGAGGTGAGCATTTTATAATTGAAGCCAAAAATGCTTCAAGAAAGAATAAATATATTCAAAACGCCGTTTTGAATGGCAAATACTTGAATAGCTTTTTCTTCCCTGCCTCCGAGTTATTGAAAGGAGGAAATTTGATTTTGGAAATGGGAGATAAACCAAATACAGAATGGGGATGCATAGATGCTCAACAGTTGTTAAAATAATCATCAACAAGTATATGTTTATTTATTTTTTTCTAGGATTCATTGTTTGTTTTGTGGGATTTATAATTCCTGCAAAATCACAAGAATCAATGGAAATATACACTCCTATAGAAATGCCATCAGTGCAAGTAATGGCAAGTAGTGAATTCCCGGGTTTCCCTGCTGTAGAAACAATCAATGGTAGCGGAATAAAAAACCGCTACCATCAATCACAGAATTTGGGTCGTACAATGTGGATCTCACTGCCTTCTCAAAGTGAAACCCGAGCTCATAAAAAAACTAAAACGGGTGTTGTATGGCTGTTATATTCATTTGATCAGGTGCAGAAAATCGATTTTTTGGAAATCTGGAATCATAATCAAAATGACCACACAAATAGAGGATTACAAAAAGTATACTTTCAATATTCCTCAGATGGTGAAGAATGGCATATTTTAAAGAATGGTGATAAAGATTATTTTATTATTCCGAAATCAACAGGATGTAAAGAAGAACCGGCCGATTTCCAGTTAAAACTTCCCGGACTCTTGATGAAATATTTTGTAATTACAGCCGATTTGAAAAATGGCAATTATTATCACGATAATTCGGTTTTGACCCGACAAGAAGCTGAGGAACATAAACAAAATATAGATATTTATGGATTAAGTGAAATAAAATTTTATGAATCAAAGAACATTCCTATAAGTGCTTTGCCAACCATAGAAGATTTTTCTTTTAAACCTTCACAAGCTTATCGTAAATCACCGAAAGGGCCGGAAAGGGAGTTTACAATTAGATTGAATGATCCTCTTTATACCGGAGGGCAATTTATAATAGAGGTGGCAGGAACAAAACAAGTTCATAAAATTTTGCCTTCCCCTCTTGGGATTACAAAATATACATCTGTTTTTCCCAATGGTTTAATGGAAAATGAAAAGAAAATATCTGTTTCTTTTTTTTCATCACAGGGTTCTGTAAAAAAATCATGTCTTGTGCCGGCAGCAAGGAAATGGACAGTTTATTTTTTACCTCATTCGCATGTTGATATCGGATACACACATAATCATGAAGAAGTGTTGGCCAAACAATGGCGTAATCTTGAACAGGCTATTCATTTAGCAGAAACTACCTCTGATTTTCCGGAAGGCGCAAAATTTCATTGGAATTCCGAAATAACATGGCCGATTTCCGAATATTTGAAACAACATAAAGGGACGACAAAATCAAAACGTTTGATAGATGCGATCAAGGAAGGAGTGATCGGAGTCGATGCATCTTTAGGGAGTATTTTGACAGGGATTTGCAAACAGGAAGAAATCACACACCTTTTTGACGATGCGCATCAAATAGAAAAAGCTACGGGTGTAAATATTTGTACAGCAATGATGTCTGATATTCCGGGGGCCACATGGGGTATTGTTACTTCCATGTCTCAAAATGGGATAAAATACTTTTCCATGGCTCCCAACTATGTCCCTTTTTATTTGGTTGGAGGTAGTCGCGTCGGGAATATTCATCCGGAGTTAGGAGATTTTCCTTTTTACTGGGAATCGGGTTCTGGAAAAGAAAAAATTCTTTTTTGGTCGGCAAGTAAAGGATATTCATTTTTTCATAGCTGGTTGGAGGATAAATTAGCTGCTTGTGGGACAGAACCTATTTGGGATTACCTGACAGAATTGGAAATGAAGGAATACCCTTATAATATCACTTATATGCGTTATACGATTGAGGGTGATAACGGGCCTCCGGATAAAGAAATGCCGGAAATAATACGTGCGTGGAATGAAAAATATGAATACCCAAAATTTATAATCGGTACTACCAAACAGCTATTTACAGACTTTGAAGAAAAATATGGGGATTATCTTCCGGTAATGAAAGGAGATATAACGCCTTATTGGGAAGACGGAGCAGCTTCAACTGCTGTTGAATTGGCTATGAACCGCCGCAGCTCAGATCGTTTGAATCAAGGAGAAATTTTATGGTCTTTAATCGACAAAACTAATTATCCTGAGGCGGATTTTTTAAAAGGCTGGCGAAATATTGTCTTATTTTCCGAACATACTTGGGGGGCAGCAACGAGTGCATCAGAACCTGAATCACAATTCACAAAATTGCTGTGGTCTCAAAAACAAGCTTTTGCTCATCGGGCAGATTCTTTGTCCAAACACCTTTACCTTTCTGCTTTAGCCCGAATGAAGGTTCATAAAGGAACAGAAGAATTTGTACAGGTATTCAATACACAGATATGGCAACGCACGGATGTAGTTTGCATTGAAACCCAGAAAGATTTATCGGATAAAATGCTTATTGATGAGGAAGGAAATAGAACTTATTTGCAAAAAAAAGGAGAGAACGGTTGGTTTTTTGTGGCTCATGATGTTCCTCCCTTAGGCTCGAAAGTCTATTGGATAAAGGATTTAGAGGAAATGCCGAAAGAAGCATTTATATATCAAAACAATACATTATCAAACAAAATTCTTTCTTTTTGTGTGGATACAACAAAGGGAGCTATTATCTCTTTAAAAATAGAGGGGGAAGATTGGAATTATGTTGCAGAAAAAGGATTGAATCAGTATATATATTCGGGGCGAAACGCTACTCATATACAAGAAATCGACAGTATTAAGGATATCAAATTGGTTAACAACGGTCCGGTTTTTGCAACCCTTAGAATTGTATCAGTTGCTCCGGGAGCAAATTCTTTAATAAGGGAAGTTACTATTTATAAAGATATTAAGCGTATAGATATAGCCAATATTATCGATAAACAGAATATTTATGAAAATGAAAATGTACGCTTTAAGTTTTCGTTTAATATACCTAACAGTCAGCTGAAATTGGATATACCTTTTGAAGAAGTAGCGCCTGAAAGAAACCAATTGCCGGGCAGCAATAAGAATTTTTTTTGTGTAAACAACGGGGTGGCTATAAAAGGCATGAAACATAGTATTTATTTGGCCACTACGGATACTCCTATTTTGGAAATTGGAGAAATGACAGGCGAGGATTGGATGGAAGACAGAAAAGAATTTCTTGCATGGAAAAATGTAGCAAAACATTCCTCTACTCTTTATTCCTGGGTAATGAATAATTCTTGGAAAACCAATTATAAGGCTTCCCAAGGTGGTATATGTAGACTAAATTATTCTGTTATTCCTATTCAAAATGACTCAAAAGATTACAAACGTAGAGGAATCGAAATTTCACAACCTTTGGTTGCTACAATTTCTTATAGCCCGATTCCCATAAAGAGTTTATTTATGCTGAGCGGGCATCATGAAATTGCTGTTTCTACTATTCGACCCTGTAAAAATAGTAGCAATTTGTTGGTTCGTTTGGTGAATACTTCTCGGTGGCCTGTCAAATCTTCATTTATCTGGAATGAGACTATTCCTTCGAAAATTTATGAATGTGATAATGACGAAACGATTAAAAGAACTTTTAATGGAGAATCGTTTTGGATGCAACCTTATGAAACGTTGACTCTAAAATTTGAATATTAATGTTAAAGATGAAACGATTGAATTTAATTGTTATTTATTTGATGATATTATTCTCTTTTACTGCGAAAGCTAAAGGAGAAAAATCGTTGAGTGACTATGTTGATCCAAACATTGGAACCGCACATTGCCGGTGGTTTTTTTATACTCCGGCAGCTGTTCCATTTGGTATGGCGAAGTTGGCACCTTCTACCGATGCTCACCTCGGCAATCCCGGCGGTTGGCAGGCAGTTGGTTATGATTTTCGTCACACCTCGATTGAAGGATTTGCTCATTTTCACGAATTCCAAATAGGAGGCGTTGTACTAGCTCCTACAGTAGGTCCTTTGCAAACTGTACCCGGAGAGCTTGACAATCCGGATGGAGGATACCGCTCTCGGTTTGATAAAAAAGACGAAACAGCAAAGCCCGGTTATTATTGTGTGTTTTTAAAGGATTATGGAATAAAAGCTGAATTAACCGCAACAAAAAGAGTGGGTTTTCACCGCTACACTTTTCCAAAGTCGGAGCAGTCGAATCTGATTTTCGATATAGGCAATAAACAAGGTGAAAGTGGCGAAGTGAAAGATGCTTATGTGAGATATACTTCTGATGGGAGAATTGAAGGGTATGTAATTACATGGCCTGTATATGTAAATATTTATCAGCCCGGAGCAGATATCCGCATGTATTTTTCGGCAGAATTGAATAAAAAACCGATTAAGGTTGGGTCGTTCATTAAAAATACGATTTATCCGGGTAAACAAGAAATTGCAGGACAAGGAGCAGGACTTTATCTGACTTTTTCTACCAAGGAGAATGAAACAATCGACGTAAAGGTAGGACTTTCCTATACTTCAATAGAAAATGCACGGTATAATTTAGAAGCCGAAGGTAAACATTTAAACTTTCAAGATGCCAGAAAATCTGCCAATGAAGTATGGAATGATTACTTGGGGAGAATCATTGTTGAAGGGGGTAAAGAAACCGATAAAGTGAAATTTTACACAGGACTTTATCATGCCTTGTTGGGGCGCGGATTAGCAAGTGATGCAAATGGTTATTATCCTAAAAATGACGGTTCCGCCGGACGCATTGCGCTTGATGCAAAAGGGAATCCTCTCCATAATCATTATAACACCGATGCAATTTGGGGAGGTTTTTGGAATTTGACCCAACTTTGGGCTTTAGCTTATCCGGAATATTATTCAGACTGGATTAAAAGTCAACTGCTGGTATATAAAGAAACCGGATGGTTAGGAGACGGAATTGCATGCAGTAAATATGTATCGGGGGTAGGAACCAATTTTACGGGTTTGGCCATTGCTGCCGCATATAATTGCGGTATACGTGATTTTGATATAGAATGCGGATACGAAGCTGCTTTGAAAAATGAAGTAGAATGGCGCGGACGTATAGAAGGGGCAGGGAAAATGGATCTTCGCCAATTTATAGAGCGTGGCTATTCGCCTTATGAAGAACGATTTGATATGAAAACTACCGAAGAAGGATCCGGATTCGGTGCTTCACATACGCTGGAATACAGTTTTAGCTGTTTTGCCGTGTCTCAGTTTGCTAAACAGTTGGGGAAAGAGAAAGACTATCAGTGGTTATCCGAATTATCGAAGGGGTGGAAACTTCTTTTTGATAAGGAAACTCTTTTAATCCGTCCGAAAGATACGAAAGGACATTTTTTGAAAAATTTTGATCCGTTAGCTCCCTGGAAGGGCTTTCAAGAAGGAAATGCGATGCAATATACTTTTTATGTACCACATCATATTGACCAATTGATCGATTTAGTAGGGAAAGATAAATTTAATAATCGATTGGACAGCATTTTTTCATTGTCTCGAAAAAATCTATTTAGTGGCGGTACAGAATTGAATGCTTTTGCCGGCTTAAATGCGTTATATAATCATGGTAACCAACCTAATTTACATATATCATGGCTATTTAATTTTTCCGGAAAACCCTGGCTATCGCAGAAATGGGTACACGCTATTTTGAACGAATTTTACGGTATTGAACCCCTTCATGGTTATGGTTATGGACAAGATGAAGATCAAGGACAGTTGGGAAGTTGGTATGTAATGTCCTCAATAGGATTATTTGATGTGAAAGGATTAACAGAAATCAATCCGAAATTGCAGATCGGAGCGCCATTATTTGATAAGGTAACGATCTACTTAAATCAACATTATCATCCCGGTAAAAAATTTGAGATAGAATCAAAAAAAACAACGGCTGATGCATGTTATATTCGTTCAATTATGCTGAATAATAAAAAACAGAGCACCCCAATGTTACCTTTTGAAGAAGTAGTGCAGGGAGGAAAAATGGTAGTGGAGCTTTCGGAATACCCTGATATGAATTTAACTGACTGATAAGATGAAGAGGAAGATTGTTACATCATGTATAGGCATGCTGTCAGCAGTATCAGTGGCACATTCTGTTTCGGCTCAGAATAATGGGCCTAAATCTCCTAATATAGTTTGCATTTTTGTGGATGATTTGGGGTTCCAAGCTATTAGTGCTTACGGACATCCGATTTCTAAAGTTGCACCAACTCCAAATATTGATCGCGTTGCGAAAAATGGAATGCTTTTTACCCATTCATTTGTTGAAAATTCGATTTCTACACCTAGTCGTGCTACCTTATTGACCGGTTTATATAGTCATCAACATAAACAAACTCGTCTGGGGTGTTGCTTGGACACGACAAAAACGTGGTTTACGGAGTTACTTCAAAAAGAAGGATATGTTACGTCTGTTTTTGGAAAATGGCATTTAAATGTGGATCCTAAGGGATTTGATTATTATGATATTTTATTTGACCAAGGTGAATATTATAACCCGGTGTTTCGCCGTCCGGATACTAAAGGAAAATATATTCCGGAGAATGGTTATGTTACAACACTAATAACAAATCATGCAATAGAATGGTTAGATGAAATTATTCCTACAAAAGAGCCTTTTTGTATTTTGGTAAATCATAAAGCACCACATCGCAACTGGATGCCGGATCTTCCGCATCTAAATTTGTTTAATGATGTCGATTTCCCTGAACCTCCGACATTGTTTGACGACTATTCAACGCGAGGGCCACAAATGGAAACACAAGAATTGACTATTGCTCATCATTTGGGATATGCTTTTGACTTGAAAGTTGAAGAATTAAAGGATGAACCTACTTTGCAGTATATCAAGGATAGTTGGCCTGTGGCAATGGATCGTTTAACAGCTGAGCAGCGAGCTGTTTGGGATGCTGCCTACAAAGAACAAAATAGGGAGTTTTTAGATCACAGACCTGTGGGAAAAGAATTAATTCGATGGAAATATCAACGATATATTAAAGATTATTGCCGAACTGTTCGTTCGATAGATGAGCAAGTGGGCCGTTTACTTGACTATTTAAAAGAAAAGGGAATATTGAATAATACCATTGTTATTTTCACTTCCGATCAAGGTTTTTTCTTGGGTGAACATGGTTTGTACGATAAACGTTTTATGTATGAAGAGTCTTTTCGCACCCCTCTTCTTATTTCATATCCTCCGTTAATAAAAAAGCAGTCTCAATGTGATGAACTTGTTCAGAATATTGATTTGGCTCCTACTCTTCTCAATATTGCGGGAATTGATATTCCTGAAGATTTTGCAGGGAAATCATTATTACCTCTTTTTAAAAATGGCAAATGTAATGAGTGGAGAAATGCGTTGTATTACCATTTTTACGATTATCCTGCTGTAGGGAATGTACGTCAACATTACGGAATTAGGACGAAAAGATATAAGTTGATTCATTGGTATGGTGCCGGTTATGGGAAAGATAAGGAGATAGATTTTTGGGAATTATTTGATTTGAAGAAAGATCCAACCGAACTTCATAACGTTTATGGCGACATACACTATAAAGAAATACAGAATGACCTTAACGAACAACTTATTCAATTACGTAAAAAAATCGGAGTGTCAGAATAATGATAATTTATGGGATCTGTAGGAAGTGTAGGAAGTGTAGGAAAGTGTGATCAGGAGCGGATTTCAGACACATACCGAAGCGTAGGAAAGTGTAGGAAAGCGTAGGATTCTCCGTATTAGTGAGGAATACAGACGTATAGAAAGGGGCACCGTAAGATGTATAGGATGTATAGGATGTATAGGATGTATAGGGTGCGTAGGATGTGCGGGATATCGCGAATTTTTGCGGGTTGCGGTCATGGCGGGAAAAAAGGGTATTACGGCGTTGTGAAAACTAGCGGAATTTGTATTCGCTCAAATGTTATGGCGGGAAAACGGGGTTACCGCCGGATTTTGGACACGAAACGGAGGCTGCCGACCAGCAAAACGAGAAGGGCGATGCGTCCGCACCATAGCTGAAAGTGCCGGAAACCGGTGAGGGGGGCTTTTACCGTTTTGACGACTTCCACGGGATAGGCAATGCGGATGGTGTCGTTGATGAAGACGGAATCGGTGACGAGGTTGTTTTTGTATACGTACCTGTACCGCTCGAGAAGGATGGTGTCGGCTTGTTGACGGACGAAAACAGAGTCGTAACGGAAGACGGAATCGCGGACAAGGCGGTCGCGGTGATGGATTTTTACGGTTTCTGCGGGAATAGATTGCACCGATTTGCAGGAGGGGCAAAAGACCGGCAGACACAGGATGACGGTTATCATGATTTGATTTTTCATCGGAAGAGTGAGTTTGCGTGCGCCTTAACGGCAGTTTCGGCGCAAGTGTTTTCTATAAATTTTTAACGGGTAATTCTTAGTTTATGTTGAAGGGCAAAGCCGGCTTCGATTTGACGGGTATCGGCGGGTATGCCGTTTTCTACCCGACTCATGGCGGCGACGATGCGTTGGTATGCTGCACCGTCGGCAGAGGTGAGTGTTTTGTTTCGGGGGATGCCCGACCATTTTTCGACGTTTGCAATATAGCATTCCGTGTTGTTTTCGGCCGGCGGTGCCCAACGGGTTATGATTTTTTCGATGGTGTTGCACCCTCGCGAAAGATAGGTTGCAAGGATGACAAAGGCGGCGCGGTATCCGTAAGACTCGGACGAGAAAGTTTTGAAACCGGTGTCGTTTCCCTCGATTTCTCCCTGAAAGCGATCGGCACTGTGCCGGATATTTAACGGGTTGTTGTTGCGAAGTCCTCTCGGTTTCATTGGGTTTCCTCCTGTGTTTTCGCGTTTGTGTGAGTCTCCGCATTTGCGTGATTTTGCACATTTCCCGGCTTCTGTTCATTTTTCGGCGTAGTTGAACTTGCTTGATTTTCTGAACTCGCCCGGGTCGCTGAACTTGCTTGATTTTCTGCACTTACTTCATTCCTCAAACTTGCCCGAGTCGCTAACCCTGCCTCATCCCCTGAGGTTGCTTCTGTTTTGCAACTTGCCCGATTTCGAAAGGTTTCCTGCGTTTGTGCATTGAGAAAAGCAATGAGGGTTTGAATTTCTTCCTTGTTTTCGAAAAATTTCAAGAGCAACCGTTGCACTTCGGCAATATTTTTTTCCTGCTGTTTCAGGTTTTCGAAAACGGATTTGGCTTCGACCAATATAATGCCGATGGCGCCGACAACCGAGAAATAGGGCATTTTGAACACGACGCTTGCCACAACGTCGGCTATGGAAAACATGATCATGAGGCCGAAATAACCGGTAAGCTTGGTGATGGTGCGCCGATAGCCGTAACTGGTACGCATTATTTTTAATTGCCGGGCACGCCGCACGCCGAAAAACAAGTCCACGATTACCGACAGGAAAACGCAGGTATAGAGCACGGCCAACACAGCGAAGAGGCCATCCAAATGAGTCCATTCCTCGGTTATTGCAGAAGAAAGAAAAAGTAATTTCATTTTTATCGATTTTTAAAGAATTATGCTAAAATGATGGTTCGAAGATTATACTGAAAGATTATGTTGAAAAGATTATACCCAAAAAATATAGTAAAAAAATGTCCGAAAAATTGTAACGAACAGGATGCAAATGAATGGGATGTTGCGTAAACAGGTTGCCGGATGGATAAGAGAATGCATAGGATATTGACTTTATCTGAAGACGAATTTACAACTTAAAATATTGATTGATAATGGTTTAGTGTTTTCTGCGTTTGTTTACATCGTCTTGCTGTCCGGAAATTTTTTTCTTTTCAACGATTGTTCGTAATTTTGCTAATAACAAACGAAACATTCGGAACGCTCACAAATTAAAATTCAGGAATCAGCGGCTTTCGAAAATTTGTTCGTAATTTTGCACAAGGATTAGGTCCAAGCTATAGTTTGGCGAAATCGGCAAGAAAGGTGAGTTTATGATAATGAATAGACCGAAAAAAGATATTTCACTGCGAACGGTAACGGTCATGCGCTACATTGTACCTCTGCGTGAGGGGGGTTCGTTGCCGGCATTAGTAGAAGCGGATGACGGTTTTAAATATGTACTCAAATTCAGAGGTGCCGGGCACGGCGTGAAAATGTTGATTTCGGAATTGATGAGCGGACAGATTGCATCGCGTCTCGGATTGCAACTCCCGGAGTTGGTTTTTGCGTATCTTGACGACGATTTCGGCAAGTCTGAAGGTGATGAGGAAATTCAAGATTTACTCAAAGCAAGTGAAGGTCTGAATTTGGGAATGCATTTCTTATCAGGGGCTTTGCCTTACGAGCCGTCGGTTAAAATCGATCCGTTACTTGCCTCGAAAATTGTATGGTTCGACGCTTTCACAACGAATGTCGACAGAACGGTTAAAAATCCCAACCTCTTGTTGTGGCACAGAGAGTTGTGGCTTATCGACAACGGCGATTCGTTTTACTTTCACCATTCGTGGAAAGATTTCGAAAAACATGCGCTCAGCCCTTTTTCTTACAGTAAGGATCACGTTTTGCTGCCTCAGGCAACGATGCTCGATGAGGCCGATGCGTTTGCGCATGCGGTGCTTTCGGATGATTTTTTCGGAGAAATTGTGCGCCTGATTCCCGACGATTGGCTTCATTGGAAAGGTACGTCGGCATCGCCTGACGAAATCAGAGAAGTATATTTTGCGTTTCTCAAAACGCGATTTGCTCATTCTTCAACCTTTGTAAACGCTGCAAAAAATGACCGCTAACGACTTGAATCTCTTTCAGTATGCCGTAATTAGATTCGTGCCGAATATCGAGCGTGAAGAATTTGTGAACATCGGGTTGATCATGTATTCAAAGAAAGCCCGATACATTCGGATGGAATATCGGTTATGTGCCGAAAAATACAAATCGATTTGTCCGGCAGGTCCCGAGTACGAGGAAGTGGTGATCATTCTTGCCCATATGAAAGATATTTCGTTGGGAAACCGACAAGCAGGGCCGATTGCCGCACTCGATTTGCCGGAACGCTTTCGCTGGCTGACGGCAGTGCGAAGTACCGCTATACAGTCGTCTCCCGCCCATCCCGGAAAAACAGATGATTTGGATGCCACATTCGATCGTCTTTTTCACGAATTGGTGCTTTAATGCTGTTCCGCGTTCAACAACTGTTCGATGTTGCCACGAACCGCAGCGACAACCGGGTACTGTAATGCTGCACCGCTTTTGCCCGGTATCGAAACACCAGGTGGTGTAATCGGGGAAAGCGAAAAACCGGTAAAAAATCACGCGTAAAAATGGCTCTATTTATTGCACTTTTCTTACGAATCTTATCGAATCCGTTTGGCAATGTATGTCAGAAAAAACTTACCGCCTCGCGACAAAATCCGCTTTGGGTAAATTTTGTGGGATTTTTCAGCTTAAGCATTCTGAGCCTTCCTTTTCTCGGAAAAATTCCATGGAGCAGTTTCCCTCCCATTTTCTGGATTTATTGTGTTGCAGGAGGATTGTTGGGTTCGTTGGGAAACGGATATTTGATAAAGGCAGTTGAAAAGGGTGATATTTCGCTTCTTGGTCCGATAAATTCCTACAAATCGTTGATCAGCTTGTTACTGGGAATTCCGCTGCTTGGCGAGTTGCCCAACCTGTGGGGTCTGGTGGGTATGGGATTGATCATTTTCGGCAGCTATTTCATCCTCGATACGCTTCCCGAACGGTTTTCATGGCAGGTGCTGAAACGACCCGAAATCAAATTTCGAATTTATGCAATGCTCTTGACAGCCTTGGAGGCAATTTTCATCAAAAAAATCATCATGTTGTCTTCTCCCAACATTTCATTTGTGGTGTGGTGCATTTTTAACACGGTGTTTTCTTTCCTTTTTCTGTTTATTTATCGTGTTAGTCCGAAAGCACAACTCCGCGTTATTTACAAACGAAATATTCCTGTTTATTTGGCGCTTGTGGCATGTATGGGAATCATGCAGATGGCTACCAATTATTCGTTTGCCCACATGCCGGTTGGTTATGCACTTGCGTTGTTTCAATTGTCGGGAATTATCTCAGTCGGCCTCGGATATGCGTTTTTCAACGAACGAAATATCCGGAAAAAACTCTTAGGAACGGCTATCATGATAATCGGTGCCGCGCTCATTATTTTGTTCGAATCTTAATTCAACCTTCAAATACAACCGTATGATTGAAAAAACTTCGCAGCGTAGTCGAACTTTCGAGTTCAGTCCAACTTCCGAGGTTAGTCGAACTTCCGACAAATTCCTGTGAACATCATTAAATCATCAAAAGTGTACGCCGAATGAAAATTATCCTGTACATTTGTCGTGTTTCGCATTCTATCCACGTAACGAAGAAGAATAAGGATTGTGCCTACAGATAAGAAGAATATAAGCGGTTTTGTCTTGACCGGCGGCAAGAGTTCGCGGATGGGCTCCGATAAGGGGTTGATGCCGTTCGATCGTAAACCGTTGGTGCTGCATGCGCTGGAAACGCTCGACGAAGTTGCGGAGCAGGTTATGATCAGCGCCAATGATGCGGTGTATAGCCAATTTTCGCATCCGGTTGTGCCGGATGTGGTTCACGACATCGGACCTATGGGCGGTATCTACTCCTGCCTTCGGCAATCGGCAACGGAATTCAATATCTTTTTGCCATGCGATACTCCTTTTGTCCCGCCTGATCTGTTTATCTTGTTGTTGCAACATATCGGCGACCATCCATGTGCCGTGCCGGTGCACGACGGCAATAAAATGGAACCGCTTTGTGCGGTTTATCGAAAAAGTTGCCTGGAAACGTTTGCCGAATTCATTGAGAAAGGCTGCTACAAGGTGCACGATGCTCTCGCGCGGTTGGGTTATGCGGCAGTGAAGATTGACGAAACAACCCCGTTTTACGACAACCTCATGTTTTTCAACCTCAATACCCTACCCGATTACCATTATGCGCTTCACTATATCGAAAATCGCAAGAAACGAGAATCCTAAAACGGAAAATTTTACTTTTCTCCTTCGAAATAGGCAATAATTTCGCTTGCCAATGTTTCCACGTTACATTCGGATACATTGTAAATCGCCGAAGGATGCAGATCCCATTTGTTGATGACATCATTCACACATTCCAAGCGTACCGACAGCACGATAAACAGTTGTTTTTCCAATGGAAGTGCGTTCAATTCGTCGTGCCAGCCGCCACCTTCGAGTTCCAATTTGCCGATTTCGTCGATCATCAACAAGTTGGCATCCATGGCTCGAGCAATGGCTTTTTGTCCCAACTCCAACCCAGCACTGTCTATGGAAAAAGCGCCGATTCGCAAGCCGGTGTCTTCGTTGTCTTTTCGCAACAAAGGCTGTTCTTCGCAGGTTGCAACGTTCACTGCCCGATAGCCGATGATCTCGCCGTTATCGCGGATTTTTTTGGTGTAAACGCCCCCCACTTCAAATCCCCGCTTTTTCAATTCATGGGCAGTTTCCGACAGAAAACGCGTTTTACCGCTTCCTTTTTCTCCTGTAACAATCGCAACCGTGGCCTGTTGTCGCTGCCGTGTCCCGATTTCATGCATTCGATATTCGGCATACGACATGAATTTTCGAATAATGTCGATGGGGTGACTAAAAATCGTTTTCAGGTTGGGCACCAACGCAATCATGTTGGGCAAACTTTCGGTTGACAAATCGAGTGCGGTATAAAGCGAGAGAAGCGATTTTCGTTGGAACATTTTTTTGATTTTCGGACTATAAAGTTCTGTACCGATGACGGAAAAGCCGATTACAACGACAATGGCGCGTACATTCATTTCGATGCCGATCAGTGTTCCTTCACCTAACGATACCCCGCCTTGAAACTGCGAAAAAGCCACAGCGGCAATCACCGTAATAAGGAAAAACGAAAGCCACAGGCGGGGTCGCGCCAGACGGCGCAATGCTACTTTGTAGTGCATGATCCAGCTTGCAATAACGGCAATGCTCATGCCGAACCAATATCCGGCGGGTATGAAGTTGGCCGTAACAAGTACGGCACCGACAGCCAACAAATCGAAAATCAGCCAAATGGTGGAAAAGGGGAAATGCGAATATTTGGGAATTAGCGTGACGGGTGGGTTGTTTTTATCGTCCATCGGTTGCGGCATCAAATCGGCCGATTCGATGCGTTTTCCGATGGAAATACCGGCGATGGCCGTACCCATTCCCAATAAAACATAGATGATCAACAACAATACGATGGGAGCCCAAACCATATCGATATCGGTATGCAGTTGTTTTTGGGCATAGAGCATGATGCTTTCGTAGAGTTTCACCAAATTGTATCCGTAAGCAATTACCTTACCGATGATGGCCTGGACTAAATTCCAGGACATGGCCAGAATGGCGCCGATGGCTAATCCGATGTGGTTTTTTCCGAACAACCTGACCGACGCTTCGAGCAGGAGTGCTTCACTGAAGATGGCAATCATCGGCCCGAAAATCACCGCACTGGGCGACATGGTTTTCAACAAAGCACAGATTACGCCGGCACGCCAAAACAATCCCTTTTCGTTCCAACGGTAGCTTGCCGATATAAGAATGATTAATCCGATGGCGGTAAGGATGTGGCCACTGAACGGCACCCTGAGGTTGTGCAGAAAACTGCCCCATACAATCTCCACCGATGCCCACATCGAACCCATGATGGATGCTTTGATCCATTGTTCATTCAGCTGTGCTTTTGTTGTTTCCGTTGTTTTCGCGTTCATCGGTTGGTGAAAAGGGTGAAGTTACTTAATTCAATTGAAAGACCAGTTTGGTAAAATAGTTTCTTCCCGCTTCGGGATAACCTTCGGCATAAGCATAATTGGTGTCGAAAAGATTATTCAGTCCCACGTAGAGCGTCAATTGTTTCCACGAAAACGCGCCCTGCAGGTTGAACAGATGAAATTCGCCGGCCGTGATGCCGTAGGAACGGCTGTATCGGCGCGAATAGTATTCGTGGGTAAGGCCGACCTTTGCCCAACTTGTGGGTTGATACGACAAATGGCTCCACACCTTGTGTTTCGGAACATCCGTAAACCGTAAATCGGGATCCGATAGGTTTTTTTGAATGATGAAGGAATAGGAGGAAGTCAAATCGAGATTTTTCAGGATCGCATAGTGCAAACTTGCATCGAATCCGCGAAAACGGGCTTTTCCTGCATTCTGTATTTGCGTGAGATTTCCTTCGACATCGTTTACCAATTGAATAACGTCGTGCAACCGGATAGCATATACCGAACCGTTGAATGCCAGATTTTTACGTATTTCGTATTGAAATGAAACATCGAAATGGGTGGCTTTCTCGGGTTGTAGTTCGGGGTTGGGAAGCCCCTGCCCCATCTTGTACGAATACCGTTCCTTGAGGGTGGCGAACCGTGTTTTTCGCGCCACATAGGCCGACATCGAAAAATTGTCGGCGGCCGTCCAGTTGGCCGATAGTTGTGCATTGACGGCCTGATGCGAGTTTTCGGGAAACGTGGTTGTCCCTTCGTCTGTGACCTGATCTTCGGCTTTCAGACTTTTTTGCCGATTGTAAGATAATCCTCCGGTCAATGCCCATTTTTCGTTTATCGTATACCGATCGTCCAACCCCATGCTCCAAACAAAATCGCTATTGGTGAGCTGCGGACTCCCTTCGTTATGCGATTTGTGCTCGTTACGATTCAGCTGAATCGAAAAATTCAACTGATTGTCGGCGATGGAGGTATTCGATAAAATCACGTTTCCGCCAACGTTTCGATCGTTGTATATGCTGGTAAAAGCATATTTTTTGTTCTGCGTGGTGTACGACTGATCGTCGTAGCTTTCCATTACGTTATAAAACTTATCCGCATAAATACTTGTCTTAATATCGTTGTTCGTGTTTATCCGGTTTTTCGAAATGAAATACAGACTATGCCTTTCCCACACGGGCCATTGCCAAAATCGGGCTGATTGCTTGTCGTCGCTGCCGCTGTACGGCGGATTCCCTTTTGCGTTGTTCTGATAATGGTAGTTGAGGGTAAACTCCTGACCCGGGGAGGAAAGGTATCCGATTTTCAGGTTTACTTTCCGAAAATCGGAATAGGAATTATCTCTTTTTCTGTCGGGTTGATACGTAGTGGGTTGATAGTTGTGCGAGAGCGTAAAATAGTCGGTATGACGCTCATAATAACCAACTTGGGCAAAGAATTTCTCCCTTCGGCTTCCGGCGTTTACTCCATATTCATACGTGTTGCCACTTGCCAGGCCGGTTATTGCCTGCAGATTCACTTTGTCGGTGGGTTGAAAACTCACCAGATTGATGCTCCCGCCAATGGCGTTGGGCCCTAACGACATGGGTGTAAGGCCTTTTGTAAGCGAAACCTGCGCATAATCGAACGTGGTGAGGTGTCCCAAATCGATGTCGCCATCGTAAGGCATCTGGAGCGGGATTCCGTCCACGAAAACGGGGATACCTCGGATATCGAATCCACGCACCAGGATAGTCGGCTCGAAACGACTGCCCATATTGGCATAGATCACCGAGGGAATCGATCGCAACGCTTCACTCACGTTGATGTTGTTCATCTGCAGATTGAAATCCTGACCGACCGTATTATCCGATCTTGGCGCAAGCACAACGACTTCACCCAGTTGAAACGTGTTCGATATACCGGTTGTGTCTATCTCTTCGGCCTTTGCAGAAAAAAACAGTAAACCCACAAACAGTACTGTCAAGTTTGCTCTTTTCATTATTCCACACGTTACCGGATAAAATCCAAGCCGGTTCGTCTCGTTTTTTTCTTGGCAGGTGGAATGAAGTACACGTTAGGATTTGTTCCCATCTGCGGATGAAGTGTTTCGACGGGATTCTCGCGAATGAGTTGCGAAACATCGCTATCTTCATCGTTCAGGTCGCCAAAGAAACGGGCGCGTTCCGGACAAACGTCGATACAAAACGGATTCAGTCCCTGGTCGATGCGTTCCACACAGAAAGTGCATTTTTCGACCACACCTTGATATCGGGGTGTAACCCCCTCTTCTCCAAGCTGAACATCGCAATGTTCGTAACGGGGTTCTTCGGTATTCGCAATGCGCACGCCATAGGGACAAGCTTGAACACAAGCCCTGCATCCGATGCATTTATCGTAATCGATCAAAACCAACTTGTCTTCTTCTCTTTGGTAAGAAGCTCCCGTTGGACAAACATCCACACAGATCGGATTTTCGCAATTCTGACAATTCAGCGGAATGGAATAACGCACGGGATGTTCATACGTACCTCCGGCCGTATCGATTTGATCTCCGCCAACCGTAATCACCCTGTTCCACCATAAACCATCGGCCAGATTGTTTTTTATTTTGCAACCTACCGCACAGGTTTGACATCCCACGCAACGGGTAAGGTCGATAACCATTCCCCAACGTTTTTTCTTTTTCTTATCGTTATTTTCCATAGCTGTTATCCTTTCCATTTTTCTACTTCCACCAGAGCATCGAAAAACGACATGCCATAGTGAACCGTATTAATATGATTTTTTGTAAGTTCCTGATAACCTCCTTCTTTAAACTGATGACGCTGCCAACCTTTGGGAATGGCGGCTCCACCGTCGTTGATAGCATCGTCCACTACGAGGCGTACCACGCAATGGCCGCGATCGTTGAATACACGCACGTAATCGCCGTCCTTAAGTCCTCTTTTCTCGCTTTCGCGACGATTGAGATAGACCACCGGCTCGGGATCTATTTCACGCAGTACTGCAACATCGTAGAATGTGGTATGCACCCGCCATTTGGTATGCAGGGTACTCAGTGCCAACGGATATTTTTTGATGAGTGGATTGTCGAACCATGCTTCGGCCGGCGGTTCGAAATGCGGCAACGGATTATGTCCCTCGTTTACCGGCAACTGCAGTGCAGGCATGGTTTTCGGAAAAACGGTTGCCACCCCTTCGGAATAAAATTCGGCACGACCGGTGCGCGTGTAAAACACGCCGTCGGCAAACGGAACGGAATGAGGATCGGAGAGTCGAGCGATGCCTTTTTCTCTAAATTCTTTCAGAATTTCTTCCTTCCTGTCCCCAAAAAGATTTCCCAGCACGTCGAGAATACCTTCTATCTGATCTTTGGCTTCCCCCATGAAATACTTGCCATATCCCATTTTCTGCGCCAAAAGTTTGAATATCTCCCAATCGCCCTTGCTTTCGCCCATCGGTTCGATGGCTTTTTCCATCCGCATCACATACGGATGAAGTCCGCCGACGATATCGTCGTTTTCGAACCAGCTGGTGCAGGGCAGAAACAAGTCGGCCTGACGTGCGGTATCGGTCATAAACATATCGATGCAGCAGATGAAATCGAGTTTCTCCTCGCTGAACATCTCCTCGATCGTCACCTTTTGTTCGGCGTGATTGCTTACCACGTTTCCCGTAGTTAAAATCAGTCCTTTGATAGGCCAGTCTTTCGAAACGGGTGTTTTGGCCGTTGGACCTGCAAGCGGATTGCCGGGATCTTTGGGTTCCCACATATCCACTTTCCCGGTGAGAATAGCTTGCTGCAACAGCACGAAATTGAGCAGTTCGGCTTGCGTGCCCGATGGACTTGTCCATGGTCCCATCACCGCATCCGATATGGTATATTGTATAGCGCTTTGCCCCATTGTTCCGAGTGGAGATGCGCCTTTTTTCCCGATTTGTCCGGTAATTACACCGAGCGTAGCAATCCCTCTGCCTACCTGATCGGCATTGTCCCATCGATCTATTCCGAATCCGGGATATATGGTGGAAGGTGTATTGGTGGCGTAAATTCGGGCTATTTCTCTAATTTTTTCTGCCGGTACGGTTGTTATTCTTTCGGCCTCGTCAGGCTTGTATTTGTCGGCTTCGTCCTTCAACATTTGCAAGGCAGTTTTCACCTGCAAGGTGTTGCCGTTGTGCAGCTTAACGTCGAATGTCCCCAATAATTCGGGCCGGGCAACCGATTCGACCGGTTCGATTTCGCCCGATTCCGAATCCACGACCACATATCCGGCTTGATCGCTTCCGTCGATATCGCTCTGACGGAGAAACAAGCCGTTGTCCTGACGCACCAGGAAAGGAGCTACCGTGTGTCGAATGCAATAATCGCTGTCGATCAGGTTTTCTTCTATGATAACCTGTATCATCGACAAAGCAAGTACCGAATCCGATCCCGGTCTGATTCTGATCCATTCGTGCGATTTGGCGGCGGTCTCGCTGTAACGGGGATCGATACAGATCAATTTTGCTCCGTTTTCCATTGCATCGAGCACGAAGTGCCAATTATGCACCTGCGAATCGGTGATGTTCGTTCCCCAAAAGATAAGGGTTTTGGCATAGCTTAAGTCTTTCGGTTCCGGTCCCAAAAAGAGGGAGGCCATACCGCCTGCCATATTGGCCACAACCTGCGACATACCGGTAGGCATACCGAAATCGACACCATCCACCACAACAGTACCTTCAAAAATGTTGGCAAAACGTTTGATGGCACCCGGCATGCCGCCGTTGATGGCAGCATAACTCCCCGACCACGGAATAAAGGCAACCGCTTTCGATCCATATTTTTCGCGAACCCGGTTAAGATTGGTCGAGAGAATATCGATAGCCTCGTCCCAGCTAATTTGTTCGAATTTGTTTTCGCCACGTTTGCCCACACGTTTCATCGGGTGAAGAATGCGCTCTTTGCTGTTAACACGCTGTGGGTGTGACAGTCCCCGCAGGCAGATACGATTATAGGAGGGATCGGGAAAAGGCGCAGCCGATGTTTGAACCAGTTTCCCGTCGCGCACATGCGCATATAAACGGCAGTTCATCCAACAGTTGGGAACACATGCCGAAAACTTTTTTATTTCTGTACTCATAATTGTAATTCTTTCATGTTGTTATACCAAAGGTGAAACACGTAAACCGGCAAGCAACTGACTATATCGGAATGAAAAACTTCCGAGAATGGTGCAGACGCCAATCCACATCATGCTTGAGGCAGGGAAAATGCCATTCGTGAGCATCACGACAAGCATGGCAATGGGCAGGAGCGATCCCACGATTTGCGAAAACCAAAACCAACCCGACGCTTTTCCTTTCAACAGGTAGTTGATCGATGCCCTGATGCACGGATTTTGCACGCTGTTGCGTTCGAATAAATAGACAAACACCGACACGAGCGTGATAGCAAGAGTAGCAATAAATACCACGTAGAACGACGATGGAAGCGCTTCGCCGTTGGCTGTAACCATCCACCCCACAAGCCCGAAACTGCTGGTTAGCGCATATTCGAAAAACAGAATCGGGGTGAAAATGCTGTTCCAAAAAGGAATATTCCGCGAATAATAGAGCACAAATCCCGGATAAATCATGATGATAAAGGCAAAGAAAATTGCCAACACAATAAATATCCTACTTACGACATCGGCTTGCGAAAATACGGCATCCGACCAAGGCAGGGAGGGAATTAATCCGGGCAGAACATACAGTACGCCGATTCCCAAAAACGCAAAATCGGAAATGGCTCCTCGCGAAATCCATGCTTTTTTGGGTTTAAGAAGCGAGTTCAAAAACCGAAACGGTTTCCCGAGGTCGAGAATCAAAATCAAACCGCCGATGGCTACCAAAACCAACCCGACAATGTCGATAGCGTTCATTCCCAAAAAAAGGCCGCTGCCACTAATGCCGAAAAATTGGCGCAGACAAAAAATGCCGCTCCCGATACCCATTGCCCAAAACCACAGCGCATGCCATACACGCCAATGTGTTTGCGGAACATAGTGCAGAGCAAACCTGTCCACAGGGCGCTCGTTTTCAATAATGCTTGGTGTTATTGTCCACATAGTATTACCTTTATTTATGATCGTTCGTATTGTATTAAATTAAACAGGAATCGAAACAAAACAACTGTTAACCGGGAAATATTCCCCCTCTGTAGCATCTCTCCGGCTCAAATTCCACATCGATTCTCAAAGATAAAAAATACCTTGGAATTATCAAACAAAATAGTGCCAATTTCCCGATAATAATGCCTAAATTTTCAGGTTGCGCAAATCGAGTGATGATAGCGGTGTAATGGTACCGCCTGTAGCGCTCAAAAGGGTACCGGCTATAGCGGTGGTATCCTTTGAGCAATATTATCAGTGAGCGACAATGTATTTTTGGAGTTCGGGTAATTCTACAATTTCGATACCGTCGAGGAGTCCCATCACGAAACGCCCGACGCCATCCATGGAGCAAACATCCGGGGTGAGCATCCATTCATTTTCAGAAAGTTTGGTGAGGTATTTCGAAGCAAGGGGAAATTCTTCCACCAAAAGGTGTTTTACCCAAAGTATATGCGCGACAAAACCTCGATCCCATCAGTTTGGGAGAATTGATCGACTTGATTGGCAACGTTGGCAGTATGGTTAGTTGCCGACTTCGAAGCGCTTTTCTGTCAAGTTACAACTATTTTAATACGGGCTGAAAAGCTTGAATCTGCACTAAACCGGCAATTAACTATACCGCTTGTTAGCGTTTCGTGCTTTTTTTATTGCTATCAACAAGACATTACTCATAGAAAATTTTATTTGAGATTATTCAATATCTCTATATAGCGTCGAGTTGCAAGGTCGTTTGGTTCTCCCTTTTTACAGAAAGTAAAGTTTGCCAATTTAGCGTTGGGATTCTCAATTATAATCTTTCCATCTACCATTTTGGACTTTAAAACATTTAGTGCATCTAGGAATCGAGTGTCATTTTTAGCTCTTTCATAGAATGATAAAACGTAAACATAAAAAAACAAATTATACCGGAAGAACGGGTATTCCACTTTCATGAATAATGTACCAATTCCATAATGGCAAGGTCCAAGAGGTTTGCGAGTTTCCCAATGGCTGAGTAAGGATTCTACTGCTTTATCAAGTCGCTCGTCTTTATTAAGGTAAATTGAGAACCTGAACGCGTCTAAGGCTGCTAACGTTGTTCCTGGATTTGAGAAAGCAGTTTCCATGCCTCTCCCAAATTTATAAGTATTGCAACGCCAGCCACCATCTTCATGCTGAATTTCCAGAAGATGTTTAAATGTCTTTCCAAGCCTGATGTCATTTGCATAACCCAAACGACATAATACTCTTGCAACATTAGCCGTATGACAAGGATAAATTGCACTTTTTGGAGCTATTTGAAATCGTCCATCTTCTCTCCATAAACTAAACATTAACTCACCCGCTTCTTTCATTATTGCAGTCACGGTCGATTCCAACTCTGCAAGCATTAACACACTTTCAAGAGTTGAAAATGGGGCACCTTTGTATATCCGTCTATCAGGAGTAGCCCATAAATCATCTCCGTTGTCATAACGTTTTGCAATAATTGCTTCTATGTCCGATTCATAACGTTTTGTCAAAGTTACGGTACTATTATCATGTTCTATACTCCTGTCCTGGCAAATTTATGCAGTATGTTTCTTGTCCTCTTTGCATGAACGCTAACGCTTTATTTACGCCATAAATATACAACATTTGTAAATAAAAATTATAAATTAAGAAAATTATTTTTGCTTTTATACTTGATATTGAAAGACAAATTGCATATTATCAATAGGATAAACTGTTTTTTTATTTGTAAGTTCAACTTAGAAGTGCGAATTTCCCGATAAGTTTTACATAGGTTTTTAAAAATAAAACGATGAAAAACACTGCGGGGGATTGCCAAACGGCTGGGGGTGCAAAACCCCCAAAGAGTGTCAGAATCAACCGGCAACATAATTTACCAAAAAATGAGTTTTACAAACAATTAGTGTAAATTCGCACTTGCCGGTTGACTCTACAAAAACTAAAATATAGAATGAGAATATTAACGAATAAATTATCTTTGCAACTGATGCACTATTGTTACTAAAAATGCTGCATTATTGTTACCGAAAGTGTTGCAGCGTTGTTACTAAAAACGCTGCACGCGAAATTACCGAAAATGCTGCATTCTTATTTACCGTTTACAGCGGGATTAGATAGCACTGACCTATCAACCGTGAACTAATATATTTAAAAACCGATGAAAACCTCAACCTACTTGACCCGCATTGGGTATGAGCCGTTGTTGTGCCGTCGTGTTTTATTTTGTTTTATATCTATCTACATTGCTGTCCCATTAAAATCTACAATAGCTCTTTGAAATATTTGAAATTTAGTTAGTTGTATACAATTTTCGATTAAACGGATTTGAATTCTCATCTTTGTGATCCTAATATGGATTGCAAATGCA
>NZ_JAPCWE010000017.1 GCF_025943985.1 Anaerorudis cellulosivorans | reverse complement strand
ATTAAAAAATGGATATGTTTTGAAAATAATGTAAACTCTCTAATAAATAATTTTTTAAACAACTCTCGTCTGAAATATCTCAATTTTTCGTACTTTTGAAAAATGGGGTTATCAGAGGAGACTCATGGGTCAAATGATGAAACAACTGGAATATTTGAGCAAGGAAGAGCTGTTAAAACGGTTTGTTTCGCTGGAATTTAACCGCTTCTCCGATTATGGAAACGAAGCAGAAGACTTAAATGAAGCGCTTCATCGGGAAGAAAAATCAACGCAAAGACAGAACAAAAAACAAGCCCAAAAAACCGGAAAACGTATTCGTTTAAAACTGAATATCGGTGGACGCCAGGGTATAGATACACGGCGTTTTTTGGGGATATTCAACGAAATGGTCGGCGATAAATCCATCAATATCGGTTCGATTGAAATTACCAAAAAGTTTACTTTTTTTGAGGTGTTTGCCGATCAGACAGCCAAAGTAATAAATGCATTTGCTTCGAATCCCGGAATAGAAATCTGTGAAGTAAAACGCGAAAAGCAACATGGACGGTTATTTGCATGAAAAATAACCGTTCGAACACGCTGACAAGCGGATGGGTACAAAAAACTTGTGCCCTGCATATTTAATAATCTCAGCCAAAAAAATTTGTTTTTAGAGAACAAATTTTTATCTTTGCAACAAATAATAAGGGGAAGAAGGAGGGTTCCGGTCTCGAAATATTAGACCGGAATTCTTTTTCTTACTTTTTTAGCGATAAATAATCAATAAACCATTCATCAATTTATTAAAAAGAAGATTTTACTATGGCAGTTACTTACATGACCGAAGAAGGATTTCGGAAACTAAAAGAAGAATTGGCATACATGGAATCTGTACAAAGACCCGAAATATCCCGCCAAATCGCAGAGGCCAGGGATAAAGGAGACCTTTCTGAAAATGCCGAATACGATGCTGCAAAAGAAGCCCAGGGAATGCTGGAAGCTAAAATTGCACAAACAAAAGCATTGATTGCTTCGGTGCGTCTGATCGATGAAAATTCCATCAGTACGGAAACAGTGCAGATCATGAACAAAGTGACCATTCGTAACGTGAAAACAAAAAAAGAAATGACCTACACACTGGTTTCGGAAAGCGAAGCTGACTTGAAAAATGGGAAAATAGCGGTGAACACACCCATCGCGCAGGGATTGTTGGGAAAAAAAGTTGGCGATATTGCCGAAATTAAAGTTCCATCAGGACAAATGACGTTTGAAGTATTGAATATTTCGATCTAAAAAAGGAATCATCATGTCAACTATTTTCAGCAGAATTATTGCAGGGGAAATCCCTTCCTATAAAGTAGCCGAAAATGACAAGTTTTTTGCTTTTCTCGATATCAACCCCCTGGCAAAAGGCCATACACTGGTAGTTCCCAAACAGGAAATCGATTACATCTTTGATCTGGATGACACCATGCTGGCCGACATGATTCTTTTTGCCAAAAAAACGGCTAAAGCCATCGAAAAATCCATCCCCTGCAAACGCGTGGGAATGATGGTAATCGGCTTGGAAGTACCTCATGCGCACATTCATCTCATTCCTATCCAAAAAGAAAACGACATGAGCCTGGCAAATCCACGTTTGAAATTATCGGAACAGGAGTTCAAAGAAATTGCGGAAGCTATCGCTCAAGCATTCTCTTCATCCGCTTCAGCTGATAAATAAAAGTTAAGGCGGCAACCACAAAGGCGATGAAATCGGCAACCGAAAGGCTGAGAAAAACGCCATCGACTCCCAAAAAATCGGGAAGAATGAGCAAAAGCGGGAGCAAAAAAATCAGTTGCCGACTTAGCGAAAGAAAAATGGATATTTTTACTTTACCTATCGACTGAAAAAAATTACTGATAACAATTTGTGCACCGGCAAGAGGAAACATGGCAATGGCTATGCGCAATCCTCTTGCCGAAATGTTTATCAGCTCTCTATCGGTTGTGAACATTTTCACAATGAAATGGGGAAACAATTCCGATACCAGAAATCCGAAGGTCATCACCGATACACCCCACAACAACGCATATTTGAGCACTTCAAATGTGCGGGCAATTTCCTTTGCTCCGTAGTTGTAACCGGCTATGGGCTGCATGCCCATGGTTAATCCTACCACAACCATGATAAACAGTGTAATGATGCGGTTGATGATGCCATATGCTCCCACCGCCAAATCGCCTCCGTGTTTCATCAAACCGACATTGATAAAGAAAACGACCAAACCCAGACACAAATTCATCAGAAACGGAGAAATGCCAATGGACAGCATGCTTTTTGTTGTCTTGAACGACAGTCGGTGAAATCCTTTGTTGAAATGTATGTAACTCTTTTTATCGAGGAAATGCAACAATACCCAAATCAATCCCAACAGTTGGGCAAGCACGGTAGCCAAAGCCGTTCCCTTCATCCCCCATTCGAAAACGAAAATGAAAAGAGGCGCCAATATCACATTCAGTCCCACACTAAAAAAGGAAGACATCATGGCTTTGAGTGGATACCCGCTCACCCGCATGATGTTGTTAAGCGCAATGAAAACGAAGATGATGGGTGTGCCCCATAGATAAACCGACATAAAATCGCGGGCATATGGCAGCAGGGCATCGCTTGCACCGAAAGCCCTTAGTATAGGATCGAGAAAGCAATAAGTTATACCTGCCAGTAAAAGGGCATTTACGGTATTGAGAAGGGTTACGTGTCCCAAAATACTTGAAGCTCCTTTTTCATCTTTTTTTCCAAAACGAATGGATGTGAGTGTAGCTCCACCTATTCCTATCAATGTGGAAAATGCCGACAAAATGTTCATGACCGGAAAAGTAATGGCCATACCCGAAATGGCAAGTGCTCCGATTCCATGCCCGATGAAAATACTGTCTACAATATGATAAAGGGAAACGATAACCATACCAACAATGGCCGGAAGAGAATATTCGATGAGCAGTTTTTTGATATCGCTCTCTCCCAACAAATGCGGATTACCGGTTATGTTTTCCCGAAGAGTTTCAGTCACGCTGTCTTTTTCTTCTTGATCTCACACATCGAACACCCGTTGCAGTAAGGGGACTCTCTTTTCACGAAGAAAAATCGAAAGATTTCGTATCCCAATTTTACCCCAACAGCAATACCGATAAGAATAACGATGATAAGTTGTGCATCCATGTTTATGAAACAATTATCGCGTAAAGAAAGTTTTGAAACGTTGTTTTTATATCCATAAATTCCCTATCCAATGTACCAGAAAAGCAACCATCCACGCCAGTCCGGTGGAATAAAAAATGCTGAAGAGTGCCCATTTCCATGATCCCGATTCTTCCTTTATGGCCGCAATGGTGGCAATGCACGGGAAATAAATAAGAACGAAAAGCAAGAAACCGAGGACAACAAGCGGAGTGAAGACGGGTGTACCATCCGCATGTGTTTCAGCAAGCAACCGTTGCTGAAGCGAAGCCTGATTTGAGTCATCTCCGGTATACAAAACGCCCATCGTACTAATAACAATCTCTTTGGCCGCCATCCCCGAAAGCAGGCTTACCGATATTTTCCAGTCGAATCCCAACGGACGCATCACGGGTTCGATGCATTTACCGATCTGCCCGATATATGATTGTTCCTGATGTTCTGCAACACGATCTTCCGCGAGAGAAGGATTTTGCGGGAAATAGCCTAAAAACCAAATAATGATGGAGGCAATGAGAATCGGTCCACCAATTTTCTTGAGATACTGATACGACCGATCCCACATGTGAATCACCACCGATTTGAAGGTGGGCAATCGGTAAGGGGGTAATTCCATCACAAAGGGGGTGTCTTCTTCCTTAAACAGGAACCTGCGAAACAGACGTGCCGAAAGCACGGCTAGCAAAATTCCGGTGGCGTATAATCCCAACAGCACCAACCCGGCATAACGACTGAAAAACGTTCCTGCAAAAAGAAGATAGACCGGAAGCCGTGCACTACACGACATGAAAGGAACAATCAGCATGGTAATCATGCGGCTGTTGCGGCTTTCGATGGTGCGAGTGGACAAAATGGCAGGAACATTGCAACCAAAGCCCATAAGAAGGGGAATAAACGATTTTCCATGCAGCCCCATCTTGTGCATCACTTTGTCCATGATAAAAGCCGCTCGCGCCATGTAACCCGAATCTTCCATAAAAGCAATAAACAAGTAGAGAATGACGATGTTGGGCAAGAAAACGATCACTCCTCCCACCCCGCCGATGATGCCTTCGACAAGCAAGTCTTTCAACGGGCCGTTTGCCATGTTCGAACGAATGAAATTACCGGTTGTATCCACTAACCATTCAATACCTTGCATGGGATATTCGCCCAGCCTGAACGTAGCTTCAAACATAATCCACATAAACAGAAAAAAGATGGGGAAGCCAATATATTTGTTCGTTACAATGGCATCCAGTATGCGGGTTTTGTTGTGAATATTTGACTTTTCGATCAAGGTTTCTTTGAGTGCTCCTTCGATGAAGCCGTAACGAGCATTGGCAAAAGCAGACTCGGCATCCTCGCGCAGCAGCTTCTCAATGTATACCCGTTCTTTGTCGCGACAGGCAAATATTTCATCGCGCTTTGATAGTCCTCCGATCATTTCCTCTATCTCCTTATCGCCTTCAAGCAGTTTGATACAGAGATACCGCAACGGGAGATGCAGCCATGAAATATCCACATTGGTAAATTCCCGCTCCATGAGTTCGATGGCTCTCTCGAGCACCCTTCCATAAGGGATGCGTGCCTGCTCCCTTTTGTCTTCCCCTTCGTATTTTTTAATTACCTCGTCAAGTAGTTCGGGAATGCCCTGACCGCGCTTTGCTACAGTAGGAACAATAGGGATACCGATCATTCTAGACAACGCGAGATAATCGAATGTGCTACCACTCTGTTCCAATTCATCGTACATATTGAGGGCAATAACCATCGGAACCCCCATATCCATCAACTCCGTCGTCAGATACAAATTCCTTTCCAAGACCGATGCACCCACCACGTTGATGACCATATCGGGTTGTTCTTTCACAAGATAGTTACGTACATAGCGTTCCTCTGGTGTATAGGCAGATAAGGAATAAGTTCCGGGCAAATCGACGAGCTCTATGGTGTAGTCCTTGTGATAAAACCTGCCGATTTTGGAATCGACAGTTACCCCACCGTAATTGCCCACATGTTCGTGAGCACCGGAAGCAAGATTGAACAAAGATGTTTTCCCGCTGTTGGGATTCCCAACAAGAGCAACTCTAATGAAGCGATGCGATGAATCGTGATGAAAATGCCCTCTCCTTCTTCTCTGCCTTCTATTGTATTCAGGCTGCATGTGTTCGGCCAAAACATCCGGTTCTTCTTTTTCTGTCTGTCCTGCCGGGAAAGACAAGACATCTTCTTCGAGCATGGATATTTCGATCATTACGGCTTCGCTGCGACGCAACGATACTTCATAACCCATAATGCGGTATTTGATGGGATCTTTAAGAGGGGCATTGAGAATGGACTTCACTTCTTCTCCACGTACAAATCCCATTTCCAAGAGGCGTTTTCTGAATGCACCACTGCCATGCACTTTCAGGATGTATGCCTTTTCGCCGGTTGGGAGTTCAGAGAGACGCATATTTAATAAAATTCCGTATAGCCGATTTTTCGATTCGAAATGCAAAGATGGGCATTTTTTGCTTAAGAAAAACATTTTCTGTGTAAATTATTTATAATTGTTTTAAATAATAATCGACATTACTTATACCGATTATTGACAAAGGCTGTAATAAATCGAAAAATATCCTGTAAATTTGTAAGAAATAAAACAAAAAAATGGACTGGATTCAACTGCTCTCGATTAAACGCTTTGGTCTCGAAAACTACCGAAGTGAGAAAAAACAGGAGCGTACGGAATACCAACGAGATTATGACCGGTTGATTTTTTCGTCGCCTTTTCGACGTCTTCAAAACAAGACACAGGTCTTTCCTCTTCCGGGAAGCATTTTTGTGCACAACCGACTGACACATAGTCTGGAGGTTTCGAGTGTGGGTCGCTCTTTAGGTGAATTGGTTGGACGTGAACTTCGAAAAAAATATCCTTACTCACCGGCTCATTTCGAAGAAATCGCTTCCATTGTTTCGGCTGCTTGCCTAGCGCACGATTTGGGCAACCCTCCTTTTGGTCATTCGGGAGAGAAGGCCATATCGACATTCTTCTCTGAGGGAGAAGGCCGTAAACTGAAAGCAGAAGTGGAAGCCGAAGGAGGCAGGTGGAGCGATTTCACCTGTTTCGAAGGCAATGCCAATACCCTAAGGTTGCTGATGCATCAGTTTCAGGGACGAAGACGTGGCGGCTTTGCTCTCACGTATTCTACGCTGGCCTCCATTGTTAAATACCCCTTCTCATCGGAACTGAGCGGAGGAAAAAACAAATTCGGTTTTTTCGCTTCGGAAGAAGACGAATATCGAATCATTGCCCACGAACTCGGCATCACATGCATCAATGAAAATCCGGTCAAATTCATGCGTTATCCTCCGGTTTATCTGGTAGAAGCTGCCGACGATATCTCTTATCAGATCATGGACATTGAAGATGCACACAAACTTCATCTGGTAACTACCGAAAAAACCATCGATCTGCTATTCGGTTTCTTCGATGAAGAACAACGTTCCCATTGTGAAAAGAACCTCAACATGGTAAGCGACGTAAATGAGCAGATTGCTTATCTGCGGGCAAATGTAATCGGTTTGCTGGTAAACGAATGTGCGAAAGTATTTCTGCAAAACGAGGAGTCGATTCTTGCCGGTGAAGAACAAAAAGCACTTATCAAAAACATTTCAGATAAAGCTAAAAATGCCTACCTGAACTGTTCGAAATTTGCTGCCGAAAATATTTATCGGTCGAAAGACGTGCTGGATATCGAACTCGCCGGTTATCGCATCATTGGTTTTCTGTTGGAAAAATTTGTGAATGCCGTACAAACACCCTCGCATGTATATTCCCGACTTTTGTTGGGGCGGATACCGGATCAATACGAAACCTGCGCTTCATCGTTATACGGAAAGATCCAATCCATCATCGATTATATATCGGGAATGACCGATTTGTATGCATTGGATTTGTACCGGAAAATAACAGGCATGGGGTTGCCGGAAATTTAAATTCAAAGTAATAAATTGATATTTTGAAAATAATTTTTCTTTTTTATTGAAATTATTTGGTGCGTTTTGATTTCTTTTTTATATTTGCATCGTGGTTTTTTCATAATAGTATTAGATTTAAGGTTAACATGTTTGGCAGGGCGTCGGGAGACATTCTGCCAATATTTTTTCTGAATCTCCATTTTTGATAAAACAGTCATCCTTTCGATCATTTTTCAAACTTTTTTATCGTTGCGATGTTAATCTATTAAGAATCTAACTTTATTTGAAAATGGAAAACGAAGAATTTCAATCTAATCAACAACAGCCAGTAACTCCGCCGACGGCAACCCCGGTGGAAACATGCGATGATTTTCAACAGGCACCCGTGATGAAAGTAAAAGACTGGCTCATCATCTATCTCATTATGATTATTCCCATTGTAAACATCGTGATGCTGTTTATTTGGGCATTCGACAAAAACATTAATCCCAACAAATCAAACTGGGCAAAAGCATCCCTAGTGTGGACTGCTATCGGCTTGATACTTTACATCTTATTTTTGGCCGCATTTTGGTCATCCATTACGGATTTAATGCAAAGCGCCGCCGGGGTATCGGTGTATTGAAATAAGATTAAAAAACACCCGCAACCGGGGTTATGCAGAATAAAAGAGGAATTTCATTGCAATTTCTCTTTTAAAAACCGGCCGGTATACGATTTATCGCAAGCGGCAACTTGCTCAGGTGTACCTTCACAGACAATGTATCCCCCGGCTTTTCCGCCTTCGGGACCCAAATCGATAATATGGTCGGCACACTTGATCACTTCCAGGTTATGCTCGATAATAATAACCGTGTGACCTCTCTCAAGCAGCGCATCAAAAGCTTTCAGCAGTGTTTTGATATCATGAAAGTGCAAACCGGTCGTGGGTTCGTCGAAAATAAAAAGGGTAGGTTCGGTTTTTTCTTCACCCAGATAATAAGCCAGCTTAACCCGCTGATTTTCACCACCTGATAGTGTAGCTGACGACTGTCCCAGTTTTACATAACCCAAACCGACATCGTGAAGGGGTTGAAGACGTTTCACTATCTTTTTCTCGATTGATCCTTTTTGTGCACCAAAAAAATCGATCGCCTGATCCACAGTCATTTCCAACACATCGTAAATATTCATTCCCCGATATTCCACTTCGAGTACTTCGGGCGAGAATCGTTTACCATGACAGGCTTCACACTCCAGCTTGATATCGGCCATAAACTGCATTTCCACTGTGATGGTACCTTCCCCTTTACACTCTTCGCATCGTCCTCCTTCTACATTGAACGAGAAGTAGGCAGGCGAAAAATTCATTTGTTTAGATAGCGGTTGCGCGGCGAAAAGCTTACGGATCTCGTCATACGCCTTGAGGTAGGTTACCGGATTTGAGCGTGACGATTTGCCGATAGGATTCTGATCGACGTACTCGACATGTTTTGCCAATTTAATATCGCCTGAAAGGCCGTTGAATTCGGCATGTTCCATAGCCGTACCTTTGTACTGATACATCAAAGCATTATAAAGCACATCGTTTACGAGGGACGATTTGCCCGATCCGCTCACACCGGTCACCACCGTCATTACGTTGAGCGGAAACTTCACGTCGATATTCTTCAGATTATGCTGGCGTACACCTTTCACTTCGATGTAATTGTTCCATTTGCGACGCGTTTTGGGCACTTCTATCTTTTCTTCTCCTGTGAGATACTTCACGGTGTAACTATCGGAATTCATTTCCAATTCCGACACCTTCCCCTGATATATGATTTCACCACCCAGTACTCCCGCTTTTGGTCCAATATCGATAATGTAATCTGCCGCACGGATAATCTCTTCATCGTGCTCCACAACAACCACCGTATTGCCTAACTGCTGCAACCTTCTGAGTACCTGAATGAGCAAATGGGTATCCCGCGAATGGAGTCCGATGCTGGGTTCATCGAGAATATAGAGCGATCCCACCAGGCTGTTCCCGAGCGACGAAGCGAGGTTAATGCGCTGACTCTCTCCTCCGGAAAGGGTATTGGAAAGGCGATTAAGGGTAAGATAACCTAACCCCACATCGATCAGAAACTGCAATCGGTTATGAATCTCGATGAGCAAGCGCTCGGCAATGAAAGCATCGGTTTCGTCCAAGTTCAACCGATTAAAAAAATCCTTAAGTTCGACAACCGGCATTGTTACCAGTTCGGTAATCGATTTTCCGCCAACTTTCACATACAATGCCTCAGGTTTTAATCGCGTGCCTTTGCATTGGGGACAAACAGTTTTGCCTCGATAGCGCGCCAGCATGACCCGATATTGTATTTTGTAGAGATTCTGCTCAAGCATCCGAAAGAAATCGTTTATGCCATAAATGCCCAATTCATGACGCCCGTTCCACAAAATGTCCTTTTCTTCGTCGGTCAAATCGTAATAGGCCCGATAAATGGGAAAATCCACTTTGTAGGCATTGTTGACAAACTCCTTGCGCCATTCGCTCATTTTTTCGCCTCTCCAACACTGCACACATTCTTCCTGAACCGACAGGCTTTTGTCGGGAATTACCAGATTCTCATCGATTCCTATAACCATGCCGAACCCCTCGCATTGGGGACAAGCACCAACCGGACTGTTGAAATTGAACATCAGTTCGGTTGGTTCTTCGAACTTTATCCCGTCGGCTTCGAAGCGGTTGGAAAAAGTATACGACTCAACCCCCTTTTCTCCCCAAAATCGCACCACACACTCTCCTTCTCCTTCCAGAAAAGCCGTTTCCAACGAATCGGACAACCGGTTGATGGTGGCTTTGTCGGAGGAACACGAAAGACGATCGATCACCAGCATCACTTCTTCTGCCGGAGGAAGATTTTTTTGTGCAAGCAGCTCGTCGATCCGATAAAATTCATCCCCAACATTTACCCGAGTGAATCCTTCCTTGATCAGGATATTCAACTGTTCACGCAAATCGCGCCCGTTGCGCAACACGATGGGAGAAAGAACAACCATACGCGTGCCTTCGCGATATTCCAGCATCTTGCGAATGACATCGCTCACATAATGCCTTTTCACCTCTTTACCCGAAACAGGCGAAATGGTTTTCCCGATACGTGCATAAAGCAGACGCAGATAATCGTAAATTTCGGTGGAAGTGCCTACTGTTGAACGCGGATTGCGGGTATTCACCTTTTGTTCGATTGCAATGGCGGGAGGAATGCCTTTGATGTAATCGCACTCGGGTTTGTTCATGCGACCAAGAAACTGCCGTACATAAGCCGAAAGGCTCTCTACGTAACGTCGCTGTCCCTCAGCATACAGTGTATCGAATGCCAACGACGATTTCCCCGAACCCGAAAGTCCGGTAATAACGGTAAACGTATTTCGGGGAATGGTTACATCAACGTTTTTCAAATTATTGACGCGTGCACCTTTTATTTCGATTTGCTTAAGATTGCTCATCATGTTTTAAATATGCAAAGATAATCACTTTAGCAGCGACAAAAAAGTACATCAATGTCAATAAATCGAAATAATTTGACTATTTTTGCACCTAGATGAAAATTCATTTCGCATGAAGTTTTATCCAGGCACTATTATTCTTAAAATCACCTCTAAATCAAGGAAATAAAAGTGCAAACTCAACAAACGACATCGATTGCAACAGGCGATTTTGCTTTGCCTCTACACGATCCTATCCTTGTTTTTCTGGTACTTTTAGCCATTGTTCTGATTATCCCCTCCCTATTCAAAAGAATCAATCTACCCTCCATTATCGGTCTTATTATCGCCGGAATACTTGTCGGACCTTATGGATTCGATATCCTTTCCAACGATTCCGGTATGGAAATGTTTTCCACCATCGGATTAATGTACATCATGTTTACAGCCGGGCTAGAGCTGGACTTCAACGAATTTGTGGCTAATCGGAACAAAAGTCTTATTTTTGGTTTTTTTACTTTTATGTTTCCATTGCTGATCGGTTACCCCATTTGTCGCTATGTACTCGGCTACGATCAGATGCCTGCTTTTCTTACAGCAAGCATGTTTTCGACCCACACCCTGGTTTCCTACCCTATTGTCAGCCGGATGGGAGTTTCCAAAAATCAGGCTATTGCCATTACGGTAGGGGGGACTATCTTTACCGATGCTGCTGTGCTCATCATACTTGCAATTATCACCTCGGCCAACGATGGCGCACTGAATGGCGGATTCTGGGTAAAACTGATTGTTTCGTTAATCCTGTTCTCCATCATTGTTTTCCTCTTAATTCCAAAACTGGCAAAATGGTTTTTTCAAAAAGTGGAAGACGATAAATATTCTCATTATATTTTTGTCCTTTTCATTTTATTCGTCTGTGGCTTTCTTGCCGAACTCGGGGGATTGGAACCCATTATCGGCGCGTTTGCTGCCGGCTTGGCCCTCAACCGACTGATTCCCCACACCTCAGCCTTAATGAACCGTATCGATTTTTTCGGAAATGCCTTATTTATTCCCATTTTTCTTATTTCGGTGGGCATGATTGTCGACGTAAAAGTGGTTCTTACCGGATGGGAAACCCTGATTGTGGCGCTGGTTTTAACCTGTGTCGCCATTATGGGTAAATGGCTGGCGGCATTTTTCACGCAAAAGGCGTTCAATTATTCGGCATCGCAGCGGGGACTTATTTTCGGATTAAGCAGTTCACATGCAGCAGCTACACTGGCAATCATCATTGTTGGTTACCAGGCGGGCATTCTCGACGAGTATATCCTCAACGGAACCATTATCCTTATCCTCATCACCTGCATTATTTCGTCGTTAGCCACTCAAAGAGCAGCCAAACAATTGGTGATGGAGGAGGAAGAAAGCAGCTTCACTCCCGCCGCATTGGGAAACTATGCTCAGGAAAAAATCCTCGTGGCCATTGCCAATCCGGCAAACATAGGATATCTTGTGGACTTGGCCTTATTGATTAAAGACCCCAAATCTCCAAATCCCGTTTCCTTGTTGGGTGTGGTTCCCAATAATGTAGAAGCCGAAAAAAACATCATCAAATTCCGCCAAAAACTACAAGAATCGGTAATGGATGCTTCTGCAGCAGAAATGAATGTGGACATTATCACCACCATCGATTATAACATCCCCAATGGTATCGTACGCACAGCGCGAGAAACGATGGCCGATATTGTCATCATGGGATGGCCGGGCGGAAAAATAGGACTTCTCGATAAATTACTCGGAGATAAAGTAGATGCCACCATTCGGAGTCTGGACAAAAATCTTTTTATCTGCCATCTCGAAAAACCATTAATTTCAAACAGTAGGATCGTTGTCATTTCTCCGCCACTGGCAGAAAAAGAATACGGCTTCAGTGTATGGCTGAGAAAAGTGGTAAAGCTGGCTCAAGAACTTTCTCTACCTGTCGTCCATCTAGGCCATCCCGACACACAAAAAACAATTGCCGATCAAAAAAACATCAAAAACCTTTTCGTTTTCATTCCGTTCACCGACTGGAACAATCCGATGAGTTGCGCAGAGTACATCAAAGAGGGAGATCTCATCATGTTGGTTTCGGCACATCGAGGATATATCTCCTATATTATAGGACTTGATCATTTCCCCACCCGTTTGGAAACCCTCTTTCCCCACCATAACCGCATTATTATTTACCCACAGCAACATACTCCTAATGTGTTGCTCGAAGCCGATCATCCCATATTTACACCATTCAAGATTTATAAACAACAACCCTCATGAACCCCAAATCAATTTTATACGACTCGATCTTTGTTCTCTCCGTTTTTCTATTTTTTTCCTGTGGTTCATCTAAACAGGCACTGATTCATGTTGCCGACCCGACCCCGAAACATGAATTCCGGGGTACATGGGTACAGACTGTAGGACAAACACGGTATCAAAAAATGAACAGTGCCGCCATGAAACATTACATCGCAGAAATGGTACGGAAACTGGATGAGGCGGGGATAAACGCCGTGATTTTTCAGGTAAGACCCGAAGCAGATGCTTTTTACAAATCGAACATAGAACCCTGGAGTCGATTTCTGACAGGCAAACAGGGTCAGGCACCTGATGATCCCGACTTTGATCCGCTGGCTTTCATCATCGACGAATGCCACAAACGAGGGATGGAACTCCATGCCTGGCTTAACCCCTACCGGGTAAAAACAAACGTCAACTACGAGCTTGCTCCCAACCATATCTATTGGCAATACCCGGAAAGATTCATTCAATATGGGAACCAATTGTTTTTCGACCCGGGTTTGCCCGAAAACCGCGAATTTATTTGTCGTGTAGTGAAAGATATCGTATCACGATACGATGTGGATGCCATCCACATGGACGATTATTTTTATCCTTATCCCATTGCTGGAAAACCTTTCCCCGACGATAAAAGCTTCAATAAATACGCTGCGCTGCAAGGATTCTCGCAAAATCAGCGCGACGATTGGCGCAGAAACAATGTCAATTTACTTATTCAGCAGATTAAATATACGATTGCAGGAGCAAAACCTTGGGTGCGTTTCGGAATCAGCCCATTTGGCATTTACCGCAACAAGAAAAACACGCCTGACGGTTCGGGAAGCGAAACAAACGGACTGGAAAATTATGGTGATCTGTATGCCGACATTCAACTGTGGGTGAAAAAAGGATGGGTCGACTATAATTTACCACAGCTGTATTGGGAAATAGGCCACAAGAATGCCGATTACCAGACTTTACTCAACTGGTGGAACGCCAACAGTTTTGATCGCCCGCTCTATATCGGACAGGATTTGAAACGCAGTATCGATAAAAATGAACTGCTAACCAAAATTCGTCAATCACGTGAAATGGCATTTGTGGAAGGAAACTGTTACTGGTACGGTTATCTGATCACCGAAAACACCAATGAGGCAGCCGATATCCTCAAAAGCCGCATTCATCCGGCAAAATCGCTTATTCCTCCTTATACCCACATGCACAACGGACGTCCCGATAAAGTTAAAAACCTTACCGAGGTTTTTACCGAAGATATGCACTTTCTTACATGGGATCACAAAAAACAATCGGATAATCCCGAAGCTGCTCAGTATTTTGTGGTCTACCGGTTTCGCAAAGGCGAAAAAACAGATACTGGTAAAGCTGAAAATATACTAGAAGTTACGCCGGACAATTTCTATATTCTTCCCTACGAAGGAGGAAAAAACAGTTACACGTATGTGGTTACCGCATTAGATGCTTTTAAGAATGAATCAAAAGCAAAAAAGATAAAAGTAAAGCTCTAATATTTGATAAAAAATATGATTAAAAAGTCGTTGTAAGGCGCATATATTTTAACCAAAACAACTGATATAAAACCGCGAACAAAATATTTCCATTAATTTGAAAAATAAATTAAATTTTTAAACCGAAAAAGAAAATAATGCTGTATATTTGCTTTGAATTCACCCTTTAAATTCAAAGCGGTATGAAAAAATTTGTTGCTTTATGGTTAGCAGCAACGTGTTCACTTGCCTTGTTTTCGCAAGGCAAACCGACTACGAAACCCATGTATTTGTCGTATGGGCCGACAGATGGGAAGAACATCATAAAATTTAATCTGTTGGGTGCTGCTATAAGGAATTACGCTTTTTATGGCGAACGTATGCTGAGCAGAAAGGTAAGTTTAATCCTCGGTTGCAATTTCATGCCGAGAGGAGGCGTACCTTATCTCGAAAATTTTACAGACGATGAAACGTTGAAAACACTTGAAGTGGGCACATTCTCGTTCACGCCCGAACTCCGATTTTATTTGGCTTCGGGATACGGCGGAGGTTTTTACATCGGCCCTTATTACCGGTTCGAACGTTTTTCCCTCTATCAACTATCGACAACTTTTGATGCCGATGAAGAAGAACATACGATCGATCTCGACGGTTCACTCAAAACACACAGTGGGGGAATCGTTCTGGGTTGTCAATGGTTGGTGGGATCGAGAAAAAACATTGTATTGGACTGGTCTATTCTGGGAATTCATGGAGGAATAAGCTCGGGTAATTTTAATGGTTTAACGCAGGAGACAATCTCTCCACAAGATCAAGAAGAAATAAAAGAAGATATTGAAGACGCATTGGACATCCCTATCATCAAGAGCGAAGTTACAGTTAACGATCATTCGGCTCATGTCAAGATTAAGGGGCCGTGGGCATTTATTCGCGGCTCATTCTCTATCGGATACCGATTCTAAAACCTATTAAACACAAGCAAAAGGGTGTATCACAATGTGATTTCACCCTTTTTGTCTTTCTTCTTTTAACGGGAAACAATTTCGACTATTCAATTCTCAGCGGTTAATTTTTGAAACCGCACCTTTTCTTCTATACCGATTTCCTCAACCAATTTTAATATCGCTCATAACCAAAGATTTCCTATCTTTGCACCCGAAATAATTGATAATTCCGCGAATGAACGAATCCGACAAATTCCCCCTGATTGCCAAAACAATGGCAGAACTCGAAGATGTACTTGCAGAAGAACTTATCGGTATTGGAGCCGAAAATGTGGAAATCGGCACCCGCATGGTATCTTTTACAGGAGACAAAGCCTTAATGTACAAGGCAAATATCCATTGCCGCACTGCGTTGAGAATATTGAAACCCATCTATACCTTCAAAGCCGAAAATGCCGATGAAGTGTACGATGAAGTGAAAAAAATGAATTGGGAAGAATACCTTTCGCTCGACAAAACTTTTGCCGTGGATTCGGTAGTTAATTCACACATTTTTACCCATTCCAAGTTCGTCGCTTATCGGGTGAAAGACGCCATCGCCGACTATTTTACGGAAAAATACGGCAAACGTCCATCGGTAAGTGTCAGTAATCCCGATTTGGTATTCAATATCCACATAACTCACAAAACCTGCACGCTGTCGCTCGACAGTTCGGGTGAATCGCTGCACAAGCGCGGCTATCGAGTAGCACAAACCGAAGCACCTCTTAACGAAGTGCTGGCTTCCGGCATGATCCTGAAATCGGGATGGCATGGAGAAAGCACCTTTATCGACCCGATGTGCGGATCGGGAACATTACTGATTGAAGCGGCAATGATTGCCTTGGGTATTCCTCCGGGTATTCATCGAAAACATTTCGCCTTTGAAAACTGGAGCGATTTCGATGAAGAACTTTTTAGCGAAATTTACAATGATGACTCCTGCGCACGCGACTTTCGCTATCGCATCATTGGTTCCGACATCTCTCCAAAGGCTATTGCAGTTGCCGAAAAGAATATTCGAAATGCCGGATTGAAAAAATATATCGATTTGGAGGTGAAAGCATTACAGCAATACACTGAAGCACCTAAACCGGCAGGCGTGTTAATGACCAATCCTCCGTATGGAGAACGCATCAAGGTTGAAGATATCGACGAACTCTATGCGCTAATCGGCGAACGGCTTAAGCACGTTTTTATGGGATACCGTGCTTATATTTTGAGTTACAAAAAAGAATTGTTCGATAAAATCGGACTGAAAGCAAGCAGGCGATTCCCGCTGTTCAACGGTCAACTGGAATGCGAAATGCGAGAATATGAAATTTTCTCGGGCAAGCGAGAAGATCACGTTCGCCACGAACATACCGAATATGATCTTCGTCGCGAACACAAAGAGCGGAAAACGACAGAGGTAGCACGAAGGAATCCTCATGAAGATTTCAAAGGAAAAGACTTTTCATCAAATCGGGGAAAACGGTTTTCGGAAAAGGATGGCGAAAGGCCGTATAAAAGATCGTACGAGGCGAGAAATCGCGATAACAATTCGACAACCGAAAAGAAGCCATTCAGACGTCGGGAAAAATTGTCGGAAGACGATCGGGAAAAACGCGAATATCGACCAAAAAACGATTTTCCACCCAGACATAGATTCGACGAAAAATCTTCATCAAACACACGATTTGAGAAAAAGGGAAAAACGTATAAAGGCGAAAAGAAAACGTTCCGTTCCGATAGAAAATCTTCAGGAACATCATCTCCCAAAAAGAACGAAGAGTGACCGCCAGCCACTCTTTTGTTCTTTCATAATAGTGAAGTCTTCATTTGACGTGAACAAGTGTGCATTGTTCCGAAATCCCGTTTTCGTTAAATGCTTCGATGGTGAAATAGTATTGTTGATCTACCGTAAGTGAGCGCATCATCAATTGATTGTCGTTGTAAACCAGCCAAGAATTGTACAATTTATCCGGCGCGATTCCCCATCGTATGTTGTATCCCTGAGTATTTTCCTGCACATCCCAGGTTAAGAGAGCACCACGTCGGTCATCTTTTCTTTCGACTTTGAATCCGCTTACTTTATGCGGTTTTTGGCCATCACCGGTTCCGAAAATGCGAATGTCGGAAATTGCCAGATAGGGTGTGGGTGCTTCGATGTGTTTATAACGAACATAACGCACGCGTTGTGGCACGGCAAGTTCCTCATAATCGTTTGGAGCATCGCGATAGCTATTGCTTTTGTCGATCAAAGTTTGCCACGTTTTGCCGTCGAACGAACCTTCTACCGTATATCGATGTCGTAATCCGTCAATGCGACCGTAAAGATCCGATTTGTAATCGAAGTAATTGATCTGAATACTTCTCACCGTACAGGGATGCAACAGATCGATCTCAACCCACTGACTATTGTTGTTGCTGTCGGCAAGCCAAAAGGTTTTTGCGTTTTCGTCTGTTAACATTTGCGCCGTATGATCTTCAACAGCAGAAGAGACTTTAACGGGTTTTTTATACGAAAGCAACATCCATCCGGAAAATTCACCCTTTTTCCCGGGTTCCGACGGAGCAAAATGTGGATAGTCGCCATACGAGGTGTCTGCCCACATCAGCCCGTCGCGATCGAAAAAAAGAGGGAACATGCAAAGACGTCTTTCCCAGTTGACATTATAGGATAAAGCCATCGACGCAAAATGCCAATAGGTGTTTTGCGGTCCAAGCACCGTACTCCCATGTCCCGCTCCATTCATAAATCCTCCCGGTTTAAAACTGATAGGATTATTAGGTGCATACACATAAGGCCCCATTGGGTGATCGGCCACGTATACACCGTCGGCATAGACATTGAATTCTGTCCCCGGTGCTGCATATTGCATATAATATTTGCCATTGTGTTTAGTAAGCCAAGGACCTTCGATATAACCCGGTATGGTATCGCTGTTGTTTTCTCCGAAACGTTCCCAACCATGCCGTTCCATATTCTTATTGAACAAAGAATCCGGATTACCGACAGGCAAAAAACGATGATTTTTGTTTAACCGCATTCCTCGAATAGGATAAAGATTGGACGATCCCCAAAACATGTAAGCAGAACCATCGTCGTCGATAAACAAATCGGGATCCTGCAAATCGTGCAAAATTGCAGGAACCGCTTTCCAATCGCCTTTTTTCGGATTGTCGGTATAGAGAATACTCATCGACCCCGAAGGGTCTCCGGTTACGTAAAGCACCGAATCGTTGTAATTGTGAGCCGCAGGAGCATTGCTTCCCTGAAAATACCATTTCTCGGGTTTGATGAAATTCCAATGTAACAGGTCATACGAATGCCAATATCCCATCGATCGGGTTACGAACATATAATACTCGCCTCGAAATTCCACAACAGCCGGATCAGCACCCGAACGGTAAGAAATATCACGGTCAGAATTGTAGATCATATAGGTATAATCTATATCAAGCGGATTGCAATACGTGGTCGATCGGGTTTGTTGTGCACGAAGTCCGATATCGAAAATCCCGACAAATGAAGCGATAATCAATGCAGAAGCAATTTTCTTTTTCTTCATTTTAGTTCATATTATTCTGTAACCGAAAATGAAAGTTCATTCGAATTGTCGGCCGAGTTTTGTGCAACCCACAACTTGAATTCGCCGGGCTCTGTCTTTTTCTTCATATCGATACCATAAAAAGCCAAATCCTCAGATGAAAGTTCGAATGCAATTGTTTTGCTTTCACCGGCTTTCAAAACCACTTTCCTGAATCCTTTCAATTCCTTTACAGGTCGCGTAACGCTTCCTACCAGATCGCGTACATAGAGCTGCACTACCATTTCGCCATCCATCGAACCGGTATTTTCGACAGTTGCCGAAACGATAATTTTGTCGTTTTTCGACTTCATTGTCGATTTATCGATCTTCGCATCGCTAATGGCATACGTCGTGTAACTCAATCCATAACCGAAAGGATAAAGCGGAGTGATTGCAACATCCAGATAGCGCGATTTGTAATCCACATCGGGATTAGCCGGATCAACCGGGCGACCGGTATTTTTGTGATTATAGTAAATGGGAATTTGTCCGACATTGCGCGGGAAAGACATGACCAGACGTCCCGACGGATTATATTCACCTGAGATAACGTCGGCAATTCCATTTCCACCTTCTCTTCCGGGAAACCAGGCTTGGAGGATAGCGTCGAATTGTGAGTCTTCCCACGACAAATCGAGCGGACGTCCGCTTAACACGATCAGAGCAATAGGCTTCCCTGTTTCTTTTAATGCTTTTAATAATTGTCGCTGTGCTTCGGGCAGTCGGATGTCGGTGCGACAAGCTGCTTCGCCCGACCAGTTGAAATCTTCGCCTACGGCCACCAGTATAACATCGGAATTGTGTGCAACAGATACTGCTTGAGCGATGCTTGTGGGACTCGATTCGGTAATGGTACATCCTTTCGCATAATTTAATTTCACGTTTGTGCCTTTGTATGCTTCCGTAAGTCCTTTGAGAATCGAAACGCTTTTATTGCGGTCACCCGAGCCTGCCCATTCGCCATTCAGATTGATAGAATCGTTCATAAGGGGTCCGATGAGTGCAATGCGCACAGTGCAATCTTTTTTTATCGGAAGAAGATTGTTGTCGTTTTTGAGCAGAACGACCGATGCCGCCGCAGCCTTTCGTGCCGTTTCTATAAATTCAGGTTTTTCGATGTTTTCTTTTGCCCGATTCTCATCCAGATATCGGTAAGGATCGTCGAAGAGACCCAACAGAAACTTCATTTCAAGGATACGACATGCCGCATTGTCGATGGTTTTTTCCGATACTTTGCCTTCTTTAACGAGCTTCGAAAGATACTTGATATATGTGGCGCCGGTCATATCCATATCCACTCCGGCATTGACTGCAAGTTCGGCCGCCTGTTTTTCGTCCTTTGCCACACCGTGTGGAACCAACTCGTTGATACCCGTATAATCGCTCACTACGAAACCCGTAAAGCCCCACTCCTTGCGAAGGATATCGGTCAGCAACCATCGGCTTGCCGTTGCGGGAACACCGTTTACCTCATTGAAGGAAGCCATGACCGTACCTACGCCTGCCTCTATTGCAGCCCGATAAGGTTCCAGATACACATTCCGAAGGGTATGTTCCGATAATTCGGCCGGATTATAATCCTTTCCCGCTTCGGAAGCTCCATAGGCAGCAAAATGTTTCACGCAAGCCAAAAGCGTTGTGACATCCGACAAGGATTTCCATCCTTTCTCACCTTGAAATCCTTTTACCCGAGCTTCGGCAATGCGACTTCCCAGATAAGGATCTTCTCCGGCTCCTTCCATTACCCTTCCCCATCGGGGATCGCGAGAAATGTCAACCATTGGCGCAAACGTCCAGTTGACACCGTCCGAAGCGGCTTCGATAGCTGCAACGCGAGCCGTTTGTTTCATGAGATCTAAATCCCATGAACAGGCCTCAGCCAATGGAATGGGAAAAATGGTTTTGTAACCATGAATCACATCCAGCCCGAAGAGAATGGGGATTCCCAATCGTGTGGAATCGACTGCTATCTGCTGCATCCTTTTGATCCCTTCAACCGATGTGGCGTTGAAAACGCTTCCAATTAGACCTTTATATAGATAGGGTTTGAAATCGTCCGACATAACCGGTCCTGTGATCGACCAATTAGCCGAGAATTGGGTCATCTGACCGATTTTTTCCTCCAATGTCATAAGTTTGAGAACCGAATCGACACGCTGTTCGATGCGTTTATCTCCACTGAAACTTTTCCATTTTACCGATGCTGACTCTTTACTGTTTTGATTACATCCGGATAAAAAGAAAAGGCCGATCAGCGATAAAAAAACAAGTATAATTTTTTTCATTTTTCGAATTTTTATAGAGATTACCGTTATAAGGGATTTGAAATGAAACCGAGTTTTTTCAACCCCTCCTGAATTTCCGGAGCTTGCATAAACAATTCCCAGAGAAGCCCCGTCCGATAATTTTCGATCATGGGGGCAATAGTTAATTGATCTATAGCAAGATAACGCTTTGGATACCAGTTGTGATGAATACTGAAAGCATCGTAAAACCCATATTTCCCCCAGATGCGGTCACCGAGTTCGTTGTAGAAATAACGGAGTGCTCTCATCGACTCCTCCGGTGTGTAAGGAAAACTCGACAATGCCGCTGTTGGAGCAATCACCCCTTTATCGTTTTTCATCGGCATGTGAGCCGAGTATCCGTCAATCGAATAACTTGCCGTTAATCCCCAGCATGATTCACCATAACCTTTGAAACCTTTAGGATTCTGAACACAATAAGTGTAATTGATCATGGTCTGATTGTAATTTACATCCCAATAATCGGCATATCTATCGGATAGGCCTTTTGGATTCAATCCAATATACGAATAATGCGCCCAGAATAGCGGGCCTCCGTACTCTTCAGCCCCGTTGTGCTTAAGAATGAGCGGATAACCATAGGCTACGGCATCGCTCTTTATATCACCACCGCGAGCCCATCCATTATGATAAGCCGAAGCGGGGATGGGGTGCGTAGGGGAAGAAGCTGCCAAAATATAGGTAATGAGACATTCGTTGTAGCCTTCAAGCGGAAAATTCATTTCCCATTGATATTCGGGGCTCCAATGCCAATACAGCACATCTTGACCGTTGAGATACCAGTCCCACTCTATTTCGCGCCATAACGTGTCGATTTTTTGTGCAAGCCATTTTTCCTCTGCATTACCGTTTTTAAAATATTCGCGTGCACAAAGCAGTCCTTGCGTGAGAAAAGCCGTTTCCACCAAATCCCCCCCATTGTCTTTCGTGCTGAAAGGCTTAACTTTTCCTGTAGGACCATACATCCAATGCGGCCATACACCGTGGAAACGGTCGGCTTTGGCCAAGTAATCCACGATTTGATGAAAGCGGGCAACGCCTTTCGATCGCGGAATAAGCCCACGCTCGATACCTACAATCAGTCCGGCAATACCAAAACCGCTTCCTCCGGTAGTTATCACCTCGGCATCGTTTTGCGGATAAATACCGTCCATATGAATGCGTTCAGGCGCCAATCCTGAAGTTTTTTCAGCACCTTCCCACATATAATTGAGATGTGTTTTCTGAATATAATCCAAAAATTCGTCATCCGAAGCAAAATCGGTGGGATGATCAGCTACTTGTGAAGATGCTTTCCCTTTTGAATTATTATCGTTACATGACGACAAGGAGACAACGCAAACAATCAGTAAAACAAAAATGGAGTTCGAATATTCGAGATGATTTTTTTTCATTGTTATTAATGTTCGATGTTATTAATTTCCCTTATTCCCCGTTGTACGTCGGGATGACTCATGAACAAGTCCCATACAAAACCGCTGCGATAATTCTCGATCATCACGGTAATGGGAGCCTGATTCAATCCCATGAAAATTGTAGAGCACCAGTTTTCGGTCAAATTAAAGGCATCCCTAAATCCATATTCACCCCACAAAAAATGGCCGTAATGATCATAATAGTTTCTCAAAGCCTGCATTGATTGCGAAGGGGTATACGGAAAAGAAGCCAATGCTCCGGTTGGTGCAATGGTTCCGTTATCCCTTGAAATGACCGGCTCATTGGCTTGATACCCCCATGCAAAATCGCTAGCCGTAATTCCCCAGCAGTTTTCTCCGTAGCCAACATATTTCCCGTGATTTTCCACACAATACCGATAGTTAATTTGGGCAATGGTTTTGTTGTTTTCGAAATAATTGGTGTATTTATCGGTAAAATCGTGGGGGTTCAATCCCAAATAAGAATAATGAATAAAAAACAGCGGTCCACCATTGGATACGCCCACTTTCAAAGGCAATCCGTAATAGGTCTTCCCGTTCACATACAGGGAGCCGTCTTCTGTTTTTCCCCAATTCTTCCTATATTCTTGTGCCCTTTTGCTTTGACTGGCCCATCCGGTATAATACATTTCCGGCTCAATGGGGTGAGTGGGTGACATGATAGCCAGCAAATAGACAATCATCGTTTCGTTCCAACCGATGAGCGGATGATTGATAATCCAACCCTGATCAGGCGACCAGTGCCAGTAAAGAAACGGACTGTCTTCAGTTTGTTTGTACCAATCCCATTCGATATTTCTCCAAAAAGTATCGATTCTTTCCCGTATGGTTTTCTCTTCGAACGAATTTCTGTCAAAAAATTGATGTGCAGCCAATAGCCCCTGCGTCAAAAAAGCGGTCTCCACCAAATCTCCTCCATTATCTTTCGGTCCAAAAAAAGAAATGGTCTTCCCTGTTCGCCCATTCATGAAATGAGATACAGCACCGTGATATTTTTCCGCATTTTCGAGAAAAGAAGTGATTTTAAGAAATCGTTCAACACCTTCTTCTCTTGTTATAAACCCTCGTTCAATGGCAACCAGATTGGCCATTATTCCAAAGCCCGATGCACCGGCAGCGATCATCACCGACCTTCCCGGAATATTTTCTCTTGCCAATCCGCTATACCTTTCGGCACCATCCCAATAGTAACGAAAATGGGCCTCCTCGATCATGTCCAAAAAAACGTCGTCGGTCATTTTCCTCGTTTCTGCTGATAAAACGGAAGATAAAGACGTTTCTTTCAACGCATAATCGACAGCCGAAATCCGGTAAAAAGCTTTTTTGCCGGTCTCGCCTATAAAATCTGTAAATCGGTCTATTCGAGGACGTTGAATACCGATGGGTACAAAAGTTTGCCCGTCGAAAGAACGATAAATGCGAATATATTTTATGTTTTCGATGTTCTCTGCCTCCCACCATAAATCGATATGCCTTTCAAAAGCCTTGATTCCTTTCAGCTCGGGTATTTTCAAAGGAAAAAAATATCCTCCTCTCACGGGTAAAAATTCGATATCGTCAACATAAAGCAGGTGTGTCTGATTGTCGGATTGATTCTGACGGAAAACAACTGCCGCTAAGTCTTTGATGCGATTGCTATCTATATCGCTACATCCTAAATCGATCAATGGAATGGAAATATTCTGCCATTTACCTGACTCTACATGCGGAATATAATTTTCCAACGAAACAAAATTTGTCAAGGAGCTGTCTTTATAACGCAACCCTATTTTCGGCAACACCAAAGAAGAAAAGCATCCGTCAATCTTCAGCTGAAAAGACAAAACAGCCGGTTTTTTGAAATGATCGTTTCCCCTTACAGGACGATACTGCACCTCAGCGCACCAATCTCCATTTTCTGCCGACACATATTGTAATTCCAGTGAATTTCCCGGTGAGTAAAACTCTTCCTCATTCACGAGTAACTTCTGTTGTGCATTTTTTAACCATGAAGGGGATTGATAATCGGTTTTAGAGTAATAATAACGTCCCTTCATCAGACTGTTGTCGAAAAAAACATAGTCGAACAATGGTTCGCAGGCTTTCAAAAAAACAGGGAAAAGCAATAAACCCGATAGTACACAAAAAAATAACCTCATAAAACATAAAAAAAAGAAAAAGAGAGCCTGCCTGTTGTAGGCATCACTCTCTTTCGGATAATATTATTTTAAATTCGGATTCAAATCGATTTGATTCTGCGGAATAGGATAATATTCGCCTTCTCCGTGTACAAATCCCGGAAGGACGTCTGGAGCTTTGCCTGTACGAACAAGATCGAAGAAACGTTCGCCCCACTCCATAGCGAACTCCGCACGACGTTCATCCAATATCTGATCGAGCGTTACATTGGCAATGGGGGACAATTTTGCTCTGGCACGCACCAAATTAAACGGCTCATCGCCATTCTGTTGGGTGCGAACTTTTGCTTCGGCATTCATCAAGAGCACATCGGCATAACGGAATACCCGGATATTGTTGTTCATGCCGTATGCATTTCTTCCGGGTGTCATCTGATTAGCAGGTGTATAGGCCTTGCCGTTATAGCAATCGGGTTCACCCGGATTTCCAGGAGGAATGGTATCGCCCGAAGGCGTGCGCCGACCGGCATAAAGGAAAGTCGTCTTTGCACGAACAGAATCATTCCTTTCAGCCATAAACGAGCGGATTTCTTGCGTCGGGACCATAAATCCCCATCCCTGAATCGGACTGATGCCGTTTCTTGGTCCTTGAAAAGCAAACCACGCATCGGAAGTCACCGCATCCCCACTGCCAGCGCCAAAATCGGTAAACTGCAATTCATAAAGAGATTCATTCGATAATTTGCCCGGGATCTTGAACAGTTGATAATAATCGGGATATAAGCTAAATTTCTGGCTATCGATAATCTCTTGAGTTGCATTCAGCACAGTAGTATAATCGCCATCCAAAAGTGCCACTTTTGCTTTCAGCATCAATGCCGAATATTTGGTAACCGCACCCGGTTTATTGGGAACTTCATTCGGCCGAAGATTAGGAAGATGAGCAATACAATAATCCATTTCATTTTGAATGAATTGCCGTACTTCTTCTATCGAATTTTTTTCAATAGTCAAAGCCTGATTATCTATCAATATAGGTGCTGCGCCCCAATATTGGGTTATCCTGTAGAAAGCCATTGCTCTTAAAAAACGCACTTCAGCCGTATATTGATTGTATTTTTCCATATCGGAGCTGCTTGTAATGTTTTCCTTGTATCTGTCCAACGATTCTAATGCAGCATTTGCCGTAGTAACCACATTATAAAGCCCTTCCCAAGTGGCATTTAATGCCCAAAAACCACTAATCCTATCGTATTGAAACTGTTTGGCATAATTGAATTCTATCTGATCATTTGGGGCCGAACCTTTATTCACATCATCACCCCTTATTGCAATCAAGCCATAAGCACCCCAAAAAGAAAACTTGAAAGCCGCTACCGCATATACGCCGGAAACAGGCATATACATGTTGTTCAGATTGGTATAATCCACTTCTTCCTGTGCAACCGTATTTTCGGGCAACTTGTCCAAAAAATCGGAACATCCACTCATGAATAGGATAAGGGAAACGAACGCAACGATGAATATTCCCTTAATCGATATAATTTTTTTCATTGTTATTCAAGTTTTTAATGATTAGTAAACAATTCGCAAGCCAACGGTATATGTTGCCGATAAAGGATATACCTGACGGTCGAACCCTATTCCGCCAACTTCAGGTGTAAATCCGTTGGAAGTGAAATAGGTATAGGGTCTTTCAGCCGTTAGGCTGATACGGATGGTCGGCATGGTGAACGATCCCATTTCTTTTTTCGGGAAAGTATAGGCTGCCTGAATATTTTGAATACGAAAATACGATCCATCCTCAATGAAAAATGAGTTGAATTTCGATATATTCCAAGGATTGACTGTCCCTTTCGCCGAAGGATATTTGTTCGTAGAACCTTCACCGGTCCATCTGTTTACAACCATATCGGCATCATAATTAATATCTCCTTGCCATCTTCTGAGTCCTCTCTTCTGATTAACAATTTCGTTTCCGTAAACACCTTGCATAACCACAGAGAAATCAAAATTCTTATATGTTAACCCTGCATTCAAACCGTAATTAAAATCAGGAATATACGAACCAAGAATTACCCTGTCTTCATCATTGATCTTTTTATCTCCATTGATGTCCTGGTACTTAAAATCGCCGGGATTCAAACCGTTTGCCACAGCAATAGGATCATTATTAATCTCTTCTTGATTTTGATAAACTCCCACAACTTTATGGCCATAATAAGCATTCAATGGTCCTCCCACTTTTGAAATCGTCCTAAATTCGGCAGATCCGCCATAGAGGTAAGGCAAGCCATTGAAATCTTTCACCTTATTATTAATGGTTGTGATATTTCCTCCCACAAAGTAAGAGAGGTTGGGGTTGATTTTATCCTGCCAATTCAATGTCAATTCTATACCTGAATTAAGGATTCTTCCATAATTTCCCAACAACGAGCCGGCACCCATGGGAAGTGGAGCATCAATAACGGCATTTTCGGTCATACGGTAATAATAATCGGCTTCAAGGTGTAAACGATTGGCAAGCATATTGGTTTCAAAACCGATGTTGGTTTCGTTTATCACTTCCCATCGCAACCAACTGAAATAAATAAGGTTAGTATATCCGGGAATGATGCCGTTGCCAAAAACACCCGAGGTACTCAAGTTTTGGGTTACTGAGGCAAACCCATCACTTGCCGGTACTTTGTCGTTACCCAATTTTCCCCAGCTTGCACGAAGTTTAAGGTAATCAATGAAATTTTGTTGTTTCATAAAATCCTCTTCACTCACATTCCACGAAACACCAAAAGACGGAAAATACCCCCATTTTTCCTGGTATTTGGAACTTCCATCAGCCCGCATAGTGGCAGAAAGATAATATTTGCCAGCATAATTATAGGTTACACGACCAAAATAAGAGAGCCCTTTGTAGGTATAACCGTCATCACCTGTTTTTCTTCCATCGGCATTCCCCTGAGAAAGATAAAGATATTCTTCAAAATCGCCGGGCACACCAGTTGCTTCACCCCACAAATTACGATAACTTTCGCTTCTAAAAGATTGACCTAACATTGCAGTAACATTGTGTTTATCAAAATCCTGCATATAAGTCAACGTGTTGTCAACAATCCAGTTCCTTACATTATTGTTGTATTTGTTTAAACGAGAAACTGTGTTTTCTTGACCTCCTCCAACACGAAATTCCGGGGTATATGTTCTTCCGTTTTCAAAAGAAATATCCTGACTATAAGAGGTTTTAAAAGTTAACCTGTTTTGAGGTAAAAGATACAATTCTGCGTAGAAAGTAGGTAAAAACTGACTTTTATTGCTTTTTGCATTATTATAATATGCAGCAGCAACAGGATTACCGAAATAAGACGAGTATCCTACTTGTGCAGGTGCAGCAAATTTCTCAGGATAAGCTGCCGTATTTTTTTCATCATAAACAGGGAATATGGGAGGAGCAATAAAAGCCGATTCCCATGCAAAATTGTTGGGATCCCTTTTCTTTGCATTGCTGTAAATCAGATTAGCTCCGACCTTTAACCAATCCGATACAAAATAATCTGATTTGGTACGAATATTAAAACGTTCATAATCATTTACGGCATCCATTATCCCTTCTTGAAATAAATAATTCAGACCTACAGAATAGGCTACTTTATCCGATCCTCCCGTAATATCCAACGAATGATTTTGCATTTGTGCTGTCCGCAGCAATTCGTCGTACCAGTCGGTACTTACAGCAGGAATGATATTAGTTTTGTCTCCGCCATACAGTTCGATAGATTTAAGCAGAACAGCCTTATCCGTTTCGCTTCCTTTTTCCAGCTGCATAGTGGCATACTGTTGCGAATTGGCCATTTTAAGAACATCTGTGGCACTTTGAACGCCATAATATCCATCGTAAGTAATCGTAGGTTTTGCATTGAGTATGCCTTTTTTGGTTGTCACAATAACAACACCGTTCGCAGCCCGAACTCCATAAATAGAAGCGGCGGAAGCATCTTTTAAAATAGATATATCCTGAATATCGCTGTTATTCAGAAAATTGATGTTATCATAAAACATGCCGTCCACCACATACAAAGGCTGGGTATCGGCAAATGAACCTATTCCGCGAATTTTGACATCGGGTCCTGCTCCAGGTTGGCCGGTGTTATTTATCAAAACACCGGCAACTTTTCCTTGCAGGGAACTCATGGGAGAAGTTGTAGCATGTTTAATAATGTCTTCTGACTTTACAACCGCTATAGGAGCTGTTAGATCTTTTGACTTACTGGTGCCGTACCCTATTACCACCACTTCCTCCAATGCTTGAACGTCTTCCGCTAAAGCAACATTTATCGTGGAACGCCCATTTACTTGCTCTTCCACTGTGAGCATGCCAATATAACTGTATACAATCGTGGCATTCTCGGGAACATTTTCCAATGTATAATTTCCGTCCATATCGGTAACCGTTCCAATAGTTGTTCCCTTAACCATTACGGTAGCCCCGATAACAGGATTACCGGTAGCCTTCTCTGTCACTACTCCGGAAACTCTTATGCGCTGTTGAGCAAAAGAGCATAGAGGAACGAGAAGTAATGTGAAAATAAAAATTAATTTGAATTTCATAAGTTCAATCATTTACTTGTTAACTGAATTTTTCGAAACAAAGAAAATGATTGCATATTCCAAAAGCAAAATTTATGGTTCGTTGAAAATACTATATGTTATATAACATGTTTTTGAAGTATACTTTATCACCTCACAAAAGCTTATAATTCATTGTCTATTAGATTTTTTGAAAAGTTAAACCTTGACTCGAAAACGAAGTGTTTTATTTGAAATTAATCATAAAAGCGATCAAGTCGTCTTTCTCTTCAAGGGCTAATTTTTTTCTTAGGCGATATCGGGCAGCTTCAACGCCTCTAATGGAAAGGTTCAACATCTTTGCAATATCTTTAGATGAATAATTCAGCCGAAGAAGTGCACATAATCTAAGGTCGGAAGAAGTAAGCGACGGATATCTCTCCTTAAGTTTTCTGAAAAAATTTTCGTGAATAAGATCAAAGTTATCCTGAAAAACCGTCCATTCATCTTTCTCCGAAAAATTACTTTCAATCATTTTAATCAGTTCGTTTCCTTGGGTTCGCTGAATCTTCCCTGAAAGGATATTATGCTGAATCTCTTTTTTGAGACTATTCAGAAATTCCTCATGATTAATGATAAGCATTGTGGCATTGGCCAATTCTTTACTTTTATGGGTTAAATCGGCTTGTAACTGTTCGTTTTTCAAAGCGGTTATGATTTTCTCCTGTCTTTCCACTTGTGCAATCCTTTCTTTTTCCCGTTGGGCAAAAGCTTTATTTTTGCGTCGAATAACGGTATTCAGATATTGATTAATAATCCAACCGGTAAGCATCATAAACGCCAAGACATAAAACAAAATAGCCCAACCTGTTTTATACCAAGGAGTTGTTATTTGAAAAGGAAACGTATATTGGGATAACTCGCGACCGTCCTCGCTTATCACCCTTGCTTTCAACATATAATTTCCGGAGGGAAGATTCGCATAATTTACACTCAAGTCGGGAGGAAGAGTCATCCACTCCGAGTCATAATCCTCAAGAAGGCACTCAATTTTAATGGGTTTCCTCGAATAGTCCGGATATTGAAATTGGAAAGTCAGGTTATTATTTTTATAAGAAATTGCATTCTTTTTAGTAAGAGGCAAATAGGTTACTTGATTGCTCTTGCGATTATAACAAGACACCCAAGACAAAGCAAAACGAGGCCACATTTTTTGATCTGTTTTTTTCACGGGAACATATTTCCCTATTCCGCCGTTCAAACAAAAATAGGATATTCCGTTATCATCTACATAAACATTACCGCGTCCCATATTCGGAGGATTATTCAGGATACTGAAAGGGATCTTTTCCTGGATCTTATAATGCCCGTCTTTATAACGAATAAGGGAATATTCATTGTTTCGAACAAACCAACATAAACTGTCATTCACCATAACCACTCGATGTGTATCGGCCAATTCCGAAAGATCTTGGTTTAATTGATCAAAGAGAGTGATTTTTTGTGCAATATCATCATACGTATAAAAAGCATGCCCATCGGCAAATATAATTCTCCCGCGCAATTTCATTACCCGAATGGGATTTGGATAATTTTGCAGGGAATCGAGCGTGGAAAAATATTCTTTTTCGACAATTTTTTGTAATTGCTCATCAATCCGTAATCGATAGACGCCTTTGTACATGTGACCAGCCCAAACATTTCCGGTATGATCAACCTCAATACGATTGATCAGATCGGAAAAATTATCGAGTTTATGGCTGAATACCCACTGCCCGTTAATTTGGTTAAACATCTGTAAATCGGAATAAGTAGACTCTAACAACAGGTCGCGACCATAAAGATTGACTGCTTTTATGTCCATCCCTCCGCCACTCGAATTTATCACAGGAATATTCTTGTCATCTTTTAGGAATGAAGTTCCTTCATTATTACCTATAATAATTTGGTCATTAAACTTCCGAATAAACCAAGATTGAATTTCAAATCCCGGCAAAGCAATTATTTTATCCAATGTTTCGGAATACTTATAAATTCCCTGGTTGGTGGCCAAATAAAACGTATGGTTATCGATAAGCAAATCTTCAACCAGTCCAATCTGAATATCGACGGGTTCGAAAAAGGAGATGGGAGATTTTGTCTGAACATAGGCTACCCCGTTATCTAATGCCACCCATACGTTGTTTTCATTATCGCAAAAAAGGCCAAGAACAGTATTATTGTTAAGCCCGTTGTTTCGGTTTAAATGATAATTCAGTTGGCCTTTCATATCTAAAACAAAAATTCCGTCGCTTAACGTTCCGATAATATAAATTGAATCGGCTATCGATACAACCCTATTTATTCTTGCTCTCTTCAATTCTTTATCCACAGCTGTTTTCCATTCAGAAAGCGTGTTCGAATGAATCGAATATTCCAATATCCCGCTTTTCGAAGAAAAAAGAAGCAAATTCTTTCCAAAAGGTTGTACCGATACAATCTCATCATTTTTGAGTTGTTCGTGGGTTAACAAAAGTTCAAAATCATTACCGTTATATCGATAGAAATGTTCATTAATGTATTGAGCATACAATGTGTCCTTAATCGAAAAAAAGTACAAAGGTGCAGGATCAGATTTGAAATATTTAATTTCCGGCCATTTTTCATTGTAAACAAAATAAGAAGAAAAAGTCTGAAAAAACAGGGTATCGTTTAATTGTTGAATGGTCCAAACCTCATCATTATGAAATTGATAGTTCTTCACTAAAGGTTTGAACGAATGATAAATAAAACGATTTGCTGCATTTCTTTCAAAAAAACCAAACTCTTCGAAAGACCCTACATATATTCTTTCGGGATTGCGGTTTTTATCGATAAAGATCGATTTAATTCCCAAATTATTCGGCAAACGATATAAATTCCAGTTAACGCCGTCAAAAGTCAACAAGCCTTTGTTATTCCCAATATAAATCACACCATCTTTACCCTGAGCTATTGCCCAATTTTGATTTTCTGCATTATAAATAGTGCTGGTGTAATTATAAACGGGCGGCACAAATGAAGGAATTCGTGCCTGCACGGTAGTAAAAAGGAATAAAAAAAATATTGCTAAACAAACAAAATATTGTTTTTTATACGAAAAAAATGGCAACATGTAACGGTTTCCTTAATCTTTTTTCTTCAGCAAATTAGCAATTTCTTCGTCACCCAGTATTTTCACATTAGTGAACAAGAACTTTGTATCCAGAAAATTTCCATATTGATTGCACTCGTTTATAGCAGCTTGAAGAATCGACTTTATATCGATTTCAAAAGGAACAAGCATCAAAATGATAAAATAATGATCTTTGATTTCGAATTTCTCAATATCAACATTGGCTTGTTCCAATTGGAAACGAAATTCGCTTTCAACGATCCCTTTCTGAAGCTCGGTAAAATTTTCTCTGTTTGGCGTAGTAAACAGCCCAAAAAAACGAAGCTTTTTATCGTGTCCTCCCAAACCGGAAGAAATATACACCTGCTGTTTACCCGAAAGATTGGAATTAAGGACAATGCGACTGCTAACCAATGCCATTGCCGACCAGTTTTTCAGCTCGGGTTCTAACGGGCTGCTATGATAAGTTTCAATGGCACGATATGCTGCAACATCGGGAATGGATGCTAATAACGAAAGACTTCTTTTTTTTCTTTCAATGGAGGCATCCGGTGAAAAAAGTATCGCGATTTCCTCGTCACAAACAAAAGGTGCATTTTCTCTTCTCAATCTTTCGAAATGACGAAAATACTCCATTTGTTCCTCAATTGGAACAAGCTCCTCAAGAATATGAAAAGAATCAATCCCTTGCTCATTCAATGTCTGACGCAATCTGCCTAATATATCGTCTTGATCATTCATCTCTCACAAAGATAAGCATTTTTATATTTTCATGAAAAATAAGTGCCATAAAAGGAGCAAGAGAAAATGAACTTCCTTAAATTTCATCAAATTGATAATTATTTGAGTAGAAATACCTAAATTCGCATAATAAAAAATCTTATCTTTTTTCACTGTTAGAGAAATATCAAAAAAATGCAGGTCAAAATTGTCAATCAATCCAAACATCCTTTACCGGAATATGCTACCCTTCATTCGGCAGGAATGGATCTCCGTGCCAATATCGATAAACCTATTGTTTTGAAGCCCTTACAACGTGCACTGGTACCAACGGGTATATTCATCCAACTACCGGAAGGGTATGAGGCACAAATTCGTCCAAGAAGCGGCTTGGCTATTAAACACGGCATTTCAGTCGTTAATTCACCGGGGACCATCGATGCCGATTACCGAGGGGAAATCTGTGCAATCCTAATTAATTTATCGGATGAAGAATTCACGATTAACGATGGAGATCGCATTTGCCAAATGGTCATCACTGAACATTCACGAGTTGAATGGCGAGAGGTTTGCAAATTGGAAGAAACCAATAGAGGATCAGGAGGATTTGGTCATACAGGAAAAAATTAACGCTATATTGTTTACATAATGCATCAAAGAAAATTATTCTTTTTAACTAGTTTTACCCTTGCTTTTTTTCTTTTTTGTGCCCTTTTTGCAACTGCTCAATCTACACAACCTGCCAACGAAAAGAAAGGAATAGCTCTGAACGAAAAAGAACAAAGAAAATTCGATTATTATTTTTATGAAGGGATCAATGCCAAAGTGCAAGGCAAATACGATGAGGCATTTGACTATTTACAGCATTGCTATTCGATCGATTCAACCAATGCTAATGTGTTGACAGAATTGGGAACTTTTTATAATGTGCTCGATGAAAAGAGCAAAGCATTGGTTTTTTTGAAAAAAGCCGTAAAATACGATCCGAAAAATTATTACTATAACACGATGCTTGCCGGTTTGAGCAAAGAATCGGGTAATAATCAGGAAGCAATAGCTATTTATCAGTTTTTGCTAAAAGAATACCCTTCCAAATTGGAGCTCTATATGCAACTTTCGCAGGCATATGCCGACAGTGGTGAGCTGCAAAAAGCCGTAGAAGTACTAAACGAATTGGAAAAAATTTCCGGAGTTTCAGAAACTACAGCCCTCAATAAATTTCAGCTGTATTCCATGCTCAACCAAAAAGAAAAAGCTTTCACGGAAATTGAAAATATCATCGCTCAAAATCCTGACGATCCTCGTTATATTGTTCTTATAGGGGATCTGTATTTGCAGGATAACCAACCGGATAAAGCCATATATTATTACAATCAGGCAAAAGCAATTGACCCGGATTATCCCAATCTGATACATTCTATGGTCAATTATTATGAAAAAACGGGGAATGAAGAAGCTGCTGAAGAAGAACTACGAAAAGCCATTATGGGTACTGAAATAGATGTGGATACGAAAGTTCAATTGCTTACCCGCTACATTGATATCCTTCGGCAAAACAAACGCGATATGCAATTGGTAAACTCTCTTTTCGAAACATTATTCGATCAGTATCCTCGTAATACACTACTAAACCTTATTTATGGAAACGTATTGTTGCTGCAAGAGAATAAAGAAGAAGCGATGAAGCAATTTGAAATTTATACAAAAGCCAATCCAACCGATCCGGCCGGATACGAACAAATGCTACGCATTGTCTTACCCGACAGCATCGATAAAGTGATAGAAATTACCACTGAAGCTATAAAACATATTCCCGAAGCTCCTCAATTTTACTTTTACTTGGGAGGCGCAAAATACCAACAAAAAAAATATAAAGAAGCATTGGAAGTATTTGAAGAAGGGCTGAAATCGGCAAAAATTGAAAATCCAATGCTTAAATCCGATTTTTATGGCCAAATAGGTGATTTGAATTATTTTCTCGGGAACAAAGAAGCGGCGTTCAAGAATTACGAAAAAGCGTTAAAACTCAATCCTCGGAATCTGCCGGTATTAAACAATTACAGTTATTATTTGTCCTTAGAAGGAAAAGATCTGGATAAAGCCGAACAAATGAGCAGCATAACAGTGAAAGCGGAGCCGACAAATCCTACTTACTTGGACACGTATGGATGGGTTCTCTTTAAACAGGGAGCTTATACTACGGCTAAGATTTATATAGAAAATGCTGTTAAATACAGTAAAGAAGAGCCTTCTGCCGAAATCTTTGAACATTATGGCGATGTGCTGTATATGACGGGAGAACCCGAAAAAGCGGTGGAGCAATGGAAAAAAGCCAAAGAATTAGGGAGCGATTCCAAAACTCTTGACGAAAAGATTCGAACCGGAAAATATATCGAAGCAAAATGAATTCTTACTTTCAAAAAATGAAAGCAGCCAATTATTACCTTATTTTTTTATCAAGCGTAATTCTCTTGAGCGTAAATTCGTGCAAAACCAAAAAGGAAATCATCCGTCCCTCATTGCATACCATAGAAAAAGCCGATAGTGAACTCTTTTCAGATATATTGTCTAAACAATTGGTTTTTTCTTCTTTTTCATCAAACTTGAACATTTCATTAAGCAATGGGAAACGCACCTTAGCTTCAAAAGCACATTTGAAAATTATAAATGATCAAATGCTTCAACTATCTGTTCAACCGCTTTTTGGAGTAGAAATATTTCGTTTTTATATAGATACGGATACCCTTATTATTCTCGATCGAATGAACAAACGTTATGTAAAAGAATCGCTAAAAGAACTTGAAAACCACTTTTTAGCAGGGTTCAATTATCATACATTACAATCATTGCTGACAAACCGGCTTTTTTCGGAAACAGACTACATTACTTCACCAACCGATTATACCAAATTTGCGTATAAAAAAACTACAACCAATTATTACCTGCAATCAATAAATGAAGAGACGAATATCGAACATTTCTTCTCTGTAAATGCCGATGATCGAATCACATTTTGTCATTTGCTCGATCCTATAAATAATTATTCGCTGCAATGGAGCTATAGTGATTTTGCACGAGTTGGATCACAAATTTTCCCTTATAATATGAAAATTGAAGTAAGTTCTCCGAAACGCAAATTAGATATCGAAATCAACTATTCTAATATAGTACTCGACGAACCTATAGAATTATCGATTACCATACCCAATAATTATACTCAAGTTAATTTTTCTGAAATCGAAAAAATCATTACGGCAAACAATTCATGAAAAAAACCGTTATCATACCGTTTCTGTTTCTTCTCAGCTTTCCTTTATTTTCTCAAACTAAACAAATCGAAACGCTACAAAGACAACGAGAATTGTTACAGGAAGAAATTCAAAACACAAATAAGCTTTTTCTCGACGTTAAAAAACATACCACAACCCTTCTGCAACGCATCAATCTTATCAATAAACGACTCACAACAAGGAGAGAACTGATTACGGTATATCAAAACGAAATTGTTGCTCTTGAGAAAGAACAAAAACAATTGGAAAAGGAAATTGCAAAACTCAATGATGAATTAGAGAAAAAACAAAAGAACTATGCAAAAGCAATTAAAGGAATGCTGAATAACCAACGAGCGGAAAACAAATTGATTTATATACTTTCCGGAAAAACGTTGGGAGAATCCCTGCGTAGGATGCAATATCTGAAAGATTATTCAAAATGGCAAAAAAAACAAGCAGAAGAAATCAAAAAGAAACAAGCAGAACTGGCAGAGAAAAAAAGTGAACTTGCAAAAGCTAAAGCCGATAAACAAAATGCGTTGCTTGCGTTGCAAAATGAACAAAATAAACTGATCAACGAAGAAAAAATGCGCCAAACAGAAATGGCTGAAGCGAAAAGCAAACAACGGGAATTACAAAAAACTCTTCAAACTAAACGCCAACAAGCAGCTAAATTGAATGCCCGAATCGAACAATTAATAGCCGAAGAAGTTGCCCGTCAGGAAAGGGAAGCCGAAGCTCGTCGCCGTGCCGAAGAAGCCGAAAAGCAGCGTGTTCTCGAAGCAAAAAAAACCGAAGAAAAGCGGAAAAAACCGGAACAAATAGCAAAAAACAGCAAAGCCAAAAGCGAAGAAGGAAAAACAACGTCGCAGGAAAAACATGAAGAATTAAAATCTCCAACACAAAAATCCCATACTGAAGAGGCACATCTTGCTTCGGCCGAGACGTTTAATCTTTCTAAAAATTTTGCAGCCAATAAAGGGCAATTACCTATGCCCGTAACCGGAATATCGACCATTGTATCGAACTTCGGCATTAACAGAAGCAGCGAATGGAATGTATCTATCAATAGTAACGGAATCGATATTCAAGCACAACAAGGCGCCGTTATTCGTTCAGTATTTGAGGGGGAAGTATCAAAAGTATTCTCGTTCCCCGGATCAAACACCTGTATGATTGTTCGCCACGGAGACTATTATACATTCTATGCCAACATCATTGATCCCTATGTAAAACAAGGAGATAAAGTAAAAACCGGCCAAGCATTAGGAAAGATCTATACCGATCCGGACACAGGCATTTCCACTATGCACTTTCAGCTCTGGCAAAAGACGAACAAACTAGATCCTCAACCGTGGCTTAGACATTAAAAAACCGCCATATTTTTCAATATGACGGTTTTTATATATTCAGGGGAATTTCCCCTCTTCGTCCAAATTAATGCTTATTCAGTGAAAAAGATAGCTACGCGGTTCCAGTCATTCTGCGGATAAGGTTGTTCGGTATCACCCTTCCAATCAACACTTACGCGGGTGCTGTCAATTCCGTACTCTTTAATTAATGCATCAGCTACAGCTTTAGCACGTTTTTCGGATAGTTTCCAGTTATATTCGGGATAACCGGTCAATTTATCGGCATAACCAACAATCTTAACCTTAGCATCCGGATTTTGTTTCAGATATTCAGCCGTATTATAGATGCTTACTTGCTGAGCTCTGTCAATCTTATAAGAATCGATACGGAAATATACTACATTAGGCACATAAACGGTTGCTTCCGGTTGTACTTCCGGGCATTCCGGACATTCCGGACACGATACGGGACGTTTACCGAGCTCTTCATTTTCAGCACGCAGCCTATTGATTTGACTATTCAAATCGTTGATTAGGCTATAATCCATCAGTTCAGCAGGTGTGAAGTCTTGTTTTCCACCAAGGCCGAATTGAACGCCTGCCAATGCTGACAACATAGCATCATATTCCCAATCTCCCTCAGGAGTAGCACCGAAATCGAAAGATTCGTTCATCAATCGGTAACCGATTTCAAGGAAAAGATTTACGTTTTTACCTACACGGAAATTGTTGATGATACCGGCATTGAAAGTTAACGATTGATTTTGATCTTTAAAAAGATCATTATCAGGATTTGGCTTTTCAAACCAATCTTCCATGCCATACATGTACCCTATACCCAAATAAGGTACGAAACTATAAACTCTATCCGGTTTATAACCCATAATGGCATTGGTCATGTTATACATGATTTCGGCATGACCGCCAATCCATTTCATTTTTGTGTCGTTCTCGTAATCGATTACCGGTTCTCCACCGTCAATACCAAAACGGAAACCCCAAATCGGCGAATTCCATCTTCCAAATGTCAGTTGACCAATCCATCCGATTCGATCGCCGAAATTGTCAAAATCCTTCATATTGTAGGTGTTAATACCACCTGACAATCCCATAAACCAGTTGTCACTAGCCTTATTCTTCAGGTAAACAGTACCGTTAGAAACATTCTGAGCTTCTTGAGCACTTATTCCAAATGCTACAAGAGCAGAGATTAAAAGTAAACCAAACTTTTTCATAAATTTAAAATTTAAATTTGAACAATTGAATTCTTAATTTCAATAACTCGATAATTATTTTCATCTACAAACCCGTCTGAGCGGGATTTTCATTATTTGTTCCAATATATATAACATATACCTTTTTAAAATGTTCGATACTGTTAGAAAAATATGATAAATTTATATCTTCCGTTTCGGTTCTCATCATTTTAAAATCGTGTACTCATACGACATTTTTCCCCATGAATACCGAATATCATGCAAAGATAAAATTAAATTTTAAGTAAATAATATTTTCAGCAAAAAAAATGCTTATAAACAGATGTTAGAGCATTCAATTTTACAATTCTACATATTATTCACTTTTTTTTATACTATCCCTGTTTATCCTAAATAGCTTTTCAGCAATTTGCATCTGGAATCTTGGCGAAGTCGCCTGATCGCCTTCTCCTTAATTTGACGAACCCTCTCTCTGGTTAATTGAAATTTATCTCCGATTTCTTCGAGCGTCATTTCCTGACAACCAATACCAAAAAACATTTTAATGATATCACTTTCCCGTTCTGTTAACGTAGATAAGGCACGTTCGATTTCTTTGTGAAGCGATTCTTTCATTAACGTTTGGTCTGCAGACGGCGCATCATCGTTCACCAAAACATCCAACAAACTGTTGTCTTCACCTTCCACAAAAGGCGCATCCATCGATATATGACGTCCGGACACTTTCAGTGAATCGGAAACTTTATCTACTGACACATCCAATTCCTCGGCAAGCTCTTCAGCAGAAGGACGTCGCTCGTTTTCCTGCTCAAATTTCTGAAATGCTTTGCTTATCTTGTTCAATGAACCTACCTGATTAAGAGGCAATCGCACGATTCTCGATTGTTCAGCCAAAGCCTGCAAGATGGATTGGCGAATCCACCATACAGCATAACTGATGAATTTAAATCCTCTCGTTTCGTCAAATTTCTCCGCAGCCTTTATTAATCCCAAGTTCCCTTCATTAATTAAATCGGGAAGACTGAGTCCTTGATTTTGATATTGCTTGGCAACCGATACGACAAAACGAAGATTGGCGCGCGTTAGTTTTTCCAATGCTTGTCTGTCGCCTTTTTTGATTGCCTGTGCTAATTCTACCTCCTCTTCAACAGTAATTAAATCCTCTCTCCCAATCTCTTGGAGATATTTATCGAGAGAAGCACTTTCTCTATTTGTTATTGATTTTGTAATCTTTAATTGTCTCATTCTCCAGCTATCCTATAATTTTTTATTCTTTTATTTTTATATCCTTATATTCATCTATTTATATTTCCTAGATCCGCACCGAAGGATACAGTATTTACACTGAATCCTTCGTCATTAAGAACACTTTTGTCCGTTTTTTGTTTTGCAAAAACTTCAAATTCTTCTATCATGTCTTACTTATTTTTTAGATAGATCAATCGCAATATACTGCGTTCTTCCATTAGGCGGATAAAAGCCGGCTATCAAAATAACTTTGTCTTCATCAACGCCTCGTGCGGCAACAGAGGCAACAATTCTCGCAACATCATCCTCATTATTTACCGGAGAATTATTTATCCTCATAATGATAAATCCTTTTTTGATGCCTTCTTTATTGAATATTCCATCTTTGGTTACATCAGTAACCTCAACTCCGCTACTTATTCCCAATCGTCTTTTCTGTTCGTCGGACAATGCTTTGAAAGTAGCTCCCAATATTTTTAATGCATCCGGCCTTTTAATGATTTCGGTGCTGCCTTGCATATTGATTAATTCCACCGTGAAGGTTTTTTCGCTGCCTTTTCTATCAACAGTCACTTTCACTTTATCTCCCGGCCGATACTTGCTCAGTTGATACTGCAATTCTCCAAAATTACGAATCGGCACATTATTTATGGCTTTAATAATATCGCCTTTTTCTATGCCGGCAGCTTTTGCAGGACTTCTATCGGAAAAGTCCTCGACCATTACGCCTTGGATCTTTGCCAATTCGCTTGCCCTCTTGGGATCATATCGTTTAAGATATTCAATATTGGGTACTTGAATTCCCAATACGGCACGTTGCACAATTCCATATTCTTTAAGATCGGCTGCCACTTTTCCGGCTATGGAAATCGGAATGGCAAAAGCATAACCTGTAAAATTGCCGGTTTCCGAATAAATAGCGGTATTGATACCCACCAATTCTCCCTTTGTATTAACCAATGCTCCTCCACTATTTCCGGGATTGACAGCTGCATCAATCTGAATAAATGATTGAAGGCCCATATTTTCACCCACGATGTTGGTCCGGTTCTTTGCACTGACAATTCCGGCAGTAACAGTCGATGTCAAATTAAACGGATTGCCAATAGCTAAAACCCATTCACCTACTCTTAACGCATCGGAATTACCGAAAGACAGATAAGGAAAATTATCACCATCAATCTTAAGAAGTGCTATATCCGACTGTGCATCAGCACCAACAACTTTTGCTGTGAACTCACGCTCGTCATTTAAGGTTACCGATACCTCTGTAGCACCTTCAACAACATGATTATTGGTAATGATATAACCATCTTTCGAAACAATGACTCCCGATCCGAAACCTACTTGCTCGCGAGGGATTATCTGCTGTCTTCCCCCGAAACCGAAAAAGAAATCGAAAGGATCAATTACCACTTGTTCTCGCACTGCTTTCGTTTTCACGTGAACGACACCATGAACAGCTTTTTCGGCTGCTTCTGTAAAATCGAAATATCCTTGAGATGCTGTTAGGTTGGTCAGAACAACATTTTTATCTTGTCCAAAAGAACTCACATACTCTCCAACATTTCCCGAAACGGCTCTACTTCTTTTTTTGTTTATCTGGTCATAACCAAACAATGTTATGACAGAACTCAATACGGCAATTAAAATAATGCCCAATACTCTTTTGGTATTATTTGCTTTCATATCTTTCTATTTTAAATGATCACTCTATTGCTTCGTTGCTTCATTCAGCACTCAAAAATAATAACAAAAAACATACACCTTATCTCTATATCTCTTTGTTTTTAACACTTTTAACCAAATACCTACACACTTAACCCGCTTTAACCGACATTTTAAATCATCAAAGGTTTAAATGACACATTGTCATTCCCTTATATTTAACGCATTCCCTGACATTTTGTTTAATTCTTTATCATCGGAATTTTTTTCTTTTTTTCTCCGCATATTTCTTAAACCTGAAATTGTTGAAAGGTTGAAAGATATCCATAAAAACAAGATCGAGATAATGCTTACCGGCACCAAAAAGTTTGCTATTACGGTTGATAATAATTGCCTGAAAACAATATCTGGCAATAAACAATACGATTCCAATGGAAAGAAGGATAAAATTGGTATTTAGCAGTCCCCAACAAACAGCACAAATGACAGAAAGATAAAAACCATATTTGGAAAAGGTTTCCCAACCGAAAATAGAAGAAAAAAAGCCCTTGTAAAATCGTTTTGTGTGTAAATATTTCGATTTTAACGCACGCCAAACCGAAAAACTGGTCACAACATCGCTTATAGTCATGCTTTCGGGTGATATAACAACTCCGGTATTTTTACCGTTTGCTATTTCATTAATAAACAGATCGTCTTCGCCATCTTCGAAATTTAAGATCGAAGAAAATCCTTTTTGTCTGAAAAACAATTCTCGAATATATCCCATATTTCTTCCAATGCCCATAAACGGTCGATGAACAATTGCCATAGATAAATATTTCAGCCCTTGTATCAGGTTATCGTAATGAATGAACTTACGCATAGGAACTTTTTTCGGAATATCGAGTTTACAAAAGCCCAAAACCACTTCTTTCCCTTTGGCAAATTCTTCTGCAAATTCTTTAATCCATTGATTGGATGCCGGCTGACAATAAGGTTCCGTGAAAAGCAAAATAGTGTTTTTTGCAGCTTTAATTCCTATTGTCAATGCCAGTTTTTTTTCATTCAGCTCTTCGGCTTCTTGCGGAACGTACGTGTGATAGAGATTGTTATACGTCTGTTCCAAACGCTTTAAAACCATATCGGTTTCATCGGTCGACCCCATGTTTACAACCACAACTTCAAAATCGGGATAATCCTGATTGAGAATAGCAGGGAGATGCTTTGCCAGATTTTCAGAATCGTTTTTCGAAACAATCACAACCGAAACCGATGGCAAATCATTTTCCGATAGCGAAATTTTCCCTTTTTTGGACTGATAAGAATAAGGTTTTCTATAGAGAAGAAAATAAAAAAGAAACTGAATGATAAAAAATAGCAAAAGAGCAGCAACAATAATCCAATCGATGATGGAGAAATCAAACACCGACGAAAGCAAAAAATTCATATCCGATTAAATTTGATCCGAAAAATACGATTTGGGCAATTTCCTGCAATTGTATTGCGATGCCATCACTTCTCCATAGGCTCCGGCAGATCGAATAGCAATCAAATCGCCCCGTTTTGCTTTGTTGATCTCCCTGTTTTTGCCGAAAGTATCACTTGATTCGCAAATAGGACCTACGACATCATAGCAAGTCGGTTCTTCTTCCGAACTCATATTTTCGATATGATGAAACGCCTGGTATAAAGCCGGACGAATAAGATCGGTCATGCCGGCATCGATAATTAAAAACTTTTTGCTGAGTCCTTCTTTTACATATACTGTTTGTGCAATAAGCGAGCCACAAGGAGCGACCACTGATCTTCCCGGTTCAAAATGAATGGATTGGTCATCGTTTAACTTCATGTGTTTATCGAAAAGGCGAAAATACGATTCGAAATTAGCAATGGGACAATGATTCGGGTGCTTATAGTTAATTCCTAATCCCCCCCCTACATTGATAAGCTGAAGGCGAACACCTCGGTTTTCGAACCAGTGTTTCCAACCCATAGCTCTGACACACAAATTTTCAAAAGCGCACAAATCCGTGATTTGCGATCCAATATGAAAATGAATTCCGATCAGTTCGATATGCGATGCTCCTGTAATAAAATTCAACGCTTTCGGCAAATCTTGTTCATTCAAGCCGAATTTATTTTCATTCAAGCCGGTTGTGATGTATTCGTGTGTATGAGCATCAATATTGGGATTGATACGCAAAGCAATGCGTGCTCGTTTTCCTTTCTTTGAAGCCAACCCTTCAATGGTTTCCATTTCGGGCAACGACTCCACATTGAAACAAAAAATATCGCTATCCAAAGCCAAATTAATCTCTTTATCGGTTTTCCCGACACCCGCAAAAACAATATTCGATGGAGAAAATCCACATTCAACAGCCCGAAGAATTTCGTTTCCGCTTACACAATCAGCTCCAAAGCCATAAGAGGAAATCTCCCTCAAAATGCGAGGATTGGCATTTGCCTTGACGGCATAATGAATATGATAATTTTTCCCTTGCGTTTCTTTTTTTATGATATCCAAGGTTTGACGAAGCAAATCGATATCATAATAATAAAATGGGGTTTCAAGAAAACGAAACTTCTCAATCGGAAATTGACCTTTAATCATTCTTTAGCGTATAATCAGTAAATAAAACAACATCATTGGTTGCCGAAAAGTTTAAAAAAATCGAGCAATCATTTTTTGAGTTACAAATGTACTATTTTTTGGACAATTATAAATGAAAAGCCTTTTCATAAATGCTGTAACAACTGTAAACCACAGGCTATTTTATCTTCCATTGGCAATGTAGCATCAATCCAATGAATGGTAAAACCGCGGCGTTCCATTCCCCTAAACCAAGTCATTTGTCGCTTGGCAAACTGATGTATGGCGATTTCCAATTTCGAGTACATCTCCTCATATGACAACATTCCCAAGAGGTATAACGTTATATATTTATATTCCAACCCGTAATATATAAGATCGTCAGCCGACAAGCCTCTCGCCAGAAGTTTTTCAACTTCTTCAACCATTCCCTCATCCAAGCGTTTTTTCAACCGTTCCGAAATTTTTTTGCGCCGTAATTCCCTATCTACCGAAAGGCCGATGATTACACTTTCAACAGGCAAATATGCTGCGCAATCGATGTCATGCTTTTCTTGAAAATCGGCAATTTCAATAGCCCGTATGGTACGCTGCCTGGTATCTGTATCGGTAATATTGTGCAATTTTTTGTACGAGCTCAACATTTTTGTCAGTTCTTCCTGCGACTTATTAGCCAATTGCTTTCGCAATTCGGGATTCTCAGGAACATCCGGTAAGCGGTACCCCTTTAACACCGATTCGATATACAATCCTGTTCCTCCGCACAAAATAGGGGTTTTATTTCGCGAAAGAATGTCGGAATAGGCCTGATGAAAATCATGTTGAAAATGAAAAAGCGTATATTTTTCACCCGCTTCACGAATATCGATCAAATGATAGGGAATATGCCGGCCATTTATCTCATAATCCGATAAATCCTTACCTGTTCCGATATCCATACCCTTGTAAACCTGTCGTGAATCGGCACTGATAATTTCTCCATCCAGTTCGTAAGCCAGATGAGCGGCAAAACAGGTTTTGCCGGTAGCGGTAGGTCCAAGAATAGTAATGAGCGGCAACATATTCAACATTATCTTTCCCATTGATTTACCAACTACCTCCGGCACCTCCGCCTCCGAAACGACCGCCTCCGCCTCCACCAAAAGTGCCTCCAAACCCTCCGGTACGGTTGCTTCCGCCACCGAAAGGCGGGAAGAAAATAAAACGACCCCCTCCACGGTTACTCCCACCATTATTTATATGCCGGTTATTGCCAAAAATCAAACGAAGAATAACGATGAGACCAATAACCGACACAACAATAAGACCAATGGGAATACCCTCGTTATCCTGCTGCTCATCTGCATCGAATTCTCCCGACAAACGCTCTATTATGGCATCTACAGCAGCGTTAACGCCACCAAAATAATCGTTTTCCCTAAAATAGGGAATCATCCTATCGCGCACGATCCTACCCACATACGCATCGTTCAAACGTGCCTCCAAACCATAACCCGTTGCAATAAAGACTTGCCCTCTACTGTTGCCAACTTTCGGCTTAATGAGGATTACCGCTCCGTTATCTTTGCCTTTTTGCCCCACACCCCACTCCTCGCCTATTTTGAAAGCATAATCGGAAACGGCATACCCTTCCAAATCATTCACGGTAACCACATAAATTTGAGTAGAAGTGGAATCGTGGTAAGCACGGAGTTTTTGCTCCAAAGCGCGCGTTTCTTCCGGCGAGAAAAGACGGGCAAAATCGTTTACCAAACAAGGAGGATACATCGGTTTAGGAATATCCTGAGCATAGACCGCAGCTACGCCGAAAAACAAAATGAATAACCAAAATCGATGTTTAATTTTACTTAATATCTTCATCAGATAATTTACTGAAGTTGCCAACTTTTTGGCTAAAATTGAACTTTTATAGCTGTCTGAGCTTCTTCGACAGCTTGAAAATAGGCTTTGGGTTTAAATCCAAACAAACCGGCATAGATGATTTGAGGGAATTTGCGAATATATGCATTATACTCTTTTACCAGTTGGTTGAATCTGTTCCGTTCAACAGCGATTCGATTCTCTGTACCAGCAAGTTCGTCCTGAAGAGCAAGAAAATTCTGATTGGCTTTCAACTCGGGATAATTCTCCTGAATGAGAAGCAATCTGCTCAACGCCGCACTCAACTCGGCCTGAGCCTGCTGATATTCCCGGATATTCTCATCCGTAAGATTTTCCGGATCTATCGTTATCTGAGTAGCTTTGGCACGAGCCTCGGTCACCTTCGTAAGGGTTTCTTGTTCATGTTCGGCATAGCCCTTCACGGTAGCTACAAGATTTGGAATCAGATCGGCCCTGCGCTGATATGCATTTTGCACATTACCCCATTGCGAGGCTACGGCTTCCTGTTTTTCAACCATCGTGTTGTATCCGCAACCGGAAAAGATAGCACCCAAAAGGATTACCGAAAAAAGAATTTTAATATTTCTCATTGTGTTGTTGAATTTTACCAAATAATTTTCGTCCATAATTTTCGACAAATATACAAAAACATCCGATGACAAAAGAATTATGTTCAAAATCGAAGCGCAACCCCTAAATAAATATCTCCGGGCTGCTTCATGCTTGCTTCAAGGCAGGGAGAAAAACATCGGATTATGCAGATTTATCGTAAAAAACACCTGCATTTTTGCAGCAAAAAAAGCAAAATCTTGGAGCGACCTTGGAGCGAGGATGGTGCAGCCTTGGTACGGACTTGGTGCGGAGAAGGTATGTCTGTCCTGAAATAAGTTTACAGTAAATGTAAAATACAAGACGATATAAAGACAAAGAAGGTGGTTGAGATCTATACAAGACTTGTCGCCACAAATCGGAATACACGTAAAAAAGGCATAGAATCGGTAAAAAATATACAAACCTGATAAGTATTCATGATAGGCTCAAAAAAGGCTGATAGAGCCGATATGGTATTATAATTTCCCTAAATTTCTGTATTCCAAAGGGGTAATTCCTACTCTTTTTTTAAAGAAAAAGATAAAATATTCATAAGAATTGAAATTCAACTCATAAGCAATCTCTTTTAGAGATCGGTTCGTTTCAGCCAACAATTCTTTTGATTTTCTTAATTTCAATTCCTGAAAATATTGTGCAGGAGCATAGCCTGTATAATCTTTAAATACTTTTCTGAATCGCGAATAACTTATCCCCAATTTCGATGCAATTTCTTCTACATTAATACCTCTATGCATATTTTCACTCATAATGATTTTGGCACGTTCAACAATTTGGCTCATATTGTTGTTTTCAAAATCTTTATTCTGCGAATACGATAATATCATGCCGATAATATGTAAAACAATGCCGGCCAAATGTTGCTGAGCCGCTATTCTGTCATCTTTAGCTACTTGTAAAGCAGAAGAATAAAGATTTACCAAATCTTCATTCACACCAATATCAATAACCTGTTTATTAGGGCCGATAAATTCGTTTTTTACCATTTCGTCAATGACTTGTCCTTCAAATCCGACATAATATTCGTTCCATCCTGTTTCCGGCGAAGGACAATAGGTATGCCATTGATTGGGAAAAAGAAAAATAATTTGCCCCTTATCTATATTCGTTTTCTTGGTGGTTTCCGACATAAAAGAGCCATGCCCTTTGCTGATATACAGTATCTGATACTCTGAAAGAATTCGTCCTTTACATGGGTCAAAATAATAGCTTTTGGGATGTTGCGTGGAAGGATAGACCGTGTTGGGAGCAACAGGCTGAAACCCGACCGTATTTACGGTTAAGCCGAAACTTCTGTCTTTCTCATTTACGATCAGATATTTAAAATCGATAGGCAAATCGTTATATCTCATGTTATCATCCTATTATTTTAATTAAGGACTCATTGCTTGTGTTCCTGATAAATGCAGATTTAAAATAGTTTTTGCCTTCATTGTTTTTCCTTATCTATCGGACAACTTTCTACCTTTCAAAGGTATAGAATATTTATGTTATAGCAAAGAAAATGAAATATCATTTTAATATTATTTTAGTTGCACATTTAGCTGTTTGACAGAAAAATATATCGATAATGGATGTTTATAAAACAAAATATTACTAATAGATGTAAGACGTACAAATCGGGTTTCTGATGGAGGATTTAAGTTATTTCAGTTAACACGGGCTTCAGAAAAGGGATGAAATTTTCAAGCAATCTCATCCACTTTTCAGGCAAGGAATTAAATTTTTTTGCCCGCCCATCACGTTTTCCTGCAAAGGATAAAAACTTCTTGCAACCCATTCGGAAATTCTGAAAGAGAATAAAAAACGGTTGATGGCCAAAACAAAATTTGAGAAATGAAAAAATAACTCCGGAATCGATTCTTCTCTTATGCCAAGAACGAAATCAATACCCCTGCGGCAATAGCCGATCCAATTACTCCGGAAACGTTACTTGCCATACAATATTGCAGAATATGATTCGATTTGTCGTATTTCAATGCCATTTCGTTTGCCACACGCGAAGCCATCGGTACGGCACTCAAACCGGTTGCCCCGATAAGCGGATTGATCTTTTTATTCGAAAACATGTTATAGACCTTCGCTCCCAAAATGCCGCCGGCAACCGATATGGCGAAAGCCAAAAATCCACCGACCACAATACCCAATGTTTGTGGCGAAAGGAATACCTCGGCCGTCATGGTAGCCCCCACACACAAACCAAGAAAAATGGTTGCCGTATTCATGATGGGACCTGACGCTGCTTCAGCCAGACGACTTGTGGAAGTTCCGATTTCCTTAACCAAATTTCCGAACAGCAACATACCGAGCAAGGGTGCCGACGAAGGAACAAAAACAGCCACAACCACACCCAATACGATAGGGAAAACAATCTTCACCACTTTCAAATGTTTGATCGCATGTTTGGGAGGGTACAATTCATCCATGTGGCGCATATGTATTTTAAATTCATTTTCGGTCATCAACAGTTTAGCAACCAAGGGAATAATCACCGGCACCAGTGCCATGTAAGAATAAGCAGCAATCGCAATGGGCCCCAACAAATGAGGTGCCAACTTAATAGTGGTATAAATAGCCGTAGGCCCATCGGCTCCGCCAATGATTGCCAACGAGCCGGCCTCGTTCAAATTGAAACCAATCAAAACTGCACCGATCAGCACCGAAAAAATTCCCAACTGTGCGGCACCACCAAAAAAAGATAATTTGAGATTACGCAACATTGGCCCAAAATCGGTAAGAGCACCCACGCCCATAAAAATGATAGGGGGAAGCAAACCGGTTTTAATGAGCGCGTAGTAAAGAAAATTCATGATGCCGTATTCGTTTGCTATTTCCAGCAGATTCATATAGGTACCATCTTCATAATGAACAGCTGATGCATCCACTATTCCCAATCCGGCGCCGGGCAAATTTGCCAACAACACTCCAAAGCCAATTGGCACAAGCAAAAGTGGCTCATATTGCTTCCTTATCCCCAAATATAAGAGAACAAATGCTATAATCCACATTACAACGGTTTTGAAGTCTATAGCCCCAAAAGCCGTCATTTCAGACAAACCCGTAAAAATATCCCCCATATCCTCATTGCAATTTAATAATCACATCATCTTCAAACACAGAATCACCATTCGATACACAAATTTCTACCACGGTCCCCTCCTCTTCGGCAGCAATCGTATTATAGGTCTTCATGGATTCTACGTATCCGATTACATCACCCTTTTTAACTTTATCGCCTACTTTAATAGGTTTTTCGGAGGGATCTTTCGTCAAAAAAAATTTCCCTTCGAGAGGTGTAACAAGCGTTTTGATTTTCCCTTTTGGAGTAGATGAGGATTTTTCGGCAGGTTTCACATCCTTTGCCGATTTATCGGCTCCCTTATTATCATTCACATCCTCATCCGAGTAAGAAATATTTACCTCATATTCCTCATCATCGATAGTGATGATTAACTTCTTCGGCTTATACTCATTATTTTGTTGAAGCGAAACGACAGGTGTCTCTCCTTTTCTTTGCTTTTCAGCTGCTTTTTTCTCGGCCAAATCTTTTTCGAATGCCGCCCTAGCTTCGCCACTTTTGTATGCTCTGTACTGTTCGGGATGCATGGCTAACTCAAAAAGTTCTTCGTCATCACGGCCAAAGTCCCAATTGTTCTTTTTCATCTCGGCACGGAATTCATCCAATTGATCAGGATACAAATCCTGCGGATTGCCGGTATAAAATTCCCTTCCTTGTTCTTTCGCCAATGCCACAAGCTCAGGAGCAACCTTACCGGGCAGTTTACCCGATTTACCAAGAATCATATCCCAAATGTTATCGGCAATCATCGACCAGCGCTCTTTGCCTTTTTCCATCTGGATCACGTTCATCAGGGCAAGGTTTTTCACATACTGACTAAACGGTGTCACCAATGGAGGATATCCCACCTTCGGCCAAATATAGGTTACCTCATCGAACAATTTTATCAGCAAATCGTCCAGCGTGAGTTCCTGTTTGCCGTTTTTTGCCAACCATCTGTTAAGCGACTCCAGGTTATTTTCCAAATCGGCCATCAGGCTCCCCATCATTCCGCCCGGCAAACCGGGGCCGATAAGCAACGAATTCATCAACCGATTCTTGGGATTGATGTAATAACCCAGAAAATCGTCGATAAAACTTTGTGTAAGCGACCGTACTTTCATATAGGCTTTCATGTTGATATCGGGAACAGCAAATCCGGCATCCTTCAGCATTGCCTGCACGGCAAGCACATCGGCATGAGCAGTACCCCAAGAAAGCGGCTCCATAGCTACGTCAACGTAATCGATGCCGGCCAGTGCAACTTCAAGAATCGATGCCATCTGAAAACCGGGACCGGCATGACCGTGATACTGCACAGGAACGTGAGGATGACGCGTTTTGATATTTTTCACAATCTTGCCCAGCGATACCGGTCGTCCTATGCCGGCCATATCTTTTATGCAAATTTCATCCGCACCCATTTCTATCAATGTATCGGCCAACTGTGTATAATATGCTACAGTATGGATAGGTGAAACGGTAATGCAAAGCGCAGCTTGGGAAATCATCCCCGCTTCCTTTGCAAATTTGATGGAATTCTCCAAGTTGCGGACATCGTTCAATCCGTCAAACGAACGGGCAATATCGGTACCCTGTTTTTTCTTCACCTGAAACATCAGTCGGCGCACATCAGCAGGAACAGGAGTCATGCGGATACCGTTCAATCCCCTTTCGAGCATGTGTGTTTGAATACCCGCCTCATTGAAAGGTTTCACCCATTCTCTCACTGCAATATTTGGATTTTCACCAAACAACAGGTTAATCTGCTCAAACCCTCCACCGTTGGTTTCAACACGAGCAAAACATCCCATGTCGATAATAGCAGGAGCTACGGCTTTCAATTGATCTACTCGTGGCACATATTTTCCCGACGACTGCCACATGTCGCGATATAAAAGACTAAATCCTATCTGTTTTGCCATAATTAGTTATTTTGTACTTTTTGTTTTCCCTATGTTAATTATTCTGCCCTTTCCCTTGGTAACGACATCCACCGCTGCAACAATGGCTGCCATTTTTTTGGGATGTATACCCTTATCACCTTCGGTATCGTTTTTCTTTGGTATACGTGGAGTTGGTAGAAAACGATTAGTAACTCCTATAATAAAATTTCCCACCGCCACTACCAACAAAAGAATAACAAAAACCGTAAGCATTCCTACAACCAGAAGAAAAAGAGCTTCATTCAGATTCGCCATATGATAAATCGATTAATATATTTAAAATTGAAAAGAAAAATAAGTAATTTGATGAAAAATCAATTTTTTACGGCTTCAAAAATAATAAAAAAAAATTTACCTTGCCCATTCAAAGAACAAGGTAAGTGTAAATTTATCATTTATTTAAGCTGAATTTTAATCCCTTTACATTCGTTAATGACAAAAAAACGGCACGATTTTAATATTCGTCTTTTGAACTGTTTAATTTCAACAATTTCATCAACTCGACCACAACAACAGGGACTAACGAGAGCAGTAATACATAAGTCCAATGCATTCCGTCCATGACGACTGTGCCAAAAATATTCATGACGGGCGGAATCAGAAGAATCAAAGCCATAAACGCTGCCGAAACAACAATGGCACCTATCAACGGTTTGTTGAGGAGCGGACTGATTTTGAAACATGATATTTTGTTGGAATGCAGATTCCGAACATGAATCAACTGGGCAAATCCCAGTACGGCAAAAGCCATGGTTTGTCCTAAGGGTTGACCCCCATCGTTAAATCCGATCAGATAAGCTGCCAGTGAAATCAACCCGATGGTTGTTCCCTGATAAATAATGCGCCAAACCATTCCCCGACTGAAAATTCCCTTTTGGGGATCTCGCGGTTTACGTTTCATAATATCATTTTCGGCAGGATCCATACTCAATGCCAGCGCGGGGAGACTGTCTGTTACCAAATTAATCCAAAGAATAAGAATCGGCGTCAGTGGATTGCCAAGATTCAGCAACGAGGCAATAAGGATGAGCAGGACCTCACCAACATTGGATGATAACAAATATTGAATGCCTTTGAGAATATTGTCGTAAATACGCCGTCCCTCTTCGACGGCATTGACAATGGTAGCAAAATTATCATCGGTAAGGATTATGTCCGACACTTCCTTTGCCACCTCAGTTCCCACAACACCCATTGCAACACCTACATCGGCCTGCTTTAAAGCAGGGGCATCGTTTACCCCATCACCCGTCATGGCAACAATATCGCCATAAGATTGCCATGCTTTCACGATTCGCACTTTGTGCACCGGCGCCACACGGGCATAAACCGAATACGATTTCACATTGCGATACAATTCGCTATCGGACATATTCTCCAAATCTGAACCTGTGACGGTTTGATCGCCTTCACGGTAAATCCCGATCTCTTTAGCAATGGCAAGAGCAGTAATCTTATGATCTCCCGTGATCATTACCGGACGTATACCGGCCATTTTGCATTTACTCACCGCTTCTTTCACTTCAGGACGGGGAGGATCGATCATGCCGATCAACCCTGCAAAAACCAACGTATTTTCGACGGTTTCAACAGTCACTTTATCTGGAAGTTCGTCAATATCTTTATACGCCACAGCAAGTACACGTAAAGCATCTTGCGCCATGCTCTCATTTTGTCTTCTGATTGATTCAATATCTTCTTGGGTAATCGGACGAACCTTGCCCTTAACAAGGATGAAAGAGGTAACACTCAAGACTTCATCAACCCCGCCTTTCACATTAACACGCAGTTGCCCGTTTTCCATTCTGTTGATGGTAGCCATGCGCTTCCGTTCGGAATCGAAAGGCACCTCACCAACCCGGGGATATTTTTTCTCTTCCTCATTCTTATTCATACCGAAATTCAGCGCAATGTCGACAATAGCTGTCTCGGTGGGATCGCCCGAGTTTTCGTGACTCCCGTCAGGAAACATTCTCAGATGAGCGTCCGTACACAACAATGCTGAATGCAACAATATTTTACCATCTGAATCCGAACGTTCGAAAACCCCCTTCTCACGAAAATCGATTTCGTTCCCGACTGTCCATCCTTTTACTATCGTCATCTTATTTTGGGTAAGTGTCCCCGTTTTGTCGGAACAAATCACCGTAACACTCCCCAATGATTCGACCGAAGGCAACTTGCGCACAATGGCATGAAGCTTGACGAGCCGCTGTACCCCAATAGAAAGCACCAACGTAGAAACAATCTGAAGCCCCTCTGGAATGGCAGCAACCGCAAGGCTCACTGCCATCATGAACATTTCAAGCCAATTGTTACCGTAAAGCAGTCCTATAATAAAAATAACAGCACAGATGATAAGAGCGACATATCCCAATATTTTTCCCAACTGTTCCAACCGTTTACTCATCGGCGTTTCAGTTCCTTCGGCATGTTGAAGGAGATGAGCGATCTTGCCAACTTCAGTATTCATTCCTGTCGCCACAACAATCCCTTTCCCTCGACCATAAGTCACTACACACGTTGAGAACGCCATGTTCGTGCGATCGCCAAGCGGCACGTCCTCAATATTCAACGTCTTGACGTTTTTTTCTACCGGAACAGATTCACCGGTCAATGCCGATTCCTGGATTTTCAGGTTTACCGCTTCTAAGAGTCGCATATCTGCAGGAACAATATCTCCCGTATCCAACACAACAATGTCGCCGGGAACGATCTCTGTAGAAGAAATTTCGACAATTTCTCCCTCGCGTAGCACTTTAGAACGCGGCGCACTCATCTTTTTCAGCGCTTCTAAGGAAGATTGCGCTTTTTTCTCTTCTACCATTCCGATCACGGCATTAACCACCAAAATGGCAAGAATAACTATCGTATCTAAAAATCCTTCACCGTTTTGCAGACCAATTACTCCCGAAATAATGGCAGCGACGAAAAGGATCATCACCATCGATCCTTTAAACTGATCGAGAAAGATTTGTAAAGTGGATTTTTGCTTTATGGATTGAAGACGATTCGGGCCATAAGTTTCGAGACGTTTTTTCACTTCAGCAGCCGACAATCCTTTTTCGGCAGACACACCGAATTGTTGAAGTATCTCTTCAATAGATTGATTATAGAAATATTTCATTTAAAATACTATTTTAAACCGTTGAATAAATAAATGGAATAGAAAGGTATTTTTTTAAGGCATACAAAAAATATACAAGGTTTTACATGGTGCCCGGATCTACACCTGACATCCATAATTGCTTAATCATTAGCAACCTTATCTTTTGCAAAAACAATGTATATTGAATAAATACCGGTCTTATCATGCCTACTTATTCCAAGAAACACATTTTGCATCTACCCTTACTTGATGGGCAGAAGCGTTATTTATTCTTTAATCCGACAAAATTACAAAAATAATCGATTTGAATCTATATGATTTAAAAGGTATTGCAAAAATACTATATATTATAGAACATATAGTTTTCAGCGACATATAAAAAACCTATAGCAAGGCACACAAAATAGAATCAATCCTATTTATATGTTATAAAACATAATTCTTTAACATTATTGTATATTTCTTGAATTGCCCGGTTTTTTTTAACTTGCGAGCGTTATTTTTGTGATACGACTTTGCTTTATGCAAGATGCAAAGTCGTTTTAATTTTGTAACTCCAAACAATTTTTATAAACAGTCAGATCATGAAAGTATATCAAACGAAAGACATTAAAAATATTGCTATCATAGGCAATTCGGGATCAGGAAAGACCACTCTCGCAGAAGCTATGCTTTTCGAGAGTGGTCTTATAAAACGACGCGGTACGGTTGAAAACGGGAATACCGTCAGTGATTATTTTCCCGTAGAAAAAGAATATGGCTATTCGGTGTTTCCTACCGTATTTTCCATTGAGTGGAAAGACAAAATGATGAATTTCATTGACTGCCCGGGATCGGACGACTTCATTGGCGGTGTCATCACTTCGCTCAATGTTACCGACACTGCATTAATGGTTATTCATGCCGTCAACGGAATTGAAGTAGGAACCATTAATCAGTTTCACTATACAGAAGACTTGAATAAACCGGTTGTGTTTGTCATCAATCAGATGGATAACGAAAAAGCCGATTATGACAATACCCTCGCCGGCATGAAAGAAATGTGGGGAAACAAGGTGATTCCAATCCAATATCCAATCGGCAGCGGAAACTCGTTTGTAGGCATTGTTGATGTACTGAAACAAAAAATGTATAAATGGAAAACGGATGCTACGGCTCCTGACGTAATGGACATTCCGGATAGTGAAAAAAACAAAGCTGACGAATTGTATAAAACACTATTGGAAGCAGCAGCTGAAAACGATGAAGGATTGATGGAAAAATATTTCGAGCAGGGAACACTATCGGAAGAAGAAATGAGAGAAGGGATCCAAAAGGGGTTAATCGATCGTAGCATTTTCCCCGTATTCTGTGTTTCGTCTTCAAAAAATATGGGAGTGCACCGGGTGATGAATTTTCTGAGTGCTGTAGCACCATCACCGGATCAGATGCCTGCGCCGAAAAACACCGAAGGCAAGGAGGTAAAACCCGACCCCAATGCCCCTGCCAGTCTTTTCGTTTTTAAAACTACTGTTGAGCCCCATATCGGAGAAATTTCCTACTTCAAAGTCATGTCGGGCACCATAAAAGAAGGCGATGACCTGACCAATGCCAATCGGGGCTCCAAAGAACGTTTGGCTCAAATTTTTTCGGTAGCCGGACAAATCCGCACTAAAGTTGAAGAAATGCAGGCAGGCAACATCGGTGCCGCCGTAAAATTAAAAGACGTGCGCACCGGCGATACCTTGAATGCAAAAGGTGCCGACAACCGATTCGATTTCATCAAATATCCCGAACCCCGCTATCGTCGGGCCATTAAACCATTAAACGAAGCCAATGCCGAAAAACTAAACGAGGCACTCACCCGAATGCACGAAGAAGATCCCACATGGATCTCGGAAATATCGAAAGAATTGAAGCAAACCATTGTTTCCGGACAGGGGGAATTTCACCTGAAAACGCTCAAATGGAGATTAGAAAATAACGATAAAATCGAAGTTGAATTTCTTGAACCGAAAATCCCTTATCGTGAAACGATCACCAAAGCAGCTCGCGCCGACTACCGGCACAAAAAACAATCGGGAGGAGCCGGACAGTTTGGTGAAGTCCACCTTATTGTAGAACCTTATACAGAAGGTATGCCGATCCCGGAAGTATATAAATTCAACGGGCAAGAATACAAAGTTCAAACACGCGATGTTCAGGAAATAAAGCTTGAATGGGGAGGTAAATTGGTTTTCGTAAACAGTATTGTGGGAGGATCCATCGATGCCCGCTTCATGCCTGCTATTTTGAAAGGAATTATGAGCCGCATGGAACAAGGACCTTTAACGGGATCGTATGCGCGTGACGTTCGCGTTATCGTATATGACGGCAAGATGCACCCTGTCGATTCCAACGAAATCTCTTTCATGCTTGCCGGACGTAATGCCTTCAGCATAGCATTCAAAAATGCAGGGCCCAAAATTCTCGAACCCATCTATGATGTCACCGTTTCTGTGCCATCGGAATATATGGGAGATGTGATAAGTGATCTTCAAACACGACGGGCTATGATTATGGGTATGGAAAGTGATAAACATTTCGAGAGAATCAAAGCCAAAGTTCCACTAAAAGAAATGAGTTCATATTCTACTTCACTAAGTTCGCTAACCGGCGGACGCGCTTCCTTTACCATGAAGTTTTCCGGTTATGAACTTGTGCCTTCGGATATTCAGGAGAAATTGCTGAAAGAATACGAAGCAGGAGAAAAAGAAGAGTAAGTCTTTTCAAACAACCATACTGAAACGTTGTACTCCCCAACCGAGCAACATGTTACTCGGTTGGGGAGTAAATAAAAAGCCTTTGTGTACTTTACAAAAGAAATAATATAAACCTCATTTTAATTACACACAATAAACCGGTCGAAAATGAAGAAAATATGTGACATCCTGTTTTTTCTTGCGATTACTCTACCGACATATACCCAACAATATGAAGGTGTATTCAAGGAAGGTAATGATGTGCTTAAATTTGAGAATGGAAAAGTATATTTCGACATGGATGAAATGGGAAACATGATAACCAACAAAGTGGGTGAAGGCAGTTATGAAATTATGGGCGATTATTTGTTGGTAATGACGGGGGAATATTCAGGTGAAAAATCGACTGTCCAGCCGCTTGCGGGATCAAAAGAAGACTCGGTAGGGATCAAGGTAACAGACAACCGCAATTTTTCGTTGTCGGGAATACTGGTTGAGCTAGTAAATTCATCGGGAAAAACACTGCAGGGAGGCGTAACCAATAGCGAGGGGAAAATTCTTTTCAAAAAGAATCCTAAAGTTCAAAAGATAAAAGTATCGGATATGGGATACGATAATATTTCATTCCCTTATGATCCGACCAGCGATTTTCTTGTTAGATTGGTAAAAAACAATATCATTGAAAACCGAACTGTTGCTTTCAGATTGAAAAAAGTGGACGACGAAACCCTCTCCGTTTTGCTTTTGTCGAGCGATTTCGAACCCGGGAAAAACCAACTGAAAGCATTGGAAAAATTGGATAAGAAAGCCCGTAAAAGCAATTACATTGACAAACGGATGAAGAAGGAATTAACCGAGTAGTTTCTTTACGGTTTCAGAGATCAAGCGTCCTTCGGCTTTTCCTGCAAACTGTTTAGTGGCAACGCCCATCACTTTACCCATATCTTTCATGGAAGTCGCTCCAACATCGGCGATAATTTTTTTCACTGCTTCCTCCAGTTCATCGGGAGACATCTGTCGGGGCAAAAATTCCTGAATGACGTTTAATTGAGCCAATTCGGTTTCTGCCAAATCAGAACGATTTTGCGACAAATAAATATCGGCACTATCTCTCCGTTGTTTTGCCATTTTCTGCAAAATAGCCACAGCAGCCTCATCCGAAAGTTCATTATTAGCACCCTTGGCAACTTTTGCTTCCAAAAATTCTTTTTTGATTCCTCGCAACGCTTCCAATCTTATTTTATCTTTTGCAAGCATTGCTTTTTTTATTTCTTCATTAATTGTCTCGAATAAATTCATAAGTAAAATAGTATAAAAATTCTTTTTTTAATCGAACAAAGAAGATGATGGGGTTTGAGCTTCGTTTCGAAATGCACGAGGATTAAAATTTACATCGCGTTTGAAAACCGCTATCCTCTCCATTGCTTCCAAAATTTTATCATCATCCAGTTCTTCTGTCGTAAGCACAATCGGCTCAATCCGATAGCTAGTTGTCAAAAGATCTTTCAGTCCTTTTTTCCCATAGTACTTCTCAATTAGTTGTCTATCCTGTTCTTCCTGTTCTTTTCGTGCATCTTCGCGTATCTTACGTTCCAATTCCTCAGCTTGAGATTCTACTAATCGATGTTCTTCAATGCCGGGAACACTTGTAATGGAAAAACCGGTAGCCAATAATGTTATCTTAACCTCATCGGTAAGATCATCTTCCAAAGCCGCACCCCAAATTACCTCGATTTCACGGCTAAACTTCGACATGAACTCATGCAACGCATTCATCTCTTCCATCATTAATGGGTTTTTTTCACCAAAGGAAAGATTAATGAGTATTTTTTTCGCACTAAACACATCATTATTGTTAAGTAAAGGCGAATGAAGAGCATCACGAATAGCCTCTTCAACCCTGTCTCTCCCTTTCCCCACGCCTCTACTCATAATGGCAACGCCGCCATCTTTCAACGTTGTGTAAACATCGGCAAAGTCAAGGTTTACATAGCCGTGAACCGTAATGATTTCGGCAATGCTTTTTGCAGCAATCGTCAACGTATCATCGGCCTTAGCAAAAGCATTCATCATCGTTAAATCGTGATAAATATCGCGTAATCGCTCGTTGTTGATTACGAGAAGTGCATCCACATTGGCAGCGATTTCTTCTACTCCTTTTAATGCCTGGATAATCTTTTTTGGACCTTCAAAAACGAAAGGGATAGTCACGATTCCCACTGTTAATATGCCCATATCTTTAGCGACTTTAGCCACAACGGGAGCAGCACCTGTTCCTGTTCCTCCACCCATACCGGCTGTGATAAACGCCATACGTGTACCGTCACTCAATAAATCACGTATTGCATCGATACTTTCTTCGGCAGCACTGCGAGCGATATCGGGTCTGTTTCCGGCACCCAGCCCACCGGTTGTATGTTCTCCCAACTGAATTTTCACGGGTACAGGCGATTCCATCAATGCCTGATTGTCGGTATTGCATAGAGCGAAAGAAACATTGTGTATTCCTTCAAGAAACATATGGTTGACGGCATTGCCACCGCCCCCTCCAACCCCGATTACCTTAATAATCGCTTCCGTGCGGGTTTCTAACTGAAAATCCAATATCGTATCATCCATACTCACTCCCTAAATGCTTGTTTATCTTTTTAATCCTCAATTATTTTCATCCTCGGAAAACATCTCTCCAAGAATATTTCCCATTTTGGAAAAAAAACCGTCCGTACGCTTTTTCTCTTCACTGTTTTTCTCCGTTTTCTTTTTATCGCCTTTTCTTTTCCGTTCGCTCATATTTTTAGAAAAATCCCGTTCCTCCTGCATAATTTTCTCGCCTGCTGTTTCAACGACCGGTTTTTTTTCGCAATCTTCTGTTCCAAACAACAACAACCCCAAAGCCTGTGTCAAAGAAGGATCATTTGCCAATTCGGGGAAATTGTTGATGAAAGACTTTTTTGCCGATGCTTGTCGTACCGGCATTTTCAATTTCTCCGTGAGATAGATATCGAGATTCTTCAATTGTGAGGCACCTCCTGTCATCACGATTCCGGCACCCAACTGTCCGTTATATCCCGACAATTCAATCTGTTCCTTTAAATTAGCCACAATCTCATCTATACGCATCCGTATGACTTTATTGAGCTCCACCAGATCGATATCCGGTTTTGAGAAAAACGGAGAAGAAAGTAAATTATCCTGATTCTCGTGTGCTTTACCGAATTTGATTTTATACTGTTCGGCATCGCTTTCAATGAAATTCAATTCACAGATATCTTTTGTGATGGAACGTCCTCCAAAAGGAACAACTACCATTCTTCGCAAGATGCCCCCTTTGTAGATTGACAATGTAGTAGTACCCGCACCAAAATCGATGAAAGCACAGCCCAATTCCTTTTCTTCTTCATTCAATGCAATAGCTGCCGAAGCCAATGCTCCTACGGTATAACCGGCAATATCCACTTGGGTTCTATCCCGAATGCTTTTTTGGATATTGGCGATGATGTTGGGGCGTCCGACAATCATCTTATAATTGGCTTCGATGATAGAACACGTAATGCCAACAGGATTTTTTTCAGGTTTTCCGTCCAAAAAATATTCCACATCAGCAATAGCATATCGTCCGGTCATCTCGGGATTGTATTTCTCTGCTTCCTTGCGAAGCTGCGCAATTATCTCAGCCGTAACTATTCCTGAAGGAGGAAGTTGCATTCTTTCCCTGAAATCAACAGTATGCAGCGATTGTCCTGCTATAGGAATATACACTTTACCGATTTTCCTGCTCAATCTGTTCTCGAGTAAACTGATCAACTTACGAACCTTAGCCCCCGTCTCTTCTATATTATATACCAACCCGCGACGAATGCATTGATCGGACGGAATGGTTTCACAAGCCAATACAGAAATGACATTATTTTCATTTCTGCGTCCGACAACTCCGGTAATTTTGGAAGTTCCCAAATCAATAGCTGCAATAAATCCTGATTCTGATTGTATCATACCTTAATTATAAACGATATAAGACCGGATTGTTTTTATCAAACGCTTCGGCACTTATTTTTGTTTTACACACACATTCATTTTCATAAGAGAAAATGTAAATTATTTTTTTGTACACACTACCTGATTATCGAACGAAAGATTGATTTCGGAGTAGCGATTCCATCCCACTATATTAAGACCTTTTTTTACGAAAAGTGCAAATTTTGCCAATTTAGCAGGATAATTATCCAACGTTCCCAATAGGATACGAAAATCCCCGGCTCGAGGGATCAATTCGACTTTCCCGTTTTTTCTCACCACAATTTGCTCTATCCAGGCATCCCAATCGGGATTTTCATACAAAAATTTGGCGAAATCATACAACTTATCTTTGGCAAATTCTTTACTTATATCACCTGTTGCAATAGGAACATATACGGTAAAACGACTCGAAGTCGGCATTATTTCCCGATTTTTATCGATATAAAAATCGCCTTCTGTGTCAGAAATAACGCGGAGAATAGGGCTTCGTTGATAAATATTGGCTATTACCGAACCATTCGAAGTGGAATACACTTCAGCAGATTTTACCAGCTTATTGGTCATAATTGCAGTTTGAATATCAAGTGTATTCACCTCATCCATTTGTTTTCCGACGGGATACAAGTCTTTGTTTTTTACCAACCGGATAATATCGTCGGCATGCACAAATCGGTTTTCCGAGCTATCTTTTATGAGAACCTCAAAACGTGTACATAACTGATTTTTCGATGAATTTCGAAAATAAAATACCGCAAAAACGAGGTATCCCATTATCACCAACGAAACCAATATAATCAGAAATTTCTTCATTCGAAGCTATATGATTGCAAAGTTACACTTTAAAATGAAACCGTAAAAAATTACAATACCGTATGATTTCTCTCCGATTTCTCTTTTAAGAGCTTCTCTATATCGGGCAAAAGTCGATCGATATCGCCTGCTCCCAATGTTACCAATACTTCAATATTTCTATCCTTTAATATCGTAAGAAGTTCCGACTTTTTACATAACACTTTGTTTTCTGTCGTAATTTTGTCAAAGATAATCTCCGACGTCACTCCTTTAATAGGTTCTTCGCGTGCAGGATAAATATCCAGGAGAATTACCTCATCGAGTTTGGAAAGACTTTGAGCAAAATCTTCAAAAAAATCACGTGTACGCGTATAGAGATGAGGCTGAAAAACCCCAGTTATTTTCTTTGTTGGATACAAAGCCTTGATCGAATCGATGGATTCGGCCAATTCCTTAGGATGATGGGCATAATCATCAATAAAAACAATATCATCCGTTTTTAATCGGATATCGAACCGACGTTTAGCACCTTCGAATGTGCGCATGGCTTCATGCACTTCCTCGGGATTGACACCGGAAAGTGTGGCAGCTGCAATAGCAGCTATTGCATTTTCGATATTTATTTTCACAGGAACACCCAATTGAATATTGGGTATAACACCGAAAGGAGAAACAAAATCAAACACAATTTCGCCGTTTCCGATTCGAGTATTTTCAGCATGAAAATCACCCTTATTTTCGGAATAGGTGAAAACCTGAACGGTAGATTCGCAGCGTGGCATTACGGCAATATCCTTTTTTAGGATCAAATATCCGTCAGGGCGAATAAGCGACGTAAACATTTCGAAACTTTCCCGATAAGCTTCCATAGAGCCATAAACATCCAAATGATCGGGGTCAGCCGCCGTAATGACGGCAATCCACGGTCGCAACCAATGAAAAGAGCGATCGTATTCATCGGCCTCCACCACCGTAATGCGGCTTTTGTCAGACAAAAGCAGGTTGCTGTTGTAATTTTTCGAGATTCCTCCAAGAAATGCATTGCAATCGACATGCGACTGCCGCAATAGATGGGCAATCATGCCCGAAACCGTAGTTTTCCCATGTGTACCTGCAACACAAATAGCATCGCTCAATTTGGTAATCTCTCCCAAAACCTGTGCACGCTTCATCAACATAAATCCTGCCGAACGGAAAAAATTCAGCTCCGAATGAGTAGAAGGAACAGCAGGGGTATAAACGATCAACGTATGTTCTCTATCGAAAAATTGCCGGGGAACAGCATCAATATTATCCTCATAATGAATAAAAGCACCCTCTTTTTCCAGGGTTTCTGTTAACGGTGTCTGCACACGATCATACCCTCCAACAGTCTTCCCTTCTGCCAAAAAATATCGGGCCAGGTTACTCATGCCTATGCCACCGATTCCTATAAAATAATAATTGGAATATTGTTTCATGCTTTCGTTCATTTCCCCACAATTTTTGCAATCTCGTCGACAATACGATCGGCAGAATCCGGTTGCGCTAATTTAGCAATATTATTACTCAACGATTTCAAGCGCTCTTTGTCTCTAACAACATCCAATGCCACATCAAAAAGCAAAGAAAGTGCATCGGCATCAGCAATCATGATGGCAGCGCCTTTTTCCACCAATGCTTGTGCGTTTTTTGTCTGGTGGTCTTCAGCCACATTGGGCGAAGGTACCAAAATAACCGGTTTCCCCAGCAAACAGAATTCGGATATGGAGCCTGCTCCTGCACGCGAAATAATCAGATCGGCCACCGAATAAGCATAATTCATATGCGAAATAAAATCATGAAGCCGAACATTTGAAGGAATTTTTCCTTCGTCCTGCAACTGCTTTATGTTATCGTAATAATATTTACCGCATTGCCAGATAATCTGCACATCATCCGCTTGTTCAATTTTTGGAAAAGCCGCCATAATGCTTTCGTTAAGGGTTTTTGCTCCAAGGCTCCCGCCAATCATGAGAATCGTTTTCTTTTCGGGAGAGAGTCTAAAAAATTCGATCCCTTTCATTTTATTTTCCTCTGAAACCGTCAAATCCTGGCGGCAAGGGTTTCCCGTCAGTACAATCTTCTCTTTCGGAAAATATTTCTCGAGACCTTCATAAGCGACACAAATCTTTACTGCCTTTTCAGCCAACATCTTATTCGTTACTCCGGGATAAGAGTTTTGCTCTTGAATGAGGGTAGGGATACCTTTCGAAGCAGCCGCACGCAAGATGGGTCCACTGGCATATCCCCCAACGCCGACAGCCACATCCGGTTTAAAACCGGCAATAATCTTATTCGCCATATACATGCTCTTCAACAATTTTATTGCCACTGCGATATTCTTCAACAAATGCTTACGATCGAAACCGGAAACGGGAAGTCCAACAATCGCATAGCCTGCAGCAGGCACACGTTCCATTTCCATGCGATCTTTTGCTCCAACAAAAAGAATCTCCGAATCATTCCACCGTTTTTTTATGGCATTGGCTATGGAAATGGCAGGGAAAATATGCCCTCCCGTTCCACCACCGCTGATAATAACTCTAAGTCCCTTCTCCTTCATAATATTCAAAGACGAATAATCTCGAATTCAACTTTTTCTTCCAATTCAAGCGATTTATCGGAGTTTTTCACCTCAACATCCGTTCCATCGCTATCATTTTCATTAGCATTGTTATCCTCATCATTTTGCGAAACCGCATCTTCTTCCTTCTTCTTGGTTGAGCCAAAACGATCCGCACTCAAAATGATTCCAAAATATGCACACGTTATTAAGGTTGAAGTACCTCCCCGGCTTATAAGCGGTAACGGCTGACCCGTTACGGGAATCAAATTAACGGCAACAGCCATATTAATAAATGCCTGAAAGGAAAGAATCAGAGCTGACCCCAAAATCAAATATTTGGGGAACAGTTTGTCGACCTTTCGAGCAATCATTCCTCCACGAATGAGAAGAATCACATACAACAATAATACAATCACTCCTCCCAAAAAGCCCAACTCCTCAATGATAATGGCATAAATAAAATCGGAATAAGCTTGTGGCAGAAAATCACGCTCCGTGCTGTTTCCCGGAAACTTACCTAAAAGTCCGCCATTGGAAATAGCAATCTTCGCATGGGCTACCTGATAATTCTCATCGGTTATCGTAAAATAAGACTCCTCTGTTTCCTCCTTGTGGTTACTGAAATTTTCGATACGATTTTGCCATGTTCCGGCTCTACTCAAAATTCCCTTTTGTGTCCAATCTTCAGGAATTACTTTCAATAAAAAAACAAAAACTGCAGCCAACCCAATCACGGCCAGTGCAACTTTTGCCAGTCTCACGAATTTAACTTTTCCGATAAACATAAGCAAATAACAGACAACAAACAGTAAAATAGCTGTCGACAAATTATCAAAGGCGATGATTCCGCATACAACGATTGTAAGACCAATCATCCATTTAAAGAGAACCGCATCGTTTTCGCCGTTTTGTTTGCTTAGCAAAAAAGCAATGGTTCCGATCAACGATATTTTGGCAATCTCAGAAGGCTGTATTGTGAATCCAAAAAAAGAAATCCATCGCTCGGCCCCATTGACCGTGGTCCCAATAAATGGGGTCAATATTAACAAAACGATAGAGGCCAGGAGAACAAAAATCAGCGACGAAAAATACCGGTAAGGAATGTTATGGATAAAAAGGATCACACCTACTCCTCCTATGAGAAAAGTTGCATGACGCAAAATTGGTCCCCAGAGATTTTGTTGACGATAAACAATAGTACTGGTTGCACTGAACACCTCTATCAGTGAAATCACGCTTAGGCAAATGAATACTGTCCAGATTACCTTATCGCCTTTAAATATTTTTGAAAAAATACTATCCTGCCTCTCCTCTGTTTCCTTCACAGAAGAAAGTTCGGAAATTTCCATCGTTGAATCCATGTTTGTTAAAAACTAAAGTCTTCTTACACATTCTTTGAACTGCTCGCCTCGATCTTCATAATTCTTAAACAAATCGAAACTTGCGCAACATGGCGACAACAATACCGTATCGCCCTTTTCAGCCAATCGGTAAGCCTTTTTTACGGCTTCATCCATTGAACAAGCATCCTCGATTACTGGTACTTTCCCATCAAAAAAAGCATGCAGCTTCGAGTTATCTTTACCTAAAAAAATTAAAGCTCGTACTTTTGATTTAACCAGATCTTCGATTTCCAAATAATCGTTTCCTTTATCCGTGCCGCCGAGAATAAGTACCACTTTTGATCGCATACTTTGTAAAGCATACCAACATGAATTGACGTTGGTTGCTTTCGAATCGTTGATATATTGTACACCGCGAATGGTTGCAACTTTCTCCAACCGGTGTGGAACACCCTGAAAATCACTTAGCGACTGGCGTAAATTATCGTCGGTAATATCAAGCAATTTAGCCACGATGCCCGATGCGAGTGAATTATACAAGTTGTGAATACCCTGCAATGCCAATAACTCCTGATCCATTGTAAACATATTGTTTTTCACATGTATATATATCCTATTGTTTTTAGTATAAGCACAGGAATTGTTGCGTTTTGTTTCGCTGAAACCATAGAGCGAAACGCGAGGCTTCAATTTCTCGATTTCACGGGTTACGATGGGATCATCCACCCAGTAAACAAAAGCATCATCAACGGTCTGATTGCGAATAATACGCATTTTTGCATCTACATAGTTTTGCATGTTATGATCATACCTGTCAAGATGATCGGGAGTGATATTCATCAACACCGCAATATCCGCTTTAAAATCATACATATCCTCGAGTTGGAAGCTGCTCAATTCCAATACATAATAGTCGTAGTGTTCTTCCGCAACCTGTAGAGCAAAACTTTTACCGATATTACCGCCTAAACCCACATTCAATCCTGCCGATCGTAAAATATGATAAATAAGACTGGCTGTGGTTGTTTTCCCGTTACTGCCGGTAACACAAACCATCTTAGCATCAGTATAACGACCGGCGAATTCAATCTCGGAAATCACGGGGATGCCTTTTGCTCTGATTTTCTGAATTAAAGACGCTGTATTAGGTATTCCGGGGCTTTTTATGATTTCGTCTGCCAACAAAATCTTCTCTTCCGTGTGTTTCCCTTCTTCAAAATCGATACGATAATCAATGAGTGTTTGACGATGTTCATCGGTTAGTTTTCCGTTATCCGACAAAAACACATCGAATCCTTTTACCTGAGCAAGAATAGCAGACCCAACCCCACTTTCTCCACCGCCAAGAATTACCATGAATTTCTTAGATTTACCGATAGCAGATTCGGATGGTGTTTTATCTATATTATCAACGTTCATATTGTTCAATTATTATATCCTGTTTATTTTGACTACCGCATTTTAAGTGTTGCCACTGCAAAAACAGCCAAGATTATTCCGATAAGCCAAAATCGGGTAACTAATTTCGGTTCGGCAACAGGTGCAATCGGTTTTTGAATGAGCGCATCGATACCGGCATTCCCCGGTTTTTGAAAATGATGATGCAACGGGGTCATCTTAAAAACCCGTTTACCAACGCCATATTTTTTCTTTGTATATTTAAAATAAGTCACCTGAATAATGACCGATAGCGCTTCCACAAAGAATACTCCGCACAAAATGGGAAGTAGCAATTCCTTATGAATCAATACGGCAAATACTCCGATTATGCTTCCCAATGTCAAACTCCCGGTATCACCCATAAATACTTCGGCAGGATAAGCATTATACCATAAAAATCCGATGGTAGCCCCCACAAAAGCGGCAGCAAAAACCATCAACTCATCACTACCGGGTATATACATAATATTCAAGTAGGAAGCAAAGTCGACTCGCCCCGAGAGATAAGCCAATATACCTAATGCCACGCCAATGATTGCCGACGAACCTGCCGCCAATCCATCCAAACCGTCCGTAAGATTTGCACTATTTGAAACTGCTGTAACAATAAGAATCACGGCAATCACAAAGATCACCCATACCGCCTCATCGGCAAAATCACCCATAAAGGAAACCAACCATCGATAATCGAAGTTGTTATTTTTCACAAACGGAATGGTCGTTTTTGTTGTCTTTACTTCTTTATTTCCATATTGAACACTTTCAATAACATTATTCACACGGATCTCGGTATTCTCTCTTGCAACGATATCGGGACTTAAATACATGACCATTCCCACTATTAATCCCAATCCGACTTGGGCAACCACTTTGAATTTTCCTTTTACTCCTTCTTTATCTTTCCTGAATACTTTGATATAATCGTCGGCAAAGCCAAGAGCTCCAACCCATAGGGTGCTTACGATCAATAGAATAATGTATATATTTTCCAATTTACCAAACAATAATATTGAAAGCAAAATGGCCAAAATAATGATAATTCCTCCCATCGTCGGTGTCCCTCGTTTACTATATTGCCCCTCTAAATCGAGATCACGAATAGTTTCCCCAATCTGTTTCTTCTGCAACCATCGGATGATGTACTTGCCGGCAAAAATCGAAATAAAAAGTGCCAACAAAGCAGCCATAGCAGAGCGAAACGTCACGTATTGAAACATACCGGCTCCGGGAAAATCAAATTGCTCCAAATACTCAAAAAGATAATATAACATCGTGAATAATTTGCTTTTAATTTACGACTCAATTGCCGAAAAATAATTTTTCCACTTCCTCTTTATCGTCAAAATGATGCTTTACACCTCTTATTTCCTGATAATCTTCGTGACCTTTTCCTGCAATGAGAACCACATCGCCGGGTTTTGCCAAAGCACAAGCCGTTTTTATTGCTTCACGGCGGTCAGCAATGGTGAGGACATCACGCCGTTCGTCTTCCGACAAACCTGCCAGCATATCGTTCAGTATATCTTGAGGTTCTTCAAAACGAGGATTATCGGAAGTAAAAATAACCTTGTTGCTCAACCGGTACGCCTCACGAGCCATAATCGGACGTTTAGTTTTATCGCGATTGCCTCCACAGCCTACCACAGTAATGATATTCCCTTTTTTCTCCAGAACATCATGAATGGCATTGAGTACATTGATCAAGGCATCGGGAGTATGCGCATAATCGATAATAGCGGTAAAACCCTTCGGTGAACGAATGGTTTGAAAACGCCCGGCAACCGGCTTAACAACGGTAAGCGTTCTCAACACATCCTCCTCGTTCAATCCAAGCAATATGCTCGCTCCATAAACGGCCAGCAGATTATATACATTAAATAAACCCACAAACCGGACAGTAAGCGGTTTTCCGTTGATTTCGATATCGGTACCCTCAAAATGTTTTTCAAAAATACGCGCCTTAAAATCAGCCATATTTTTCAACGAATACGTATATTTTTTAGCTTGGGTGTTTTGGATCATGAACAAACCGTTCTTGTCATCAATATTGGTAAGTGCAAATGCATCGGAAGGCAAATCATCAAAAAACGATTTCTTAACGTCACGGTACTCCTGCATATTTTTGTGATAATCCAAATGATCTTGGGTGAGATTGGTAAAAATGCCACCGGCAAATTTTAAACCATATACCCGTTTTTGATGAATGGCATGCGAACTAACTTCCATAAATGCATATTCACAACCGGCATCAACCATCATCCGGAGGAACCGATTCAAAGTCACAGGATCGAGCGTTGTATGAGTGGTAGGAAATTTTTCTCCGTTTACATAGTTACATACCGTAGACAACAACCCTGATGCATAACCCTGCCGACGAAACATTTCATAGAGCAAGGTTGCAACAGTGGTTTTCCCGTTGGTTCCGGTAACGCCAACGAGTTTGAGATGAGCGGAAGGATTGCCATACCATTGCGAAGCAATCATAGCCAAAGCAATGGCACTGTTTTCCACTTGTATATAGGTAACTCGCGAAAAGAATTCATCGATGAGCGGTTTGTCGTAAACAATCACACTTGCCCCTTCTTCAATTGCTTTTCCTATATAGGAATGCCCGTCGGTGCAAATGCCTTCAACAGCCACAAAAAGCGATCCCGGTTTTACCTGACGTGAATCGGAAGTAATTGCCGATACATCCGTTTTTTCATCTCCTTTTATCGAAATCACATTGCAATTCGCAATAAGTTTACTTAATTCCATATTTTTATCCTTGAGTCCACTCCGAAAAGTCTCTGACTTTTTATTTTCAATTCAGTGACACCCGGAAGGGACGGTTTAAATTTTTCAAAAATGCACTAAAATCAGTATCCTATTTGCTTGCATATTAATCTATATTT
>NZ_JAPCWE010000016.1 GCF_025943985.1 Anaerorudis cellulosivorans | reverse complement strand
CATTAAAAAATGGATATGTTTTGAAAATAATGTAAACTCTCTAATAAATAATTTTTTAAACAACTCTCGTCTGAAATATCTCAATTTTTCGTACTTTTGAAAAATGGGGTTATCAGAGGAGACTCATCCTTTTCATTGCAAAACTATACGGATAGTCGCTCCGTTTGTCACCTTCGATCCCGGGCGGAGAGACTGCGAAACAACCTTACCTGCGCCAACCAGGTTCACCCGCATCCCCGATTTTTCCAGCAAATATACAGCATCGCGTGCTCCCATTCCAAATACATTAGGTACTATTTTTTCGCTGACTGTCAATTCATTCATATGATACCCCAAACTATCGCTACTGATTTTTACCCAATTTGACAACAAATCGAAATTATCCGTTATTTTCCACCCTATTGATGACAACACTGCTTCACTCTTTTCTTTATTGCCATTTTTTACTAAAGGTAATTTACTGAGTGTGGAATCCACCTTACAATTTTCGGGGAAAAGTCGTGCATTACGGGTAAATATTTGTTCTGCAATATTTTTAAAAACCATTCCAGCCTGACCTCCACCGGAAGGAACTCCCTTAGGTTTTCTAATCCCTACAAAACAAGTATATTGCGGATCATCAGCAGGAAAATACCCACAAAAAGAAACATAATATCCACTATATGCACCACCCGATGCGATTTGTGCCGTACCTGTCTTCCCTGCAATAGGAAAAAAGTCGGATTTTACAACTTTTGCCGTACCTTTTTCTATCACTCCCCGCAACATTTCCTTAATCTGTATCAGGGTAGTATCTTTACACATCTTAGGATTCACAACTACGGCTTCGAACTCAGTGAGTACCTTTCCGTCTTTTATCAACTTTTTGGCAATAAAAGGCTTAATCATTCTTCCCCCATTTGCTATACCATTGTAAAACATAAGCATATAAATAGGCGGTACTTTTGATTCATAGCCGAAAGACATCCACGGCAAAGTTGTCTTTGACCAATAGTTATTTTTATCATCGGGATACCGGATAACCGATGTTCCTTCGATTCCATTTAATGGGACATCCCATGACAAAGGCTTACGAAGGCCGATCCTATCGATGGCATCCACATATTTTTTCGGATTATTTTCGTACCCTTTGAGTGCTATCTTGCTAATAACTACATTTGACGAGATCTCTATACCTTCGGCGACCGTTAAATAGCCTCTATCTCGACCTTGCCGCCAATAATGATCCCTAACCCATTTTCCTTTATATTGAAATAAGCCATTGCCTACATAAAAAGAATCGGTAGGTGTAACCACTCCGTCATCCAGAGCGGCCATTACCGTAACGGTTTTGAAAGTCGATCCCGGTTCGTTCATATATGAAAAAGCATTAGGATTGCCTTCGTAATATGCTCCGCTGCTTGTCCTATCGAGATTCGAAATAGCCTTTATTTCACCGGTTTTCACTTCCATAACGATTGCTGTACCCGACTCTGCATCCGTTTCCATTAATTTCTCGCGAAGTGCCTTTTCGGTAATTTCCTGAATATCGGCGTCGAGTGTGGTCACCAAGTCATAACCATCTTGAGCCGGTATTTCCACCACATCCATCCATTTTCCTTGAATTTTTTGGCGATTTTTCACTCCGGGAACACCTCGAAGCAATGAATCGTATTTCAACTCCAAGCCACTGGCTCCACCTTTTTCAAGATCCTTATAAACACTCCCGATCGTGCGGGTAGCCAGATTCCCAAAAGGTTTTTTTCGTGCATTTTTCTCTTCAACAATTAAGCCGCTTTTGTTTGAACGCAGATTTAAAAAAGGAAATGTCTGTATTTCTTTAAGATCAACATACGATATATCCTCTTTAATAATACGTACATAACGCGATCGCAATGGAACTTTTTTCTTGATTCCTCGTGCTTGATAATCCCTCATCCTGCGTTCTTCCGTTTCTCGCAGTTTCCAACCATTCAGAATCACATTGCGGTACTGATTAGCACTACGTCCGGGAAACTTTTTAGCCAAAGCTTTCGATAAGTCTTCCACATATTTATATAAGGTGTCTTTTTTCATTCCGTCTGCCCAAAAATCCATGTAAACCCCATACAAAGGTTCTCCTGCTGCAAGCAGTTTTCCATCGTAGGTATAAATATTTCCACGATTGGGAAGAATCACCCGGTCGTTGATCACCGTTTCCTTTTTCCCAACCTCACGCCATTTTTTCCCTTCAGCGCTAAAAATTATTTTCCCCGCCGAAAATACAATCAGTCCGACAAACAAAAGCAATACCGCCACTATGAGTCCGTATCGGCCCATAACCCCTTCGTTACTATTATTTTGCTGCTGCTCCATTTTCGATAAAGAAAATCAATCTTTTTATTTACTTTGGATTCTATAAACAGGCTCATTAGAAATTTTTAGTTCCAATCCTTCCTTTTCAATCATTTTTTCTATTTCTGTCAAACGACTGGCTTTTGTAAGATCAGCCGAAATAGACAACGCTTCATATTTGGCATCTTTAAGTTCACGCTGCAATTTTTCAATTTCCGACATCTTTTGAAGAACGGTATATCGGTGACCGATGAAAACAAAAACAATAACAAGAACAATAGCGATGAAGCGCATATTTTTCAATAGGAAATCCTCTGTAAGCACGCTTCCGCCAAAAACGTAAACGAACGATTTTCGTATTTTCCCGAATTTGATTTTCATACACTATACCCTTATTCTACTATTTTTTCAGCTATTCGAAGTTTAGCACTTCGAGACCTCGGATTTTCGGCTTGTTCTTCCTCCGAAGGTACAATTACTTTACGATTGATTATCTTAAACGGAGTTTGAACGTTGCCAAAAAAATCTTTTGCTATTTCACCTTGTGAATTTCCCGATCTAAAAAAGTTTTTTACCATCCGGTCTTCCAGAGAATGATAAGAAATCACGCTTATCCTCCCCCCCTTTTTCAACACTTCCAACGATTGCTGCAACATATCCGATAGCGCATTCAATTCGTCGTTCACCTCGATGCGAAGCGCCTGAAAAGCTTGAGCGAGTATCTTTTTTTCCTTATCCTTAAAAACAAAAGGCTGAAGAATACCGACAAAATCATTTACCGATTCGATGGTTGCATTTTCTCTAAACTTTACTATAGAAGAAGCAATCTTCGCAGCATTTTTCAATTCCCCATAGGAGGAAAAAACACGTGTGAGCTCTTCCTGCGAATACTCGTTCAGCACATCCGAAGCTTTCTTCTTTGCAAGTCGGTTCATCCGCATATCCAATTGACCGGGAAAACGAAAAGAAAACCCTCTTTCAGGATCGTCAAAATGATGCGACGACACCCCTAAATCAGCAAGAATGCCATCAACATGCTCTTCATTGTAATAACGAAGAAAATTTTTTAAATATCGAAAATTACTTTTAACCAATACAAAACGCGGATCATCGATCCTGTTTCGGCACACATCAGCATCCTGATCGAAAGCATACAAGCGACCTTTCTTTCCCAATCGTTTCAATATTTCTCTCGAATGCCCCCCTCCTCCAAATGTTACATCCACATACACTCCTTCAGGTCGGATATTTAATCCGTCAATACTTTCGTTAAGCAAAGCCGGTGTATGATAAACATTCATTTTGTTAGCTGATTTTGATGATAAACCAATAAAAATTCAAATCATCAATTCTTGTATTTTTTCAGAAAATTCATCGGGAGAAACCAGTGGTTTTTCCAGCTTCTCTTTTGCCCAGATTTCGATAGTATCGTCCACACCTAAAAATCGGACATCACCATCGATGCTCACCATTTGCAGGTATCGTTTCGGAATCAGAATCCGACCATTGGCATCCATTTCCAAACGTTCGGCATCCAAAACAAACTGACGAAAAATTTGTTGCTGATCTTTGTTCCATTTATTCAATTTACCACGCAACACTTCTATTTCTTTCTCCCAAACCGATCCCGGATAAAGCACCAAACAATCCTGAAAAATATCTTTGCGAAGCACAAGAAATTCTTCTCCTGCCCTCTGCAAACACTTTCGAAAAAGAGCCGGCACAAACACACGGCCTTTTGCATCGGTTTTGGCTTCTATATTTCCCAGAAATTGCAACACTTTCTTTGTTTTTGTAACTATACAAATTTCAACACCGTAAAATTATAAAAATAATCCACTTTCCCCCACATTTATACACAGAATTTTATGAAAAAGTTATCAACAACCATCCGAAAGCAGATATCTCCTTTATAATCATCTAAAATGTGCAAACGATTGCATGTTAAAAACCCTGCGAATTATGATTTATTTGTAGCATTCTTCTTTTATATTTTTTATTTTTGGTGCGAGAATAAAATTTATATAAATAAATAAAAAAATCATTTCCCGTTATTTTCCAAACTTTTTTATAAATCAAAGTGTTATAATATGAAACATTAATCTTTATAATGTTAAAACAACATGGGTCAAAAATCGAAAAAAACAGAAAAGCGACACTTATCTTGATGATGAGTATGCTGATGACGGTTTTGGCTATTGCCCAAACAAGTCAAACAATTAATGTAAGAGGTACTGTAAAAGACACTAACGGAGAGCCCATTATTGGAGCCAATATTCTTTTGCAGGGAACTTCTATAGGCACGATAACCGATTTCGATGGTAATTTCTCGTTACAAGCCCCGGCAAACGGAATTTTGGAAATTAGATATGTCGGTTATAAAACACAAATTATTCCTATTAATAACAGAACTAATATTCAGATAATTCTGGAAGAAGATGTAGAATTGCTGGAAGAAGTGGTTGTTATTGGATACGGAACAGTAAGGAAAAACGATGCAACAGGTTCAGTTACAGCTATAAAACCAGAGGAACTGAATAAAGGTCTTACAGTAAATGCGCAGGACATGATCACCGGAAAAATAGCAGGGGTATTAGTAACACCAAACGACGGTACACCCGGCGGAGGATCCACAATACGTATTCGTGGAGGATCATCACTAAATGCAAGTAATGACCCGTTAGTTGTTGTTGATGGATTAGCATTGGACAATAATGGTATAAAAGGAGTTGCGAACTTTCTGAGTACAATTAATCCCAATGATATCGAAAGTTTTACAGTCCTTAAAGATGCTTCGGCAACTGCAATTTATGGTTCTCGTGCATCAAACGGCGTGATCCTCATTCAAACAAAAAAAGGGATAGCGGGCATGAAACCGAGAATCTCCTATAACGGCAATTTCAACATAAGCACAATTCGCGATTATATTGATGTGATGAACGGTGACCAATATAGAGAATATGCCAATTTACTTTATAAAGGAGATACAGATATTTTAAGTCACCTTGGTGAAGAAAACACCGACTGGCAAAAAGAAATCTACAGAACGGGAATCGGTCATGATCATAATGTTAGCGTTACAGGCGGAGTAAAAAACCTTCCCTATCGTGCATCGATAGGATATACAGGACAAAACGGAATTTTAAAAACATCCTCTTTTGATCGTGTTACGGGATCCGTCAATTTAAATCCATCTTTTTTAGATGATTATTTAAAGGTTATTTTCAATGCAAAAGGGATGTATGCCAAAAATCGCTTTGCTGATACCGGTGCCGTTGGAAATGCAGTCCGTTTTGATCCAACCCATCCTGTAACCACTGATGAAGAACCCTATATTTCGGAAACCGAAGGCTATTGGCAATGGGTTACCTTTAACGATAATGGATCATTTAAATCAATAAATGCTGATGCACCCCACAATCCGGTTGCATTGTTGGAACAAAAAGATGACCGTTCCAAAGCATGGGATTTAATGGGCAATATAGACATCGATTACAGAATGCAATTCTTCCCTGATCTAAGAGCTCATTTAACATTGGCAACCAATATTTCGCATGGACGACAAGATACTTGGATATCTCCAAAATCTGCAACTAACATTATCGGAGGGGGTTATGATGGATATGACGTTCAAGATAAATGGAACAGGCAGTTAAGCGCCTATTTGCAATACACAAAAAGCTTGAATAATCAGAATATCGATGCAATGGCAGGTTATGAATGGCAACGCTATCATAGAGAAGGGAGCTATTATGGAAAATCAATCACCAAACCCGATTATATCTATCAAGCCGATGTAGTAAACTGGGCAACGCACAATCAACTGGTTTCCTTTTTTGGACGGGTTAATTATTCTATACTCGACCGGTATTTATTGACAGGAACATTACGCGCTGATGGATCTTCACGTTTTGCACCGGGAAATAAATGGGGTGTTTTCCCCTCTTTTGCCTTTGCATGGCGAATGAAAAACGAAGATTTCTTGACTGACAACAATACCATTTCCGATATGAAACTCCGACTTGGATATGGCCTTACCGGACAACAAGACATCGGTTCAGATTTTCCCTATCTACCGGTTTATAAGCTCAACAAAGATGGTGCTTATTATCCTTTCGGAGAGGAGTATTATCCAACAGCCCGCCCTGATGCTTACAACCCCGAATTGAAATGGGAACAAACAACGACCTATAATATAGGATACGATATTGGCCTTATTAATAACAGATTTTCTGCTTCATTAGATTATTATTATCGCATTACTAACGATCTGATTAATATGACGTCTATACCAGCAGGGACCAATTTTAGAAACAAAGTACTTCAAAATATAGGTTCGTTAAAAAATCAAGGGTTGGAACTCATGTTCAACGGAACAATTATTTCAACTCGAGATTTAACTTGGGATCTAAATTATAATCTCACCTACAATCGCAACCACATTTCAAAACTGACGAGCGGCAGTCAAGAAGGTTATTATGTCCCTACCGGCGGCATTTTCCAGGGTTCTATTCAAGCACATGCCGTAGGATTCCCTGCAAATTCATTCTATGTTTATCAACAAGTTTACAACAATGAAGGTAAACCAATCGAAGGACTATATGTTGACAGAAATGGCGATCATATCATTAACGAAAACGACCGGTACTTTTACCACAAAGCTGCACCTGATTATACTATGGGACTGTCAACTAAAGTAATATACAAGGATTTTGATTTCGGGATTTCGGCTCGCGCCAATATCGGCAATTACGTATATAACTCAGTAGCAGCAGAAAGAATGAATGTTGGGCCTAATGGCGTTTGGTCTCCACTTGGGTTTTTCGAAAACAAAATACTTTCTGCTTTCGAAACTAACTTTACGGGTGGCAGCGGGATCACCTTCATGTCGGATTATTATGTACAGAAAGCCTCTTTCTTACGTATCGATAACATTACGATAGGATATTCATTTGACACATTCGGATTTATTTCAGGTGGTCGCTTATCGGCAACAATTCAAAACCCTTTTGTGTTCACCGAATATAAAGGATTGGATCCGGAAATATTTAATGGAATCGACGGTAATATTTATCCTAAACCCGTTATGACTGTAATAGGACTAACACTTAACTTCTAACATTAAAAAAACAATGCAATGAAAATAAATAAAAAAATCCATATTTACCTGATGTCGGTTGTTTTTGCAATTGGAATGACATCATGTATTCAAGACCTCGATATAGAACCCATCGATCCTTCAACTGTTCAAACATTTGACGAACAAAAAGTTTTTACCAAAGTGTATGCATCATGGGCATTAACCGGTCAACAGGGTGGTGCCGGGGATAACGATATCGATATTGATGATGAGGGTCGGTTTTCGCTCTACAGAACATTATGGGTTAGTCAGGAATTACCCACGGATGAAGCCATATGCGCTTGGGGAGATATTGAAGTAGTAACCATGAATCGATCAAGCTTCACTTCAACCAATCCTGCCTTAAAAGGTCTGTATGCACGTTTATATTTTGTGGTTACCATTGCCAATCATTATTTGTCGGAAACGGCAGACATGACGGGTGAGGAGATGCCGACCAAGCGCGCTGAAGTGAGATATCTACGTGCGTTGGCTTATTATTACTTGATGGATGTTTTTGGCAATGTTCCATTCACGACTGTCGTTAGTGCAGAACCTCCCGAACAAATCAAACGTGCAGATTTGTTTCAATGGATTGAAACCGAATTAAAAGAAATTGAACCGGAAATGTATGAACCAAAAACAGCACCCTATTATCGGCTGGACAAGGCTGCCATTTGGATGTTATTGGCGCGGATGTATCTGAATGCAGAAGTTTACACAGGCACCGCCAAGTGGAATGATGCAGCCATTTATGCAAAAAAAGTAATCGATTCGCCATACCAATTGGCAACCAAATATAAATATCTGTTTATGGCTGATAATGCCGGGACTATAGATGGATCAACAGTAAATGATGCTCCAAAAGAAATTATTTATCCAATAGCAGCCGATGGCGTGAAAACCAAAAATTGGGGATCATCCATCTTTCTAATCGATGCAACCAGAACCGACGGCATGCCGACCTGGGGTACAACAAGTGGGTGGGGCGGAAACCGCGCCCGTGCAACATTGGTAAAAAAATTCTTCCCTGATGGAAATGTTCCTGAATCAGATGATTTGACCATTCAAGCAAAAGACGATAGAGCGTTACTCTATTCCACCAACAGGACTCTGTATATTACTGATGTTACCAAATTTAAAGAGGGCATTTCCGTACAAAAATTCTGGAATCTGCGTGCCGATGGAGGAACAACCAGTGATATTGAATTTCCCGACATGGATGTCCCCTTCATGCGTGCCGCCGAGGCATATTTAACCTATGCAGAAGCTGTTATAAGAGGGGCATCTCCTATTGATGGTTATACAGCCTTACAAGCGGTAAATAAAGTTAGAGAAAGAGCTAACGCAAAACAGCTGATAAGCGTAGATAAAGATGTGATTCTGGATGAATGGGCAAGGGAATTTTATTTTGAAGGTCGTCGTCGTACCGATTTGATTCGCTATGGTCATTTCACGGGGAGCAACTACATTTGGGATTGGAAAGGTGGTGTTGCCAACGGCACTCCATTATCTTCTCATCTGAATTTAATGCCACTACCGGCTGATGATTTAAATGCAAATGATAATTTGACACAAAATCCCGGTTATTAAAATGATAATTAAAAATAAGAGGACTATGAAAAAAATAAATATTTTATTGGTGGGTTTACTTTTTATGGTTGGTTTGAATTCCTGCCAAGAAGACGAACTCGTAACCATAAACCCACTTGCTGAAACCGGCGAATTGACTTTTAAATTGAACCAACCCAAATACACCGATTATACCTATGTGTTGGAAGAAGTCAACAATGACAAAGATATGGATGTGTTGACCTGTGCTCAACCCGATTACGGATTTACCGCTGCCGTAACGTATTATGTTCAGGCATCTTTCAATGAAGATATGACAGACAGTGTTGAACTTGCAACTCCCGTAAATGGAGAAAAGGTCCCTGTCAACATAAAAGATATGAATAAGGCTATACTGGCTTTATATAAAGGACAAATGCCTAATCCACCTACTACCATAAATGTGTATGTAAGATTAAAAGCAATCGTTAGCACAGCAACCCCAACTCCATTGGATAGCATCCCTATTGTAAAACCCGCCTATTCAAACGTTATCAAATTAAAGATACTTCCGTATTTTATGGAAGACCTGATGTCATACGACAAAGCAAAAAAACTCGTATTCTGGTATTTAATTGGTTTAGGAGACAATAAGTGGACGAATGATCTTTCGGGATTAGGGGTTTCTATTGTTCCATTAAGCGTTGTGGAAGGCAATAAATATGATTCAGAAGGAAACGGTACCTTTAGTTACACGGGATATTTCACCACAGACAAAGGATTCAAAATAATCCGTGATCTGGGAAGTTGGGATACCCAATGGGGAAACAATGGAAGCGAAGGAATAACCAGCCCGGTAATGAAAAATCCCAGTCTAGAGCCTTCCAATTTCAAAGTCCCTGAAAACGGCTATTATACCATCACATTGAATTCCATAACAAAGGTGCTGACGATAGAAAAAACAACCATAACACCTTCGTTATTCGATAACATGGGATTAGTCGGAACGATCAATAATTGGGGGGAGGAGAATACTCCTGACATTGCAATGTATCCTTTCCTAGTAGATGAAAACAAAAACCCGCTCAACAATCATGTTTGGTATACAGAATATACATTTAGTTCGAATGCTGATGTGAAATTCCGTGTTGACAATAAATGGGATAACAATTGGGGTGCAGCTCACTTCCCAATAGGTATCGGCACGAATAACGGGCCAAATATTCCCGCTCAAGCCGGTAAATATATAATCATCTTCAATGACCTGGATGGATTTTATACTTTTATTCAAAAATAACGAATTAATGTTCTGCCTTTTGTGGCAGAACGTTTGAAAGATTTCTTAAACCATTTAAAAAACAAGCAGAAATGGAAAAATTATTCTCTTACATATCAGCTGTAATAATAGCCGGTATTGCTTTTCTTGCATGTTCCGATCCCTATGATGATCAGCTTGTGGCAGAGCCAACAATTTACGAACAAGAACCGCTACAGGATGACAACTTCAGCATAACGATCCTAACCAAACCATTAACCATTACCGCAGAAAAGATCGGGCAAACATTTGATTTCATAAGCGTTACACCACCCACATTAGTGGATAGCGGTGCATCCGTGGCATACAAAATTTTACTATCGGATACCGAAAATTTCGCTATAGCCAAATCCATACCGTCAACACTGAGCGGATCGATTCTAAAAGTAGCATACGAACAGATTAACGATACATTAAAAGCTTTAAATCCAACATTAGCCGAACATACCGTTTATATCAAGGTGTTTGCATTTATCATAAAAGACGGAACAAAAGCTTTATATGCCACGCCGGTTGCTTCATTTATGGCTACAACCTACAATTTCCCTCCAGTTGCTGTAAACGATACGGTTATCGCTATTAAAAACGAAGTGCTTAAGTACGATGTAACACTGAACGATACCGATTATGAAAATGATCCCATTACATTGGTTAGAGTAACACAGCCTACACACGGAAAAGCTTGGATTAGTGGGAATTCAATTATCTATACTCCTGAAAAAGATTATACGGGAGACGATGAATTTACCTATACCATCACCGACGGAAACAGCAATGCCACCGCAAGCGTGATAATAACCGTAACGGCTTTGAAACGCTTCACCGAAGTAGACGTGAAACCCTATTACATTATTGGCATGGCTGACGGAAAATGGAATAATTCCGTTGACGGTCTCGGCGCTTCAATTTATCCCTTGAATGTGGTTGAGGGATATAAATACAATGACGAAGGTGCCGGCGAATTCACCTTTACCGGTTATTTCTGGGCATCGAGGGGATTCAAGTTGATCCGTGATGTAGGAAACTGGGATGAGCAATGGGGTGTAAAGGACGGTGTATATGTTCATAACGATGGAAGTTCAGGCGATATAAAAGTTCCATCCGACGGCTATTATACGATTACTTTGAATTCTATCAACCACACGCTTACAATTGAGCCAACAGCAACAACCCCAACCAGTCATATGGAAAAAGGAATTGGTTTAATCGGTGGATTCACCGGCTGGGGATCGGATGTTGAGATGTTACCAGCCGAAAGTTCCAATAATCATATCTGGTATGTCATTTATACATTTGATGAGGATACCGAAGGAAAATTCCGCGAAATCAACAACTGGGATATCAACTGGGGATCAAAATTATTCCCCATAGGCATTGGTGTACAAGGTGGTCCAAATATAGAAATCAAAGCAGGAACCTATATAGTACTATTTAACGATGTCTCCGGTAATTACTATTTCTTTCAAAAGTAAATCATTTTGACTTTTACATGGCGATGCGGTCCCAATTTGCATCGCCATGATTTGTCTTTGAATAAACCCTTTTCAAAATGAAAAAAACAGCATTATCATTCCTCTTATTTTTTACGGCTATTTCTCTGCATGCCCAACAGCTGAAGGTTGAGCCGACTTTTTGGTGGAGCGACATGGAAGAACCTGAATTACAACTCATGATATATGGCAAAGATATTGCGGATTACAAACCAACCCTTACTTCAAAAGGAATCTATTTGAAAGAGGTCGTAACACTCGAAAGCCCCAATTATTTGCTATTGTATCTTGATATTTCGAACAGTAAACCCGAAACTTTCGACATCGTTTTCTCGAACGGTAAAAAGAAAATAACCATTCCCTACGAACTCAAGCAACGCGATCCTTCGCGTCGAAATATCAAAGGATTCGATTCTTCAGATGTCCTTTACCTCATCATGCCCGACCGGTTTGCAAACGGTGAGCCCTCCAACGATCAAATTCCCATGCGAATGCCATATAAAGTAGATAGAAACAACCCTAATGCACGTCACGGCGGGGATTTAAAAGGCATTTCGAATCATCTGGATTATCTTTCCAATCTGGGCATCACAGCTATATGGCTTAATCCCGTTTTGGAAAACGATATGGAAGGCGGATCTTATCACGGCTATGCAACCACCGATTATTATCGGGTTGATCCCCGTCTCGGGACCAATGAGGATTACGTAAAGCTCATCAACGAAACCCATGCCAAGGGCATGAAAGTAGTAATGGATATGATCTTTAATCATTGCGGAAGCGACCATCCGTGGATGAAAGATGTGCCGTCGAAAGATTGGTTCAACAATCTCGACCATTACGTTCAAACATCACACATGAAAGAAGTTTATTTCGATAACTATGCATCGGAATACGATAAAAAACGCATGACCGACGGGTGGTTTGTCCCTTCAACACCCGACCTTAACCAACGCAACCGCCATGTCGCCAAATATCTCATTCAAAACAGCATCTGGTGGATCGAATATGTCGGTATCGACGGTATCCGTCAAGACACTTACCCTTATGCCGATTATGACATGATGGTCAATTGGTGCAAAGCAGTTTATAAAGAATACCCCGACTTTAACATTGTGGGTGAAGCATGGCTCAACAATCCCATAGGAACCTCATTTTGGCAAAAAGACAGTAAAATCAATCCGCATGACACACAATTAAAAACCGTTATGGATTTCCCTTTCATGGGATTAGCCCACACGGCATTTTTTGAAGAAACCTCGGAATGGAATGGTGGTCTACACAGTATTTATGAGCATATGACCTACGATTTTGTGTATGCCGATATTTATCATGTTCTCCGTTTTCTCGATAATCACGACACCGATCGCTATTTACCGGAATATCCCACTGATCTTTCAGTATTTAAGCAAGGTATTACCTTTTTGCTGACCATGCCGGGAATACCGCAATTGTATTACGGTACAGAGCTGTTGATGAACGGGAATAAACAAAAAAGCGACGGTGATATCCGAAAGGATGTTCCCGGAGGATGGCCGGAAGACAATATAAACTGGTTTACTGCCGATGGGCGTGATAGTTTACAAAACGAAGCATTCCGTTTTATGCAGAAACTGCTTAAATGGCGACAAGGAAACGATATAATAGCCCATGGAAAAATGAAACACTACGCGCTTCAGAAAGGAGTTTACGCCTATGAACGCTATCTCGGAGAAAAAAGCGTAATGGTTTTTATGAACGGAACTTCAAAGAATGTAACCATCGAATTGAATCGGTATGCCGAATCGCTTAAAGGAAAATCAGTTGGATTCGACATTTTAACTAAACAACAACTCCAATTAAATGCCACACTCGAACTAACGCCAAAACAGATATACATTGTTGAACTGTAATTAAATGTGTTCAAAAACATACAAATGAAAGATCTATATAAAATACTGTGGCTGATAGCGCTGATTTTTGTCTCTTGCGGCAAAGACGATACTCCGACAACAGAACCCCCTGTTGCAGAAATAAAAGAAGGATTCAACTTGTCACCCGCAGAACCCGATGCAGATAAAGAACTGACTATTATCTTCAAAGCACCCAAAACATCCGCGCTTTATGGTTATAAAGGCGATGTTTATATCCATACAGGGGTTGTTTCGGAAGGACAATGGCTGTATGTCCCTGCTACATGGGAGCAAAACCTGGAGAAATGCAAAATGGCCGTTGTTGAACCCAACGTTTGGAGCATCACGCTTTCTCCATCCATACGACAATGGTTTGGTTCGGGCGAAACACCGGTAACCAAAATCGGTATCGTCATCCGCAGTGCCGACGGCACAAAAAAAGGTCTCGAGAACGATTTCTTTATTACCGTCACCGATAACCGATTTCACCCTTTTGAACCTGCCGCGATAAAATATGCTCCCCTTCCCGACAACATAATAGACGGTATCAATATTATCAATAATTCCACCGTTACACTGGTGCTTTACGACAAGGACAAAGAGGGCAATCACAAAGATTTTGCCCATGTAGTCGGCGATTTCAATAACTGGACACTGAGCAACGACGAACAATCGCAGATGTATCGTGACGACAATAAAGGTTGCTGGTGGATCACTCTCTCCGGTCTGGATGCTGACAAAGAATATGCCTTTCAATATTATGTCGGAACAAAAAACGGCGAGATAACGCGCTTAGCCGATGCTTATGCAAGAAAGATTCTCGATCCCGAACACGACCCCGATATTTCTGACTCAACATATCCGGATAATAAAACCTATCCGAAAAAAGGAGCGATTGGCATCGTTTCCGTTTTCAAAATTCAACCCGATAGCTATTCATGGCAAGTATCCAACTTTACGCCTACGGCGGTGGATAATCTGGTGATTTACGAGATGCTGTTGCGCGATTTCACCACTACAAGCGATATCAACGGAGCTTTGCAAAAACTCGATTATCTGCAATCGATGGGTATAACGGCCATCGAGCTCATGCCGGTACAGGAATTCGACGGAAACGACAGCTGGGGCTACAATCCCTGCTTCTATTTCGCGATGGACAAGGCCTACGGAACCGACCATATGTATAAACACTTCATCGACGAGTGTCACAAACGTGGGATGGCCGTCATCCTCGACGTGGTGTATAATCATGCCACAGGAAACAGTCCATTCGCAAAAATGTGGTGGGATTCGGCCAACAACCGACCTGCAGCCAACAATCCGTATTTCAACGTAACGGCACCTCATCCGTATAGCGTTTTCAACGATTTCAATCACGAATCGCCATTGGTGCGCAAATTTGTGAAACGTAACTTACAGTTCTTGCTCAACGAATACAAATTCGATGGTTTTCGTTTCGATTTGTCAAAGGGATTTACACAGAAATCGAGTACTGAGGCCACTGCCGCTAATTACGATCCTTCACGCATTGCCATCCTGAAAGATTACCATGCTGCTATTAAAGCCGTGAAACCAAATGCTTACGTCATTTTGGAACATTTCTGTGACGACAGGGAAGAGAAAGAATTGGGCGATGCCGGAATGATGGTATGGCGAAATATGAATTGGAATTATTGTCAGTCCGCAATGGGATGGCAAGATGGCTCCGATTTTTCGGGTGCCTACTACAGTACCTCGTCGCGTCCTGCGAACAGTTTGGTAAGCTATATGGAGAGCCACGACGAAGAACGCGCCGCGTACAAACAAATACAGTGGGGTAACGGAATTCTGAAAACCGACCTCACCGCCCGCATGTCGCAACTCGAAGCCAACGCAGCCTTCTTTTTCACCGTTCCCGGTCCGAAAATGGTATGGCAATTCGGCGAAATGGGTTATGATATATCCATCGACTATAACGGACGCACAGGTAAAAAACCCGTCAAATGGGATTATCTCGAGGTGCCCCAGCGCAAAAAATTGCATGACACGTACGCCAAACTGATCCAATTCCGAAATGACAACCCCGAACTGTTCAATTCGACGGCAACCATGAGTTGGAAAGTATCCGAATCGGATTGGGAAAAAGGGCGATTCCTGACACTGTCGTCGTTTGGCAATGCCAAACAAATAGTGGTGATCGGCAATTTCACGAATGAAGCTATCACTACCTCAACTACATTCCCCAAAACCGGGACCTGGCACAATTACATGAATCCGTCGGAAAGCCTCAACGTATCATCCACAACAATGGATATCACGCTGCCGGCAAACAATTTCAAAATGTTTAGCACATTTCAACCCTGATAGTTTTTTAAAATAGTATAGTGCAATGAAAAAAATCGTACATCTTTTTATTCTTTTATTTTTAATTGCCTTAGGGCTTAATGCACAAACCCTTCAATCGCCGAACGGCCAATTGAAAGCTACGTTCAATATCGACAACGGAATTCCTACCTATCAATTGGTTTACAAGGATAAGCAAGTATTAAAACCCGGCAAAATGGGGTTGGAACTCTTCAACGAGAAGGATTTAATTCACAATTTCTCGGTGATCGATACAAAGACCTTATCCTTTGACGAAACTTGGCAACCTGTTTGGGGTGAAGAAAAAGAAATACGGAATCATTACAACGAAATGGAAATCACCCTCCTGCAAAAAGAAACCGAGCGAAAAATGATCATCCGTTTTCGTCTTTTTGACGACGGATTGGGATTTCGTTATGAATTTCCCGAACAAGCCAATCTTACCCACTTTGTAGTGAAAGAAGAACGAACCCAGTTTGCCATGACCGGAGACCATACCGCTTTCTGGATACCGGGAGATTACGATACGCAGGAATATGACTATACTACATCCAAATTGTCAGAAATCCGAGGGTTAATGAAACAGGCCATTACGCCAAATGCATCACAGACCCCTTTTTCCGACACCGGCGTACAAACAGCGTTGATGATGAAAACCGATGACGGCTTGTACATTAACTTACACGAAGCTGCACTGGTAGAGTACTCGTGCATGCACCTTAATTTAAACGATACAACATTTGTTTTTGAATCACATCTCACTCCCGATACTCAGGGCAGAAAAGGTTATTTACAAACACCTTGTGTATCTCCTTGGCGGACAATCATCGTGAGCGACGATGCTCGGGACATCCTGCTTTCGCGTATCACCTTGAATCTCAACGAGCCCTGCAAATTGGAAGATACCTCCTGGATTAAACCCGTGAAATACGTTGGCGTATGGTGGGAAATGATCACCGGAAAAAGTACGTGGGCATACTGCGATCTTCCCAGCGTTAAACTCGGCATTACCGATTACAGCAAAGTCAAGCCAAACGGTAAACACGGTGCAAATAACGAAAATGTAAAAAAACACATCGACTTCGCTGCAAAACATGGTTTCGACCAAGTTTTGGTAGAAGGATGGAATATCGGGTGGGAAGATTGGTTCGGTAAATCAAAAGATTATGTCTTCGATTTTCTGACTCCTTATCCCGACTTTGACATCGACATGCTGAACGACTATGCACACAGCAAAGGGGTGAAACTGCTGATGCATCACGAAACATCAAGTTCCGTCCGCAATTACGAACGTCACATGGAAAAAGCGTACAACCTCATGAATCAATATGGGTATACTGCGGTGAAAAGTGGTTATGTAGGCAATATTCTCCCTCGTGGCGAATACCATTACGGACAATGGCTGGTAAATCATTATTTATACGCCATAAAACAAGCAGCCGAACACCACATCATGGTCAATGCACACGAAGCCGTACGCCCGACCGGATTATGTCGTACCTACCCAAACTTGATTGGCAACGAATCGGCTCGCGGAACAGAATATCAAGCCTTTGGCGGGAGTAAACCGAATCATACAACCATTCTTCCCTTTACGCGTTTAATTGGCGGTCCAATGGATTATACGCCGGGGATCTTTGAAATGGATATTGAAAAAATAAACCCCGATAACAAATCACATGTTAATGCTACCCTTGCCAATCAGCTGGCTTTATATGTAACCATGTACAGTCCGCTGCAAATGGCGGCCGATTTGCCGGAAAATTACGCCCGATTCCCTGATGCTTTTCAATTCATTAAAGATGTCGCCATCGACTGGGATGAGACAAAAGTGTTGGAAGCCGAACCGGGAGAATACATTACTTATGCCCGAAAAGCCAAAGGAAAAAACGAATGGTTTGTTGGGTGCACAAATGGTTATGACAGACGGGAATCAAAAATAGCGTTCGACTTTCTGGAAAAAGGGAAAAAATATGAGGCTACGATCTATTCAGATACCAAAGCCTCGCATTATAAAACCAATCCGCAGGCCTATCAAATCAGAAAAATAAAAGTTACGGCTACATCGCGGCTCACCCAGTATTGTGCACCCGGTGGCGGATATTCCATCCATATCAGAGAACTATAAAAGGGGGAAATCAATAAAAAATTAAGTGATAGCCGTGGCTGTTACAATATTCCTTTAATTTCCTCAAGAGAATGCACAGTGAAGGTCGGTTTAAAATCCGTCGGCCTTTCGTTTTTGGAATCGGAATTGAGCCATAGCTGATCAATCCTGCTGTTATATGCTCCAACAATATCCGCATCCCAACTGTCACCTATCATGAGCGTTTCATCACGACGCGAGTTTGTAACTTTCAACGCATAGGTAAAAAAGTCGGGGTGCGGTTTATTAATACCCGCATCTTCCGAAAGAATCACTTTCGAAAAATAAGGCCTAAGGCCTGAATTTTCGATCTTTTTGTATTGAACTTCGCTAAATCCGTTGGAAAGAATATGCATCCGATATTTTGGCTTAAGATATTCCAATAAATCGATTGTCCCATCAATCAATTTTGTTTTATGTGTGGTACGCTCTAAAAAATCGTCACTCACTTTTTTAGCATAATACGGATCATCAATTCCAAAACGACGAAGCGGAAAAAGAAATCGTTCTACAATCAATTCGTCTTTACTGATTTTTCCTTCACGATACAATCCCCAAAGGTAGTTATTAGACGGCATGTATACCCGGTAAAAATCCTCGAAAGTCTCATAAAATTGATTATAGCGGTAATCGCGATAAATCTCTTCCAGACATTCTTTCCCATTTTGATGAATATCCCATAACGTATCGTCCAGATCTATAAACAGATTCTTATATGCCATATTCCAAACAGCCCTCTAAAATTTAAACACGCACGGAGTGACTTTCGATCACCCCGTGTATGCTATTGTCAAATCTGTAAAAAATCAATACACTTCAATAACCAAAAATTTTGTCAAGCTCCAGAAACGCTGCGTATCGGTAATATGGAAAGTAAGATTCCCATCCGGCCCTTTCACAAATTCATAAGTTCCTTCGGGATGAGTTGACCAAAGTTTGGCTTTCTTAGCATACAAAGGAATTTCCGTTACATCGCGAATATCGATTTTTATAAAATAATCTTTGTTGAAGGTATCTTTCATTACCTTTGTCGGCTGAAGGAACCCTCCCGACAAAATTTTCTGATCCTTTAATTCGTTAGCGGTTCCAAAAACATAATAAGCGGTGTGCAACGCTTTATCCTGTTCCTGAATGGTTGCCGATTGAGCTTCTGCTTCGCTTGCAAGCGCGGTAATGTCGCTCGATAGTTTTACAATGGTCGAATCGCGTTCGGCAAGCAAACTTTGTAATTCACTCACACGAGCAGCACTCTCCTCCATTTCTTTATTCAGCCGTTCAATCGTATTTTTCAACAAAGCGATCTGTTTATTGCTGCTGTTGTATTTGCTTCTCAATTCAGCTAACTGTGCCTTGTTTCGTTGAAGAATCTCATTAATCATCTTGAAATTCTCGTTGATACGTGTTTTGGTATCCTGACTCATTTCTCCGCTTTGCGACGACTGGGTAGAAAGGTATTTTTCGGCTTCTCTGATTTTGTTGAAGTTTTCTTCTACCTCGCTGATTACAGACATCATTTCTGCTACTTCCTCATTAGCTGACGAAGATAGCTGCAACAAGGAATCTCTTTCAGCTTCCAATTCCTTATATTCTTTCGATTCCTTTACATTGGTACATGCGAACATCATTCCCATGCCAAGAAATAAAATTCCAACTTTTTTCATAAAAAACAATTTTTTATTTCTAATTAATAAACGAATAACTCTGTAAATAGTTTAATCACGGTCACTTTGGCCACTTACTACAATCACAAATTCTCCTCTTGGTTCATTATCGGTAAAATGATGAATCAGCTCCGAAAGGGTTCCCCGAACGGTTTCTTCATGCATTTTGGAAATTTCGCGCGAGACTGAAGCATAGCGCTCTGCACCAAAATATTCTGCAAACTGCGTTAACGTTTTCACAATACGGTAAGGCGATTCGTAAAACACCATTGTCCGTGTTTCTTCCGAGAGCGTCTTCAAGCGGGTAAGTCGCCCTTTCTTTTGTGGCAAAAAACCCTCGAAGCAGAAACGGTCACACGGGATACCCGACACAACCAATGCCGGCACAAAAGCAGTAGGTCCCGGCAGACATTCCACATCGATATTTTCTCTTATGCATTCGCGAACAAGCAGAAAACCCGGATCGGAAATTGCCGGGGTGCCGGCATCCGAAATCAATGCTATATTTTCCCCGCCTAGTAAACGTTGGACGATTTGCTGCAGTGATTGATGCTCGTTAAATTTGTGATGCGACTGCATCCCGGTTTCTATGCCGAAATGCTTCAACAAAAAGCTGCTCGTGCGCGTATCTTCTGCGAGCACCAGATCACATTCCTTCAGTACATTGATCGCTCTCAATGTCATATCTTCCATATTCCCTATCGGTGTAGGTACAATAAACAACTTTCCCATAATTTTTTCCCGGAAAAGGAGGATTACTCAAATCCCTTTCTTATGGCATATAGAAAATCCATTACTGTTTGGTCTTCAAAATTCCACGAAGTATGCTTACGTAAATAAGCTTCTGCCTCCCCATAATTTTCAAACGAATTGAGCATTTCCATCATGGCATTCATTGCTCCGCGATCATTGTTGAAAAGTTCACGCTGAAACAAAAAACGATCATTCAAACTGATGCTCTTTATCAAATCGAGTACTGCAGGTTTGGCCGGTATAGCATCGTTCAACGAAGGGGTTTCCTTCTTTTTTATCCCAGTCTCGCTTTCTTTTTTTTCCGGCCATTTGTATTCGGTAAACATAGGACCTTCGCTATATGTGCTATGAGGCAGTTCCTGTTGCATACTTTCAACTTCAGCTTCTTCTTCATGCTTTTCAACCTCCTCTTCTTGCACTGCTTTAGACCGTTCTGCAGAAATCTCTCGTATCATGCCCGTTTCTGCCGCTTTCTCAATAGTTTTTTTATTGTTTTCAGCTTCGGAAAGAAACAGTATCAGCTTTTCCATTTGTGCCCGCATCTCATCGATCTGTAAGGATTCGAGTTCATGCAACAAACGCATAATGGTTTCAGTCTTGTCAAATGCCTCCCGAAAGAACGAAAAAGGGATAGCACCCTCATCTTTCGCAGCAATAACTGTCTTTTCCAAACTTTTTATAGTTGACAGAAGATTGTCGATGTATTCTTTTTTCTTTTCCAATGCGATAGCGTTTTTATTACTGTATATTACGAATGTATCGACCGATTGTTTCACCAACAACAAAAGTAATAATTATTTGGAAAGTGAGATAAAATCAGCAGGTAAATTTATAAGATATAACATTTTTGCACTCCTGGTAATGGATGTATAAAGCCAGCGATAAAAATTATCGTCCATTTGCAACCCTCTCACATATCCGAGGTCGAGAAACACATTTTTCCACTCGCCTCCTTGTGCCTTATGGCAGGTAACGGCATAGCCATACTTTACCTGAAGAGCATTAAAATACGGATTTTCTTTTATCTTGTTGTAACGGATTCGTTTTTGTGGAATATCGCTATAATCTTCCATAACAGCGGCGAACAACACGTCGTTTTGTTCGCGTGTCAAGCCGGGAACTTCGGTATGTAACACATCCAAATTGATTTTTGCTTCAAATTCCACATCATAATCCCTATGTCGCAATATTGCATTGCAAAACCTGAAGCCATACATCTCTTCATAACTTCGAATGCGCACGACTTCCACAAACTCTCCGTTTGCAAGAAAATTGATATCTTCGAAATCATTCACCCAATAATAATTATTCTTGGTGATCATTAACAAATCGCCGTTCGACAACTCCTCCTCACGATAAAGAATCGTATTCCTGATACCGTTGTTATACGCATTCACTCGCTTATTGGAACGCGAAATCACGATGGTATCGTCTATACCGTCACGCCGATAAGCATCTGAGATCTCATCAATCAATTCTGCTCCGCTCAATGTTCTCACATCAGGAAAAAGAGTTACTTCCAATTTCGGATAATCATGCGTTTTCCCAATCTTCAATGTTTCCCTGAGCATGGTAGCATTAAAAAGTATTCCCGATTCTTTCTCCTGACGAGCAATTTCGGTCAATGTTGCCTCTGTTACGTCCAAACCATACGATCGAAGCGCCTCTTTATTTAAAGCCGGACTCTCTTCCTCTTTCACCGGCGGCAATTGGGCTGTATCGCCAAGCAACATCAGCCGGCATCCTTCACCTGAATAGACAAATTCGATCAAATCGTCCAGCAGCCGACCCGAACCAAAGAGAGAAAAATCGTTCGCATTATTGCTGATCATAGAGGCTTCATCAACAATAAAAAGGGTATGCTTGTGTAAATTTTCTGCCAACGAAAATTTGGCAACTCCACCCGAAAACTTTTGTTGCCGATATATTTTTTTGTGAATGGTAGAGGCAGGATGACCGGCATAACCCGAAAAAACTTTTGCCGCTCTTCCCGTAGGAGCTAAAAGAACCGACCTAAGATTAAATTCGTTCATGGTTTTTACCAAACTTCCTACCAATAGCGATTTTCCGGTGCCGGCATATCCTTTCAACAAAAAAATTCGATTCGTATTGGAAGAAAAAACAAAATCCACAATTTTTTCAAGAGCATCAGATTGATCACGCGTAAATGTAAACGGAAAATTGGCATTAATTTTATCAATAAAGAACCCTTCTATCATTTTTTACGTTTTTTTTTATGTAAAAGTAGTACAATTGTCATTCTTTTTCTAAATTTGTAGTCGAAAACTAGAAATCAACATTCAATAATACAAATAAAAAAGAAAAAGTCCATGAAAGTTGTAGTAAAAGCGACCTTGATAGTTGCAATTGTTCTCTTAGGTTTCCTTTGCTGGAGAAGTATACAGGCACCGATCGAATTCCAAAAGGAAGTACAGAAACGAGAAAAAGCCGTCATTCAACGGTTGATCGATATTCGCACGGCGGAAGTAGCCTATCGCGAACAGAACGGCAAATACACAGCCAGTTTTGATACGTTGGTCGATTTTATTAAAAACGGTAAAGTTAAAACAATAAGAAGTTACGGTGATCTCACAGAAGAGCAGCTGGAAAGCGGAATGACCGAAGAAAAAGCAATGAAAATCATCCGTTCAGGCAACGAAAAAGCAATCAAGGCCGCAGGTTTATGGGATGAAAAAAACAATCAGCCTCAACTATTGCGCGATACCATTTATTTACCGGCAAAGGAAGTTCTTTTTGCTAATCGTCCCGATTTTAATCCGGATTCGTTGCCCTACATTCCTTATAGTAACGGATTAAAATTTGAGTTAAGGACAGGAAAACTTCAAACAGCATCGGGTTATCCTATCGAAGTTTTCGAAGTAAAAGCTCCATATACTGCATATTTGGGTGATCTCAACAAAAAACTTTTACGCCAAAAAATTGAGGATGCCTTAAACAGACCGGGAGAGAATAATTATCCGGGATTGAAAGTCGGTTCTCTTACTGTCCCCAATAATAATGCGGGGAACTGGGAATAACGTTTTCCGGATTATCTATTATGTTTCTACCTGAAAACATCGATTTTGCATTCCCCGAAAAATATATTTTATCCATCCGGATCATTCCGGATGGATTTTCTTTCTCTATTCATTGCCCGACAGACCATACCGTTTTTTATTATAAAGAAACCTCCTTCAATAATAAGTTAAGCTACAACGAAAACATCCAGAAACTAATTTTCGATTTCGGATTCTTTACTCAACCATTTCAGTCCACTCGGGTGATTGTTGTTTCCAACGAATACACCCTCATACCCGAAATATTTTACGAGAAAAAGAAAGTTAACGATATTTTCAATTTTAATATTACAACTAATAAAAAAACGGTTTTAAGCGAAAAGCCCGAGAAGGTTGCAGAAAATGATTTTTACGTTCTCTTTTCAATGGACGATGAATTACATTCGTTTATGTGCCGTAATTTGTGGAATCCGATTTTTACGCATCACATCTCGCAACTGCTTCCTTATTTTTCCCGGCACAATAATGAAGCAGAGGAGAAAAGATGCTACGTTAATTTTCATGAAGAATTAATGGATATCTGCTGTTTCAGGAAAAACAAACTGCTTTCGGCAAATACTTTTCCTGTTAATGCAACATTTAATCCCTTATATTTTATTGTTGCTGTATGGGAAAAACTCCCGCTGGATCAGTCGGCCGATTTTTTATACTTAACCGGCAATACCGAATCTCATAAAGAAACCGTCGATGCGCTGAAAAAACTGATTAAAAAGGTGCAAATCCTTTCGTTTTCCCCCAACATAACGGTTCCCAAAGAAGAAATTTCCTCTGTACCTCTTGATATAAAAATCCAATTATGCGAATAATCAGCGGAAAATACAAATCCCGGCGCATTGAGGTATCTCCCGATCTTAAAGCACGCCCCACTACCGATTTTGCAAAGGAGGGCCTTTTTGACATTTTGAACAATCTCCTGGACTGGGAAACAACAACGGCTCTTGACCTTTTTTCGGGCACGGGGAGCATCGCGTTGGAAATGGTGTCAAGAGGATGTCCGCGGGTGATCAGCGTAGAAATGAGCCGGAATCATTATGATTTTATTGTCAAAACAAAAAAAACATTGGGTGCCAACGAATTGTTCCCTGTTCGCGCCGATGTTTTCAAATTTCTTGCTACCTGTAACGAAAAATTTGACCTTATTTTTGCCGATCCTCCCTATGATCTGCCCACCGCCGATACCATACCCACTCTTATTATCGAAAATAATCTGCTCAAACCCGAAGGTATTTTTATCATGGAACACTCCGATAAACACCATTTCTCGCACTTGCCGTTTTTCAAAGAAGAACGAAAATACGGCAGGGTTCATTTTTCCATTTTCGAAAACAAATAAAAAACGAAGGAATTTTGTTTGCTGTATAAGTGAAAAATCCTTAACAGATGCGCTGTGGTACGAATATTAAGTGTATTTTTGGTACGTGTTTTTTAAATTATATCATTATGAATAAACAAAAACTATCAAAATCAACTTCGTTAAAGGCATTTCGTTTTAAGCGATTTGCCCGAAAATCGTACAGCGTTTTTAACAGTATGCACAAGGTAGTGAGCATCGGAGTGCTTTCGGGATGTGCTTTAATGAACGCCCATGCAGCTTCGGTGAATCCTGTCGAACAAACCCGTATCAAAACATCTACCGACAGTATGTTGATACGAGAACTCGATGAAGTGGTGGTCACCGCATCAAAAACCGACCTTCCACTGAGTCAGGCAGCCAAGCAGGTAATCGTCATTACACAAAAAGACATTGAGGTTGCGCCCGTCCGAAGTACGGAAGATCTTCTAAATTATGTGGCAGGAGTTGATGTCCTGCAACGCGGACCGCACGGCGTACAGGCGGACATTTCACTTCGCGGCGGATCATTCGATCAAACCGCCATTCTCCTCAACGGAATTAACCTTACCAATCCTCAAACCGGACACTACAGTTTCGACATTCCCCTCAATCTTTCAGACATCGAACGTATCGAAATCATCCAAGGACCCGCATCGTTGGCCTATGGTGCCGGAGCTTTCGGAGGGGGAATCAACATTATCACCAAAAAAGATACGCTGTCAAACGCGTACGTCAAAACAGAAGGCGGCATGTATGGCCTATTTGGTGCCGAAGCACGCGGCGCAATGAGAACCCCGTCCGCCGTACACCAATTATCCGCAGGGTATGATCGCTCCGACGGATACATTGCCAACAGCGATTATCAGCTACTGAACGTGTTGTGGCAAAGCCGCTTCGACATTAAAAACAACACACTCGATGTCCAATTGGGATATAACGACAAAGATTACGGAGCCAATACGTTTTATACGGCAGCATACCCCAATCAGTTCGATGATACGGAAACCATTTTCGCATCGATAAAAGGGGAAACCAACGGGCAACTGAAAGTGATTCCCGTACTTTACTGGAATAGACATTACGACTGTTTCCAACTCTTTCGCGACGGTACATCCAACATTCCCGATTGGTACAAAGGGCATAACTACCATCGCAGCGATGTGTTCGGCGCCAATCTCAATATGCAATATGCTTCGGCATGGGGCATTACAAGCTTCGGGGGCGAGTTCCGCAACGAAAGCATCCTCAGCAATGTGTTGGGAAAACCTATGGATGAACCCATCGGAAAATATACCAAATCCGATAGCCGCACCAACATCAGCTATTTTGCCGAACACAATTTCGTAACCGACAAATTTACCTTATCGCTCGGCGGACTGCTGAATCACAATACGGCCATTGCCGATAAATTCACGTTTTACCCGGCCGTCAACGCATCGTTCCGACCAACTCCTTCCGTAAGCATCTATGCTTCATGGAACAAGGCAACGCGCATGCCTACGTTCACCGAGCTTTACTACACCACGGCAACCCACACCGGGAATACCGATCTGGAAGCCGAACGTTCACAAGCATGGGAAACCGGCATCAAATTCAGAAACCGCATTGTAAGTGCGGAGGCATCGGCATTCTACATGCGTGGCGACAGCCTGATCGATTGGGTAAAACCCGATCCCGACGCCCTGTGGGAATCGAGAAACCATTCCCGTATCAACAAAAAGGGTGTTGAAACCAATCTTTCGCTCGATTTGCAGGAGTGGTTCGGCAATCATCAACCGTTCAAAAATTTCAGAGCAGGCTATACCTATTTGCATCAAAATTTGGTGGAAGATGAACTGATATCGAACTACACACTTAACCATCTGCGACACAAATTCACGGCAACCCTTTATCACGAAATCGTCAAGAACCTTTCCGTGAGTTGGAATTTTCGTTGGCAAGACCGTATAGGCTCATATGTGCGGTATGTGGATGGAAAACCCGGCGAAAAAACAGCCTATAAACCCTTTTCGGTGTTGGATGTCAAAGTGGATTACGCGATGAAGCATTTTCGCTTCTTCGCCAATGCAAACAATATATTCGACGCCTCATTCATCGATTTTGGCAATGTGCCCCAACCCGGTTTTTGGTTCACTGCCGGCGTGAGCTACACAACACGCTAAAGCTGTATAAAGCGATTTTTATTTCATAAAAATCCGACTATAAAAGGAAGACAGGGGAATTTCCATATTTTTTCGTTAACGAAAAAATTGGATTTCCCCTTCTTTTTCATTGAATTTATCCATGCAGAAAATGGCAAAAACTTTGAAAATCTATCTGAAAATACTACTTTTCGTGTTCGAAAAGCAAAATCATATGATTCATACATTATGACAACTCGATTTATTATTCTCACATTGGCAGTGTTGGCAATATGCCTCACCATTTTTGGACAAATTGTTCCCCAAAAAGATCCCAACTACGATGAAAACAACGTTCCTAAATTCGATTTACCCGATCCGTTAACAACATTCTCGGGTAAAAAAATAAAAAAATCGAGCGAATGGATCGAGGAACGCAGACCCGAATTGCTCACATTTTTTTCTGAAAACGTGTATGGAAAAGTGCCGTGCAAAATTCCCATTTACCAATGGAAAGTAGTAGAACAAAGTGGTAATGCCCTTGATGGCAAAGCCTGCCGCAAACAAGTTGATCTTATCTTTAAAAAAGACAATCATACCCTGCGCTTCAATATCTTAATGTATTTACCCAACGAAGCAGAAAAAGCACCCGTATTTTTAGGATATAATTTTTATGGCAATCATACGATTACCAACGATACGAATATTTTGATATCCGATGCATGGACACGAAACGACAAATCGTTGGGAATAGACAATCATCGGTTGACCGAAGATTCACGGGGAGTTCGCGCCAATCGGTGGCCGGTTGAAAAAATCATTGATTCCGGTTATGGGCTGGCTACGATTTTTTATTGCGAGGTTGATCCCGACAGAGACGATTTTTCAGACGGAATACATCCATTTTGCTATATTGAAGGCCAACAATGTCCGGCATCCGACGAATGGGGTTCTATCTCGGCATGGGCGTGGGGATTGAGTCGTGCAATGGATTATTTTGAACAGGACAACGATGTAGATGCATCAAAAGTAATCGTTTTTGGACATTCGCGATTAGGAAAAACAGCACTTTGGGCAGGGGCACAAGATGAACGTTTTTCCGCTGTCATTTCCAATAACTCGGGATGTGGCGGAGCAGCGCTTTCAAAAAGACGTTTTGGAGAAACAATAGCACGCATCAACGCTGCTTTCCCTCATTGGTTTTGCAAAAACTTCAGAAAATACAACGATAACGAGGTGGCGCTTCCCGTTGATCAACATGAGCTGATTGCCCTTATTGCGCCACGTCCCGTTTACGTGGCCAGTGCCGAAAAGGATCTCTGGGCCGACCCACGAGGAGAATTTCTGGCTGCTTATTTTGCCACTCCGGTTTATGAACTTTTTGGAAAAGACGGAATACCCTCACAAGAGATGCCGCCTGTTAACCAACCAATTCACAATACCGTGGCATATCATATTCGAACCGGCGAACACGATGTAACCGATTTCGATTGGGAACAATATATCAAATGGGCCGACAAACAGCTCCTGAAGAAATAAGAGAGAGATTCAACTGATCCTGCCCCAGTCGTACCGATTGCCCGACAACCGATTCAGCTGTTGTCTTAATACCAAATGTTCGGATTGTTCCAAATTGGGATCATTTGCAATGATTTCTTCGGCAATTTCGCGCGCACGAAACAAAATATCGCTATCGCGCACGATATCCGAAATTTTAAGGTTGAAAGGAATGCCGCTCTGCTGTGTGCCCTCCAAATCGCCGGGACCCCGAAGCTTCAAATCGGCTTCGGCAATCAGGAACCCATCGTTGGTTTCCGTCATGATTTCGATGCGTTTGCGCGTATCGGCCGACAATTCGTAAGGTGTAATCAGGATACAATACGATTGGTCGGCACCACGCCCTACCCTTCCACGCAACTGATGCAGCTGTGCCAACCCGAAACGCTGGGCACTTTCGATCACCATGACCGAAGCATTGGGAACATTCACGCCAACCTCGATCACTGTTGTAGATACGAGTATTTGCACTTCGTTTGCCAAAAAACGACGCATCACTTCATCTTTTTCGGCAGGTTTCATACGGCCGTGCATCTTGCAAACCGTAAATTCTGGGAACGACTCTTTGATATGCTGATAACCTTCTTCCAAGCTGCGCAAATCGAGATTCTCGTTTTCTTCAATCAACGGAAAAACCACATATACCTGCCGTCCGGCATGAATCTGATCGCGAAGAAAAGCATGCAACGCTCCGCGTTTCGTATCGTAGCGATGAATCGTTTTGACAGGTTTGCGGCCCGGCGGCAACTCATCGATCACCGACACGTCGAGATCGCCGTAAACCGTCATGGCGAGCGTGCGCGGAATGGGTGTTGCTGTCATTACGAGTACATGGGGTGGGTGATCGTTTTTCTTCCACAACTTGGCGCGTTGCACCACACCGAAACGATGTTGTTCGTCAATCACCACAAACCCGAGATTCTGAAACTGCACCACATCCTCAATCAACGCATGAGTACCGATGAGAATATCGATTTTGCCCGTTTGCAGCTCCTCCAAAATCGACTCTCGTTCCTTTTTCTTCGTCGAACCGGTGAGCAGCGCCACGTTTACATCCATGTCCGCCAGCAATTCGCTAAACGTGGCAAAATGTTGAGAGGCAAGAATCTCGGTCGGTGCCATGAGGCAGGTCTGAAACCCGTTATCGATCGCAATCAACATACTCATGAGCGCAACCAGCGTCTTCCCGCTTCCTACATCTCCCTGCAAAAGACGGTTCATTTGTTTTCCGGAACCCATATCCCGACGGATTTCCTTAATGACCCTTTTCTGGGCATTTGTCAGCTCAAAAGGTAGGTATTTTTTGTAAAAAGTATTCAGGTTCTTGCCTACCCGTTTAAAGACAAAGCCGTTTAATTTGGATTTTCGATCGGCCGCATACCTAACGATACTCAGTTGAATGTAAAACAATTCCTCGAACTTTAACCGATACTCCGCATCGCGCAGCAAAAGGGGATTCTTCGGGAAATGAATGTTTTCAATGGCATCATGAAAAGGGATAAGATGTGCAGCCTGTACCACATCGGACGAAAGCGAATCGGGCAACCTTTCCCGGATCATGCCGAACGCACTCTCGATAATTTTCTGCATCGCCCGAGAGTTAAGATAGTGCGACTTCATTTTTTCGGTGGTATTATACATGGCCACCAATCCGACGGGGCGATCCGCTTCATTTATATACGGATCAATCTCGGGATGGGCAATATTCCACCGATTATTGAAAAGCGTAGGCCGACCAAAAACGATATATTCGGTATTCGGTTTATATTTGTTCTCGATATATCGGATTCCTTGAAACCATACCAAATCGACGAATCCCGTTCCGTCGGTAAAATGAGCAACCAACCGTCTCTTCCGCCCTTCGCCGAATGACTCGAACGCCGTTATCCGGCCTTTGAGCTGAATATAAGGCATCGAACCATCAATCTCGTGAATATAATACAACCGACTCCGGTCAATATAACGATAGGGATACCATCGCAGCAGGTCTTCTATGGTAAACACATCGATCTCCTTGTTGAGGATCTCGGCACGTTTGGGACCGACACCCGGAACAAATTTTATATCGGTTTGAAGTATCGTTGACATTCGAATAAAGATAGAATAATCGATGATTTAAGTAACAAACTTAGATAAAAAAGGTGAGATTTTATTGATACACGATAAAAATCATCGCTGCACCTTCTCCGTACCAAGTCCGTACCATCTCCGCTCCATGCTTGCATCAGGCTTGCGTCATCCTCACACAAAGGCTGTTCCGCCTCCGCATGTGAATCCCGCTCTACATGCGGCATATACGCAGGTTTGCTTTACACAAATATCACGGAATCCGATGTTGCCGTCCCTGCCTTGAAGCGAAGGAAGAGCGAACAAGGAGCGAAGGAAGAGCGAAGAATAAGCAACAAGAAACCCGCAAAAACGCACTTGTCGAACAAAAACTTCGTTAAAACGAATATCGAGAATTGCCCTCCTTTCTGTCTCACCTGTTTGAGCAAACAAAAACGTTGTTGATCCCAATGCCCAAATGCCCAAAACAAAGAGTATGAAGGAAGATATTCAAAAATAATGAGGAATCCATAAAAACGGATTCCCCATTACTATTCATGAAAAACAAAAATCGTCCAAAGATGTTACCACGCAAAAAGGGGATATTTTCTCATCATGTCGTTCACTTTTTTGCGCACGGCTGTAATGGTCTTTTTATTCTCAACATCGGACAATACCGTATCGATCAACTCCACAATCTCGCCCATCAACGGCTCTTTCAACCCACGAGTGGTAATTGCCGGCGTTCCGAAACGCAATCCCGAAGTCTGAAAAGGACTGCGGTCGTCATAAGGCACCATATTCTTATTGGTGGTGATGTCGGCCGATACCAGCGCCTGTTCCGCAACCCTTCCGGTAAGATCGGGGAACTTCGTGCGCAAATCGATCAACATGCAGTGATTATCTGTTCCGCCGGAAACAACTTTGTATCCTTTATCCATGAAGGCTTGTGCCATAGCTGCCGCGTTCCTTTTCACCTGCAATTGATATTCTTTGAAGGAATCTTCCAAGGCTTCGCCGAATGCAACTGCCTTAGCGGCAATCACATGCTCCAACGGCCCCCCCTGCGTACCGGGGAAAACAGCAGAATCCAAAAGGGCAGACATCATTTTCACTTGACCTTTGGGTGTTTTGATACCCCAAGGATTCTCAAAATCTTTTCCCATCAAAATCACACCGCCACGAGGGCCACGAAGTGTTTTGTGCGTAGTGGAAGTTACGATGTGTGCGTGCTTGAGCGGATTTTCGAGCAATCCCGCAGCGATAAGTCCGGCAGGATGAGCCATATCCACCATAAAAATAGCCCCGATTCCATCGGCAACCTTTCGGATACGTGCATAATCCCACTCACGCGAATAGGCCGAGGCACCTGCGATGATCATTTTGGGGTGTTCTTTACGGGCAACAGCTTCCAATTCGTCGTAATCAACCCGTTGATCTTCCTGACGCACCGTATATTCCAAGGGATGGAACAGGATGCCGGAAAAATTTACCGGCGAACCGTGCGAGAGGTGTCCGCCATGAGACAGACTCAATCCGAGGAATTTATCGCCCGGATTCAAACAGGCCAAAAATACGGCCATATTGGCTTGTGCTCCCGAATGAGGTTGTACATTCACCCATTCGGCATCGAATAATTTTTTTAACCGATCGATGGCAAGTTGCTCCGTCATATCCACAAACTCGCAACCGCCGTAATATCTTTTGCCGGGATAACCTTCGGCATATTTATTGGTCATCACCGACCCCATTGCTTCCATCACCTGGTCGCTTACAAAATTTTCGGAGGCAATCAGTTCGATACCTCTCAACTGACGCTGCTTTTCTTTTTCGATAATCTCGAAAACCAACGAATCTCTCTTCATCTTGTATGTTTATTTAATGAAATGCAAAAATACGGAAGTTTGTTGAAAAATAGTGTGATTTAAAATTTTTTACACTCCCTGTTTCTCACTCTCGGCGTCGTTTCCCTTTTCCAGTAGATCGGGGCGCAACCGCTTGGTACGCTCCACTGCCTGTTCCATACGCCATTCGGCAATTTTTCGTTCGTGTCCCGAAAGAAGAATTTCGGGCACTTTCCATCCTTTATACTCTGCCGGACGAGTGTAAACAGGCGGAGCAAGAAGATGATCCTGAAACGAATCGGACAAGGCCGATTGTTCATCGCCAAGCACCCCCGGTATAACCCGCACCACGGCATCGGCAATCATGGCCGCAACCAATTCGCCGCCGGTAAGCACAAAATCGCCGATGGAAATTTCCCGTGTGATCAAATGCTCACGCACCCGATAATCGATGCCTTTGTAATGACCGCAAAGGATAATGATGTTCTGCATCAGCGACAATTCGTTTGCCATCCGCTGAGTAAACGGTTCGCCATCGGGAGAAGTATAAATCACTTCATCGTAGTGGCGCTGCGACTTCAGGTGCGAAATTGCTCGATCAATCGGCTCGATCTGCAAAACCATCCCGGCCTCGCCTCCAAAGGGATAATCGTCCACACGACGATGCTTATCGGTGGAATAGTCGCGCAAATTGTGTATGACAATTTCAACCAACCCTTTATCCTGAGCTCGTTTCAAAATGGAACAATGTAATGCTCCATCGATAATTTCGGGCAAAACCGTAATGATATCTATCCGCATGTTTGTGATGCCTCTTGGAGTAATTTTATTCCAAAAATACACATTTTCGGCGTAATTCCCCGTAAAAAAGGTGCCGGCATCAATTTCCGCTGCCGGTACTGCCGCTTGTCCCTGTCTGAGAATTGCTTTCTCCGGCTTTCACATCATCGTTGCTAATGGTCCGTTGCACTTTTTTGATGGAAGTTTTCAAATCGCCAAAGCGATACGTTACACTCAAACGAAAGGAACGCATGGGTTGCATAAATGAACTTTTCTGCATAAAACCTTCCCCTTTGGTTGTTGAACTAAATTCAACAAACTCGGCAAAAGGATTGCTTGCAGAAAGGTTGACGTCGAGTTTTTTGTTGAGGAAACTCTTCATCACATTAAACGAGTAAAAATAAAATGCCGACTGGGAAGTTTGCAACTGCACGCGTCCTGAAAAAATACCGCCATTGGCCCCCACACGAAAATCCTTGGGGAAAGTTAACATCAATCCGCCAAATCCTTGACCGGAAAAGCCATTGTTCTTTAATTGATTATCAGTCGTACTCCGAATATCGGTATAGTTTACATTGGCATTGGCATATAAACGAATAATTGCCGAGGGAGTCCAACTGCCATACAGATTCAAGCCGAGATTCTGATTTTTACCTATATTGTCATACGTATTATGGGTCACGCCGTCTTTTATGAAACTATAGTATGAAATGGCATTTTTTGTAAAAGAATAATTGAGCGACGCATTGAGGTTCACTTTTTGAGAGAACGAGCCGAAATTGATATTGAAACTATGGCTCTGTTCCGCATCCAGTTTGGGATTTCCGTAACTGATATTTGTCGGGTTAAGATCGTTGACATAGGGATTGAGGTACCAGATACCCGGGCGCGAAATGCGCATGTTATATCCTACCCTGAGGGTTTGAGTCATCCCGAGCTGATAGGAAAAGGTAAGCGAGGGGACCAAATCAAAAAAATGAGTTTGAATCGTGGTATCTTTTGCACTAATAAAATGAATATCCTGATCGGTATATTCACCCCGTAAACCTGTTTTTACGCCAATTTTTCCGGTTTTAAAGCTATACCCGGCATACCCCGAAACAATATGCTGATCATGATCGAGATCATTCTTACGCGACAAATCCACTTTCCACGTATTGTCCTCAACATCAAAATACGTATTATCACTCTCACTCGTATTTTGTCTGAAAATATATTTCAACCCCGTTTCAACACTATGTTGATTCGTAAGGGGATTCACATAGTCAATTTGTCCGGTATGCTCCTTTCCACCGGCATCGTTTATACTCTTTCGACGATAACCTTCAGGATAGAAATAATCTCCGGTTACATTCGTAAACAGATTTTCGTATTCGCCGTCATTCGGGTTTTGTTGAAAACGATACGAAAGCGTCAACATCTCTCCCTTCTTTTTGAAATTCCGCTGATAATCGGCTGATAATTCAACTCCTCCATATTTCTGTTTAGAAAATGAATGAGCAAGATAACTGTAATTTTGAGCCCCTTTTGACAGTGCATTTTGCAAACCGGTGGAAGAGAAATCCCCTCCGAAACGCGATACCGATAAATTGAACAAATTCAACGTATCGGGCTCATAACTCAATGCGCCGCTGAAAAACAAACCACCGCCATCGCTTTTATTGGTGCCATCCTGAGTAAGTACATTTTCAGGGTTCGGTGTAAAATCTTCCCGTATGTAGTTCGATTCCGATTCCGGTCTGCTGTGATGATAATAACTGGCATTGCCGGTAAATCCGAATTTCCCGTACTTTAAGGCCAGATAGGTATTGCCACCATATCCGCCATACGTATCGCCATTGGCTCCCACCGAGCCGGAGTAACCGTCGTCTACTCGCTTGTCGGTGATAATATTGATGATGCCTCCCACTCCCTCTGCATCGTATTTTGCACCCGGATCGGTAATTACTTCGATGTCTTTTATACTGTTTGCAGGCATGCTCTTGAGTACCTGCGAAGGATTGTTCGTAATCATGTTCGACGGTTTGCCGTTGAGATAAATCTTAAAATTGGTCGATCCTTTCAACTGAATTTTATCTTCTCCATCAACCGTCACCATCGGCACTTTTCTCAGCAAATCGAGCACACTGGATGTTGATGCCTCAGGGTCGTCTTTGGCACTGTATGTAAGTTTATCGATCTCAACCTTTACCAAAGGACGTTGGGCAACAACACTGACCTCATCGAGCTGTGTAGAACTTTCCGAGAGAACTATCTTGCCCAAATCAGCTGGCATACGAGCAGATACGTCCACATACTTTTTCAACGGATTCATGCCCACAAACTGAAAAGTAAACACGTATTTCCCCGCCGGAAGAGAAACCGAAAAATTTCCCTTCTCGTCGGCGGCCAATTTTTTAACGACTTTTTCTGAAGCACCTTCCTTTGAGATGGATATAGTGGCGTAAGGAAGTGGGTCGTCTTCATCGGGACCCGCCAATTGTCCTCTCACCGTAACTTGTTCTTTCGCTGCACCGGAAGAAGAAACTGAAGTTTGAGCAAACAACGTAATTGATGTAAAACAACACAACAAAAAGAAAAGTAATCGTTTCATAAAAGTAAGAGTTAGTGGGTTTATTCCTTCGTTAAATCACGGCCAAAAATAATCAAAATAACAGAGCCGATAATTCATAAACCAATTGAAATAGATGATTATTACAAAATCTTAGTATTGACATTGACGTTTTGATTATTTTTCACATGAAATCATGGATTATAAAGCATAAAATAGCATTCGATTTTCATTGTCTGTTCATAAATTGAAAATTATCATGTAAATTTGTGTTTTAAGAACCACATTAAAATGTAAATCATGACAAAAAATAGACTGGCTATATTTATTGTCTTTTCTCTTATGATGGCGGGCTGCAATAACAACCAACCGCATTTCATTTCGGATGCCGATTATCGGCAAAGGGTCGAAAAAGACCTCTCCGAAAAAATGGAGGCCATCGGCAACGCCGGTATTTTCCCCGATTTCTCCGATAAAAAGTATTCGCTTCGCGAACGGGAGGCAATGAAATTTTTCTATGCTTACATGCCCTTGAGCGACATCGCCGACTATTCCCCCGAATTTTATCTGAATAATATTCGTCAATCATTCAAGGTGCAGGAAGAAATGCCTTGGGGAAAAGACATTCCGGAAGATGTGTTTCGTCATTTCGTACTACCCATCCGGGTTAACAACGAAAATATGGACTCGTCACGCATGGTCTTTTACAAGGAATTGAAAGAGCGGGTTCGCAATCTTCCCATGTATGATGCCATTCTCGAGGTGAATCACTGGTGTCACGAAAAAGTGACCTACCAACCTACCGATGCACGTACAAGTTCGCCTTTGTCAACAGTACGCACGGCATATGGCCGTTGCGGCGAAGAATCTACGTTTACTGTGGCTGCACTTCGCGCTGTTGGAATTCCTGCCCGCCAGGTTTACACTCCCCGATGGGCACACACCGACAACAACCATGCTTGGGTAGAAGCATGGGCCGACGGCAAATGGTATTATCTGGGAGCATGCGAACCCGCCCCCGTTCTCGATATGGGATGGTTTGATGCTCCGGTAAAACGTGCCCTTCTTTTACACACCAAAGTATTCGGCCGATATACAGGTCCCGAAGATATTATGCAACAAACCCACGCTTACGCTGAAATAAACGTCACTTCAAACTATGTGGATACAGCCAAAACCACTATTCGAGTGGTGGATTCTGATGGAACGCCGGTTGCCGATGCTCATGTGGAATTTGGTATTTATAACTATGCCGAATTTTATCCGGTTCTCTCCACGCAAACCAACGAAAACGGCGAAGCTTCCATTTCTACCGGCTTGGGCGACTTGTCGGTTTGGGCATACAAAGACGGGAAAATGGCATTAGAAATCGTATCGGCAGGGAAACAAGACCTTTACACCATTGCTTTGCAATTCAAGGAAGGAGACGAATTTGTACAAGAGTTCGATATTGTTCCTCCTCCCGAGGTAAAACCGGAAAACAACGTTTCGCAAGAAGCAATCGAAGCCAACAACAAACGCCTTGCCCGTGAAGATTCCATCCGCAATGCCTATATTGCCACTTTTATTTCGCATGACGATGCCGTAGCTTTTGCCAAACAAATCGATGCTGACACCACGTTAACGGCAACATTCCTGACAAAAAGCCGCGGTAATTGGCGCGAAATCCAAACCTTTCTGACCGATGCGTCGAAAAACGGCAATGTAGCTATAGCATTGAAACTTCTGGAGGTGATTGCCGAAAAAGATCTTCGCGACACCCCTGCTTCGGTGCTGAAAGATCACCTCGATAACGTGACTCCGGAAAATTCAGATATCTTTTATCGTTATGTTTTGAATCCCCGTATCGATAACGAATTGATTACTCCCTACCGGGGATGGCTGCAACAACATATCCCTGCAGAAATAAAAGAAAAAGCCGCCGCAGACCCCGCATCGCTGGTGGAATGGGTAAACCGGATAAAAACTGCCGACGAATTCAATCCCCAATACATCCCCATTTCGCCGATAGGTGTCATGGAACTCGGCATGGCCGACTCAAGATCGAAAAATATCTTTTTCGTTGCCGTTTGCCGTAGTTTAGATATTCCCGCCCGACTGGAAGAAATTACCGGAGCACTTCAATATCACCACAATAAACAGTGGCACGAGGTGAATTTTGATGCCGGCGAAGCAAAGACTGCTGCTCCAAAAGGCTTTTTGCAGCTCAACTACACTCCCTCTCAAGCATTGAAAAATCCGCTGTACGATACCCATTTCACTATCGCCAAAATTGCAGGTGGCAGTATGCACCGCCTGAATTTCCGCAATACGGAAGGCGCAGAATCGACCGTAAGCTTGCAAAGCTTTTTTCAACGACCTGTGGCCATTGAAGAAGGCTACTACATGCTTATCACCGGGACACGCATGGCAAGCGGAAAAGTTCTTGCACGCATTACAACTTTCAACATTAAAGAAGGAAAAACCACACCCGTGGATTTGATTTTACGCAAAGACGATCAAGATATCCAGGTTATCGGCGAAATGGATCCCGAAGCCTTGTTTTTTCCGGAAAACAAATCCAAACCACAATCGATTCTTGCTACTACCGGCCGAGGGTATTTCATCGTGGGGATTCTGGGTTACGGTCAAGAACCTTCTACCCATTTTCTGCGAGACCTTGCACGACTGAGAGCCGATTTCGAAAGCTGGAACAGGAGCATTATTCTTTTATTTCCGAACGAAGACCAATGGAAGCGGTTCGATAAAGCCGATTTTGCGGAATTGCCTACAACCCTTACTTTCGGCATCGATAAAGACGGCAGCATTACCAATCAACTGGTAAAGAACTTGAATTTGGCATCGGCTAACAATCTACCTATCGTAGTTATAGCCGACACATTTGGCAGGGTTGTTTACGTTTCACAAGGGTATAAAATCGGGATTGGCGACGAACTGATCCAAATCATAAAGAGGCTGTGAAGCTATGCTCCCTATTATTCTTGCGATAGTGTCCGGCATAGCCATAGGGTATCTTGTCCGAAACGTTCCTGCTATACGATACACCGGGAAAATCATCGGAATCCTTATCGCGTTGCTGCTGTTTTCCCTGGGTTTATCCGTCGGGACAAACGAACAAGTGATCACTAATTTTCGCTTCATCGGACTGGACGCTTTTATGATCGCTACAGCATCAACGCTGGGAAGTGTACTCTGTGCAGCTTGGGTGTATCGAAAATTCTTCCGAAAAAAATAAAGAATCATGAGGGATTCCCTGATTTATTTGCTTGTCTTTGCTTTGGGCATCGTGCTTGCCCTTGTGGGATGGGTACCCGAATTGTTTCTCCCGGACGATATGGCAAAAGGCATACTATACCTTCTTTTGTTTTTCGTAGGAATCCAAATCGGATCGAGCAAACATCTCTTTTCCGTGGTTAAATCGCTTGGTTTTAAAATCGTACTGGTTCCCGCAGCCACTACCATCGGAACATTTGCTGCCGTCATATCGGTGAGCTATCTTCTGCCCCACCGCTCGCTCACCGATTGCCTTTGCGTAGGATCGGGCTTCGCATACTATTCGCTGTCGAGCATCCTCATTTCGGAATATCGCGGAGCTGAATTGGGGACGGTTGCCCTGTTGGCCAATATTATTCGCGAATTCTTTGTGCTTGTGTTTGCCCCGTGGATGGTGAAGTATTTCGGCAAATTGGCACCGATTTGCGCCGGCGGTGCTACCACAATGGATACCACCTTGCCTATCATCACAAAATATTCGGGAACGGACTATGTAGTCGTAGCTCTTTTTCATGGGATGATTATCGATTTTTCCGTTCCCTTGTGGGTGAGTTTTTTCCTCTCCTTATGAAAATGATCGGTTTCTCGATAAAATCCAACGTGTGCAAAACATTTTGCAAGTTAAAAATGTTTCTTTCAATATAGAAAGATAGTATAAAGCATGAAGGTATTCATCAATGTATTAATCATCTATCTTACTTTAAATATTTATGCTTTTTGGAGAGGATGGAAAACGCTGGCCAATCGGGGAAAATGGCGTATCCTCTTCATTGCAGTATTCGGTGTTGAATTTATCCTGTATGTTGCCGGTTTAATCTTCCGGAACCAACTTCCTTATGCCTTTGTGCATTTTACCCGCACAATGGGTACCACCTGGATGCTCTTCCTTTTTTACATCATCCCATTGGTATGGATTTCCGACTTGATTTTTTACCTCAGAAAAAAGAAAATACCCCCTGATCGGTATCTCCCCGAAAAGGAAAATAAATATAAAGCGCGCACCTTTATATTAATTTTGCTGCTGGTTGCGGCAATGCTTGGGTGGGGAAATTACAACTTCAACCATCCGATGGTGGAAGAAGTAAACATTGCCGTGAACAAAAGTGCAAGAAATATTGACTCGTTGCATATCGTAATGGTAGGTGATGTTCATCTCGGATATTTGATCGACAAAAAATACGCAAAAAAATATGTCGATTTGATCATGGCTCAGCATCCCGACCTTATTCTTTTCGTTGGCGATATCATCGATGCTGAAATCGCACCCATCCTTCAACAACATATGGAGGAAGAATTGCGCCAACTGCATGCGCCATTGGGAGTATATTCATGCCCGGGAAATCATGAGTATCGGTACGAAGCAGAAGAAAAAATGGCATGGCTCAACAATGTGGCGGGTATCACGATATTGAGAGATTCGGCCGTGCTCATCGACAGCGCATTTTACATTGTCGGAAGGGAAGATTACAAGGCACCTCAGCGTAAACCATTAAAACAGATTCTTCTGGAACAGCAGGTAAACACAGCACTCCCCATAATTGTATTAAGACACAATCCCAGGGACCTAAATGAAGAAATCTGTGCCGGTGCAGATATCGCTTTGTACGGACATACACACCGCGGCCAATCGTTTCCCGGCAATTTGATTACCGATCTCATTTTTGAAGTCTCTCACGGATATAAAAAGAAAGGGAGCACTCACGTATTCGTTACGTCGGGACTCGGACTTGCCGGGTCGCAACACCGCATCGGCACCCAATCGGAAATAGTGGTACTAAACGTAAAATTTGAGTGAAGATATGGGTAATTGGTAATGATCTGTCTAGAATCTCTTGATTTCATCATCGCCGGCATTTATTCCCTTGTATTTGCTTTTTGCCGTATTAAAATTGTAGCAGATGGTCAACTCAATCTCGCGACTGTCAAAACGGTTTACTTGATATAATTGCATCTGGTGGTTGTAAAGCAGGTTTCTGTGCGTCAATACGCTGTCTTTACTTATGGCTTCTTTCAGATTTGCAGTCGCCCGCAACACCCTTGCCATTCATTAACACTTCCTTCTAACTCGGCGTGTACAAGAATTTGCATGTTGCCGGTAGTAATATATGCCCGACATACCAAATAGTGTTGTCCGAATTTCTCGAACAACACTATTAGAATATTACAATTTTGCAGTTTTTTATTATACACTGAAAAAGAGAGAAACTATTTTAGAATATATATCCAACTCTTAAAGCTGCTAAATGGTGACTGGCTGAACTCTTTACAACTTTATCTACCTGAATAAATTTCGCTTTACCTGAAAATCTTTCTAAGCAGTACGCTAAAGACACAGAGAAATATTGTCTATTATTTGTAGGTAAGAGAACACCCATTGATGGGGAGAAAAAAAATCCCCCTTTCAAATTACTCTGTACATCCACTACTCCTTGATGTTCAGGGAAAAGTCTGGATGATTTCCAAGAGTAATCTCTATTCAAAAATGAGTACCCTAGCTTACATTCAACAAATGGCGTCGTTTTGTTTACTTTGAATTTATACGTTGTATTGACGTAAAGAGGGATTGACACAAGTTTTTTATCTCTATATTCAATAGAACCAACGTCATTGATTAATTCAAGGGATTTAAATAATTTTGCACCTGTGCCGATGCCCACAGTGGCATTTTCTCCTATTTTATAGGATGGGGTTACAAAAAAACTGAATCCGCCCACGTTATCTCCTTTTTTAGTAATTTCAGTAGAGTATTCCAGTTCTAAATGAACTCCTATTTTATTCATTTCTTGAGAGAAAGTGTTAGAAAAAACAAGAGTAAATAAAATAATTATGCTAAAAAGATTTTTTTTCATGTTACAACAGCGTGTTTTTATAGATTATTCCAATAATCAGTTATATATTGACTTCCATATTTGAAACCGTAAGGGACTACTGCCTTCTTTAATAAACCACTAAGACTTTCCCAAAATCCATCTCCGTTTGTAATCGGTGACTTTGAACGTGTCAAAAGAGCGACAGAAGTTTCGTTATTTCTTACCTTTTCAACAGCTTCCCAAAAAGCCGCTTCGTTATCAAACGAAAGAACACCCCCAGATTGTGCTACAATAGTTTGTCCCTCATCGGGTATCGCGATCTGTTTTTCCTCCAGTTCATTATTACAAGAGGACAGTAGTATGCAAGTTAATGCCAGCACTGTAAAAAATTTAGTTTTCATAATTTTAATTTTTAGTGTTCCTTATTCCTATAGTAATTTCAGGAATTCAGATCCATGAATAAATATATTTGTTAGTAATGCGAATCAACATTTCACCTTGCATCAACTTCACAACTATAATGGTTGAATGATCATATATTCCATAAACATTTTGTCTTATCGTTTCATGGGAACAATATATACTCGATAGTAACCTGTTTGATAGTTTGGATTTAAATTTTGGGAACCATTAATATAGGTATCGCCCATAACGGTATTATCTCCAAAATTTAGATAACCTCGTCCTGTAATCTCCACCCATGACATTCCTTTTAACTTGTTTTTCACAAACAAAGTAAAAGGAATTCCCGATGCGTGTCAATACCCCGGAACAATTCTTACCTGTTTTTAAGCCTTAAAACACTGAATATATGCATAAGTAACCAAATCGATTCTTACCTCGAAAAGCGCCGAAAAAGCTACTTGAAAAGCGATATCAGGTTGTCGAAATGATCGAAAGAAGACTTATTTTCCATAATTTTCTTTTTCAGGTATGATTTTTTGGACTTGAGGTTAGCAGGCGTCGTATGCAGCAATGAAGCTATCTGCACAGTATCGGTTTTCATGGCAAGCATGATGAGGAGAAGACGATCGGTTTCGCTTAGCAGTTCCAATCCTTGATGTACATCCAAAATATCTTCGAATATCTGAGAAGAAAACAGTTCGTTCGAAAGGGTGTTAAACTGTTCTTGGCCCTGCTTCAATATTTCGTGATATTCATCTGCCAGTTTAAGATTTCTATCGCCTCTGATTTTCATTTCGAATGTTTTCAACTGATATTGTTGATCGGCATATTGTTTCAGGAAAGCGCCATAAATGTCCAATACATTTTTTTGCTGATCGGTTTGTTTTCGCAACAACAAGGCTTCGGTTTCGGCCATTTTTGTTTCTATTTGCAATTTCGCGTTTCGCAATACTGCCATCGTTTGGCGCTTGCGAAAAAATAGGATCAATCCTGTTATAAATAAAACAAGGACAAACAACAAAGCCGAGAGCAACGTAACATTGTTTTGTGCTTTCAAGGCTTTGGTTTCGACTTTGGCTAAATCGTAACGTTTTTCCAGTTCCAGAATTTTTGTATTTGTTTGCTCGTCCACCGAATGTTCGTAAGCCTCAAACATCTTTTGCCGAAGGGAATCGGCCGATCTGTAATTTTCTTGTGCGGCGGCAATATCGGCAACATTTTTATACAAAAGATAATTGAGACGGTAGCCGGAGTCGGATATGGATGCAATGGCCTGCAAACCGTAATACATTGCACTATCGAGTTTGTTCCCGCTTTTATATCTATCGGACAGAGAATAATAGGTTCGAAAATTATCTACTTTTCCTTTTTGTAACGGCAGCAAATCAATCATGTCTTTTTCACACTGCAGGGACTTCTCGTGTTCTCCCTGAGTATCGTAATATACCGATTGCATGTTCAATATAGTAAAGTCGATGTCGGGAACACGGTTTTTGAAATGGAGCAACGTATCCAAATATAATTCTCCGGTTTCATATCGATCTTGCGTCATTTCATTCCAAAACAATTCGGAATACGCATCAAAAATATGTCTTTGCGAATTTTCCTTTTTGGCATAATCGAGTGCTCTGTAGTAATATTTCCGGGCCAACTCATGATTGCCGTTCTGGTAATGAAGGCTTCCCAAATAATAATAAAGCAGGTAGCCGATTGAAGGATTTTGGTCTTTCGATTTATCGAACAATTCCTTGGCATGTATCAGCGGAACATAAACCGTACTGTCAGTTACTCCCAAGCGCATACAAACGATACCCCGATATACAAGTGATCGGATATGGTTTTCGCTTCCGGATTCGTGGTGATCATAATATCTGACAGTAGTTGCAATCAGCGAATCGGAGGTAAAATCGGCAAAAGATTTATCCTCTGCAATTGTTTTCAATAAACCGTAATATGTCCGATTCCTCGCATCGAGTACTTTGGGATTTATTAATTCCAGACTGTCGATAATCGTTTCGGGGCATTCATCCAACAAAACATTCCATCTAGTCAGTCTTGCATGCATTCTATCGTTTCCCTGTTTATGACAGGCAACAAGAAGAAACGCAATCCCCAATACGAAAATATATAAAATGCCCTGCCTCATTATTATGATGAACAACACAACAAAGTTGGGATGTTTTTCCGAAAGAGTCTCCAACCAACATCTAATATTTGTCTAACTAATATAACCAAAACAGCTGAATTACGAATATTTAACTGCAAATCATTCAGGTACAACAATTGGTGGGACGTGATAAAAAGTGTTCCGAAACGGAAGCCTCTATCAATAATCTGATTAGGAAAAAATGCTGTGCCATTTCTATAAATACGGAATTGCTTTTTCAAGGTGTACGGCATGCGATCCTTTGAGCAAGACATAATGGCCTTCGAGAGGATGTTTTCCCAATTCGTCAATCAATTCTTCCACTGTATTGAAAACGGGGAAAGGGGAATCCGATTCGTTAAAAGCTTCACCGACCAGGTATACTTTGGAAAACGACTGCTCGACAATAAATCTCAACAGGTCGGCATGCTCTTCCTTGGTAATATCGCCCAATTCCTTCATTTCCCCAATGATTACGGCTTTCGGTAATGCAGAAGGGATTTTTACAAAAAAATCCAACGCTGCCCTCATACTGGTTGGATTAGCATTATAGGCATCAATGATCAGATCGTTTTTTTGCGTCCGTTCAAACTGCGAACGATTGTTCTTGGGAACATACTCTTCGAGTGCTTTACTAATATATTCGGCATTAATGCCGAAATATTTGCCAACAGCAACCGCCGCCAATGCATTGTCGAAATTGAATGCACCTACCAGTTGTGTTTTCACATGATAGGTATGCTCAAAAAAGTTCCAATCGAATTCCAAAAAAGGGTGGGCCGAATACAGTTTACCGGAAACAAAAAGTTCGGAATTATTCCTCCCATAAAGTATACGATCCATTCCGGAAGACATTTCGCACAACAGAGCATCATCGCTGTTCACAAACACTTTACCTCCATGCTCGCGGATAAAATCATAGAGTTCCCCCTTAGTCTTCTTTATGTTTTCAAATGAGCCAAATCCCTCGATATGGGCTTTCCCGATATTGGTAATCAATCCGAAATCGGGTTCGGCGATATCGCACAGCAACTTTATCTCCCCGGGATGATTTGCTCCCATCTCTACAACGCCTATCTCATGATTTTCGGTCATAGAAAGTAAAGTCAACGGTACGCCAATATGATTATTGAAATTTCCCGGGGTAAAAGCAACATTGAATTCTTTGGAAAGAATGGCAGAAACCAACTCCTTTGTTGTTGTTTTTCCGTTTGTACCGGTGATAGCGATAATGGGAATCTTGAGTTTCCTGCGATGATAGTTTGCCAGTTTTTGCAGCGTATTCAACACATCCTCAACCACAATGATCCGCTTGTCGGCCGGTATCCCTTCCCATTCATCCACTACAGCGTAAGCACAACCCTCATTCAACGCTTTTTCCGCAAACCGGTTACCATTGAAATTCTCTCCTTTCAAAGCAAAAAAGATGGAATCCTTCGGGCAGTTGCGCGAGTCGGTGGTAATAAGAGGATGTTGTTTATAAATAGTATAAAGCTCCGATATTTCCATAACAACTTTTTACGAAAAAACTACAGACCAATTTTTTTCGCAATGGCTGCAGGCAATGCATTTTTATTCACCACAATGTTTGTTGTTTTGTAACGAACAAAAGATTCCGATGCATACCATATTCCGTTGTAAGGGCCGGTAATACCCCACGAATTTTTCACCATGTAATATTTTTTGCCATTCTGATCGTTGGCTATGCCGTAAATCTGCATTCCATGATCGTCAGTGGTTTGAAAATTATCGAAAGCTTCTTGACGCATCTCTTGGGTAATTGTTTTTTCCTTAAGAATTTCTCCTCCGATTTTTTCTCTCAGGGAACTGCTTTTTTCGCGAGATGAAAGCTCAAGCCATTTAGCCTGATCACTACCTGCATTTTCGGGAGCATTTTCATCGGGAACAATGGCGATGCCTAATCGAGAGAAACCCGGCTCGCTGACATCGGAAGCCCATGCTACCGTATACCCGTTCATGATAGCGTTGTCGATTACCGCTATCATATCGTCCAACGGCAAATTGTATGAATCGGCCCAACGCCAATTATCGGGGACCTCTATTGGAAACTTGGAATAAAAAGGATGATGGGAAAAGGAAGTCAGCGATACATAATCACTCGTCTTTAATCCCAACGATTCGGCGAAACTTTGTGGGGTATATTGTTTGCCGTTACAAATAAATGTTTCGGGAACTTCTCCCAAATAGGCATCCAATATTTTTGTGAAACCTTCAAACCATGCAGTTGATAATGTATTGCTCTCGACAAGACTTTTCATATATCCCTTCAATACCTTATCCATTTCGCTATGATTGTGCGACTCGGAGCCGTAATGAAGACCTTGATATAATGAATCGGGAAGGATTCCAAAATCGTCGATAGTTTCAACCACATCGGCAAACGAACCACCGGGACCAAAATTCAGATTTCCATGCAAACGGGCATACTTAATGGCTTTCTCTTCATAATTTTTGCGAACGATGTACATTTCCGACAAGTCATGCCCACCTTTATTCATTCTCAAAAGTTCAGATTCAAGCAATCCGACACCCGAAAAACTCCAACAAGTACCTGTATTGAATTGATTTTTCACCGATGTAATGGGATTCTCTTTTATCACGGTAAACGTGTAAGTAGCGGTTTTTTCTTGTGCATTTAGCAACAATGTCAGCATCAATGCTGTAAGAAGTGAAGCTATTTTATTCATTATTGTGAGATTGATATATTATTTTTCGGTTTCCCTTCATTATAAATAATAGATGTGCACAAAGTTAACGTAAAATGGGATAAGATGGTAGTTTTTTAGGGCGATTAATGGGTAAAAGTCAAAAAAAACGTACCTTTACCCTGCAAAAAAAATCAATATATCCCTTTCTCGGAGGAAATGTAATGGCAAAACAAAAGTTTTATGTGGTGTGGCAAGGTAAAAAACCCGGTATTTATACCTCATGGAAAACATGCGAAGCGCAAGTATCGGGGTTTGAAAACGCTCTTTATAAAGCTTTCGATTCCATGGAGGAAGCCGAAAAAGCATTTCACGACAATCCATGGAAATATTTTAAAACCCACAAGAAAGCATCTCAGAAAGCCTCACTTTCCTCACCCAACATCATCAAAGAAAGCATAGCTGTGGATGCAGCTTGTAGCGGGAATCCGGGAAAAATGGAATATCGCGGGGTTGATGTAGCTACGGGAGAAGAAATTTTCCATCTTGGTCCTCTCGAAGGAGGAACTAACAACATCGGCGAATTTCTGGGGATTGTGCACGCTCTGGCTTTGCTAAAACAACAAAACAGCAAGATTCCTGTCTATTCCGATAGCGTTAATGCGATAAAATGGGTAAAAAACAAGAAATGCAATACAAAGCTAAAGCTTACCCAGAAAAACATGTACATTTTCGAGCTCATTTCACGGGCAGAAAAATGGCTCATCGAAAATGATTACCCCAATCCGGTCATTAAATGGGAAACCGATAAATGGGGTGAAATTCCGGCCGATTTCGGAAGAAAATAAATAAAAAGGAATTAATCATCCTCTTCATCCTCTTCTTCGGGATTATATGGTTTTGGAGGAGGGAGAGTAGGAAATATCCGGTGTACATTTTTCGCTATTTCATTTGCAAAATCTTCCAAATCCCTGTTCAACGTATGAGCAGCCTGTTGATAGATATCCCGAATATCCACCTCATCCTCATCGGTTTCACAGAACAGCGAATTTATTGGAATAAGCGGCAAGGCATCTACGTTGATTTTTTCTCCGACGGAGAAAAGAAACCCTTCGCGAATAAGGCGTTTGGTAAGTTCGGGATTGCCTCTGAAACCGTGAATAATCCACGGTTGGGCAGGATTAGTTTCCCTTCGTACTTTTATCAGCTCCTCCCATGCTTTGACACAATGGATGATCACCGGCTTTTTGAGATTTTCCGACAATTCGATGTGTTTTATAAACACAGGTATTTGCACATCAAAAGAAGGGCCTTTCAGTTTATCAAGACCAGTTTCGCCAATGGCTACAATTCGTGGATCGGGAGCTATCTCGATAAGATATTTCATCTGATTGTCACTATCTTCGGAATACCAAGGATGTATTCCGCACGAAAAAGCATGGCGTTGGTACGTTTCTTTTGCTACTTCAAATTCTAAAGGATATACATCGAGGATACACGAGTGATAGGGATCGTCATTATCCTCTAAAAATACCTGATGAGTGTGTATGTCGTATAATTCCATAGTTAAAGTTCTTATGCTTCCGGTCTGTCTTTTTATCCTTTGGAGTAGGATCAGGTACGGGATCATAACCCGAACCGCCCCAAGGGTTGCAACTTAAAATACGTTTTGCCGACAGATAAGAACCTTTGAAAGGTCCATGTTTCTTTAATGCTTCTATCGTGTACTGAGAACAGGTGGGTGTGTAACGACAACTGGGAGGGGTAAGCGGAGAAATAGCATACCGGTAAAAATAAACCGGTATCAACAAAATCTTCACCACGATGTTCTTTATTAATTTCAACATTTCTCTCTCTCCTTCAATTGCTTTTCTATCTCTTTCAATGCTTTACGCACACTCCTTTCTATTGTTTCATAATCCGACATTTCATTTTTCAGATAAACAAATGCGATCTCGAGCATTTGATTCTCATTTAAACAACTTCTATCGAAAGCATATTTATTTAGTCGGTATGCTTCTCGTATCAACCGCCTTATTCGGTTTCGAGCCACTGCCGATTTAATTTTTTTCTTGGGAACACTCACAAAGATCGATACTTGTGTGGACGTTACCCGCGGTTGTTCTATAAACACTACCCGTAACGGATATGAAACAAAGGATCGGCCATTTACAAAAAGATATTCAATCTGTTTAGAGCCCCTTATCCGTTCGTCTTTTTTTAAAGTAAAACGCTGCCCTTTGTCCATCAATAAAAAGCATTCCTCCGAAAGCAATTATTGCAACAAAGATAATAGTTTTTATAATTTTTCAATACGCTTTCGGGACAAATTTATAAAACAAATTATTTCTGTAGAATCAAGCCATTTTCTTGAGCTCTTTCTTTGCTATTTTGTCTGTGTATGGTTTTTCTGATTTTCTTTCAGAAAGAGCTCTAATGCAGCCGTCATAGAAGGTATACCCGGAAGAGGAGCTTCGCAGTCGAGCCTCAATCCGGCATCTCTCACTGCTTTGGCTGTAGTACTGCCAAAACATCCAATAGCCATATCTCCTTGCTTGAAGTTCGGAAAATTTTTGAGTAACGAATTCACGCCCAATGGACTAAAGAAAATAATCATATCACAATCCAGTTTCTCTCCCTCTTCAAAATCGTTACTTACTGTACGATACATAACACTTTCCGTATAATCGATTTTCTTCTCGTCGAGAAATTTGGTAATTTCCCCATTATGCTGATCAGGAACAGGCAAGAGAAATTTTTCTTTTGCATGTTTTGTCAAGGCATTACTCAATCCTTCCATCTTTCCTGTAGAACTGAAAAATATTTTTCTTTTCCTGTAAACAATATATTTTTGCAAATATAATGCTACTCTTTCGGAGATACAGAAATATTTCATGGTTTCGGGTATAGTAATCCGCAACTCCTCACATAAAGAAAAAAAGTTATCGACAGCTGTTCTTGATGTAAAAATTATAGCAGTAAAATCAGGAATATTAATACGTTGTTGCCTGAATTCCTTTACAGAAACTCGTTCTACTTTTATAAAAGGACGAAATTGAATTTCCACATGATACTTATCTGCTATTTCATAATAAGGAGACTTATTATCTGCAGGTTGTGGCTGTGAAATAAGTATTTTTTTAACTCTCCGTACGCTCATAATCCAATATTACCTACGACAGTAATTAGTGAAACTAAGCCCGTTAAAAGTAAAAAATAGGGCAAAATTTCAATGCTGCAAAGATACACAATAAAATAAAGAAAACCTATTTTGTTTTTAACAAAAATGTTTAGAGCTGCAACCATCACACCCATTCTGCTTATAAAAAAAACAACGAAAAGCAAAACAAAAGCAATAGGGGCTATTTCCGGAAGAAAAATATAGAAAAAGGCAGGGAAGAAGCATAAGATGCCCATCAGCTCCACTATCTGCAAATATTTTTCTAACCAACCTTTGATATTGGCAGGAGAAAAAACAGTTCCTAAAAAATAGTAAACCAGATAACGGAAGAAAATGAAAACGCTTAATAGTAAAAAAACCTCTAAAAAAAGCAGCCACCGATTTGGCTGAAACATTTCAGCTATACCCCGATTCCAAAAATAAACGAAAAAAATCATTGAAAAGACAAGTACAGTCTGAAACAAAAGGAACAATTCGCCCCATATTTCTCTGATTGTCACTTGCTCTTTATATACAGAAGCAGTACGTTTACGAAAACTTACCAAATTCTTGAAATTGGCAAAAAGTATTTTTCGTTCGGAGCGATAGAAAAGGGAAAACAAAAGAAAACAAAAAACGAAAAGCAAAAAGAAAATACTGCTTTCGAGTTGAGGGAAAGCTCGCGGTATGCCTACATAGGCTGCATCGACAACAGAAGACAACGCATGCAATGTGCTTGCATCCGGTTTAAAAAAAAGCCCTGCCGAATCGTTTGGGACAACCTGAAAAGGTGAAAACCGGAACAACAACGAATCGGAAATTGTCAACCTATCGGGAATTGTGTCAATCACCGCCTATGTGCATATTTTCCGCAAATTTACAACTCTTTTTTTAGATAGAAAACAAATTCAAAAAACCCATCCGATACTATGATTCTCTTGCTTTATACTTTCATCATCGAACGAACAGACAGCATGAATATGAATATGAACAACGGCAACGAGCATAAAAATGCTCGTCCCCTATTACAGTCCAAAAGCCTCTTTAATCTGATCCACGTAATCCAGTTTTTCCCACGTAAAGAGTTCTACTTCAATCTCGATAGGCTCCGGCATATATCGTGACGAAAAGACTTTTTTTACCCACTTGGGTTCGCGGCCAAAGTGTCCATAAGAAGCTGATTCAAAATAAATGGGATTGCGAAGCTTCAGTCGTTGCTCTATAGCTTTCGGACGCAAATCGAACATTTCACCGATTTTCTTTGCAATTTCGGCATCCGACATTTTTATATTACTTTTCCCGTACGTGTTTACGTAAATGCTCATCGGTTGAGCAATACCGATGGCATAAGAAACCTGTATAAGCACCTCCGGCGATACACCCGCTGCAACAAGATTCTTGGCAATATGACGCACTTCATAAGCAGCCGACCGATCAACTTTGGAAGGATCTTTCCCCGAAAAAGCCCCTCCTCCATGAGGTACTTTTCCGCCATAGGTATCCACAATTATTTTACGTCCCGTAAGTCCGGTATCGGCATGCGGACCTCCCAAAACAAATTTTCCCGTAGGATTTACCAAATATCTGATCTTGTCATCGAATAATCGATGAATATCTTTTCGGCATTTATAATTTTCGCGAACACGGGGGACAAGAATCGTCATCACGTCGTGCTTAATTTTCTCCTGCATAGCCTTATTGGCTTTTTCTACAGCATCAGCCGATTTATCGATAGGAAGAATAAATTCATCATGTTGTGTTGAGATTACAATCGTGTCGATGCGCAAGGGTGTGCCGTCTTCTGCATATTCAATAGTGACTTGCGATTTGGCGTCCGGCCTCAAGTAGGGCATCAAATCCGGTTCATTCTTTCGAATGTTGGACAATTCCCGCAACAATGCATGACTCAAATCCAACGGAAGAGGCATATAGTTGTCGGTTTCGTTGATAGCGTAACCAAACATCATTCCTTGGTCGCCTGCACCCTGATCCATGGGATCGGTTTTCTTTTCGACTCCGCGATTGATATCTTCCGACTGCTCATGAATGCTCGATAAAACGCCGCAAGAATTGGCTTCAAACCTGTACTCACTTTTTGTATAGCCGATACGGGCGATCACTCTACGAGCCACTTCGGCCAAGTCAACATAAGCTTTGGATTTTACTTCTCCTGCCAGCAGCACCTGACCGGTAGTTACCAATGTTTCACAAGCTACTTTAGAGTCGGGATCATACGCCAGAAACTCGTCAAGCAAAGCATCCGATATCTGATCGGATACTTTATCGGGATGTCCTTCGGACACAGATTCGGAAGTAAATAAATAATTCATTTTTTCGCTGTTCTAAAATTAAATGGTTTTATCAAAACAACGGAATAAAAAGAAACTGAAGCAAACGAGGGAAAAATGCGAAGAATCTTTTAGCATTTTTTTTTGTGGTTGCAAGCAGCTCAAATCTTTCCACATTGTTTTTTAACGATGCAAAGTTAATAAGAAAAAACATCTCTGTCGGCAGAAGAATTGTTAAACTGTATTATAATGATACATTTCAACTCAAAGCATACCGGTATTCCATTCATCTACAACACTTTCATCGTTTTCAATGTTTCTCCCAAATTCACTTCGGGAGTTAAATGAACCGTCTTGAAGCCCAACTCTTTTGCCGTTTTTATATTCTCGGCATTGTCGTCAATAAGAAGCGTTTCCTCGTCTTTCAAATTATACCGGTCCAACAAAATCCGATAAAGTCGCGGATCGGGTTTAACCAGTTTTTCCTCTCCCGAAACAACAATACCATCAAACAATTTAAAAAAATCGTATTTTCGCAGAGCGATAGGAAGCGTTTCGGCAGACCAGTTGGTCAATCCATATACCTTATATTTCGCTTTCAAGGGTCTGATCAATTTTACATTATCTTCAAAAAGGCCACCCAACATTTCTTCCCAACGGCCATAATACATCCCTATTTCTTCCTTATATTCAGGATATTCCTTCTGAAGCATCCGAGTAGCTTCATCCAGTGATCGTCCGGCATCTTGGAGAAGATTCCATTCGTACTTGCAGATATTTTGCAAAAAGAAATCCATCTCTTCTTCCGTCTTGAATACTTTTCTGTATAAATAGCGAGGGTTCCAATCAATAAGCACGCCTCCAAAATCGAAAACAATATTTTTAAGTTGTTGCATGAAAAAATACCTCCAATAATTTCTTCAAAGATACAGGATATGCTCCATTCAACCGTACATATCGCAAACGTTAATTGTTAAAAAACAAAAACTCGCACCGGTGAATCAATTATCTTTTATTATTTTTGCCTCACGTATACTGTTTAAAAGATATTCCATGTGTCTCTTGTTGAATCGAAAAAATACCCGGTATAAACTTCTTTCCTTATTATTTGTCGCTTTCATTTTGTCCTCCTGCGGAACAGAGCGGATGGCAACACGAGGCAAAGACGAGGCAACATCGATACGAAACGAGGTTATTAATTACAGCATGCAGTACCTGCATAAACCTTATCAAGCCGGCGGTAAAGGTCCTTATGCTTTCGACTGTTCCGGATTCACAGCCTATGTATTTAAAAAATTCGGATATAAATTAGGGGCAAGTTCCGAAGAACAAGACCGCCAAGTAGCCACAATTCAACGAAGAGAAGATTTGCAAGTAGGGGATCTGGTTTTCTTTGAAGGACAAAACCGTAACGGAAAAGTCGGGCATGTGGGAATAGTAACCAATATCACGTCGAAGCGAGAATTCAACTTCATCCATGCTTCCACCAACAATGGCGTTATCATCTCTTCATCAAGCGAGCCGTATTATGATTCTCGCTATTTAAGAGGGGGCAGAATACTGAAAGAAACGGCAAAACAGCGTGCGCCCGTTTCTACACAAGCCCCCAAAAACAGTCAAACGAAAAGACCAGCAGGTAAAGCAATAGAAACAGATTCTGCGACAATCATTATTCACAGCCGCCCTCCATACCCCAAAGAAGCAACTGCACCTCAATCACCCAACAAAAAGGAAGCAAAATTCAAAAAAAAATCCCTTGCCGTCTTAACCAGACAAACTGCAGTGCCACCTCCCGAAGAGGAATCCTAACTAGCACACCTTTAATTTAATAGGATACTTCAATGTAAATAAGGGTTTTCTTTAACGAATCTATCCTTTTTACAATTCATTTTTCATCTTTTTCCACAGGTTATTCAACTTAATGAGCCGCGTAGAAAAATAAATCATATAAAAGCCGGTCACAATAAAAGCAATACCTGTCCAAACAACAATGCTTACTCCTGCAAAAAGCGGATTCCACAACATCATAAATGAAAAAATCAGTGCCAATACAGCAACCAGCATCAGCCAGCCCCAATCCATTATTCCATACTGCCGCATTTCGTAAGCCGAACTTATACCCAAAATGGAATAAAACAACAACATGAATCCCACATAAAAAGGTAGAGTCGCCATAGAAATGGCAGGGTTTAAAATCATCAATAGTCCGATGATTATACTCAAAAGTCCTAAGGCAAAAGACCATCCCCATGATTTATGCTTATTGGAAAAAGCAAAAATCATTTCGAATATCCCGCTAAGGAAGAATCCCACAGCAAAGACGATAGAAAGCATAATGTATGATTCTAACGGCGTTGTGAGTGTCCAAATTCCCAACACAATCAATAAAACGCCCACAATCAAAGGCAGGTACCAATGCTTGATTGCATTTTCAATGGTTTTGTAAATTGTATTCCCCATAAATCAGTCTCCTTATATTTTTGGTAAAATTAAAAACAGACTCAGTTAAAATAATGAAAACAGATTTGATTTATCTTTATAAGGTTTTCAACCCACTTTTTGTTCTTGGAATCAAGCATAAAAATAGTTGGTTTACCCTTCATGGCCGGTTGAATCTGCAGATAATAAAAAATGCCGAACAGATTTGTTAAAAGAAAAGGTTATATGTAATTTTGTATTCTCGAAAATAAAAACCAAACAAAAATATGATAACTGCAGAACAACTGAAAGAGATTCAGGAGCGCGAGCAAGCGCTAAGGAGGTATCTTTGACATCGATACAAAAATTATCCAACTGGAAGAAGAAGAATTGAGAACACAATCGCCCGATTTCTGGAACGATCCGAAATCAGCAGAAGTACAGATGAAAATCGTCAAAGAGCTGAAAAGATGGATCGAGTCGTATCATGAAGTAAAATCGGCGACTGAAGAACTTGAACTTGCCTGCGATTTTGTTAAAGAAGGTATCGTCACCGAAGAAGAGGTGGATGAAAGCTACAACAAAGCACTAAAACTAATTGAGGATCTCGAATTGAAAAACATGCTCCGAAACGAAGAAGATCAACTTGGGGCAGTGCTTAAAGTAAATGCAGGTGCAGGTGGAACAGAAAGTCAAGACTGGGCATCGATGTTGCTTCGCATGTATCAACGCTGGAGCGAAAACAAAGGTTACAAAACAACCATTACCAATTGGCAAGATGGAGATGATGCCGGCATAAAAACCGCGACCCTGCAAATCGAAGGCGATTTGGCTTATGGTTTTCTGAAAAGCGAAAACGGTGTTCATCGCCTTGTACGTGTGTCGCCATACAATGCACAAGGCAAACGCATGACCTCGTTTGCATCGGTTTTTGTAACCCCATTGGTTGACGACAGCATCGAAATTGAAATAAATCCTGCAAACCTGAGCTGGGATACTTTTCGTTCATCCGGCGCAGGGGGACAAAACGTAAACAAGGTGGAAACCGGTGTGAGACTGCATTATATGTACAAAGATCCGGATTCCGGTGAAGAACAGGAAATTGTAATTGAAAACACCGAGAGTCGTTCACAAATGGGAAATCGCGAAAATGCTCTTCGCTTATTGCGATCGCAACTCTATGAAATAGAACTCGAAAAACGTCGTGCGGCACAAGCAAAAATCGAGTCAGAAAAAAAGAAAATAGAATGGGGATCACAAATCCGGAGCTATGTTTTTGATGATCGCCGGGTTAAAGACCATCGGACCAACTACCAAACATCCGATGTTACCGGGGTTATGGATGGAAATATTGATGGCTTCATTAAAGCTTATTTGATGCAATACGGCGGAGAATAATGATCCATTTGTTTTCAGCAGAAAGATCGAACAGCAAAAAAACGTATTTTACAAAATCATGCTAAGAAACGCCGTTTCTTTTTATACACCCCCGACTTTTTGCTTCCCGGAATTGTCTATTTTTTCTTTGAGGTATTCCGAAATTATATTGCTTCCCGCAGAACCATCGGGAGATTCACCATTTTTATATTCTGTAACGGAAGAAGGTTCAGCTATTTCGGAAACTTCTTCCCCGGTTTTCCGGACGATCAATTGCTCACCTACCGAAATTTTGCTCGAACGAAGTCCATTCCAAGATTTCAATTCCGAAACGGTAACCCCATTTTTTTGGGCAATTTCACCCAATGTATCTCCTTTCTTTACTCGATAATACTGATTGATTTCTCTTGAAATATTTTGAATAGAATCTTCATTTATTTCGCCATATTGTAATTGGGATTCGGAAGAAGATACCGCCTTTTTCCCTACAATTAAGCGTTTCCCTATGGAAAGAACAGTAGATTTCAATCTGTTCCATGATGTTATCTGGGCCACAGTCACACCATTTCTTTTGGCAATCTTGCTTAAGTTATCCCCTTTTTTCACGCGATAATAGACCACACCATTACTGCCAACCGGCGATTCCCCCCCCATGATGTACTGATCCGTTTCGAGTCGATGCGTAAAATACACTGAACGCTTACAATTCAGTATCTCGTCTTTTTTATCGATGAAAGCGATCATTTTATTTGTGGGTAAGACCAATGCGTAAGGCTTGTAATTGCCCGGAACAATATCACGTTTAAACTGAGGGTTAAGCCGACGAAGTTCATTTACAGGGATATCCAATATTTCGGCTATCTGTCCGAAATGAATTTCTTGATTTACGTGTACTGTATCCAACGCCTGAAAATTGTTCAGTTTCACCGGACAAATATGATGCTCGGCATAATATTTCATGATATAATTGGCTGCAATAAAAGCCGGCACATATCCGCGTGTTTCGCGAGGCAGGTAATAATAAATTTCCCAATAATCCTGTTTACCTCCACTACGAGCAATGGCTTTATTTACATTCCCGGGTCCACAGTTGTAAGCAGCAATTACCAAATTCCAATCACCGTAAATACTGTACAAATCTTTAAGATAACGTACCGCCGCCTCGGTCGATTTATAAGGATCGCGACGCTCATCTACCAAACTATTTACCTCGAGTCCATAACCTTGTCCTGTTTTCAGCATAAATTGCCAAAGCCCCGTCGCCCCCATTCGGGAAACGGCAACCGGGTTCAAAGCCGATTCGATAACGGGAAGATATTTCAGTTCCAATGGAATATCGTAACGATCGAGCATTTCCTCAAACAACGGAAAATAATAATCGCCCAAGGTTAACATAAAGGCTACCTGCTCGCGGCGGCGCATAGCATACATTTCGATATAGGATCGGACAACACGGTTGAATGAAAGTTCCATCTCTGAAGGAAGACAATATAACCTATTCCTATAAACCGTATCGGGACAAACCACATTCTGACCACTGTTGCATTCATTTTCCGAGGCGGAAAAATCAATCTGCCAATCGTGCAGTAAATCGGCAAGGCTTGTCGTCATGCTTTCGGGAGGCACAATAGCCTTATCTTCTATTGTGTCCTTCACCTGTTGGAAGGACTGGGAGTACAAAACCGGAAAAACGGCCGTTACCATTACTGAAAAAATAAAAAGTCGTTTCATCTTCATGTTCTGTTTTTTAAAAAATAAAAAATGATGAATTGCCCCTCGTGAAGGCGATTGCAATGGTTGTGTTAAAAATTAAAACTGCAATGTATACCAAACGCATTTGCCGCGTAATAACTGTTTTTTTGTATAACGGCAGGTTCTACACGCAGGGAAAGATCGGGGGTTATATCAAACTCAAACAACTGTGCATCAACATATGCATCCATAATACTTAAACCATACAAAGCTACTGTACCAATAATACTTAAATCTCGATAACGACGATAATAATTTTTCCCCCTCCTCAGTACATCCTTCAACCACGTCGTATCCACACTTTCGGGATCTTGTCCATAACGCAGGAAGTTGTGCCAGCTATTGGTTTCGGGATCCTCATCCATAATATCTTTATATGCCTGGAAATAATCCTGGTAATAGCGATTATTCCACGAAATAGCATACGAAAGACCGATAAATCCACCATAAAGAATGGGTAATTTCCAGTATTTCCGATTGTAAATCTGTCCCAAACCCGGGAAAATAGCAGAAAAAATAAGGGTTTTTCTCGGATCAGGCTTGAATTCTTCCTTTTTATCGATAATAGTATCGGTTTGCTGCTGTATTACCACCGATTGATCTCTAACAGGAATAGTATCCTGGGGTTCCTCTTCGATAAAATAAGTCAACTGCGACTCATCGGAATGCAGAAGAGAGGAAACTTCTTGAGCTTGCGAAGCATAAATACCAAAAAGTAAAAAAAATCCCACTATCTTCCAGCCTTCCATTCGCTGCAATTTTTATTTTTTCTTTAGCTGATCAAAAATCCCGATAATCCGTTCCAATTCGTTTGGCGATTTAAACGAAATGGTGATTTTACCTTTGCCTTGTTTATTGCATGTAAACTGAACATCCGTTTTAAAATAATCGGAGAGGTGTTTTTTTAAAGCTTCGAAGTCGCCAACAGCAGATTTTTTTCCTTTTGAGGAATTCGACTTCTGAGCCCGTGGCGGATTAATAATTTCTTCTACTTCTTTTCCTTCATTGATTTCCTTAACGATAGCTTCTACTTTGCGCACTGACAAGCCATCTCTTAAAATCAGGTTATATACGGCCAATTGTGAAACCGGATCATTGATAGTTACCAATGCGCGGGCATGCCCCATGTCAATTTTGCGGTCTTTAATACCCATTTGTACTTCTGCAGGCAGCTTCAGCAGTCGCAAATAATTGGTAATGGTTGTCCGCTTTTTCCCTACCCTTTCGCTTAATTGCTCTTGGGTCAACGAAAACGAATCGATGAGATTCTGATAAGCCAACGCAATTTCGATCGCATTAAGGTCTTCCCGCTGGATATTTTCGATCAGTGCCATTTCCATGAGTTCATCATCATCAGCAGTTTTAATGTATGCAGGAATAGAATCCAATCCCGCCATCAACGAAGCCCGATAACGCCGTTCCCCCGCAATAATCTGATACTTTTCATCATCAACTTTGCGTAAAGTAACGGGCTGTATTACTCCGATCTTGCTAATAGATGCCGCTAACTCACCCATTGTCTCTTCATCGAATATGCGTCTTGGTTGATCCGGATTCGATATAATCTTCGACAATGCAATCTCATTGATGGATGACGACCCACGAGTAACGGCATCATCCATCGTTATCAATGCGTCCAGTCCTCTTCCCAATGCATTCTTTTTTGCCATGCTCACTTTATTAAACGATTATCTTGAGGCACAAAATTAAGCATTTTTCTCGATTAACTCTTTGGCCAGTTGAATGTAATTCACTGCACCACGAGAACCTGCATCGTACATCAGTGCAGGCTGCGCATGACTTTGCGACTCGCTTAATGTGATATTTCGCTGTATAACTGTCTTAAAAACAAGTTCTTGAAAATGATGCTTCACTTCTTCATAAATCTGGTTATGCAGACGCAAACGTGAATCGTACATGGTTAATACGAAGCCCTCAATTTCCAATTTCGTATTCAGTTTCGACTTGATAATCTTAATGGTATTAAGTAGCTTGCTCAATCCTTCCAATGCAAAATATTCGCACTGAACGGGAATAATTACCGAATCTGCCGCCGTTAATGCGTTGACGGTGATAATCCCTAACGAAGGCGAACAATCGATAAGAATATAATCATATGCATCTCTCAAAGGGTCAAGTAACTCCCGTAAACGTTTCTCTCTGTTCTCCATTTGCACCATTTCGAGTTCCGCACCTACCAGATTAATGTGAGAAGGAATGATATCGATATTTTCGAACGGCGTTTTAAGTACAATATCAAAAGGGCTTATCTTACCAATAAGCCCTTCGTATATTGTATTTTTTGTATTTCGTATGTCAATTCCCAATCCCGACGAAGCATTGGCCTGTGGATCGGCATCTACCACCAACACTTTTTTTTCAAGTGCAGCTAGCGACGCCGCCAGATTAATGGTTGTGGTGGTTTTACCCACTCCGCCTTTCTGATTTGCCAACGCAATTATTTTTCCCATATGCTGAAATTCAATTTAATTAAAAAGCAAATTAAACAATAAATCAGTAAATACGATGTTAATTAAAAGATTATTTTTGTTGAAAAGTAATAAAACGAAATTTGCTTGTGACAAAAGTACATAATTCACCATAAACCGACAAATTGGAGCGCTTTCTATCCAACCGATTTGCATTTTCAATCGTTTTCTCGTTTTTTATAGGATTTTTCTTCTAAAAATATCCGTATTACAATTATTATTTTTACTTTTGCAGTCTCAATGACCAAGATATTCTTACATATTACTACCATAATGAACGAAGCAACGTATTTAGTCCGACGATGCTTTTGATCAGCTATTTTATAGACTATCTTCATTGTCTATAAAATCCCCTTTTATCTTTCGCAAGATTGCGACACAAAATAAACCCAATTTATTCACAATTTATTTTCGTAAAAGTAAAATGAATGTAAAAATTCAAGTGGCCAACAGCAGCCACGCAAAATACGCACAACAAATATGCGATTTAATATATGAATCGGCTCAAGCACGTGGAACAGGCATTGCCAAACGTTCACCGGAATACGTAGCCGAAAAGATAAATGCAGGAAAAGCCGTGATTGCTCTTGATGGCGACAAACTGGTGGGTTTTTCCTATATCGAATCATGGGGACATGATAAATTTGTGGCCAATTCGGGATTAATCGTTCATCCCGACTATCGGAATCAAGGAATAGCCAAAAGAATAAAGAAACGGATTTTCGATCTTTCCCGAAAACTGTATCCTCATGCAAAGATTTTCAGCATCACGACAGGACTTGCTGTCATGAAAATGAATACCGAACTTGGATTCAAGCCGGTTCCTTTTTCGGAATTGACCGATGATGAAGAATTCTGGAAAGGATGCCAGGGTTGTCGCAATTTCGATATTTTGCAGCGCAACAATTATAAAATGTGTCTCTGTACCGGTCTTTTGTTTGATCCCGAAAAAGAAATGAAGCCAAAAAGAGAACGCCCTTTTGCAAAAAAGATGGTAAAACCGATTCTGAAGAAAAAGACACCAAACAAACTCTTCAAAAAATAAATATTCTCATCAAAAGCTCGTTAGCTTGCAAAAAACAAAAAAATGAAACAAAAAGTAGTTTTGGCATTTAGTGGCGGACTCGACACCTCGTTCTGCGTGCCATATTTGATTAACGAAAAAGGCTTGGAGGTACATACCGTCATCGTCAATACGGGCGGTTTTTCCGAGGAAGAAGCCAAACGTATTGAAGAACGCGCACTACAACTGGGTGCAACCACACATACCTGCATCAATGCCGTAGAAGATTATTACCAACGAGGCATCCGATATCTGATTTTCGGTAATGTGTTAAAAAATAACACGTACCCCCTTTCGGTAAGTTCCGAACGATTTTTCCAGGCATTGAACATTGTTGAACATATCAAGAAAACCGGGGCCGAGTATGTTGCTCACGGAAGTACGGGCGCAGGTAACGATCAGATCCGTTTCGATCTGGTTTTCGAAGTGCTGGCTCCCGAAGTAAAAATCATCGCTCCTATTCGCGAACTCGGCTGGTCGAGACAACAGGAAATCGACTACCTGCGAGAAAAAGGATTTGATTTTTCGTGGGAAAAATCGAAATATTCCATCAATCAAGGTTTATGGGGAACCAGCGTTGGCGGAGTAGAAACGCTGAAATCATCAGGTGTGCTCCCCGAAGAGGCCTATCCATCGCAAGTAACCGATCATGGAGTTGAGCGTATCAAAATCGGTTTCCATAAAGGAGAACCGGTTTCTTTCAATGGAAAAGAAATGAATCCTGTAGATATCATCCGCACCATCAATAAAACGGCATCGAAATTTGCCATCGGACGCGACATCCACGTTGGCGATACCATTATCGGCACGAAAGGCCGCGTGGCTTTTGAAGCACCTGCTCCATTGATCCTCATCAAAGCCCACCATCTGTTGGAAAAACATGTACTGACCAAGCACCAGTTGTATTGGAAAGAACAGCTCGGCAACTGGTACGGACAACTCATGCACGAGGCACAGTATCTTGAGCCTGTGATGCGCAACATTGAGGTTTTTCTCACAGATACACAGAAATTCGTAACAGGAGAAGTGGAAGTTGAGCTGCGTCCCTATCATTTTTCCGTATTGGGATGCGAAAGTCCCTACGACCTAATGAACCCCATCTTCGGCGATTATGGCGAAAGCAACAAATCGCTCACCCCGCAAGATATCATTGGTTTTACCAAAGTCGTAGCCAATCCGTTGAAAATTTACCATACCATTCATCAAAATGATTAACGTAAGTATAGCCGGAGGAACAGGATACACAGGAGGCGAACTGTTGCGCCTCCTGCTGAATCATCCTCAAGTGAAAATCGATTCGATAACAAGTACCACATCAGTCGGGGTTCCGGTCACTAACATCCATCGCGACCTGTTGGGAGAAACCGATCTTTGCTTTACCAACAAGGTCGGATATCCGGATGTGATCTTTCTTTGCCTTGGACACGGAATTTCCCGCACTTTTCTTCGAGAGAATCCCATTGAAGAATCGTGCAAAATCATCGATCTTGGAAGCGATTTCCGCAATGAGCCGATATTTGGCAGTCGCCAATTTGTTTTCGGGTTATGCGAGCTTAACAAAGAAAAAATCCGCAAAGCGCACAATATTGCCAATCCCGGTTGTTTTGCCACCTCCATTTTATTGGCACTGATACCCCTGGCAGCCATCAATAAGCTTTCGGAAGCAGTTCACATTCATGCCATCACAGGCTCTACAGGCGCAGGTAAGAAACTTTCCGAAACCACCCATTTCAGTTATCGTGCCTCCAATATTTCGGTTTATAAGCCCTTCACCCATCAACATCTCAACGAAATACAACGCACCTTGGCCGATGCGGGTAACCCTATTCTCCCCGAAATCAATTTCATCCCCATGCGGGGCGATTTCACCCGCGGCATCTTCACCAGTATATATATGAAATGGGACGGTTCGATGAGCGAAACAGAAATCATCGATTACTATAAGCAGTTTTACGAAGCATCTCCTTTCGTCTTTGTCTCCGATGAACCCATCAGTCTCAAAGAGGTAGTAAACACCAATAAAGGATTGGTACATATCGAATTTCACAATGGATACATTCATATCACCTCTATTATCGACAATCTGCTGAAAGGAGCATCGGGACAAGCCGTTCAGAACATGAACCTGATGTTTGGGCTGGACGAAAGCGCCGGATTGAAGCTGAAAGGAAGCGCTTTTTAACAAACCGTTATTTGAGTCCAATTACATAAGTCTTATTTATTGAAGATGAGCAAAAAATCAACCTAAAAATCAGGTTTTTACAAAATTAATTTTCAGTCTTTTGGACTTTTTAAAGCAGACTCTTATTTTAAAAGCAAAAACATAAACAAGAATGAATTTATTTGACGTATATACCCTCTGGAACATCGAACCCGTAAGGGCAAAAGGATGCCGTTTATGGGATAAAAACGGAACCGAGTATCTGGACTTCTATGGCGGACATGCTGTCATTTCCATCGGACACACGCATCCCGAATATACGCGTATGCTCAAAGAACAGATCGACAAACTCGGTTTCTATTCCAATTCGGTAATCAACAGTCTGCAGCAAGAAGTTGCCGACAAGTTGGGCGAGCAGTGCGGCTATCCCGATTATGCGCTATTCCTGTGCAATTCCGGAGCCGAAGCCAACGAGAATGCATTGAAACTTGCCTCGTTTCATACCGGCAAAAAACGCGTCATTGCTTTCCGGGAAGCTTTTCACGGACGCACTTCAGGTGCAGTAGCCGTCACGGACAATCCCGCCATCCAATCGCCTTTCAACACTGGTCATGAAGTCACCTTTCTGCCGTTGAACGATATCGATGCCGTTGCCAAAGAGCTCGACAAAGGCGATGTGGCTGCCATCATTATCGAAGGCATTCAGGGAGTGGCCGGAATATTTGCCCCCGACAACGAATTTCTCCAACAACTCGAAGTGGTATGTAAAAAGCATGACACCGTGCTTATCTTCGATGAAGTGCAGTCGGGATACGGCCGAACAGGTAAATTCTTTGCCCATCAGTTTGCCGGGATCAAAGCCGACATCATCACCACGGCTAAAGGTATGGGAAACGGTTTCCCCATTGGAGGAGTAATTATTTCTCCGAAATTCAAACCCCAAAAAGGAATGCTGGGAACTACCTTCGGCGGGAATCATTTGGCATGTGCCGCAGCCATTGCCGTACTGAAGGTTCTTAAGGAGGAATCGCTGATCAACAATGCCAAAGAAATGGGCGAGTATCTGCAAAAAGAACTTTCAACCTGTGGGGGCATCGAAGAGATTCGCGGCCGCGGCCTGATGATCGGTGTGCAACTCAAACCCGATCAATCCGAACTGCGCAATAAACTCTTGTTTGAGAGTCATATTTTTACCGGCGGAGCAAAAAACAACGTCATGCGCTTGCTTCCTCCCCTTTCCATATCGAAGAATGAAATCGATATTTTCATTCGGGAATTTAAAAAACATACAGAAAAATGAGAAATTTCACCTGCGTTCACGATATCGGCAATTTAAAAAGCGCCCTCGAAAAGGCAACGTATGTCAAAGAGAATCCGTTTGCAGATCAGCAAATCGGAAAAAACAAAACGTTGTTGATGATTTTCTTCAACTCGAGTCTCCGTACCCGGTTGAGCACCCAAAAAGCCGGCTTCAATCTCGGCATGAACGTTATCGTACTCGACATCAACCAAGGCGCATGGAAACTGGAAACCGAAAGAGGAGTAGTAATGGATGGGGACAAAACCGAGCACATCCTAGAAGCCATTCCTGTAATGGGATCGTATTGCGACATCATCGGTGTACGCTCTTTTGCCCAATTCAAAAGTAAGGAAGACGATTACAACGAAGTCATTCTCAATCAATTCATTCAATACTCGGGCAAGCCCGTCATCAGTATGGAGGCAGCTACACGACATCCATTGCAAAGCTTTGCCGACCTCATCACGATCGAAGAATACAAAAAAACACCCCGTCCGAAAGTTGTTCTCACTTGGGCTCCGCATCCCAAACCTCTGCCGCAAGCCGTAGCTAATTCGTTTTGCGAGTGGATGAATGCCACTGACTACGAGTTTGTGATTACCCATCCCGAAGGTTATGAACTAGATGAAAAATTCGTTGGTAAAGCCCGCGTGGAATACGACAAGGAAAAAGCATACAAAGATGCCGACTTCATCTATGCCAAGAATTGGTCGGCATATCGCGACCCCAACTACGGCAAAGTCATCAACATGGACAAGTCGTGGACGGTTGATGCGCGTAAAATGGCACTGACCAATAATGCCTATTTCATGCACTGCCTGCCGGTACGCCGCAATATGATCGTTACCGACGAAGTGATTGAAAGTCCGCAGTCGTTGGTCATCCCCGAAGCTGCCAACCGCATGGTTTCTGCACAAACAGTGTTGAAAGAAATATTGAAGGACAATTTCTGAGATCCTGCACATCGTTTATCGGACAACCAACTTCACCTCTATTTTGTAAATACGGAAAAATGACAGTAAATAGCCAATCATCGCACCACGCTTTAGCTTCAAACTCTGTTTTGAAGGATATAGCTATTGTAAAAATCGGAGGGAACATCGTCGATAATCCTGAAGCACTGGAAACTTTTCTGGCCGATTTTCACCGGCTGGAGGGAAGGAAGCTGCTTGTTCATGGAGGAGGCGTGATGGCTTCGAAAATGGCAAAACAGCTCGGTATCGAAACAAAGATGGTGGATGGACGGCGCATCACCGATGCCGAAACACTGAAACTGGTAACGATGGTGTATGCCGGCTGGATCAACAAAAGCATCGTAGCCTCTTTGCAGAAGCAAGGATGCTATGCCCTCGGCTTGTCGGGTGCCGATGCCGACACCATCCCCGCCAAGAGGAGGTCGCCCGAACCCATCGATTTTGGTTTTGTGGGCGATCCGGACGCAAACGACATCAATACGAATTTTATTTCCCTGCTGATCGAAAACAAGATAACGCCTGTTTTCTGTGCCATTACACACGACGGGAATGGTTCTCTGCTCAACACAAATGCCGATACCGTTGCATATTCGCTGGCTAGTGCCCTATCAAAAAACTATCGTACCACCTTATATTATTGCTTCGAAAAAGAAGGAGTGTTGAAAGACGTTGACGATCCACAAAGCCGAATCGCATCGATGGACAGAGCCGAATACGAAGCCTACAAAAACGAAGGGATAATTGCAGGCGGAATGATTCCCAAACTCGACAATTCGTTTAAAGCCATCGAAAACGGCGTTTCGGAAGTCATCATCCTTCATGCGAAAAATTTATTGACAAAGCAGGGAACGCGACTTAATCTCTGAATCTCCTTCAACGGAAGGGAAACGAAAAATCATTACGACAACATAAAAAAGAAAAGATTTGGAAAGAATCGACTATAATCAATCTCTTTTTCCGGAGGGTACAGCTGCGGATTTTCTTCGCAAGGTGGTTTCTATTCCTTCTTTTTCGGGAGAAGAAAACCTTAGGAGCGATTTTTTGGAAACCTTTTTTGCAAAAAAAGGAATACCAACGCAACGGATTGTCAATAACCTGATTATCTGTCAGCCGCATCACGAGGAAAAAAAGGTTACCCTTATGCTCAATTCGCACATCGATACTGTACGTCCGACATCTGGTTACACTTTCGACCCGTTTAATCCTCCCTTTTCCGACACCCGGATATTCGGATTGGGCAGCAACGATGCGGGCGCTTCCGTGGTATCGATGATCGCAACTTTTCTTCATTTCTATAATACAGAGCTGCCGTTTAACCTCATGCTAGTGCTCTCGTGCGAAGAGGAGAATTCCGGTCCCAACGGTATGCGGAAAATGTGGCCGGAAATAAAAGATACAGTGGATTTTGCCATAGTAGGCGAACCCACAGGCATGAAAGCCGCCATTGCCGAAAGGGGACTGCTGGTGATCGATGCCGAGGCTAAAGGTGTAAGCGGACATGCGGCACTCAACGAGGGGGTGAATGCCATTTATATTGCCGTGGATGACATCCTTACCCTGCGTACGACAACACTCGACAAAATATCCCCGACAATGGGCGAAGTCAAACTCACGGTAACGCAAATCCATGCCGGAACGCAACACAATGTTGTGCCGGACAGTTGCACTTTTGTCATCGATATCCGCCCGACAGACGTGTACACCAATCAAGAGATCATGGATATTCTACAACCGAAAGTCAAGAGCTCACTTAAAGCCCGTTCATTGACCAACAGAAGCTCAGCCACACCACTCAACCATCCGTTGATGCAATGCGTGCAACAACTGGGTATCGAAACCTATGTATCTCCCACCACATCGGACTGGATGCGGATATCGTGTCCGGCTATCAAAATGGGACCCGGCGATTCATCGCGTTCTCATCACCCCGACGAATACATCACAACGGAAGAGCTGAAGCTAGGAATTGCCGGCTATATCCGATTTATTGAAGAACTATCAAAAATCATTTCTCCTACAAAAAGAGATCATTCGTTTCAAAAATAAATTCACACAAACTTTACTAACCTATTGGGCAAATAAAGACTATTGACATCGAAATTATACCAATTAAATATACTATCTTGAACACTTGAAAGCTATTCAAAAAACAATAAAACATACTGACAGTTTAAATCTGAAAAGGACTATGGCAAAAATTTGGGATAAAGGCTTTGATGCCGACAAAGCGGTATCGGATTTTACGGTTGGGAAAGACCGCGAACTCGACCTGCGGCTAGCAAAATACGATGTCATCGGTTCGATGGCGCACATCAAAATGCTGGCAAAAATCGGTCTTTTGACAGCAGAAGAAGAAAATGTGCTACATGACGAACTTGAACGTATTCTGGACAAAATCGAAAAAGGCAATTTCCGTCTCGACGACGATGTAGAGGATATTCATTCGCAAGTGGAAGCCATGCTTACCGAAAAGCTTGGCGAAACGGGAAAAAAAATCCATTCGGGACGTTCGCGCAACGACCAGGTGCTGGTGGACATTAAACTTTATCTTAAGGACGAAATCATGGCCCTGAAAAACGAGATCCTGCAACTTTTTGAGCTGCTACAGCAACTGAGCGAACGCTACAAAAACGTATTGCTTCCCGGCTACACACACGGCCAAATCGCCATGCCTTCATCCTTCGGATTGTGGTTCGGCGCTTACGCCGAAACCTTGGTAGACGACATGCATACGCTGGTAGCCGCATGGCGTGTTGCCGACCAAAATCCACTGGGTTCTGCCGCAGGATATGGCAATTCTTTTCCCCTCGACCGCGAAATGACTACCGGCGAACTGGGTTTTGCCACTTTACACTATAACGTCATTGCCGCACAAATGGCACGCGGGAAAACCGAGCGCATTCTTGCTCAAAGCATGGCCTCTATTGCCTCCACCCTCAACAAGCTGGCAGCCGACAACTGCATGTATCTCTCCGGCAATTATGGTTTCATTTCGTATCCCGACAACCTGACCACCGGTTCGAGTATCATGCCACACAAAAAAAACCCCGACGTATGGGAACTTATTCGGGCACACAGCAACCGGCTTCAAAGCCTGCCCAACGAAATTGCTCTCATGACCACCAACCTGCCTCACGGTTATCATCGCGACTATCAACTGTTGAAAGAAGTTCTTTTTCCCGCCATCGATACCCTGCACCAATTATTACAAATGGCTCATTTCATGCTGCAGCATATTTCGGTGAACAAAGAAATCCTCTCCGATCCGCGCTATGATTACCTTTTCACGGTCGAAGAGGTTAACCGCCGTGTGCTGCAAGGTGTGCCTTTCCGCGAAGCATACCAACAAGTTGGACACGAAGTGGAAAACGGTACGTACAAAGCCAAAAAGGAAGTGCATCATACCCATGCCGGCAGCATCGGCAATCTCTGTACCCCACAAATCAGGGAAAAAATGATGCAGGCAGCCTCTCAGATCAACGGGTAGATCGGCTGCACTGCATTTGAAAATCAGAGTCCGCTGAAATCAATACCTTCGAACACCAGCGACGGGATGCGCCAAGAAGAATTCAATCGCGGATCATTACCCGTTTCGATGAGCGAATTCCAGAGCGAAATCATATTGCCCGTGATATTCATCTCATTTACCGGCTGACTCAATTTTCCGTTTTCGATCAGGAACCCTTCGATACCGTAGGAAAAGTCGCCCGTCGAACTGTTGCAATTACCCCCGTTGAATCCGGTAACCAAGATCCCGTTGTCCACATGGGCAATCAGCCCGTTCAGATCGGTGCTGCCCGGTTGAAGAATGAGAATGGACGGATCGGAAATGGTAGGTTCCATTTTCATTTTGTTGGCATAATACGTATCGATGAAATAGGTTTTCAGCACACCCCTGTCGAAAACAACACGCGGTTGGGTTGCTACCCCTTCTCCGTCGAAATATCGTGCACCCATTGCTCCGATGATATGGGGTTCGTCTTTCAACAAGAACTTGTCGCTCCCCACCTTTTCATTCAGTTTATTCAATAAAAACGAATTCTTTTGTTGCAACTGTGATCCGTAAAGTGCACTAATCATCGGACGTAACAATTGAGAAGAATTCAGCGGGTCGACCACCATCGTATATTCTCCCGATTTGATTTTCTTTTGCCCAAGTTTGCGCAGCGTGCGCTCCAAAGCCTTTTGTCCGATGCCTTCCTTAACGAGTTTATCTAAAAACAGGGATGATTCATACCAGTAGGACGACGGTCGCGCCTCCCCTTCGTCTTTCACCGAAACACTGCACGAAAGGGAATACCATGAACTTTGCATTTCTCCTTCGAAACCATTGCTGTGGATGCGGTAAGTGAAACTTTCGCCGTCGTTATACGAAGACTCCACCGAAATGATGCGCGCATCCTTTCCTATAGCCTCATCTCCGACAGCTTTTGCCAGTGCCACTTTTTCGTCGGGACTAACTGTTGGAAAATTAGGGTCGTACAATTGAAGATCAGGCTTTCCCCCTTTATAATATCGCGATGGATCGGGCAGTTGTCTGGCCTCATCTTTTGCCAGATAGCGCGTGGCTTCGATCCCGTTTTTTATAAAAACTTCAAGTTCTTCCTTATTCAGGCGATTTGTAGAAAACGTTCCGTAACGGCCATCCACATACACCGAAATGCCCATCACGCTTTCCGAAGCCTGTTGCAGGCGGTCTACTTTACCGTCACGTAGCTCGAAAGAGCTATCCGATCCTGCATAAAGATTTACCTTTACTTCACGGCATCCGTTCTTCAAGGCATAATCCAAAGCCCATTGAACTAATTTTTTATCGTTGTTTGATATCATAATTTTCTTAATTTAACGAATAAATAGTTGCATTTCAAAAACCCTAACTTTCTCCTCCAACCGTTAGTTTGCTAACGAGTGCCGAAGGCATACCGCAAGTCACAGGACACGACTGCCCGTCTTTTCCACATGTCCACGTTCCATTGTCTATCGTGGGATTGTTGGCAACCATCGTAATGTCGGCTAGCGCTTTTGGCCCGTTACCAATAATATTGATATCTTTGATGGGCTGTGTAAGCTTACCCTCTTCGATAAGATAACCCGATTTCACGAAGAACGTAAAATCGCCTGCGCCGATCTGAACCTGTCCGTTGGTGAATTTATCCACAAAAATTCCCTTTTTTACTGAAGCGATAATATCCGCCTCAGTCCTATTTCCTGCCTCCATATAAGTTGAGCGCATACGGGGAATGGGGACACATTTAAACGATTCGCGCCGTCCGTTCCCTGTAGAAGGAACACCATAGTAGTTGGCACTGATGCGGTCGTGCAAATAGCTGGTAAGTATGCCGTTCTTCACAATGTAGGTCTTTTGGCCGTAAGTGCCTTCATCATCGATATTAACTGCTCCCCGATTAAACATGATGGTACCATCGTCCACCACATTGATATGTTCATTACAAATCTTTTTATTCAGTTGATCAGAGAAAATGGAAATGTTCTTGCGGTTGAAGTCGGCCTCGAATGCATGCCCGATTGCCTCGTGCAGCAGGATGCCCGATCCACCTGCTCCCATCACCACCGGCATTTCCCCACCTTTGGGCTTTACGGCTTTGAACAGGATAGCTGTGCTCTCAACTGCTTCACGGGCAATAATATCGATCACCTCGTCCGTCAAAAACTCAAAACCTTTTCGGTAAGAACGGGAAGCATAACTGTTCTCGATCCTGCCGTTTTCTTCCATAATACACATAGCCGACAACGCAACCATCGGACGATAATCGTAATACTGTACGCCCTCCGAATTACAAAAAAGAATATGTGATGTATCATCGGTCAACGACGCCGACACTTTCTGAACACGGTTGTCCAATGCAAAAATCCTCTCGTTCAATCGTTGTAGATACGGCATTTTGTCTTTCAACAAAACATACTCCCACGACGTTGTGAACGGATAATAATTGGTTTTGATCGGTTTCTCGGTCAAAGCCACCAGATCGGTTTTTTTAGTCCCCGAAGCAATGCGTGCTGCCGTACGCGCCGCTTTCAGCATTTCATTAAGAGTAATGTTCTCGATATAGGCATACCCCGTTTGGTCACCGGAAATGACGCGAACGCCCATTCCATAATCGATATTGGAACTGCAGCGGTTTACTTCGCTGTCCTGTAAACCCACATAGTTGCTAAAGGTATGTTCGAAAAAAAGATCGACATAATCGCCGCCTTTCTCCAATGCTGCGGACATCACCTTTTGAAGATCATTCTCGGTTACTCCGAAATGATCCATCGCTGCCTTTAGCGCCGATTGTTTCCCGGAAACGCCAAAAGGAGCAGCAAACGAAGGTGCAACTGCTGATCCCAGCAAAGCAAGGCTCCCTGTTTGAATAAATTTCCGTCTATCCATAAATGAATTCATTTATAATAAGGTTATATACTGCGTAAAGGTATTCAATATTTGTGGAAAACATCAGAATTATAAAACAAATAATTCCATTTTATTACCTTTGTAAGGAAAAATGGTGTAATTATGCTGTTATAAAAAGTAAATTACAGTGTTTCAAACAAACTTTTTATTATTTTGTTTCACTACTGTCCCGTTAAGATTTGAGGTCTCGAAATAATTCGAGTTGACCGTCGTCAGACGAGACATTTAAATTTGGTTTGTTGAACAATTCACGAACCGGTATCTTCTCAAACAACATAGTTCCTAT
>NZ_JAPCWE010000015.1 GCF_025943985.1 Anaerorudis cellulosivorans | reverse complement strand
ATTTTTACAATATATAAGCTGTTTTCTTGGATATATGACAAAATGGTTGATTTTCGAAGAATTTGCTATCTTCTTAAATCACCGGATTTTGACCGGAAAGTGGGTGGACATGCTCCGGATTATCCACACGGTCATTTGTCAACTTGCATCCGTAATTAAAAAGAACATTCGCATATAAATCGTATAGCTGCGAAAATGCTTCAATATTCCCCTGTTGAAACTCAACCAATAAGTATGACGCATCTCTATCTGCTGCATTTACGCAATTCATGTTGTATTGATTATTCGTAATCATGGAAAGTAAATCGTATTATTTGTTTTGCATTTTTCTTTCTGCAAACATAAAAGACATACTCCCAAAAAACTGGTAGTAATTGGTATTAGAATAGAAAAAATTGATAAATATGTTTTAAAACATAGAAAATTAGCGATCGATTCGTTTAAACCAATATATTCTGTTATTTTCTCCCGAAAGATGCAATATATAGTGGTTTTTTACCTTTATTTTATTTTCTATAATTGCGACCTTCCCTGTCACTTCATTGACAGATTTTAATTGATACAATCCCGGATCAAGAGGTATGCGTATTTCGGAATACACATCTTCTACATAAATAATAGCTCCTGTATCGGATTTTTCCAATTGATAATAGCCTTTACTTTCCGTATCAGCAATATCCATTTTCAAAGCGTCTTCCAAAAAAGAAGGATCATCGATAGACGGAAGACTCGGTAATGACCCGCCCGCCATAAAAACAGCCCATGCCATTTCAGGATAATTTTGGGCAAAATAGGTAACGGCTTTCTGCGGATACATTTTTCGATATTCCTTAACTGCTCGATAAGCGTCTTTGAATGTCACCTTCCCAACCTTCATTAATCTGGCATGTTGACGTGGGGCTAAATTTTTACCTCCTTCCGGAGCATAAAGGGATCCATTATCTTTATAATGCCAATAACGAATATCGATAATATCAACAACAGAAGCTCTAACGGAATCCGACAAAATTGCATCCTGAACATCCTTGGTTGTACTTAGTGCAATAAGCGCATCTTCACCGGTTTCTTTTTGCCATTCTCGGATTTCGTCTATCCAAAATTGAACAAAATGCAACGGACCGGTAAATTCGGCACCGGTTAACTGCACCACATTTTTATTTTCGGTAAATGCATTCAAACATTGCCTGATGTATTTTTTATGTAATTCTCTTCTTTCAGGATGGGTAATGTCATAAAACATATCGGCCATAAAAATCCTTTTATCTCCGGCAAACGGGACCGGTTCAGGAAATCCGGAAGCATTGATATTGTTGGCCGTTCGCCATGGACAATCAACCCAATGTGCGCCGGCTTCCAAGATATTGTGTTGAAAATAGTTTTCATGAAAAAGAAGGATGCCATCTTGAGCGGCCTTGTCGGCAAATTCTTTTAATCTCGACCAATACCAGGCATTGGGTTTATTTAAATCGTACTTGCTTAAGCCATCCCAGGCTGTACCTTTTCCACTGCGAGCAAAAGCTTGTTCATAAAACGGGCCCCACACGTCGCCATTTTTTCGCCTTATACGCTGATGATCATCCCTTCGTCTGTCGTACCATAAGCCATAATTATGATCGAGAACCGCAAGGTGATTTTCATTCATAAAAGCAATTACCGAGTCAATCCTGTCTGTGAGACCTAATCCTTCTCGACCGGGAACAAAACGAGTTATATGTGGCTTTGCCTTAGACAAATAATTGTTTCTCAGTTTTCCATTCCACCACGGGACTTCAATTCTTCCACCCGTTATCAAATGTTCATCTATACTTATTTTTCCTTTCTTTATTTCAATAGGATGAATTGTTTTTTGAGGTCTAACCTCAGCGATTTTTTTTAATTGTTCAATACTTTTCAGGTTATCACGATAAGAGGTAAGTAAGCATAAACTATCCTCTATCCATTTCTTCAACGTTAATTTGGGTTTATACGCTTCTTTAGCTAATTGCATGGCAAGTTCCACAGTAGGGCTACTTGTTGCATTGGTATTAACCGGAAGAATCCTTGCTCGTAGAGCGCAATCTTTACCTAAACGTTCAGCTAGCTGTGCATAGAAAAAACTTCTTGGCTGTATATGACTATTGGATTCATACCATTCACCATCACCTGAGAATTGTCCCCAACATCCATAGGCTCGATTTTTGTCTTCCGGTGAAGGCGAATAACATTTTATTTCGGCAGCGGCACATTGCCAAAACAAACTGTTTGAAGTTCCCCAACCTGCGCCGTTGATGTCTTGTCCAAGATTTTTAAAAATCAAATCATGACCGTCAATATTAACAATATCAAAGAGCAGCCCACACGCCCAGCTATCAATTGCCCCGCTATAACCAAGAGAATTCAGGGTTTCGCATTGGACAAAAGCATTGGGTCCGGCTGCACAAAATCCGGCAGCAAAATCATGCATCCCTTCTTCTGAATAACAACGCTGAAAAAGATTGAGTTGTCCCATTGTAAGAAAAGTATTCCTCCGCATCCCTCCGATTTCGGAAACAGGATTGGTTGAAATGCAATCTTCTACCGTTATTGCGGATGTTGTTGGCTGTAGAATTACGGCACTCCCTGCAAAATGGCTGAAATGAATCCGCCTGATCCAACAATCCGAAGCATTTTCCACAGAAACTGCCGTCCAGCAATGGTCTTCATCTTTCAGATTAGTCAAATCATAATCCGACTCAAGCCACAAATTTTCTATTCCGCAATTTGAAATGCGTCCCGGCCATTCATACACAAATATCTTACATGCAGCATCATTCGCATTCAAAGCCATTGTCAAGGGTGCATCAATTTCCAAGGTACTATCCTTTATATCTGTAATAGTTCTATCCCAATAAATGTCAATATCTCCTTCTTTCCATCCAAGTGCCGTAATGCCTCCGCCAAAATGATCGCAACCCAGTTTTTTTATCCAAGATACAGTAGAAGGCCTGTATATAAATACTTGATCTCCTTTTTTAAGACGAGATGCCTGATCTACGACCAAAAAACGAGAATTCACAGGCACATATTCAGAAAGAAGTGAAAGGGTATCGATATAATGCATAGTATTAAGTCCCTCGATCACAATGAAAGCATTTCGATAGACACCTTTCTTTTTCAACACGGTTTCATTTTTACCTGTTCCTCTTAAGACTACTCCCGATTTATGAATTACTAAGGGTTCATTGAGAGTGAATGTGCCTTTATCCAATAAAACAGAACCCCTGAATCCAGAAGCATCCAAGGGAAGCGTCTCAACAAAATCGATAGCTTGTTGGATCATTTGCGAGGAATTCCCTTCCTGATGTGGCACAAAAATTTTATTTTCTACCAAAGGAATATCTTTCTCTGAGTGATGATAACCACAAAAAGAAAAATCGAGGACCCTATTCCCTAAACTATCAACGTTATAGATCAATTTCCCATTATTGACATTCAAAGATGGATTCTGTGAAGCAACGAAGTAATTTGCCAATAAATAGAAAATCAGGGTTATCCATATGTTTATTTTTCGTACCAACATCCTATCGATTATTGTCTTATTTAATAAGACGATTTGAGGGAATTTATGTAATGCGATTTACGCTTATTTTTTATAAGCATTTAAATAATCACGTGGTGACAATTGGTATTTTTTCTTAAAACATTTCCCAAAATACCCTGCATCCTTAAAACCAACGGCGAAAGCAATTTCCGATATCGACATATCGGTTTTTCTCATCAGTTCAACTGCTTTATTTAATCGAATATCTTTTACAAGATCTACCGGAGCTAATCCGGTAATACTTTTCAATTTTTTGAAGAAAGCGGAACGACTTAAATTTAAACTCGACGCGATAGCATCGATATTGAAATCGCTATTATCCAGATTTTCTTCTATGATTTGACGAATCTTATTTAAAAAATCTACATCCTTTTCTATAAAATATCTCCCGAAATCATCAGAGTGCTGATCTGAATTTTCATTTTTATTCCAAAATCTTTCTCTAAATAATTTTCTTTCATTTAATAACTGCTCTATTCTTGCTATTAAATGTTTCTTACTGAATGGCTTTGTTATGTAAGCATTTGCGCCCAAATGAAGAGATCGAATCTTGATCTCCTCATCATTTTTTGCAGTAAGCAGAATTACCGGAATATGACTTATCCGAAAATCATCCCGTATTTGTTCCAACAACCCCAGTCCATCCATAATTGGCATTACCTGATCGGTGATGATCACATCGGGATAATAGAGATGAACCTTTTTCAGACCTTCTTGTCCGTCATGGGCTATATAAACATTAAATTTATCTTCTAATTGCAATTTAATCAGATTACACAGGGCTTTATTGTCTTCCACCAACAAGAGAGTAGGCAAATCGGATTGCGCCTCAGCTGTTTCCTCAATTCCGGCTTCATCATTTTCTTCCCCTTCTAAACCGGGAAAGTCTTTAACAATATCGCTAATATAAAAATCTACTTCCGAATCATTAAAATGATTTTTCCCTAAAGGAAGTTCAATTGTAAAGGCCGAACCTTTATTTTGAACGCTTTCAACTTTTATTTCACCATGATGAAGAAGAACAAGTTCTCTCGACAAAGCTAGTCCGATACCTGTTCCCTGATATACCACATTTTGAATATTGCCACCTTGTGAAAAACGTTCAAAAATTTCATCCAATTTATTTTGAGGAATTCCTATTCCCGTATCCTCAATACGTATGAAACATTGTTGGTTTTCTTCCTCAATTCCTGCAGTAATCAAAACACTCCCTCCCGATGGCGTAAATTTGAAAGCATTGGAAAGGATGTTTCTTATCACTGTTTCAAGCTTCTCCTTATCTGCCCATAGGACAATATTTTCATGCAATAAATGATAATTATAATTGATACCGTTTTCTTCTGCCAAGACTAAAAATTCATCATTAAAAGATTTTACCATCATATTCAGGTTGACAGGTGAAACATGCAGTCGCATTTTTTTGTTCTCGATTTTTCTGAAATCCAAAATCTGATTAACCAGATTCAACATCTGATTCGTACTGTTCTCCATCAGACTCACGTATTGTTTCCCTTTATCTGAAAGATTTTCGTTTTCTTTTAATTCCTGAATAGGCGCTTTTATTAATGTCAATGGCGTTCGCAATTCGTGAGAAACATTCGTAAAGAATTTTATTTTGAGATCAGAGAGCTTCTGTTCGATATAAACATCGTTTCTCATCTTTATCATGAGCGTAATAAATCGGAACAAAGCATATAAGAAAATTGTTAAAAGAAGCATATAAACAATATACGCCACAGTAGATTTCCACCACGGAGGAAGAATAGTTACATGAAGGGACCTTTCGGAATACAAAGCCGGATTGGCATCATCAATTGTTCTGACTTTAAATAAATATTCTCCCGGCGGCACATTGGTATATGAAGCAATCCTGTTTTTCCCGTTGAAATGCCACTCTTTTTCATATCCTTCCAATATGTATTGATAATTGATATGGTTTTGGTTATAGTGATTGAGTGCAGCGAATTCGATAGTAAACATGGCCTGATTATGCTTCAGCATGATTTTATCCAGATATTTGACGGAAATACTATCGGTATTCCATTCGTCGAAATCTTTGTTGGAAACTTTAATATCCACAATATAGGTGGGATAAGCTATACTGTTTGTCGTTATTTTTTGGGGATCGAATTGCAGTATGCCTTCTTTACTGCCAAACCAGATGGTTCCGTCGTTGCATCTCATAGCGCTTCCTTCTTCCATTTTTATCGAAGGGAATCCATCGTATTTATCGAAATTACGAAACATTTTTGTACTCAAATTAAACCGCGAGATCCCCATTTCGGTTGAAAGCCAGAGATTATTGTAATTATCTTCAACAATTGACAAAATAACATCACTGTTAATCCCGCTTTTTAATCCATACGATTCAAACAACGGATGTTTTTTCTCTTTCTCGTATTTCATTAGTCTATTCAGGCCTCCACCAAAAACACTCACCCAAATCTGACCATTTTTATCTTTATACAAACAGTAAACGTCGTCATTATTAATACTTAAATTATTCCGATATATTTCGAAATCTATATTATCAGATGAATCGAAATCTCCTTCGAAAGACATCAATCCATCACTTGTTCCTACCCATATTCTACCATCCTTATCCTCAACAATATTTCTAACTTCCATATATTGTCCGTATTCAGGATATTTCGAAAAACTGTTGTATTTATGTTTAAATATTACACGCTCATCTTCTTCCTGCAACAGATTTAACCCACCTCCAAAAGCACCTACCCATATTCTTCCTTTGTTGTCCTGATAAGTATAATAAATATCGTTTCCGCTGATTGATGACGCAAGTGCCGGATTATGAATAAACCTTTTAAATTGAAAACCCAGTGGATTTGTTTTGTCAGGAACGGCACATAGGAGTCCTTGACCTTTTGTTGCAAACCACAAGCGTCCTTGCCTATCCTGCATGATATGATATACATTACCGATAGGATAATTATCCCGCGAAAAGCGATGTTTTAATTTTCCACTTTTACCGAAATGAAAAACTTCCGACATCCGAGTAGCAATCCATATGTCCCCATTTTCTTCTTGAAAAAGGGCTTTCACCCCCACCGAATAAATTCCCGCTTTGTCGCTATTCCCAATGTAAGCAGGACTAACTAAATGAAACTGTTGCTTAGGAAAACTAACCCTAAAAATGCCTTCGTCATAGGAAGTAAACCATAAAATTCCGTTATTATCGAATAAAAGATTCGATAGCTTCTTTAAAGAAATACCTTTATCGGGTTGATCCTCAAGCCCATTCATTTTCATATATTCACGATCAATCTGAACAATCGCACCAGACCTGGTTAAAAAAAACATCCCCAACTCTTTGCCATCCTGCCAAGTAACCTCTTCATTAATAATTGTTCCCTCAGGAAATGTATATACTTGAGCATGATTTTTCTTCGAGTCGTACGATATGACTTTATTTTCGGCTGTAACAAACCATATCAAACCATAGCTATCACAAAATGAATTCGTGATGGTTAGCGAAGTCGAAATAAAAACAGAACGAGTTGAATTGGAATTCAAATCGCAACAATAAATTCCATTATTTTTTACCGCAATATAGAGCTTAGACTTATCGACCAGTAAATTTTGAATTTCTCCTAATCCGCTCAATTGATCGAAGAGTTCAATATCTCCATTGTTCAAATTTATGCTGAAAACATTCCCTTTTTGATCTCCCAACCAGAACACATCATTCATAAAACAAAAAGATGTATAAGGTGAAACGGAAATTTTGGATAGTTTTTGAGTAATATAATGAGCAGCTTCTTTTTCCAATAGTTGATTTTTCCGACACGAAATAATGGAAAAATCTACCCCAACCCAATTGATGAATTCTTTGCTTTCATGAAAAATGTTATGCGTTAATTTTGAATTAGCCGTTTCAATATCGGAACGATACAATAAAACCACTGTTGCACGTGCATCTTTTGTAGGCGAAGCCAGCAACAGATCTTTATCTTTGGTTAACAAAAGAAATTTCCCATCGTTTGTTTCGGAGATTTTAATGACCTGAGCATTCACTGAAAATTCTTTCGGCAGTTCATTAGAAAGGGAATAAAACTGTTCTTTCTTTTTATCGAATATATACAACTTGTGATCGATAGTCTTCACCCAAAGATTACCATATTTATCTTCAGCTATATGCTGTATCTTACGAGGCGGTATAGTTGCTTGATACTTGTTTCTACTATTATATGTTTTGAACTTTACACCATCGAAACTGCATAGGCCATACCATGTGCCAAACCATAAAAAACCATCTGAAGATTTCAAGGCACAATGAACGGTTTCATGCGGAACACCATCATCAGTAGAATAATGTTCAACAATAATATTGCCATTTGCAAAAAAAGAACAAATGAAAAACAAGCCAATAAACAAAAAAGTCAATCTCTTCATCTTATTCATCTTCCCCTGAAAGGAATTCCTCATCATTTTTTTTAGTCACCACTCGACCAACAAAAAATCCAACGATAAATATAAGCATTGTTCCGAAAACTATCGCCAGATAATGATGAAATAATGTCTGACCACTCAGTGTCATCCAAGCAATTAACACAACGCCACAGACAACGCCGATTAAAGCATGAACACTTTTTGCTTTACGGGAAAGATATCCCAATAAAAACAGCCCCAACATTCCTCCACTAAAAATTGATGCCATACCCCACCATGCATCCAACGCGCTCTTCACCGACATCATAGCTAAGCCAATGCCAATTCCCAATAATCCCAAAATAAAAGACATGGTATATAAAATAACCATTTTCTTTTTCTCCGAAATATCTTTTTTTCCATGTTCAAAAAAATCGGTTAATATAATAGTTGCCGAGCTGTTTATACTCGTAGAAATCGTGCTCATACCAGCCGAAAATATAGCCGCAATCAACAATCCGGTAACTCCAACGGGTAACCCGTTTACAATGAAATATGGAAACACCTGATCTCCTGTAATATATTCAGGCAATAATCCGGGTTGAACCTTATAATAGACAAATAAAGCTGTGCCGATGATAAAAAACAAAAAACTGACAGGCAAATACAATAATCCTCCAAACAAGGCAGAAAAACGGGCATTTTTTTCATCCTTTGCACTTTTGTAGCGTTGAACGTAATTCTGATCAATGCCATAATTTTGCAGGTTGATAAATAACCCATAAAATAGCGTGACCCAGAAAGTGGGCATATTCAGCTCACAATTAAAAGAGCCTAAAGAAAATTTATCGAATTCTTTTCCTACTGCAAAAAACTGACTCATCCCCTCCGGTAATGAAATGAGTAAAACAATGGCGCTAACCAATGCTCCGACAATCAAAATTAAACCCTGAATGGCATCCGTCCATATCACGGCTTTTATTCCACCTAATACGGAATAAATAACAACACACAACCCTGTAATGATGATAATTGAAGAGATGCTCCATCCAAGCATGAAATGTAAGGCTAATGCCAACAAAAAAAGCACAGAACCTATGCGGGCAACTTGAGTTAACAAATAACACACAGCAGCATAGGCTCTCGCCCAATATCCAAACCTTTCCTCCAAAAAACTGTATGCAGAAACACTGCTTATTTTTCGATAAAAGGGAACAAAATAGTTACTGGCAACGATAGATGCTATGGGAATGGAAAGACTAAACACAAATGAATTCCAATTTCCCGAATAAGCACTTCCCGGTAACCCCAAAAAACTTATACTGCTCACATAAGTAGCAAAAATAGACATGCCAACAATAAAACCCGGCACGTTACCTCCAGCTTTCGTATAATCGGATACATCTTTATTTTTACGAAAAAAAGATACCCCAAAAAGTACGGTTCCAAGTGTAAAAACCAGGAATATAACGATATCCAATATATGAATCTGCATCATCTTTTTACCATCTGCGCTTAGCAATTCATATTACTACAAGATCATTTTCCCTTCAATTGTCTCCATCCGATCGGCTAAAATATTTCTTTCTTTTTGTTCGAATTTGTTGAAAGGCTCCGACATGTAATCGCTACAAATTCCTTTTAAATTCAATGCCGTTTTTAATCCTTTCAAATAACTCGATCCGTATTTACCTACCGTATAGAGCGAATTACTGATTTCCATTACTAACGACTGCAATTGTTGAATGACTTCCATGTTTTTTGTTAAAGCCGCCTCATAAAGCTTCACATAAAGCTCAGGGTAAAGATTTGCTCCACCATTTACTCCTCCATGGCCTCCCATCAGTACCATTTCCGCCATCATTTCTTCAGGTCCTACAAACAGGGTAAAAGGCTTATTTTTAAAAGAATAAAGCAACTTCTGGAAATATACACCATTTGCAGAACTATCTTTTAAACCGATAATTTTCGGATTTTCGGCCAATTCAAGAACCGTCTGATGTTCGATATATATTTTCACATTGGCCGGCATGTTGTATAAAAATAACGGTAAATCAATTTTTGAAACCAAACGTGTATAGTATTGGATAAGTTCAACTTGTCCGGGGATATAGTAATAAGGCGGTGCGGCAACCACGGCATCGGCTCCACATCGTGCAGCATAAGCTGCTAATCGGGCACTTTCGTCGATACATGTATCAGAAATTCCCACTAAAACAGGAACTCTTGAACCTACTTTTTCGCACGTAGCTTTTATTAATTTTCTCCTTAACTCGTAACTCAAGTTTTGCGCTTCTCCGGTGGTCCCAAGCAAAAAAATTCCTGACACACCTCCTTTAATAACGTGGGTTATTAAATTATCCAATCCCTCGAAGTCCAATACATTGTCATTCAATAACGGAGTGACCAGAGGAACGATAATTCCCCTCAACGGATTATTATGTTTTTGAATCATATACTCTATTAATAAAAATTTATCTAAAAAACCCTTCTTTTACGATTTTCACATATGGAATTCATCAATCAATTTTACCATACGATTCGAATAAATTAAAACCTTATTCGGACATGTTTTTAATATAAGGCAGGGAAACAAGATCGGTGAAGCCGTAAAATTTCTCGGCATTCGATCGGAGGAACTTCCGTTTTTCCTCTTCGTCAAGAAGGTCGCTTTTCAAAACAAAATCGTAAGACATACGATAGGTAATAGCCGTGATCGTACGCGGATAGTCCGAACCCCACATCAGTTTATCCATCCCTACCAGCGATGCGGCTTCCCTAATTGCCCAGACAGCTCCTTTAAACGGATAAAATTCATCGTTAAACAGCCAGGTAATCCCTCCCGATTCAATCATCACATTTTTGTTCCTTGCCAACTTGATCTGTTCCTGCCAGTCGGGATAGGTGACCATCCCGAAATGGCCTACGGCTATTTTCAAGTCGGGACATTCGCCGATGATTTCCTTCATCTCCCCAACTTGTGATGTTCCCTCTTCCAAATCTATCGAAAGAAAAACGCCCTTCTCTTCCATCAGTTTGAACATCTGCATCATCTCGTCCGCAGTCAAGAATATTCTTCCCCCAGGCAATGAAAAACGATTAGCCGGTAGTTTGATTCCTTTGAATCCTTTTTCGATGAGTGCTCGTGCATGTTCCAAATACCCTTTCTTGCGGACATCAACCATGCCGCAACAAAGGAAACGGTCAGGATACTTATGTTGAACCTCCCATAAATAATCGTTTTGAAGTCCGTCGATATATTCTTGTGTGATAACGGCAGCCGACACCCGGGCATAATCCATATTCGACAAAAAAATTTCCGCCGTATTCCGCCCGTCTATCATGAAAGGTGGCAACATTTGACGGATTTCGCCCATGAACAACGATTTACCGTTGTCCAGAGTTTGAATCTTCTGTTCATTTACTTCCGTATCCTGTCTAAGCCAAAGATGCGCATGGGCATCAATTATCGTATAATCCATCCTGTTTTAAAATTCGATTAGTATCCTAAAGACTTTACCGGGATTTGTTGCCCAGTATTCCAAAGCTTCACCGGCTTTTTCGGGCGGATAAATGGCGCTGATGAAGGTTTCAGATATGTTGTTACGTTTGAAATATTGAACCACAGCCCTGAAATCAACGGGTAAGGCATTGCGCGATCCCCTGATGTCTAATTCCTTCGATACAAAATATTTTGTATCGAAAGCGACCTCCGATTTGGCATATCCAATACAAACGACTCTTCCCGTAAAAGCAACTTCATCGACAGCCATCCGGTAAGTTATCGGCGATCCTACGGCTTCGATTATCACATCGGCGCCCATGTCCTGTGTGATATCCGATAACCGTTCATGCACCTTCTCCGATTTAGAGTTGATACCATATCCTGCTCCCAACTTTTTGGCAATTCCCAGTTTTTCGTCATCCACATCAACAGCTATCACACGTGCTCCCCGGATGACCGACCGCACTATCGCTCCCATGCCGACCATACCGCAACCAATAACCATCACGGTGTCGGTATCGGCAACTTCTGCCCTCGATACGGCATGAAACCCCACGCTCATAGGTTCCACCAACGCCAGGGTACGTACGTTAATTTTATCGTCCGCAATGATCTTTTCCCATGGCACGGCAAGGTATTCGCACATGGCTCCGTCGCGTTGAACGCCAAGAGTTTGATTATACCTGCAGGCATTAGGCCTTCCGTTGCGGCAAGAAGAACAATACCCGCAATGAGTATATGGATTTACTGTGCAAGCCATCCCTTTCTTTATAACATCCGGAACGCCTTCCGCTACTTCTTCCACTACAGCTCCGATCTCGTGACCGGGAATCACGGGTAATTTTACCATGGGGTTATTCCCCAGGAAAGTATTCAAATCGGATCCGCAAAAACCAACATAACGAATTTTCAGTAATACCTCTCCTTTTTGGAGAACAGGCTTTTCTTTTTCTATAAGGGAAACTTTTCCGTTTCCGGAAATGTGCACTGCTTTCATCTTGTTCATCTTTTAACTGTTTAACCAGGTATCCCGAAAACGGGGTTCCAGTATTTTTCTTACCTCCTCCAGTAATTCCTCATCCATGGGTTCTTCAATCCAGCGAATATTATCAAGTACCGCCGAAGGACGTGTAGTACTGAATAAAGTGGTGGTTATTCTTGGATTGGAAACGACATATTGAATGGCCAGTTTTTCGATACTTTTCCCTTTGCTCTTACAATATTCTGCCGCTTTTCTGCATACATCTTGCAGCGGTTTGGGTGCAGGATGCCATGCCGGTGCTCCTCTTTCGGTCAACAGCCCCATAGCAAAAGGGGAGGCATTGATGACACCCACTTCGTGTTCCTCAAAAAAATCGAGATAATCAGCCAATGAATCATCCTGCAAGGTATAATGGCAGAAAGACAAAACACTTTCTACCGTTCCGGCCGGTACATGATTGATCACGTACACAAAATGACGAAGCGTCAGATTGGTGATCCCCACATGATTAACGATGCCTTTCCCTTTCAATTCCACCAACGCGGGAAGAGTTTCGTTGCACACCATTTCCAAATCGGCAAACTCAATATCGTGCACGTTGATCAAGTCGATATAATCCACATGCAGTCTTTCCATGCTTTCGTATACGCTTTCTTGCGCTCTTTTAGCCGAATAGTCCCAGTAATTTTTGCCGTCATCACCGTATCGGCCCACTTTGGTGGAAAGATAATAACGCGACCGTTCAATGTTTTTCAAAGCTTTGCCCAGCACCTGTTCGGCTTTGTAATAACCGTAATAGGGTGAAACATCGATAAAATTGATCCCGTTATCGAGTGCCGTATGTACAGCCCGGATGCCTTCTTCTTCTTTTAACGAATGGAAAACTCCTCCAAGCGATGAGGCTCCAAAACCCAAAACGGACAGCTTCATCCCTGTCTTGCCCAATGACCTGTATTCCATAAATTTACTCCTTACCTAATTCGTTATTCCTTTTTGAATTTTTCTCCAAACTCTCTTTGTTGTCGTTCAACTTCCTTTAATGCCTTTTCTTTTTCCTCTGGTGTAAGTTGCTGCTTACCATCTTCGGGAGAATGGCTTTTGTCATCCAACATAAAATTCTCATTATCCTCCAGATAACATAAAACCTGTTTAGGAGGCACACTTTCAATAACAATCTCTGCCGATGCCGGCGTGTGTACACCCTCAAAGAGAGGACGTGCCTTTACGGTTATTTTTCCGGCTTTTTTGGTTGAGCGAATCAATACCGGCGCAGAACCAAACTCCACTGCTCGCGGGTTAGCACCTATCTGAGCATCACCGATAATGGTACCTTCGCCTTCAACCGAAAAAAGAACATTCTCCTTGGCCAATCTTCTTACATTTCCATTATCATCAGTAACTTCGGCTATGACTACAGCAAAATCCGACCCGTCGGCAATCAACGATTGTCCTTCATGATCCAATATCAATCGAAGTTTTGTCGAACGTCTTGATGGCATCCGCTTATGTGTTGCCACAACTTTTCCATTTATGATTCCTTCGGCAACAAAATTCACCTTTTGCCAATTCTTTTGTACATACGTATATTCTCTCATTTCCCAAAAATCGAAAACATCCTTAAACACAACAGGCACGTTTGGAATGCCTTTTTCTTCATGAATAACTTTCTGAATCAGTGTATCTTTTTCATAAGAAATTAAACGAACCGAATCGCAATTGGTAAAGACAACAATATCGGAATCAGAAAAAGGAGTAATTTCGTGTGCAATATAAACCATCGGACCTACATCTGCCACGGGATGAACAGCTTTGGCATCAACCTGACTTTTAAACATATAGAAAGCGTACTTGGGTTGACGGAAACAATCATATATTCCACCCCAATACGGATCGGGATGATAGCCCCGTTGATGGTCAAAAGGATGCCAATGCGCTCCACCGATAAATTGACCGGTGGTTCTAAACATATTCCCATAAGACTGTGCCAAAGAAAGTGCTTGCACCAACTGGGGGTGCTCGCCCCAATTGCGCGATGCCCTATTATTGGCATTATGGGCATACCAATCATCTACATTCTCACCGAATTCTCTGGTAAAAATACATTGTTCGACTTTCCCCTCGTCGTCCGGCCATCCATAGACCAATCCGTAATGTTCCGCTATACCTGCCGAATGCAAATCGCCGGCAGCTACCGGGGCACCAGGATAAGGATATTCTTCTTTGGTGGCTTGCAAAGCAGATAAAGAAAAATCAAGGGGGAAGCGGGTTTCATTCAAAATAGGCTCCCAAACCAAAACGGAAGAATGATTACGGTCTCTTCGGATCATCTGACGTGTATTCTCATTTGCAAGCCGTGCAAATTCGGGATCTTTGTTCCAATATTGCCAACCGGGTGTAGCCACGATAACAAACATACCCAATTCGTCACAAGCATCCATGAAAGCCGGATCTTGGGGATAATGAGCCGAGCGTACGATTTCGCAACCGGCATCACGCAACTTTTTGGCGTCTCTCCACTGCTGAGAATTTGGAAGCGCATTCCCAACATAACCGAAATCTTGATGACGATTGGCTCCTACTAACTGTCCATAAGGTTTTCCATTCAGATAAAATCCCTCCTTTCCTCTGAACTCCGCTTTTCGTATCCCGATTCTCAGAGTGCCTCCATCCAACGAGTTTTCCCCCTCCATTACCCGTAAATTCAGGCGATATAAATAAGGATCACGTGGAGACCATAAATGTGGATGTCGCACTCTCATTTTTTGGTAAACGGTTTTTGTTTCGCCTTTCCCTAAGGTTAATCGTTTTTTTTCTTTTTTTATCATTTTCCCGGAATGATCGCAAAGTTCAGTTATCAGATAAACGTCCCTTTTGCTCTTATCGGAATTCTTTATCTCCGTATCGATAAAAATATCAGCACTTTCCTCGCTGATATTGTCGTAGTGAACAAATACACCTCCTCCTGCCACTTTATTGGCTTCAATGGCATCTGTAATAGCTACGGGAGATTTTGCAATAAGCCATACATCCCGATAAATACCGCCATGATACGCAAAATCGAGGGCATATTGAGGCTTTCCGGGCGGATAACTACCATCATCACTATTATCGGCAAAAACGGCAATCAGACAAGTATCGCCACCCTGCACTCCGGCATCTGTAAGTGAAACACTAAAAGGTAAATATCCTCCTAAATGGGTTTTTATCTTTTTGCCGTTTATATACACAGTGGATTTCCCCATTACCGCCTCAAAATACAAAGATACATCTCTCTCTTTCAAGGATTTATCCAAGATAAAATGCTTTCTATACCATACAGGTCCCTGATAGTTCTTTCCACCGCTGCCTTCGGCAGGGATCAATGATACAGTGTGAGGAGTAGAAACGATTTCCCATCCGGAATCATCCAAATCGGGCGATTCACCATTTTTTACATCCCCTTTAAAATAACGCCAACCGGGATTAAAATTAGAGATCATCCTTCCGCTACCCGGTAATTCAAAAAATCCGGCTATTGATATTTCAGGATTATAGGCATTCACCTGAACATGAGATAAAAACAATCCTATTAAAGCCAAGATAAAAATAATAAAATGAGATTTCATATTTTCAATTTTGAATACAGTTTACGATATCTTTTGATCTGCAGGAAGGAGAAACAATCAGGTTGTGCAATTTTCCGTCAACCAGGCGGGCTTCTACGGTTGTGCCTTTATCTACATGCAATTTGAAGTGCACATCCCATTCTTTAGGCCACGCGGGAAACAGATAAATACTATCTTCAACAGTTTGCACCAACATTTCCTGCAAACCGATCATACCACTTCCTCCCCAATTGTGATCGGGAGCCCAATCGAAACCCGGTCCCCAGAAAGCAGGAAACCGAAAAGGACCATCTGCCATCTTTAAAAGAGTGAGTTCTTTAGCTTCTTCAGTTAAGCCCAGACAAGCAGCAAAAATATTATCCTGTTTCCAGCCCACATGACTCCTAAATTTCACAACGTCGAGATCATGATAATAGGTATTGACAGCCACATCCAAATCTTCCTTCCCTATACTATAGACGCGCCAGGGAAAAACCGGATACAGCTGTGGTGATTCTTCGTTGTTTATCCTTTCCCACAATTTCGCCGGGGCAATCATTTTTTTTCCATTTCTTGTTGTTAAGGATAATGGAGGGATGCGCGACAACATCTTCGTCCATCTATCCTTTTCTTCCAAATCCTCCGATAAATCAATCATCTTTTCCAGAACGACTTTCAAGGCCGAAACAGTGGATGATGCATTATACGCCATTTTATAGGTCTCGCAGGCAGAGCCCGGATATAGCACAAGATGGCCGTTCTGATCAAGCGATTTTATTCCTCGTCTTTCTGCCAGCCATCGATAATGCTCATCAAAAAAAGTGAGACAACTTTTTATTAGGGGCAGATAAGCAGCAATGTCTGCATCACAATATCTTTTCGTTTCCAGGATCATCAAACAAAATTCAAGCACCGTATCCCATTGATATTCCAACCACGCATTGTATTCGACTCCTTTGTCGAAATATTCGGGCCTTTTCCATCCGTATTCTGTTGGATTGGGAAGTCCAAAATTTTCCAATTGTTCGGTAAAACAGGCACCTTCATGTCCCCAATAGATCTTGGTCCTTGTTTCTGCATTTTTGAGTAGGCGCAAATAAAAATCGAATTGAGGCTTCATCATGTCGAAATCGCCACTTTTCAACATCGGAAAATGCACCAAACGTTGGTTTTGAGCGGTAAAAGTACCACCTCCCCACTTTCTATAATCAGGCGTAAAAAATTGAGCGGTATCGACAAAACAAGGATCGAAGGTGAATAATCCACCGTTAAATTTTGTGGGATACGAGCCATAAGCATTGCAACCCAACATATAACGAAAAAGCTGATAATTTCTCCCTATCTTCCATGGGGAAAAATCTTGATTATCCTTGTCAATCAAAACGAAACTCCTCTCCCAGAAATCACTCCACCATTGTTGAGTTTCTCTTTTTGCCGAAGGATTGTATGCCTCGACAAGTATTGAATCCAAATCTTCTTTCCATTCACTTAAAAAATTCTCCTGAGCAGTATGTAAGGCAATATACACATGATGATAAGTCGAAGATTTAACGCTCTTCAACGACCAATACTTGAAATCTGTATCTGCATATCTGCCTGTTCCCGATCGATTGTATTCTAAATAATCACCCCACAATTTTCCTCCAAATATAAGTTTTTCCAGGGGATTATACAAGGTACTTTTGACGGCTTCCAACCCTTGTTGAGCAACAGTTTTGTCGAAAATATTCGGGGAATCGTTTTTATGAAAAAAACAAACAGCGTCGTTTTCAATAACGACACTATCTTTTCGGGTAACCAGTCCTTCGGGAATAACCCATTTATATGAAGTCGCATTCCCCTCTCCTTTTCTTATAGGCCGATCCTCATACCTCCAGTTTTCATAAAAAACCTCGATATCAAAGGGAGTAACACCGGCTATTTCCACATGAATCAACGGACGAAAAACATCTACCCATATCTGCATTTCTGTTCCTCCACCTTTGATTTCGACACAGCCTTTTTCGAGTTTCAGCTCTTGTGCAAAATCTCGACTACCGAAAGGATTCGGTGATAATTTTATCCGAATCCGTCCGAATTTCAGAAAACTGTTGTTTTCGTCAAACGATCCGCTCCGACAAAAATAAAACAGCACATCGTTTTGTTCAACCCAAACATTCAAACCAATATCTCCTCCTCCGCAAGGCATAGACTCATGTGAACCTTTACTTTGAGATGTCCACAAGAGGTTGTAACGATCAACTCGGCTATTATTCGCAAAAACCGAATGACAAAGAATCAAAGATAAAAATGAAAATGCGAAAAGCAGTATTTTATTTGTCATTACCAATCATCTGTTCTAAAAGAAGAAACGGGTAATCCTTCCGTTCCATAAAGATCCCCTTCAACATAATTTTCAAAAGCATATCTTACAGCAACCGGATGCTTAACAGCTTCAGATCTAACATATACCTTGCTTCTGTTGATCCAAGCATCCGCCGGATAGAATTTTTTGTCCAACCCTGCCATTTTAAAGTTTTCCAGATCCCCCTTCGGTGCAGTGAGCCACATTTCGGCTCTGTCAAAACTCAATATCGCAGTATCCCCTTTAATGGTCATGTCTTTATAAACGGGCGAATCAGCAACAATACCACCAATCCGATAGGTTTTTGCAAAAGCCAATAATGCCAACCGTTCACCGGCTATCTGTTTTTTAGGAGGATGAATACCTTTTTCAAGACCGGCATCTAACAAAACGGCCATTCCGGAATTTTCAATTCTGTTTTCTGCTTTCAACTGAGCCTCTCGAAGATAAGCTGAATTGATAACCTCTTCTCCATGCGGGGTAATTAACCTATAATCGTAAGGGGCAATCTGGCAATAATAAAATGGAAAAACGCCTTGATTCCATTTCATCCGCCATCCATTGACCATCGCAACAAGCAAATCTGCATAAGAGGTATAGCGATCATAATTGGATTCTCCTTGATACCAAATCACTCCTTTTATGGCAAAACCCACCAAAGGAGCAATCATGCCATTGAAAAGCGTAGTAGGTGTTCTATTCTTTTCTTTGATATCTTCTTCGGTTTGAGGTAATTTAATTCCGGGAAACGACTGCAACATATCCCGGTCCATCCATGATTCGATGGGAGAACCACCCCACGATGAACAGATAAGCCCGACTGGAACCTTTAAAATTTCCTGAAGCAAACGCCCAAAATAATAAGCAGTTGCGCTAAATTCACTCACCGATACCGGATTTGCAGTTTGCCATTCCCCTTCTACATCTTCCTGCGCTGCCAAGGTAGAATGGCGTTTAACCGTAAAAAGTCGCAATTGGGAATTTGTGGATTTCAATATATCCATGTTAGAGCCTTCAACCGGCTGATTCTTGAATCCCTTCATCGGCATTTCCATATTCGACTGGCCGGAACAAAGCCACACTTCACCTACCCACACATCGTGCAAAGTAAGTGAATCGTTTCCTTCAGAAAAAACGATGAAATATGGTCCACCTGCTTGAGGCGTTTTTAATTGAATTCGCCATCGACCTTCTTTATCAGCTTTTGTCGAATAATTCATATTGTCCCACGATGCTCGTACCGTTATTGTCTTACCCGACAAAGCTTTTCCCCATAGTGAAGCACTCGTTTGCTGCTGAAGTACCATCCCCTCTGAAATAAATGCGGGCAAAGAAATTTTTGCATGCATAGCATACGGAAAAACAAAAAAAACACATACCAAGAAAAACAATTTTATTATCTTTTTCATACCCTCCTAAACATTATATTTTACTCGCTATTCGAAATATTCAATAGTTACAGGTCCCAACAATCCCGAAGACTGAAGAGGCTGACTTTCCAAGCGATAAGGAGCATTAGTCCATACATTATCGTCTACGATATGCTTCTCATAAACTCCTTTTATTTTATTTGCCCATGTATTGACAACTCGTATTTGCAGTTTATTATTCCCCTTTTTCATTGCTTTGGCTATATTTACATGGGTTGGTGAAGTCCATACAATGCCACAATTCGTATCGTTCAAAAAAACTTCGGCCATTACATTTATTTCTCCAAGATGCAAATAAACTGCATCATCGGAAAAATCGTTATCCCATGTGAAATGAGTTTCATAGATCGCTTCGCCGGCATAATAGCGGATAGTATTACTCTCATTTTCGCTCCAATCGAACAATTGCGATGAGATTAAATTTTCCGAAGAATCCTCTCCAAAAGAAATACGCCACTCACAATCGGACAACACTCTCCTTTTTGGCAAAGAAAATGATTTTTTTGAAGATTTTATTGTGGTTGGTTTTCTAAAAACCACAAAAACCGATTGACTTTTATGCAAATTCAATTTAACATGGGTTCTCCTGTTATGGATACTCCATTCTTGTGCTTCGGTTATTTCCCCGGTGACGGGATCCCAAAGTTCGGGAATTCGATCCAAACAACGAAATGAGATGCACACATGACGTTCTTCTTCCTGTTGATTGGCAATAAAATAAATATCCGTATCTTCTTCCGCACGGTGTGTCCACGCAATATCCTTCTCTCCATTAAAATCAATATCCCTTTCCAATCCAAATTGGCTGAAATCTTCGTGTTGGTAAGGTAACAAGTATTCGGAAGATACAGACCATATTTCTTCGGCAATTTCTTTGAGTGCTTCTGAAAATTGATTTTTCTTGTAAAAACCCTGAACTAGCTCCGGCTTATCACCCAACAAAACCACTAGTCCTTTCTGTTGAAATTTTCTAATTTTTTCAGCAACTTCTTTGCTCATATACTTGCTCTCGGGAGACATGGGGTGAGGCTTTGGAAGAACCAGCACTTTGTAAGACATCCCACCAGGCAAAACCAATCTTCCATCTTTCACCTCAGCCAATCGAAGCAACGCATCGCGGTTAAACGAATCGTATATATAACCATTTAGCGCATCAATCCAGTCACTTGCATCAGTAAGATTGGCGGAATGGGTTACACCAACCGGCATCATCCTGAGCGGTTGGCCCTCGTTGGCCAATCTTTTCTTTTCTGTCTGTACTCTTTCTTCTCCAAAAATTCCCGGAAGGGAATTGACCAATCGATCGGGAAGAATCGCCCGCCGAGGGGTCTCCTCTCCGGTAAACACTGCGATATCCACAACAGGATGTCCAAACTGCAATAAGGTCTGACAACGACCGATGTACTCCACCCATGCTTTAGCATATCTCCACCACAGTTGATCCCTTTGAAAATATAGTCCAATCCCATCAAGTGTCACACCCGGAGCTTTGTTAAGATAAGGATTATGTACATAAACATGATGAAACAATTTATTCATTCCCAAAGCGAAATTCCGGTCGAGCAACGGTTTCATCATGCGAGGATTCTCATTCCACATGATACGCAACTGGGTGAAACCCTCGGCCTGAATAATATTTTTCCCATAAACATGAGCACCGGAAATGGCATCGAGCATATCGTTGAATTTATCATGTGTGGGGCTTTGCAACCAAAACTCCCCCATCGGTCTGTCAACCATTTGATAATGTAGCATCCCATCACTTACCATCGTTGGGGCAACACACTCCGCAGAAAATTTACAACCGTACGTTCCGGAGAATTCGGCAAGTGTTTGATAAAAAACATCTACGACCAACTCGGCAATGGTTTGTCGAATATCATGCAAAATAGATTCCGTTTGTTCGGCACTTTCTATAGGAATACCGGAATACACGAGTAAATAAGGAGAAAGATCATAGCCTCTTCTTTTTTCAAATTCATCAAGAAAATTATCCGACCAGTTCTGGCAACCACATTCCCAACTGTCTACATGCAAAAATTTTAAAACGCGCCTGGCCAAAACAGGATCAGTTTTTCTGAAAGCCGCCCCAAACCAGTTCTCAAACTGAAGTTTAACTGCCTCTTTGCTAAATTTATTGCATTCCAACCCTTTTCCTGTTCCGCCGGTCTCATTTCTATGTCCTGTTGATGTATGCCCTAACCTTACAATCTTCCATTTACCCGAGGGCAAAACAGTATTCAACTCATCACCGTTTAACGAGCAAGGATCTAAACGGATGATTTGGGATAATTTCACACAATCTTCATCAGGCAACTCCTCAACGAGAGTTCTTTTGCTTACCCTCCAAACTGATCCGTTTTTCCCTTCCAATTGATCAATAAGCGCCTCACTCGATAAAAAAATCTTATTGATTTTTAAAATGGGTTTCCATTTTGCTGCATCCAGATCTTCTGAACCCGGTTCAGAACCAGCGGGATCCCAATAAAATCTGAAGTAGCGGGCAGTAGTTGCAGGAATGCTGTAGGTGAAATTTTCGTCGGTATTCTGCCATCCATGTCGAGGAGGAACAAGTTGCTTTATTTTTTTGAAATCAACTCCATTATCACTTGCATAAACACACAATCGTTGTGCTTGATAATTATTCCCGCCCGGAACAATTTTTATTGATCTACAAGTGAAAGGTTCTTCAAAAGCATATTGTATCCAACAATACGACGAACTCCTGAAAGTGCCGGAAGCCGACCTATCCACCAAATATACAGGAAACCGATCTTCGGTACTTGAGGTAACGTGAGGCATGCAACAATCTGTCGTAAAAAAATCGGCAACAGGCAAAGCATACAGTGCGATTTCACGATAAAAATTCTCGAAAGTTTTCGGACGGGGGAGGCGTAGGCATTTTATCTCCCCTCCCGAAATAACAGTATCACTCCACACCACTTTCTGCATCGATTTTTCGGGTGTAATCCATGGCCCACCTGCTAAGGCAAAACCATCGCAAATGTGCATTCCCAATTTGAGTTTCAATCGATCGGCTTCTTCCATGGAAAATCGAACCAACTCCCACCATTCAGGTGTCAATTGTTCATAGGCAGGCGAATAAACGAAAGAAGTGTTGTCGGACGGGCTTCGAATAGGCATCAAATAAGTTCCACCCAAACCAATTTCCTTCATGGCTTCCAAATCGGCCGTGATAGCTTTTTTCGAAACAGCACCATACATCCAATACCAAAAAGACCAAGGAGAAGCTTCTTCAGAAACAGGATTGCGAAATTGCTCCTCTAATGAAGTTTTCTGTGCCAAGCCACTGCCTACGAAAACAGAAAACAATATCACTGCTACGCCAATCCTATATCGCTTCATATCATATCGTCATTTATTGGAAACGAAAAATAAGTTTTCCTCTTTTTTCACCTTTCACCCAGGGAGGCTGAGAAGAAGGTCCTATCAAGTCGGTTGCATTGACTTTATTTCTAACTGGCGGTATCACATCCATAACGGAAATACCACTTTCGGGTAAAGTGTACAATAGGGCATCTCTTCCATCGCGAGGTTGATAAATTCCAATATAGGTATTTGGAGTTTCATTAACAATCGATATCAAACCCTCCTGTGTTTCGATGTTCATCCAGGAACAATTCGAAAAATAACCCTTAAATTCGGGATAGATGAACGTCTCACCTGGCATTGGATCATCATATTCATTTTCCCAAACATCATAGGTTACACCATGAATCCTGTTCTGCCAAACTCTATAGGGACCGTCACCCAGCCAACGCTTTCCGATCACCTTGTCTTCAGGGTAATCGAATCGAATACCCATCAAATCAACCACCGCATCAAAACGATAAACATATGTCAATTCCAGTAAGCCATCCGGATGTACCGTCCATGTCGATCTCTGCATGTTGCCCAATTTGTAAACAACGTTCACCGTCAACCGATTTTCGTCTTCTCGAATAAATATGCTGTCCACAACGGCCAAATCGACAAAATCCTTATAGGTTCTATCCAGCTTCTTGGCATCGGGATCATCATGGTTAAAAAACTGATCCAACGACCTATCCGCTCTCCGGGCTGCAACAAATCGAGGCCCATTTCCAAAAGATATTTTCCGGTCATTTACCGTCACATGCTTCAGGAAGCCGTCTTTTTTGTCATAAACATAACTTTTATTACCTACCTTCACTTTTATGTGATCGGCATCTTCTTCATAAGTGGGTGCATTTTTTTTCACTGCAGCTTTCTTTTCATCGTTGTTTTTCTTATAAACATTTTTTTCATCGATTTTCCAACTCCAGCGCCACAACTCATGTCCATAAACATCTTTTGCCGTCAGAAATAAACCGTTCACATCATCCGAAAAAGCAGGCATATCGATATGCAAGATGCCTTTTTTATGCGGAGCGATGTCGCTTCCTTTCACTTCTCCTTTTTTCAGTATCTTTTTCTTCCCATCCAAACTTAATGACGAAGGAAACGAAACCTGTTCCCACGTAAAAAAACAAGTATTGAGCGAAAGAAAATCATAGCGGTTTTCAACGATAAAATTACCATCAAAATCCCGATCGATTTTATCGTTCATGATCTGCACGGGCGACCATATTTCTTTTATGGCGTAAAAACTCCCCTCTCTTTCGTGATGAGGCCCCACTATGCCATCGGCCCCGTAATTGCCGCGCGTATCGATACACCCATCCAAGTCAACCCTTTTTACGCCTTCGTCAGCAAAAACCCATAAAAAACCACCGGCGCAACGAGGGTGCGTGCGCATGATTTCCCAATAATCATACAAACCGGCACCCAACCCCCCATCATATAATCCATGTAGAAATTCAGTAGGCATAAAAATTTGCGGCAAACGCATATATGCCTGCGTTTCTCCATACGAACGGTAATGCATAGTTTCGAATCCTCCAAAATTCCCTTGGGGATGAAGGACAGGTCGTTTTTGCAGATCCCAGCGATGAAATTCCTCATCTAGAGCGGTATTCCATCCTTTCTCATTCCCGTTGCTCCACCAAATAATCGAAGGATGATTCACATCGCGCGTAACCATTTCCTTCACCAGCTTTTTCCCTGTAGGTGTATCGTATTTTCCGTGCCATCCGCCCAGTTCATTCATCACATAGAGGCCCAACTCGTCACAGGCTTCCAAAAAATCGGGATCGGGAGGATAATGCGACAAGCGAACGGCGTTCATGTTCATCTCCTTAATCAAATGAACATCCTCGTAATTTTTTGACCGATCTAAGGTACGCCCTGTTTCCGGACGGAAACTATGCCGATTTACCCCTCTGATATTTACCCTAACACTGTTGATGTAAAGACCATCGCTTTCCCTAACCTCAATTGTTCTGAATCCGAATTTTTCGGTGATCTGGTGAACCGCTTTGCTGTTTTCTTTACTCAACGTAAATTTCGCGTTATACAGATTTGGCGTTTCAGCGGTCCATAAATCGGGGTAACCCGCATTCAGGGAAATCATCGTCCAGTTGCTTCCTTTTTTTATGGGAAAGGTACCCTCTGCTACTTTATTATCTCTTCGATCAAGAATTTCCGTCTTTACACTTAAATTTTCCGAAGCAGCCCTTCCTAAATAACAAGAGGCGTAAAATGAACCGTCAGCCTTAGCATCAATAGTAACCCTGTCAATATGGATCACCGGTTTTATTTCCAAAAATACCGGTCGGAAGATGCCACCAAAATTCCAATAATCGGCTCGCCGTTCTGCTAAATTGACACTTGCATTCTCCGATTCTTTTTTTACGGTAACCTCTAATAGATTCTTCTTTCCGAACTTCAAAAGATCTGTTATGTCGTAAGAAAACCGATAAAACCCACCTTGGTGTTTTTCACCTGCTTTCAATCCATTCATTCTGACTTCAGTATCTGTCATGGATCCATCAAATACTAAACATATCGCATGATTTCTCCAGGAATCGGGTACATCAAATTCATATTTATACAGACCTTCTTCTTTGGCAATACCTTCGGGAAAGGGTTTCCCGTAAAATTCGATACCATACTGAAATTGGCCAAAACCTTGCGTTTCCCAACAAGAAGGAACTTTAATTTTCGTCCATTTACCGGAATTTAATCCCTCTGTACAATAAAAATCCCAATAAACCGAATCATCGGCACCTTTTCCTGAAAGATAATGGACAACGGTAGCAGGTATCAACTCTTGTTGAGCTTTTACACCAAAAATAACACCGAACAAAATAACAAATATGTTTTTACACCTAAGGTTTTTTCGTTTCATCTTTTCACCTTTTTATTATAAAAAAGACGCCCTATACGCAATTTTGTACCCAAAAAAACCACGATATCATAAACCAGGCTATAACATACCGGGCAACAAAGGACGTGTGACAGGCGAGATTCTGAAATGCATCGTATGCCTTTTCTTTTCGATAGAATAACATTTTAAAACGCCCGGACCGCAGCTACTATTTCCTAATCCCAATTGTTGGACATCTATCGATATTATTGTCTCCGATCGAGGGGTAAGATCATAGTTATGAGAAACTTTTGCCAAATCGTTTGCCGAATAATGTAATGCTGAAACGGAAAAAGGTTTATCAAGAGCCAATACACAAATTCCTTTTCCATTACAATCGGCAATAGTGAAGACTTGAACCTCTTCTTTGTTCCCACTTTCCTGTGGGAAAGGATAATTTACCAATTGATCAGAAACAGTAGAATTCCACAAGCCGAAAAAAGCGGAAGTTTTTCTATCGGGATAATTCTCGTGAGGACCGCGTCCATACCAGGAAAAATATTCCAAACTTTTATCCAACACCATTGCAATGCCCAAGCGTGGCAATTCAGGCAATTCGCCTGTAGGAAGGAATTCGAACCGGGCATCAATAGTACCATCGCCAAAAACCGTATAGCGAGCAACGGAAATAATGCTCCCTTTTGCATACACATTTTCCGAAACGACATGAACCCAAACCGAACCGTCCGAATTTTTCCCCCATTCTACCGATTTTGTTACTCTTCCCGGATGATCCATCCCGTGCCTTTTCCAATCATCGGCTAGCCAATTTCCAAATCCTCTATCGTTATCGGTGGGTGCACGAAAGGCTTGTAATAAAAATTGAGGAGATAAATCCGAAGATCGAGCAAACATTTCTTTACCTCCGTAGATTAGCGATATTGCATCACCCAAAGTTAAATCCCATTTTAATGTAAAACTCTCTCCTTTCAACAATAAGATCCTCCCCTCTACAGAGGTGTCGATACTATTTTTTGTCGGGATTTCCCATATTTTCTGTCGATCATAAAGACCGTTTCTCAAGCAAAACTGTTCGTTTGCTACTTCAAATCCTGCCTTAGCCCATTTTTTATCCTTTATCAATACAAAACTCACCATAAGTTGTATATCACCTATTTTGGGAAGAGCTTTATTCAAACGAATATCCCTATACACCGATTCGCCGGGCAGAACCGGAGGTACAGCCATTTCGGCACTTTCCAGTTTTTTGCCATTCACAGATATACTCCAATGTAATTTGTAGCTTGAAAGATCGATGTGATGATGACGATTGGTAATCTTCAATCTTAACGAATCAGACTCATCCAATTCAATAAGAATGGGTTGATAGACTTTTTTTACTTCCCAATATTTAGGTGATATTTCTCTATCGGAAAACAAGATTCCATTTAGACAAAAATTTTTAGAATTTGGCACATCGCCAAAATCACCTCCATAAGCCACTTTTATTTTTTCGTTTGGCATTTCAAGATAAATCCCTTGATCAACCCAATCCCAAATAAAGCCACCTAACATGCGATGATGACTATAAATTTCATCCCAGTATTCTTTTAAATTCCCAAGTGCATTTCCCATGGAATGTGCATATTCACTGGTTAGAACCGGGCGGTCATCATTTGTTCTCGATGCAATCTCCAACAATCTTTCCCATCGGGCATTTTCGGGTCGCTCTTTATTCTCTCCACCAAAAATATTGGGATTAAGGTATTCTTTTTGCACTCTGGGATAAAACCGGCTGATTATATCTACCGTTTCGGGATCTTTGATGCTGTCTTGCGCCCCTTCATAATGAATAGGGCGAGTTGGATCATAATCCTTAAGCCATGCCGAGATAGCCGAAAAGTTAAATCCATAACCCGATTCATTCCCCATTGACCAACAAACTACCGAAGGATGATTCTTATCACGGATAGCCATGCGCATTGCCCGATCCATGAAAGCTGATGTCCATTCAGGGTTACTTGCCAGCATTCCTCTTACTCCATGAGTTTCGATATTTGCCTCATCCATCACATAGAGTCCATACTCATCACAAAGTTCATACCATCGAGAAACATTCGGATAATGCGAAGTGCGGACAGCATTGATATTTGCCTGCTTCATTAAAACAATATCTTGAATCATGCGTTCCTCAGTCATAACCTTAGCCATATAAGGATCATGCTCATGCCGATTTACTCCCCTGAATCGTACCGGTTTTCCGTTAACCAAAAATAATCCGTTTTTTATTTCTATTTTTCTGAAGCCAATTTTAGAAGTGACTTGTTCAACGATCCTGTCTGTTGAATCATTTAAAGTTAACCGTAATGTATATAAATAAGGCGTTTCGGCCGTCCATTTCTCAGGATTCCTCACTTTAGCCTCCAACCATCCAAATTTGCGTTTTCCTCTTTGCGGATAACGATCATTCATAATGGAAGCACGATAATTTAGATTCAGTATGGGTTCAACATCCTGCTTGAGATTCATTTGAAACAGGGGATTGTTGCTTTCATCGTACAGTTGAGCCTCTATGGTATATCCTTTCCCTTCCTGCGCTCCGTAAACAACAATCGTTGGATCGATTTGCAAAACAGCATCTTCATACTCCTCGTCCAAAATCGTCCGCACCGCATAATCCCGAATGCGAATATCTTCTGTGGCATACAGATAAACGGATCGAGGAATACCTCCAAAACGCCACATATCCTGATCTTCGAGATAACTTCCATCCGAATATTTATACACTTCTATGGCGATTCGATTTTCTCCTTTCTTGAGATAAGGCGTTATCCTAAACTCCGAAGGTTCCATGCTCCCTTTACTAAATCCTGCTTCCTGGCCGTTTATCCAAACGTAAAAAGCACTTTGAACCCCTTCGAAATGAATAAAAACTTCGTTGTGATCCCACCCTTTCGGAATTACAAAAGAACGGCGATAAGATCCAACAGGATTTCTCTCGTTGAACGTTGTATAAGTACGCTTAGGTTCTGCTGTTACCAAAGGTGGGTGTATTTTAAACGGGTATCCAGCACTTATATAAATAGGGGTACCAAAACCATTGACCTCCCAATTAGCCGGAATAGGAAAATCAATCCAATCTGAGTCATTGAAATCGGTTTTATAAAAATCGATTGGGCGTTTTTCGGGAATCGGAACCCAATTAAATTTCCACATCCCATCCAACGAAAGTATCCGATCATTCTCAACATCACAAAAAGGAATAAAAGAAGCTCGAGCAGGTTCACGACGAGACTGTAAAACATGTTGATTTTCCCATTCGATGTGCTGTCCCGCTGCATTAAACAAAACAGCAGAAAAAAACACAACAAAATGCCATCTTTTCATCTTTATCAAATTTGATTTCTGTTATTCATTGCACGGTTAAATTACTCAACCATAAACCGCTCATATTCTCTGCCGAAAGTTGAATCTTATAATGTCCTGCATTAATGTATCCACCGGTATCTGTGCTCAACATTCTTCTTTTTTCACTGGCTACCGGGAAGGTAATGGTATCCTCTTTATGTACAATGCCGTCCGAATCGATAACTCTGATTTTTACGTCAATGGGACAATCATTTACATTCATAAAATCAAATCTCAGTGCATATTTGTTGGCAACACCTACCGAAATATCCCATTCAATGCTTCCCTGTTTGTTATCCAAAAAGAAAAAAAATGTCTGATCCTTAACTATTTTTTCTTTGTTACGACCGTTTACTTTGGCTTGTTCTGCCCGATAGATTGTGGCAGGCCGTGTCTCTTTTCCTTCAGGCAATGCATCAAGAGGGGTCTTGACCACTCTTTTTATGTTCTTCCATGACCAATCGCTTGTAGAAGATGGAATCTGAAGTTGAATATCGCGATTTTTGGAACCGATTGCTATAGCCGAAATTACAGCCTGGCCCGCTTTTACCTCAGGAAAAGATATTTTCATCACTCCTCCATCAATCCGGACCTGTACCACGTGTTTGAATGCAGCATCATGTCCAGCTTCAGCCCAAATATCCAAATCATCAATATAAACTGAATCATTTATTGCAACATCAAAAATCCGATATCCTTCACAATCAGTGTTTCCGCTTGCTCCATACCAAGGTTCCACAAAATAAAGTTCAACACGATACTCCCCATCGGGAAGCGGAAAATAATAAGCTAACTTATGTCGTCCATAGCGAAAACTGCCAAATAAGTCCCAATCCTTCGTTCCTTTTATCGGATCTTTTGTATAACGCTGACTTGCTTGATAAGGATTGACCCCTTCGTAATCGTCAGCCCATGAAGTTGACCTCCACACATTGGTATCTGCTTTTGCTCTGTCGGCCTCCCATCGTTGGCCATATTGATCTACATACGGATCTCCTCCACAATTTATTCGATAAATATAATTATATCCTTCTTGAGGTGCCAATAAAGGCTTCAAATCTTGATAAAATTGGTCGAAACGGGGAGATTTTGGTAAATGATCCAACACGATATAATCTTCGGCCATAGGTTTTCCATTCACGTAACCCACTGCATAAAGTACATTGTATTTAATAGTTACATTATTCCACTCAAAATGCGTACCTATCGGACCTTTTTTCAATCTTCCCAGCGATTCCGATCGTACATCATTAAATAACTCCACTTCATCGCAATTCGAAAAAACCCTGATCACACTTTTGACTCCCGGCGTTTTCCACCGATCCGTCCATGTGTGAGATACAATATACACCATTGGATCCTTATTAGCCGAAATATAGTTCGCCTTGTAAAGGTAATAAGCATCGACGGGTTCTCCCCAGGAAGTTAATAGACCTTTATAATTAACAGGACCTATCTTATCGATAAGGCGATACCCTTCATCAGGTTGTTTCCTGCCGGGATTATCGTGTGAATTGAAAAGCCATAAAAAGTGACCACAACAACTGTCTTTTACCGATTCAGCCAAACGGATTTTTTTCTCCAACAACAAACACATGTTATCTTCGCTCCATATGTTCTGAGGATCAAAATCCCCTTCTGAATGCAAATCGATGGAACGCCAAGCACCGTATTCACCATTCAACAACTGCTTCTTTAGTTCATCGTCATACTTGTCGGGATCACCACCATAGGTTCCTGACCAATTTTGAGGCACATTCCAGTCTGTTCCCTCTCCGCCATTGCACGTGGTTATGATCCGTTGATTACAAGCAGTGGGATCCATCTCTCGAATAATCTCAACACATTCTTCCGCAAATTCTTTGGGTAAAACACTTTCGTTCTGTAATCCCCACATGATGATGGAAGGAGAATTGCGCCTCTCCTTAATCCATTGACGAAGCAGTGCTTTAAAATTATTTCTAAAATCAGGAGTGTCATACCAAATATGGGCTGAAAATTGTGGCCACCACAAAATACCGGTTTTATCCCAATAGTGCTGATATAACAAATTATGAGGCTGATGCGCATCTCTAAATGCATTGAAGCCCGCACTTTTGATTTGTTTCACCCGCGAAAGAATCTGATCTTTTGAAAAAGCATGCGATTGACCAAATAGATGCTCATATTCGCAAATGCCGTTTAAAAACACCTTTCCCCCATTAAGTTTAAACGTTGGATCTTTATCTTTTCCGTGGAGCGGCCAACTGATCGTTCGAATCCCATAAGGAGTGGTGAGTTCATCGGTAGTTTTTCCACTTCTTTTTATCATAGATGCCAATTGATAGAGGTAAGGATCGTCGTTCGACCACAAATGTGGATTTTTAATCTCCGGACTGATTTGCTTTACTATCCTGCTTTCTCCCGGTTGAAGCGTAATGGTATCTGAAAGTCGAAAAACGGCAATACCGTTATCATCGTTTAGTTTGCTAACCAATTCAAAAGTTTCGGGTGTGTTACCATAATTTTTAATCTCGGTTTCGATATGCAAGTATGAGGTATCGGTGTTCCAAATATGGACGCCGAAAGGTTCTATGCGAATTTTGTCTGTGATTTCCAGTGTTACAGGCCTAAATATTCCAAACGGCTGCGACCCTTCAGAAAATCCCCATTCAGATGAGCATCCACCACAAACCCAAGGCATATCGGTAATGAAAGAAGGGTGTTCTACCTTAACAGCGATCACGTTTTCTGCTCCTGTTTTTATAGCGTCTGTCACGTTCACTGTAAAAGTAGTTCTTCCACCTAGATGTCGACCTAGATTTTCGCCGTTCATATAAACAGTCGCATAAGTTCCCACTCCCTCAAAACGAATAAAAAAACGCTTGTCGGCATTGTAATCGGGTAGAAAAAAAGTTTTTTTGTACCATGCATTTCCATGCCTGTTACCATGTACCAATTGTCGATACCCTCCATAATCATCCCAATTATGGGGAATATTCACTTTTTCCCAATTGCCATCAACAACAAAGGTATCGTATTCATTGCTGTTTTCATAGGAAGCAACAGAGTACCAATCGTTGTTTAGCGAAACAATTTCCCGTTTACCTTTTTGATCAGGTTCCGGGAAATGAACTTTTGATTTTCCCATAGGTTTGGAAACAGCCAAGGCAATACCCCGTTGATCATATTCGTTCACCGCACAATAAAAATGATAAACTACCCCATCATGTTTTATAACAGACGACTTGTGAGCAAACAGATTATCATAATCTTTTGAAGGGATAATGAGATCGTCTCCATTCCAGTCTGTCCAGTTGACCAAATCATATGAACAGGCAAAGGTGTTGAATGCCTTATATCTTCTCGATGAGTGAAAAGCTCCGAAATAAAACATCACATATACATCGTTTATTTTTTGAATATGGGCATCCCCCGAGATCCCCTCCTCGTGAGAAAAAACAGGATTATTTTTATAGCGTTCCCAATGTATCATGTCATCCGACAACGCAATACCTATCCGCTCTGCCTTAACTTTTGTTTCCGGATGAATACCGGCTGCATTGTAAAACATAACAAAAGGCTTGCCTAATGTGTTGGACTTATCCCAAAACATGCTGCTCTTGTATTGGGTAATCTTCTCAAACCACTGTGCATCTTTATCGTCTGGTGAAAGGATGGGTTTATCCAAACTCTTCCATTCATGAGGTCGGGAAGGGTTCTTTTCCGTAAAAGCCAGCCCAATTTTCAAAGGCACAGTCTCGTATCCGGGTTTGTCTCCACCGATGTATGTCATCCAATATTTATTCTTAAAAGTATTAAGCGTATAACTGCCTCCCCACGTATTTTCTTCCAATGCAATGAAACCGCCTCGTTGGTTTTTATCCCATCCTTTTTCCCGAAAAGAAAGAACTTTACCCAAGGTTTCCCATCGCAACAAATTATCGCTCTCTGCCAACCACGTTTCATATCCTCTTCCATCTTTACCCGTTTTGCCATTGTAAACCAGATATGTCATATACCATTTATCGCCATGACGAAACACCGATGGGCAATCTACTTTGTAATTATTGGCGGATGGAGCAATGACTAAACCGTACTTGTAAGGTGTTTTGATTTCTTCATAGATCTCTTCCATTTTAGATTGAGAAACTGTAGATTGTGCAGCCAAAAAACCGCAAATCGTAAAAAACCAACTAGCAAATACTACTCTTAAATGTATTCTTCCTTTATTCATGAATTAACTTTCTATAAATGCATGTCTGATTATTGCATATTTTGCATCCATATTTATACCTTTTCAGATTTTTACCGATTCCGATAATACCACTTACCGATTTTACCGGTGACATAAGACACGTTTCACTGAGAGCAATTCCTGTTGGATTATCTCCGATCAGTGAAAATAATATCTTCTGATCCGATACATCCCAATTGCAGTAACCCGGACTATAACGGTTGCTGATTTTCAATTCTTCTTTATCCATCGATTCTTCGAGATTGCTCCAGATGATATTCATCGCCTTTTCTACAGTCAACGAACCAATCGCATCCACAAGGTATGCCTCCATCCAATTACCTTCGTGATTCAATTTTCCGGCTATTTCGGAAAAATCGGGACCGGCAGTGCAAAGAAAAAGCGCCATATACGAAGCCTCTTTCAGGTACCTTGAAATTTGCTTTCCGACATGCAAGGCAAAATCATCAATTTTTACTACCCCTGCTGTTGGTAATACCGGTTCATTTTTCTTTATGTGGTATCCCCCACAGATGCCTTGAAAGTTATCCAATTGTCTAAGAACCTGGTCAGTAAATACTACTGCCGGATGTTCTTTGTCCAATCCTGAGGATCGAACATACTCGAGAACCTCATTTATCGTTGGGGCCACTTCACGAAAAGAAAACCGAAAATGCTGAAATGAACCGGTCATCAACAACTCCCCATAATTTTGTCATTATATCTCGCTACGGCTTCAAAAAAAGCGCGAATATTTTCAAGAGGCGTATGAGGGGGAATATCGCAACCACTTGAAATTACAAAATTGGCATAATTTTTTGTTCGTTCCAGTAAATGTGCAGTAACTTCTTGAACCGTATTCGGATCGGATTGTTTGAAAACACGAACCGGATCTATATTCCCCATTACAATTTTATTGGAAGGACATTCCTGTAAAACTTCCACCATATTCACTGCATTGCCAAAATGCAAAGCATTCGCACCACTTGCGATCATGGCATGTGTACACTGACCCATATTCCCACAATTGTGTAGAATAACTGTAAAATCATCATCCTGCACAGCATTTACAATCTTTTTCACGAAATCTGACGAATACATATTACAATCCTCATCAGATAACAATCCTGCTGCAGGTTCAGCCATAACGACACCGGCCGTACCTGTTTTTTTCAGCTCTGTACAATACCGGATCAAAAATTCCGTACATTTTGAAAGCAACAACAAAATCGTTTCGGGTTCAGTGTATATCGAAATCATGATTTCAGACATATTGTATAATCTACCCGCAAGGGAAAAAGGGCCTATACATCCCGAAAACACCGGTTTAGCCGTAATATTTTCTACAGCCAATTTATTGGCTTTTAAAAATTCTTTTAAACGACCTTGTCCTAAATCGGGAACAGACAACTTTTCTACATCAGCAGCACTTTTCAATAATCTGCCCTTAACGGTAGGTATCTCATCTTGCGGCATACTGATTTCAGCACCAAAAGCTTCTGCTTCTACCGTTAAATCCATAATAGCCGTACAGCCTGAGGTGTCAAATTCATCCGATACTGCTTTCATTGCTTCATATTGAATTTTTCCGTCAGAGACAGCATCCTTTACCGTTTTTCCGATCAATTCGATTCCAGGGTGAGTGATAAAGGGCAAAGCCATGCATTTTTTCATTTTCTGTTTTTCTTTTCCTAATGTTATGAACGATATATCGATTCCAACCATTTTATTCCTTCCTGCGGATTTTTTCCATATGCATCTGCTCCGATCGATGCAGCAAACTCTGCAGAAAGGGGCGCACCTCCAACAATGACTCTTGTTTTTGGGGAAACCGTTTTAATAGCCTCAATAACAGGCTTAATATTGATCATGGTTGTGCTGAGTAATGCAGAAATACCCACAGGGGCATCAGGATATTCTTTAACTTTGTTTACAAATGTATCGATTTTTACGTCTACCCCTAAATCGACTACCTCCCAACCTGCTCCTTCAATCATCATTCCCACCAAATTTTTACCGATGTCATGCAAATCGCCAAAGACCGTCCCTAAAATAAAAACACCCTTACGTTTCACGGAACCATCTGCAAAATAAGGTTTTAAATGTTCCATGGATACATTCATTGCTTTTGCAGACAATAACATTTGAGGAACAAAAATCTTTTTTTCAGAAAATTTTTGCCCCACTTTATCCATCGCCGCAATAAGAGCTTTATTTAATATCTCATCAGGTGTTATCCCCGATTCAAGAGCCTCGCGGGTAATTTCATCAGCACCCGGCATCCCTTTCATTTGAGGTGGGTAAGGCGATTCAAGATTGATTTTGCCAAATTCTACACATTCAAACAATTTATTCAATAATTCCGATTTCATTTTATCATTCAACTTAATTAAATAGAATATACATCCCGATCATTACAACAATTAAAACACTCCAGGAAATTATTACCGGCCTATGTACTTTTACCGGTTTGTAATTCAATATCGGAACAGACTCGTCTGATTCCTTGCTAATTAAAGAAAACAGCCACACAAAAACCAACAACAAAACAAAGATAAGGAAAGAGACATATAAAAAATGGACACCATTAAAAATAAGATTAGTGTAGTACAGAATACCGATACCCAAGCTGAAAACTGTCCCCAACGAAAGCACAAGATTTATGGCTTTGCGCGACGTCTTTTTCCACAATACGGCAAACAAGAAAGCTACTGACATAGGCGGTGCTATAAATCCTAAAACCGATTGAAAAATATTGAAAAAACTTAATCCCTGAATAAAAGATATTCCAATGGCCAAAAAAATAGAAAGAAAAGTGCCTGCCAACACCACCAACCGTCCCGTTTTTTTTATTTCTTTGCTTTGGGCATCAGGCTTGTAACGTTTAATGTATATATCCATCGTAAAAACCGTACTCAACGAATTAAGAGCCGAGCTGATGGTACTGATCAGAGCCGCCATCATCACAATAACAACCAAACCCAATAATCCGGAAGGAAAAACCGCTTTTACCAATCTCAAGTAAGCATCGGTCGAATTTGTCAGACCGGGAAGAAGCAGATAGGCCAATATGCCGGGAAGAATAAAAAGAGGAATATCGATCAGTTTCAACCATGCCGTAAAATTTGCCCCTTTCTGTCCTTCTTCCAAACTCTTTGCACCCAAAACCGATTGCACCATCGACTGATCGGTGCACCAAAACCAAATGCCCATAACCGGGTATCCCAAAAGAATAGCCAACCATGGAAAATCCTTGTCGCTCAAAGGTTGAAACAATTTCCAATAGGAAGAAGGTGTTGCTTCGATCACTTCCCCTATTCCCCCTACCCTGTGGACAGACATCACCACCAGTAAAACCGATACGCCGATCAATAGAAGCATTTGAAAGACATTAGTATAGGCAATCGACTTTAAACCTCCAATCACGACAAACAATGCCGAAATCGTAACCAGAATAACGATGCAACCCCACAAAGGAAAATCCAGAAGCTGTGCCATAAAAATCCCTCCGGAAAACAAGGTTAATCCCAACCACGATATCAAAATCGTCAGAATGGAATACCAAGCAATATATCGTTGCGTGGTTTCGCCAAAACGCTTTCCCATATATTCGGGCAGGGTGGTTACTTTTGCACCCAAATAACGGGGTGCAAAAACAAAAGCCAGCATCAATATAAACGGAAAGGCATACCAGGAAAAATTTCCTGCCACAATGCCGCTTTCATAGCCGCTGCTGGCGTTGGCTATCAACATGGAAGGACCGACATTGGTCCCCCACATCGTAAGTCCGATGGCAAACCATCCCAACGATTTATTGGCAAGGAAAAGATCATCGCTCCTGTTTTTCTTCGCAAAACCTGCCCAGCAGGCAATGCCTATCAGGACAACGACATAAACAAGAATAACGACAACATCAGCAGTAGATAAATGAATTAAGTTTTCCATCTCTTTTTTCGGGTATAAAATCATCGGTATCGTTCCACGATTTTTAATGCTTTTTCTATGTCTTTTTCCGATTTGAAATCGACATTGATATGTAATCCCTGATTTCCGATATTATCGATCAAGGGCGCTATTTCATCCAATGTTACCCAGTTTATCATCACGGATTTTCCGCTTGAAAGAATCCGCTTATACAAAGGATACCATTGAGGATTTCCTCCCTGAGGTTGGCCATAACCCGGAGTCCACTGAACTGCCTTGAGATTTTCAATTTCCAAAACGGCATCCAAATGACGAATAGCATCAACCCCATCCAAATGATAGAGCGTGTAGTCTATGTTGTTGCATTGTTCACGTAAAAACGGTTGACAAAAAGTACGGTAGTCTTCTTCCGAAATCATGATGGACAAGTCTGCTTGTAGTTTTGTCACTTTCCCCGGTGCCCACAGAGAAAAATAACAAAAGCCCATTTCCCCATCGATGTTGATGATATCGTAAATTTCATCGAAAACCCTGAAATAAACCGTATTGATCTCATGCAATTGGCGAAGGGTCTCCTCCGGATTCATCACCAGATCCATAAGCACATTATCCGATCCTTTAAGACTGCCCAACACATCCAATCCTTCCACCAAATCGGGACAACCGACAAGATATCTGTCTTGCGATTTCGCTTTACATGCTTTTAACAGGTCTTTGTGCAGTTTCCACCATTTGTTGTTTTCATCAAAAACAATCCGACCGTCAAAATCCGGCTTTTCTCTTATCCAAATGGTATCCTCTCTGGCTTCCAGCTCAGATCCCAAAATGGCAGCAAGAGAACCGGGGCCCAATTGCGTGTTGGCAATGGGAAGAATGTCCGCAAGATACGAATTTCTCGACATGGTGTGATGCAGATAAGCCGACCTCCATTCGGGATCAAACCAAAACTGATTCCAATCTTTGCAGGGGGGTGGCGGTAAAACATTTTCATAGGGATCACCCTCTTTCGGAATGTGTTCCCACATGGACAAAACGATACCTTTATGATTCCACCAATCCAGATAATGTTGTTTTGTTTCTTCAAAATTCGATTTCCAGGTATGCATGCTTTCTTTTTTAATCAAATACAACTTCGACAACTTTTTTCATATCCATTTCATCCGTACAACTCACATCTTCAGGATACATAGGGATAGATCCTCCGTATTTCACATAAACAGGCATCTCTTCCAAAGGGACCACTACATCCTTCAACCAAAGCGGCCCTTCAAAAATTTCACGGGTGAAAAAGTGAACCCATTTCCCTTCGGGCAAATAGATATCGCGCCTGCCTGAGGAATTCATCACCGGTGCCACCATCATATAGTCGCCGAAATAATATTGATCATCGATGTGACGACAGGTCCTGTCATCGGGATGATGTAAAATCAATGCCCTTATCATGGGAAAACCCGTTTGGGTCGTTTTTTCGCTCTGTTGGACGATATAGGGGATTAACCGGTATCGCAATTTCCACCATTTACGGACAATCTCCGAAACATGGGGATATTCCCACGGTTCGCGCTTATGAGTACCGTGATAGCGCATGTGCGATGTAAAAACGCCAAACTGTGTCCATCGAACATAAAGATCGTCCGGTATGACGGAATTCATAAAATTGGGCACACCATGAAATCCGGGAATATCGTGACTCCAAAATCCGAAACCCGACAAACCCAAATGTAATCCTCCTTTCAGTGAACCGGCCATACCGTGCCACGAACAAGCAGCATCGCCTCCCCAGTGAACCGGATATCGCTGGCAACCCGCCCATCCGGCTCGAGCCCAGATAATCCCCTCACCGGTAACTTCTTTCGTTACTTCATATACGGTTTTCTGATACAAAAGGGGATAGATGTTCTGCAATTTTTCGGCCGGCATGCCCTGATATTCCGCATCCAAATGAATATCTTCACCAAAATCGGCTTTAATGCAACTCGCTCCCATTTTCAGCAGATTCCGCAACAAGTCTTTATACCACTCCACAGCTTTATCGTATGTAAAATCTATCGTTCCGGCAAAATCCTGCACACTGAAATTCGATGCTCCGGAAAGCTGTCGAATCCCCTTGCCGATATACCGATTCTCGTCGGCCTCTTTATACTGCATGGCATGATAAGAAATGTAAGGCAGTTGCCACAGACTGATGCGAAACCCTTTTTCGTTGAGATTCCGAATAAATTTTTCAGGATCAGGAAAGCGTTTTTCGTTGAATTTCCATTCGCAAAGCCAATCGGTTTCAAACCAACCTGTATCCAAATGAATAACATCACACGGATAATCTTCCTTGCGCAACCTCTCGCAAATTTCATTCACCTCTTCTGCCGAAAAATAAGTCATGCGGCTCATCCATATCCCGAAACTCCAAAGTGGGGGCATGGGCGGAAATCCCGTCAACTGACGATAACCGAACAAAACCTCTTCCAACGTGTCGCCACCGATTAAAAAAAAATCGATAAAGGGCTCTTCTGCCATTATCTGAACCGAACGTGTGGAATGATCGGCTAGCGAAAATTTTGCAAACGAACACGTATGGAGAAACAGGCCGTAAATCTCGGAAGAAAGATAAAATGGTACGTTTTTGTAGGCTCTCCGGTTGTTTACTCCCTGCGCATCCTGATTACGCATCCGGAAAGTTTTTCCGGAAAGGTCCATTTTGGCAAAGCGTTCGCCGGTACCAAAAAAACACTCATCGGGTTTAGCTTCCAACGAAAAGGTGACCCGATTGGCCTGACCGTTCTTTTCAACAAAAGCCAACGCAAAAGCATCGTGACGCGCAGGCGAAAACATATCATAAGCCGAAAGAGGAATCTCTTTTTTCCCATCGGGGGAAAAACGTAAAAACAGGGTTTCCTCCGGTTTGGGCTGCAAATCGCTCCACCAATCGATCTGAGGTTTAGGAAAAAGCACCTTCACTCTTGTATTTCCTTTTTCATCCCGAATCATCCATTCCTCTTCGTCTTTCCGATAAGTCAAAGGTGTTTTCCCCAGATCGGAACTCAAACAAAGCATTTCGGAATCCTCCATGAAAGGATGATCTATCGCCAAAGAAATACGTAAAATCGTTGATCCCAATGCTCGTATTCGTAACATATAATTTTTTCTAGGCTCGGAAAAATCAGGCCTTATTTCGTTTGAATTGCACTGCTTTTGAAAAGGAATGGTAAGAAAAATATCTCCATCTTCCTCCCTAATATCCATAGGCAAACATGCTCTCCAGAGACGTTCTCCTCCATCCAAGTTAACATCAAAATCCAAAAAATCGAAAAGCTGATAATTGGTTTGTTTCATACCTCCTGTCTTATATTATTCCTCTGTTATTTTTTCAAAGGTAATCCATGTGCTACCGTTAGGAGCATCTGCTAACCCTTCCTGATAGTTGTTCATAATCGCATTCCATTCCTCCACACGTGGATTATGCTCAACCGTTTTCGGATTCAATTCTTCCAAACTTTTTCCTTTGGGAATACTGATGACGAGCATAAGTTGTCTTCCGTTGCGAAAAACAAGAACCTGCTGAAAATCGGCGTTGCAAAAACCTTTTGCAACTTCAGGCCATTTTTCGAATTGTGTCCGGTGGTATTCCATATATGCTTGCTGCATTGCTTCATCTTCTACCAAATTTGCTGTCATAATCACATGATCCCAGCTTCGCACCGGTTTATCGTTGCAATGCTCTTCTCTGCTGAAACAATAAAAGGGCTTTTCGTAAAGGTTGATTTCGCTATCGGGATACTGCTCTTCGATTGCTTCTTTCAACTTATTAATCGCGTGGGGGTTGGCATAGATAAGCCAATGATTTTTCCAACAGTATATCGAATGGGAATCTATTTGATATTCACTGCAAAATGTAATGATTTCTTCCTTTGGTATAAAAGATCGTGTGTCTACAACCTCCAAAATTGAAGGCGTACGTTCAGTCGTCGACTTACAGGATAGGAAAAGAAGAAAACATCCCAATAGAACAAATTTACCGGAGTTCAACACCTTCTTCATAGTTTATAATACAATAAATAACCTTCTTATTAATAAAACAACCAATCGACGGATGCCGTAAAATCATCATCCATTAAACCTACATTACGAAATTCGATGTCGGATTGCGTGAAACCTAATATCAAACATATTCCTTTGCCGAGTGAGACCATATGCCTTCCGGCAGGAAAAGAATAGGCATGTATATTAACTGCCGGTTGGTTTTCAATCGCCAACGCGTTCATCAATACAGGTTCGGCTTGACCATATTGATTGGCCGAAGCATTCGTTTCCAATACAGGCGCCATTGCATACCCCTTTTGATCCGTACGGAAATAGCCTACCAACAGTTTTACCGAATCGTGCGTTTCAAATTCGATCACCGTTCCTTTCTTTTTTTGAAATTCGGCTTCAAGCTTCAACACCTTCATGTTTTTCAGCTCCGGAGCAATTTCCTTTAATTGCGAGTCTATTCCCGGAATCACGTGTCGACCTTTCACCAAAGGCTTCCATTCTGCATTGGGTGTCATCAAGATTACTTCAGCAGGAACAAGTGGGGAAATTGTTTCGATGCCCTTTTCGTTTCCGCCTGTTTTCAGTATCCGGAGATTCTTTTTAAAATTTTTGAATTCATGTTCGTAAAGCGGAAAAAGCTCCTTCCAGGTTTTATATTTTCCGTCATCTCCGCCAATAGGAATTCGCCGTTGAGCCGTTTGCATGCTGTTGGCATACAGATAGGTATCTCTGGTCAACGAAACCAATTTCCTATAATGTTTCAAACTCTCTTCCATAAAGGGAATAGCTGCTTCCAGATCGTCAATGTTGTTGCTGTATTGATAATCGAGCACACGTTCCGCTGCCCGTACTTTTGCACCAAAAAAATACGCAAATTCACGATAACAATGGACATCATTCTTTAATCGCGAAAATTCATCCTTGTTTTTCGTGACTTTTTTTTCTGTTTTCTCAATTGCAGTAACAGCTTTATCGCCATGTTCCTTTGCTTGAGCCACAATATCCAATGGTAACTCGCCTACATGCGGCTCTTTTTTCCATTTTTTTTCCACATATTCGATCAGTTTTTCTCCTTCCGGACCACACGATTCGTAAAATCCGGGATAGATTTTGTATTTATACGGATTAACCAATTGACTCATGAACATTCCCAAAAGAAACGTCTGGCGATTACCTTCGGTAATAGCAAAACGACGGGTTAATTTCGGAGAAATCTCTCCGGTCTGTTCATATGCCTCCAGAATATGTACAGCATCCTTCCCACAGCCGTAAAAATCACCCAATTGCTTTATCCAATATGCTTCTTCCTCATCCGCCGGACGATCGGCTTTCCATGCGTAACGACCCCAGCTTTTATACCATATCCAATCCCTGTCTATCTGCAACAACCGTTCTCCGTTAGGCAACTTGTCGGCGGTATACGGCCAGTCCCAATACGATGCCTGGGGATATAAATGCAACCCGTTGGCACCATGAACACGATGCATGGCCTGTACACTTTTCCGGATAAAATCGGGAGAACCATAACGAAAAGGTTCCAGATTAGCCAGTATATGCACATTATCGATATGTACCGATCCCAATGCACTCAGGTCACGATGAATCTCAGACCATGGGCCTCGTGGTTCATAGGTCGTCAACGATTCGCCGTTGTATTTATGCATGGTGTACAAGTTCTTGTAAAGGGGAAGCGCTTTCTCCATCACCATTTTACAATCCGTATCGTGAGCACGAAGAATAATGGGCGGCTCATCCGTACGCCCTAAAGCTTGCAATCCGTCTTTTACCCCAGGGATAATCGTTTCCGTAAACCATCTGACATCGTCTTCATAAGTAGCCATTGCTTCTCCCAGACAAACAAGTAATCCAACATTCGGATATTTCCGGATAAAGGCACTTATCGATTTTCGGGTATAATCGGATATCAGGGGCGTAATCGGTCGGTTTCTATCCTGCGTTTTTATGCCGTAATGTTCCGCAAAGGGTTTAGAGACTATGATATTGTAAAACATCTGAATCACCCATATCCCCCTTTTGCCGGCTTCTTCTGTAAGAAAAGCAAACATCTCTTCGTTTTTCTTAAAGGTCTCTTCGTCGACTTCCACCGCAAAAGGATAATCTTCCAACTTCACCAGCGAGGCAAACGGATGTCCGTTCCACAAATACAGCGTATTCATGCGATTCTCCACCAACATATCCAGATACCTGATCCAGAGATTTTTATCATAAAACCATGGAAAATTTTCGGGGGTATAAGGATATTCATATACTCCTCTTCCCGGCAACAAATAGGGTTTTTGAAGCCCGACGCATGCTCCTCTCAAAACCATTTCGGGTACATCCCTTATTTCTTCCGGAAAAGTATTCTTCTCTTTTAACCAATCGGCCAATTCATAGCAGCCGTACAATGCTCCTGATGGGTCTCCTCCACACAAAAGCGTCACATTTTTTTTAGTGGTAATATAAAATCCTTCTTTCCCAATCTCTTCGGGAATAGTTATGTCGTATTTCTTACAAAAATCTTTCATCAAAAGGGAATCCCTTTCTTCAAGGACAATTACCATTTTCCCTTTATCGGGCAAATGGCCGAAATCGAATGCTTTTTCCGAAAAACGGTAATCTTTTTCAAGCAGCGATTTTTTTAAATATTCAACACCAAACTGCAATTGTTGAGACGAACCGGGTAAAGTCACAACGGTGAGCAATTCCTTTTCACAGGAAACAAAAATTAAGAGTGACAAGAGAAAAAAAGCATTTCGTATTTTGTTCATAAACTTTTACCTTACTATTTTTGACTTTTGATACCTTGATAATGAAAAAACACGCATGATGTTTCAATACTTGGTGCCAATAACAATCAACGCAATTACATAAAAGACGATAAAAATAGCAATATGTACTCAAAGCGAATATTGCAGCATAGGTAATAAACAAATACTGCCAATTTATTTACCCCTTTCTCAACAACAGCACCATTGTAGTCGAATCTGCGATTTACAAAATGAACGGGAAAATCGGCAAAATTTGGAAGAATTGTTGTATTTTTGTGGAAAAAGTTGAATTATAAATCTTTATAAAGAAAAAGAAATGGGGAAAGTATTGATTATCGGTGCCGGAGGCGTGGGAAGAGTAGTTGCCAACAAAGTTGCCCAAAACAACGACGTATTTACGGAAATCATACTGGCAAGCCGCACCAAGAGCAAATGTGACGATATTGCCGAAGATGTTAAACGTCGTACCGGGGTCAGCATCCAAACGGCACAGGTGGATGCCGACAGTGTTCCGGAACTGGTAAAACTGTTTGATGAATTCAAACCGGAAATAGTGATCAACGTTGCATTGCCTTATCAGGATTTGACCATCATGGATGCGTGTCTCGAATGTGGCGTAAATTACCTGGACACGGCCAATTATGAACCGAAAGACGAAGCCCATTTCGAATACAGCTGGCAATGGGCTTATAAGGATAAATTTCGCGAAGCAGGCTTAACCGCTATTCTGGGGTGTGGTTTCGATCCCGGCGTAACCAACGTGTTTACGGCATATGCAGCAAAACACCATTTCGACGAAATTCACTATCTCGACATCGTGGATTGCAATGCGGGCGATCATCATAAACCTTTTGCCACAAACTTCAATCCCGAAATCAACATTCGGGAAGTGACCCAAAAAGGCAAATATTACGAAAATGGCCAATGGATCGAAACCGAGCCTCACGAAATTCATAAACCACTGACCTATCCCGAAATCGGGCCCAAAGAATCGTATGTGATTTACCACGAAGAACTCGAATCGCTGGTAAAAAACTTTCCTTCCCTGCAACGTGCACGTTTCTGGATGACGTTCAGCGAGGAATACCTCACTCACCTGCGGGTAATTCAAAATATCGGAATGGCACGTATAGACGAAGTGGAATTTAACGGTCAGAAAATCGTTCCCATTCAGTTTTTAAAAGCGGTTCTTCCCAACCCGGGAGAACTGGGCGAAAACTATACCGGTCAAACATCCATCGGATGCCGTATCCGCGGAATAAAAGATGGCAAAGAACGCACCTATTATATCTACAACAATTGCAGCCATGAGGCGGCATACCGCGAAACGGGAGCGCAAGGGGTAAGTTATACTACCGGTGTACCGGCAACTATTGGTGCCATGCTGTTCCTGCAAGGCATCTGGAAAAAACCGGGTGTTTTCAATGTGGAAGAATTTAATCCCGATCCGTTTATGGATCAACTCAACAAACAGGGACTTCCCTGGCACGAACTCTTCGATATCGATTTGGAAGTGTAAGACAAAATACAGGAAAATAAACAGGAGCGAGCATGACTGCACCAAGTCCGTACCAAGGCTGCACCATCCTCGCTCCAACGCTGCTCCAAGATTTTGCTTTTTTTACTGCAAATACAGAGGTGGTTTTTACAATAAATCTACAGAATCCGACTTTTTTGTCCCTGCCTTGATGCAAGCATGAAGCGGACGTGATACCTCTATACTGCAATAACCGGGATACATTATTAGAAAGCCTAAGTTAGCTATTCCTGACTTAGACGAATAGGAATTTTACTATCCTGGAAAACTTCAATTTCATTTTCCAACGTTTTATACGAAATGAGTTCCACTTTCAACCGATGTTTACCCGGTACAACATTCGTAAGAATGTAGTTCCCATCCAAATCGGAATACACTTTTTGATTGTCGATATAAACGGCAGCACCCGCCAACGTTTCGTTTCTCTCTTCATCAATCACATTTCCGCTGATTTTCACCACAGCTTGTTCTTCTGTTTTTTCAGCGGTTTTGGCATTCTTCCCGTTATTTTCGTTCTCGGCATAGGCTGAAACCGAAAGAACGAACGCCATAAAAAATAGCAGCATAGTTTTCATCATTCAACTTATTATTAATTGTTAAACCTTTTTTCGATCACAAAGATGGGGGATTCTTGTTACGGAACGACTACGTTTTGGTTAAGATTTTATGAATTTTTCAGTTCTGAAATGCCTGCGAGACGCGTGATTCAGAATCTTTTTTCATCAACCAACTTCCCATTCTCGTCCCACATGCGCCAAACGCCGGTTTTTTTCCCTTCGTGATAATGCATTTCATAACGCAATGTGCCCAGTTCGTCCCAAATTCGCCACGTTCCGTTTTTTTGGCCGTTTTTATATTCCGCTTCAGAAATCAGTTGTCCGGAAACATCGTATGTACGCCACAAACCGTGCAATTTCCCTTCATCGTAAGAACGAATTTCTTTTGGCCTTCGATTTTCAAAATAAACCACATAAGTTCCTTCAGGGACCCCGTTTCTGATTTGCATTTCCAAACGTACCGTTCCATTATCGTAATATTCCCTGTAATCTCCATTATAGAGTTCCGTCTGTTGTTTATCTGTGTAATAAAAGCCGTTGCTGTAATAAATTTTCTGCTGTTCTTGGATCCGGACACCGTTTTGTGCCTGAATCTCAAAGATACTCGCAATAATAAACAAGAGCACAAATCCGATATCCTTCATCCCTTTAAATTCAATATTCTATTCATTTTATTCATAAACACCATGCCATTCCCTTAGGTTATATCATGCATGACAAAAATTTCCACAATTTCATTAAAACTTGGAATAGTCTGTCCAAGAAAAAATTGAAGTGGGACAACCCGAATTGTTGCCTCCGATACTGATTGTCGCATTATTTGCTCCCGGCTTGGCATCAGTTCCCGTAATAGGGGTGCTCAATTGACTTGTTAAGCTAATGCTGGTTGCGCCATTGGCATCACCTGCTCCATCGGTACAGTCGACCAAATCCTGAACAGTACCCGTCCCTTTTACCAATGCATTGGTAATGGTTGCAGTAGCACCTCGGCGTATCTTGATTACATCCTGCATAATGGCGTTTGAATTGGTGCTTGCGAGTAATTTAAGATCGATGGTCATATTGGTAATTTGGAAATTGGATTGATTCACATCATCCGGCGTTTTCCCGTCGAGGTTTCCATCAGCTTCTACGCCTCGTGGATCACTCTCAGTACTTGTATAGCCTGTTTCCCAGATACCGTAACAATTTTCAATTCCACCGGAATAGCCCTGTGTCATGTCAAACATGTCGTCATCCGGATTTACAACCAATAAATTCTTTACGTGAACTGCACCACCAAAAAATTCGATCCCGTCGTCGGCACTTTCCAAAATATAAATATTTTCGACTATTGTCCCACTGCCCACGCCGTTCAATGTAAGCCCATTATGTTCGATCTCAGCACTCGAACGTGCACCACAATATTCCAACCTGACATAAGTAAGTTCGCCTGAGCTATCCTCATCATTGTTGCCTCCGTAAAGATAGGCAGAGTTAATTTCGGTTGTCCCTGTGGCAGTCTTACCGGCAACGCCGGAAATTTTGGCTTTCCCGTTAATGACTAATCCTCCCCAGTAACCTGAACCGGCATTGGAAACATCAGCAGTCATCACAATGGGTTTTTCAGCTGTTCCTTTTGCAAAGATCTTGCCACCCTGCAATACCAAAATATAGTTACTAAAGCCTTTTTGTGACTTAATCACTGTTCCGGCGGGAATATTCAACACGCCGCCTTCTTCAACAATCAACGTTCCGGTTAATTTGTATTCCACAGAAGGATCTAATGTGCGCGTTCCTGAAATAGATCCTGATAACTCATTATCTACCACAGAAGACGGTTCATCACTATCGCTGCTACAAGAAACTAAGCCAAAGAAGGCTACAAAAGCAACGAAAAATGCGATACGTAAAAAAATTTTTTTCATCTTGATAAAATTTAATTGATAAAAAAACAAATTCATAATCAATAGTTTAAATTATATTGTTTCAAAAATCGTATGTCAGCCCTAAACTCAGATCAACGCCTTTCTTATATTCGCTTAAAATCACGTTTCCTCCGCCATTATTGCCGTGGCGTGTTAATCTGTAGGCCGGATTCAATATATTACCGGCTTTCAATTTGAACTCAAAATTCCGATTAAATCGGGTTGAAGACACAAAATCCAAGGTAAGGATTCCCTGTTCCACAATATCCTGAAATCCGGTAGTACCAATGGTATATATTCTGTCACTAAAAAACCCACATACCAACGAATTGGTAAACACCTTGTTGCGATAAACATACGTATGGGAAATATCCCCATTCAAAAGAAAAGGAGCCGCTCCTTCGAGTTTGGAATTCTTTTCGGGCGTATTTTCAACATTCGTTACTTTCAGATGGGAATAAATATAGGAAGCATTGAGTCCGATTGATAATCGATTTGTCTTTTCGACAGCGGTACTTACTCTGTTAAATATATTTTTTCTCATTTCCATTTCGATACCTCCAACCATTGCATAGTCGCTTATATTTTTGTAGGTAAGATAACCTCCGGCATTATTGGCTTCAATACGCAGAATCGGATTGTGGATATACTTGTAAAAACCTGCAAAGGAGATCAGTTCGGAAGGACTGAAATAGTAGTCCCACTTGAGATCGACATGGTAATTGTCCGATGGTTTTAAATCGGGATTACCCTGACTCTTGAAGTTTATACCGATGTATTTGTAAGGCGATATTTCTTTAGATTGTGGTAAAGTATACGTTTTACTTATCCCTAAACGAAGAATTTGCTTATCGCTAAAATCGTATTTCAAATTCAACATCGGAAGGAAATATGACTTATCAATTTTTGCTTGACCGCGAGTTCCGCCACGATCGACATTGTAAGCCACCAAGAGATAAACATCGTCAAATCTCAGCCCAAGATTTCCCGTGAAGAACGGTGAAAACTGATAGGTTACTTCGGCATAAGCTGCATGCATATTTTTCGTAACTTCATACCGATCGATATTTCTGTCCAAACTAAATAAGCCGTTGGTAAGATTCTGCTGATTATACAGCTCATCAAGATGAATAGCATCCAACGAAACGGCTTCATCTCTAATAGCGGTCATGTCGTATTCGACAGCTTCAAAATCATCCCCGACAAACCGCCCGTTGTAACCCACTTTCAACATTGACGCATCATTGGCAAACTTAGAAGAGAATTTATATATTAATCCTACTTTTGTATTTATATCGTTCTCTTTCAATGTCGAAAAATATCGCTGTTGATTCCCTGTACCGGCCAATAATTCATAAGTAGTTTCTGTCTTTCGATACAAATTGTTTAATCGTCTGTCCGGCTCTATTCCCTTAACATTGTTATACGAAATCCCGGCATCTATGGTGAGGACATCGGTAAGTTTACTGTTTGCCATTAACTGATTTGTAATGAGCAAATTGTCGTTCGACTGCTGTCTTCTGAGATATCCCTGCGAATCGTAAATACCTCCTGACTGATATTTATCGGTATAAATACCCAAATAATTCCCAACATATTGATCATTGTCGTGCACCAGCATGAAGTTATAGGTCAATTGATGTTTTTTGGCGAGTTCAAGATTCATATTGGCAAGCATAAGCTGATTGATGTTTTGCGATGATTTGTTACCTCCCATATCCTGATAAACAACTCCCGTTGACGTGGTATTCCTTATCGTTTCATCGGTATAGGAGTAATCCGAGCTATGAACCGCTGTCACAAAAAACGAAAATGGATTGTGATTGTCCCCCAACATAAATCTTTTGCCTCCTGCGAAGCCATAACTATGATTCAGTGGTGACGTGAGCGAAGAAGGATCAAGGCTATTGGAAAAATCATAAACCTGTAAATTTGTCGAAGGCTGTTTTTTATTAGCTATTCCGAAATAATTCACACCGTCTTGTTTTAGAAAACCAGAGCCGATGGTTTTGGTATTAATGCCTCCCGAAATATCAAAAGAAAACGCTCCATCGTTTATCAACTCTTTGGTGGATATGTCGATAATCGCACCGCCGACATCGGCATAATTACCTCCTGTGAAAACCTTATTCACTTCGATGTTTTGAATAATATCCTTCCCGAAAAAATCGAGAGATATGTTTTTGTATTCAGGATCTTCAGATGGAACAGGGAAACCGTTGAGTGTAGTAAAATTATATCGGTCACCCAAACCACGTATAAAAACATTCTTTACCCCCTCTTGTTTCGATATTCCGGATATGGCAGTAACTGCTGCTTCTGCGTTTCCCAAACCTTTGCGCGATAGCTCTCTTGCACCCACAGCCTGAGTAGCAACCAACGCCTTTCTTTGTTCCAGCAATAAGATATTCTCGCTTTCCCGGTTGACTTTTGCCACCACTTCCACTTCACTCAGCGCATATTCGTCCGGAAGCAATGCAAAATCTACAATCGTTTCCCGATTTTGTTCGATAATTACATCGGATTTAATTTGGGGCCGGTATGCTACATACGATGCCTTTAGCCTCACCTTTCCTACACGCACATTACGAATAACAAAGTTGCCATCCAGATCGGATGCTGTACCATTTGTAGTACCTTCGACAAGAATCGAAGCGCCTATCAGCGGTTCATTCGTTTTGGAATCGATAATTTTCCCTTTAATGATTCCGGTTTGAGCAAAAATGTCTGTCACACTAATAAAACATAATACAAGGACAGATAATTTCGATAATGCTGACTTTCTCTTAACCATTCAATCTTTTTTTATGCTGCAAAGCTCTATTTTTATTGTTACAAACCCATTAAGAAAAAATTACATTATCGTTAAGTTTTATACACCAATTAAAATGTTTCTCACACGCCAACATATCAATCCTAAATACAACGTTATGCTAAAACATCGAGGATTGTAATTCAATAGATGATGCCTATTTTATTCATTGTTAAAAATAACACTGCACTTTGTATAAAAAACAGCCCTGTTCGTCGATACATCTTTCCCCTTTGTCCTTTTCATTTGTTCGCGACTTTTTCTCAAATTATTTTTGCTGAAAAATAAATACTAAAAAAGATGGAAAGAGACAAAAGTAAAAACAGGATACGAAAATATATTTTGTTCTTATCCCTAACCCTCAATGCAGGAATGCTATTTTCTCAACAAAATTTGCTTCCGCAACAATGGGATTTGCAAACGTGTATCGACTATGCACTGGCAAACAACATTCAGGTGAAACAGGCAGTTGCAGGAAAAGAAAGCAGCAAGGTAGATACCAAACTGGCACGAGCAGCTTTACTACCTTTTTTATCGGCATCGATCAATCAGAATCTGAGCAATTATCCTTTTCCAACGGACAACTCCTCATCTTCTTCAGCAACAGGGAATTATGGCATAAATGCATCATGGCAAATATTCGATGGAGGAGCTCGTACAAACAACATCAAGCAAGCAGATATAAACAATGAGATCGCCCAATTGAACATCGAGGAAAGCAAAAACAACATCAAACTATCCATTATCCAAAACTATCTGCAAATTCTCTATGCCGATGAAGTGGTGAAAACTTGCGAAAATGCAGTGGAGTTGAGTGCTGAGCAGTTGGAGAGCAATAAGGAGAAATTGCAAACCGGTACCGTAACTAAAAGCGATGTGGCACAATGGGAATCTCAACATGCATCGGACTTATACCAATTAACTAATGCCAAAGTCACATTGGAAAACTACAAGCTTCAACTCAAACAACTTTTAGAGTTGGATACGCTGGAGACCATGGATATTGTCATTATCGAACCCGAAGAAGAAGAAGTTTTAACGCTGCTTCCCAATAAAAATTTCATTTACCAAACAGCCATGAATGTGATGCCGCAAATCAAAAGCAGTAAACTGGAAACAGAGTATTCCGAATTGGGAATTGCTAAAGCCAAAGCAGGTTATCTGCCCAAAATAAGCCTTCAAGCAGGAGCCGTGACAGGTAACATATATAATCATTCAACATACGATTTCGGTACACAGTTGAAGAATAATTGGAACAACACGATCGGAATTTCCGTAAACATCCCCATTTTTTCGAATCGTGAAGTGAAAAGTGCAGTAGAAAAAGCGCAAATAAATGTGGAAACATCTAAACTGAATGGGTTGAGCATCCAAAAAGAGCTGTATGCCAACATCGAAACGGCTTATCTGAACGCCATCAATGCCCAATCGCAATATATGGCCGCCAAAGAAAAAGTGAAAAGCAGCAGGGAAAGCTATAATGTGTTGGACGAACAATTTAGATTGGGACTTCGAAATACCATCGAATTATTAACAGAAAAAAATACGTTGATCAACGCTCAACATGAGTTGCTTCAAGCAAAATACATGGCTTTGTTGAGCCGAAAAGTATTGGATTACTATCAAGGTTTGATATGAAATATGAAACACGAAACAAATACAACTCTATGAAAATCAATTTAAATAAACAGAGTAAAATCATTTTGCTGGGAGCAGGTGCAGCCCTCCTCGTGATGTTGGGAATATCATCCTGCAAAAAGAACAAAAAAACGGAAGAAAAATGGATTACTGCTACAGTAACTAAAGAGAGCATCTCTAACATTGTCACTTGCACAGGCACACTCGAACCGATTACCGAAGTTGAGGTGGGTACCCAAGTCAGCGGAAGGATTGAAACCATTTATGTGGATTATAATAGCGAAGTTAAAAAAGGAGATTTACTGGCCGAAATCGATCAAACCGTACTTTCTGCCAATCTTTCATCGGCAGAAAGTTCACTGGCATCGGCAAAAAGCCAAATGGAACTTCAAAAGAAAAACTACGAACGTTATAAAACACTGTATGAGAAGCAATTGGTCAGTACAGCTGATTTCGAATCGGTGCAATACAATTACGAAAAAGCAACGAACGACTATAACGAAAGCCTCAATAATTATCGAATAGCACATACTAACCTAAGTTATGCAAAAATCTATTCTCCAATAGATGGCGTAGTACTAAGTCGTGAAGTTGAAGAAGGACAAACAGTAGCAGCAAGTTTCTCCACTCCTACCCTTTTCATCATTGCAAACGATCTGACCAAAATGCGTGTCATTGCCGATGTAGATGAAGCCGATATAGGAAATGTGATGAAAGGGCAGCGTGTTACTTTCACGGTTGATGCTTATCCCGATCAAGAATTTCAAGGAGAAATTACCGAGGTGAGACAATCTGCCACTATCACCAACAACGTGGTAACATATGAAGTGGTAATTAATGCCCCTAACCCCGATTTGAAGTTGAAACCCGGATTGACGGCCACGGTTTCTATTTATACTCTGGAGAAAAATGAAGTATTAACCATTCCTTCTGAGGCTCTTACGTTTGCTCCTGAAAACGCTTCACAAATAAATATTCAAAACGAAAATAAGCGTACAGTTTGGGTAGTAAAGGAAGATACGATTATTCCAAAAGAAATTGAAATCGGAAATCAATCCGGCACACTCACAGAAGTCGTTTCCGGTCTTTCGGAAGGTGAAAAAGTGGTCATCGGATCAACTTCCGGAATTACTCCTCAACATATGGATACAACAGAGAACGCTCAAAATGACAGTCCATTCATGCCCAAACCGCCTGCAAGACGTGGAAACGGTGGTGGATCAAGATAAAAAACAAACAATGGAGAAAAGAAAAATCATCGAACTTACAAACATTAAACGTAATTTTGAAGTCGGAACCGAAATCGTTCATGCATTAAAAGGCATTTCGTTTTCGATTGAAGAGGGACAGTTTGTAACCATCATGGGAAAATCGGGTAGCGGAAAAAGTACGTTACTCAATATCTTGGGTTGCCTGGATACACCCACTTCAGGAACTTATCTGCTGGACGGTTCGTTGGTACAATCCATGAACAAAGATCAACGGGCAAGGGTGAGGAACCGCAAAATCGGATTTGTTTTCCAGAATTACAACTTGCTGCCAAATACTACGGCAATCGAAAATGTAGAGCTACCTTTAATGTATAACCCTGAGGTATCAACTTCGGAACGGCAAAAAAGAGCCATCGAAGCATTGAAGGTCGTTGAGTTGGGAGACCGACTATATCACAAAAGTAACCAAATGAGTGGTGGGCAAATGCAACGTGTAGCAATTGCCAGGGCGCTGGTAAATAATCCTGCCGTTATTCTTGCCGATGAAGCCACGGGAAACTTGGATACCAGGACATCGTACAGTATTCTCAAACTGTTTCAAGAGCTTCATAGGGAAGGCAAGACCATCGTTTTTGTAACGCACAACAATGAAATTGCCTCGTTTAGCGAACGAAATATTGTGTTACGCGATGGAAAAATTATAAGTGACACCTATAACCAAACTATCCTTTCAGCAGCCGAAGCGTTGGAACGATTACCAAAAGAGGAAAATGAAGAGGAGGAAGTAATATGAATTTGTCCAATTTGTTTAGAATTGCGTGGCGTGCATTGAAAAAAAATAAAATGAGGGCTTTTCTTACGATGTTAGGAATTATCATCGGGGTAGCCTCTGTGATCGCTATGCTAGCCATTGGAGAAGGGTCGAAACGAAGCATCGAAAAACAAATTTCGGAAATGGGCGCTAATATGATCATGATTATGCCGTACGATAATAAAGCCGTGGGCGGCATACGCATGAGTGCTTCAAACGTACAAACACTTAAAATCAAGGATTGTGAAGATATCCGTAATAAGGCTCAATATGTAAAAGACGTTTCGCCTTATGTAAGCAGCAGTGGCCAATTTATCTATCAAAACAACAATTATCCTGCAAGCATTTCCGGTGTGGCTCCGTCGTATCTTGAAATTCGTCAATTAAAAATAAAATCGGGCCACATGTTTACCGATTCTGATGTGAAAAGGTATAATAAAGTATGTGTTATCGGTAAAACCATTGCAGACAATCTGTTTACTAAAGGCGAAGATCCGGTGGGAAAAATCATTCGTTTCAATTCCATACCTTTTCAGGTCATTGGCGTATTGGAAAGCAAAGGTTACAATTCGATGGGAATGGATCAGGATGAAATTGTGCTGGCTCCCTATACTGCTGTACAGAAACGCATTCTGGCCATTGATTATTTGCATGGTATTTTTTGCTCTGCCGAAAGTGAAGATCTGGCACCAAAAGCAGTAGAAAGCATCACTCAAATATTAGCTAACAACCATAATATTGACAATCCGGACGATTACGATTTCGAAATCCGTTCTCAGGAAGAATTAAGTGAGATGCTGACATCCACATCCGATATGATGACCATCCTGTTGGCATGTGTGGCAGGCATAAGTTTGCTTGTGGGCGGCATTGGAATAATGAATATCATGTATGTTTCGGTAACTGAACGAATCAAGGAAATTGGATTGCGCATGAGCGTGGGTGCCCGAGAAAAAGACATCTTGATGCAATTTCTCATCGAATCCATTCTTATCAGCATAACGGGCGGATTGATAGGGGTAATATTCGGGTTCTTCTCCTCCTATGGCGTAAAATTCTTTGCCGGATGGCCGGTCTTTATCGAGCCGTGGAGTGTGGCCCTTTCGTTTGTTGTATGCTCTGCAATCGGAATCTTTTTTGGCTGGTATCCTGCCAGAAAAGCAGCAGGACTAGATCCCATTGAGGCACTTCGGTACGAATAAAATCAACCAGCGAATAAATAAAAAAAAAAACGGGAAAATGAATTCGTTTACAGCAACAATGAAAAGACAAAACACAATTTCTACAGAACGCAAGGATAATGTGTTTGTTCATATCCTGGGTTGGTGCTTTGTTTTCGGTTTACCTGCCTATTTTGCACATCGGGGCGGATTTTTCAATTGGCAAGATTTCTTTTCCTTCCTCCCGATACCGATTTCCTTCATGATTACCTTTTATGCCAACTATTTTTATCTTACCGAACAGCTGTTGTTTAAACGTAAAATTACCGAGTTCATCCTCATAAACATCGGATTAATTATAGGAATCGCTTTAATGTTGCATCTCTGGCATGAAATGGAGCAATCGTTAATGATCACAAAAAAATTTCCTCCCCCCGGTGAAAACAAATTACCTAAAATTGCATTCATTATCCGTGATATATCCTCACTTACCATTGTGGCAATATTAAGCATCGCCATCAAAATCACCTTGCGTTTGTCGCAAATGCAAACAAAGCAAAAAGAGATGGAAAAAGCTATGACGGAAGCCGAACTTAAAAATCTGAAGAATCAAATCAATCCTCATTTTCTGCTTAACACGCTGAATAATATTTATGCGCTCTCACAGTTTGATCCGCCAAAATCATCGTCTGCTATTCTGGAGCTGAGCGAATTGCTCCGATATGTATTGTATGACAATGATAAAACATATGTTCCACTGCGCGAAGAAGTCGATTTTATCCGGAACTACATCGGATTGATGCATTTAAGGCTGACGGATAATGTGAAAGTTTACACAACTTTCGATATTTCAGAAAAAAGCAATACAATGGTTGCCCCTTTAATTTATATTTCGCTTATAGAAAATGCCTTTAAACACGGAGTAAGCAATGATGAACCTTCTATAATCGAATTCAACCTGTCGGAAAAAGAAAACGGCGAAATTTATTTTCTTTGCAGAAATACGTGTTTCCCTAAAACCAACTCCGACAAAAGTGGAAGCGGAATCGGATTACAACAGGTTAAAAAACGACTCGATCTGCTTTATCACGGACGTTATTTGTGGCATACCGAAATAGAAGACAATTTCTATACTACAATACTGATCATTAACACTTTAAACACTGAAAACGATGACGCTTAACTGTTGGATAGTGGACGATGAACCATTGGCTTTGAGCCTGTTGGAATCTTACGTAAACAACACACCTTTTCTAAAGTTGACCGGGAAATTTTCATCAGCAAAAGCGGCTATGAAAGAAATGGAAAATCAAACACCGGATGTCATATTTCTGGATATCCAAATGCCTTATATAAACGGATTGGAATTTGCCCAAATTATTAACGAAAGCACAAAAATCATCTTTACCACAGCCTTTAAAGACTATGCCATTGACGGATATAAAGTAAATGCTATCGATTATTTATTGAAACCATTTTCATATGCCAATTTTTTAACTGCCGCCAAAAAAGCACTTACTTGGCATGAAACCGTGCAACCGAAAGACAACTCCATGTCGAAAAAAGAAGACGCGGTGGAAGGTATCTTCGTAAAAGCCGACTACAAAATTATCCATGTGCTGTTTGAAGACATAATCTATGTGGAAGGACTGAAAAATTATATTAAAATTTTTACGGAAAAACGTCCTAAGCCCATCATCACACTCATGACAATGGTAAATATGGAGAAGGCTCTTCCTGCAGACTACTTCATCCGGATTCATCGTTCTTTTATCGTAAAGAAAAACAAAATAGGAAGCATCAACAAAAATCGTTTGACAGTTAACGGAAAAGAAATTCCCATAGGAAAAACATACAGGCAGAATTTTATGAAAGAAATTGAAAATGCAAATAACCGATTTGTATCGCAAAAAAACAAACCTCAAAATCACACATCGAGAGACCGGTAATGTTAAATATTATTTATTCAATAAATTGCGACTTTTTATACACCCTCTTTTTTCCTATTTTTGTGATCGATAAAATCCACTTCAATGGAAATACATCCTATAAAACCCAAAAGTCTGGTTGACATTAACGATTACGACAAAGAAGATATTTTGCGCATCCTTAATAATACTGCTAAATTCAAAGCCAATCCCAATCGGGATTTTTTAAAAGGAAAAGTATGTGCAACGCTCTTCTTCGAACCTTCCACACGTACACGTCTGAGTTTCGAAACAGCAATCAATCGCCTCCATGGAAGAGTTATCGGTTTCTCCGACACAGCCACCAGCAGTCTGACCAAGGGCGAAACATTGAAAGATACCATAATGATAGTCAGCAATTATGCCGATCTGATCATCATGCGACATTATTTGGAAGGATCGGCACGATATGCTTCAGAAATCTCGCCCGTTCCCATTATCAATGCAGGTGACGGTTCCAATCAGCATCCTACTCAAACGTTGCTTGATTTGTTTTCCATTTACGAAACACAGGAAACGCTGGAAAATCTTACCATCACTATTGTAGGTGATCTCAAATATGGTCGTGCAGTTCATTCGTTAATTGAGGGGTTGTCTTTCTTCCATCCAACCTTCAATTTTGTAGCTCCGGAAGAGCTTAAAATCCCTGAAAAGTATAAAACATTTTGCGATAAAAAAGGCATTCGATACAATGAATTTTCGGATTTCTCCTCCGAAGCCATCAACAGTGCCGATATTCTGTACATGACACGCGTACAGCGTGAACGTTTTACCGATCTTATGGAATACGAAAAGGTAAAAAATGTGTATGTGCTCTATAACGATATGCTGAAAGATTCAAAAGACAACTTAAAAGTGTTGCATCCGCTTCCACGAGTCAAAGAGATTGATCAGGATGTGGACGATAACCCTAAAGCATATTATTTCCAACAAGCAAGAAACGGCATGTTTACACGCCAAGCCGTAATTTGTGATTTGATGGGGATCGAGGTGGTATAATACACAGAAAAAAGTTTAAATAAAAAACATATGAGAAAAGAATTGCAAGTAGCTGCTCTGGAAAATGGTACGGCCATTGATCACATTCCGCCACAAGCTTTATTTAAAGTGGTATCGTTATTACAGTTGCAACAACTCAATAATCGGATTACTATCGGAAATAATCTTAGGAGCAGTAAAATAGGGAAAAAAGGCATTATTAAGGTTGCCGACAAATTTTTTAAAGAAGACGAAATCAACCGAATCGCCTTAATTGCTCCCAACGTAACACTTAATATCATAAAAGATTTTGAAGTAATCGAAAAGAAAAAAGTGACCTTACCGGACGAAATCATCGGAATCGTAAAATGCAATAATCCGAAGTGCATTAGTAACAACGAACCGATGAAAACCCGTTTTCATATTGTCGATAAAGAGAAAGTTGAACTGCAATGCCACTATTGTGAAATAAAAATCAAAAAAGAGGACATCATTCTGAAATGAAACAGGATTGGAAACCGGGTACAATGATTTATCCGCTTCCGGCAGTGATGATCAGTTGCGGAAGTACTCCCGAAGAATACAACATAATCACCGTAAGCTGGGTGGGAACCATTTGCAGCAATCCACCCATGTGCTATATATCTATACGCCCCGAAAGGTTCTCACACGATATCATCAAACGAAACAAAGAATACGTGATTAATCTAACAACGGAGGAGTTGGCAAAAGCTACTGACTGGTGCGGTGTTCGTTCGGGGAAGAATTACAATAAATTCAAAGAAATGCAACTCACACCGGGTAAAGCCACTATAGTGAATGCTCCAATTATTGAAGAAGCCCCGCTATCGATTGAATGTCGGGTGAAAGAAATTATCCCATTGGGGTCGCACGACATGTTTATATCTGAGGTGGTCAACATTAAAGCCGATGAGAAATATTTTGACCCTAAAACCGAAAAATTTGATCTGGAACGTACTAAACCACTTATTTACGTACATGGCAATTATTACGGCTTAGGACGACTTATCGGCAAATTCGGATGGAGTGTCCAAAAAAAGAAGAAAACAAAAAAGTAAACACGAACAAGTTATCCGATTAAAATAAATTTCGTTACATCAATCTGTCTGAAACTATGCCTCTCAATTTACCTCATAACTTACCTGCAATAGAAATTTTAAGCAAAGAACATATCTTTGTGATGAATGATTTGCGTGCTTCTACCCAGGATATTCGCCCGCTTAAAATCGCGGTTCTCAACTTGATGCCGCTAAAAATAACAACAGAAACCGATTTGATAAGGCTTCTTTCCAATTCTCCCTTACAGATAGAGATCGACTTTGTTCAGCTGGAAACCCATTTTCCGAAAAATACACCTATCGAACATCTCTTGGAATTCTATAAGCCTTTTTCCTCAATCCGAAATAATTTTTATGACGGGTTTATCGTTACCGGAGCACCTGTTGAATTATTGCCATTCGAAAAAGTAAACTACTGGCAAGAACTGACCGATATTTTCAATTGGGCTAGAACCCATGTAACATCTACTTTCTACATATGCTGGGCTGCCCAAGCAGCTATGTACCATTTTTACGGAATAAATAAATATCCATTGGAAAAGAAATTGTTCGGTGTATTCAAACATAAAATAAACGACCCTTCTTTCCCTCTTTTCAGGGGGTTCGACGATGAATTCTATGCTCCTCACAGCAGACATACCACAGTTTCTATTGAGGAAATAAACGAACATCCTGAATTAACCGTTTTATCGCAATCCGATGAAGCCGGTGTCTATATTGTTTCTTCACGTGGCGGACGAGAATTTTACGTAACCGGGCATTCAGAATACTCGCCATTAACTCTCCATAATGAATACATGCGCGATGTGAAAAAAGGACTGAAGTCGGTGGAACTTCCCATAAATTATTACCGAAACAACGATCCTGCCCAACCCCCCATTGTATTATGGAGAAGCCACGCCAATTTGCTGTTTATCAACTGGCTCAACTATTTTGTTTATCAGGCTACGCCTTTCGATATAAAGAAAATTCAAGAATTGGGCGAGTTGTAATATTGCTCCTACCCTATCTGCATAAACAAAGGAACCGTTTCTTTCTTCTGAAAAGAAAAAACAGTGAAAAAATATTTTCATTTCTGTATCTCAAAAAAATTTGCGAAATTTGAAGTTCCTAAAAACTTTCTGTAAAGAATTGTAATAAATAACATAAAAATCGAAAGTAAATGACTAAAAGTGCTTTACAAATTGCAAGGGCAAGTTATAAGCCCAAAATGCCTGAAGTATTAAAAGGCAACATTCGTATTAAAGAAGGGACAGCAACCGAATCAGCTGGCGATCAGGAAGAAATAAAAAAACTTTTTCCTAACATTTACGGGTTGCCTATCCTCGATTTTGTAGCAGATGAAGGTCAGCCGGGGATGAAAGACCCGATAAATGTTGGAGTGATACTTTCGGGCGGACAAGCACCCGGCGGACATAATGTAATAGCCGGAATTTATGATGGGATTAAACGCCTACATTCCGAAAGTCGTCTCTACGGTTTTATTTTGGGACCCTCGGGATTAATCAATCATGAATACAAAGAACTGACGGGCGATATCATTGATGAATACCGCAATACCGGCGGTTTCGATATTATTGGTTCCGGCCGCACTAAATTGGAAACCAAAGAACAATTTGACAAAGGTTTGGAAATCCTGAAAAAACTTGATATCAGGGCTCTGGTTATTATCGGTGGCGACGATTCAAATACCAATGCATGTGTTTTGGCAGAATACTATCAATCAATTAATGCAGGCGTTCAGGTAATCGGATGCCCTAAGACGATTGATGGGGATTTAAAGAACAAACAAATCGAAACATCTTTCGGATTCGATACAGCATGCAAGGTTTATTCCGAACTTATCGGTAATATTGAACGCGATTGCAATTCGTCGCGCAAATACTGGCACTTCATAAAGGTGATGGGACGCTCAGCATCGCATATCGCTCTGGAATGTGCTTTACAAACCCATCCCAACATCTGCATTATTTCCGAAGAAATTGAAGCAAAGAAATGGTCACTCGACGACATAGTTGAATACATCGCAGGAATTATAGCAAACCGGGCAGAACAAGGACTTAACTTTGGAACAATCATCATACCTGAAGGATTAATCGAATTTATTCCGGCAATAAAAAAACTTATCGAAGAACTGAACGATTTCTTTGCACATTCATCAGATGAGTTTAATTTGGTTCGTCGTTCACAACAGCGTGACTATATCATCAGTAAACTTTCTCCTGAAAATGCAAAAATATACGCAAGCCTCCCCGAAAAAGTAGCAAAACAATTGGCACTTGATCGTGATCCTCACGGCAATGTGCAAGTTTCCATGATTCAGACGGAGGAATTGCTGTCGCAAATGGTAGGAAAAAAACTAGATGAATGGACAAACGAGGGAAAATACAAAGGAAAATTTTCGGCGATCCATCATTTCTTTGGATACGAAGGTCGTTCAGCTGCTCCCTCAAACTACGATGCCGATTATTGCTATTCATTGGGGTACACAGCTTCCATGCTTATTGCAGGTGGAAAAACAGGCTATATGGCATCCGTGCGCAATACTACAGCTCCTGCCGACAAATGGATAGCCGGCGGAATCCCTATCACTATGATGATGAACATGGAACGCCGCAGCGGAAAAATGAAACCGGTTATCAGGAAAGCATTGGTTGAGTTGGAAGGTGCTCCATTCCGATATTTTAAAAGCCAACGGGGAAAATGGGCAATTGAAACAGATTATGTTTATCCCGGTCCCATTCAATATTTCGGACCTGTTGAAGTTTGTGATCAACCTACAAAGACCCTCCAACTAGAACAAAAAGGAATTCAAATGACATTTCTATAGCAATAAAAAAGCGGGATTGAATTTCCCGCTTTTTTTTATATCTAACATTACCGCGAATAATACTAATAAAAACGATAACGATTATCTTTAACTTCCAGTTTATCTTTCAACACTTCCATCGACTGCATCTGCAAGCGATAAGTAATTTCACTCTGCATGCTGTTCTTCTGTATTTTGGGATCGTATGTTTCTGTGCCCTGCGTACGATTATCCACATTGACAACAAATACGCCCATATTTCCTTTCGCCGGCCCCATTAGTTTATGAAGTGGAGCGAAAGCCGAATAAGCATTTAACACAGGTTCGAAACCCAATCCTGCAATATTACGGGTATTAAAGTTAACGAACCTTACCGTATCGGGCTGGGTATTCATTTCCTCGGCATAATCAGCTAAAGAAGACAAATTTTTTGATTTCAATTCGGTAATGATTTTTTCAGCTTTTTTCTCACGTACAAGTTGACTCCGAATCACCGTTGCCACCTCTGATAAAGGAGCTGTTCCCGCCGGAATAACATTATCCAATCGTGCTACAATTCGCAAATTAGTCAAATCAAACTTTTTAACGGCACCTTTCTCCTTTTCGTTAAATGCCCACTGAATTACCTGACGAGAACCGGGTATTTGAGCAATAGAAAAATCGGTTGAAGAAATTGTGTAATTGGGAACAACAGCATATCCTTTCTGTTTCGCCAATTCAGTAAATTTTTTGCCGACATCCGGAAGGGATAAAAATTGATTCAATTCATTATCCACATTGTTAGATGTTCGTTCACTTACCACTACAGGCATATTAATCACAGCCAATTTATATTTTGTTACGGGTTTCGTTTTTTCTTCCACTTGCACAATAATAGACTGACCCGGGACCGATATCTTCCTCACTTCTCCAACCTGCATAGAAAAAACCGTTTGAACAAAATCATTCCCCACCGAAGCAATATCGATTTCCCTTACCCATCCGGCATCTCCTCCATTGGATTGGGGATTTAATTCGTTTGCTACTTGAGCGAAAGGTTTTCCACCTTTAATCACAGTGAAGACACTATCGACAAAATGTCTTACCAACGAATCTTGTTCACCTGCACCTGCAGTAGGCACAACAATCATCCGCAAACGAACCGAATCGGGAGCTACAATTTTATCGATCAGTTTATAAATCTGAAAGGAATTACCTTCTCGAACCGGACCGTACATATCGCCAATATTAGCAGAAGAAACAAAAGAACGTTGACTTTCAGTCAACACATTGGCGGCCAAATATACATCATGGTAAGGTGTTTCGGAATAATCGGCAACAACGGCTGATGGATTGGTTGACTCAGCGAGCTTTTTTGCTGCTTCCATTGCCTGAGCCTCGACTTCGGCAAAATCCTCATCACTCGGTGCTATTTCACGAATAAAATAAGTGATCTTTGCAATAGGAGTATTCAGCTTGAAATTCTTCTTGTGTTTCTCGTAAAATGCCCGTATTTCGCTATCCTCAACTGTTACTAATGTATCGGGAATGGTATAATAGTTCTGCACAACATACGTTAAATCGGCATTTTGCTGCGATAAATCAAATGAAGTTTTAGCCTCCATATCATTTACCATGACTGCACTTGCCAAAAGTGTTCGATATTTTTCTTCCAGACGTTGATATTTGATCAAATTCTCGATAAACAGCCACATTGACTTATATTGTTGAACAAGAGCTTTCTCTTCAGGTTGAAGCGACGCTGTAGGAGTATTAATGGCCGTAAAGAAATTTGTCAAGGCTTCCCTGTCATAAATTCCTGTTTTCGGATCAACAAAAAGAGGCAATTGCTGAAGAAGAGGAGATATGTTTTCACCGTGCACAAGGTCATTTATTTCTTCTTTCGAAACCGTTAGCCCAAGCTTTTTGGCCTGATCATCCAGTATGCATTCTCTAACCATCTGCTGATAAACCAGCTCCTTAATTTGAAGAGAAGCATTTTCATCCAATGAACTCTCGCCGCTCATCATTTTTTGAAAATTTTCCCATTCCGTTACACGGGTAAAATATTCTTCAGTCGAAATGACTTTCCCGTTGACTTCAAAAACCTTATCCTGAGATTTACGGAAAAGAGTACTCCCCGATGTCAATAAATCTCCCAATATAAACGCCAACAAAGCGATACCAATGACCGCGATAAGAAATCCAGCTTTATTCCTAATTTTTTGTAAAGTAGCCATTTATGCTAATCAATATTTAATAGATTTGATTATTAAAAAATTTTCTTTCCAACAAGGGCACGAAGTTAGCAAAAATAAAAGAGATATTCCTTCTTTTTAAAAGAAAAGAATACGTTTTTTAATAGGACAACAATTTTCAATTATCCGATGTATTGTTTTCAATAAGCTTCACCACCTCAATTTTTCGTGCAGAAACTTTTAATATTTTAAAAGTAAATTTTCCAATATCAACCGTTTCATATGTTTTAGGGAAACGCTGAGTATAATGCAATATCAGTCCGGCAACTGTGGAATAATCTTCCGATTCAGGTAAATCCAATCCAAACATTTCGTTGAGCTGATCGATCTCCATTCTTCCGGAAATCACATATTCATTTTCATTTTCTTGTTTGGCAAATCGTGACTCTACATCGTATTCGTCTTCGATATCTCCAAATATCTCTTCTACGAGATCTTCCAACGTTACTATACCGGAGGTTCCTCCAAATTCATCAACTACCACAGCTATATTTTTATGTTCCTGCATAAGCTCATTCATGAGCTTAGATGCAGGCATACTATCGGGGACAAAGGAAACCGGAGCTATCTTCTTTGTCCAATCAGTCGGATTATCAAACATTTCCCAAATATGAATATAACCAATGATGTTATCGATATTATCTTCATATACCAAAATACGTGATAATCCTGTTTCAATAAATTTTTCTTTCAACGCATCTATATCAGTATCCCTACTAACCGCAACAATTTCCGCGCGAGGGACCATGCAATCCTTTACTTTAAGAGTAGAGAAATCAAGTGCATTCCTAAATATTTTCACCTCTGAATCCACCTCTGCTTCATCCGGCATCTCATCAATACTCTGTTTTACATACAAATCCAAATCGTTCCTATCTAGCATTTTTTCCTCAGACATAATGGTTTTGCATCCGAATATGCCCAAAAAAAAGCGAGAAATAGCAACTAATAATTTCATTATTGGGTAAAGCAATACATAAAAGAAGAAAGCCGGAATAGCTAAAATTTTTACCCAAAGGTCAGGATTTCTCCCCAAAAAAGCCCGTGGGAAAAACTCTCCCGTAAATAAAATAATAAGAGTAGATGTCAGAATTAAAATCAGATAATTAAGAACAGGAAATCCCGTTATGTACTTTTCAACCAACGGATAAAAATTTAAAAGAGTAAAAAAAACGAACAGAACCAGGGCTAAAAGATTTCCTACCGATAAAACAAGCAAGAATTGACGCGAATGCCCATAAATAGTATTACGAATATAATTAAAAGGACCTTTAATTTTTTTATCGAGCGCATAACGAAGTTTATCGGATGAAACAAATGCCACTTCCATGCCCGAAAAAAATGCAGACAAAACAAGGAAAACGAGCCACCAAACTATTGCTGTTGATGAAACCATATTATTCTGTGACAATATTGGAATTATTGTTCTGAAGCGTATCGGGATTTACAGGATTTTCATTGAACGGAATGCGCCCCTCATGCGGATTAAATATACGGTATTCCGTCATTTCCTGATTCGATTCAAATCCATATCCTTTTAATTCGGTTTCTCCTTTTTGTATTTCGATAAATTTATCGGAATAAATGCGTTGTTTACGTTGATCCCAGAAAAGCTCATCGCTCAAAAACTTTTCCCCTTTCATGTTTTGTGCATTTACATTACCTTTTAGTCTCCACAACCGTTTATTGACATAATTCCATGCAGTATCGGCATAAATAACGGCTTCAATATGAAATAGAGAATCAAAACGCTCAAGATAAATACCTTCAGGGAAAAACCAATAAGGCTCTTTTGCTCGATCGAAAACCTGCCACTTTTTTGCTATCAACTTATAACGAGTAACCCCTGAATCGGAAATCAGAGTAACAACACTGTCGGTTGTCATCGTAGGAACTATGTCAGGATTGAATATGATATCGACCAAATCTTCTGTTTTGTTTTGGCACGATCCGACAAAAAGCAACATAACAACTGCTATAAAAGCAGTTGCTATGTGCCGAATTTTTTTGTTATTATTTTGCTTATCAAACAATTCTGTCACTTAATTGAGTAAAAAAATTATTTAAGTCTGACTATTGTATTTTCACCAATCCAACCCGGGATATAAACAGAATCTCCTTCTTTAATACCCATCATAAAGGCTGATTCGGTATCCATAAAGTAGGCAGAATATTTGTTGATCAACTCGTTAGCCTCTGCAGCTACGCTTGGATCAACAGATTTGGCTTTTAGCAATTTATCTACTGCTGCACAATATACCAAACCACGTTTTTCGGGTTCCTGAAAAATGTTTGCAGCAGTAGCAGCATACATTTGTGCAATAAGAATATAGTTTTTACCGTTATTCGGGTCATATTCCAAGGACTTGTAAGCCACTTGTCTTGCCTTGGTGTAATTTCCCTGAGAAGACAAAATAGTAGCTAAAGCATACAAATATTCGGAAGCTTTTTTCTTGTCTTCTTCTAATTTAGCAGCTTCTTCATAATACTTGATCGCCGTATCATAATCTTTATTCTTCAAACTACGGTTAGCTAATCCGATAGCTGCATTGGCCGATGGTTCAAGTTTATATAGATATTCAGAAGCAGTAAAATAAACATCAGACTCTGTACAACCTACGGTCTTTAAAGCACTAACTACATTATTTAAGAAATCTTTGTCTGTTTTATTTGGCTCAATCTTATCAGCATAATATTCAACCAGTGTATCGCAATCGCCTGCACCACTGCTTATAAAACCTTGAACAATACCCTCTTTAACTGCAGCAAGATAATTAACACTTTCTTCATCATTTCGTGCCTTAGCATTGGCTATTGCCTGATCGATATATCCTGTAACTGTAAAATAATCACGTAGATATTGCTCTTTTTTGGAATTATCTTTTAGGTATTCCGTTAAAGAAGCTACCATGAAATGACCATATGCATCGGGTGGATCCATTTTATCTTTCATTTCAGTAATGGCTTCTTTCAACCATTCATAGATTAATTTGGTATCGGCCTCATCACCCATCATTTCCATGTAATCATATGTTTTATATGCCAAAATTGTACCTTTGGAATCACCATTACCAAAATATTTCAATCGATTGTCATAAATTTCCAAAACCTTCTCCACATAGGCTTTTTTCTTGGCAGGATCTGTCTCCTGAGCATGCAAAAATTTAAAGATACGGGGACCGTAAATATAAATGTTCTTACTGGAAGCCGGGCAGTTTTCATAAACATATTCCCACGGCTTTACGGCATCTTTGTATGACTCAGCCTTTGCTGCTGTTGACATAAGACTTAAGTTCACCCGACAATTCACACTATCCTCACCATGTCCAAATGGCGCTTTAACAGGATCATAACCTGCTTTTTGCGCTTCAACCCCCATAATTGTTGCCAAAGCAAGAAAACCGGATAATACTATTTTTTTCATTTTATCGATGTTTAAATTATAATGTTTGATATATTGATTGGACGATTTATTAAAATAAAAGTTTAATTTTCTTTTTTATCGTTGCTTACAAAAACACGCTATTCACTCAAATTGACGTTTAAAAAACCAAAATTCATTGATATTCATATTTAATGTAATTTTAAACATCTCTTCCTTAATCATATAATCTTTGTCAGGATGAAGCAGCGAATAGCCAAACCCGATATTTAAAAAAGAAACACGACCACTATACGAATCCCTAAACGGCAAACCGAAACCAACATTAATTCCATATTCCTTATAGCCTCCGGTTCCTAAATAGGAATTGGTAGTAGGATCATATACATTGACATTATGATATGAATTGGCAAAAGAAAAGCCACCACGAAAACGAACTCGGCTGAAAAAATCGCGACTTAGCGGATCGATCACATATTCTGCTCCGGCTCCAATCCGATACCGGTTATTAAATCGCATATCCGAATCCATCTCGTCCAAGGCCGCAGGATATTCTATTCCTTTCCATTTCTGAAAGGTACCATCCATTCCTACTAACAAATTCTGGTTAGAATAAGTCACTCCTATCCCGAAAGAATTGGGAAAACAAAAAGCCTGTGATACCAGCGTATCACTTTTAAGAATTTGTGCAATATTTCCATTACTATCCAATAACCGATCGTAAGGATAAATGGTTGCCTCTGCATTTATTTTTGGAGTATATACCAATCCCAGCGTCACCGACTGCATTCGGTCAATAGGATACGTCAGCTGAATTCCTACATCATATTTAATATCCCGAATTGAAAATTTAGTGGTCGATATTCTCGCTAAAGCAGTATTGTCGATGGAAGGCAGTTGCTTGTCGTGTTCGATATTCCCAAAAAAATAAGCCACATTTACTCCCAAAGATAAATATTTAAAGGGCTCATAAGCTATTCCGCCATATATCTCGCTTAAGCCACCTGATCCACTATATATTTCACTATAAGCAATATCGGATGAGGATCGTGCCCGACCGAAGGTATAACCGACTTTAGAATAAGGAAGCAATCCGATGCTGGCACCTATTTTCCGCATAAGAGGAAACTGCATTGCTACATAATCCAAGTTGCCATTATAAAAATTTTGTTTGCCTATTCCATCATCATACGTTGCATAATGACCCGAAACACCCATATCGAAAATAAAGGTAAGTGTATCAAGCTTAGAATATGAAGCAGGATTACCCGGATTAACCTGTTGACTCCTTCTTAAACCGTAACTGATGCCGCCCATAGTTTCAGAGGCTCCAATAGATGGATTGGATAATAATCCGTAACCATATCGGCCGTAAGGCGAATTAGAACCTACTTGCTGGGCAAGAGCGACAAGGGTAACGGTAAATAAAACTACCGATGAAAAGAAACGCTTTCTCCTTTTTTCCATTCTGTTTCTATCTAATCAACAAACTTTAGTTCATTAACTTTCACGAGATTGATTTGAAATTGCAAAGATGACATATTTTTGCATTGTAACCAACAAATAGCTTATCTTCTTCATGTTAAAAAGACTAAAGTTCGATTTTTTAAAGTCCAATCCTTTTACAAAATTCAACTCTTATTTCTATTTAAATACGCCACAGGCATACAAAATAAATAACCTTTGAAGTGTCAAAGGAAACAAAAAAAATCGGTAAAATAAAGAGAAAACTTCATTTTGTCTTGACATATCCATTAAAAGACACGATTTCATCTATAGGCTTTCGCTTTTTATCTCGAAGAGGTTGAGTACTGTAACCAATAACAATATCGAGCCAAACTCGTTTTGATTGAGGAATAGCTAACAATTCTTTCATTTTGTCCTCATCGAACCAACCCAATATACACGAACCCAATCCTTCAGCATGAGCAGCCAATACGAGATGAGCAGCCGCAATACCCAAATCGATCTGGGCATAATCCTTATTTTTAACCCATCCCCCAATTCCCGACATCAGATTCACCTTTTCCTCAACGAGCAAAATATGAACCGGAGCCTGCTTGGTAAAATGATTTATTCCTAAGATTCGAGAAGAAGTAGCATCTGCCACTTTATTTTTTAACTCCGGATCGTCAACCACAATCAAATGCCATGGTTGAGCATTGCACGCCGAAGGAGCCAATTGCACTGTCCGGATAATTCGGTCGATCTTTTCTTTTTCAACAGGCCGTGCGGGATCAAACGCCCGATCGCTCTGTCGTGTTTTCACAAATTCAACAAAATCCATCTACTCAGATAATGCCATTAATCGGCTGATATATTTGCCGATAATATCAAACTCGATATTTACGACTGACCCTTTCTCAATCTGGCAAAAATTGGTCACATCATGCGTATACGGAATAATAGCTACCTTAAACGTATTATCGGTTGGTTCAACTACCGTCAGGCTCACACCGTTAACTGTCACCGATCCTTTATCGACTGTCAGATAACCTTTTTTGGCCATTTCTTTGTCAAATTTATATTCGAAAGAATAATACCAACTTCCATCAGCCTCTGTTACTTCGGTACAGACAGCCGTTTGATCCACATGCCCTTGCACGATATGTCCATCCAACCGGCCATTCATCAGCATGCTGCGTTCCAAATTCACCTTATCTCCCACTTTCAGTAAACCGAGATTTGAACGATCCAACGTTTCTTTAATGGCTGTAACCGTGTACGTGTCTCTATCGATAGAGACAACCGTTAAACAAACACCGTTATGCGAGATACTTTGATCAATTTTTAATTCATCAACAAAGGAACATTTCAATGTGATATGCAGATTCCCTTTTTCTTTGTTTAAAGCGACAACAGTAGCCGCTTCTTCAATAATTCCCGAAAACATAATTATTTAATCTTTATTCATTCAAAAACTTTTCAAATATACACCTATACTCCTTCAAAAAACGATTTGCACGAATTCGCTGAAACAAGTTCTGCATTCTACCAAATAGAAGCTCGCTTTTCTTTTGGAAGATACATGGGATCTGTAGGTCGAATATCAAAAGCCTCATACCATGCATCGATATGTGGAAGAGCACCATTCACGCGCCACTTGCCAAGCGAATGAGGATCAAGCTTGGTTAAACGCAGAATCTCCTCATCACGGATGTTAGCCGCCCAAAGCGTTGCATAGGAAAGGAAAAAACGCTGAGCCGGAGTATAGCCGTCAATTTTCCCTTTCGACTTTGCTTGTGGCGTTTTCAAAAAGGCATGATAAGCAATTTGAAGTCCACCGTGATCGGCAATGTTTTCTCCTAACGTAAATGTTCCATTGGCATGTACCGTATCCAACACGATAATTTGGTTAAAATAATCCACCAAAACACGGGCTCTTTCTTCGAATCGCTTGGCATCATCTTCTGTCCACCACTCATTTAAATTTCCAACCTTATCGTATTTCCTCCCTTGATCATCAAAACCATGCGTCATTTCATGGCCGATAACAACTCCAATACCTCCATAGTTAATTGCGTCATCACCATCCATATAAAAGAAAGGGGGTTGCAAAATTCCGGCAGGAAAACATATTTCATTGGACGAAGGATTATAATAGGCATTCACAGTTTGGGGAGACATGTACCATTTGCTTTTGTCAACCGGTTTACCAAGATCCTTAATCATATCGTTATATTCGAAATCAGAACAACGCATTATATTCGCCCAGTACGAATCGTTTTCAATTTCTAATGTCGAGTAATCTTTCCATTTATCGGGATAACCGATTTTAACGGTAAAGGCGGATAATTTTTCCTGAGCCTTTGCTTTAGTAGTTTCACTCATCCATTCCAACTTATCGATGCGTTCGCCAAGCGATTCCATCAAATTATCTACCAATTCCACCATGCGCTCTTTGGCTGCAGAAGGAAAGTATTTCTCAACATATAACTGGCCAACTGCTTCACCCAAAGCACTATTTACAACATCGATGCTTCTTTTCCAACGGGGTTTGAGCTTTTTGCTTCCGCTCATTACTTTTCCGTAAAATTCAAAATTGGCATTCACAAAATCATCGCTCAAATAACCGGCAGCCGAATTGATTACTTTCCAACACAAATATTGCTGAAGATTTTCAATGGGTTCACTGTCAATAATCGAAATCGAGGTACGAATAGGTTCAATCTGAGATACATTCAAACTGTCAATCTCCTTTGCACCCATTTGATCAAAATAGTATTCCCAATCAAATGGGGCGACTTTCGAATCAAGTTCACTCACCATAAATTTATGGTAATTCAACTCAGGTATACGTCGCATCTCTTTTGTTACATGAGATTTTGCCAATTCCGTCTCGATCCTCATCACTGTCTCTGCTGCTTTTCGGGCATTTTCTTCCATATAACCGGCATTTTGAAACTGGGTTTCCATGAGTTTTACATATTCTTGACGAAGCCTATTGGAACGATCATCCCGGTCGAGATAAAAATCGCGATCGCCCATGCCCAACCCCCCTTGGGAAAGATGCACAATGTTCATCGAACTATTTTTGTCATCAGGCCCAACATAAAAACCGAAAAAGGGACCGGAAGCATACTTGCTAATTTTTGTCATCAAGCGAATAATCTCTTTTTTATCTTTTGCTGCAACAATCTCTTCAAGAAAAGGCTTTATGGGAGTTGCTCCGTCTGCATTCAGCTTTAAACTATCCATACCTATCTTATAAAGATCACCAACCTTCTGAGCATTCGAACCTTTTGGATTCTGTTGATTACCAAGCTCTTCAATCAGACTTTGAATTTGTTTACGGTTTTCTTCAGCCAATTTTTCAAATGAGCCATAACGCGAATATTCGGGAGGAAGCGGATTTGCAACTTGCCAACCACCTGTGGCGTACCGATAAAAATCGGTCCCTGGAGCAACGGTAGTATCCAAATTGGCTATATCAAGAGTAGAATGCACCTTATTATTTGACGACTTTTGTTGCGAACAACCGGTTAAAAAGACCATAAACAATATAATAAACAAAAAAGGAATGCGGTTCATTATAATAAAAAATGTTTTCAAAATCAGATATGCAAATGTACAAATTTATTCTACAATAATGATGATAACCTAAGTATCACAGAAAGTACCCCATTAATATTATTCTTCAACGGTACTTATTTCTTTTCTGATACAAACGGCAGTTTCATCACTTACGGGTACCAATGGCAAACGCAGCTCGTTTTCGATAAAGCCCATTTCATAAAGCATGCATTTTACGCCTGCCGGATTCCCATCCACAAACAGTAATCGGATCATTTCGGAAAAAACTGCAGCATCTTGCTCTGCTTCCTTCATGTTGCCATTTAAGGCCGAATGAACAACCTTAACAAATTGTTTAGGAAATGCATTACCCAACACCGATATTACACCTATACCACCGGCTTTAATAATAGGTAGAGTCATGGAATCATCACCCGAAATAACCGAAAATCCCTCGGGTTTATCCGCTATAATCCGATTTATTTGCTCCATATTGCCGGATGCCTCCTTGATCGCTATCACGTTTTTACACTCACGTGCAATACGCAATGTAGTTTCAGCCAAAAGATTTACCCCCGTACGCCCCGGTACATTATAAAGAATAATCGGTAAAGGAGAAGCCTCGCTCAACGCCCGATAATGTTGAAAAAGCCCCTCCTGTGTAGGTTTATTATAATATGGAGTAACCGAAAGTATGGCACTTACACCGGTAAAATCAAATGTGTTGAGCGTATGAACCAGTTGAGCCGTATTGTTACCTCCAACTCCCATGATTATCGGTATTTCACCATCAACTTGTTTTACAACACGACGAACGATTTCTTCACGTTCTTTTTCTTTCAATGTTGGTGTTTCAGCGGTTGTTCCCAATGCCACGATATAATCCGTACCGTTTGAAAGCTGGTAATCTATTAACCGTTGAAGAGCTTCAAAATCGACTTCTTTATTTTTTTTGAACGGGGTAACCAAAGCTACACCCATCCCCGAAAATTTATTTCGCAACATAAAATGATGTATTCTTACATTTTTCTCAGCAGTTACCGGGAATTTAAACTAAATATCGTTATCTTGTTTTTATTTCTATTTATATGCAGCAAAGGTATGAAATTTTAAGCTTTTACCGCAAAAATATAAACATAAATATTGACATGAGGCAATTTATCTTTATATTTGTCGAGTCTCAACTAACAAAAAAATTTTAATAAGCTGAGTCCACTCCGAAAAGTCTCTGACTTTTTATTTTCAATTCAGTGACACCCGGAAGGGACGGTTTAAATTTTTCAAAAATGCACTAAAATCAGTATCCTATTTGCTTGCATATTAATCTATATTTC
>NZ_JAPCWE010000014.1 GCF_025943985.1 Anaerorudis cellulosivorans | reverse complement strand
CATTAAAAAATGGATATGTTTTGAAAATAATGTAAACTCTCTAATAAATAATTTTTTAAACAACTCTCGTCTGAAATATCTCAATTTTTCGTACTTTTGAAAAATGGGGTTATCAGAGGAGACTCATAAGCTTAAATATACCACTATGACACCTCATTTCTCATCGATCATCACATTTACCATGATTATTTATCTTGCAATAAGCTTACCTTCATCAATTTATGCGAGCAATAAATTTTCATTGCCGCAACTAGGGATATGTACACAGTATTCAAATGGCGAGTCCATGAAAAAATATGGATATACGTATATCGAAGAAAGTGTGGGCAGGTTTCTTGTACCTGACAAAAATGAAGAAGAATTTGAAAATATGCTGAAAAATGCAGCCGGGTTTCCTCTCCCGATAAAAGCCTGCAATAGTTTTATCCCGAAAGAATTAAAAAGCGTAGGGTTCGAAGCCGTTCCTGATGAAATACTGGAATATGCCGAAACAGCCTTTCGACGCGCACAAAAAGCAGGCATCGAGATCATTGTTTTCGGAAGTGGAGGTTCAAGAAGCATCCCCGAGGGATTTTCACGCGAAAAAGCTCGGCAACAATTCATAGAGCTTGGCAAAAAAATAGCTTCAACAGCTGCCAAATACAATGTGACAGTCGTATTGGAACCGCTCAATTCAAACGAATGTAATTTTATTAATTCGGTAAGTGAGGGAGGTGAAATTGTTGAGGAAATTAACCATCCCAACTTCAGACTTCTCGCCGATATTTATCATATGAAAGTCGAAGGCGAGTCTCCTGAAAGTATTATGAAATATGGTCATTTGATAAAACACATACATATTGCCGAAAAACAGGATAGAGCTGTGCCGGGTACCTACAACGAAGATTTTCGTCCTTATTTTAATGCCCTGAAAAAAATAAATTATCAAGGAAGAATATCCATTGAAGCACAATGGACAGATTTTAATGCACAAATACCCCTTGCAATTAAAACAATCACAGATCAATACAATAATTAATCATGGAAACGAGAAGAAACTTCATTAAAAAAACCGCATTGGGAGCAGCCGGATTAACCCTGGGAAAATTGAACATTTCGGCAAAAAGTTACGCCAACATTATGGGATCAAACGACAGGATAAGGGTGGGAGTCCTCGGCTTTTCAGACCGTTTCAGGAGTTCGCTGGGCAAAGCCTTCCTGAAATATGCCGACGAGATGAATTTCGAGCTTTACACCATCTGCGATATCTGGAGCCGGCGTCGCGACGAAGGTGTGGCATGGTATAAGAGCCGGACGGGAAAGACGATAAAGACAGCCCGCAACACCGACGAATTGTGGGAGCAAAGGCCCGATGCAGTCATTATCAGTACGGCCGACTTCCAACATGCACTGCATCTGGCCGAAGCCGTAAGAGCAGGATGCCATGTTTACTGCGAAAAACCGTTTGCCGAAACGATGGACGATGCAAACGAAGCCCTGAAAGCAGCCAAAGAGACAAACCGGGTTATCCAGATAGGTTCGCAACGCCGCAGCGGAGCAAACTATCATGCCGCCAGGGAGTACATTCAATCGGGCAAATTCGGCAAGATTGTAGCCGTTGAGATGACGTGGAACGTAAACCAACCCGGCAGATGGAGAAGACCGGCTCTGGTGGCCGAGATAAAAGAATCGGACACCGACTGGAAACGCTATTTGATGAATCGTCCTTATGAACCGTGGGATCCACGCAAATACCTCGAATACCGGCTGTTTTGGCCCTATTCCTCCGGAATACCCGGCCAATGGATGTCGCACCAGATCGACACGGTTCACTGGTTTTCAGGTCTGCAATACCCACGTTCGGCAGTGGCAAATGGCGGCATTTATATGTGGAATGACGGACGGAGAAATTGCGACACGCTGACGGCGGTTTTCGATTACGGATCTTTCGATAATCCCGATGAAGGGTTCCAGGTGATTTATTCCTCCCGTCAGACCAACTCTTCAGGAGGAGTAAAAGAATGGTATTTCTCTAACGGAGGAAAATTGGATCTCGATACAAACATCATCACGGGTGAAGGCGGTTTGACGGAAGATGATGCACGGGTTATGGGGATGAAGCCGTTTATACTCGACACCTTCAATTTACCCCAAATAAAAGCAGAATCGGGAGCCGATACCGGTTCCGATCCCCTCACCAACGCCCACATGCAAAACTGGATGGAATGCGTGAGAAACAACAACACAAAAACCAATGCACCGATTGAAGCGGGATACAGCCATTCCATTGCAACCATCATGGTTACGGCGGCATTACATACCGGACAACGTGCCACATTCGACAAAGAAAAAAAACAGGTGATCGCCGGCGGAAAAGTATTCAAATATTAAATAATACTTCTCATTCTACACACATAGCTAAAGACAAAAAAGGGGAGCACTCCCCTTTTTCCATTTAATAAAATTTAATTACACCGTAACGCAAATCAAGACTAAATTATCGTTACCTTTGGCCGATTTTTTCCTAACAAAACGCTGACAATATCAGCCACGTTTAACATAGCACACAGATTTAAAAAAGATTTTTGATATGGATATAATGACGTTGTATTGGCTTGTATTTATTGCCATTTTTTGTATTGTTTATTCCATAGACTTATACGTAACCGAACATCGCAAAGAAACGATCAGCATAAAATCGTCATTAGGTTGGACAGCCATTTGGATTTCAGTAGCGATGCTTTTCGGAATCTCACTTTATTTCTTCTTTCCTCAAAATCCGGACAGCCCGATAAAAACAGGACCACTCATGATGGTAAAATTCATTTCGGGTTATTTTACCGAATACTCTTTATCGGTCGATAACCTGTTTGTTTTCATCATGATTTTCTCTATGATGGGAATTAACGAGAAAAACCAACCCAAACTACTGAAAATGGGGATTATGATCTCGGTAGTGCTTCGAATTTTATTTATACTCGTTGGCATGGAACTCGTACAACACTTCCATTGGATTATTTATATTTTCGGTTTTATTTTGATATGGACAGCTTATAAAATGGCGGCATCGAAAGGCAATGACAATATCGATCCGCAATCCAATATTCTGTACAAAGGAGCATCAAAAATATTCCCTGTCGATCCGGATGTACATTCTCCATATTTCTTTACCAAAATAGATGGAAAAACCCATATCACCAACCTGTTTCTTGCGCTTTTGGTGATAGGTTCCACCGATATTTTATTTGCAGTTGACTCTATTCCTGCAATCATCGGCGTAATAAAAGAAGGGTCAACCAATATCCTTACGCCAAGCGAAGAAAATTTCCTAGCCATTTCTTCCAATGTTTTTGCCGTAATGGGATTGATTTCATTATTTTTTGCACTGAAAGGGATTATGGGTATGTTCCGCTTTCTGAAGACAGGTGTAAGCTTTATTCTTTTCTTTATTGGTGCAAAAATGCTACTTGGGGCCATTCCCACCGTTGAACATTTCTTTGTAAATCATTCATGGATCTCATTGGCAGTAATCATTGGGACGCTACTGCTTTCCATTGTATTATCGGTTCTGATTAAGAATGAAAAAGCAACTCCCGAAATAGAACAGAAGGATTCCCATTAAACTTTAATTTAAAAAAATCCTTTCCCCTAAATCAAAAATAATCCTTACCTTTGCCCGAAAATCAAAAAGCTTTTAAAAGCCGTTCATTCATGATCGAACATGAAGGCATCATTGAGCATATAGACGGAAACCACATCAAGGTACGCATCCTGCAGCAATCGGCATGCAGTGCTTGCCACGCCAAAAGATATTGTACCGCAGCAGACTCAAGTGAAAAAACCGTTGACGTCGTCGACTACTCCGGCCAATTCAAGGTAAACGACCGGGTAACGATAGAGGGCAAAACATCATTAGGTTATAAAGCCGTTTGGTGGGCATATGGCATACCTCTTATTCTGATCGTTTCGATGGTAATTCTCTCAACTTATATGTGGCATCTCAACGAAATACAAGGGGCTCTTTTGTCAGTTTCCATCCTTGCTCCTTATTATATTGTGCTATATTTTCTAAGAAACAAAATGACTAAAATATTTACTTTTACAATTAAAAAAAGCGATTCTTCAAATCTATTCTTATTATGAATGCAATTCTGATAGCTGTTGCTTTATTAGGTATTATTGGTGCGGCAAGTGCAACAATTCTGTATCTTACCGGACAAAAATTTAAAGTAATTGAGGATCCCCTCATCGAACAAATACAAGAAATTTTGCCCGGAGCCAATTGCGGCGGATGCGGATTTCCCGGTTGCAGGGGATTTGCTTCGGCGGTTGTGAAATCATATACGATGGACGACTTGTTTTGTCCTGTAGGAGGTCAGGAAACCATGGATAAAATCGCCACCATTTTAGGAAAGACGGCACCAGCCACATCAAAAAAAATTGCCGTTGTCCGATGCGACGGCACCTGCGAGCATCGTCCTCAAACCAGTATATATGATGGAGCACCCCGGTGCGCCATAGAAGCGGCTCTCTACGGGGGTGAGACAGATTGCTTTTTTGGCTGTCTTGGCTTGGGCGATTGTGTGGATGCATGCTTGTTTGACGCCATTCATATCAACCCTCAAACACTTCTCCCCGAAGTTGATGAAGACAAATGTACTGCTTGTGGCGCCTGTGTGAAAGCATGTCCGAAAGATATCATCGAACTACGTAAGCAGGGACCAAAATCACGTCGTATTTTTGTTTCCTGCGTAAACAAAGACAAAGGCCCCATTGCCCGAAAAGCGTGCGAAGTTGCCTGTATCGGTTGCAGCAAATGCTTACAGGTATGTGCGTTTGACGCCATTACCATTGAAAACAACCTGGCTTACATCGACGACGATAAATGTCGGCTGTGCCGCAAATGCGTTCCTGTTTGCCCTACCAACTCCATATGGGAACTCAATTTCCCGCCACGAAAAGAAAAGGCGTCCGAGTCATCCAAAGAAGAAATAAAGAAAACAGTATAAAAGCAACATCAGGAAAATCAAGCTATTTATGTTAAAAACATTTCGTATTGGCGGAATACATCCCAAAGCTAACAAACTTTCTGCAGGAAAAACAATACAATCTATCGAGATTCCTGACGAAGTAAGTATTCCGCTGGCACAACATATCGGCGCTCCAAGTCAGCCTGTTGTAAAAAAAGGAGATAAAGTGAAAGTCGGAACGCTGATCGGTAAAAGCGTGGGGTTTGTCTCAGCCAACATCCATTCATCGGTTTCGGGAACCGTCAAAAAAATCGACAAAGTAGTGGATGTCAGCGGTTACCGACGCGATGCTGTAATCATCAGTGTCGAAGGCGATGAATGGGAAGATTCCATAGACCGATCTGAAACGCTAATCAACGAATGCGCCTTGTCGCAAAAAGAAATCATCGACAAGATTGCGGCCTCAGGCATTGTGGGAATGGGAGGAGCAACGTTTCCAACTCACGTAAAACTGATGCCTCCTCCGGGTACAAAAGCCGAAGTGCTCATTATCAACGGCGTTGAATGTGAGCCCTATCTCACTTCCGACCATCAACTCATGATGGAAAAAACCGAAGAAATATTGATAGGCACAACCCTTTTGATGAAAGCACTCAACGTTTCTAAAGCCATTATCGGGATCGAAAACAATAAAAAAGATGTGATTGCCAAATTTTCACAACTCGCTTCATCTTATCCCGGCATACGCATACAACCGCTGGAAGAACGCTATCCGCAAGGGGGCGAAAAACAACTGATCGATGCCTTAATAGGGCGTCAGGTGCCGAGCGGTGCACTCCCCATTGCAGTAGGAGCTGTTGTCCAAAACGTCGGAACCACGTTTGCCGTATATGAAGCCGTGCAAAAAAACAAACCTCTCATCGAGCGAATAGTTACCGTTACAGGAGAAGAAGTCCATAATCCGTGCAATATCCGTTCACGCATAGGAGTTCCTTTTCAAGCTCTGATTGATTTTGCCGGAGGTTTGCCTCAAAACACCGGAAAAATAGTCAGTGGCGGTCCCATGATGGGAAAAGCCGTAGCATATACCGATATCCCTGTAACCAAAGGCACATCAGGAATACTGATCATTTCTTCTTCTAAAGCAAAACGCAAAACACCGAAGGATTGCATCCGCTGCGCCAAATGTGTTCAGGTTTGCCCGATGGGGCTGAACCCCACTCTTCTGATGAATCTCTCGGAATATGCCGTATGGGATCGGGCAGAAAAAAACCATATTACCGATTGCATCGAATGCGGTTCATGCAGCTACACTTGTCCGGCCGATCGACCACTGCTCGATTATATCCGACTGGGAAAAGGAAAAGTAATGGCTCTAATGAAAGCAAGAAAAAACTAAAGAGATTGATATGGAAAATAAATTAGTCGTATCGCCTTCGCCACATGTCCATGGCAGAGACAGCATTCCAAAAAACATGTATGGAGTGCTGATTGCCCTCATCCCGGCATTTCTCGTATCCTTATATGTATTTCGTCTTGACGCGATAATTATTACCCTGTTTTCCGTTTTGTTCTGTGTCGGTTTCGAATACCTGATTGCTAAATTCATATTGAAAAAACAACCGACAATAACGGATGGATCGGCCATATTGACCGGGATTCTGCTGGCTTTCAACCTTCCTTCGAATTTGCCGTTATGGATTCTTGCCATTGGAGCATTGGCTGCCATCGGCATCGGAAAAATGTCTTTTGGAGGACTAGGTAACAATATTTTTAATCCTGCATTGGTAGGACGTATCTTCCTGCTTATTTCATTCCCTGCACAAATGACCACATGGCCGGTTCCGGCAACTGCTGCAACCGATGCCGTTACATCGGCAACCGTGTTGGCGAACTTAAAATTCAACCCCGACAATCTACCCTCCTTAACCCACATGTTTTTGGGAACCGAAGGTGGATCATTGGGTGAGATGAGCGCCTTGGCACTCTTGTTGGGATTGGGTTACCTCCTGTGGAAGAAAATCATTACGTGGCATATTCCAACTGCCATTCTGGGAACCGTCGCCCTATTTAGCGGGATTCTCTATCTTATTCATCCTATTCCCCAACATAATCCTTTAATACACCTATTTTCGGGAGGACTGATGTTGGGAGCTATTTTCATGGCTACCGATTACGTAACATCCCCATTAACCAAAAAAGGAATGCTCATTTACGGTTTCTTCATCGGAATCATCACTATGTGTATTCGTCTTTGGGGTGCCTATCCCGAGGGGATGTCGTTTGCCATTGTGCTAATGAATGGGTTCACACCGCTTATTAACTATTATACAACACCTAAACGATTTGGGGAGGTAAAGAAAAATGGCTAAGCTGAAATCCACATTTAAAAATATGTTTTTGTCGTTATTCACTATCTGTTTTGTAGTGGCTGTTCTGTTGGCACAGGTCAACAAAATAACGGCAAAACCCATTGCCGAGGCAAAAGCAAAGAAATTGGAAAATGCGATCAGGGAAGTAGTTCCGCCATTCGACAACAATCCGGTAGCCGAAGCATACAAAATACCGGATGGCGCGGGAGATTCCCTCACCATCTATCCTGCAAAAAAAGGAGATGAATGGGTAGGTTTCGCTGTCACCAGCTATTCCAATAACGCCTTCGGCGGGACTATTCAAATTATCGTCGGATTCGACAAAGATAACCGCATTGTAAACTATTCGGTATTATCGCATGCCGAAACTCCCGGCTTAGGGGCAAAAGTGGTGCAGTGGTTCAAAGACACATCCAAACCCGGCCAATGCATCATCGGACGCGACTTGTCAAAAGAAAAACTTTCTGTATCGAAAGACGGAGGCAACGTCGATGCCATCACCGCATCCACCATTACATCACGCGCTTTTCTGGAAGCCGTAAACAAAGCCTATGCCGCTTATGTCAATACCATTGCCGGAAATGCTGCATCGGGAGCGACAGAACTCAGTAAAGATATCGTTCCCGAAGAAACGACAAAAAACGAGAAGGACATTGCTTCAGACACAACGATTAACAAAAACGACAAAACAACAGGAGGAGAAGAACATGCGCAATAATATCAACGTATTGATAAACGGAATCGTTAAAGAAAATCCCACGTTTGTACTGCTGCTGGGAATGTGTCCCACTCTGGCAACCACGAGCTCTGCCCTCAACGGTATGAGTATGGGATTGGCCACACTATTCGTGCTCACCTGTTCAAACATAGCCATTTCATCACTCAAAAATCTGATCCCCGATATGGTGCGCATTCCCGCATTTATTGTTGTGATAGCCGCTTTTGTAACCATTGTGGAGATGGTGATGAACGCCTATCTTCCTGCTTTGGCAGACAGCTTGGGTATCTTCATTCCGTTGATCGTAGTCAACTGCATCGTGTTGGGAAGAGCCGAATCCTTTGCATCCAAAAACAACGTTATTTCCTCCCTTTTCGACGGATTGGGAATAGGCATAGGATTTACCTTGGCACTTACCGTTTTGGGAGCGCTTCGTGAATTTCTGGGTACAGGAAAAATTTTCTCGATAACCGTTTATCCCGAAAATTACGGCTCGCTCATTTTTGTACTTGCACCCGGAGCTTTCATTGTTCTTGGATATCTTATCGCCATTTTCAACAAATTACAAAAGAAAACGAACTAACCCCGTTAAAAAAAAGAAAAATATGGAAATTATCGGAATCATTATTGTCGCCGTTTTTGTAAACAATATCGTATTCTCGCAATTTTTGGGAATCTGCCCATTCTTGGGCGTTTCAAAAAAAATCGATACAGCCATCGGAATGAGTGCAGCCGTTACTTTTGTCATCACCCTCTCGACGTTAGTGACCTACCTCATTCAAAAAGGCATCCTTGAAAACTTCGGGTTAGAATACCTGCAAACCATCACTTTCATACTGGTAATCGCCGCGTTGGTACAAATGGTGGAAATCATCATAAAAAAAATCTCTCCTCCCTTATATCAAGCCCTGGGCGTTTATCTTCCTCTCATCACAACCAACTGTATCATTTTGGGTGTAGCCATATTGGTCATTCAAAAAGATTTCAATTTAGTGGAATCGATTGTTTATGCTATATCCACGGCAATCGGCTATTCTATGGCCCTACTTATTTTTTCGAGCATCCGCGAACAGTTGGCGCTCAGCAAAGTACCAAAAGCCATGCAAGGTGTTCCCATCGCCCTGCTCACAGCCGGCATTTTGGCAATGGCCTTTATGGGATTCTCCGGAATCGATCAGGTTTTCAAATAAATTTTTTTGACCCCCTACGTACTTTCAATATGCTGCAAGAAAACAACTTGCAGCAATTTTTATTTAATAACCGTAAAACCTCCAAGCAAGCTAACCTATCGTGCCTTAAACCATTTGCGGGTCAATTTGTCTTAATAATAACAACGAATTACTCCCTTTTAAAAATGCAAGGATATGAAAACAATAGGAAAAGCTCTGATGATGGTACTTATGGCAATGATGATTTCCACCTTGCCACCATCCGGAAGTAAAGCAGTCGGCCAACCCGGATATTACGAAAACAATTATTCCGGAGGCGAAGTAAGCATCGGTATATTTTATAATGCGCTGGCACCCTACGGCAGATGGATGAACAACAGGGAATTTGGTCTTGTTTGGGTCCCTGACGTAGGAAGAAACTTTCATCCCTACCTCACCGACGGCTATTGGGTAATGACCAATTACGGAAATACCTGGGTATCGGATTTCGAATGGGGATGGGCACCTTTCCATTACGGCAGATGGTATTATGACGACATTTACGGCTGGGTATGGATTCCGGGATACGAATGGGCTCCGGCGTGGGTAGTATGGCGTAACGGGGGAGGATTTTATGGATGGGCACCTCTGGGACCTCATGTACAGTTGAGCGTACACATCCAACTCCCGTCCTTATATTGGGTATTTCTTCCCGGAAAATATTTGTATCATCCCCATATGCACCGGTATTACAAACCCTATGCTCCGTCCATATACAATCGTACCACCATCATCAACAACATCCATATACACAACAACAACAAATATTACAGTGGGCCTGCTCCCCGCGATTATCGTAAAGAAACAGGGTACGATGTAAAAATTCATCAGGTCACAAACGCCTCACGGCCCGGAAGATCCACTGTAAGTAACCGTTCGGTAAGTCTGTATCGTCCGGAGATTTCAAAAAACGGCAATGCCGACAAAACGATCAACCGATCTGTTCCTGCCTCAAACTCCGGCAGATCGACAACTACCAACCGTGTAGAAACAGGAAGAACTGCAACAAACGAAAAAACAGTAATTACAAATTCGAGTCGCAACGGTAGTAGGGGAACAATCAATCGAAGTTCGGGCAATTCGGTTCGTACAGAAACCATTAGTCGGTCAGGCACAGCAAACAACAATAAAAGTGCAAGAAATTCGAGTACGATTAAAAGCAGTCGCCAAAGCAACAGCTCGCCTGCTCAGATACAACATATAGAAAGGAATGCACCTTCACGCTCAGAAAGCATTAGTCGATCCTCATCATCAACCACAAAAAGTGCGTCAAGTTCCCGTTCGTCAACTCCGTCAAGGAGCAAAAGCGGAAGTCAAAATCGCAGTTCAAGAAGCAGCAAATAAACCATTTTCCGTGTGTATCAATTAAAAAGGTCGCCCGAAAGCGACCTTTTTAATTATGCAAACCTTCTTCTCCCTGTATTTTATTTTGCAAAACTTACGGCACGCGTTTCGCGAATCACCGTAATTTTTACCTGACCGGGATACGTCATTTCCGTTTGTATTTTGCGTGCTATTTCCGACGATAGCCTTTCGGTTTCCTCATCGTCGATTTTGTCGGCACCCACAATCACACGCAACTCGCGACCCGCCTGTATGGCATATGTTTTTACCACACCGGGATAAGACAGTGCCAAATTCTCCAAATCGTTCAGACGCTTAATATAGGCCTCCACAATCTCTCGACGGGCACCTGGTCGCGCGCCTGAAATGGCATCGCACACCTGCACAATCGGAGCCAGCAACGAAGTCATCTCCACTTCATCGTGATGGGCGCCGATGGCATTACAAATATCGGGCTTTTCCTTGTATTTTTCGGCCAGCTTCATACCCAAAATAGCATGTGGCAATTCCGGTTCGTCGTCCGGCACTTTCCCAATATCGTGCAGTAAGCCGGCCCGCTTGGCTTTTTTGGGATTCAATCCAAGTTCCGCCGCCATAATGGCACACAAGTTAGCTGTTTCACGCGAATGTTGCAACAGATTCTGGCCGTAAGACGAACGATATTTCATTTTTCCGATCAGCCGAATCAACTCAGGATGGAGTCCATGGATACCCAAATCGATTGCTGTCCGTTTGCCGGTTTCCACAATCTCTTCTTCAATCTGTTTCGTTACTTTGCCCACCACCTCTTCTATTCTGGCCGGATGAATACGTCCGTCGGCCACCAACTGATGCAACGACAATCGGGCAATTTCTCGTCTTACGGGATCAAAAGCCGACAATACAATGGCCTCCGGTGTGTCGTCAACTATGATTTCCACACCTGTGGCGGCTTCAAGCGCACGAATATTGCGCCCTTCCCTACCAATGATGCGTCCTTTCACCTCATCAGAGTCGATATGGAATACCGTTACGGCGTTCTCGATGGAGGTTTCTGTTGCCACCCGCTGAATGGTTTGTATAACAATGCGTTTTGCTTCCTTATTAGCTGTCATTTTGGCTTCTTCCATAATCTCGTTGATATACGACTGTGCGCCGGTTTTGGCTTCGTCCTTCAACGATTCCACCAATTGTTCTTTGGCCTCCTGAGCCGAAAGTCCCGAAATGGTTTCCAACTTCTCGAGCGACTGTTTATGGAGTTTATCCAACTCTTGGTTACGTTTCTCGAGCGCTTCACGTTGATTCTCGAGATTAACTCTCACTTCATCCAATTCATTGCTTTTTTTGTTTAACTCCTCCTGTTTCTGATTGAGCTGCATCTCACGCTGCTTCAACCGATTTTCGGTATTCTGAATCTTCGAAGTGCGCGAATTGATCTGTTTTTCGGCTTCAGCTTTCATGGAAAGCACTTCCTCTTTTGCTTCCAGCAATTTATTCTTTTTGATTACTTCAGCCTCTTTTTCAGCATCGCTTACAATTTTCTTGGCTCGCGAATTCGCCATATGACCCGTTATATACCATGCGGCAACCGCACCGATAAGGAGTCCGACGATTCCTATCACTATTTCCATAAAATTTGTTTTAAAAATTGATTTACTACTCCTTCTCTCATTAATAAATAAAAAACACTCATCTCTCAATCGAATCAAATTCAATGTCGAAACAAGTGCAAATGAAGATATTCCACCCCTTTTTACGGGATAAAAACGATAATTATTTTTTCAGATACGCGTCTATCTCTTGAATAAGCAGACGTATCTTGTCTTCGATGGGTTTTGTATCGGTTTTTTCGGATAAAGAAAAATTCTCCACCAATGCCTGAATAGCCGTCATGGCTATAAAATCCTGTGCATTCAAATCGGAATTGTTCCCTCCAAACGTAAGCCGATACCGGTTAATTTTATTATTTAGCTGTTTGGCGGCTTCACGGAAAGCCTGCTCCTCCGATTTGTCAATTTTCAGAGGATACTTCCGACCGTCAATCGTCAATGTTAATAAAAATTTCTCATCGCCCATTACATAAATTATCTAAAATGAGCATTTTAATAAATTTATGCATTTATCTACTTCTCGCACCAACTTCGACAACTTAAGCTTTGCACTTTCAACGTCAACCGATGCAGCGGTGATCGTTCGTGCCATTTTTAAATTATCGTATTTTGTTTTCAATTGCTGCAGTTCTTCCACCGCCTGATCGAGTTGCGACTGTTTTGACCGTAAATCCGATTTCAAACGGATATTCTCTTCTTTGAGGGAATCGCATAGCAACATCACTTGTTTTATGCGTACCTCCAAGTCAATCAGCAACTTATTCTGATCATCTGTCATATGAAAACAAAAATTCATACAAATATAAACAATGGAATAATTTTTTACAAATCATTTGGCACTTTTATTTTTTTTCGAATCAAATAATTTGCCATCCGATAAAATTCTATCATTCTAGTCTTTATCCTTTCAGCATGAATAATTAATGAAGATTTTGTACCTTTGGGATCACAAATGAGGAGAAAAGAGGAATAAAAAATGGAAGTAACTGCTGTTGGAATAACGATTAGTGAAGAAATATATGCCGTTTGCCCGGTTTTTACTTTTGCTACCCTTGAAGCAAAAGTAAAAAATACGCCATTTAACCCGGAATTATGGAAAGAAATTGAAACATTTTCCGCTTCTTTCCGTGAAACCTACCGGATAGAAGACATCAAAAAGCGCATCCCCATACATGCTACGCGAAAGGCATACAAGGCATTGGGTAAAGATCCCAACCGCTACCGTCCGTCAGCCGAAGCACTTTGCCGAAGAATCGTCAAAGGAATGGATCTCTATCAGATTAATACGCTGGTCGACCTCATTAACCTGCTTTCGTTAAACACGGGTTATTCCATCGGTGGCTTCGATGCCGACAAAATCCGGGGCAATCTCACCCTGGGAATAGGCAAAGCAGGCGAGAAATTCGAAGGTATCGGCCGAGGACTGCTCAATATCGAGGGATTGCCGGTTTATCGCGACGAACAAGGTGGAGTTGGTACACCAACCAGCGACGAAGAACGCACAAAAATCGACAGCGATACTTCGCATTTGCTGATAATCATCAACGCCTATTCCGGTAAAAAAGGACTACCTGAGGCTGTCGATTATGGCATGGAATTGCTGAAAAAATATGCCAAAGCCGAAGAAATTACGGTATGGGATTCTTCGCAGGATCTTCGATAACCTCACTAAACAGTTCTTCTCTCTTTTCCGGAAGATGCGAACTTCGTATGCGCCATTCACGGGGATAGAGGTTATTGATTCTGTTTCCGAGATTTTTCACAAATCCCAACGGTTCATTTTTATAGCCAAGCAATACAAAACCCGACGGTAACTGATCCGGTACAAAAGCTTCTCCGCGCAAATAGGCAATGGCTTGCTCATACGCTGTTTCATACCGACAAAAAGCATCCGGATTTAAGCGTGTACTCATAGCCAAGGCATGCGAAGGGATAAAGTCGCAACCTTTTTTCTTTCCGATTTCGATACCTAACGACACCACCCGCAACTTTTCGGAAAGTAAGAGCAGGGTGTCGGCATGCATATGCGGAAGAGCGGTAATTCTACATTCCTTTTCCACAAAACAATATTCTTCCGGGTTTTGCAGCAAAGGAGCATACTCAGCCATCTCACTTTTTAAAAGAGGGATCTTCTGATTTTTGTTTTTCCTCCGGAAATAATTTTTTATCGTTCCCGTCTTCTCCGATGCCGATTTTCGCAGCACAGAAAGAAATAACCCTTCGCCCCTGACGCTGTAAGGGAAAAAACGATAAGCCTCAACACCCGGCATCAGAGCCGGAGAAATACCCCACGATTCGCCTACTTGCAAGGAAACAAATTCCGCCCCGAGTTCATCGGCAATCCAACGCACATTCTCCTCATTCTCGTGCATATTATAAGTACACGTGCTGTAAATCAGCAATCCGCCCGGTTTCAGGGCATTCCACACATCAGTCAAAATATCTTTCTGTCGCGCAGCACACATTTGCACATTCTTGAGTGACCATTCCGTGACGGCATTCTCATCTTTGCGAAACATCCCTTCTCCTGAACAAGGCGCATCCACCAGCACAATATCGAAAAAAAGAGGAAATACCGCAAAATCGGCGGGAGCATTGTTGCAAACCAACCCATTCGACTGTCCTAATTTAATCAGGTTTTCCGAAAGCACATGAGCACGCTGCCGCACAATCTCGTTACTCACCACCAAACTCCCCTCCGGTAACGAAGAAAGTAGGATAGCCGATTTGCCCCCCGGTGCAGCACACAAATCCAAGCACACTGCCGGTTCATGAACCAGTTGCCGCACAACATATTCCAAAAACATCGATGAAGCTTCCTGCACATAATAATAACCGGAATGAAACAGCGGATCGAAAGTAAAAGAAGGGCGTTCCGACAAATAATACCCCCACTGCGACCAAGGAACCGTCTGAGCTACCTTCCCCGGTGAAAAACATAGCGGATTGCGCCGAAACTTAACCGGATTCAGCCTGATGCTTACTGGAACATCCTCTTCCAATGCCGAAAAGAAAGCTTCCGCCTTATTCGGTATCAGGGAACCAATCGAATGAATAAAATCTTCAGGCAATTGCATCATTTTTTCTCGTTTAATACACAAAGATAAAAGGATCAACCCGCAAGTACAAAAAATAATTCACAATAGCCGCAAATATTCATTTCCCGACCGTCGGTATAGGCATACCCGAAAATTACGGATTGACATTTCACCCAATAACAGCAAAGCAACATGCAGTAGTATTTTGCTTGTTAACATTCATAAAGGTGTTTTTGTGAATTCTTAGATTGACAAAAACACCCCATACCCGAAAATTTTCCTAACTTTGACTTTCCGCTCATAATACGTATTTATTTCACTATACATAAAACAGCATAACAGCCATCATGCCCACAACAATATTATTATTTTCGGAAGGATTAGACAGTTATCTGGCCGGGAAATTGATGAAACGTCAAGATATAAAGGTAATCGCCGTACGTTTCATTACGCCTTTTTTTGGCTGGTCGTTAAAACAAAATCCGGCACCGTTTTACGACAAAGTTGCCGAATTGGGTTTCGATAAGGGAGAAATCATCGATATTACCGACGAATACTTGCACCTGCTCGCCTGTCCTTCCTACGGCTACGGATCTTATGCTAATCCATGCATCGACTGCAAAATGTTTATGCTGCACAAGGCGTTGGAGATCATGAAAAAAGAACATGCCGATTTTATCACTACGGGAGAAGTGGTAGGTCAACGCCCCATGAGTCAGAACAAACAAGCCATGAATCTCATTCAACGAAAATCGGGAGCCGAAGATGTATTGCTTCGTCCATTGTGTGCCAAACTACTTCCGCCCACACTTCCTGAACGCGAGGGACTGGTGGATCGTGAAAAACTGTTGGGCATATCCGGTCGCCGCAGAGAAGAGCAATTGAGTCTTGCACGGGAATTTGGAATCAGGGACATCCCCTCACCTGCCGGCGGATGCTTGTTGACAGACCCTGCCATCGGCTCACGAATAATGAAAGTACTTCGGGAAAACCGGCCGTTGACACCACTCACAGTCCAATTGCTCACCCTGGGTCGGCATATCTTTGAGAAAGACCACTGGATCGTGTTGGGACGAAATCGGGAAGAAAATCTCAAAATCTTCGACCTTGTGCACCCCGACTATCCAACCTATTCGTTGAACGCCCCCTCGCCACTCGCTGTAATCGTGGAGGGCGAAAAAGACGAAGAAGCATTGAAAGAATGCCTCGTGAAGTATTCAAAAAAAGCACAGGAAGCTACAAAACGACAAGAAAATGTTGAAGTTATAGAAATAAAAACCAAAAACGATATATGAGCGCGAAAGACCGAAATCCAAAAAAACAAACCGTGTTTTAAACCAATCCGAAAATTTTTAAGGAATAACTATTGCCGATTTCTTTTGTATTCCCTATTTTTGTGCACGCACACAATAATTAAATTTACTATCCGATGAAAAAAATGGTATTTTCTCTCACAGCAATCGGTTTGTCGTTGTTGCTGAACGCACAAAACAGACCCGATCCCCAACCTGCCGCCGACACATTCGAAAAGTTTAAAGTGGGCATGGCAGGATACACGTTTGCCAAGTTCGATATTGACAAGACATTGGAAACGATGGAGAAGTGCGATGTACACTACCTTTGCATCAAAGATTTTCATCTTCCGCTGAACAGTACCGACGAACAAATCGCCGCTTTCCATGCCAAACTGAAAGCCAAAGGCGTTACGGGTTATGGCGTGGGTCCCATTTACATGCGTTCGAAAGAAGAAATCGACAAGGCGTTCGAATATGCCAAACGCGTAGGCGTGAAGCTGATTGTCGGTGTTCCCAACTACGAGCTCTTGCCTTATGTGGATCAGAAGGTTAAGGAATACGATTTCAAGTATGCCATCCATCTGCACGGCCCCGACATGCCGTTATACCCGGATGCCGATGATGTATGGAATCATGTAAAAGATCTCGATCCGCGCATTGGCATGTGTCTCGATATCGGCCACGATACCCGCAACGGTAAAGACCCCATAGCGGATCTAAAGAAATACCGGTCGCGCGTGTTCGATATTCACATCAAAGATGTAACAGCCCCGACCAAACAGGGATATTCAGTGGAAATAGGGCGCGGCATCATCGACTTCCCGGCATTCGTGAGAGCCCTTCGCGAAGTGGGCTATACCGGAAAATGCAGCCTCGAACACGAACGCAACATGGATAATCCATTTATCGGCATCGCCGAATCCATCGGTTACTTTCGTGGAGTGATTACTGCTACGAGCGACAGACCTTGACTTCTGTTATTTACATTGCAGCATACTATTTGTAAGACCGGGTTAAAAAGCCCGGGAAAACGCGGTATTCATTTTCTTAAAAAGATTTAAACCATTCGATGACTTTTTCGTTGCTTCAAGTCCGTACCAAGTCCGTACCAAGTCCGCTCTTTGTTCGCTTCTCCTTCGCTCTTTGTTCGCTCTTTGTTCGCTCTTGCCCCCTTAAATGCGAAGGAGAAGCGAAGGAGGAGCGAAGAAGAAGCGAAGAAGAACCCTCTTAAACACGAGCGAAGTCCGATAAAGACCTTTCTTCTTTAGCTACGAATATGCGCGTTTTTTAACTATCACCATGAATAATCTTTTCGCACCACATTCATGAAAATTATAGCAAATAATCGGATAAAAATGCGGCAATCGGAAATAAAAAGTCGAATTAAATGGTTGAATTTACGACTTTTTGTTTTAAAGGTAATCCTAAAATCCGTACCTTTGTTTTACAAAGAAACGGACTATGAGTCATCCTGCACTTTACTTGATTCCTTCAACGTTGGGCGACACACCCGTCGAAAGAGTATTGCCGCCTTATAATACGGAAATTGTTTCCTGTCTGCGTTTTTTCATCGTGGAAAACGTACGTACTGCACGACGGTTTCTAAAAAAATGCCATGCAGAAATCGATATCGACGGACTCACCTTTTTCGAACTCAACAAACATACCGACAGAAATGCTCTTTCGGAATTTCTCCAACCGTTGAAAGAAGGGAAAAGCATGGGGATCATCTCCGAAGCCGGTTGTCCTTCGGTTGCCGACCCGGGTGCCGAAATTGTGGCACTCGCACATCAGGAAGGATATAAAGTTGTTCCACTGGTCGGCCCCTCATCTCCGCTTTTGGCCTTGATGGCATCGGGGTTCAATGGACAGTGTTATGCGTTCAACGGCTACTTGCCCATCGACAGCAACGAAAGGGCTAAAGTCATCAAGAAGCTTGAAATGCGAGCCTATAACGAAAATCAAACCCAACTATTCATCGAAACCCCATACCGTAACCAAAAACTCGCCGAAGATATTTTACTGCACTGCAAACCGCATACGCAACTGTGCATCGCCATGAACCTCACTTGCGACGATGAATACATTGCTACGAAAACCATAAAGGAATGGAAAAACCGGTTGCCCGACATGAACAAAAAACCGTGTATCTTTCTTCTTTATAAAGGGTAAGTTTAAGAATGAATGTTAAACAACATATACAACTACAGCCTTATAATTCGTTCCGAACCAAGGCACGGGCAAAACTGTTTTGCGAACCCGGAAGCGTAGAAGAATTATCGAAAGTCCTTCGCATATACCCTGACGAACCGAAATTGGTTATCGGCAGCGGATGTAACTTGTTTTTTACGAAGGATTTCGACGGGCTGGTCATTCACCCGGCAATGAGGGGAATTTGTCTGCTTTCTGAGAATGACTCCACAGTGGAATTGGAAGCGGCTGCAGGAGAAGATTGGGATGATTTTGTAAATTATTGTGTGAAAAAAGGATATGCCGGAATCGAAAACCTCTCTTTGATTCCGGGAACGGTGGGCGCTGCTCCCATTCAAAACATCGGGGCATATGGCACGGAAGTGAAAGATGCCATTGTGCGCGTACATACGGTAAATAAAAACACGGGCAAGCCGGAAACATTTTCTGCCGAAGCTTGCGAATTTGGCTACCGCGACAGCATTTTCAAACGTACCCGGCAACACATCGTCACATCCGTGGTTTTCCGTTTGAGCAAATCATTTGCCTACATGGAAAAATATGCCGATTTGAATCGCGAACTGGCAAGTGTTGCCTACCCTTCGCTTCAGCAAGTGCGCGAGGCAATCATCCGCATCCGCAGATGCAAACTTCCCGATCCTGCCGAATTGCCCAATGCAGGAAGTTTTTTCAAAAATCCCCTTCTGACGATGGAGGAAAAAGAACGATTGCTGACCAAACTGCCCGATGCGCCAATTTATCCGATAGGAACCGACAAATTCAAAACATCGGCAGCCTTCCTTATCGAAAAGGCCGGTTACAAGGGCAAACGAAACGAATCGGTGGGGATCTATGAACGCCATGCATTGATTATTGTGAACTATGCAACCGAAAACGGAAGCGACATCATAGATTTCATGGAGGAAGTACAGCAGGCTGTCGACGAAAAATTCGGCATCCTACTCGAACCTGAAGTCCGTATATATTGAAAATTGAAAACTGAAAAAAAGAAAACACCATGTCATCATTCATCATTGAAGGCGGGCATCGCCTGAAAGGAGAAATCACCCCTCAAGGAGCTAAAAACGAAGCCCTGCAAGTGATTTGTGCTGCCTTATTAACTGAAGAAGAAGTGATCATCGAAAACGTCCCCGATATACTTGACGTGAACAACCTCATCCGGTTGCTGATGGCGATGGGGGTCGAAGTACATAAACTCAACAAGAATACCTGGTCGTTTAAAGCCGCAAACATCAATCCGGAATACATACAGACAGAAGATTTCATCGATAAATGTGCCACACTGCGGGGTTCCATCATGATCATCGGCCCGTTGCTCGCCCGGTTCGGACGGGTTTCCGTTCCCAAACCCGGTGGCGACAAAATCGGCCGCCGAAGGCTGGACACCCATTTCAACGCCATCCAAAAATTGGGAGCAGAACTGGTCTTCGACGAAAAAAACCAACTCTTTTGCCTTTCAGCCGACAAACTGAAAGGATGTTACATTTTGCTCGACGAAGCATCGGTTACAGGAACGGCCAACCTACTGATGGCAGCCGTACTAACCGAAGGCGAAACCATTATCTACAATGCAGCCTGCGAACCCTATGTGGAACAACTGAGCAAGATGCTCGTCCGCATGGGCGCACACATCGAAGGTATCGGTTCGAACCGGCTCACCATAAAAGGAGTTTCAAGACTTTCGGGCTGTCGCCACCGGTTACTCCCCGACATGATCGAGATTGGCAGTTTCATCGGCATGGCAGCTATGACGGCTTCGGATATCACCATTAAAGACGTTTCCATGCAAAACTTAGGTATCATTCCTGAAAGTTTCCGCCGACTGGGCATCATTGTGGAACAACAGGGTGACGATTTGTATATCCCTTCGCAGGAAAACTATACCATCGAATCGTTTATCGACGGTTCCATTCTTACCATTTCCGACGCTCCCTGGCCGGGATTGACACCGGATTTGCTCAGCGTGATGCTGGTGGTTGCAACCAAAGCCGAGGGGTGTGTGCTCATCCACCAGAAAATGTTTGAGAGCCGACTCTTCTTCGTGGACAAACTCATTGACATGGGCGCTCAGATTATTTTGTGCGACCCGCATCGCGCAACCGTAATTGGACTAGGCAACCGTTTCCGCCTGCGGGGAATGACCATGACCTCGCCCGATATTCGCGCCGGCATATCGCTACTCATCGCAGCGATGAGCGCAGAGGGAAAAAGCATCATACACAACATCGATCAGATCGACCGCGGGTACGAGAACATCGATATCCGCCTAAACCAATTGGGGGCAAAGATCGAACGGATAAAATGAAATAAATTTGCTTATTCACTTCATCTTTTGTTACTTTGCGCTCCAATACAGGTTGCCGACAAACGATTCGTTACTAAAAACGAAACAGACGGCTAAATCATTCCATAAAAATCGTTTATTTTAAAAATATGTCTGAAAAAACAGTTGTTAATGAGCTGAAAGATGTAACTATACGCTTCTCGGGGGATTCCGGGGACGGCATGCAGCTTTCGGGAACGTTGTTTTCTACCTTATCGGCCATTCTGGGGAACGAAATTGCTACATTCCCCGATTATCCTGCCGAAATACGTGCCCCTCAAGGTACACTGCAAGGCGTTTCGGGTTTTCAGGTACGCATCGGTTCACACGATGTGTATAATGCCGGCGACAAAACCGACGTGCTCGTTGCGATGAATCCGGCAGCACTGAAAGTGAACGCCGGAAACCTCAAAAGGAATTCCATCGTGATTTACGATAGTGATACTTTTCAAAAAAAAGATCTCGAAAAAGCCGGTTTACAAACGGATGATCCGTTTCGAGAGTTAAATCTGACTTCCGTTCAGGCCATTCCTGTAGCCATAACCTCGCTGACAAAAGCCGCCTTGGAGGATATGGGGGTTGACAACAAAATCATGTTGCGAAGCAAAAACATGTTCGCACTGGGGATTGTTTGTTGGCTGTTCAACCGACCTGCCGACGTTGCCGAGCATCTCTTGAAGGAAAAATTCGCAAAAAAACCGTTGGTATTCCAAGCCAATGTCAAGGCATTTTTGGCAGGATACAACTACGGAAACAACACCCAACTCACGGCTTCCACCTACCGAATTGAAACGGTGAAGCACGAAAAGGGTTTCTATATCGACGTAAATGGCAATTTGGCCACAGCATACGGACTGATTGCCGCAGCTGAAAAAGCCGGTCTTCAACTTTTCCTCGGTTCATATCCCATCACGCCTGCATCCGATATTTTGCACGAACTGGCCAAAAGAAAAGATTTTGGAGTGAAAGCCTTGCAAATGGAAGATGAAATTGCGGGCATCTGCACGGCAATCGGCGCAAGCTTTGCCGGTTACCTGGCAGCCACCTCAACCTCAGGTCCCGGATTGGCACTGAAAAGCGAGGCATTGAACCTGGCCGTTATGCTGGAACTTCCATTGGTTGTGATTGACGTACAACGGGCAGGCCCTTCGACGGGAATGCCTACAAAAAGCGAACAGACCGATCTGAATATAGCTCTATATGGACGCAGCGGGGAAAGTCCGCTGGCCGTAATTGCAGCTCTTTCGCCGACCGACTGTTTCGATGCTGCCTTCCGGGCATGCAAACTGGCTGTTGAACATATGACGCCGGTGGTGCTGTTGACCGACGGATATATCGCTAACGGTTCATCGGCATGGAAAATTCCGACCATGGACGATTATCCCGAAATCGTTCCACACGTTGTACAAAAATTTTTCACCGGAGATCCTAAAACATGGAAGCCATACCTGCGTGACGAAGAGACCCTCGTACGTTATTGGGCTATCCCGGGTACACCGGAATACATGCACCGAATTGGCGGACTGGAAAAAGATTACTACACGGGGGTAATTTCTACCGACCCCGACAACCATCAACGAATGGTAAAAATACGGCAGGCAAAAGTCGATAAAATTGCCGATTACATTCCTTCTCAAGAAGTTTTAGGTGACGAAAATGCCGATACGCTCATTGTAGGTTGGGGAGGTACATACGGCCACCTGCTCGAAGCAGTACAAAAAATAAGGGAAGCAGGGAAGAAAGCTGCCTTTACGCAGTTTAAATTCATTTCTCCTCTGCCCAAAAATACCGAAGAAGTATTGCGCAGATACAAAAAAATCATCGTTGCCGAAGAAAATAACGGACAATTTGCTTCCTATCTGCAAGGGAAATTCGGAAATTTACCCCTGTACCGCTTCAATCGGATAACGGGACAACCTTTCAGAATAGAGGAATTGGTGGAAGAGTTTATGAAAATCATAGAAAAATAGCAGACAAATGGAAACAAATCTTACGGATCAAAAGCAACATACACCCAAAGATTATAAAAACGGAAGTGCAGTACGGTGGTGCCCGGGTTGCGGCGACCATGCCATTTTGAACTGCCTTCACAAGGCGTTGGCCGAACTGAACCTCGAACCACACGAAATAGCCGTGATTTCGGGTATCGGTTGCTCTTCGCGACTGCCCTATTACATGAATACCTACGGCATGCACAGCATTCACGGTCGTGCATCAGCTATCGCTACCGGCGTAAAAACAGCCAACCCCGCCCTGAGTGTGTGGGTGGCAACGGGCGACGGCGACTCGCTTGCCATCGGAGGAAACCATTTCATTCATGCCATTCGCAGAAACGTGGATATCAACATTATCCTTTTTAACAATAAAATCTACGGATTGACCAAAGGGCAATATTCACCCACTTCAGAAAAAGGGTTCATTTCAAAATCATCGCCTTACGGCACGGTGGAAGAACCATTCAATCCGGCAGAACTTTGCTTCGGAGCACGAGGTACCTTTTTTGGGCGGGCTATTGACGTAGATCTCAAAAACCTGACCGACCTCATGGTGGCTTCGGCAAAACACAAAGGAACTTCGGTAATGGAAGTGTTGCAGAACTGCGTGATCTTCAACGACGGCATCCACAGCAAAATTGCCGACAAAGCTTTCCGCGCCGAGAGAACCATCGTATTGCAACAGGGCAAAAAAATGCTTTTCGGTGCCAACAACGAAAAAGGTATCGTAGCCGAAAAAAACCTGCAACTGAAAGCAGTAACCATCGGACAGGACGGTTATACGTTGGACGATGTACTGGTGCACGATGCCACCACTAAAGACAGTACCCTCCATTTTAAACTGGCTCGAATGGGATACGAGAATGATCTTCCGGTCGCTCTCGGTGTGATTCGCGATGTTCAGGCTCCTACATTTGAAGACGAATACGAAAAACAAATCGAAGAGGTGCAAAAAAAGATGCCGAAAAAAACGTTTACCGATTTCTTAATGGGTTCGGATAATGTCTGGGAACTAAAATGAATACGAAAAATCTCCCGGAAGGTTATAAAGAATATGCAAAAATCGATTTCGTAAACAGCAAAAAAGACGCAATCATTATAAACGTCACTGCTCTTATTGTAGCGATAATGCTGATAGGACTGACCGACGTTCCTTTCAAAACCGTAATTCCGAAAGGAGGTTTTTTCCCTGTAATGATCAAAATTGTGTTGATGCTCGTTGCTCTTTTTGTTTACATCATCCTTCATGAAGCTTTTCACGGCATAGCAATTGGGTTGATCAGCAAAAATAAGCCCCATTTCGGATTCAAATCTACGTATGCATATACGGGAAGCGACATGTATTTCGACCGTCTAAGCTATATCCTTATCGCACTTGCCCCGATAATCATTCTCGGAATCCTTTTAACGATAATTCTATTTTCGGTACCGATTGAATGGTATTGGTTCGTTTATATCCCAGTCATTCTCAATTTTGCGGGATCGGCAGGCGATCTGTATGTAACATGGTTGACATTGCATATGCCAAAAGATGCATTGATATATGACGAGGGTGTAGCGATTACGATATTCACAAAAGTCGAAGAATAAATTCCGCAAAAAACATGTTATCTTTGTCTCTATTTATAGTGAACAAATAACAGAATAAGGTTCAATGAAAAAAATAAACATTGCTGTCGACGGACTTTCATCCTGCGGTAAAAGTACATTGGCAAAAGACTTGGCAAAAAAAATCGGATATACGTATATTGATAGTGGAGCAATGTATCGAGCCGTTGCGCTATATGCCCTACGTAGTGGTTGGGTGACAGAAGACGACATTGACAAAGAAGCATTGAAACAACATATTCCGGAAATTCGCATCACCTTCAGAACCAACGAGCAAGGGCAGCAGGAAACCTATTTGAATGGCGAAAACGTGGAAAAAGAGATCCGTTCGCTGGAAGTAGGGAATGCTGCAAGCCGCATAAGTACACTCGATTTCGTGCGTCGCGAAATGGTTCGCCAACAACAGGAGATGGGAAAAGAAAAAGGGGTTGTGATGGACGGTAGGGACATAGGAACCGTAGTTTTTCCCGATGCAGAACTGAAAATATTTCTGACCGCCTCGCCGGAAACACGTGCTCTTCGTCGTTTTAACGAATTGAAAGAGAAAGGAGAGGAGATCACATATGAGGAAGTTCTTGCCAATATAAAAGAGCGCGACGAACGCGACAGTAACCGTTCGCAAAGTCCGGTACGTAAAGCAGACGATGCCATTGAACTAGACAATTCGAATCTTACTGTTGAGGAACAGCTACAATGGGCAATCGATATGTTTAACAAAAAAATGCAGCAAATCTGTCACTATGCTTAAAGTTGAAATCGATCAACAATCGGGTTGCTGTTTTGGAGTAGAAAGAGCCATCAGCAAAGTCGAAGAAGAATTGCGGAAAAGCGAAACATTATACTGCTTGGGAGATATCGTCCATAATAATGTGGAGATGGAACGCCTGACTAAAATGGGGTTGGTTACTATCGATCACGAAACATTTAAAAAACTGAGAAATGTGCGTGTTCTCCTCCGCGCTCATGGCGAGCCGCCCGAAACATACCGGATTGCGGAAGAAAATCATATCGAAATCATCGACGCCTCTTGTCCGGTGGTATTGGAACTGCAAAAACGAATCAAAAGAACCTACCTCAGCAAAGCGAACAACGAAATTCAACTCGTTATTTACGGAAAAAAAGGGCATGCCGAAGTAAACGGTTTGTTGGGCCAAACCGAAGGATCGGCAATCGTAATCGAAAAAAAAGAAGATCTCGACAAACTGGATTTCTCGAAAGATATCCATTTATTTTCTCAAACAACTAACCATCTGGAAGATTTTCGTGAAATTATCGACATCATTCAGAAAAAAATGACCAATGATGCAAAATTCGAATATCACGATACGATCTGCCGCCAGGTATCCAACCGGATTCCGCACATCAACATATTTGCATCGCAACACGATATCATCTTCTTTATTGCCGGAGAAAAAAGCTCCAACGGAAAAGTTCTTTTTAACGAATGCAAAAAGAGTAATCCCAACTCCTACTTCATCCATTCTCCCGACGAATTGGATGTTTCGTTGATAAAGGACAATGACAGGGTTGGTATCTGCGGCGCAACATCCACTCCTAAGTGGCAAATGCAAGCGCTGGCAGAAAGAATCATGAAATTAAAACCCTAAAAAGCTTTTTTGTTACCCGCAAAAAACTTTATCTTTGCACTTCATTGTTTTGGGAAAATACATAAGGTTTCCTAAAAAAATAATTTCTCATTATGGCATCAAACATTAAATGTATCGGCGTTCTTACCTCAGGAGGAGATGCTCCGGGTATGAATGCTGCTATTCGTGCAGTAACCCGTGCCGCCATTTTCAACGGAATCCGTGTAAAAGGGATTTATAAAGGATATAGAGGTCTTATTGCCGGAGATGTAGTGGAATTTAAAACAGACAGTGTGAGCAACATCATCCAGCGTGGCGGTACGATTCTGAAAACGGCACGTTGCGACGAATTTAAAACGATTGAGGGACGTAAAGTTGCCTACGAAACCATGACAAGGGAAGGAATAAATGCTCTTGTTGTCATCGGAGGAGATGGTTCGCTAACCGGAGCCAATATTTTTGCCAACGAATACAACATTCCCATCGTAGGGTTACCCGGAACAATCGATAACGACCTGAACGGTACCGATGTTACTATCGGGTACGATACGGCATTGAACACCATTATGGAGGCAGTGGATAAAATCCGCGATACAGCCACATCGCACGAACGATTGTTCTTCATCGAAGTAATGGGACGCAATTGCGGTTATTTGGCATTAAACAGTGCTATAGCCGCCGGTGCCGAAGCTGCCATTATTCCCGAAATCAGCATAGAAAAAGACCAGTTGGCCGAACTTATTGAACAGGGATTCAGAAAATCAAAAAACAGTAGCATGGTGCTGGTTACCGAAAGCGAAGTTACCGGAGGGGCATTGAAACTGGCCGAACGCGTGAAGAATGAATACCCTCAATACGATGTGCGCGTGTCTATTCTTGGTCACCTGCAACGTGGCGGATCGCCATCGGCCCAAGACCGAATTCTGGCAAGCAGAATGGGAGTTGCAGCCATTCAGGCATTCCTCGAAGATCAACGAAACGTAATGATCGGCATTCGCGAGAACGAAATTGACTATGTCCCTTTTCAACGAGCAATTAAAAAAGAACGCGAAATAAGTGAAGAACTGCTTGAAGTACTCCGCATTTCTTCCATCTAAACGGATTACAACAAAAAAATTATTTTACACTAAGATATTAAATTGTACCTTTGTGGTGCTTTTTAGTATCTAAAAAATTATAACAGAATGGAAATTACCCACATTGAACACATTGGAATTGCCGTTAAAAGCATAGAAGAGCAACTCCCTTACTACGAGGGAGTTCTCGGACTAAAATGCTACAACATTGAAACAGTAGAGGATCAAAAAGTAAAAACAGCTTTCTTCAAGATCGGACAAACCAAAATTGAATTACTGGAGCCAACCTGCGAAGACAGCACCATTGCCAAATTCATCGAAAAAAAAGGAGAAGGCGTGCATCACATTGCTTTTGCTACTAAAAATGTGGAAGAAGCGCTGAGAGAAATGGAGGCCAAAGGCATTCGCTTGATCGACCAACACCCCAGACCCGGGGCAGAAGGGTTGAATATTGCTTTTTTACACCCCAAATCGACAGGCAGCGTTTTAACTGAACTTTGCGAGCATCCGGAATAAAAATTTCGATATATCGCTAATAAGGAAACAAATACATCTTTACTATCCATTTTCAAAAAATATAACCATAGATATGAGCACTCAACTCGAAAAAATAAAAGAGCTAATAGAGTTACGTGAAAAGGCTCGTTTGGGAGGAGGTTTAAAAAGAATAGAATCCCAACACCTGAAAGGGAAATATACAGCGCGCGAGCGCATCGCCATGTTGCTGGATGAGGGAAGTTTCGAAGAATTCGATATGTTTGTGGAACATCGCTGCCACAACTTCGGAATGGAAAACCAAAAATATCTTGGTGATGGCGTTGTAGCCGGATATGGCACCATTGAAGGACGTCTGGTTTATGTTTTTGCACAAGACTTTACGGTTTTCGGCGGTTCACTTTCCGAAATGCAGGCAAAGAAAATATGTAAAGTGATGGATCAGGCCATGAAAATGGGCGCTCCGCTTATCGGCATCAATGACTCGGGAGGAGCTCGTATCCAAGAAGGAATCAATGCATTGGCAGGATATGCCGAAATTTTCCAACGTAACATATTGGCATCCGGTGTAATTCCTCAGATATCGGCCATCTTCGGGCCATGTGCAGGGGGTGCCGTTTATTCACCTGCGCTAACCGATTTCATCATTATGACGGAAGGAACATCTTACATGTTCCTTACCGGCCCCAAAGTAGTGAAAACGGTTACCGGAGAAGATGTTACTCAAGAACAATTGGGAGGAGCATCGGTACATACTTCAAAATCGGGAGTAGCACAATTTGCTGTGCAAACAGAAGAAGACGGTATGAAACTTATCCGCAAACTCCTCAGTTTTCTGCCTCAGAACAATCTTGAAGATCCTCCACTGTTTCCCAACGATGATCCCATTGACCGATTGGAAGACTCCTTAAACGAAATCATACCGGACAGCCCCAATAAACCATACGACATGTATGAAGTGATTGGTGCTATCATCGATAAAGGTGAGTTTCTTGAAGTTCACGCCGACTATGCAAAAAACATCATCGTGGGGTTTGCCCGTTTTAATGGACAAACAGTTGGTATCGTGGCTAATCAGCCCAAATATCTTGCCGGAGTTCTCGATATAAATGCTTCGCGCAAGGGTGCACGTTTTGTCCGTTTTTGCGATGCATTCAATATCCCAATCGTTTCGTTGGTTGACGTTCCCGGATTTCTTCCCGGTACAGGACAAGAATATGGCGGTGTAATTACTCACGGGGCCAAATTATTGTATGCATACGGCGAGGCCACTGTTCCCAAAATTACCGTTACCTTACGAAAATCGTATGGTGGAGCACACATTGTTATGAGCTGCAAGCAACTTCGCGGCGATATCAATTATGCATGGCCGAGTGCCGAAATAGCCGTTATGGGTGCCGAGGGTGCAATAGAAGTACTCTATAGTAAAGAAATTGCAGCAGAAAAGGATCCCGAAAAACAGGCAGCTATTATAGAAGAAAAGAAGAACGAGTACAACAAATTGTTTGCTAATCCATATAACGCTGCGCGTTATGGTTATATCGACGATATTATCGAACCTCGAAATACGCGTTTCCGCATCATTCGCGCTTTACAGCAACTGCAAACAAAAAAATTGGTGAATCCTCCCAAAAAACACGATAATTTGCCTTTATAATAAGTGGAAAATTATGACAAAACTTAATCAAATAGGATTCCTGCTCCTTGCCATTACTTTGACTTTTGGCAGTTGTTCAACTAAGAAAAAAAATCCGTCGTGGGTTATCAATGAAGTCATGGTCAATAATAAAACCAACATGATAGACGAATTTGGCCAACGCAACGGATGGATCGAAATTTACAACAACACGGCCAAAACACAGGATCTGGGAGGAATGTATCTTACAACCGATAAGAACAATCCTAAAATGTATCCGATTCCCTTGGGAGACGTGAGAACCCGGATTAAGCCCTATCAACAAGCCATATTCTGGGCCGATGCCAAACCGTTTCATGGAAATTTTCACACCAACTTTGAACTGGACTCGACAAGAGAAAACTATATTGCTTTATATGATGTTGATGGGAAAACGCTGATCGATGAAATTATTGTACCCAAAGGAATCCCCGCCGATAAAACCTTTGGTTATCCTAAGGACGGTTTTAAATATGATGAAGAAGGGAACCTGATGGCAACCATTCTGGAAAGAGTGACCCCAAACAGCAACAATGCAATTATAGCAGAAAATCCCAAGATAGCAGAAATGAAAAGAAACGATCCATTGGGAATAATAATTACCATTACCTCTATGCTGGTAGTGTTCACCGGGTTATTCCTCCTTTATCTCATGTTTCATTGTATAGGTAATTTTTCAAAAAATATGACACAAAAAAGAGTCGCCGGAAGGAGGAAACTTTCCGCTGCCCGAAGTGAATCCCAATTGTCGGGCGAAGTGTTGGCAGCCATAGCGGCAGCAATAACCGAATTAAAAGAAGATCAACACGACATAGAAAGTACCATTTTAACCATACAACAAGTTAAAAAGAATTATTCTCCGTGGAGTTCAAAAATATACACATTGCGTCAACTCCCTAATAAATAAGAAGTAACACGATCAAAATATATTCCGATGAAAGAATTAAATTATAAAATTAACGGAGCACCATACAGAGTTGTTATTCTTAACTCCGATGATTCAACGATAGAATTGGAAGTGAACGGAATTCCCTATACTGTAGAACTGGAACAAAAAACCAAAAAACCATTGGTAGGTGTAAGACGTCCGAGTCGTGAGGCTGCTCCGGCTCCTACTCCAAAAAGCGCCACTACTCCATTGGTAACTAGGCCATCAGCATCGCCAGCCAAAAACGTTATTCAATCTCCTTTGCCGGGAATTATCATCGATATCAAATGCAAAGTAGGAGACCAAGTGAAAAAAGGTCAAACCTTGATGATTCTCGAAGCAATGAAAATGGAAAACAACATTCTTGCCAACACCAATGGAAAAGTAACACAAATATTGGTAAATAAAGGCGACAACGTTCTTGAAGGCGCAGATTTGGTAGTAATCGAATAAAAACCGGATATAATGAATACATTATTATCGTTAGGAGATAATTTACAAACTTTTTGGGGATTTACCGGCTTTGCCAATGCCGAACCGGGCCATATCATCATGATTCTGGTAGGATTATTGTTTATTTTTTTGGCTATTAAATTCGAGTTTGAACCTCTTCTTTTAATTCCCATAGGTTTTGGTATGCTCATTGGTAATATTCCTTTTGACGAAGCAGCAAACCTAAAAGTTGGCATCTATGAAGAAGGTTCAGTTTTAAACATCCTCTATCAGGGAGTGGTACAGGGATGGTATCCGCCGCTTATTTTTTTGGGTATCGGTGCAATGACCGATTTCTCGGCACTGATTGCCAACCCCAAACTTATTTTGATAGGTGCAGCCTGTCAATTCGGTATATTTGGAGCCTATATCATTGCCTTACAATTGGGATTTGAACCCAATCAAGCCGGAGCCATAGGAATTATCGGAGGAGCCGACGGGCCGACCGCCATTTTTCTTTCTTCAAAATTAGCCCCTAATCTGATGGGGGCCATAGCTGTCTCGGCATATTCATATATGGCATTAGTACCGATTATACAGCCTCCATTCATGCGGCTGTTAACTACTAAAAAGGAACGCGTTATCCATATGACCCCACCCAGAGTGATTTCACAAACAGAAAAAATTTTATTCCCTATCGTAGGATTGTTACTTACCGCATTCCTCGTCCCATCAGGACTCCCGCTATTGGGAATGTTATTCTTCGGAAATTTGCTCAAAGAATCGGGCGTTACACGTCGCTTGGCTGAAACCGCTCGTGGGCCGCTAATCGATATCGTTACTATCCTTTTAGGATTAACTGTAGGTGTATCTACTCAAGCTACCACATTCTTAACGGCACAGTCCGTTAAAGTATTTATTATTGGAGCGCTATCCTTTATTATTGCAACCATAGCCGGAATTCTTTTTGTAAAAATATTTAATTTATTCTTGAAAAAAGAGAACAAAATCAATCCGCTTATTGGTAATGCCGGTGTATCGGCTGTTCCCGATTCAGCTCGAATTTCCCAAATAATCGGATTGGAATACGATCCCTCCAATTATCTCTTGATGCACGCAATGGGACCCAATGTTGCCGGAGTGATCGGATCGGCTGTGGCTGCCGGTATTATGCTTGGTTTCTTGGGTTAACGCTAATGAAGTGAAATAAAACCGTATCCCGCTACTCGTAAACCTTTTTTTGAAGAATATCCAAAAGGATGAGGATTTTACCTGCTACGGAAAACTAAGGAACAACAAATTTTGGAAATGAATAATTCAAAAATGGTTAACTATATATTAATGGAGAAATTATTATGGGATTAGAGCAATTAATGCCTGCAATTGCATCAATGACATGGCAGGACTTGGTTATGATCGCTATCGGGCTCATTCTTATTTATTTGGCTATTGCCAAAAATTATGAACCTACTTTATTATTGCCAATTGGGTTTGGAGCCATTTTGGTAAACATACCCTTCTCATCGGCAATTACACAAATAGATCCTGCTACGGGACAAGCCGTGGAAGGAGTGTTGAATACATTTTTTAATGCAGGAATAGTTACCGAAATCTTTCCTCTGCTGATATTTGTTGCCATTGGGGCAATGATTGATTTTTCGCCCCTGTTTCGCAATCCATCGTTGTTGCTGTTTGGAGCTGCTGCTCAGTTCGGTATCTTTATGACCATGATTTTTGCTTCATTGCTGGGGTACGATTTAAGAGAAGCTGCTTCCATCGGAATTATCGGTGCAGCCGACGGACCCACATCTATTGTAGTGGCTTCACGATTTGCGCCCAATCTGCTCGGCCCTATTTCTGTAGCGGCATATTCTTATATGGCTCTGGTACCCATTATTCAACCTCCGGTTATACGATTGTTGACGAGCAAAAAAGAACGATTGATTCGGATGTCCACAGCAGGAAATTACAACAAAAAAATATCGAAAAAAGCCCTGATAGCATTCCCCATTGCTGTAACGATCGTAGCCGGGATCATTGCCCCGTCATCGTTAGCACTTATCGGTTTTTTAATGTTCGGTAATTTGATACGCGAATGCGGAGTACTAAACAAGTTGTCGTTAGCAGCACAAAACGAATTGGCGAGTCTGGTAACCCTGTTGTTAGGTATTACCATTGCCAGCACCATGACATCCGATCGTTTCATTCGTGTGGATACGCTCATCATTATTGCCTTAGGATTATTTGCATTCATTTTTGACACATTTGGCGGCGTAATTTTTGCAAAATTCATGAATCTGTTCCGTAAAGAAGGAAATAAAATCAATCCGATGATCGGAGCATGCGGAATATCGGCATTTCCCATGTCGGCTCGTGTAATTCATCAGATGGGTCAGAAAGAAGACCCGTTCAATTACCTGCTCATGCCGGCAATCAGTGCAAATGTCGGAGGTCAGATCGGCTCTGTTGTAGCCGGTGGCATTATCTTAACATTGGTTCCATTATTGGCATAAAAACAGATCATTATGACACAAGCAATAGAAAAAGCATTGGAAATTGCAGGTATAGGAATAATCGGAGTATTCATTTTTATGGCTATCTTTTACCTGCTGATTCTTGCACTCGATACATTTTTACCCTATAAAGAAGAAGTGAGCGCAGAGGGAAATTCTGTTGAGGTAGAAACCGAAGATGAAACTCAAAATTAGAGGAAAATCACGGATACATAATCGATTTTTATTTTCTAAGATCGGCACCCCACATTAATTTATCACGAAGTGTTTTAAAAAAAGTATGGTTTAGGCGTTTTACTACTTTCTGAGTATAAGGTGCTTTATAAACCTCGATAAGGGTATGCTCATTGAATATTTGCGACTGTCCGTCGAGAGATACCAGATAGTGCTTGCTCCTGCTTTCAATTTTTAACGAAATACGGCTATCGTCGCCTACAACCAATGGCCTTGCCGTAAGACTGTGAGGAGCAATGGCAGCCAAAATAATGCTGGGTGATGTGGGAACCAAAATAGGGCCGCCAATGCTGAGAGAATAGGCTGTGGAACCGGTAGGAGTAGCTATTACCAACCCGTCAGCCCGATACGATGTTAAATATTCACCATTGATATAAGCATGAATGGAAAGCATGGATGCCGTATCCTGTTTCAGAATGGCCACTTCATTTAATGCACAGATGCTGCCAAAAGGATTGGGTTCATCATTTGTGTCGATTTCGAGCAATATACGTTCTTCTATTCGATATTTATTTTCTACAATCTCCCGTAGCGTATCATCCAATTCATCGCAATTGATATCCGCAAGAAATCCTAATCTCCCGGTGTTAATTCCCAAAATAGGTATTTCCATATCGCCAATTATCGAAGCCGTGCGCAAAAAAGTACCATCGCCTCCCACACTCATTGCCATATCCACCGGCGGTGTTACATCAAAGAGTATGCACATAGGACGAATTTTATCTTGAATATCGGGCGAAAGAGAATAAAAAAGCATATCAGGCAGATAAAGATGAATGGGATATCTTTTTATTGCCTCACATACAGAAAATATATATTTTTCAAATTGAGGATCTCTATCAGAAGAAGTATTGCCAAATAACGCTATTTTCATATCCATTTAAAATAACTTCATTATTGATCTAAATTACATGTTGAGATAAAACAACAACTCCTGAAGGCGCTCTCTTTGTATATCGTTGATTTCACCTTCTTTCATGTAATAATAAATGACATTATAATTGAACCGCTCAAAACTACGCAATACAGGGGTAAGATCTGAAATATCCAATTTAATGGATATAAGAAGTGTTGAACCATCCGAAACCGGCAAAACAGATAAACTCATGACATGAGCATTGTTACTTTCAATGATTCGTGCAATTTCGGTGAGTGTGTAATCTTTCGAAGGTACCTCTAAAATAATTAACGAATTTTCTGCCTCCGTTAAATCGGCAAACTCCTCAGGCGTAATGTGTGAAGAAAACTTTTCTACCTGGTTTTTGATAAATTCTTTGGTTGACATGTTTAAAAAACGGTTTATTCGTATTATTTTTGTAGTTTGGTTTACAAAGATGGAAAAATTTTAGATACAGCGAACTTTATATTGGTTTTTTTATATTTTCTTTACTTTTTAATAAACAGGAGTTTTTTATTTTTTAGGTTATCCATCTTGGAAACAGTTTAAGGAGTGTATGCTATGACAAAATTAAGCGTTAATATCAACAAAATAGCCACCTTGAGAAACTCGCGTGGAGGCGATTTACCGAATGTAGTTCAAGTAGCAATTGACTGCCAACGTTTTGGCGCCGACGGAATCACCGTTCATCCTCGTCCTGACGAAAGACACATCAAACGAAAAGATGTGTTCGATTTACAACCGAAAGTTTATACGGAGTTCAATATCGAGGGGAATCCTTCTCCTGAATTTATTTCGTTGATTAAGAAAATACGGCCTACCCAAGTTACATTGGTTCCCGATGCTCATGATGCCATCACTTCCAACACCGGATGGGATACTGTCACTCATAAAGATTTTCTCACGGATGTTGTAAACGAGTTTCAGTCGTTGGGCATCCGCACCTCCATATTTGTAAATCCGGACCTCGAAATGATAGAAGGAGCCTCTGCCATCGGAACTGATCGAATCGAGCTATATACCGGACCCTATGCAGAAATGTTCGAGAAAGATAAAGAAAAAGCTGTTGCTCCTTATGTGGAAGCAGCAATACTGGCAAAAAAACTTGGTCTTGGCGTAAACGCGGGTCACGATTTGAATTTGAATAATTTAAACTATTTTTATGTTCATATTCCATGGCTTAGTGAAGTTTCCATAGGTCATGCACTCATTTGTGATGCCTTGTATATGGGACTCGAAAAAACAATAAAAGCGTATAAAAATTGTTTAAAGATGCCTGAAAATCAGGATTAATCCTGTTGAAATATTATCTTTACACCATAAACAAATTTTGAAAGAAAAATAGTAAATCAGTAAAGTAAATTATCAGAATGAATCTGTTACAAATACCGACAGCAGCATACGACACGCTCAGGGAAATGGGGGAACAAGTAACGACCACCGTGGAAACCCCGGAAACAGCAATCAACACTTTCGATCTTGCCATCAAAGGCGGATGGCTTATGATTGTACTCTTTGTTTTGCTACTCCTTTCTATTTACGTGTTGATTGAACGGATCTTGGTAATCCGTAATGCGGGAAAAGAGGATGATTCATTTATGAATCGTATTAAAGATTATATTCATGAAGGAAAAATTGAATCTGCATTGGCACTTTGCAGAAAAACCGATACCCCCGCTTCAAGAATGGTAGAAAAAGGCATTTCCCGTTTGGGACGCCCCATGAGTGATATTACAGAAGCAATAGAAAATGTTGGAAACATAGAAATTGCCAAACTCGAAAAAGGATTACCCATTTTGGCTACCACAGCCGCAGGTGCCCCGATGATTGGATTTCTCGGAACGGTTACCGGCATGGTTAAAGCCTTTATGAGCATGGCAAGTGCAGGTGTTAATGTAAATGTAAATATATTGTCAACAGGCATTTATGAAGCGCTGATCACAACCGTAGGCGGACTTATCGTCGGCATTATTGCGCTGTTTGCATATAACTACCTTACTACACAAATAAAAGGGATCGTGAATAGAATGGAGATGCGCATCATGGAATTCATGGACATTTTGAATGAACCGGCAAATTAAGGAGAATTTTCATGGCATTAAAACAACGCTTTAAGATAGAACCCACCTTCAGTATGGCATCGATGACCGATGTTATTTTTCTGTTGTTGATCTTTTTCATGATCACATCTACTATTGTTGTGCCAAATTCGATTAAAGTTTTGTTGCCAAAATCGCAGCAACAAGCTCAAGCCAAACCACTGACACGGATAACTATCGACAAAAATCTTAATTATTACGTAGCAAACGGAAACGAGACAGAACGTCAAGTACCCTTTGAAGCAATTGCACCTTTTCTGCAAGCAGCCTATAGTGCCAACCCCGAAGTATATGTTGCGCTCTACGCAGACGAAAGCGTTCCTTACCGGGAAATTGTGAAAGTGCTTGACATTGCAAACAAGCATAAATTTAAAATGGTATTGATGACGCGACCAAATTAAAGGTTTTTTTCTTCAAGAATCGCTATTTCATAATGGAAAAAGAAAAAATAGGTGGAATTATCGGAACAATTATTTTTTCGGGATTGCTCCTGATTATCCTCTTGTTTTCATATTTTACCATCACTCTCCCTTCGCGGGAATTGGAAGGCATTCCGGTCATGTTCGGTACAGAAGAAAATGCAGGAGGATCTACAGAACCAATGATGACCGAAACATCAGTTATCTCAACACCTCCCACCACGCCTCATGATCCCGAATCGCCACTTATCACACAAAACGACGAACCATCGATTGATATAAAAGCACAACGTGAAGAAAAACAACGTGAAGCCCGATTGGCGGAACAACGCCGTTTAGAAGAAGAAGCTGCACGCCGTCAACGAGAGGAAGAAGCCCGTCGTAAAGAAATCAACCAACAAATGTCGGGATTATTCGGAGAAAATACCTCAGGAAACAGAGGCAACACCGAAGGAACAGGAACACAGGGTGTTTCTGCAGGAAATACCACACAAGGATCGCCTAAAGGAAGCGGAGGAATAGGAACGTATGATCTTAGCGGGCGGAGCTTGGGACCGGGGGGACTTGTGCAACCCCGATACACCGTGAACGATTATGGCACAGTGGTTGTTAATATAACCGTAGACCCGGCGGGAAATGTAATTCATGCCGAAATCGGACGAGGAACGAATACGCCGAGTCCAACGCTTCGGGAAGAAGCATTGCGGGCTGCACGCAGCACCAAATTCAATGCAATTCAATCGGGAAACAATCAGCAAGGAACCATTACATATAAGTTTAATCTCAATTAATATATCAAAAAAAATTTCTATGAAAAAAGTTGCCCTATTTTTAGCAAACGGCTTCGAAGAAATAGAAGCTCTCGGAACAGTAGATATATTACGAAGAGCCGAGATACCGGTACAAACGGTGTCTGTTTCTAATGAGTTGAAAGTGACCGGAGCACACAATATCACCGTTATTGCGGATAAGTTGTTTACAACCATGGATTTCTCCGATATCGATGTTTTGGTTTTGCCCGGCGGCATGCCAGGTGCAAAAAACTTAAACGAACACAAAGGAGTGAAAGAACAAATAAAAACATTTGTGACAAAAGGAAAATATGTAGCGGCAATTTGTGCTGCACCTATGGTATTAGGCGGATTAGAACTGCTTAAGGGGAAAAAAGCCACCTGTTACCCCGGATTTGAGCCCCAACTTATCGGAGCAAATATAACCGGCGAAAATGTAGCGGTTGACGGGAAAATCATTACCGGAAAAGGTCCCGGCTTTATGTTCGATTTTGCATTGCAACTCGTCGAAATTATTGCCGGAAAGGAAACACGCAAAAAAGTGGCCGAAGGATTATTATGGGAAAAGAAAATATCCGATTAAAAACAAAAAATCGATTATTGCATTTCAATCATTATCACTCATAAATTCAAAAATTTAAGGTGCAAAGAATTGGTTTATACAGAAAAACAATCTATCTTTGCACCGTTTTTTTAGCAACATAATGTCTAACTTATTTAATTAATTTTTTTTACAAAACAAATGACAGATAACACAAAGAATGTCACACCCATTGAAAATTTCGATTGGGAAACTTATGCCGAAGGAAGCGAAAGCTACAGCAAAGAAAACAAAGAAAAACTTATCGAGAGTTACACCAATACACTGAGCAAAATCAGCGATAAAGAAGTAGTAACCGGGGTCGTAACTTCCATGAATAAACGCGAAGTCATCGTAAACATCGGCTACAAATCGGAAGGCGTTGTTCCAATGAGTGAATTCAGATACAATCCCGATCTGAAAGTTGGCGATGAAGTTGAGGTTTATATCGAAAGTCAGGAAGATAAAAAGGGACAACTGGTACTTTCTCATAAAAAAGCACGTGCCACACGTTCATGGGATCGCGTAAACGAAGCATTCCAGAATAACGAAGTGATTAAAGGATACATCAAATGTCGCACAAAAGGCGGTATGATTGTTGACGTGTTCGGAATTGAAGCATTCTTACCCGGCTCACAAATTGATGTGAAACCGATTCACGATTACGACATGTTCGTGGATAAAACAATGGAATTTAAAGTTGTAAAAATCAACCCCGAATTCAAAAATGTGGTTGTATCGCACAAAATATTGATAGAGGAAGAACTCGAACAACAAAAGAAAGAAATTATCTCGCACCTCGAAAAAGGTCAAGTACTTGAAGGAACAGTGAAAAACATTACCTCTTACGGAGTATTTATTGATCTTGGTGGGGTTGACGGTCTTGTTCATATTACCGATCTTTCATGGGAACGCATTCAACATCCGGAAGAAGTTGTCAAATTAAACGATAAGATCAATGTGGTTATTCTCGATTTCGATGATGAAAAGAAACGCATTGCTCTTGGATTAAAACAGCTAACGCCACATCCTTGGGATGCATTAGATCCCAATTTGAAAGTTGGAGACATTGTAAAAGGAAAAGTAGTAGTGATTGCCGATTACGGAGCATTTGTAGAAATTGCCCCGGGAGTAGAAGGATTAATTCACGTATCGGAAATGAGTTGGACGCAACACCTGCATACTGCTCAAGACTTTCTACATGTCGGCGACGAAGTAGAAGCTGTCATCTTATCTCTCGACCGTGAGGAACGCAAGATGTCCCTCGGAATGAAACAATTAAAACCGGATCCTTGGGAAACCATCGAAGAGAGATACCCGATTGGCAGTATTCATACGGCAACCGTTCGCAACTTCACTAACTTTGGTGCTTTTGTGGAAATAGAAGAAGGAGTGGAAGGGTTGGTTCATATCTCTGATCTCTCATGGACAAAGAAAATCAAACATCCAAGCGAAGTTACGGAAATTGGTGCACCACTTGAAGTGCAAGTATTGGAAATCGATAAGGAAAATCGTCGCTTGAGCCTTGGACATAAACAAGTCGAGGAAAATCCGTGGGATGTATTTGAAACCATTTTCACAGAAGGTTCCGTTCATGAAGGTACCATAGTGGAGCTAACCGATAAAGGTGCCATTATTGCTCTTCCTTACGGTATTGAAGCATTTGCTTCTTCTAAACACTTAGTAAAGGAAGATGGCTCTCAAGCACAAGTAGATGAGAAATTACCATTCAAAGTCATCGAATTTAACAAAGATGCTAAACGCATTGTTGTATCTCATACGCGAGTATTCGAAGATGAACAAAACGAGAAAACCGAATCGAAACGTAGATCAAAACGTACAGGGAAAAAGGAAGAGGCGGAAACGATTTCTACTCCGATAATCGAGAAAACAACATTCGGCGATATTGAAGAACTGGTTGCTTTAAAGGAAAAACTTGAAGCTCAAAAAGCAGCTCCTAAAAAAGAAACAAAGAAGAAATCGAAAGCCGGAGATGAAAAAACCGAAGAAACAAAAGAAGAAGAGAAAATCGAGGATTTGAAAACAGAACAAATAGAAGTTTCAGAGGTTAAAGTTGAAGAAAAACCGGCTATTGAAACTACTGATGCAAAAACCGATTCCGAGGAAGTGAAAGAGGAAGTGAAGAAAGCAGAAGAAATCAAAGAAGACGCTCAGACAAAAGAAGAAGAAAAAGAATAATTTTTTCGTTCTTCTTTCGATAAATAAAAAAACTGCCCTTACATAGGGCAGTTTTTTATTTTATCATATCCGAACAATCCTCATTCAAGGTAAAAAATAGCTATCAACGCAGGTTCAACAATACATAACCACCTAAAAAATCACTTATTACTCCCCACAGAGGAAAATTGAAAAACAATAACCTCACCCACGAACAGGTAAATGGATTCAAAGAAAGAAACACTGATCAGGGAAACGATATGCACAAAAAAATGTATCGAAATAAAAAAAGCCGCTGAGAATTGATTTGTTGAAATTTATTTCCAATAGGTGTAAAAACCAAAGAGGGTGAAATCACATTGTGATACACCCTCTTTGCGGAATTCAATTAAGTATAGAAAATACTTTAATCGGTGTAAATCGTAATAGCATATGCAGAGCTTTTGATCGGTTCAGAACCCCCTTCAATATAATAACGAAAACGAATGGGAACATTTTTAGTCTCAGTTTCACCTGAAGTTTGCAACAAGTTGCGCAAAGAAGACATATTTACTGCAATGATTCCGTTTTCTATTGTTTCCGTTGTTTCGGTAGGCGTTCCTGTTTTACTTAAACGCACGTCAATTAGTATTTCACCGGGGGTTTCCGTCGTTTCTGAAGATTTATAAAAATCCACCCTTGCTTCCTCCCCTTTTTTCTTTTTCCATTGATAAGAAAATGCCCAGAAATCACCAAAATATTCATCGCTGCTATAATAAGGAGACGAAAATTTATAAAATGGTGTTCCCGCCTCAGCAGGCGCATCCGACATAACTAACGTTGTGGAAGGCACGGGTTCCGGTTCATCTGTAAGAACCACATTAAAAATATTAAATCCATCAGCTGACTGAGTCATACCATTCTCCGAATTCCATGTATAAGAAAGGAAATAGCAGTTGCCCGGATATAACATTCGTATACTCTCACTCGTTATAAAACCGCCCTCATTACGAGCATAAATAAGACCGCTGTTATCCATCGTAACATAAGAAAACTGCATTACACCTGTATAACTCTGATCTCCTGATTCCAGACATGAGCTTAACATAAAACCCATAATCACCATACTAAAAAATAACACACTCTTTTTCATTTTTTTTCTTATTTAGTAGTTAAAAATTAAGTTTAAGTCCTACATTCAAATCCAACACAATTTTTTTGTCGGAATAAAAAGTTTTATATTTATTATTGGCATCAAAATAATAGGCTCCCCCTATTTTCCCATATATCCCCAAGTTATTGAATAAAGGATAGGATAATCCCATGCCTGCATTCACTGACACCTGTGGATTATGTTGATGAATATTTACCGACACTTTTTTCCCGGAAGTGCCATTTGTTTCAGGTTCAACCGTTTCATCCACATATTGATATTTGCCATACACATCTTTCTCGATCATTCCTCCCATAGAAACATACACATTTAATTTGTGGAAAGATAAAAGAGTATAATTCACATTTAGCGGGATACCCAAATAATGCAACTGTTGCGTTTCTTGACTTTTAAATTGGTTAGCCGTATTTTTTGCTTTCGAATATAAATAAGTATACATAAGTCCCGTTTCTACCGAAAGACGATCCATAATAAGTTTTGAGAAAGTAAGACCGATAGAAATCGGTTGTTCGTGAACCATTTCGGCAATATTTTCTGTCACATCGACTTGATCGGCATTAAATTCCATGTGATTCATATTTCCTGTCATCAACGATTTCTCGGGTGAATCGTTAACCGCATAATTTTTTGTCGCAACACTTTTCAACGTCATGGGAGAATTCGTCGTTCGATGCAAAGAGGTCAACCCTCCTCTGGCATTAAGAGCTATGGCAATAGGTTCGCTTTCCCCTTCCTCGGCAAAACTCAAATGCGTCTGATTATTGTTTCGTTGGTTAACAAACTCTTCGATAAATCGATCCATCTCTTCGTCAGTCAGTTCTCCCGACTGTTCCTCCGGATAGTCTTTTTCATCCGACTTATCCGCATCAACAACAGGCAACTCCACCGTTTGGGGATATTGCGTTTCTGTTTCTACAGGTAACTCCGTTTTTATACCTGTTTCCGTTTTTTCAAACTCCTTAAATTTATTTTCGTCAGCTGAAACCACCAATGGAGATTGCTTCATTTCGTTTTCTTCGACAATAGGGAACAATGATTCGTTTTTATCACTCGGAGCGACTTTTTTCGTTACTATCGCCTTATCGCCATCAACAGGAAAATTCAGATATATCAGCCCACCCACTATCAAAGCAACAATTACAGCTGCAGCAGCCATCCATTGCCGTTGGACAGCGCGCTGCCGCATGGCTTTGTCGAGCGATTCCTCAAGCCGATCCCATTCATTATCCAAAACAGGTGCCTCGTAATCGTTCAACTTATGCCGAAATTGTTCTTTTATGTTGTCTTTCTCACTCATCATCTTCACTATTTATTTTTCAGGACAGCATTAATTTTTTTTCGCAATATTGCTCTTGCACGCGAATACTGTGAACGCGAAGTGGATTCGTTAATGCCAAGCATTTTGCCGATTTCTTTATGAGACATATCTTCAAACACGAACAAATTGAATATGGTGCGATAACTTTTTGGTAGTTGCCTTATCATTTCGAGAAGCTCTTCGTGTGTAATATCCCCTATATTATAAGAATCGTCATCTAAAAAATCCAAATCATCCGATTCAATCTGTTCGATATCGGTCATTACCTGATTTTTTTTTCGTTCATAACGATAATTTTCAATCGCCAGATTCACAAAAATACGTCTCAGCCATCCTTCAAAAGACCCCTTGCCCGAATAGGAGCCAATGCGCGTAAAAACCCGGAAAAATCCGTCGTGTAGCAAGTCCCATGCCGTTTCGTTATTATGGCAATAACGCAAACAAACGCCCATCATTTTAGGAGCATACATTTCATATAGCTTCTTTTGAGCATCACGGTCCTTCTTCTTACACGCTTCTATCAACTGCGAATCATCCATGCTTAATCGCATTCATGTATATAGATGAATAAAATCGAAAAACGCTGCACATAGTTTCTTGCTTTTTACAAAATTATCATTTTTTGCCGGACAAACTGCCTTTTCCCCTAAACGAATGATAAAAATTCGAATTATAGTATATCCAAAACATCTTGAAAAAGAATACCTTTAAAATCAAAGGCAAACCGATTCAAATATAAGATTTTTAAATTGTTTGATTCTTCTTTTTTTTTTACTTTTGTTCCGACTAATTTATTCATATTAAAAAAACAATTTATATGAAAGATTTTCCCAAAATCGTCTTAGGATCAGCTCTCGGGTTTATCATTGCCAGTATACTTGTTTCGGCTATTTCCATGGTCTTTTTTATAGTTACTGCCGGCTCATTATTCCAATCGGTGAGCGAAGAACAATTTGTACTTGAGAACAACAGTATTCTCCATTTACGTTTAGTGGGGAATATTCAGGAAAGATCACCTCGATCCACTGCTTTTATTCCTCAGGATGAAACCGCAATGATGGGCCTTGACGATATCGTTGCAGCTATTCGCAAGGTAAAAAATGACGATCGAATAAAAGGCATCTATCTAAACGCGCAGATTTTCAATGCAGCTCCTGCCACTTTGATGCAAATTCGTCAAGAGCTGATCGATTTCAAAGAAAGCGGAAAATTTATTGTAGCTTATGCCGACACCTACACTCAATCGGGATATTATCTGGCATCGGTAGCAGACAAAATCGCTATCAATCCCCAAGGATCACTCGATATTCACGGATTGGTATCCATGCCTGTTTTCTATAAAGATGCATTAGAAAAATTGGGAATAGAAGTTCAGGTATTCAAAGTAGGTACCTACAAATCGGCTGTTGAGCCATTTACACTCACAGAAATGAGTGAAGCCAACCGTCAGCAGACAACTTCTTCGCTCAACGATATGTGGAATTTTATGCGAAGTGATCTGGCCGATTCCCGCAATTTATCTGCCGTAGATATCGATTCCATTGCCAATCAGTTTCCTCTTTTGAAAGACATATCGTATCTGATAAACAAAAATCTTGTGGATACCGTACTTTATGAAACGGAAATGAAAAATTATTTGCGCACCCTGCTCAATATCGATGAAGGTGAAAAAATTCCGTCGGCCACAGTTCAGGATATGAAATCGGTAAAACCCCGGATAATAAAAAAATCAAAAAACAACATTGCCCTTTTATATGCTGTTGGTAACATCATATCGGGAAACGGCTCATCCGATATTCAAGACAAATTCATGGTCAACGAAATCGAAAAACTTCGAAAGGATGATAATATAAAAGCTGTTGTTTTTCGTGTGAATTCAGGAGGAGGCAGCGCTTATGCCTCAGAACAGATCTGGAAAGCCATAACTGATTTGAAAAAAGAAAAGCCTGTAGTGGTTTCTATGGGCGATCTGGCAGCATCCGGAGGATATTATATCTCATGTAATGCCACCAAAATTGTGGCTCAGCCAACCACAATTACCGGTTCAATCGGCATCTTCGGCCTTTTCCCCAATATGCAGGGAACAATGAACAAGCTCGGTCTCGATTTTGATGTCGTGAAAACGCACGAATACAGCGATTTCGGAAATTTCACCCGCCCGATGAACAATAACGAGAAAGCCATGCTTCAATCCTATATCGAAAAGGGATACGATACATTCTTGTCGCGCTGCGCCGAAGGCCGCAGCATTCCCAAAGATTCACTTGCGAAATACGCAGAGGGACGAATCTGGACCGGGAATCAAGCAAAAACGATTGGTTTGGTAGATGAATTGGGAGGAATAGAAAAAGCCATAAAAATTGCAACTGATCTCGCCGGAGTAGGCAACGATTACGTAGTATATGAATATCCGAAAAAACGTTCGTTTATTGAAGAATTCATGGATAAAAACAAAAACGACCTTGCCCTCAAAACGCTCAAAGAATATCTAGGGAGCAGCTATGATATTTTTATGACAATAAAAAATCTAAAGGAAGAGGATTTCATTCAGGCACGTTTACCTTATGATTTGAATATTAAATAATTATATTTAAGAAATGGACCAACCTCCATCAAATATACGCCGTTCATTGCTACCGCTGTCATGGTTGTACGGATGGGGTGTGAATTTGCGAAATAAACTATATGATGCGCATATTTTGAAACAAAAAAAATATGACATCCCCGTTATTTGTGTAGGAAATCTGACTGTTGGGGGCACAGGGAAAACACCTCATATCGAATATTTGGTTAAATTACTCTCCTCAAGATACAAAGTATGCGTTTTAAGCAGGGGTTACAAACGAAAAAGCAGAGGATTTGTCGAAGTTGAACCTGATTCCGACGTTGAGGATGTAGGAGATGAACCCTTGCAAATCAAACAAAAGTTTCCGGATGCACTTGTTGTAGTCGATAAAAATCGGAGCAAAGCCATCGAAAAAATAATAAAAATGCAGGAAGACAAAAAACCGGATGTCATTCTGATGGATGATGGCTATCAGCATCGTTCAGTGATCCCATCGCTTTCCATTTTGCTTGTGGACAGTAACCGTCCGATTTTTGAAGACAAACTGTTGCCCGCGGGAAATCTACGCGAACCCCTTTCGGCAAAAGCGAGGGCATCTATCGTATTAGTAACCAAATGCGATCCTCAGATGCGCCCGATCGACTTCCGCATTTATGCCAACGGCTTGGATCTATTTCCTTATCAATCATTATATTTCACATCCTTCGATTATGGCGACCTAAAACCGGTTTTCCCCGAATTTCAATCGGAGGAAATTATGCTCAATGATTTGCGTAAAAAGCATGTTGTCTTGGTAACCGGCATTGCATCGCCAAAACCACTAATCGACAAATTGGAAAGAAAAACATATAATCTGTATCCTATTCTTTTTGACGATCATCACCAATTCACCATCAAAGATATCGAAACAATAAATAAAAGGCTAAAAAACATCGATGATGACGATATTGTCATCGTCACAACAGAAAAAGACGCGGTACGTTTCAAAACATTAAAAACATTAGACGATTATATCAAATCCATCCTCTATTATATCCCTGTAGAGGTAAAATTCATCAAAAAATCGGAAAGAGAGTCTTTCAACAAAAAAATATATCATCATGTTAGAAGCTATCAGGCAAACAAGCAATTATCTAAAAAGTAAAATTGAAGAAATTCCCAACACCGCCATTATACTCGGCACGGGCCTTGGAGAATTGGTTCACGAAATCGACAACAAGCAAATAATCCCCTATACCGAGATTCCTAATTTCCCCATTTCCACAGTCGAAGGACACAGCGGGAACCTGATTATCGGTACATTGGGAGGGAAAAAAATACTGGCCATGCAGGGTCGTTTTCATTACTACGAAGGATACTCCATGCAGCAGGTTACTTTCCCCATCCGCATTTTTCAAGCACTGGGCATACACTATCTATTTGTATCCAACGCAGCAGGAGGCATGAATCCGAGTTTCGATATCGGCGACATCATGCTCATCGAAGATCATATCAACTTGTTCCCCGAGCATCCGCTCCGCGGAAAAAATTACGACGAATTGGGTACCCGCTTCCCCGATATGAGTGAGGCTTACGATAAAAAACTGCGCCGAATGGCAATGGAAATCGCCAAAGAAAAAAACATCAAACTTCAACACGGCGTATACGTGGGAGTACAAGGTCCCACTTTTGAAACACCTGCCGAATATCATTATTTCCGCACCATTGGCGGCGATGCTGTGGGCATGTCCACAGTTCCCGAAGTAATTGTAGCCAATCACGCAAAAATGAAAGTGCTGGCCTTTTCCATCATCACCGACTTGGGAGTCATCGGCAAAATAGTAGAAGTATCGCATGAAGATGTGCAGAAAGCTGCAAAAATTGCCCAGCCCAAAATGGCCTTCATCATGCGCGAAATCATTCAAAGAATTTAAGAAGTATTTTCAATTTACCTTTTATGCAACGAACAGAAATAGCAACATTGGGGGAATTCGGCTTGATCGAACATCTCACCAAAGATATACAACTCACTCAAAAAACATCGGTAAAAGGCATTGGCGATGATGCAGCCGTAATAGACAATACCAATAAAAAGACCTTGGTTACAACCGACATTTTACTGGAAGGCATCCATTTCGATCTCACATACGTACCCCTGAAACATCTGGGATACAAAGCAGCAGTCGTTAATTTTTCGGACATTTACGCCATGAACGGCACGCCACAGCAAATTGTTGTTTCGCTGGGTATCTCCAAGCGTTTTTGCGTTGAAGATATGGAAGCTCTCTACGATGGATTAAAACTGGCCTGCAAAATTTACGACGTTGACCTTGTGGGAGGCGACACATCTTCGTCGCTTACCGGTTTAACCATCAACATCACCTGTATTGGATATGCCGACGAGAACCAACTTGTTTACCGAAACGGGGCACAAAATACCGATTTGATTTTTGTTTCCGGCGACCTTGGGGCTGCATATATGGGATTACAGCTTCTGGAACGCGAAAAAAACGTTTTTGACGGTCAAGCCGATTTTCAACCCGATTTTGCCGGGAAAGAATATCTGCTGGAACGCCAGCTTAAACCCGAAGCTCGAAAGGATATCGTGAAATTGTTGGCTGAAAACCATATCAAACCTACTTCAATGATCGACATCTCAGACGGTTTGTCTTCCGACATGCTGCATATTTGCAAACAGAGCAAAGTCGGTTGTGCCATTTACGAAGAACGAATACCCATCGATTATCAGACCGCGCTGATGGCCGAAACCTTCAATATGAACGTTTCCACTGTCGCCTTGAATGGCGGGGAAGATTATGAACTGTTGTTCACCGTTCCCTTGAGTCTCCATGAGCAGGTTTCGGCTTTGGAGGGTATCCACCTTGTAGGTCATATAACGGCAGAAGAAAACGGGTGTCATCTTATCACACGAGATGGGCAGGAAATGCAACTGAAAGCACAAGGATGGAATCCTCTTACGTAAGCTGAATGCATTTTTTTTACTTTTTACGATGCAAGTTTTGAAATTGAAAAAAAATCTCCTATCTTTGCACTCGCCAAACAAAAAAGGTGCCATAGCTCAGTCGGTAGAGCAAAGGACTGAAAATCCTTGTGTCCCTGGTTCGATTCCCGGTGGCACCACCTCAAAAAAACGCTTAAAATCAAATTTAAGCGTTTTTTGTTTTCAGACTTCACCGGACAGCCGATTTACCAATTTGAGATAAAACATTAACAATCACTCTGTGTCGTTTCATGGGAAATCAACAAAGATCTTCCATAGTTCAATGGCCACGGTGAAATAAATAGATTCTGGTTGTTGAAAATATCTCATGTTAAAAATAACTGCAGTAGTTATTTTTTCCATCCTTCACACTAAAAATCACTACAAATAGGGATTGATTTTGGCAATAAGATGATTTTACTTTGCAGTTGAAAAACTAACACAATCGAAAGTAAACTTTCTTTGAAAGTAAAAAAAATTTTCCAATGCAAGTAAAATTAAAATCTTTCCCTGTAAGAAATGTACTGCTTGTATCGGCGTTGTTCTTCTCTTTTTTCGGAATGATGGCCGAAGAAATAGACTCGTTACGCACCTTCAACCTCGACAGCATTGTAGTGTTGAGCATCAAACAGCCCAACGACAATTGGACGACGCCTGTATCGGCAACTACCATTTCTACAACCTTCATGGAACAACAACACTTGAACGACATGAAAGATTTTTCGGCCACCGTCCCCAATTTTATAATGGTGGACAGGGATTCCAAACTCACCTCGTCGGTCTTTATCCGCGGAGTGGGGTCTCTTATCAATACACCGGCAGTAGCGATGTATGTGGACGGCGTTCCTCATTTCGAAAAATCATCTTTCGACATCAATTTTAACAACATCGAGAAAATTGAATTCTTGCGCGGCCCCCAAGGGACACTTTATGGCCGCAACGCTATGGGTGGCATTATTTTGGTGACGACCAAATCGCCATTTCGCCATCAGGGAACCAAGTTACAGATACGTTACGGAAGTTATGACGATACCTATTTTTCTGTTTCGCATTCAGACAAAATCAACACACGTTTTGCTTACGACGTTGGTGGAAATTACACCCATTACGGAGGAAATACCCCCAATACTTTTACCGGAGAAAAAGCCGATAAATTAAACTCGGCTGCTTTGAATGCTCGATTGGAATTTCGTCCCAAAACCCATCTGAACGTCCGATGGACAAACAATTTCGAATATGTGGATCAGGGTGCGTTCTCCTACGGCGATATTAATTCCGAAACCGGACGAGTGGATTCCGTCAGCACCAATCATAAAAGCTATTACAAACGCAATATTTATGACAGCGGATTGCAGATCGATTACCATAACGGCCTATTTTGGATCAGCTCGCAAACTTCGATTCAACTGCTCAACGATGAATACAATGTCGATCAGGATGCCTCTCCAAAAGAGTTGTATTTTGCCATTCAAGGGGAAAATCAACGACTAATTTCGGAAGAGATCAACATCAAAGGATTAAAATCGAGCCGTTATGGTTGGAGTTTCGGCATTTTTGCTTTTAACCACGATATCGACCGAAGTACCGATGTTTTCATGAACATGGCCAATCCAAACTACAAAATCGAAAAACGGTTCAACGATTACAGTCGCGGTTTTGCCGTTTATCATCAATCCGAATTTCAACTGCTAACCCACCTGTTTCTTCAGGCAGGAATCCGTTACGATTACGAACGTGCCAATTCGGTGCACAAAGAAAATAAGGTAATGGATAATCATGCTGAGCTGAGAAACGAATACGATTCGCCACTCACCTTTACCGAATGGACACCCAAAGCTTCGCTGCAATATCGGTTTTCAGACCATACGCAACTCTATGCAACACTGGCGAAAGGTTACAAAACAGGAGGATTCAATACGGTATTCGAAACGGAAGAACAGCGCACGTTCAACCCCGAAAGAAGTTGGAATTACGAAATCGGCGGGAAAAGCAGCTTTTTCGAAGGAAGGTTACATGCAGAATTTGCCCTTTTCTACATCGATATTCAAAATCAACAAATCAAACAGCTGCTCGACTTGCAGGGAATGAAAATATTCAACGCCGGCAACTCTGTAAGCAAGGGGTTCGAAGTGTCTTTCCTGGCAAAACCTCTAACCCGTCTCACTTTCAATGCGGCTTACGGATACACGCATGCTACGTTCAAAAACTATATTTACAGCGAAACGATCGATTATTCGGGCAATTATTTGCCGTTCGTCCCCAAACATACCCTTTCGCTGATTGCAGGTTATCGCATACCCTGTTCGTCATATCTTGTGGATCATATCACTCTGAATGCCGGCTATACCGGACTCGGAGAAATTCACTGGAATGAAAACAATGAAACAAAGCAGCCTTTTTACGGGTTGCTGAATGGAAGTGTCGATATGGAAAAGGGACGAATGAACCTGTCCGTATGGGGAAAGAACCTCACCAATGCCCATTATCTTGGATACTATTTCGAAATGTCTAAGCGTAAACTCGGAAAACCGGGAAAACCATTTACGGCAGGTGTCACATTAACCTATGACCTATAAAATGTAGAAATGAAAGCAGAAAAGCCCTATCATCTTTTTACCTTTTTTTCACTTTATATTGCTCAATCCATTCCGATGAGCTTTTTCTCCACCGCTTTGCCGGTTCTTATGCGGCAAGGGAACTACCCCTTGTTTACTATCGCCCTACTTAAACTCATTAAAATTCCCTGGCTCGTCAAATTTTTATGGTCACCGCTGGTTGATAGTCGAACCGAATCGGTGCGTGACTACAAACGGTGGATTTTTGGATCGGAAACCGTATATGCCATACTGATTTTTGTGGTAGCCATATTCAATATTGAAGCCAATTTCACCCTTATCGTTTTTCTCATTATACTGGCATTTGTTTCTTCCGCCACACAGGATATCGCTACCGATGCAATGGCTGCACGTTCTTTTAAACGAGAAGATACCGGATTACTGAACAGCATTCAAGCAATGGGATCATTTACCGGAAGTATGGTCGGTGGTGGTTTTTTGTTGTTGCTATTCCAAAAATTAGGTTGGAACAACCTTTTACCCTGGGTAGCCATTTTTGTGCTCATTGCGCTCATTCCACTTGCCATGAACAAAAAAATACGGCTTCGCGAACGAAAAACAAAAGAAAAAGCCAAACCGAAAGATATGTTGCTGTTTTTCAAACAGAAAAACAGTTGGCAACAAATCGTTTTTCTGTTTCTTTTCTATGCCGGAATTATTGGTATTCTCGCTTCGCTAAGCCCCTTTATGGTAGATTTGGGCTATGGCATGAAAGAAATCGGCGTAATGATGGGGATATTTGGCATATCCATAGGAATTGTCGGTTCGTTTTTGACCGGCATTTTGATTAAAAAAACAGGAAAGACTACATCCCGAAAATTGATCTCGGCTCTTATCGTTTTTCCTGCTACTTATTTTTTGTTGCTTACTCAAGCAGGATCTGCCGGGCGCGTTCATATTCTTGTAGGAATTGCCCTCGTATGGGGAATTTACGGAATGGCCTCTACCATGATGTACACTACGGCAATGGATAGTGTTCGCGATGGGCGCGAAGGAACCGATTTCACCATTCAAATCGTTGTTTCACACCTGAGCGCCATGATCATTACCTTGATTAGCGCCCGAATCGGTGACCTGTTCGGCTACAAAGGGCTGTTCGGATCGGAATGGGCCATTGCTGCCGTTTCTTTTGTTTTCGTCCTGTTTTATCAACCTCTTTCGCATAAAAATGAGCCGAATAATAAACACCACTCCAATTCGTCTACAGCAATAGCCCACAAAACACAAAATAAAAAATGCATACTTGAAAATGAGATTGCCCAATGAACAACCTGATTTCAAAATATAATACCCCGGTTCCACGCTATACCAGTTATCCATCGTCAAACTTCTTTCATGAACATTTTTCTGAAAACGATCTGCTGCAAGCTATCGAATTATCCAACCATCAGGAACCCCAACATGTGTCGTTTTATATTCATATTCCCTATTGCAGAAGAATGTGTTACTATTGCGGGTGCAATTCCTATCCAAGAACGACGGATGCCGAAGAGGAAGCTTACATCGATGCCGTGATAAAAGAAATTGAAAGGGTTTGCAGCAAAATCGATAAAAAACGAAAAATTGCGCAAATCCATTATGGCGGCGGATCACCAACTTCCATCAATCTGAAATATATTCAACGAATCAATGGATTGCTATTCAGTAAATTCAAATGCATCGAAAATCCTGAAATTGCCATTGAGTGCCATGCCGGATATATGAATGAACAGCATTTCCGCTCCCTAGTGAATGCCGGTTTCAACCGCATGAGCATTGGAATTCAGGATTTTGACACGAAAGTACTGAAAGCCTGCAACCGGCTTCCAACCCTTTTGCCAATTGAAGAAATTTTGGCTTTACTTCGCGAAAACAACATACGCATCAATTTGGACTTCATATACGGACTGCCCAAGCAAACGCCGGAAAGTTTTTCGCAATCCATTCAGAAAGCCATCGACCTTTCACCCGATCGCCTCGTCACGTTTTCATACGCCCATCTGCCTCGTCTGTTTCCTCGCCAGCGATTTTTAGAAAAGGAAGGGCTCCCGTCGGAGAAACAAAAAGATGACATATATCACACTTCACGCCAATTGCTCCTGAATGCAGGTTATATTCAAGTGGGACTTGACCATTTCGTACGCGAGGACGACGAACTCTGTCGGGCTGCACTAACCAAAACGCTGCATCGCAATTTTCAGGGTTATTGTACACGCCGCACTACCGGCCAGGTTTATGCTTTTGGCGTTACGGCTATCAGTCAATTGTCGAATGCTTACGCTCAAAATACAAAAAATATCTCCGAATACATTGAAACGGTAAATCGGGGACATATCCCCGTGAAAAAAGGATATTCTCTCAATTTCGAGGAACAGATTACACGCGAAGTGATCACCGACTTGATGTGCAATGAACAAATCGACTGGCAAGAACTTGCCATACGTTTTCAACGGTCGATAGAAGAAGTGAAAGCTGCGACCGCCTACTCAGAAAAAAAAATGAGAGGATTCGAACAAGACGGCATCATCGTTTTCGATGACCACAAAATCGTCATGAAACAAAAAGGCTCACCTTTCGTTCGCAACGTAGCAGCATCATTGGATAAATTATTGATCAACAGCGATAAAACATTCTCAAAACCCATTTAATATGAAAAAAGACGTAGTCATTATTGGTGCCGGGCTTACCGGACTATCGGCAGGCGTAGAACTCACGAAAAGGGGGGTTTCGGTAGTTATTTTGGAAAAGGCCAACCGATCCGGAGGACAAATCCGCACCTTTCACGAAGAGGGGTTTACTTTCGAATCAGGTCCGACAACCGGATCCGGCGTTACCGAAGAAGTGATGACACTTTTTAAAGAACTTAATCCGGATTGCGAAATCGAATTTGCTAAAAAAGAAGCGGAAAAACGATTGATTTGGAAAAATGGCAAATTTTACGCCTTACCCAACGGCTTGTGGGGAGGTATTACCACACCACTTTTTACTTTATCAGACAAATTCCGCATTCTCGGCGAACCTTGGCGAGCCAAAGGAACAGACCCTGACGAATCGGTAGGTGCGCTTGCTAGCCGCAGGCTTGGAAAATCGTTTGTCGATTATGCAGTAGAGCCTTTTCTTTCAGGTGTCTATGCCGGAAACGCCTACTCGCTGGTGACACGTCATGCCCTGCCCAAACTTTACCAATTGGAACAAATCTACGGAAGTTTTATAAAAGGTGCCATTGCTAAAGCAAAAGAGGCTAAGCATCATCCCAAACCAAAAACGCCGTCATCTATCTTTTCTGCAAAAGGGGGACTGGAAAATCTGACAAAAGCCATGACAACGTATCTCGGAAAGGACCGTATTTTTCTTTCTGCTGAAAACATTATAATTCAACCCGATCCGGAAACAGGGATATGGAAAACTACTTGTCGGCAAAACGGCCAATGCTTAACCTTCACTTCACCTCATGTAATCACCACCGTGGGAGCTTATGCTTTACCTGATATTCTTCCTTTTGTAGACAAGACAAATTTGGCCAAAATCGCCAATCTGCGGTATGCACCGGTAGTGCAGATAGCCGTAGGAGTAAAAAACAAAGGCAAGCTGAATTTCAATGCTTTTGGTGGCTTGATAAGTCCAAAAGATAAAGAAGATTTTCTGGGTATTTTGTTCCCTTCCTCGTGCTTCGACAACCGCAGTCCGGAAAACGGCATTTTATTCTCTTTTTTCATGGGTGGGATGCATCGCAGTGAGCTTACCGAATTGAACAACAATGAAATTACCGATAAAGTAATACGCCAATTTCATCGCATGCTCGGTTTCCCGATAGCTAAAGAACCCGATTTGATCCGCATCTTCCGTCATAAATATGCCATTCCACAGTATGAACGATCTTCAGAAGAACGTTTCAAAACCGTTGAACTATTGGAAAAAAAATATCGCGGATTACACTTGGCAGGAAATCTTCGGGACGGCATTGGCATGAACCAGCGCATTACTCAGGGAATAAAACTGGCACGAGAAATCGGATAAAAAAGAAATCACATCTTAAAATTCCATTGTCGCAGAGCATATTTACTCCCACAAAGTATATCGATATGCTTCTTATCCTCACACAACAAAGGCGAAAGCTCCTCAGTGTTATAATAACCAAGAATGGCTTTTGTAAAAGTTAGGAAAAAATCAGCTGCAAATGACGTTTTCCCTGAAGTCTCTTCCCAAAGGCTACGCAAATTTTTCACAGGTGAAGGGATAGAAGGTGTTGCCTTGTTGCAATGGATTTCAGCGTGTGGCGTTAATGATTTTTGTAATCGATCCAAATCGACATCGTAAAGCAGTGTGCCGTGATGCAATTCTCTGCCCCTCGAAACATGAGAAGCTGTTCCCGATACCTTATGGCCATCGGCAAGCCAAAGGTCTTTTCGTTTCCCGATTTCCACAGGTATTCCCATAAAATTCAAGGCAGAAACCACCGGCTGTAAAAAATCGGGACTTAACGGAGAAGCGCCTTGTTTCCTGTTGAAAATAAAACAGTAATTCAGATTACCTTCGTCGTGATAAACGGCACCCCCACCCGACAACCTTCGCACAATGGGGATGCCGTTAACCCTGCAAAAATCCATATCTACCTCATTTGCCACAGCCTGATTAGAACCGATGATCACGCTTGGTTTGTTTATGTAAAGCAAAAGATATTCCTCACAATTGGCCGAAAAAAAATATTCTTCTGCGGCCAGGTTAAATTCAGGCATCGTGTATGGAGAAAAAATAACCTGCATAAAAAAGGATACGTGCTTTTTTCTTCCCTTTATTTTACATTGAATGCTACTTTCAAATCCTCTATTTCCTTGTCGCTGATAGGGCAAAGAGGGCCGATAGCCGAAGCCATTACAAGTGAATTCGCCGAAAATTCAGCCACCTCCAAATAATCGAAAGTGTTCAACAATTTGTCACCTGTCACAAATACACTATCGTTTTCCACCAAAATAACTTTGTTATGGTTGAACATTTCTGCAACACCATCAATATCGTTATAGATCAAACCGAAAGGAATAGACGGAACATCCTGAAGAAAAATCCAACTTTCCGGAATTGTACGCACGTCAAATTTTGTACCGGTTATAGCATGTGCCATCAGATTGACCGGCTGTGTGCAAATAATGGAATTGATATGCGGATTCAATTGATATATGCGTTGATGCAAGGCTACCGCACGGCTCGGCGTTTTTCCGGCCTCAGCCATACCCTTTTTTATCTGCACAATATCTTCGGGAACAATATCCCAACGTGCCACATTCCTTGGCGTTATCAAAAAATCATCGCCGCGCCAACGCACCGACACTGTACCGTACGTCGAAATCATGAGACCCTGATCACATGCTCTGCGGATAATCTTCACCATCTCCGAACGTAAAGCCCGCTCGTCGGAAGGATAATCGATATCCATGAAATGCGGAATATTGGTAGGAATATGATTGACATACTTTGCGATTTGTTCATCCGACAAATAATTCACCTCGCCCAACCGTCTTGCATTTACAATGGTACGGCAACAAAATTCAAGTGTCTCAAAACGCTGATAAGCATCCATCATATCTACCCCTCCCAAAACGATCCCATGATTCTCCATGATTACTGCTTTATATTGCGTATTCTTGAATTCGTTGGCAATTTTCTTTCCGAGGTCTTCACTTCCGGGTGTTCCATATGGGGCAAATCCGATATCGCCACATATGTTATGGGCTTGAGGAACAATTTTGGTATCGGGCACTTTATGCGAAATGCTGAATGCCACAAGTGCAGGAGGATGGGCGTGAATAATTGCCGTCAACTCCGGACGCGTTTCGTAAATGGCTTTATGAAACGGGAACTCAGAGGAAGGTTTGTGAGGACCAATAACCGTTCCGTCTTTTTTCACACACATGATATCATTGGGAGTTAACGATCCTTTATCTACTCCCGACGGAGTAATCCAAATATCGCCATTTTCGTCCCGAATAGAAATATTTCCCCCCGAAGTTGTGGTCATACCACTCCGGTAAATCCTTCCAATGATCACGTTGATCTGTTCTACCGGATGCATCAATTTAACATCTAATTGTTTCATATTCTATAACATATAATCAAATTTAACTCAATTTATTCGCATTTGCCAACAAAAACGCTTCAGCTTCCACATTCCATAAGCCCTTGTATTTATCACAAATGGAAGCCAATTCACTAAAAACTTCATTGGTTTTACCTAATTCGGCAAAATCCGAGATTGCCGTCAAAGACATGGTAATATGGGTATAAATCAATTTTTTTCCACCGGGGATTTCCGGTAAACGGAGGGTCGCTTCAGGTACAGCATTCAATCCGCCGATATGGGTCACCAATCCCGCAGGATCTAATCCTTTATTCATTATATCCAAGGCTTCTACCATATCTTCATTGTTTCCCCCACTTGTACCGGCAACATGCGTATAGGCATAGTGAACATTGTAAAAATTCAACATGGCACTGAACTTCGGATCGCTAGGCCCTGCAAAAAAATTGAGACATCCGTCGAATCCGAGAATGGCGTCTGCCTGCTCAACAACCGATCTCACCGGAGCAAAAACAAAGACATCGTTATACCCTTCACTATTGGTCAATGCCCTTAATTCTTCCACCGGATTTTGCATAACCGAAGTATTGATATAGCGCAGATCAATACCCCGTGAAGCGGCGAATTCTACCGTATAGAGCGATGCAGCCCTGTCGAGACGCACCTGATCGATATCGGTAACCACCAACAACGAAGGCTTGCAGTCCTCCCTATGCAACACGAAATTGATGGCAGCGAGCCCCATAGGCCCAACACCGGCCAGAATGGCCATTCTCCCGCCATCAACAATTTCCATCTTGTGCACGTAACTTCCCGGCGTGATATGGTAATTAGCATGCATGGCGCCAATCACGCACGAAAGAGGTTCCGCCAGCGATGCCGGATAAAATCCTTCCCCATGATAAGGCAACAAACAATTTTTCTCCATTACCTCATTGGGAATGATCACATACGTAGCATCACCGCCAATATACGGATAACTGTATCCCGGCGCGCTCAATATTCCTACGGGACCGTCTTCGTAATTCAACGCAGGCTGAATGGAAAATTTATCGCCGACCTTAAATTGATCTGCCCACTTTGAACCAATTTCAATCAACTCACCTGCAAACTCATGTCCGATGATCACCGGATGCTCTGCCACGTTATCGGGCACCCGCTTATGATCTGCTCCCTGAATGGCCGCTTTGTAGGATGACATACACAACGAATCGCAGACTACTTTAGCCAGAATCTCATTATCTTTTATGGGTGGCAATTCAAATTCTTCCAACCGAAGATCTTTCTTGCCGTATAAACGAACTGCTCTTGTTTTCATAAATTTCTAATTCTCATAATAAGAAAAACACAGCTAATTCAGCATAACCTGACCACCGGTGACAGGTAGCGCCTGACCGGTTTCGCCACATTGCTCCATCAGATAAAGCACCCCTTTGGTGACATCTTCGGGCGAACAACCCTTCTTCATCGGCACCTGTGCCAGGTAATATGTTCTTACATCTTCTATTGTTTTCGCACCGGGAACTTTTCCTGCCTTCAAATACTGAACAAATAAGCCGTTATTGGGATCACTCCAAAGCGGACCCTCATAAAAATTTCCGGGGCAAACAGCATTCACCTTGATACGAAAAGGCGCCAGCTCCAAAGCAAACGACTGCGTCAAACCGATTCCCCCGAACTTACCTCCCGCATAGGCAAAATTGGCTTTACTTCCTCTCAATCCCGATTTGGAATTAATCTGAATAATATCGGCGTAATAATCTTCCGGAGCATATTTTGTCTGGAGCTTCATCACCTTACTTACCACTTTCGTACAATAAAAATAGGCATTATAGTTTATTTTGGTTACGAAGTCGAAAATTTCCGGTTCCATTTCGTCCAGTCCTCCCGCACGCAATACTCCGGCATTACTGATGAAACAATCGATCGCACCAAAATGGGAGACGGTTTCATATATGAGGTTCTCAAGACTCGAGATTTCGGTAACGTTGGTCTTCACAAACAAAGCATTATTACCCTTCCCTTGCGATAAGGAGTTAAAATGTTCCGTTGTCAATGAGCCTTTTTCTTCATTTAAATCGGCAATCACAATATTTGCTCCTTCCAGTAATAAATTGCGGGATATGCCCTCACCAAAACCTTGTGCAGCACCTGTCACTATAATGGTTTTATTTTCAGCACGTCCCGCTTTACCGGTTGACATGACCTTTCGGCGATAATTTTCCGCTTCCCAGTTATCGATAAAATCAATCTGTTCAGGGGTCATGGGATGTGAACCGCCAAAAGACTGAGCCAGATAGGCAATTTTCATAGCATCTTCAAAAACATCAAGAATAATATCGCATTGTTTTGCATGATCGCCAACAGCTACAAGACCGATACCTTTTATTAACAGCACTTTAGGTTGATATCCAAACTTTTCGGTAAAATCCGGAATGACCTTTTCGGCTTCAGCCAACACTTCATCGGGATTATCCTTATTAATAAAAAGGTAATTCGATTTGCAATAAACAATTTCGTCGGGGGTAAAAGGCCGAACAATATCAGCCTGATGCTCGATATGATCACTGAAATAGGCAATCCGTTTGTTATTGCGCACTTTCAATGTTTTCAATTCACTTTTCGAAAGCATCATCCGGATACCGGGAAGAACTTGGGAAACACACCGACAAACCGGCTTTTCGCCATCGGGAAGAGGATTTTTTATTGCTTTTTCAAGGGTGGAAAAAATCGCTGCATAAAGCACTTTAATTTCCTCCGTAGTGTCGGCAGCCACAAAAATACCGTGATTTTGTAGCCAAATGACATGTGGCTCTTCACGATAGGTTGCCCGATACGCTTTCAGCTTTTCATCTACCTTCTTAAACAACACATACCCCGGATCGGTATATTTCACAAACAGGGCTTTCTCTCCGAAAAGTTTTTTCAACTCGTTTTCAGCATTTCGTGAACACATTAAGGCATTTACCAACGTAGGATGCAAATGAACAACAAAAGCATACCCGATAATATTATGTAATGAAGTTTCTACTGAAGGACGTTTGTCTTTGGTGAGATTGGCAACAGCCAAATCGTTTTTCACTTCTTCCTCGCGTTCGGCAGGATTACTGCTGTAAACCTTCCTCAACATCCCATTCAGTTTAGCTCTGTCAAGTATGGCAAACCCCTCTTCGGTTATCGTTGCGAGAGATGAGCCGCTGGCTTTCACCCAAATCTTTTCCGCATTTTTGTACGAAGTATTTCCTCCACCTGCAATTACGAAGCGGTTATCGCGCCCGTAAAATTGCGATATTTCGATAAGTTCATCCAATTCTTTCATATCTTACTCTTTATTAACTCGTCACCGAGTTTTACCCATTCTTCTCTTTTTGTACGATCCGCATATCCTTTGCCATCGACATAACCTTCTAATCCCTGTACTGTTACATGCTGATGAGCAGCAATCACACAAGCTCCTTCATAATTAATCTGCATCAGTCGTTCGGTAAGTGGTGTACGACCCCGTGCAAAAAGTTCAACCGGTTCCATCACAGGGGTATTGTGTTCACTCCCGAAGGTTACCACGAATCCGTGATCATGCAGATAACCGGCATATTTTTCCAGCAAATCCACCCGATTGCGGGTAGTGATAAATTCTACCGAATGAAATCCACGTTTGGTTAGTTCCCCAGCTACACACTCCAAATCCTTTTCAAAATCGGTGTAATTTCCTTGTGCATCGTCTCCCAAAAAAGGATATGTAGGAATACCTCCTGCTGCCAAAACAATCTCGCATATGGTTTCTATCGATAGAAAAGCCTTTGCATCCTCAGGCACAAAAGCTCTACCACCGGCCTTGAGCAAGTTCGAGCGTATTTCATTTTCTACCTCGGCAATATTTTCTACGGAAGCACGCAACGATTTCCCTCCAAAAATCTTTTCCAGCATGACTTTGATACCCTCCTTATCCTCACCACATATCTCGTACACTTTCATCCGAAGGGCTTTTGCCAAATGACGTTCGCGTACCATACCTTTGGTGAGTTCTTTTTTTATCCGATCAAAATCGAGCGTAAAACCAACTTCTTCCGTTTCCAGAATACCATTCAACTTTTCGCACATGGCTTTCACCTGTCTGTCGGTTTCATTTCTTACTTCTTCCAACAACGAAGCGTAAGGTTCGGGCAAACAAAAAGGATAAGTCAGACCTTTCCCGCTAAGGTAGATACGTCCGGGATTTGCCGGATCATTGATCCGAATACCTGCCTGACGATCTTTTTCGCTCAACCCGATAAACTCAATATTGAAAAGGGGATATAATTTTCGTTTTCCGCATCCTGAAGCCCATTCATCATAGCCGGCAGCCGTGTAAAAGTCGTTGATTCCGACAACTTTCACATTTTCGGCTGCCGCTCTGTCCAATGCGTCATCCACATCGCGAAAAGCGCTGAAAGAATAGGGCGTGTGCAAATGCGCATTTACTTTCGGATAGTTCATGTGTCACAAATTTAAATACCTTTTTTAGAAAGGCGAATCATTTCACCATCCGTAAAATTGCGTCCCGGTACATATCCCGGCAGTGGCTGAATCCGTTCGTGAATCATATCGATAAACCAGCTTGGTTGCGGGAAGAATGCTTTCTCAAGTTCATGTGCAGGAGTAATCCAATTACGTGAGCCCAACACACAAACCGGTGCATCCAGATAATCGAACGCAAGTTGACTGATATTGGCTGCCATATCATTTAAAAACGAACCTCTTGCAGTTGCATCACTTGCCACAATAATTTTGCCCGTTTTCTTTACCGACTCAATTACTTTTTCGTAATTGAACGGCACCAGTGAACGCGCATCAATTACTTCTGCACTCATTCCGTATTTTTCTTCGAGTTCTTTGGCTGCTTCCAACGCTTGATACAGCGTATATCCGATAGTAAGGAAAGTGATATCTTTTCCTTCTTTCTTTATATCGGGTTCTCCAATGGGTATTTCATAATACCCCTTGGGAACACCTCCCTGATGAAATTGCTCGCCGATATCGTAAATGCGCTGGCTTTCGAAAAAAACAACCGGATCGGTTCCCTGCAAAGCGGCATTCATTAATCCTTTAGCATCGTAAGGGGTAGCAGGAAAACACACTTTCAACCCCGGAATATGGGTAACCAACGACGTCCAATCCTGTGAGTGTTGAGCACCGTATTTCGAACCTATGGATACTCTCAAAACCACAGGCATCTTAAGCACGTTTCCGCTCATGGCCTGCCATTTAGGAAGCTGATTAAACACCTCATCACCACATCTCCCTAAAAAGTCGCAATACATGATTTCGGGAATCACACGACCTCCGCACATGGCATAGCCAATTGCCGTTCCCACAATGGCTGCTTCGGCAATCGGAGCATTGAAGAAACGATGATAAGGCAAAGATTCAGTCATACCCGCATAAACGGCAAACGCTCCTCCCCAATCGCGGTTATCCTCTCCATAGGCAATTAACGAAGCATCTTTATAAAAACGATCGATAATCGCTTCAAAAATGCCGTCACGCAATTGAAACTGTTTCATCTTACTGAACGGCTTGCCATCGGCATCGAAAGCAAAACGCTCTTTTGTGGCAATTTTCTTAACTCTTGGATTTTCTTCCAACGGCGTCAGTACTTCTGGTTCGTCATCAGCAAAAGCATCTACCGATCCGTTTGAAAACATCATCTCTCCAATCAATTCGGTGTTTTGTATTCGCGGAGAAATATTTTCGTCAATAGCCTTAAGATACAACTCATTAATCAATGCTTCAATATCTTTTCGAATATCATCCAAATCATCTTGAGTGGCCACACCTGCCTCTATCATCTGTCTGCCGAACGTTAAAATAGAGTCCTGTTTTTCCCACGCTTCCACCTCTTCCTTGGTTCGATATGTCGAAGAATCCGACGGAGAATGTCCACTATAACGATACGTCAATACATCCAGCAATACCGGCCCTTTCTTTTCCTCAATGATTTTGCGTTTCCGTTTGTAGGCATCAATTACAGCCAACGGATTGAATCCGTCTACACGCTCGGCATGCATCTGCTCGGGGTTAACTCCGGCGCCGATGCGCGCAGCAATGCCATACCCCATAGTTTCTCCCCAAGTCTGACCACCCATACCGTAGTGGTTGTTCATAACATTAATGATTACGGGCAAACCGCCTTTCCTGTCGCCTTCCCACAATTGTTTAAATTGATCCATCGCAGAAAAAGTAATGCCTTCCCACACCGGACCACACGCCAACGAACCATCTCCGATATTGGCAACCACCAAACCGGGCTTACGGTTCACTTTTTTGTACAGCGCTGCCCCCACGGCAATATCACCCGAACCACCCACAATGGCATTATTGGGATAAATTCCGAATGGGGTGAAAAAGACATGCATCGAGCCTCCCAAACCTTTATTGAATCCTGTCTGACGTCCAAAGATTTCTGCCACTGTTCCGTAAACAAGGAAACGACGCGCCAACTCTTTGATTGTTCCCTGAAAATCTTTCTTTACGACATCAAGCACGATGCCATCGAAAAAAGATTCCATGATATCCATCAACTGCTTGTCATCCAATTTATGAATAGCCGACATTCCCTTGGCCAATACTTCACCATGCGAACGATGGTTGCCAAAGATAAAATCATCAATGGTCAATGTCCAAGCCATCCCTACAGCAGCGGCTTCCTGACCGATAGACAAGTGAGCAGGACCCGGATAATTATACGGTGTACCCTTATATTCACCTTTTGTTTTCACGAAATTCAACATGGTTTCGAATTCACGAATCAAAACCATATCGTGATAAATGGCTTTGAATTCTTCGTCGGTAAAGTTTTCTCTTTCGTCTTTTACCGTTTTTTGATACTGATTCAACGGAATTGGTTGCAATTCCAACATACCCGGTTGTCGTACGACATTCGGATCTATAAATTCACTTTTTGGCATTATAATATCATTTTTAAGTTGTGTGTATTGACTTGTTTTAAAAAGTAAAAAGGGTTTCTTTGATAATTTCACTTACCGTAGGATGAGGAAAAACAATTTCTTGCATCTCTTTCACCGTCATTTCCTGTTCGATAGCCATGCAGGCTCCATAAATCATTTCGCTGCTAGGATTTCCCAGCATATGCACGCCGATGATTTCTCCGCGTTTTTCGCCAGTCAGTATTTTGCAAAGCCCATTTCCTCCTTCATTTTCGGCTACGAAACGGCCTGCATAAGTCATGGGGAGTTTGGATACGCGGTACGCAATGCCGTTGGCTTTGGCCGATTCTTCCGTTTCACCCACTCCTGCAACTTCAGGATTGGTATAAACCACACCCGGAATGGCTTGGTAACGCATCACATCGTTACGACCGGTCAGGTTGTTTACCACCACTTCGCCTTCTCGCATGGCCGTATGTGCCAGCAATGAAAATCCGGTTACATCACCGGCAGCAAAAACACCGGGCACATTGGTGCGCATTTTTTCGTCGACCTTGATGCCGTTTCCTTTCAACTCCACATTCAGTTTTTCCAGTCCGAACCCTTTGGTAACGGGCCTACGACCAACGCTCAACAATATTTTTTCACCTTCAATGGTTTGTGTTTTTCCGTCTTTTTCGAAAACGACTTTTTTGCCGTCTACCTGAATAACTTTGGCATTCAAATAAAATTCAATTCCTTTCTTGGCATAAATATCGCGCAACATGGCAGAAATTTCCCCATCCAATCCGCCGAGTATTTCGGGAAGCATTTCCACAACCGTCACTTTTGTTCCCAAACTGTTGAAAAAGAAAGCAAATTCCATCCCGATTACACCACCTCCAATAATGACAAGTGATTCCGGTTGCTCTTTCAAATCCAGAATTTCGCGGTTGGTAACCACAATATCACCTGCTTCGGCCAATCCCGGAATAGGTGGAACGGATGCTTCCGATCCTGTGCAGATCAATAAATTGGCCCCATGATAGCTTTCACCGTTGCAGCCAACCTCGATGCCGCCGGCACCTCTCCCGAGAATCCGGGCTTCGCCTTTAACCACGGTAACTTGGCTTGCCTTCATTTTACCTTCCACACCCAGCACCAACTTGCGGACTACTTTGTTTTTCCGACTGACAATTTTGCCGTAATCGAAACGAACATTGTCCACAAACACACCATATTTATCGCCGTGCAACGCATTTTCGTAGGTTTTGGCGCTGTAGAGCATAGTTTTTGTGGGGATGCAACCTTCATTCAAACAAACACCCCCCATCGCTTTCTTTTCGAACAAAAGCGCCTTAAGACCCTTATGTCCTGCGCGTTCGGCAGCCACATAGCCTGCCGGTCCTCCTCCTATAATCAATAAATCGAACATAGCATTTTATTTAATTACATTTACGATTTTACTGTTTTTTTCAAAAAATATCCAATTTGAGGGTTTCTATTTCCACCGCGATCTGTTTCAGAAAACGGGTAGCTTCTCCACCATCCAGTGCCCGATGATCATAAGTCAGGCTCAATCCGATATAAGGAACAAAAGCATATACACCGTCGCCCAAATCTTTCGGTCGGGGAACAATTGTATTTACACCCAATATAGCTGTTTGAGGTAGATTGATAACGGGGGTAAACATTTCCACTCCGTAATTACCCAAATTGGACACCGTAAATGTACCGGCCTCAGCAGACAGTAGTTCGGGATTGATACTCCCTTTGCGGCAGGCTGCGGCAACCTCTTTCAATTGATTTGTCAAACCCTCGATGGATAAATCGTCGGCGTTGCGAACCACAGGCACCATCAATCCCCTATCGGTATCTACCGCAAGAGCCAGATGTACCTTTTTGAAATAGCGGATCGTGTCGCCCAAAAAATGCGTATTGACATTCGGAAATTTCTTCAATGCGCTGATCACGGCGAAACACACCATATCGTTCAACGTAATGTTGGTAGTAAGCGTTCCGGCTTCCATCGCTGCTTTCACTTGCTTACGAAGTTCGAGAATCCGACGGGCATCAGCACCAAGATGGTGCGTGAGCTGTGCCGAATTCTGCAACGAGGCATACATGGAACGAGCAATAATTTTCCGTATATTCGATATTTTTCTATCCTCATAGTCGTTAGCATAAACCGGATTCACAGGTGCTGCAAGATCTGTTGCACGTACCATACCAGCCAATCCTGTACCCACCTCTTGAGGTTGTAAACCTTCTTCTGCAGCAATCTTTTTTGCCAGAGGCGTCATTTTCGGTCGGTTTTCAATCACAGCTTTCACATCTTTCTCAATAATTCTTCCATGGGGTCCTGTACCGCTTATGGACGAAACATTCACCGCTTCTTTTTCTGCTAATTTTTTAGCTCGAGGAGAGATAAACACCGATTCCTGATCGATTTGAGGCTGTGCTGCGCCAATCGCTGCTTCGGGTAAATCTACTTCGACCTCAACCTTTTTTATCTCCTCATGATCACCTCCCATCGGTTGACTTTCAGCCAGTAATGCCGAATAATCTTCCCCGGGTTGTCCGATAATCATCATATTTTTCAATACCGGAACCTCGTCCCCTTCTTTGTAGAAACATTCCAGCACTACGCCATCAACCGGAGACTCCTCCTCAAAAGATGCTTTATCTGTTTCATAAGAAAACAGGATATCTCCTTTTTTCACAGTATCCCCCTTTTTCTTTTTTATTTCGGTAACAATGCAACTTTCCACCGATTGCCCTTGTTTGGGCATAATTACCACAACTGCCATAGATAAATGATTTGAATATGAATGTTTACGTGCAAATGTACTTATTTTATACCTTTTATATAATACAATATTTGATTTTTATACTACACTATTTGACCTTTTTGAAAACTTTTCTTCGATTTTATCAAAAATGTCAAATAATGTAGTTTTTAAATCATTTTTCTTAGTCCTATTTTTCAGATTAATCCCTATTTTTGTACGAAAAGTTATGAATCATTTTTATTTAATTTCTTATGAATGAAAACGAATCCTTCTCTTTCTTAGCCGTCGATTTAGGTGCAACAAGCGGGAGAGCTATTCTCGGAACCATAAAAAACGATGTATTGAAAATAAATGAAATCAATCGTTTCCCAAATCCCATTATCGATATCAATGGGTATCTTTACTGGGATTTATTATATCTATACCGGCAGATTCTGAAATCACTTGGAGAAATCAACCAACAACGAATTGATATTCATTCCCTCGGAATCGATACATGGGGAGTCGATTTTGTATGTTTCGGAAACGATGGTGAGCCCCTACGCATGCCCTACAGTTACAGAGACACTCACACCTTTGGCGCTCCCGAAAAATTCTTCAAAAAAATACCCAAAGAGGAAGTATACAACAAGACAGGCATTCAAATCATGAATTTCAACTCGTTGTTTCAATTGGCTACGTTAAAAGAAAGGAACAGTTCCATTTATCCCGTCATCGACAAGGTTCTTTTCATGCCCGATGCACTCTCTTATCTGTTGACAGGAAAAATGGTTACCGAATATACCATTGCTTCTACCTCACAAATGATGAACCCCTACAACAAAACGTTCGATGCTTCTTTGCTGGAAGCCGTCGGTTTGTCGGAACACAATTTCGCACCTCTTGTGTTTTCAGGAACACCCATAGGCACCTTATCCGATTCCGTGAAACAACAAACAGATACAGGAAATATTCCGGTAATCGCCGTAGCAGGTCACGATACGGCTTCAGCTGTACTGGCAACGCCGGCAAAAAACGAAAACTTTGCTTACCTTAGCTCCGGAACATGGTCACTAATGGGCATCGAATCGAAAAAACCCGTCATAAACGAAGAAACATTTTCGCTAAATTTCACTAACGAAGGAGGTGCCGATGGTTCCATCCGATTGCTAAAAAATATATGTGGCATGTGGCTTATCGAACAATGCAAGAAAGAATGGGAAAAAGAAAAAAGTGTAACATACGCCGAAATCGTAAAAGAAGCAGAAAAAGTCCAACCCTTTACCTCTTTCATCAATCCCGATGCACCCTGTTTTGCCGCTCCGATTTCTATGATTGAAGCCATTCAAACCTATTGCAAAGAAACGAACCAGCCGATTCCTCAAACCATGGGTGAAATTGCCCGATGTATCTACGAAAGTCTTGCTTTCCGGTACAAACAGGTGTTGACAAACCTACAAAAGCTGGCCGATTTTCCAATCGAAACACTCCACATTATCGGTGGCGGATCACAAAACAATATGCTAAACACCTTTACGTCAAATGCCATCGGCATGCCTGTAATTGCAGGTCCTTCCGAAGCAACGGCAATGGGAAATATTCTTTTACAGGCAAAGGCTGCAGGATTGGTACAAGACAAATCCCAAATGAGAGAAATCGTACGCAATTCGGTTGAACTCACCACATTCACGCCCAATAACACCTTATTATGGGATAAACATTACTACGACTACCTGAAAGTTTATAAAGAACTATAAACAAATACTTACCAATTATTTAATAATAAATATCGTCATGAAAGAAGAACAGATTAACAAAGCGTATGCCAATGCAAAAGAACACTATGCGGCATTGGGAATTGATGTGGATAAAGCCATCGAAAAACTAAACGAAATTCCTATTTCCATTCATTGTTGGCAAGCCGACGATGTTTCGGGATTCGAAAACCCGGAAGGAGAACTTACCGGAGGAATCCAAGCTACCGGTAATTATCCTGGGAAAGCCCGTACAATAGAAGAATTACGGAAAGACATCGAAAAAGTGCTTAGCCTCGTTCCCGGAAAACACCGATTAAGTTTGCATGCTATTTACGGCGACTTTGGAGGAGAATTTGTCGATCGTGACCAAATAGAGCCGAAACATTTTCAATCGTGGATCGACTGGGCAAAAAAATTGGGCATCAAATTGGATTTCAACTCCACTTTTTTCTCTCATCCCAAAGCTGATAACGGATACACGCTATCTGATTTTAATCCGGAAATCCGCAATTTCTGGAAAGAGCACCTTCGTCGTTGCCGCAGAATAGCCGCCGAAATAGGTCGTCAACAGGGTGATCCTTGTATTCATAACATTTGGATCCCCGACGGCGAAAAAGACAAAACCGTATCGCGGTTAGCTCATCGGCAACTACTGAAAGAATCCTTGGATGAGGTGCTTTCCGAAAAAATCAGCACCGATTACCTTAAAGATACCGTAGAGTGCAAACTATTCGGAATCGGCAGCGAAAGTTACGTAGTTGGATCGCATGAATTTTATATGGGATATGCCGTTAAAAACAACATGATGCTGACGCTGGATGCAGGACATTTTCACCCAACCGAAGTGATATCGGATAAAATATCGTCGATGCTCCTTTTTGTTCCTGAAATCAACCTTCACGTAAGTCGCCCCGAACGTTGGGATAGCGACCATGTGGTGATTCTGAACGACGAATTATTAGCCCTTTCTCAGGAAATCGTACGTTCAGGTAATAGGGATCGGGTTCATGTAGGATTGGATTACTTTGATGCCTCCATCAATCGTATCGGAGCATATGCGGTAGGTATCCGTTCGACGCAGAAAGCCCTGCTGCAGGCACTTCTCGAACCTACCGATAAGCTGAGAAGCTTTGAACCGGAAAACAAAAATTTCCAACGTATGGCTTATCTCGAAGAATTGAAGGCCATGCCGTGGAATGCCGTTTATAACTACTACTGTCATAAACAGGGCGTTCCTGTGGGTGACGAGTATATTCGTGAGATTGAACGCTACGAAGACGAAGTTACCTCAAAAAGAAAATAAAAGATGAATACCATTATCGGTCTTTTTATTATCGCTTTAGGAAGTATGGGTCAATCAAGCTCATACGTTCCTATCAATAAAATAAAAGAATGGTCGTGGGAAAACTTCTGGCTTATGCAGGGAATTTTTGCATGGCTGGTTTTCCCCTTAGTTGGCGCATTCATCTCAAGTTCGCTCCCCGACCTCATCGAGATATACTCAACACACTCATCCGCTGCATGGCAATCTGTAGGTTTTGGTGTATTATGGGGTATCGGCGGACTTACTTTCGGCTTGAGTATGCGTTACCTGGGTATAGCGATGGGGCAATCCGTGGCTTTAGGAACTTGTGCCGCATTCGGCACGCTTATCCCGGCTGTCATGTCGGGTATGAACTTATTATCGCCTGAAGGATTGGTTTTGTTGCTGGCTGTAGCCGTAACCTTAGTCGGTATAGCTTTGGTGGGATATGCGGGTAGTCTCCGCTCGAAAAATATGTCCGAAGAAGAAAAGAGAAAAGCCATAAAAGATTTTGCACTGAAAAAAGGATTGCTCATCGCTCTTCTTTCAGGTGTAATGAGTGCTTGTTTCAGCTTAGGCCTGAATGCGGGTATTCCGATAAAAGAAGCAGCCATTGCCAACGGTGCTAAAGCACTATTTGCACAAAATCCGGTTACATTACTGGTAACTTTAGGCGGATTCGTTACAAATTTCGTGTATTGCACCTATATGAACCGAAAAAACAAAACGACAGGTGAAATCAAGCGTTCATCACGTTCCGTTTTAATCAATAATCTCCTTTTCTGTGCCTTGGCAGGTCTGCTGTGGTACTCGCAATTCTTCGGATTGGGGATGGGGCAAAGCTTCTTCGAACCCGGCAGTGTGATGATGGCTTTTTCATGGAGCATTCTGATGTCCTTAAATGTTGTTTTCAGCAACGTCTGGGGAATTATTCTCAAAGAGTGGGTTGGTGCCGGCAAAAAAGCAGTCGCCTTTCTGGTTATCGGTATGGCGATACTGATCTTTTCACTTATTATTCCTAATTTGTTTTAGAAATACCGCTATTTTTCATTTTTTTCACTTCTCATTGGTTTCATTGAGAGGGGGTATCTGAAAATTTTCGGACCCCCCTCTCGTTTTTTCTCCATTCCATATATTGTTGCTATCCGCATACCTCGCGTATGGCTTCGGCAAGCAGAGGAATGCCTTTTTGAATCGCTGCTTCATCCGTATTGCAAAATGAAACACGCATGGCATCATTCTTTATGCCATCGGGGTCAAAAGTCTTCCCGGTAACAAAAACTACTCCTTTTTCAAGCGCTTTTTGCAGGATAGGAGTAGCATCTGTTCCTTCCGGTAAATGCAACCAGATATAAAACCCACCACGCGGCTTCTCAAAAGTAACATAAGAAGGCAAATTTTTCTCCAGTGCCTCAATCATGGCCAGACCTCGCTTTTTATATTCCTGACGCACACGCGCCGTATAATTGTAGATATATCCTCCTCGAACAAACTTGTCGGCAATCACCTGCGATATGCTCGGCGAGCAAGCATCGATCGATTGTTTGATAAGTTCACATTTCCGATAGATATGATTAGGCACAAGCATCCAGCCCAATCGCAATCCGGGTCCGAGAATTTTAGAAAACGAACCGGTAAAACACACATCAATTCCTTCGGGATTCATTGCCTTAATGAGCTTCATTTTCGGTACATCTTCTTCGTAAAAATAAAGATCACTGTACACATCATCCTCAATCAATACGATATCCTGATCTTTCAAAAGCTCAATCATCTGTTGTTTCACTTCCATGGAATAAATGATTCCTGCCGGATTGTGAAAATTAGGACAATAATACAGAAATTTGGGCTTTGTCCGGGTGTTTTCCAACTTTATTTTCAGTTGTTCGATATCGATACCCACATCCGTAAGCGGAACACTCACCAGGTTGGCTTCATAGGAACGGAAAGCCGATAAAGCCCCGATAAAAGAAGGATTTTCCACCAAAACGGTATCCCCCGGATCGATGAATGCTTTAGCAAGAATGTGAATCGCCTGGAGTGATCCGGTAGTCATCATCAAGCGATTTTCCTTAACCGGAAATCCTTTCTTCTCAAGGTATGTTTCCAGCGATTCCAACATCGAAGGCAATCCGTTGGTAGGACCATATTGCAGGGCAACCTGTTTTTCTTTGTCGGTGAGCGAACGATAAATTTCGTCAAGACTGTCGAGAGGAAAAAGATCGTTACCCGGCATTCCGCCTGAAAACGAAATGATATCGGGAGCCGTAGCAACACTCATCAGATCGCGTATCTCCGATGAACGAAGGCTAGAAACACTACTTGCAAATCGAGGCATAATTAATTCTTTTTTATGAGGTTAAAATTGATTTTCTTCGTGTGTGGCATAAGCCATGCCGGTAAAATGAGCCAGCAATTTTTCATTTTCGTCACGAATATCGACATCGTATGTCAACAGTTTATTGCTCCTGCCGATCTCACGAGCTTCAGCGGTCAAAATACCCGACGTTCCCTTAGCCACAAAAGTAATGGAAGAATTGATACTCAACGCCACTCTTCCATAAGCATTAGCTGCCGATCCGAAACAAAAGTCGGCCATCGTAAAAAGCACACCCCCGTGAACAACACCGGCTGCATTAAAGTGATCATCGTTGATTTTTAGCTGCACTTTAGCATATCCGGGTCTGCATTCCACCAGCTCAAGACCACATAGTGCCGCAAAACGATCTTTTTTAAAATAGGCTTTCAGCTTATCCATCACAATCCGTATTGATGTCAGATCTGATAGATTTCACTCTGGCTGATCAGTTGCATTTTGTTTTGCTGCAACACATCAATTACCTGATCGATATCTGCTGCACGAATAACTGCCAAAGCCACTCCATTATTCGAAAAAGCATACATGTAATCGATATTGACATTGTTCTCCGCCAATATCCGCAAAGCGGAATACAATCCTCCCGGCTTATCCGGCATACGCAGACACACCACGTCGGTAAGGCCAACGGAAAAACCGGCACCTTCGAGTACTTCTTTAGCCAAATCAGGTCTTCCCACAACCATACGTACAATGCCATAGTCAGCAGTTTCGGCAAGACTCAAAGCAGTGATATTGATATCGTTCTCTGCCAGAATCCGGGTCAGTTCGGTAAGCCTTCCCGATTTATCTTCGAGAAACACCGATAATTGTTTAATAATCATAGCGTCTTTCTTTTAAAGGTTTCTATTGTCGATAACACGTTTTGCTTTTCCCTCGGAGCGTTCAATACTGTGAGGTTCAACCAATTTGATTACAGCACTGATACCTAGTACACTCGTGATGTTGTGGTCGATACGGCGACGGATGTTTTCCAGTTCGCGGATACTGTCCGACCAGAAATGTTCGTTAATCTCAACGCGAATTTCCAGCGTATCGAGATTATTTTCACGACCGACGATAATCTGATAATGGGGCGATGTTTCCACCATTTCCATCAGCACAGCTTCAACCTGTGACGGAAAGACATTCACGCCACGAATAATAAGCATATCGTCCGAACGGCTCAAGCATTTTTCCATCCTCACCAGCGTACGTCCGCAGGCACATTTTTCGGGATACAAACGTGTCAGGTCGCGAGTACGATACCGAATCAGCGGCATGGCCTCTTTGGTAATGGTAGTGAATACCAATTCTCCGAGCTCGCCATAAGGCAACACCTCCAACGTTTCCGGATCAATGATTTCAGGGATAAAATGATCTTCACACACATGGTTACCACAATGGCATTCGCATTCCATCGACACGCCCGGACCAATAATTTCGCTCAATCCATAAATATCGTAAGCTTTGATATTCAACAATTTCTCAATCTGCAGACGCATCTCGTTAGTCCAAGGCTCTGCTCCGAACACGCCAATTCGCAGTTTGGTTTCTTTGGGCGATAAACCGGCCTGTAAAAGGTTTTCTCCCAAATAAGCTGCATACGATGGCGTGCAGGCGAGTACCGTAGCATTGAAATCGGTCATGAACTGGATTTGTTTCTTTGTATTTCCCGTAGAACTGGGAATGACGGTTGCCCCAACTTTTTCGGCACCGTAATGCAACCCCAATCCTCCGGTAAAAGCGCCGTAACCGTATGAAATCTGTATGGTATCGTCTTTGTTGACTCCCGCCATGGTTAGTCCTCGGGCAACCACTTCCGCCCAAATTTCGATATCGTTCCGGGTATATCCCACCACTGTAGGTTTTCCCGTTGTTCCGCTCGAGGCATGAATCCGCACCACATCGGTTTGAGGCACGGTAAACAATCCGAAAGGATAATTGTCACGAAGATCGGCTTTAGTCGTGAACGGCAGATCTTTCAGTTGATCCACGCTTTTAATGTCGCCGGGTTCAATTCCCTTTTCTTTAAATTTGTTCCGGTAAAAAGGCACATTTTCGTACACCCGTTTTACGGTTTCTGCCAACCGCTTGCTTTGCAACTCATGCAACTGTTGCCTGTCGGCACATTCAATTTCAGGATATAGTATCATAAATGGTTGATTAATTCGGATTATTCGACAATCCCAAGCGGAAAGCCTGTAAATTCATGTTGACCACCGCCTCACCTTTCGAAGAAAAATAATGCGTAATGGCCTGCTCCAACTCTCGGGGATCGATATCGAGATAGGGAGACGCTGCTCCCAGCATCACGATATTATATGTTTTGGGGCTCCCGGCCTGACGTGCCAACAAGGCAGCTTCTACCAACACATGTGCAGTGGATTTTTCTACGGTTTTCAACAGTTCCGTTTCGTCGGGATAATTGGGAATATTTTTATAGGGCTCCTTAGCCGTGATGATAACGCCTTCAGGAGAAAGAAAAGGCAGGTAGCGTAACGCTTCCATCGGTTCAAGAGAAAGAATGACATCCGCCTTTCCCTGAGGAATCAAATCCGAATAAATTTCTTCCGAGGATATCCGCAAATGCGATTCCACAGCTCCCCCACGCTGACTCATGCCATGCACTTCGGCTTGTTTTACGTGGAGTCCGAGGTTCATGGCTGCCAAATCGATGATGGCTGCCATCGTCAGAATTCCTTGTCCCCCAACCCCCGATATAATGATGTTTTTTCGCATAACCTAATCTTGTTGTTGAGCTTTTTTCTTTCTATGTTTCACTCCGGTCTGAACACATTCCCGTTGCGAGATAATCACCGACACCCCTTCGTAGTCAAATTCTTCCCTCAATATCGCAACGTTTTGTTCAAGATTTTTTTTCAGCGGGATAATCGTTCGAATATGAGCCTCATCCACGCCGATTCCCTTACAGATATCGACATATTTCCCTGTACCGGCAGAATCCTGGCCACCGGTCATAGCCGTAGTCGAGTTATCGGAAATAATAAACGTCACCGGAGAACCATCATTAACGGCATCCAAAAGGCCCGTGATTCCCGAGTGCGTGAATGTCGAATCGCCGATAACGGCCACAGCCGGACGAATACCTGCATCGGCAGCCCCTTTCGCCATGGTAATTGCAGCACCCATATCCACGCACGTGCTGATAGTATTGTATGGCGGTAATGCCCCCAATGTATAGCAACCGATATCGCCGAAAACATGCCGATACGGATAAATCTCCAATGCACGGTTTATGGCTTCAAAAAGATCGCGGTGTCCGCATCCGTCACAAAGCATGGGAGGCCGTCCTGCCACAATCTCGGGAATATCCCGCGGTGCTTCGGCTTCCACACCCAGGGCCCTAGCCAACGCATCAGGCGAAAGTTCGCCCATGCGAGGAAGCGCACCATCGAGTCGCCCGCGAAACTTGTCGTTACCAAAATATCCTTTCAGCCATTCTTCGTAAACCGGATACCCTTCTTCGGCAATCAGGATAGAATCATATCTTTCCGCAAATTGCCGAACCTTTTTTTCAGGTAAAGGATATTGCGATATTTTCAGAATAGGAATATTCAACCGGTATGTCGTAATGACCTCCATTACATAATTATACGCAATGCCGAAAGCAATTACTGCCTTATTGCCCTCTCCCGGCCGCTCCATATTGAAGATCGACGCATCGGATAAGGCCACCAATTTCGGCTGCTTGTCGATCAGTAGTTGATAATTTTTTCGGGCAATAGCAGGCAAAAGTACCCACCCCATTTTGTCGGTGACAGGATGCAGCGGATTTTGAGGTCTTATTTCCGACCGCCCGATTACAGATCGCGAATGCGATAGACGGGTAGGTATGCGCAGCAACACAGGCAGCTGCATCTCTTCCGAAAGGTCAAAAGCGCAGCGCACCATATCGTACGCCTCTTGCTGATTGGAAGGCTCCATCACCGGAATCATGGCAAATTTGCCATATACCCGGCTGTCCTGTTCGTTCTGCGACGAGTGCATCGAAGGATCATCGGCTGCTACCACCACCAATCCGCCATGAACACCCGTTATGGCCGAATTCATGAAAGCATCTGCAGCCACGTTCAGACCCACATGCTTCATGCAAACCAGACTTCTTTTTCCTGCATACGACATCCCCAAAGCAGCCTCGTAAGCCGTTTTCTCATTTGTCGACCATGTCGATCGTACAGCCGTTTCCTTTGCTTGCGGTGATTGCTGAATGTACTCGGTAATTTCCGTAGAAGGAGTACCCGGATATGCATACACTCCCGATATTCCTGCATCCAAAGCGGCTTGAGCTACAGCCTCAGCCCCTAAAAGAAGTTGTTTATCTCTATTATCCATCAATAAAAAACAAAAAAGTCAATGAATGAGGGATTGACTTTACAATTCGACTTGCGCAAAGGTACAAAAAATAATAAAATGAAACGATATTATGCCTTATAAACAAAAAAACGAATCCTTACCTGAGGATTCGCTATATAACCATGAATAGGCAATTTAGATGAATAGTTCTATTATTTGGTCTTTTGTTTGGGATGTTCGGGTTTCGGCGGACGAGGCAGCAATGCTCGGCGCGATAGCTTAAACTTCCCGGTCTTGGGGTCGATATCCACCAATTTCACGGAGATCTTATCCCCTTCTTTAAGACCCGAATCTTCCATCTTGTCAAGATGATCCCAGCTCACTTCCGAAATGTGCAGCAGTCCGTCTTTGCCGGGAAGAAATTCGCAGAAAGCCCCATACACCATGATGGAACGCACGGTAGCCTCATACACTTCACCCACTTCGGGAACAGCCACAATGCCTCGAATCCTGCGCAAAGCAGCATCGATTGCCTCTTTATTGTTTGCCGCAATTTCCACACGCCCTTTATTCCCGACTTCATCGATGGCAATGGTAACGCCTGTTTCCTGCTGAATGCCCTGAATGATTTTTCCTGCAGGGCCGATAACGGCACCAATAAATTCCTTGGGTATCTCAATGATTTCGATGCGAGGTGCATGCGGTTTAAGATCAGGACGCGGTTCGGAAATCGTTTCCAATATTTTGTTCAAGATAAATTCCCTTCCAATTTTGGCTTGAGCCAGTGCTTTTTCGAGAATTTCATATGACAAGCCTTCCATTTTAATATCCATTTGCGTGGCAGTGATCCCATCGCGTGTTCCGCACACCTTAAAGTCCATATCGCCAAGATGATCTTCATCGCCAAGAATATCGGAAAGGACAACGTAATTTTCCCCCTTGTTTTCCGAAATCAATCCCATGGCAATACCCGAAACCGGTTTTTTTATTTTCACCCCGGCATCCATCAACGCCAACGTTCCGGCACAAACAGTCGCCATCGATGAAGAACCGTTGGATTCCAGAATATCCGAAACAACACGGATCACATAAGGATAATCCTTGGGAATCATTCGCTTCAGTGCCCTCAGGGCAAGATTGCCGTGACCTATTTCGCGACGCCCTGTAGCACGCTGCGGTCTGGCTTCCCCTGTAGCAAAAGGTGGGAAATTATAATGCAAAAGAAAACGGTCTTCACCCTGAACCAATACCTCGTCAATGATTTTCTCGTCGAGTTTTGTTCCCAGCGTAACGGTCGTGAGCGATTGCGTTTCACCACGGGTAAAAATGGCAGAACCATGTGTGCCTGGAAGGCAATCCACCTCGCACCAAATAGGGCGTATCTCGGTAGAAGTCCTTCCGTCTAACCGTTTGCCTTCGTCCAATATGCAGCGGCGCATGGCCTCTTTCTCCACCTCATGGTAATACCTTGCCACCAACGGCGCTTTCTCTTCGCGTTCTTCTTCCGGAATGGATTCAAGAAATTCCTGCTGTATTGCTTCAAAAGCCTCTGTACGCTCATGCTTGTTGGCATTTTGCGAGCGGGCAATTTCATATGCTTTCTGATAACACTGATCCCATACAGCCTTGCGCAACTCTTCATCGTTTTCCTCGTGGCAATATTCGCGCTTCACGGTTTTACCACAAAGTTCGGTCAGCTCCATTTGTGCCCGGCACTGATTCTTTATTTCTTCATGAGCAAATTTAATGGCTTCAAGCATCTCTGCTTCCGAAACCTCATCCATTTCGCCCTCTACCATCAAAATATTATCGATGGTAGCCCCCACCATAATATCGATATCGGAATTTTCTAACTGTTTGAAAGTGGGATTAATTACAAATTGGCCGTCGATACGTGCCACGCGCACTTCCGAAATAGGTCCGTTGAAAGGGATATCCGAAACAGCCAATGCCGCCGAAGCAGCCAACCCTGCCAGTGCATCGGGCATATCTTCGCCATCGGAAGAAAAAAGAATGATATTCACAAAAACATCGGCATGATAATCGTCCGGGAACAAGGGCCTGAGTGCACGGTCAACCAATCGGCTCACCAGAATTTCATAATCGGAAGGTTTCCCTTCGCGTTTCATGAATCCTCCGGGAAAACGCCCGAAGGATGCAAACTTTTCCCGATACTCTACCTGCAAAGGCATAAAATCGGTTCCCGGCGTAGCATCCTTAGCAGCACAAACCGTTGCCAAAAGAACGGTGTTATTCATCCGAACGGTAACGGAGCCGTCGGCCTGTTTGGCCAGTTTTCCCGTTTCGATCGTGATTATGCGTCCATCCGACAACTGAATTTCTTTTACAATTGGATTCGTCATAAATAATTTGATTGCTTATATTTTTTACGTCTGAAAAATTATGCAAAGTTAATATAAAGTTTTGATTCCCGCTGCTTTCAAGGCTTAAATAATATTGAAAATTCGAAGGATAGCTCTTTTCCCTTTCCTTTTGTTTTTATCTTTTCAACAACGAATTTTTCCGTTTTCTCAAAAAAATAAGTAAGTTTGCACACCATAAATTATTTTTCCCTTTATGAAACACCTTGCGTATTCTTTTCTCGTCGTGACATTCGCAATAATAGGAATGCTTACAAGCTGCAAATCCGATAAAAAGTCATTCGTCGTAACAGGTGAATTTTCTTCTGTCCAAAAAAACGATACTCTTTATCTTGAACATTTGGGATTGGGTGGCATAGAACCGGTCGATTCGGTAAAATTAAGTCCAAAAGGGACCTTCAAATTTAAAGTGCCAGCACCCAAAAATCCCGAATTTTATCAGCTGCGTCTCGACCATCAAGTCGCAATTTTTGCAGTGGATTCCACAGAAACACTTCGGGTGACCGGCGATGCTAAAGACCTGTTCAATACGTTTCGGGTAGAAAATTCACCGGTTAACGACCAGATCAGGGAAATCAACCATCAATACCGGCAAACAGCGAAGAAAATAGAAGAGTTAGGAAAAAAACATAAAGAAAAAATGATCGATGATGTAACCTATCTCAGCCAACTCGACTCGATAGTAAACGAATACAAAACTTTTGCATCCAAAATCATTCTTGGTAATCCGGGAAGTGCGGCAGCCTATTATGCCGTTTTTCAGAAAATCGGCGATTATCTCATCTTCGATCCTTACGACAAGAAAGACTATGTGATGTTTGGAGCGGTAGCCACTTCATGGCATAATTTTTATCCCGAAACACCCCGTACCAAACATTTGTACGATTTTACCATCAATGCAATGAAAATGCGCAAGCAACAGGAACGGCAGGCACAACTGTTGGATAACATTCCTATAACCATCGAATCTTCGCTCCCTGATGTAGTGCTCCCTGATGTAAATAACAACAACGTAGCTTTATCATCGTTGAAAGGCAACGTAGTGCTACTGGATTTCACGGTGTACAATTCCGATTTTTCTTTCGAACACAACATGCACATTACTAATATCTACAGACGCTATAAGAATCGGGGATTCGAAGTGTATCAGATCTCGTTTGACTCTGACGAACATATCTGGAAAAATGCAGCCATCAATGTTCCCTGGATAACGGTTCGCGATCCGCAATCGGTTTACTCTCCTCTTCTCTCACGGTATAATGTCCGCAATCTGCCCACTGCATTCATCCTCAATCGTGAAGGGGATGTTGTAGCCCGTATCGAAGACTACACTAAACTGGAAAGCGAATTGAATAAAGTGTTGAAGTAGACTACATGAATTGGATTTTTCTTATCATAGGAGTAGATTTTTTTACCGGTTAACATATCAGCCGGATAATCCAAAAAATCGTTTAACAAAATAACATTCAATATACTCAGCCCAATAGGAATGCTTATCCAAAAATATCAGAATCAATATAGCCCGGCTGAATATAAAAAGAACAGCACAGGGAGCCAACCACAGCAAAAACATACTCTTCCACTATTTCACCAGCCAGTTATTTTTTACCTTGGGCTCTAGAGTTTTTTAAGGTTACACCGATATCATCTGGTTTTGGCATTAGCTTGATATTACACATAATGCCCAATTATTGCCCCAATATTGCCCAATTTGCCCAATTATTGCCCATTTCTCAGTTCATAGTAACTGCCTGCACCAAAACCGATATTATTAATCAGCCGGTATTTATAGACTAATTCAGACAAATCGTTTGTGGCAGTTCTTTTAGATACGGAATTCAAGGACTGGTATTCACTATTTGTTATTTTTCCTTTTTCTTTTATATACAGTATGGCTTTGATCTGTCTATCGCTTAAACCTAACGAGCTCAAATCTGCTGTATTGTAAATATCCTTGCGGAAAATAATCCAAAAATCACTGCCATTATTTGTGATTATTGGAGGGGGTAATTTTGCCAGAGTGCATTGTTCAGTCATTATTTCAATGCCTCGTCCCCACGATTCCACATAGCCGCTACGGAAGAATGCGTTAGCAATATCAGGATTATACGGGCGTGAAGAATGTTCATGCAAAAGGCTTTCAACTGTCCAGTTTGCGGGCAAATGACCCTCGTTCCAGATTTTTATTTTATCAGCATAAACCCGAATTTGAATAGGAGTACAACCTGCATAATCTTTATGTGCAATGGCATTTAGAAGAGCTTCACGCAATGCAGCTATCGGATATTCGTAGGTTTCAATACGAGAAATCCCCTCATAACTTATCAATGCACGTATGTACTTGGTAAAAAGTAATTCCATTGTTTTTTCAATCTGCTCAAACAAGTTGCCGTGAATGGTATCTTGAAACAGTAAATCGCTTTCAGAGCGGAAAAAGCCAATTTTGATATATGCACCTGTAACAAATTTTTCAGGGTCAGGGTGGAAAAGCAAGATTGCAGCCCGTTTTAGATAGCCGTTTTCAATTAGTTTCAAATTATTAAGTAACTGTTCAGGAGATTCTTTCAGGCACTTCTCATCAAGTCGTTTTGCTTCAATTCCTTTTTTTTTGAAAAAATCAAAGGATTCTTGTTTCAACTCAGATATCTGAACCGTTGGAATTGTAACCCCATCCCATTTTTTGCCATATTTATGCAACAGAAACTTATCCAAAGCAGCCCCTTTCAGTTCTTGCTTGGTTGAACCGCTTCGAAAATGGTACTCTCCTTTGTAATTTACCGGATTGGGGTGTGGTTCAACGACAATCTCTATATAATCGCCTTCAGGCGTTTCGTGGAGGTTCACGGCTGCCACAATTCCCAGAACGGTTGTTATCTTGTTGGGTAAGTCTTCCAATAATTTCTTGGCGTTTTTCACCCCTACCACATTGCCGTTATCGTCCTTACCAACGTAGAGCGTACCACCCTGGGCATTGGCAAAGCCACATATCCATTTGAGGTATTCGTCTTTCCAAACGGATTTATATTCTATGTTTTGGGATTCGGGCATAAATTGTATCGATTAAAACAAAAAACGCCCCAAACTTCAAAGGTGTTTTTTGTACCTTCTCAAAAGAAAGAAAATGAACCACAAAGTGTGTAATGTGTTTGAAGTTTGTTGCGAAACACTATATTTATTTTATGAATAGACCTCTTGAGAAACTTTGGCATTTAACTCGTAATTCATATTAAATCCTTTCCATTTAATAACCCATGATTTTTGTTTCATTGAATAATTTATTATTTCTTCTTGTTTAGTGTTTTCTTTAACACCAAAAAGAGATAAAACTTTTTTCTTGAATTCATTATCCAAATATGGACAAGCAAAAATATCCATTTTAAGCAAAGTCAATCCTGTTGATATATTTCTTTGTTGTTCGTCTACTGCTTTAATTATTTCCAATATAACTTCTTTTAAGAAACCTAAACTTTCTGTATATTCTGCGCTATCGGAGTAATAATACAAAAGTATATAAATTAATAACATGTTCCAAAACGTGTTCTTTGGTTTCTCATACTACAAAAATAAACTTTTATGCTTAACTCTGTGTCCCCGTGAAGTGAGTAATTCCACCGGTAAACGCATTTCAGGATAAGACACACCTTCTCCGCACCTTCTCCGTACCAAGGCTGCACCATCCTCGCTCCATGCTTGCATCAGGCTTCCGTCATCCTCGCATGAAGTTTGTTCTGCCTTCACCGCTGTATCCCGCTTCACATGCGGCAAAGAGGCAGGTTTGTTTTACACTGGTCTCACGGAATCCGATGTTGCTGTTCCGGCCTTGAAGCGAAGGAAGAGCGAAGGAGAAGCGAAGGAAGAGCGAAGAACAAGCAATAAAAAGCCCGCAAAACGCACTTGTCGAACAAAAATTTCGTCGAGCCAAATACCCCAATACCCGAAATTCGCACTTGCCGGTTGACTCTATAAACATTAAAAACCGAAAAATATCGAAATAATTTATACTTTTGCAGCGCCGGTAACGGTGTACAAATCGAAAAAAGTATGTGGAAAGAATTGCTCCTTTCAAGCGGAATATTTCTCATATCCGGACTTTCCGTTGCCGGTGATCTTGAAGATTCAATTCCGCTTTCAAATCATTTTATTCATCAATTGGGGATGGAAGTGCGACCGGCATACATCATCCCTACAAATCGATTCCTGAAAGGAGAAAACGACCAATTGAAAGCACTCAGAGGAGGGCTTTCTGCACATCTGCGATATGCCTTCAAATTTTCTGCCTCTTCCTGTGTCGACCACATTTATGGAGGGCCGTATCAGGGAATAGGACTGGCATACTATACCTTCGGGAATCAAAAAGAAATCGGGAATCCCACTACAGTGTATTTGTTGCAGGGAGGAAGTTTGGCTAAATTCGATTCTCGATTGACCCTCAACTACGAATGGAATTTCGGGTTGTCATCCGGATGGCATCCTTATGACCCCGACAACAATCCGAATAATGTCGTCATCGGTTCGAAAATCAACGCCTATCTCAATACGAATTTATATCTCAATTGGGTGCTGTCCTCTCAAATCGATCTCACTTCAGGTATCACGCTCACCCATTTTTCGAATGGCAATACACGTTTCCCCAATGCCGGACTGAATACGGCAGGGGTGAAAATGGCATTAATATACAATTTCAACCGAAATGAATCGTTCTTTCCGAAGAAAACACAGCAGCCGCCCATCCCTGCCTTCCAACGTCACTTCAGTTACGACCTGATTGCATTCGGTTCGTGGCGCCGAAAAGGGGTTGTTTTTAACGACAATCCGCTTGCTTCGCCGGAAACGTACGAAGTAACGGGATTCAATTTTACCTCCTTCTATAACATCGGATACCGCCTGCGCACCGGCATCTCGGTAGACGGCGTTTACGACAGCAGCGCCAATATCTACACAGAGGATTATATTGTTCCTATTGGAGGAGACGATCCCGGCTATACATTTTATAAACCGCCGCTTAAAAACCAATTGGCGTTGGGACTTTCTGCGCGGGCAGAATATGTCATGCCTTTCTTTTCGGTAAATATAGGATTGGGTGCCAACGTAATACATGGAGGAGGCGACCTGAAAGGTTTCTATCAGGTTTTGGCGCTAAAAATAGAAACTTCCCGAAACTCGTTCATCCATATCGGCTACAACTTGCAGAATTTCAAGGACCCCAATTACCTGATGTTGGGGTTCGGCTACCGCTTTCACAACCGATATCCCGTTTTTTACCGGTAAGCCGGCATGAAAAACACCCACAAACTGTTGTCGCGAATCGAAATGTAGAAATTAAACCTTTCTTTAAAATAACATTCAGAAAAAGAATAAAAGCACAAAGGGATGCGTCCTTATTTTAAATTCTCGATACTACTGTTCCTTTGGTTGCCGTTATTATCGCTGAAAGCACAAAAGGCAACGGACAATGGGATCGACAACTATACAGTTTGGGGAGTGGTAGCGGATTCGGTCGATCAAACCAAAATGGAATGGGTAACGATTTCGCTGATAGACCTTAAAACCGATTCACTTATTGCCGGCACTTACACCAATCGAAACGGTCAGTTCGAATTGAAAAATATTTCGCAGGGCAACTATAAACTGCGATTCAGCTATATCGGATACAATTCTGCCGAAAAGGTAATCGAATTATTGCCGACATCCTCCAAAAAAATCGATCTTGGCACCATCACTCTGTCACCCTCTGAAGTTAGGCTAAATGAGATTACCGTGGTTGCCCAAGTTCCGGAAATGCAAGTGCGGGAAGACACCGTTGAATACAACGCCGCAGCATTTAAAGTACCTGAAGGAGCTGTGGTGGAAGATTTGATGAAAAGACTTCCGGGCATCGAAGTCGATGCCGAAGGAAAAATCACCACGGCAACAGGCAAAACCATTCGGAGAGTTTTTGTGGACGGAAAGGAATTTTTTGGGAACGACCCCAAAATAGCAACCAAAAACCTCAATGCCGATATGGTTGACAAAATCCAGGTAATCGAAAAACAATCTGACCTGGCTATCCTGACCGGTGTGGAAGACGATGATCCCGAGACCATTATCAACATTACCATTAAGAAGGGGATGAAAAAAGGATGGATTGGGAATGTGAATGGGGGAATAGGAAATATGACGCGACAACCGTCGGCCGGCCAATCGAGATATACGCTGAACGGGAATGCCAACAAGTTTTCGGACGACGATCAGCTCTCACTGATCGCCAATGCCAACAACATCAATGAAAGGGGTTCCACCAGCCGACAAAATGCCATCAGCATGGGACGAGGAGGTAATGACGGCGGAGGAATCACCAGTTCGAATGTATTCGGTATAAATACGGCTAATCGTATCAACAATAAATTGAAAGCAGTAGGGAATATTACCTATAACTACAGCGACAACAACGTAAGCAGAAAAGACAATCGCTTAAACTTCTTTAAAAACGACAGTACGACTTATCGTTTTTCGAACTCTTCATCCCGCAATTTCACCGATAACTTTTCTGTTGAAGCAAAATTGGAATATAAGCCGGATACGCTTACCACGATTATCTTTTCGCCTTCGTTTTCGCACAACGGTTCAGTGTCGCGCCGATCTTCTGCTCAGCAAACACATATCGATTCGGAAATTGGAGAAATGGCAAATGAGAGCTTCTCCAACAACCGGTTAAATTCCGAAGGAACCGATGTCGCAATGGGACTCGACATTTCCCGCAAACTTTCACCAAGGGGTCGACGCATCAGTTTAAGCGGATCTTTCTTTACAAGCCACAACAACGGCACCGACAACAACATTTCGGAAACCGCCATCCATGTTCCGACAATCAGACTAACCCAACTCAACCAGCAATCGTATACCGACGCCAATCGCAACGCATCCAATTTGAGATTTACCTATGTTGAACCCATTGCAAAAAACTATTTTCTCAATTTTTCCTACAACATCCAACGCACCACGACAGAAAACCTGAGAAAAACGTTCGACTACGATTCTACCCTGCTCGACTATGTTCGTCTCAATCCGGAATTCAGTAAAAGTTCCAATAATCTGACCACAACACAGAACATTCGAATAAACTTTCGTGCACAACTCCCAAAATACGCCTATAATCTCGGCATCAATATAGCACCAATGTACATCAATAGCAAAAGTTTCATTGCCGACTGGTTCCAAAACGGAGTAGATTCTGTATTATACGACCCTCGAGCAAGGAAAGCAATAAATTATGCACCCCAACTCGATTTCAACTATCGTTTGGGCGACAAAAACATCCGAAAAAATATCCGGTTTCGATACAATGGAAGAACACGGCAACCCTCCATAGACCAGTTCGATCCCACACCCAATACGACAAACCCGCTAAACATTCGAACGGGCAATCCCGATTTGCTTGCATCGTTCACACATAACGGTTCGCTGGAATTCAATTACAACCACAGAGAAAAACAACGTTCGTTAATTGCCTCATGCAATTACAGTTATATCCAAAACGATATTGTGAATTTCACTTCCTATGAAGACGGTATCCAGCATACCATGCCCATAAATGTCAGCGGATCATGGAACACCAATGGAACACTGCTTTATTCCGGTGCCTTGGACAAAAAAATGAAGTTGAAATTTACCACTCACACCAATCTTGGATACCGAAACCAAATTGGTTACACACGCGTGAGCAAGGAGAGCCAAAAAAATATTTCCCAAACCTCCACGCTTGCGGAATCCTTAAGCCTGAGCTATAACAACGATTGGTTTTACGGACAATTTCGGGGAACCGTAAACTACTCCAATACCAATTATTCGCTTGAACACCTGAAATCACAACGTTCTTTTCGATACAACCTCTCGTATAATACCCAACTCACGCTGCCCAAATCATTTTCTATCTCGAGCGACATCCGGTGGACGGCAAATCGGGGACTTTCGACGGGATACAACAAAGACGAAGTAATATGGAATGCACAAATCAGTAAATCGTTTTTGGAAGGTAATCGAGGGCAATTGCGCTTGCTCTTCAACGATATTTTGCAGCAACGCTTGAATATCAGTCGCAATGTCGGTTCCAACTACCTGTCCGATTCGGAAACTAACGCATTGACAAGCTATTTCTTGCTGAGTTTCTCGTACCGGATAAGGTCGATAAATGGGAGTGGACATGGAAGAATGGGACGCCAAGACCGAAATATGGAATAAATTTAAGCAAAATACATCTATCCTTTTATTTTTTTACTACCTTTGCAGCTCGATTATTATAAACAACTATACGTTTCGAGGAAATATCCAAAATTCAAAATATCACACATTGAAATTTTCAGCTGAGGATACACGTTTTATCATTCAAATAAAAAATGATCATTTTCGCGGGATTGCCTCTCAAAAACGTGTATCAAAAACAATAAAATGACTTTTAAAGAATTAAATTTGAGAGACGAGCTTCTTTTCGCAATTAAAGAGCTCGGATTTGAACAACCTATGCCCATTCAGGAAAGGACTATCCCTTTCATCCAAAATCAAGATTCAGACTTGGTGGCTTTAGCCCAAACCGGGACAGGGAAAACGGCTGCATTCGGCCTTCCTATCCTCAACATGCTGGATGAGAGCGCAAGACAAACGCAAGCCTTGATTTTGTCGCCAACACGCGAATTGTGCATTCAGATCAGCAACGAACTGAAAAATTACTCCAATCATCTGAAAGGGATGAGGGTGGTAGCGGTATATGGAGGAGAAGATATCCGGATACAACTAAAACAGTTGGCTGTGCCGCCGCAAATCATTGTGGCTACTCCCGGCAGGTTAATGGACCTGATGAAACGCAAAAAAGTGGAAACGGCAGATATTCGTTTCCTGGTTCTCGATGAAGCGGATGTAATGCTCAACATGGGATTCAGAGACGATATTGAGTCCATTCTGAAACAAACGCCCGAAACCCGACGCACCCTGCTTTTTTCGGCAACCATGCCCAAAGAAATCGCCAACATTGTACACCAATTCATGAAGAATTATGAAGAAATTGTGGTTGGAACCAAAAATTCGGGAGCCGTTAACGTAGAACATGTCTATTACCTGACTTCCGAAAAATATAAATATGCTGCACTGAAACGCATCGTCGATCTTAACCCCGACATCTATGGTATCGTATTCTGCAGAACCCGACAGGAAACCAAAGAAATGGCCGAAAAACTCATGCAGGACGGCTACAATGCCGATGCACTTCACGGGGACCTCTCACAAGCACAGCGTGATACCGTGATGCAAAAATTCAGGATTCGCAACATCCAATTGTTGGTTGCAACTGATGTTGCCGCCCGTGGATTGGATGTAGATGATCTCACCCATGTCATCAATTATAATCTTCCCGACGATAACGAAGTTTATACCCATAGAAGCGGCAGAACCGGCCGGGTAAATAAAAAAGGAGTTTCCATTTCGCTTATTCTTCCCAAAGAAATAAACAAAATCAAAGCGCTGGAAAAGATGTTGAAAAAGAATTTCGTTCAACAACAAATTCCCAACGGACAGGAAGTTTTAAAAAAACAGCTGTATCATTTGATCGATCGAATGATAAATGTGGAGGTGAAGAAAGATCAAATTCAACCTTACATGGGTGAGTCCACTCCGAAAAGTCTCTGACTTTTTATTTTCAATTCAGTGACACCCGGAAGGGACGGTTTAAATTTTTCAAAAATGCACTAAAATCAGTATCCTATTTGCTTGCATATTAATCTATATTTC
>NZ_JAPCWE010000013.1 GCF_025943985.1 Anaerorudis cellulosivorans | reverse complement strand
GTTTCAATTCCTTCTGGTGCGATTAAGAGAATGCGTTGAAAAAAGAAGACGGGAAAACTTTTTTCAGTTTCAATTCCTTCTGGTGCGATTAAGAGCGCACCGTTGGCGATGATAAAGTGCGAGAGGAACATGTTTCAATTCCTTCTGGTGCGATTAAGAGGAAAATATCGGTCGCTTCGATCCGGAATTGTTCGATGTTTCAATTCCTTCTGGTGCGATTAAGAGCCTTCCACCAGTTGTGCCAATAGTAGTTCTTTATATGTTTCAATTCCTTCTGGTGCGATTAAGAGAAGTCTTCTATAGGAATTATTGTTTACATTGTTTATTTGTTTCAATTCCTTCTGGTGCGATTAAGAGTCGCTTCTTTAGCTTCCGAAGCTTTTTGATTGCCGGTTTCAATTCCTTCTGGTGCGATTAAGAGAACATTCTCGCACATATATTGCTTAAGGGCAGCGGTTTCAATTCCTTCTGGTGCGATTAAGAGGGCTCCAACCACTGAACCTGGTGCAGCCCGTACTTAGTTTCAATTCCTTCTGGTGCGATTAAGAGATTGTACGAATTTATTCCATCCATGAAATTCTTATGTTTCAATTCCTTCTGGTGCGATTAAGAGGATCGGCAGGAACCTCTACAAGATAGGGCACAGGTTGTTTCAATTCCTTCTGGTGCGATTAAGAGATTTTTCTGATAAACAATGTCACAATTCATTGTGTAGTTTCAATTCCTTCTGGTGCGATTAAGAGTTCACCATTTGTGAATACGTGTACGCCTTTACGTGGTTTCAATTCCTTCTGGTGCGATTAAGAGCGCTTTCGGTGTCCATGAACAAATTTTCAGTAAGTAGTTTCAATTCCTTCTGGTGCGATTAAGAGAGTTTATGCTGAGGGATCACTGAACCAAGATCGACAGGTTTCAATTCCTTCTGGTGCGATTAAGAGTTCGAAAGTTCCTTTGTTCAGTGAGTCGATTATTCCGTTTCAATTCCTTCTGGTGCGATTAAGAGTTTAGAACCCGCTTGTGGAGGGGGTCATATTAGTAGTTTCAATTCCTTCTGGTGCGATTAAGAGTTCGAATTCGAACAACTGAGAGCCGTCTTTCCATTTGTTTCAATTCCTTCTGGTGCGATTAAGAGATTTTTGATCTCTTCCCTGAGTTCATCATCGATGAGTTTCAATTCCTTCTGGTGCGATTAAGAGTCAAAGTAGCGATCTCTGTTTCATATCCAGAGATTTGTTTCAATTCCTTCTGGTGCGATTAAGAGTGGTACTACTTATTAGGAGTAAACGAAGTATATTTAGTTTCAATTCCTTCTGGTGCGATTAAGAGAGAGGTTGACGACTTACCGTTTTAATGATTAATTTGTTTCAATTCCTTCTGGTGCGATTAAGAGGCAGTGAGGGGTAAATTTGCGAGTAGCGCAACCCTTGTTTCAATTCCTTCTGGTGCGATTAAGAGAAGAGGTTGACGACTTACCGTTTTAATGATTAATTTGTTTCAATTCCTTCTGGTGCGATTAAGAGAAAAGAGCCGACAATCCGTTCGACGTCGTTGAAGAGTTTCAATTCCTTCTGGTGCGATTAAGAGTCACAAGACGTTCAAACCTTACGTATTGTCGTCGGAGTTTCAATTCCTTCTGGTGCGATTAAGAGAGTTAAAGGAGATTTCAGTACTTACGACCGAAGAGCGTTTCAATTCCTTCTGGTGCGATTAAGAGAGTTTCACCGAGAGAAACTTTACTGGAGATGAAAGTGTTTCAATTCCTTCTGGTGCGATTAAGAGGGGCTTTTGCAATTTATATAGCAGAGTGAATGCTAAGTTTCAATTCCTTCTGGTGCGATTAAGAGAATAATATAGCAAAGGAGAACTCCGCGACTAACGCCGTTTCAATTCCTTCTGGTGCGATTAAGAGAACCATACCGTTACCGTCAGTCCTACCTTTCGTTCGTTTCAATTCCTTCTGGTGCGATTAAGAGCATTATCGAATATTAACTTAAAATACGGCTATTGATAGTTTCAATTCCTTCTGGTGCGATTAAGAGACGAGTCCGGAACGTTTTTCTACTCGCTTTCTCCCGAGTTTCAATTCCTTCTGGTGCGATTAAGAGCATACCGTTTCGAGATTATAATGCGATAAATCTTTTGTTTCAATTCCTTCTGGTGCGATTAAGAGTCGTTGAAAACGACTGAAAATAAGGCTGAAAATCAGCCTGTAAACACAAAATAAACTTCGTTTTTGAAGTAGGAAAGTTGTCGATAGGCAAAAATATAAAAATTCCCGACCATCGACAACTTATTATATATGTTGATTTTCAGTATGTCAATGATCGCTGTCCCTGTCAATTGCTCGCGCAACCGTGAGAAAAACCTTCCATCGACAATCGAATCACAGAAAATTATCGGTGCTACTTCGCTCTTTCCCAATAATTTGTTTGTCGAGAAACTTTTCTGTACGACTCGAAAAAATAATCAACGAATCTTCTTCCGTTTTCATTATTTTCTCCGCCAATATAGTCAATTCTTTCAATTTAACCTCGGAAATATCGCCTTCAAAAAACGAATTCTGTATCCAATTCAAATAGTTGCGACACAATTTCAGCATTTTCCCGACGCGCTTTTCTCCCACATCATATACCAAAATTACATACACCGCTCAAACCGTATTTAAAACAAGTTGGATCGCATTCGGCATTTTTTGGAACAAAAAATGGGTTGCTATATTTCGCCCAAATATATTCAAAATATATGTAAATAGACAACATAAAATACATAAAAATCAATTTTCAATCTTTTTCCCCCATCAGATGCTTGTCGTTCTATTTTTTCCGTCACATCATTCAGCGTTTAATGGCTGATTTCTTCCATTAAATATAACGTAGTACTGTCACATTCAATGCAGCTGACATGAAAGCAAAACCTCTTCTTTTATTCATGGCGTGAGTCCTCCCTATTTTCAGAACCACTTTTGGCCATTTCTTAATTAATTTTTTATCGAGTTGTGTATAAAATCTTGACTTTTTTATATAAGTTTGTGCATTGGAAATTTTTGTTTATCAACCTGTAAATTTTGTGGACATACAAAACCGAAAAGCTTATAATTATGTAATGATCGATTAATTTAAAAAACACACAAATGAAAAATGCAAATAGGAAAATCCCGAACCTCTATTGCCAATCGTATTGACAAGTAATTAAACCAAAAAAATGAAAAAACGGCTATTCCTATTGGGTGGACATGATTTGGAAATGTTGGAAATAAAACGACTTTTAAAAAATTTTCCGGATATTCTTGTTTTTGACAAAGGATTAAACTGGCAAAATGCAGATATATCCTCCTATGAGGATATTCTGACTGAATATGGAAATAAGGAAGAGGCAGAAATATATGGTATAGAACTACATTTTAAAGAGGCTTCAGAATTGCCATCCAATTACCATATTATCGATCATCACAATGAATATAGCGAAAAACCTTCTTCACTTGAGCAAGTTGCTAATTTGCTGCATGTTAACCTTTCGAGAAAACAGCAATTAATTGCAGCTAACGACAAAGGTTATATACCGGCTATGCAGAAAATGGGAGCAACAACGGATGAAATGGAAGAAATTCGTTTCCTTGACAGGCAGGCACAAGGAGTTACTCTGGATGACGAACAAAAAGCAGAAGTTTCTGTCAGGGAAAAAATCGTTGAAAAAGACGTTATCGTTGTTAAGGCTTTAACCCATCGTTTTTCTCCAATTTGTGATCGTTTATACCCCTATAAAAAATTGTTGATTTATACTTCCGATACACTTGTCTTTTATGGAACCGGTAAAAAAAAGGTTGTAGAGTATTACATTGAAGCCATTAAAAATGGTAAGATGTTTCATGGTGGGGGAGACGAGGGTTTTATCGGCACCGTACAAGGTGTTTATAAACATGAAGAATTAATGAGTATCAAAAATAAGATAATCAATTTAGTAAGTCAATAAATTGTATGAAAAGTTATCACATTTTTTATTTCCCGTTTAAATGGCTGAATCAAAAGACGTCAGAGAGCGTATTGGCCGAACAAACCGATTTAACGGCGATTCCTGTCAACCCTCATGCCAATTGGTTAAGAAATCCGGAGCCTTTGAATGATGCCGAAAGGGAACAGCTTTATAATGAGAAGAATTTTTTCTACAAATTTGTGCATCCTGTTTTGTATGACCAGGGCAAAGAAGACTCCATTATTTATCACTACGAAAGAAAAGAACCTCGACAACGGGAGGTTAGTTATATTATTTCAACAAAAGATAAAACGTACCGCTTGAAAGTAGCAGCCATAAATTTGAATTTGTATGCAACAGGAGTGGGTATCTTAATTTTTTATTTAGCCAATGATCTAGAGAATCAGCAGGAACCGGAAGATATTTTAAAAATAAACCAATATGGCCGACGCATTTTTCCGCCTTTCTATGCCGATATTGAAGGGAGATCGGAAACAGCAAATTATATTCAAATCGATGGACTGAATGGAAAACCATCACTCTATAAGGAAGATTTTTCTTCTTATGCCATTCATTATAAAACATGGGAGCCGGCCTGCTTCATTAAAAATTTAATACATGATTGGTCTGAAAACATAACCATCATACCAGCCATAGACGACCGCATGTTCGTGAATTGTTGGTATGCCAATAAAACGTTGGCCAACTTTTTAAAGAACGACAATGAGAGCCTGGAACATTTCTTTATGGACAAAAATGAAACAAACGATTTCTGGTACAAATATATTTATGTGGATGCCAACTATGCCAGTTGCCAGAACGATGAAATGAAAAAAAGGCTATTATCCAATCAAACAAATAAAAGATGGCAGAAAGAAGGTACACTGTACGGTATGTCTCGCTATTCTTTTGTATGTTTAACCAATGAAGATTGGTTCCCGGAAAACATTCTTGCGGTTTACATGCGAACGATGTATTCTCGAATGATTGAACTTATTCTTCTGCAACGGGCTTCCCGGTTGCGTTTTTCCGATGAAGTAACTCGTCAGATGATTGCTTTTCCTAAAAGTAAAGAATTGAAACAACCTCTTCTCGATCAAGTGGGTTCACTGCATAAAGAATATATCCGGTTTCTCAATCAGATCCATTTTTCAGAAGTTACCGCCCAAGACCAGGGCATAGAATTGTATAATCTACTCTATGAAACCTTAAGCATTGAAAACCATATCAAGGAACTGGATCAAGAAATTGCCGAACTGGATCAGTACATTAATTTGGTGGATGATAAGATACGCAATAAGAACGCCGAGATCCTGAATTATATTGCTGCTTTCTTCTTGCCAATTTCAATAATTTGCGGCTTATTGAGTGCAGCTCGAGAAAATGAATATCTCAGCCTTGTGCAGATCGCGACAATTGGGTTCTCTTGTTCTTTCATCTTGGTAGGAATATTACGAATCATCAAAAATAAATAACTATGGAACCAGTAGAGGCTAAAAACAATGAAAATGTAAATGCACCAACCACGGAAAATGTCTTGGCTGACAAATCGTTTTTGAAGTCAAGCTGTGAAAAACAATCGGGCAAATCATGGCTATATGCAATCGTGATCGCAATAATGGGAATTATTGCCGTAATCGGTTGGATTATCTTTACCTTAAACAACGAGGTGGCCGGTTATATCTCAAATGGAAATTTCTTTGCTTATTTTTTTCTGCATTGTATTTTTTTAATCGTTTTCCTGACACTTGCCGTCTTGTTTATAAAAATTTTCCGGGAATTCTCTCAGAAGGAAGAAAAAAAGGAAGAATTCAACCGCAAAAAAGAATGGGAAAAACTCCAGCATGAACTTTATCATGCCAACAAGAGCGCAAATGAAATAAAGGCACTGGAAAAAAAGATTGAGGATTTGGAAGAAAAGATAAATAAATTTCCGGATAACAATGAAACGAGAAAACAGGCAGAAGTAACTCTGCTATTAGCTATAGGATTGATTTCGCAAGATGCCTCGTTGAATCCTCTTTCAATGATAGACAAATTAGAAAAAATAGAAGAATATTATCATGCAATAAAAGATAAGCTAACAAATATAACTCTCTGACTATGCATAAATTAGAAGTAACACTCAAACAGCATACTCCCCTGATCCATTTTCAACACGATCAGGAAGGAGCAACCCTGCGGGCAACAGAAGTTAAGCCCAAACTCGATCGGTTTATTTTAACCAAATTAGGAAAAAGTCCAACACCTGATCAAATCTCCATAGGACATAAGGTATTAAAAGAATGTGATAAGAATTTGAATTTTGATGAATTGACTCCTTATGAAAAAGGGAAATTCATAGCAAAAGGTTTAGGTTGGCTGATAGGAAAAGGAGAACAGCCGGCGCTGGATTATAAGATGAAAATTATATCCGATAGTAATGATGATAATATAAAAATGCCAATTGAGATAAAAGGGACGATAGATGAGAAGGGAAGACCGGTTCAGGACCGTGATAATAATGGGAACCTATTGTATAAAACTACTTTCTCGTTAATCTTAGCTAATATGGGTGGAAAGAAAAAATCTGAAATAGTCAATTTTTCTTTTTCGAATGAAATAAAAATTCTTTTTAGTTCATTTTTTGTTGAGCTTATTAATGTCATTGAAAACGAGATTTACGAATTTTTTATGGTAAATAATTTCGGCAATCGATGTGATAAAGGATTTGGAAGTTATACGGTAGAAAAAATTAATGATACCCCTTTTGAATTAGATGAACAATATTTTGAAGAAAATACTTTTGTTCTTGAGTTTGAATTAAGAAGAGCCGGTAATTTGGATTTGAGTTATTTTAAAAAAATCTTTGGAGTTATAGATTATTTTTGGAGAAGATTAAAACCCGGAATTAATTATCCGAACAATTATATTAAATCTTACCTATATCATTATATAAATCAGGAGTATCAAAAAACATGGGAAAAACAAAGAATCAAGGAATATTTTCATATAGGAAATACAAATAATCAAAATATTAATTCAAATCCTCCTATTTTTGCAAGAGCCTTGCTTGGTTTACCGGATAAATTTGAATTTGAAAATCAGAAAGTTACTATTGAAATCACTCATCCTGAGATTGAGAGAATTATGGCACCAATTCATTTTAAGCCAATTATCGATGGCGATAAAGTAATTATTTATTTATTAATAAAAAATGAGCATTTTGAAAATTTACACCTACCTACAGATTTCACATTTACAAACAATAACAATTCTATGACCCTTCCTCTTGACATAAAAATAGATTACTATGATTTTTTAAATAAATTCTGTTCTTCATTAAAATTTGAAAATAATCAACGTGTATTCTATCCTATTTCCTATACAGGAAAAAATATTTTAGGAAATAATAACTTTGTAAAAATTAATATTATATGAATTATACCGCCATTTCTATCGGCCCGATTTATAAGACACTCGCTGAGGCGAAAAAATCAAGAGAACTGTGGGGAGCAAGTTATTTGTTTTCATACATAAGCAGGACTCTTATTGAAAAAATTAATAATAAGAGCAACTCTCTTATTTTGCCATTTTATCCTGATTTACCCAATGAAATCGATGGACTGGGTGCAGGATTTTTCGCTGACCGAATCATTTATGAAGGAGATGTAAAAAACAAAATTGAAGACATCAAAAATGATGTATTTGGAAAATTATCGACCGAATCTGGGATTAATAGCAAAGGTCAACGTAATTTGCCTGAAGAATATTTAAAAAATTATATTCGAATCACCGTCATTACCTTTACTTTGCCTGTAGAACTCGAAGCTACAAAAAAAGAAAAAAATATTGTATCGGTGGCCAATAAGTTACTGGATAGTGCCGAGCTGCAAGAAAAATATTATCAGGATATTACCGATATCGATTGGCGAACAGCGATAGATAATCTGAATAGGGAAATATTTTATAAAAAGGCATTTAAATCTCCGTCAAATTTTCTTTTCCCTTCTTTACTGGAAATAGCCACCGATGATTTTCGAAAAATAAATGAATCGAAATATCAATTATTAACAAAAGAAATATTAAACAGTAAGTCAGAGAATCTTAAAGATCAAAACGAGCAAGATAATGAAAATCAGAAAAATTTTATCCTTGCCTTAAAAAAAGATGAGGAATTCAAATCCTTAACATTCAGACCTTATCATGAATACGTCGCTGTTGTTGAAGCGGATGGTGATAATATTGGAGAAACAATTAGAGTAATTGGAGAAGATACCGATCAAATTCAATCCTTTTCCGAAGCTTTGTTTAACTTTTCAAAAGAAGCTACACGAAAAATAAGCGATTATGGTGGAAAACCTGTTTATTCGGGAGGAGATGATTTGCTGTTTTTTGCTCCGATCGCTTCGATGGTGGACAATAATAGAAACATAACTCCTACGCTAAAAAGCATTTTCGGATTATTAGAAGAAATTGATGATGTTTTTGCTCGTAATATCGTTGAAAATGAAAAGCTGAAAGATCTTTATAAAAAAGATGATGACGGGAATGCTAAAGTAAAAGAACCATCTTTAAGTTTTGGCATAAGTGTAAGCCATAACAGGTTTCCACTGAATGAATCGCGCGATACGGCACACTGCCTCTTGCGCAAGGCGAAGGAAGGGAATAAAAACAAAATATGCTTTGAGCTGCGCAAACATAGTGGACAAAGTTTTCGCGTTACTATCGATAAAAGTAAATCCGAGTCCTACAGGCTCTTTCTTAATCTCATGTCAACTATTCCTTTGGACAAGGAGCTCTTAACATCTTTGATTTTTAAACTGAGAATCAGCCACTTGCTGTTAAATCAAATTGCAAATGATAAAAAACGACTGTACATTTTTTTTAATCAGGAATTTAACGTTGATTTAGATAGTCCAACAGACGGGAAAGATAGTTTTATCAAGGATACGGTAGATTATTATTACCAATTGGCAATGGATTTCCCAAAAGATAATGTTCCTTTACCCGAAAAAGAAACGAAAGCTGATACAAGTAACATTGGGAAATTATTCAGTACCCTCCGATTTATGAAACATTTAATTGATGAAAGCGATGAATAAGACTTATTTCGTTACCTTAACTCCCTATCAACTTTATTTTTTCGGCAGAGAACGGGAAAAAGTTGCCGATTATTATTTGAAAGGGAATTCACTTCCTCAGCAAACTGCTTTATTGGGTATGGTCAGGTATCAAATCCTAAAGCAAAATGATTTATTAGAAAATAATAAAGTTAAAAATGCAAATGAAGCTAAAGACTGGATCGGGGCGAAAAGTTTTCAATATGCCGATAAAGATATGGATTTTGGCAAAATCATATCTTTAAGTTCGTGTTATATCGTAAAAATAGACTGTGATGATACAAAAAAATATCTACCCACTTATCCGGAATTTTTTCATGATCTGAGAAAAATTGGCGATAATTATTTCCTTCCATTCTATGATCCTAAAAAAGGTTATGCTTTGAGGTGGAGAAATAGTAAAGATCAAAACGATTTTTTGGAAGATAATTTTTATGAGGAAGTGGAACGGGTGGGAATCAATAAAAATTATGAAGGGAAAACAGAAGAAGATAGTTTTTATAAACAAGTATGGTTTAAAATGAAAAAGGGGTATGCCTTTGGTTTTTATTTGACTCTTTTAGATGAAAGGGTAACTTTTCATGATGCGGACGTTAATTTGGGTAAAGAAAATGCAGTCTTTCGCATGAATGTCATGGAGGATACCTTGCCTGAAGAATCACACAACAATGCAGATAATGCTGTTGTTCTAACCTGCGATGCTTTTATTGAACCTTCCATTCGAGATAAATGCCTTTTTACTGCATGCGATAATGTTCCATTTCGCAATCTATGCAACAAAACAGATCCGTCTCACAACCATTATGGGTTACATAAAAATAACAAACGCATTCAGTTGATTAAACGAGGATCAGCATTCTACCTTGATGATGCCGATAAGGTAAACAGTTTTATTAAAGCGTTGAACGATGAAAAAAATTTCAAAAAGATAGGATATAATTCATTTCAAACATTTAAACTCAATATTTTATGAACCAACTTTTTTATACAATTCAATGCAAAACCAATTTGCATGTAGGTAGTGGGAAGGCTAACTATGGTGTAATTGACCAGTTAGTGCAGCGTGATCCTACTTATCAGTATCCCACCATATACGCCAGTTCACTTAAAGGTGCCATAAAAGAGTATTGTTATCACATCGGATTTAAAGAAATGAAAAAGGTTTTTGGCTCGGAAAAAGGGACAGATGGCAAAACGGATCATGATCATTCGGGAATCGGATCCTATAAATTTTTTGACGCCAATTTGTTGGCTATTCCTGTTCGATGCGATAAGCAGGCATTTGTTCATATTACGTGTCCTAATATTTTAACAGATCTAAGTGAAAAACTCCCGGATCAATGTGAATTAAAAAGGGCTTTATCATCCCTTATTGAAAAATTAAGTGATGAAACTGCTGAAAAATTAAGTGATAAACCTGCTGTTGCAATAACTTTTTCTGAAAATCTAAAGGATGCCACTATTGAAGATTTTGATATCAAGGCTAAAGATAAAAATATACAATTAGATTCGTGTATAAAAGAACTATTTAATGGATACGAAATAGTTATAGTAAAAAACAATTATTTTGATAGGCTTGTCAATGATTTGCATTTGCCGGTAATTGCTCGCAATTATCTGGAGAATGGTGAAAGTCAAAACTTGTGGTATGAACAGGTAGTGCCGCGTTTGTCCTTGTTTTGGAGCACTGTCTTATATCCTGGTGATGAAATATTATTTACGCACCTATTCGAACCGAATGTTTTAGTACAAATCGGCGCCAACGGTTCCATTGGGTATGGCTACAGTTCATTTTCAGAAATTAAAATCAACTAATTATGCAGTACAGAGTAGATTGTTTTATACCGAAAGCTTTTGAAGCTATTGAAAATGTAAGAATTAATGATAAAGGATTTATCGATAAAGGCTCTATCCCTAAAGAGTACAAAGGCTATATCGCTTCTTTGGGTGCCAACATTATCCAAGCCGGCATAAGAGCTGCTCTTATATTTTACGAAGAAGAAGAATCTGGCAGTAAAAGTGATAAACGACTAATTAACGCTGCCATAAAGTACATTATTTCAAATTCTGCGGATAATTTTTCTGATTATAAATTATCAGAAGTTTTGAAAGACCTCTCTCTGGAAGAGCAACAAAAAAAGGCTGAAGAAATTATGGATGCTGCTACCGCATTGAAATTGGCTTTACGAACCTATAAAATGAAATAATATGCCTACTGTAATAGAGAAATATAAAAATGCTAACCTTGGGTGGTTTTACTATAAGCACTATTTCAAGTCTCCTGATGCTGAGGATATTCTTGCCAATCGGAACGAAACGATTGTAAAATCTTTGATAAATAATTCGGAACAATATTTTGATATACCCCAAGAAACAGTATCTTTTTGTCTGAAAACTATTTATCCCGGTCTGTTAATCGGCAGTGGTTATACCCATGAAGCTATATTTAATAATAAGGAAGAGAAGGAGGAAGCTATCAAAATTGGTTTTTTCTTCGATCATACCACGGGAATGCCTTATATTCCGGGACATAGTGTGAAAGGGGTTCTTAGAAATGCTTTTCCCAATCATAAAAATGAAAAATTCGTTGAAGAAAAAACAGAAACGATTATCGATTATTTAGGGAAAAAAGATGATGAATTGATGGTTTTTTTCAAAGAATATTTATCGTCCAAATTCAAGAATGATAATCAAGATGATGCACCTTCTTTTTCACATAAGCTTTTTGTAGAACTTTTAGGTAATATCATTTTTGAAGGAAAAGAGCCATGCGCTTTTAATAAGAAAACAAATAGTCTCGAATACAGACAAATTCCTATTTACAAGCGGGATATTTTTTATGATGCTTATTTTTATGAAGGAAATAGAAATAGAGAGTTTTTAGGAACGGATTACATTACGCCGCATCCGAATCCATTAAAAAATCCCAATCCCATCAAGTTTCTCAAAATATTGCCGAATGTGAAAATTAAATTTCAATTCGATTTGAAAGATAATTTAATTAGTAAAGAGCTTAAAAAAGAATTGTTTAAGAAAATCTTACTCGATTTCGGTATAGGCGCCAAAACCAATGTGGGTTACGGTAAGTTTACAGAAGTATAATTTCAGAACTGAAAAAATACGAATGAATTAGCCCGATTTATCGGCATTTGCTCTTTGACCTGTTGAAAACTTGCGTCGAAGACGCTATGTCTTTAAATAGTCGATAATTTGAATTACTTCAGGCAGAAAATGTTTATTTATATAATATTGATAATCAATGTATTGATTTGTATCGTGTGAATTGTGAAGTCAATGATTTCGAAGATGAAAGTATTGGACTGCTTTATCCGAATAATTTCGACAAATCGATTTATCAATAATTGTAACGTATAATATTTCAACATATTACAAATATATAATTTAGAATATTTACGAGAATATCATTTTAGTGATAAAGAAAAATCTATTTTCGAAAATTTATGAACACTTAAAACATTTTAAATAAGATTTTTATATGATAATCCTATTTGAATTGTCAGATTTATATCAAAATTTTTTGTACATTTGCGAAATACGATAAGGAATAAGGTAAAACGGGGATAATAAGGTAATTAATGACATTGTCTGCGTGAATAGATTTCTATAAATGATTGACATACATTGAATTCCTTATTATAGCTGGGAAACCGGCATTGAGACAATCTTCGGATCTTTTACGTGTTTAACAACCCATTATTCCTTATTATAGCTGGGAAACCGGCATTGAGACCGGCTTGATAACCGACAATAACTGGCAGCCGCAATATGGATTCCTTATTATAGCTGGGAAACCGGCATTGAGACACTCAAAAAAAATTTCACTGTCATACGTAAAAAAATTAAATTCCTTATTATAGCTGGGAAACCGGCATTGAGACAGAAGATAAGAAAAAAACACCCATAAATTTTCATGACATATTCCTTATTATAGCTGGGAAATCGGTATTGTGATGATATCGCTCAAAGGATACCACCGCTATCGCACTAAAGGGTACCGCCTGTAGCGATATTATCAGTATTGAGACAAAACGTCTTAAAACTCTTCGTTCTGCAGCTGTAGCTTAACTTTTGAAGGAACCATCCATTGGATGGGAACCGGAAAAATGATTTACCCCGAAAAATTGGAGCCGGCAAATCATTTCGAAAGAACCCTTACTCAAGATGTATATCTTCCCGGAAAAGGATTTGAAAATATACAACATCCGGATAGTCCTGATTTAGAGCAAGAGGACTGTTTAAATGTCTGGCTTGCAGTACAGAATTTGATAAAAGCCCGCGAATATTTAGATGCCAACCCCGATCAACGGATAAAAATATTCCTCTATACGCCGAGCGTGGGGGTGGGAGACCCTCTTACTTGGAAGTGGCTGATTTTCCTGAATAAATAAATCGGCCCATTCGTCTTCCCACAACCAAAATCCCACCCCTCTACCGTATCTCTCACCACTATGAGGATCTTCTTTACCAATAGATTGACAGTTTGTTTGCAGGCATATTGGATGCCATGGTTAGATAAACTATCCCTTTTTATGCTAAACTATGTGCCCCGGTAAAGAAAGTTAGTAGTTGCCCTGCATTATTTATCATAACTGTTTAATTGCCGTCATTGGTGGCACCATCCTCCCAACCGGGATTTTGTTTCAAATTTGGATTTTTAACTATCGCACTAGCCGGAATCGGATAAAGATATTGTTTTTTACCCCAAACCCTTTTATAATCGTTGGGTTTATCCCATGTCAAATAATATCCCTCTGCCCCGGGTACTTTTTCTGCTAATTGCAATTGGGTCGGACTCCCTGCTCCTTCTTCCACATAAACAGTTGCGCATGTCGATTTGGCTTTTTCCCAATCGCCTGTTAGCATTTTTGCTTCTTCCAAGCCGGCACCGGAAGTATAAAAAATCACGTCATATGTGCCGCTACGATCCAAATCCATCGGTACATTTAATTTCGGAATATACATTCCATACCAGCTTTTAAGTAGCAAATCGCCTTTTGCCCATCTCCTTAAGTCATCAAAGCGAAAACCCTCGAGAGACAATTCGATAGCTCTTTCCCTCCTAATTTCCAATAAAACCGGGTCTGAAATTTCAGGAAAATAATAGGATTGAAAATAGGGGTCAATTGTTGAGGGTTTTGTAGAAATTCCGCCGCTGATTCCGGCACGTGATCTTAAAGCTCCAATTGTTTTTTGCCAATCCTCATCGGTCAACGTTTCTAATTCTGCTTTGGCTTCAGCATAATTCAACAAAACTTCCGCATAACGAAACAAAGGTAAAGCATTGGTATTCAACGCTGCATTATCATATTTCTTCCCATCCAGACATAGTTTGATCGGTTGATAACCGGTACGAGTATAACCAATAAAGTCTGGAGCTGTTAATTCTCCGTCACGACTATAGCCGGGCGTACGAATAGTTTGAGATAAACGGTAATCACGATTCTGACATTCTTCATAAAAAGTTTCTGTTTCCCATCCCGGCCGTTCGGTATAGGGTGTCCCGTCAAGCTGTAGAAACGTATTGATAAATGGTCGGGTCATACTAAACCGATTACCATAAGTAGGAGATGTCCATTTCCAGTTAGCATGATGGAGTACTCCTAACTTTTCACTGGAAACTACTGCCATCAAAATCTCTTCCGTAATAGGACTATCATTAATAAACAATGCCCGAAAAGATTTGGCAGGCCCTTCAGCGGTATACAATTTCTTCCCCGAATTATTCATTAAATATTCGCTTGCAGATGCAGCGCGTTGTAACCATGTTTGAGCCGAAGTTGCAAGATTCAAATTATGGTATTTGCGAAAAGTTCCTTCAAACAACGCTATACGTGAAGCAAAAGCATATGCAACCCATTTTGTAACCAACGAACCACTGGGATCTGTTGTTGTAGTAATATTGTTGCAAGCAAAATCCAAATCTTCCCACACTTTTTCCATCACCAGTTCTCTGGAATCTTGCGGAGCAAAAAGTTTTTCATCATCCACATCTAGAGGTTTATCAATCCATGGGACATCGCCAAAACGTCTAACCTTATCGTAATAAAAATATGCTCTAAAAAAACGGGCAAGCCCGATATAATGATTCCGAACAGTCTCACTTACAGCTTCATTTGTACAATTTACAATGAAATAATTGATATTGCGTAAATTTGACCAGGACCAACCTCCACTAACAGTTTCACTATAAGCATTCTTCGTAATAAAAGTATTGATGTTATTTATAGCTCCAAAATCTACCAGATCAATTTCAATTTGGTTTAAATCACTTGCTGAAGGCATCATATTGTAAAAAGACCACGAATATGTTTTCAGTCCTGCTTCAGAACTAAAAACAGCATCTTTTCCAACTGAAGCTTTAGGTTGTTCATTCAACTCACATGAAATAAAAAGAACACTTGATATCACTATAGCCGGGTAAAATAAAGATATTTTTTTCATAAAATTCAATTGTTTAAAAAGTAAGAGATAACCCTAACGAGATTGTTTTCATTAAAGGATAACTGTAATTGTCACCATAATTACTTGAAGTAAGATCAGGATCAGAACCTTGTGTGTTTGTAACATCAAAATCTCTTGTTCGACGGTAAAGCGGTGACCAACTCCAAAGGTTTTCTCCTGATATAAATACTCTTGCCTGTTTCATACTTATCTTTGAAATCAGATGTTGGGGGAGAGAGTATCCCACTTGAAGATTTTTCAATCGAATGTAAGCGATGTTTTGAAGATAACGGTCTGATTTTGTCTCTTTCAGTGAAGTATTATATCCCGCATACCTTGGCAAATAAGCATCTCGATTGTCTTTCGTCCAATAATTATTCAAATGCCATTTGGGCAAATTGTTGTAAGGACGATTATATTGTCCCCAAAATGCCGATTCATTGCTGGGATACCAATCCTGCTGTCCTACTCCTTGGAAGAAAGAAGAAAGAAAAAAACCATTCCAATCGGCATCTAATTTTAAACTGTAAATATAACGTGGATCAGAATTACCTATAATAACCATATCTCCTGGTTTATCAACGGTCTTATCCCCATAATCAATTTTTCCATTTTTATTTACATCAACAAATTTTATATCACCGGGATAGACCGTCCCGTTCGAAGAAGATTTTATAATAGTATTAACATAACCCTCTATCTCATCCTGCGATTGAAAAAGTCCGTCGGTTCTATATCCCCATATTTCCCCGACAGTCATACCGGGATAATAATCGCTTAAACTTTTGGTAGTATTGTTATACCGATCAATTTTTGACTTATAATCATGCATAGTGCCACGTAATTGATAATTGAAAGATTTACCACCAAGCACGAAATTGTCATTCCAAGTGACAGATAATTCCCAACCTCGAGTAGTCATATCTGCATAATTACCCTTCGGAGAAGTTGCTCCAAAAACTTCAGGTAAGGTCATGCCAACTGTGTACATATCGGTAGTTTTACGAATATAATAATCGCCTGTAAACTGCAAACGTCCTTTTGCTAATCCAATATCAGTTCCTATGTCAAATGTAGTGGCTGTTTCCCATGTTAAACCACTGGGAATCGGTGCAGGATTTTGAGTATATTTATTTAAGGCACCATTCAATACTCTGTCGGACGTACTAATCGACAACAATTCCATGAAATTATAAGAACCGATGTTCCCATTTCCAAGTGAACCATAAGACGCCCGAATTTTCATATCGGAAATCAGGCTATCATCGACTTTCCAGAAAGGTTCTTCCGAGATTCTCCAACCTCCGGATAATGATGGAAAGAAACCATATCTTTGATTTTGGGGAAATTTTGAAGAACCGTCGTAGCGACCATTTATTTCCAGCAAATAACGATTCTGAAAATTGTAATTTAATCGAAAAAAAGTGCCGACTATTTGCCATTTTTCGTATCCGGCCGATGTAGTTGTTGATTCTCCAAGAGCTAAGTTCAAGTTTTCAGCGTCAGGTAGAAGCAAGCCATTCCGTTGAACATAATTCGATTCATATTTGGATGTTTCGTAATTGTAACCCAACATTCCCTTAAAATAATGATCATCGGCAAATGTGTTTTCATACTCGGCATATAGGTTGGTTGCTGTATAAAAAGTGTTGCGGATAGATTCTTTAAAGTCATTGTATTTCTCACTAAGCCAAACGGTTCTTCCCTGAACATTGCTGTAAGGGACCGGTACGCGTTTTTGCTCATCATTATTGTCAAAATTACGAAAAGTAAAATCTCCGTTTACTCGTAACTTATTATTTAAAAATGAAGCGTTAAAAGCCGTTGTATTTTTCAATATTTTTTTGTGTGTATTTATCCAGTTTTTCCCATAAATAAAATCGCCTACAGTATAAGCAGCGGACATTGTTAATGATCCATCAGGATTGCAGACCGGCATTGAAGGGTGTCCTTCATCGGCAATATTTCTCCAAATACTGCCTCCTTCCCCAATATTTATCGGATTATGGTAAGTCATATCCGAGAACTCCATGTTATTGCTTATTTTCAACCATTTGGTAATTTCCAATGAACCCTTGGCTCTAATATTATACATTTTATAAGTATCTGAATTGTAATTAAATAATCCGTTGAAATCATAATAATGACCTGATAAATAAAAATCTGCCTTTTCACTGCCACCTGATGCAGTTACATTATGATCTTGAGCGAAGGAATGATCCCGATACAAAATATCATACCAGTCAGTATTACCGTAGTATATATAACTGCCATCAGGTCCAATTTCAACTTCATTGGTAATTCCCTGTTCTTTGCGCTTTTTAAAAGTTTCCAACCATGCATCCGAATAAGGTTGAGTTTTATTGATTTTGCTGGGAAGAGACGAATAATTATTCCACGCATAATAAGCTTCACGAAAACGTTCTGCGTATACATAGCCATCCGTTACATTGTCGGGTATGGCTGTAGGGGTTTGCGATAAAATACTGCCAGAATAGTTAACGGTAATTTTCCCTTTTTGTGGAGTTTTCGTTGTAATCAACACTACTCCAAATGACCCTCTTGCTCCATAAATAGCAGCAGAAGCCGCATCCTTAAGGACAGAAATACTTTCAATATCGTTAGGATTAAGCAGAGCAGGATCACCCTCTACACCATCAATCAGCACTAAAGCGCTTCCTCCCTGACCGATTGAAGTAGTTCCACGAACATTGTAAGAAGAAGATCGAGTTGGTTTTCCATCAACCAATTTTATATTTAAATTAGGAACAATGCCCTGTAAAGCCTGGGTAACATTTGAAATTGGGCGATTTTCGAAAACTTCACTGGTTACTTGATCCACAGCTCCGGTTAAATTGACTTTACGCTGTGTTCCATATCCTACCACAACCACTTCTTCCAAAGCTTTGATATCTTCTTGTAAAACAATATTAAAATTGGTTTTGCCGGCAGTGTTGATTTGTTGATCGAGATAACCGATATAAGAAACACGAATAACAGCATTGTCGGCAACCTCCAACGCGAAATTGCCATCCACATCTGTTACCGTACCATTGGTTGTGCCAACTTCTACTATGTTAGCACCTATAACAGGTTCACCTTTAATGTCGACCACTTTTCCTGCTATTGTTTTCTTCTCCTGCTGCGCAAACAGGACGTCCGTGTTCACTTCATCGTTAGGGATGAACAGGTAATCGGTTTGTGCTTCAATTTCGTTCAATACCTCTTTTACCGCTACATTGCGTTTGTTTGTAGACACCTTGGCTTCTTGGGTGTAAGTCGATTCGGCCATGGAACAAAATACGCAGGTAAACAACAAAATAATGCTTGTTCGCATAATTCTTAAAAAATGATTGCAAGGTAATTTTTGAGGTAAACAATTACCCTTTGAATTGTCTTTATTCATACATTGATTATTTTTTGTAATTAATACAGTTAATGAATTTAATTTGTGTCGATTGAAATTGGCGATAAATATTGTTGGATTTATCGGTTTTTTTTGTTTTCTTTTTTAAAATGTCATAGGCATATAAATTTTTTAATTAGTAATTCTGAATACTATGCAAAGATAAATTTTTAATATTACAAAATAATTACATATTTATGACGAAAAAATTACAAAGAGATGGTTTCGGCTTGTTGAGTGAGGTTTTCAGCTTGCCGGTCTTCTTGTTTTCTGCTAAATTTGTAATTTTTATATTTTAATTACCGTTGCTGTTTTTTATCGGGTTTGGATGGGTCTTCTTCGCTCTTCCTTCGCTTCATGCTTGCTCCTAAGGAGGGACAGGTGTACCGGATTTGGTGCGTCTGGTATAGGACAAACCTGCGTATGTGTGTGTAATATGCAACATGCAAATGGCTGTTTTTCGGCAAAGTTACCGATTACAACGTGCGTTGACGGTGCGGAATCGAAGCGGAGATGGTGCAGATTTGGTGCGAGGATGGAGCGGACTTGGTACGGACTTGGTACGGAGAAGGTGGGGTCTTGTTCTTGTCTTGTTCGGAATGCGTTTGCAGAAAATGTAAAAAATCAGGACGATACAGTGTAGGAAGTGTAGGAAGTGTAGGAAGTGTAGGAAAGTTAGATGGGGAGCGGGTTTCGGGTGTATAGGAAAGCGTAGGAAAGTGTAGGAAAGTGTAGGATTTGGGTTTAAAAGCGGAGCAAAAACGGTTAAATGAAGGCAGTGGGAGAAGCGGCGAAAGAAGCGGAAGATGTGGAAAAACGGGGATGGGGTGGCGAAAGCGGATGAGCGGCGACAGTGGGATGAGTGGGGAGAAGCAGAAAGCAGCGGCGGCGCAGCAGTGTGACGAAAAAAGTGGGAAAAGTGAAAAAAGCGGAAGATCTGCTGAACGAAAGGGCTCGTGAGTTTGTAGACGAGAGCTGGCGTTTTCAACTGCTTTTTTATACATGACATCTTTTTTTAAACAGCTATACAGTATGACCGACATCCCTTCAAAAGGGAAAAACAACATCAATTCATATAAAAAAACCGCATCGCCATAGTTATGTGGATAGCACGATGCGGTAACGATATACTCCAAAACTCTCTTTACCTTGAATAAGCCCTTTTTTATTTTTTGTTTCTTCCGCTACGGTTATTTGGGTTGCTTTTGATTTGATTCCCTTTGTTTTGGGTGTTATTGTTTCTATTTTCTTTCCGGAAACGGGTCACTTCTTGTTGTATAAAGTTTTTTTCGGCTTGACGAGCTTTATACAGTTTTTCGGGGGGAAGAACTTTTTCAAATTTTTCGGCATATTCTTTGTCGAGTTCGGCTTCTTTTAGTTTTACTTCCACATCGTTTTCAAGAATATTTCGATATTCTGCGTCTGTGATCTCTTTGTTTTTACGCATTTTCTCTATTTTCTCGCGATGCTGCCTGTTTAATTCGAACTTCTTTTGATTCAGTTCATTATTCAACGGAAAATACCGTTGAGCCTCTTCGGGTGTCAGTGCTGCTTTTTCTTTCACATATTCCTGTTTTCGTTTTTCGAACTCGGCCATATCCATTTTTTTATTCTGAGCATAACCGAATTGGGGTGATATGTAAAAAATAAATGCACCGATTAATAAACCTATACACTTTTGTATCTTCATATTTCTCTGCTTTTTTTGGTTGTCCTTGCTTTGTTATTTTTACATATCTTGCGTAGCATAGAATTCATTGTATATGTAGTCGTAATATTCGTCTTCCGATAATTGATCTTCGAGATATTGATAAAATTCTTCTTCGGAAATTTCTACGGTCGACCAATATTTATCGGACGGAATGGTTGCCGATTGCATACCGGAATCGTATGTGGCAGATGATCGGGTGGATTGATTACCCGCGTTTTTTGTTAAAAATTGAATAATAATAAACAGACCCACAAACATAGCTGCCATGTAAATCCACGGTCTCACTTTTTCACGTAAGGGCACAGGCTGAAATTCCGGCGTTTTTATTGGCGGCAACCGCTTCATTATTTCTTTATTAAACTGTTCGAAATAATGATCGGGCACTTTAAAAGGATCCGTTTTATTGATGTCTTCCAGCCTTATCTTTGTTTTCATATCTTTTATTTCTTTCGCTATGCTTTAACATTGACATTGTAAATACATGAAAGTTTAATCGTGGTCCGATAAAAAATTTTCTATCTTTTTTACCGCATGATGATAGGAAGCTTTAAGTGCGCCAACCGAGGTGCCCAAAATATCTGACATTTCTTCGTATTTCATCTCATCGAAGTATTTCATCTGAAATACCAGTCGTTGTTTGTAAGGGAGGGTAAGGATGGCTTTTTGCAGCATTTTCTGAGCCTCGTCTCCATCGAAATAGGTATCGCTTTCGAGCCGATTAATCAGGAATGTATCTTCTTCGTCTATCGAAACATTGTTTTGAGCCCGCAATTTGTTGAGAAAAGTGATACTTTCGTTAATGGCAATCCGGTATAACCATGTCGACAATTTGGCCTCGCCTCTGAAGTTATCGATGTTTATCCATGCTTTTATAAATACTTCTTGAAGAATGTCGTTGGCATCGTCATGAGAAAGAACCATTTTTCGAATTTGCCGATATAGCCGTTCACTATATTCTGCAACAAGTTTGGCAAAACCTTCGCGTCGGGTTTTGGGATTGCGTAACTGCTGTAGTATTTCTTCCTCTGAGTAACTGCTTTTTTCCATACAAATAGAGCTTCAGCTGCAAAGATAACGGTTTTTTCCGATTTTGATTACCGTATTTCACTATCTCCATTTTCAAACCAATTCAAAAAATCTTCGGCTTTTGCTTTGTTGTTGTTCCACCATTCAAGCGATTCGGGGAAATAAGAAACGCTGATATAGCGGCAATACGTTTCAAAATAGTCGGAATGGAGAATATGGGAAAAAAAAGGTACATAGAAAGTCCAGAAAGCATTTTTTTCTTTTGTTCCGTCGTTTTCTTTTTCAAGAACAGTGAGAACGGCTTTATTGACTTCGGTAAAAGTGGTATAAAGATCGGGCTCTTCGTTATGGGTTTTGAGCGAGTCCAGGGTTGTGGTGATGGCATGGTAGATATAATTTCGGTTTAATCCCTGTTCGATGGTAAGCGGAGGAATCCGGTCGGGGTGAATAGCAGAGGGATTTCGGTAAAGTTGTTGTTGGATGAAGGATCGCTCTACCGGTTTTTCCGAAGCCGGTTTTACGCGCATAATTTGCAACATTTCTTCAAAAGCATTTTTTGAACGTTGACTGTCGGGTTCCGTGAGTAGAAACATTTGAAACGATAAGATGCTTTGCACCCACAATCCGACATCGTTCAGCGCATATGCATTTAGAAGGAAAGCATCGCTGTTCGATTTATTCAAATCGATGGCTTTTTTTACATGAGAAAGCGTGTTGCCCGTATCGTTTATTTTGTAATAATTGAGTGCTAAATTGAAATGGAGCAAATAATGGTCACCGTGTTTTCTTATCGCTTCTTTTAAGAGTTCAATGGCTTTGTCTGTTTGATTCATTTCGGTAAGTGCTTCGCTTTTTACGCAGTAAGCCAACATCGATAAGTTTTTGTCGTCGGCATCAATTACCTGCGTACTATATTCCGATGCTTTTTCGTAATCTTTTAATTCCAAGTAAGAAAGCGCCATTTCGTAAATGGCTTGTTGAGATTTCGGATTAACGGAAAGGGCTTGTTGATATTTTTCTATTGCTTTTTGGTATTCTCCCGAATCGTGTAAGTTAACTCCCTCTGTAATAAGATTCTGCTCGCTTTTTTGAGCATAGAGAGGAGGGTAGAAAAGAATAAAAAGCAATAGGATGTATATTTTCTTCATTGTTTCCTTTTTGAGGATAAAAATAAAAATAAAAAAAGAGATTACGCCCTTTTCTTTTTGAAAAGAAACAAGATTGTAACAATTGTAAACAGTCTTGCCTGCAGAATAAATAATTTTTTTCAAATACGTCGGCATTTTAACAGGTAATTTGGTTTTTCAACGTAAAAACAATAATCGATGTTAGATTCAACAAAGGGTAGGTTATGACTTAATCCCATCTTTTTTGTGTTTTTACCAATTACGGAATGTTTATTGCAGATTTATTTGTAATTTCGTATTCCCTTTAAACATTATATTATAAGGAAAGTCTAACGAGCACGTATGAATGACGAAGAGAGATTGGCAGCGGAAGAAAAAATGATCAATGACGAGTTTCAGGCTCTGCTCAACGATTATTTGAGCTCGAATCACCGACGGAAAGTGGAAATTATTACCAAGGCTTTTAATGTGGCCAAAGAGGCCCATAAAGGTGTCCGTCGGCGTTCGGGAGAACCTTATATTATGCATCCGTTGGCGGTAGCCCGCATTGTTTCGCGCGAAATGGGGCTGGGTTCTACATCCATCTCGGCAGCTTTGCTTCACGATGTAGTGGAAGATACCGATCTCACGGTAGAAGATATACGGATGATGTTTGGGGATAAAATTGCTCAGATTGTAGATGGATTAACGAAGATTTCAAGCGGAATGTTTGGCGAAAACGTTTCGGCTCAGGCTGAAAATTTTCGTAAACTGCTGCTTACCATGTCCGATGATATTCGTGTGGTTCTCATTAAAATTGCCGATAGATTGCACAATATGCGCACCCTTTCGTCTTTAGCTCCTGCCAAGCAGTTTAAGATTACGGGTGAAACCATGTATGTGTATGCACCGTTGGCACACCGACTGGGTTTGTTCAGCATAAAAACCGAATTGGAAGAGCTTTGTTTCAAGTATGAACATCCGGATGTTTATGCCGAGCTTACGCGAAAAATTGAAGAAACAGCCGCCGAGCGAAACAAGATATACGAAAATTTTGCCGCACCCGTACGAGAGGCGTTGGACAAAATGAATATCAAATATGAGATGCGTGCCCGGGTTAAATCGGTTTATTCCATTTGGAAAAAGATGGAATCGAAAGGGATCGATTTTAACGAAGTGTATGACCTTTTTGCCGTGCGCATTATTTTTGAAGTGGAGCCCGGCATGGACGAAAAGAAACAATGTTGGGATATCTATTCGGCGATTACCGATATTTACAAACTGCGTCCCGATCGTATTCGTGACTGGCTGAGTCAGCCCAAAGCCAACGGTTATCAGGCGTTGCACCTGACGGTTATGGGACCCGACGGGAAATGGATAGAGATACAAATTCGAAGCCGTCGTATGGACGACATTGCCGAAAAAGGTTTCGCAGCTCATTGGAAGTACAAGGAAAACAAGGTGGAAGAAGATAACGAACTCGATAAATGGTTGAAAACCATTCAGGAGATTTTGGCTAATCCGAGTCCCAATGCCATCGATTTTCTCGATACGGTGAAGATGAACCTTTTTTCGTCCGAAATATATGTATTTACTCCGAAAGGAGAAATAATCACGTTGCCTCAGGGAGCAACGGCGCTCGATTTTGCCTATACCATTCATACGCGCCTAGGCGATCATTGTTTGGGTGCCAAAGTCAACCACACATTGGTACCGTTGAGTTATCAACTCAAGAGTGGCGACCAGGTTGAAATTCTCACATCGCAGTCGCAATATCCCCAACCGGAGTGGCTGAACTATGCCACAACGGCTAAAGCCCGTACAAAAATAGAAGCAGCATTGCGTCGCCAAAAACGAAGAACGGCCGAAAAAGGACAAAAAATGCTGGAAGAGTTATTCAAAAATCAACCTATTGATAATGAAACCTATACCAAAATATTGAATTATTACAAATTAGAGAAAAAAGAAGATCTGTATTATTCAATAGGCAATAATGAAATCACACTTCCGGATAATCCGAATGTGTTTTATAAAGTGAAAGAAGGTGTTCCTAAAAATGAAAATTTGTTTGTCCGTTACGTAAAACAGGCAATGAATGCTATGAAAAAAGTGCCTTCCGAACCCAAAATCGTGACTAATGTACCCAAAACGGCCGGAGATGCCATTTCTTCCTTGACACCTGTAATAGATAAAAAATCGGTATATGTGTTGAAAGAAGAACAATTCAAGAAAAATTTCATTGCTGCTCCCTGCTGTAAACCTATACCGGGCGATAAAGTGTTTGGTTTTATCAATGATAAAAATGAGGTTGAAGTGCATAAGCGCTCATGTGAGACGGGTATGAGATTGAAATCGAATTTCGGAGATAGAATTGTTGAAGTGGATTGGGGTGATTATCGACAGTACTCGTTTTTGGCTTCCATTGCTTTTACCGGAATCGACCGTATTGGAATATTAAGCAATATTCTGTCAAAATTGTCGGAAGAGGTGGTGGTGAATATTCAAAGTGTGAATGTATCTTCCAATGATGGCATTTTTGAAGGAGTGATCAACGTATATGTTCATAGTGTGGAAGATGTGAATCTGCTGTGTTCCAAGATAGCAAAAGTGGAAGGCGTTTCCACCGTCCACCGTTTGCTCGTGTAGAATTTTAATGAAAAATCTATTTCTTCTTTTTATTCCTTTTAAAAATCATTCCCATTATTTTTTTTGTAGCAAAAGTAATCAAGGCCGGTTTGGCAATGCGCCATGTTATTTGTGCGATGTTTGGCAGATTGGAAACAAGAAAGTTGCCCCACTTAACTTTGCGGGGTGAGGTGAGAAAGGATGTGGCAGAATTTGTGCCCGCATAGGAGATATTCTCTACGGTTTCCAATAACCTGCTTCTAAAGACTCCCGATACGCTTTGTGCCAATATCGTTCCCCAATTATTGGCAAGATATTGAAATTGAAAAAGCATTCGTCGTTCTGCTGTTGAGCGTTCGTCGCGAAGCCTTTCTTTTTCTGCTTGAAGCTTTTCCAAAGGGGTTAATTGATATGTTTTCATTTTGTATCCTTTTTGTCTTTTTTATCTTTCTTGTCGTTTTCTTCCATCAAAAAGGAAACCACCCGATTGGTAATCTTTTTCTTGATCGGTTTTTTCAGCAGCAACAGAATAATAACGATAAGGAGCGTAGCAAGCGATACACTTCCGAAACCGGCCCATGTATTCCCGAACAACTCGCCAAGATAAAGTCCCCCCGTAATGAAAATCAACGACAGAGCAAATAATACAAAAACCAATAGTATCGCACTATAAGCAATGATTGAGGAAGCAATGCTTAATTTCTCGAAAATTTCAAGTTTTGTTAATTCAATTGTGCTTTTTATATAGTGCGATACACTTTCTCTTATTTCATCGAACAAGTTAGTTGGTGTCTTTTTTTCCATTATCAGGTGAGTTAGATGAATTTTATTCTTTTCCCAGCTCTTTCTTGGCTACGTCTGCGATGTCGTCGATATCTTCTTTTAGGTCGTTTACGCCACTTTTGCCTTTGTAAATAGCCGATTTTATGTCCACTTTTACTTTGTCGGCAAATTCGTTAAATTGTTCCAGCCATTCGCCTTTTTTGTCGGTTCCCAACATGTAACCTATGGCTGCACCCAATGCCAATCCGATGCCTAAGCCTAACAATAATTTTGTTTCTGATTTCATAGTTCTTGTTTTTTTAAATGGTTTATTATTATCGTTTCAATACGTCTTGTGTATCTTGTTTTATTTTATAACATTTATTCGGGTAAATTGTTTGCCGGAGTTGTTAAAAAATAGATGGAGCCATAGAATGAACCGGCTCTCCGAAAAGCGTAGCCGAGGTATAGCCGGTGATCCTGACCCTGATGGTTTCCCCGATATGGTGATTGCCTTTATCGAAAATAACCACTTTGTTCTGCTCGGTTCGGCCAAAAAGTTGTTGGCGCGAACGTTTGGAAAAACCTTCTATCAACACTTCAACTTCTTTACCCATATCTTTTTGGTTGCTTTTAAGCGATAGCGTATTTTGCAGATCGATGATTTCCTGCAAGCGACGAATTTTCACTTCTTCGGGAACATTATCTCCTTGTTTTTTTGCAGCATAAGTGCCCGGACGCTCCGAATATTTAAACATAAAAGCCGAGTCGAACGCTGCTTCTTCCATCAGCGATAGCGTTTGTTGATGATCGTCTTCGGTTTCGGAATAAAATCCGCACATGATGTCGGTCGACAATCCGCAATCGGGGATGATGCGACGTATGGCGGTAATTCTGTCCAGATACCATTCCCTGTCGTATTTTCGATTCATGAGCTTCAATATGCGCGAGCTACCCGATTGTACCGGAAGATGAATGAAGTTACACAGGTTTTTGTAGTTGGCAATGGTTTCGAGTGTTTCATCCGTCATGTCTTTGGGATGAGAAGTGGTGAAACGGATGCGCATATCGGGGGCTTCACGTGCCACCATTTCGAGCAAGGCAGGGAAATCGACCGTTTGATTGCCATCGGTATAGAGATAGGAATTTACATTTTGCCCCAAGAGGGTTGCCTCCTTAAATCCTTTTTTGCGCATGTAGCGTAATTCTGCCAAAATGCTTTCGGGTTCGCGGCTGCGTTCACGTCCGCGTGTGTAGGGCACGATGCAATAGGTGCAAAATTTATCGCATCCCCGCATGATCGAGATGAAACCCGATATACCCCCGCCAATTTTCATGGGGATAACGTCTTTGTAGGTTTCGGTTTTCGAAAGTTCAACATTAATCACTTTTTCTCCCTGTTCGGCCGAACCGATAAGGTTGGGCAAATCGAGATAGGCATCCGGGCCGATAACCATATCCACGTTGTAGTCCTCGATAAGCTGTTTTTTCAGTCTTTCGGCCATACATCCCAACACACCGATGATAAGGTTGTTTTTCCGTTTTCGTTTCAGTGCATTAAAATATTCGAGCCGCTGAATCACTCTCTGCTCGGCATTATCTCTTATGGAACAGGTGTTTACAAAAATAACGTCGGCTTCTTTTTCATCCTTGGTGAGCATGTATCCATCCATCTTCATAATGGAGGCGACCACTTCAGAATCGGCCACATTCATCTGACAGCCGTAAGTTTCTATAAATAATTTTTTATCGCTCGGTATATCTATCGAATTTAAATTCATGTTGTTGTATATTCAAATTATACTGTAAAATATTTTTGAAAATAAAGAATCATACTAAATAAGTGTATGCTTTACATAAAGATGTTGCGTGTTTAATCTGTTTGTCGTATATTTGCAACCGAAAAATGAAAATTTTTCATAATTAAGGTTTTGGTTAAATAATCGGAGGGAACTGTGAAGTTCTTTCCGATTTTTTTATACCGTTACAACCATTAATTCGTAAAATTTGACTACTTTTGTCGTACTGCAAAATTAATCAAAATATGGATGTGGGCGATATTTTTTATTTGATTATACTCTTATTTTTCTTGATATTGGGGTTTTTTAATAAATCCGGAAAAGAAAAAAAGAGCAAAGAACGAGAAATTCAAACCGATAGGGATTCCAACCCTTCAGAAAAGCCTTCTGCTCCACCTCCGTTTATTTCGTCGTCACAGCGTCGTGAATACCGATCTCCGTTGCTCGATGCGGTAATTTCTGCTGAAGGAGAATCGATGCTCAAAGGTTCTATTTTCACGAATGAAGACATGGATACAGAAAAACAACATGAAGCATATTCTTCACATCCGCTTGTAGAAGAGTTATACAGTGACCGCAGAACCGACGAATTGCGAAAAGCAATAATTTACGGTGAAATTTTCAATAAAAAATTTTGAAGGAAAGAATAATAGCAATCATTTATATCATTTAAAAAATTATTTTATCAAATCTATGGCTTTACATTTTATTACTGCACAAGAAGCCGCTGCGCTTGTCAAGAATGATGACAATGTGGGTTTCAGCGGGTTTACTCATGCAGGTTGTCCTAAGGTGGTTCCGGTGGAGATTGCCAAACGTGCCGAAGAAGAGCACGCAAAAGGCAACCCTTTTAAAATCGGGATTTTTACCGGTGCTTCTACAGGCGATTCCATCGATGGTGCGCTCACCCGTGCCAAAGCAATCAAGTTTCGTACTCCTTACCAGTCCAACAAAGATATGCGAAAGGCAATCAACAACGGCGAGTTCGAATATTTTGACATGCACCTCTCGCAACTGGCACAGGAGATACGGTATGGTTTTCTGGGCGGGATAGATGTGGCGGTGGTCGAAGCATGCGATGTGTCGGAAAACGGCGAGATTGTTCCTACAACCGGTGTAGGGATCACACCTACCATTTGTCGCCTGGCAAAAATCGTTATTGTGGAATTAAACAAAAAAGTTCCTCAAAAACTCAAAGGCATTCACGATATATACGAATTGGATGATCCTCCAAAACGCCGACAAATTAATCTTTGCGATGTGCGTGGCCGTATCGGTCTGGAGTATGTGAAGGTCGACCCGGCTAAAATGGTTGTGGTAGAAACCGAAAAAGACGGTGAAGGAGGTAAATTTTCACCCCTGGATGAAGTAACCAAACAAATCGGCGAGAATGTGGCTGATTTTTTTGTGGCCGAAATGAAGGCAGGACGCATTCCTTCTGCTTTTCTTCCTGTTCAGTCCGGCGTCGGCAATATTGCCAATGCGGTGTTGGCTGCCATGGGCAGTAATGCCGCAATTCCACGTTTTGAAGTATATACCGAAGTCATACAGGATGCCGTAATCGACATGATGCAAAAAGGCAATATTTTGTTTGCCAGCGGTTGTTCGCTTACCTTGAGCAATGAGGTAATGCAGGAAGTGTACGATAATTTGGATTTCTTCAAGAATAAAGTCATTCTGCGTCCTTCCGAAATTTCCAATAACCCGGGCATAGCACGCCGATTGGGAATCATTGCGCTTAATACGGCCATCGAAGCCGACATTTTCGGAAATATCAATTCTACACACGTCAATGGAACGATGATGATGAACGGCGTGGGAGGTTCGGGCGATTTTACGCGAAACGCGTATTTATCGATTTTTCTTACCCCTTCAACGGCAAAAGACGGAAAAATAAGTTGCATTGTGCCAAAGGCTACGCACGAAGATCATAACGAGCATTCGGTAAAAATTATTGTGACCGAATATGGTGTTGCCGATTTACGAGGAAAAGGTCCCCGACGTCGTGCCGAAGAAATCATCGAGAAATGTGCCCATCCCGACTATCGTCCGTTGTTGCATGAATATTTGAATCTCGGGGTGAAAGGTCATATTCCTCAGGATTTATATTCTTGTTTTGCCTTTCATCAGGCTTTTCTGGAAACAGGCAGTATGCTGAATACCGATTTTTCGAAATACAGGAAATCCTAATTCGCCAATTTTACATGGGCATATGCCATATAAAAAAAGAAGAGTGATCCGACACTGAGGACATTCTTCTTTTTTATTTTTTGCCCGGTTTTTTTATCAACTCGTTTTCAATTCGACTCTTGATATATTGCACCAACAGTAGTGTTGTACTTCGTTTTTCATCAACTCGTTTTCAATTCGCCACACCCCTTGCCCAAGCTTGGTTGAAGGGCATTTTGCCGATTATGCCTGCATGGTAAAACTATAGGAACCAATGTGGTTTCCATCGGCAAAAATATCGACCTTATAGGTACCCGGCATCAAAAATTCTTCAATATTCCAATAAAGGGTTACCGGCGTTTCTTCTCCTCCGTATTCGATAATACGCTTAATGGAATACTGCAATTGTCCGTTTTCGAAAGGAAAAGTGTTTTCCGGATTTTTGGTAAGCACGCTGCCATCCGGTGTCATGATACGCACATAGATGGTTCGTTCGCCCGGTTCGGCCGTAATGTTTTTTGCAATGGTAAACGATATGACAAATTGCGTGCTTCGGCTTAAACGTTTTTGTTCTTTTCCTCTATCGTTTACGGCTTTAACGCTAATGTTGGTGGCGTCGAGTTTTGCAGCGAGCGATACTTTTTCGGAGAGCACTTCGCGTTCTTTTGCAATCTGGGTGAGGGTACGGCTGGTTTCCTGATATTGTTGCTTGATTTGTTTGTTTTCGTTCTTCAACTCTTGGTTCAAACGGTTCAACGAATCGATCTGAACGATATATGATTTCAGTATTTTACGCAAGGTCTCCAGTTCTTTCTTCAAACGTTGAATTTCTTGTTGGTCGGTAGCTTTGGTAAGTCGGAGCTGTTCCTGAAGTCGTTGCACCTTGGCTTGTTCGCTTTCCAGCCTGGCAAGCAGCGAATCGTTCTTTACACTAAATTTGAATCCCTCATATTGCAAGGAGATGGCTTCGTATTCGTCTTCAAGTTGTTGTTTTTCAATAGCATATTCTTGTTCCATGTTGCTTATCTGCCGCGTTTTAGTGATGCTGAAAATGATAGCTATTACCACTATGATAACCAATATGCCAATAATGGCGATGAGTTGAGGTGTGCGTTCTTTAAAATTTATTTTCATGAAAAGCAATTTCTCTAATTCATATTTTCTGCAAAAATAGGGGTTTTCGGCTAAATAAACCAATTGTTAAATTCTATTTTTCGTTTATTTAATATAAACACATTCCCCGGTTATTGATATTGGATATAAATAGGGTGGGGTTGCAGCCTCATCAATTCTGCCGGAGTAAGCATACGGTGAGGAAATTGCCTCAAATCGTTTTTATAAAACAATTTAAATCCGGTAAACTGCACCGGCTCTCTCCAAATATATTGTTTATAGGTGTTTAATTTAAGCGGGGGAGCACCCCATCCATCCATATTGATGACAAGCTGAACTTCGGGATGCAGGTTGATCTGCTTGTAATTCGTAATCATGTGTTTCGTAAAACGATGGATCACAAAAATTTTGGGAGGGAGATTATTTTCCCGAACCAAATTGACCAAAAAATCGGAGCAATAATTGATGTCTTCTGCATCGTAAGTGCCGATTTTTTTACCCGGAGGTGTGCCGTCCTTCATAGAAAATTCGGGATCGATAGCCAAATGGACATGGGGCATTTTTAAGTATTTTTCTAATAATGGAACTTCTTTTTCCACCGTGCTTAATCCTACCTGAATATCGAGAAAGACAATCGCATTGCCCATGTTGGCGATGGCCAATACCGAATCGATCTGATTTTCGGGCATTCTCATCCGATAAGTGCCATCTTTCATGGGGCCTTGTTGTGCCACTACGGCAATGTAATGGATAGCGGGCTGTACCGGAGTTGCGGGATCGGCTTTTTCCCAGGCCTCTATTTCCCTATGTAATTTTTCCCATAATTCTTTTGGAGGGTATTCGCCGAGAATGCCCATATTTTTAGAATATAAGTTGCCGTAATAGGCAACTATCCGTTTAAAGGGGAGAATAGCTCCTTTTAGCGGATATGGCTGCGGTTTTACAGGCCATAAGCCGGTTGTGTCGCCATTAGCCAATTTCAGCATGCCGGCATCATATTTTTCTTTGTCGACAGCGGCTATTTTTTCATCGATGGTTTTTTCCGATGGATTACCGGCTTTTTTTTGCGGATGAGCGGTTTTTTCGTTGCAGCCTGTCAGGTTGAAGATCAGGCAAACGATTAGCAGGATGTCGAAATGGGTTTTTGTACTCACACCGGAAAATATTTATGGGTTCGTATTTCTTGTACAAACATAGTATATTGTCCCGATTTTGTTTACATTTACCGTAAATTTATTTCAGGACAAGTCATACTTTCTTCGCACCTTCTCCGTACCAAGTCCGCACCTTCCTCGCTTCATGCTTGCCTCACCCATGCGCCATCCTTGCAAAAAGTTCGTTCACGCTCCTCTTCCGGATCCCGCTCTACATGCGGTAAATACGCAGGTTTGCCTTACACCGAACGCGCAGCATTTGGTGTTGTTGTCCCTGCCTTGAAGCGAAGGAAGAGCGAAGGAAGAGCGAAGGAAAAGCGAAGAAGGGGCAAAGAAAGGGCAAAGAAAGGGCAAAGAAAGGGCAAAGAAGGGGCAAAGAAGGGCAACAAATAGATTTGCAAAACCCTTCTTTCCGACTAAAAGTTTTCTACAGTTTTTTCAGTGCCTCATCCAAGTCGGCTTTGATGTCTTCGATATTTTCGATGCCGAGTGAAAGACGGAGCATGTTCGGGTATACTCCCGAGGCGATTTTGGCTTCATCGGGAAGTTGTTCATGCGTGGTACTTGCCGGATGAACGATTAGGGTTTTTGCATCCCCCACATTGGCCAAATGGCTGATAAGCGACAGGTTGTCGATCAGTTTGGCTGTCTGTTTCACATCTCCTTTTACAAAGAAAGAGAGAACGCCGCCAAAACCATTGTTTTTGAGGTATTTTTTTGCCAATGCGTGGTATTTGCTGCTTTCCAATCCCGGATAATTCACTTTTTCAACTTTAGGGTGTTTTTCGAGCCATCGGGCAATTTCCAGCGCATTGGCATTGGTACGTTCGGCCCGAAGCGAGAGCGTCTCCAATCCGATAAGCAACATGAAGGAGTTAAACGGACTGATTGCCGGACCAAAATCGCGGAGTCCTTCTACGCGGGCACGAACGGCATAAGCCGTATTGCCGAATGTTTCCCAGAAGTTCAATCCGTGATAACCCTCGGAAGGTTCGCTGAACATCGGATATTTGCCGTTGCCCCAGTTGAAGTTTCCGCCATCGATGACAATTCCGCCCATCGAGGTGCCGTGTCCTCCAATCCATTTGGTGGCAGAGTGTATCACCACGTTAACTCCCCGGTCGATGGGGTTGAACAAAAAACCACCCTGACCAAAGGTATTATCCATAATGACGGCAATATCGTGTTTGCGAGCCAGTGCCACAATGGCGTCCACATCGGGAATATTGTATTCGGGATTCCCGATCATTTCAAGATAGATGGCTTTTGTTTTGTTGTCGATGAGGCTTGCCATGCTGTTTACGTCATCGCCATCGGCAAAACGCACCTCGATGCCGAGACGGGCAAAAGATACCTTGAAGAGGTTATATGTTCCCCCATACAGATAAGAGGTGGAAACGATATTATCTCCGGCTTCGGCAAGATTGGTAATTGCTATAAATTCTGCCGCCTGACCGGATGATGTGGCAACGGCAGCTACGCCATTTTCGAGCGCTGCCATCCGTTTTTCGAAAACCTCGGTAGTGGGGTTGTTCATGCGGGTATAAATGTTACCGGATTCTTTTAGTGCAAAAAGATCGGCTCCGTGTTGGGCATTTTTGAACAAATAGGCTGTGGTTTGATAAATAGGCACAGCTCTCGATCCTGTAGGATCGGGTTCGTGTCCTGCATGTACCTGCAGGGTTTCAAAATGTAATTTCTTCATTTACGTAAAATTAAATTCAAACGCTGATTTGCGAAAGAAAAACCGTTCGGATATGAACAATAAAAGCGGGTTTATTGTTCGAATAATCGGCTTCGTGCTATCATGCAGGCGCCAATAATTCCGGCTTTTTGTTTCAGCTTGGAGCTTACAATGCGCGTATCTTTATTTACCAGACTTAGCGAATATTTGCGTACCGCACTGCGGATAGGTAACATGATGAATCCTTCGGTTTCGGAAACCTGACCGCCTATTATAACCAATTCGGGATTAAAGATATTGATAAGACCTGCAATGTATTTCCCGAGCTTATATCCCACTTGCTCCACAATTTCTATGCATAGCGGATCTTCCATGTTGGTGGCGTTGATGATATCGGTAAGCGTGAGATGGTTCAAATCTTTTACTTTTTCGGTAAGAATGGAGGATTCGCCGTTGTTGATTCGTTCCAAAATCATACGGTGGATGGCTACTCCTGCCGTTTCCGTTTCCAGACAGCCTTTTTTCCCGCAATGGCAAAGAATTTCATTGTCGAATGCAGGAAAATGTCCGAATTCTCCCGAAAAACCCGATTTTCCGTAGTACAATTTTCCGTCGATAATGATGCCGATCCCCAATCCCCAACTTATGTTAACGAAGATTACCTGCTTTTCTCCTTCCACAACCCCTTTCATATATTCGCCATAGGCCATTGCCCGGGTATCGTTATCGATACCTACTTTAAAATTAAGTTTCGTTGAAAGGATTTCGGTGACAGGTTGTTCGCTGAAATAGAAACTGCTGTAGCTGTAACCCGATTCGGGATTTACACGTCCCGAAATATTGAGGTTGATGCTGTAGATTTTTTCTTTAAGTTCGCCCGTTTGGTCGATAAAGTTTTGAATGTGATTGCACAGGGCATCAAACGCTTCGGATGTATTTTCATAGGTAAAAGGAATGCCCATTTGACTTTGCACGATATCGCCTTTAAAATCCATGAGCGCAATATTCAGATGATGGCGCGTCATATCGACACCCACAAAATATACGGAAGTCGGGTTTAAGCCGTAAACATTGGGATAACGACCGCCCGTCGTTTGCATCTTGCCGTACTCGCAAATTAACCCCTGGTCCATCAATTCTCCGATGAATTTGGTAACGGTGGGTACGCTTAAATCCAATTCTTTGGAGAGTTCTGCAATCGTATCGTTGCCATTTGCAATGAAATGGTTAATGATATCTTTTTTTATTTGCACATTTTTCGGGTTTTTGTCGTTGCTGATAAAAAATTTCTTTCCCATATTATTGTGATTAAATTGTAATCCTTTTTATAAATGACGGATTGATTATCGAAAACATACAAAAATAATAAATATCCTGACAAAAAAATAAAAAAATCGATTTTTACTTTTTATTCGTCGCTGTTCTTTAATTTTTGTGCATATTTTTGGAATATTTTATGCAACTTTGTAGCCGATTTAAATGTATTGTTAAGCCGGAATTTTAAAAACTAAATGTCTATGAATTATTTCTACGTCGTTCCATTGGCTTCTTTGTTTGCGTTGGGGTTTGCTTTCTATTTTTTTAAAAGAATGATGCGCGAAAGCGAAGGAACGGAAAAAATGAAAACCATTGCCCAATATGTTCGAGAAGGGGCAATGTCGTATCTTAAGCAGCAATACAAGGTGGTAGCCCTTGTTTTTGCGGTATTGGTTTTAATTTTTTCTGTAATGGCCTATTTTGGGTTACAGAACAATTGGGTTCCGTTTGCTTTTCTGACCGGCGGTTTTTTTTCGGGATTGGCCGGATTTTTCGGAATGAAAACGGCTACGTATGCTTCGGCTCGCACGACAAATGCAGCAAGGAAATCGTTGAATAAAGGTTTGCAGATTGCTTTTCGTTCGGGAGCCGTGATGGGTCTTGTGGTAGTGGGTCTTGCTTTGTTGGATATTTCGGTGTGGTATCTGATTCTCGACCATTTTATAGAGAATGCCGATACAGGCCACAAACTCATTATGATTACCACCACCATGCTGACCTTCGGGATGGGTGCTTCTACACAGGCTTTGTTTGCCCGTGTAGGCGGTGGCATTTATACAAAGGCTGCCGATGTTGGTGCCGATTTGGTTGGGAAGGTTGAAGCGGGCATCCCGGAAGACGATCCCCGAAATCCGGCAACCATTGCCGATAATGTGGGTGATAATGTGGGTGATGTAGCCGGAATGGGAGCCGATCTTTATGAATCGTATTGCGGTTCGATTCTCTCTACGGCAGCTCTTGGCGCTTCGGCTTTTATATCGAATCCGGCTATGCAGCAAAAAGCCGTATTTGCCCCCATGATTATTGCAGCGGTTGGCGTCTTTTTATCTATATTCGGCATTTTTTTGGTGAGGACCAAGGAAGATGCCGACATGAAAATGTTGATGAAAGCCTTGAACAGAGGGGTGAACACCAGTGCCTTTTTTATTGCCATTTTTACGTTCGTGATTTTGTTTTTACTCGGATTCGAGAATTGGATCGGTTTATCGTTTTCGGTTATTGCCGGTTTGTTGGCAGGTATTGTAATTGGTCAGGGAACCGAATATTTTACCTCTCATTCGTATAAACCCACCCGGCGTATTGCCGAAAGTTCGCAAACGGGTCCTGCTACTGTCATCATTTCCGGAATGGGGTCGGGAATGATTTCCACTGTTATTCCGGTTGTTTCCATAGTTTTTGCGATTCTTATTTCTTATTTAAGTCCTCTTGGATTTGACATAAAAAATATGCTTTCGGCTGAAAATATTGGCATGGGGTTATACGGTATAGCCATTGCCGCCGTCGGTATGTTGTCTACTTTAGGAATTACACTTGCTACCGACGCTTATGGGCCCATTGCCGATAATGCCGGAGGAAATGCAGAAATGTGCGGTTTGGAGCCTGAGGTGCGTAAACGTACCGATGCACTTGATGCATTGGGTAATACCACAGCGGCTACCGGTAAGGGGTTTGCCATTGGTTCTGCGGCATTGACAGCGCTCGCCCTGTTAGCTTCGTATATGGAAGAGATCAGAATCGGGTTGTTGCGATTGGGCGACACAGTGCTTGAATTTGCCGATGGCAACACGGTAGAGGTTGCAAAAGCGAGTTTGATCGATTTCATGAATTACTTTCAGGTTACCCTGATGAATCCCAAGGTTTTGGCGGGGATTTTCATTGGTTCGATGATGGCGTTTTTGTTTTGCGGACTTACGATGAATGCTGTCGGACGTGCTGCTCAAAAAATGGTGGAAGAGGTGCGTCGTCAGTTTCGTGAGATAAAAGGCATTCTCACCGGCGAAGCCGTTCCCGATTATGCCCGGTGCGTTTCCATTTCTACCAAAGGTGCTCAACACGAAATGCTGTTGCCCTCGTTGCTTGCCATTATTATTCCTATATTGGTAGGGATTACGATGGGGGTTTCAGGCGTGATGGGATTATTGGCAGGCGGACTCGGTTCGGGATTTGTATTGGCGGTGTTTATGGCTAATTCGGGCGGTGCCTGGGACAATGCGAAGAAATATATCGAAGAGGGCAATCTCGGAGGGAAAGGAAGCGATGCGCACAAGGCTGCTGTGGTTGGCGATACTGTTGGTGATCCTTTCAAGGATACATCCGGTCCGTCGTTGAATATCTTGATCAAACTCATGAGCATGGTTTCCATTGTTATGGCGGGGTTAACCGTTTCCTGGAGTTTATTGGGATAAAAATACGTTTGCCGGATATGAGGTGTCCGATCGGATGCTGAATATTGTTTTACAAGATAAAAAAGGAGGGTACACATGCGGCACCCTCCTTTTTCTGTATCGAGCGATTTTTTTATAAGTTTGGATTGAGGGTATTCCATTGATCGAGTGGCGGGATAATTCCCATTTCGATAACTTGGCTCCGCAAGTTTTTTAAATGTTCGTAGCTTTTCATTAATTCGGCTTTTTCTTCTTCCGTACCCTTAACTTCGCTATAAGTAACCCCTTCTTTAGTAATGGTAGTTTCCATAGCCATCATAATCTTTTCGAAACCGTAACTATTGACATAGCAACCTGCCGGCCAACGGAATGCTTCACCGCCCATAGCTGCACGGATCATCTCGGTGGATACATAGGCAGGGCTTTGGAATGAGGAGCGTCCGCGTAATCGGATGATATTTGCACCTCCGTCGATGACACGCTGCTTCAGGGCTTCCCATTCTTCGAGCGGCAAGGCAGGCGTTCCGATGAGATCGAGAAGAGGTGTTCCGTTAATTTTTGCAGTCGATGCAAAAACGGCCATTTGTTCACCGTGTCCGCCGTAAGTGCGGGCATTGGTTACTTGGTTTTGTTTTATTTTGAAATATTTGGCTAATTCGCTTTGCAAACGTATGCTGTCGAGAGCGGCAAGAGTGGTTACCTGCGTAGGTTTTAATCCCGAATGGATAAGTGCTACAAGTCCGGTGATGTCTGTTGGATTAAAAATTACGGTGAGATGTTTCAGATCGCTGCAGTAGGTTTTGATATCTTTACCCAATTGCGCAGCAATTTGAGCATTTCCTTTCAACAGATCTTCGCGAGTCATTCCTCCTTTTCGTGGAGCACCTCCCGATGAAACAATGTATCCGGCATTGGTAAAAGCTTCTTTTACATCGGTTGTAAAGGTAAATTCAATGTCGTCAAATCCACAATGACGCATTTCTTCGTACACTCCTTCCACTCCGGGTTCATAAACATCGTACAGGCAGATGTTAGAGGAAAGTCGCATAATGGCTGCTGTTTGTGCCATATTGGAACCAATCATGCCGGCAGCTCCGACAATCGTTAATTTTTCGTTTGTTAAAAAGTTCATAATTTAAAAATTTATTAAAAAATAATTTTTCCAATTTCAAAACACCAAAATTACAAGATGTTCATGAACTGACGAAAAAGATAAAGCAAATAATGCTTAAATCGAAAATGTAAACCGCCATTATACGATGGCAGTTTACCTCCAACATAACCCTGTTATGTACAAACAGGGTGAATGAAGTATTAATTTGGAAAAACGGCTTATATTTTTTATTTTTGCAAACGAGAAAAAACTAATACCTTTCGATGAAGAAAATAATGTTAATAGCAACCCTTTTAAGTATACTTGTTGAGGGTTATGCACAAGAGAAGTGCGATACCGTTTTTGTTCGTGCAAGCACCGAAAATGGTATCATCGAAGGATTCGAAAAGGCCGGGGTTAGGATTTTCAGGGGTATTCCTTATGCTCAGCCTCCGGTGGGAGAATTGCGTTGGAGAGAACCACAACCCGTAAAAAATTGGGGGGGAGTTAAAAAAACGGTTCAATTTGGTCCGCGTGCCATGCAATTGCCGGTTTTTAGCGACATGCGTTTCCGATCCAACGGGATGAGTGAAGATTGTTTGTATCTGAATGTATGGACTCCTTCGAAAAACTACCGGGAAAAACTTCCCGTTCTGGTTTATTTTTACGGCGGTGGTTTTATTGCCGGAGATGGTTCGGAATACCGCTATGACGGTGAAAGTATGGCCAGACAGGGTATTATAGCGGTAACGATTAATTATCGTCTGGGTATATTCGGATTTTTCAGTCATCCCGAATTGACAAGGGAATCGCCTCACCGAGCTTCCGGGAATTACGGGTTGCTCGATCAGGCTGCAGCCTTGCAATGGGTTAAACGCAATATAGCCCGTTTTGGAGGCGACCCCGGGAAAATCACCATCGGTGGTGAATCGGCCGGCTCATTTTCGGTAAGTGCACAGATGGCCTCGCCGTTGTCGCGCCATCTGATTGCCGGTGCCATAGGAGAAAGCGGTTCATTGTTGGGCTTCAGGGAGATGCTTTCTTTGGCGGAAGCCGAAAACCGGGGACTTTTGTTTCAGAAGGCAGTGGGAGCCGGCAATCTGAACGATCTGCGCACTCTTCCTGCCGATCGGTTGCTGAAAATGACCCAACGAAAGGATGTTCCCTCCTTTGGGGTTATTGTGGACGGTTATTTTTTCCCGGAAAAACCGGAAACCATTTTTTCGAAAGGTAAACAAGCTCATGTCCCTCTGCTCGTGGGTTGGAATTCAATGGAGGGCCATTATAAAGCGCTACTGGGAAACGAAGAGGTTACGGTAGAAAATTATGAAAAAGCTGTAAGACAACGTTATCCCGATATTGCAGAAGGGTTATTGAAGGTTTATAAAGCCAATTCCGATGAGGAAGTTGCTCAGGTTGCCACGGATTTGGCCGGTGATATGTTTATCGGTTACGGAACATGGAATTGGTCGGACATCCACGCACAAACCGGGGATAAAAAGGTATATCGCTATTATTTTGTTCATCCCCGTCCGGGTTACAAAAATGCAAAAACCGGCGACGACCCGTTGATTAAAGGAGCGGTTCATTCAGCCGAAATCGAATATGTGTTGGGTAATTTGCCGGTTAACGACGTTTATGATTGGCAATCGGAAGATTATTTTGTTTCGACCCTCTCGCAATTGTTTTTTGCCCATTTTATCAAAAAAGGCAATCCAAATGGTTTCGGCGTTCCTGTTTGGTTGCCTGTCAGACCAAACCAACCGGCCGATGTGATGATCATTGGCAGCAACACCCGGTTACAAAAAGAGCAACATCGCGATCGCTATCTGTATTTAAGGAATGTGCATTTTTAATATATTGAATGACAGAAAATAAACATCGATCGGGTTTCGTCAATATTGTCGGGAATCCTAATGTGGGTAAATCCACACTTATGAATTTATTGGTAGGAGAAAAACTTTCCATCATTACTTCGAAATCGCAAACCACGCGACATCGCATCATCGGCATTGTGAATACACCGGAATATCAGGTGGTTTATTCCGATACGCCGGGTGTGCTTCGACCCAATTATAAACTGCAGGAGCAGATGCTGTCTTTTTCGCTTTCGGCTTTGGATGATGCGGATGTGTTGCTATATGTTACCGATGTGGTGGAAACGATCGATAAAAACGATGATTTTCTGCAACGTGTACGACAAATGGATATTCCTGTGCTGTTGCTCATCAATAAGATCGATCTTACGAATCAGACAGAACTGGAAAAGCTGGTGGATCAATGGCATGAATTGTTGCCCAAAGCTGAAATTTATCCGGTTTCGGCATTAAACAATTTCGGGATAGAGGAAATCAAGAAACGAATAGTGGAACTTTTGCCCGAATCGCCTCCCTATTTCGAAAAAGACGCCTTGACCGACAGACCCGCGCGCTTTTTTGTTTCGGAAATTATTCGGGAGAAAGCCTTGATGCTGTATCAGAAGGAAGTGCCCTATTCGTTGGAGGTGTTGGTGGAAGAATTTAAGGAAGAAAACGATATCATCCGTATCCGTGCCGTGATATGGGTGGAGCGCGATTCTCAGAAGGGAATCATAATCGGGCATAAGGGCGAAGCCTTGAAAAAGCTGGGTACGATGGCGCGTAAAGATATCGAACGCTTTTTTGAAAAGAGAGTTTACCTGCAGCTTTTTGTAAAGGTTGAAAAAGATTGGAGAAACAACGAAAGAATATTGCGGTCATTAGGTTACAAATTGGATTGATGGATTTTTGGAGATAACACACCTCCTTTTGAGAAAAGAAGTATGAAAAAATTAGTTGCTATTGTAGGACGCCCCAATGTCGGAAAATCGACGTTATTCAACCGATTGACTCAGAGTCGACAGGCTATTGTAACAGAAATTGCCGGCACTACACGTGATCGCCAATACGGGAAAGTTTTTTGGAACGGACGTGAATTTTCGTTGGTAGATACCGGTGGTTGGATTGTGAATTCCGACGATATATTGGAGGATGAGATCAACAAGCAGGTCAACATTGCAGTAGAAGAGGCCGATGTCATTCTTTTTGTGGTGGATGTGAGAAATGGCATTACCGATTTAGATACAGAAATTGCCAATATGCTGAGGCGATCAAATAAACCGGTAGTGGTGGTTTCCAACAAAGCCGACAATTTTGAGTTTGGGTATCAATCGGCCGAATTTTATGCTCTCGGGTTGGGTGATCCGTTTAGTGTTTCGTCCATCAACGGTTCCGGAACGGGTGACTTGCTGGATCATATTCTTACTTTATTGGAAGAGGGGGGAGAAGAGGAAGATGTGACGGACATACCCAAAATTGCTGTAGTGGGTCGGCCGAATGTCGGAAAATCCTCGTTCGTGAACGCACTGATAGGCGAAGAACGCAACATTGTTACCCATATTGCAGGTACGACACGCGATTCCATTTATACCCGTTACAATAAATTCGGTATGGATTTTTACCTCATCGATACGGCAGGTATTCGCAAAAAGGGAAAGGTGAACGAAGGGCCCGAATATTTTTCGGTGATCCGCTCAATCCGGGTCATCGAAAATGCCGATGTCTGCATTCTGATGATCGATGCTGAGCGGGGAATCGAGAGTCAAGACTTGAGTATTTTTTCGCTTATTCAAAAAAACAAAAAAGGGCTGGTGGTCTTTGTGAATAAATGGGATTTGATTGAAGAGAAAGACAGTAAACTTCATAAGGAATATGAAAATGCCATTAGGCAACGGTTAGCCCCCTTTACCGATTTTCCCGTTATTTTTGGTTCTGCGCTTTCCAAACAGCGTTTGCTCAAAGTAATGGAGGCTTCAAAAGAGGTTTATCGGAACAGAAAACAAAAAATACCCACGGCAAAACTCAATGAAGTGTTACTCCCGATCATTGAAAGAACGCCACCACCCTCAAATAAGGGGAAATACATCAAAATCAAATATATTACCCAGTTGCCCAATACACAAATACCGTCGTTTGTGTTTTTCTGTAACCTTCCACAATGGGTTAAAGAGCCTTATAAGCGATTTCTTGAGAACCAAATGCGTGAAAACTGGAACTTGACAGGCACTCCCATTCATTTGTTTTTCAGAGAAAAATAAGAAAAAAAGGGATGTATTTGTATACTAATTTGATGAATAAGGAGGATAATTTTTTACTTTGCAGATTTCCATGTCGATAGTAATTGTGGTGAGGGAAAATAATCAATCCTATTGTTTTTGAAATTTTGGATGAAATAAAATTCTGCAAAAACGATGAAATACGAAAAATAATGTGTTATTTTGTATAAAATATTGTAAATCCGGCGCAGATATGTCGGATAGTTTTCGAAAAGTTGGATTTCAATACATTGAATTGAAACAAAAAAGAAGGATTAAAAACTGATGAATACGAACAATAATCTCGATGACGGCAAACTAGCCGTTAATGATGAAAACGTTACTCTAAAAGCTCTTTTGCCCACGAATCCGGAGGCAGGTATTTCAGATAAGAAAGCCGAAATGCCTGAAATTGACGAAAAACAGGAAAAAGAAGAATCTGTTTTTCGCGAATCGGATTTGCAGCAGGAAGATATTCCTGTAAAAGAAGAAGAATCTGTTGAGCATGTTGATCTCTCAGCCGGAAAGGATGAAAAGAAGCCAATTGAGAAGGAGGAAGAAAAGGATGATGGCGGCGACGGGAACGAGGATCTTGAGGGGGCAGATTTCGAAATAGACTATGGGCTTGAAATAATCGAAGAGGAAGAAGAGGACGAAGAGGACGAAGGTGGGGAAGAGGAACAAATAGAAGAATTGGGTGATGAATTTATCACACAGCTTTCTATCGACGAGATTATTGTGAAGCTTCGTGAATTGGCTGCATCCGACAAGCCGCAACGCAAAGAAGTGGATGTGGCTAAAGCTCAGTTTTATCGTTTACTTCGAAACGAAGTTGAAAAACAAAAAAATAAATTCATCGAAGAAGGGGGCGATGAGATCGATTTTGTTGCTCAGGAATCGGAACCGTATATCGAGGGTAAAAATCTTCTTCAGAAAATAAAAGAAAAACGATTGCAAATTAAGGCTCAAGAAGAAGCCGAGAAAGAAAAAAATCTGGCCAAAAAACTGGCCATTATCGATCGAATTAAGACTTTAATCGAAGATCAGGGGCAAGAAGATTTCAATATAATTTATCGCGAATTTAAGGACTTGCAGCAGCAATGGAAAGATATTCAATCGATTCCTCAATCAAAAGCGAATGAACTGTGGAAGAACTATCAGCTGTATGTAGAGAAATTTTATGATCTGGTACGCATAAACAACGAGTTCCGAAAATACGATTTTAAGAAGAATTACGAGTTAAAAACCGAATTATGCGAAGCTGCCGAACGATTGGATGATGAACCCGATATCGTATCCGCATTTCATCAATTGCAGAATTTGCATCAACAATGGCGCGAAATAGGCCCGGTTGCCCGAAAAGATCGGGAGATAATTTGGTTGCGTTTTAAAGAAGCATCGACCAAAATCAATAAAAAATACCAACAACATTTTGAGGAGATTAAAGAAGAAGAGAACGAAAACCTCAAAAAGAAAACGGAACTGTGCGAAAAATTGGAATCAATCGATTATTCCAAACTTATAAATATTAATGATTGGAAAAAGCAACTGAATGAAGTGCTGGATATTCAGGAACAATGGCGTCAGATTGGGCATGTTCCCAGAAAATCGCGTACAAAAATTTATGAACGTTATCATGCAGCTTGCAATACCTTTTTTAAGAATAAGAGTGCATTTTATAAATCGATGCGACAGGAAATGGAGGAAAACCTCCGGAAAAAAATCGCATTGTGTGAACGAGCTGAAGCACTGAAAGACAGTCAGGACTGGAAGAATACCACACAAGAAATGATAGAAATCCAAAAGGAATGGAAAGAAATCGGTTTGGTTCCCAGGAAATATGTGGATAGCATTTGGAAACGTTTCATAACGGCCTGCGATTATTTTTTCGAACAGAAAAAAATACATACTTCATCTCAGTATGAATCAGAAACAAAGAATCTGGAGAAGAAGAACGAAATTATCGAAAAAATAAACAAGTTGGATCCGATGTTGTCTTCCGAAGAGGCGTTGGCCCGATTACATCAATTGATAGACGAATGGTATGAAATCGGTCACGTGCCCTATAAATTGAAAGATAAGGTGTATGAAGAATTTCATGAGGCAGTAAATGCGCAATTTGATCGGTTGAATATCGATAAATCGGAGCGGAAACTCGGAAGTGTCGGCATGCATTCTTTCGATCCATCAAAATCGGGCAATCCAAGAAATCAAAATTATCGCGAACGCGAACGCCTTATGCGTCAGTACGAGCGGATGAAAAATGAGCTGCAAACTTATGAAAACAACATCGGTTTTCTTTCCGTTTCATCTAAACGTGGCAACAGTTTGTTGGAGGATATGAACCGGAAAGTGGAAAAGATTAAAGACGATCTTGCTTTTATTGCCAGAAAAATAGAGGCAATAGACGAGCAATTGTAAAAAGATATGACGTTGCTAATCTCTTAAAAACAGCTGACATTGTTTGTTGGCTGTTTTGTTATTTCAACGTTGAAAAATTAGAGATAGATTTTATACCTTTGTATTCTCTTATAAAAATGCATTATTGATTATGTCGAAGAAAATAAATTCAGCACTGATTTCCGTTTACCATAAAGATGGGTTGGAAGAAATTCTTCATGTATTGAATGAATTAAATGTTAAACTGTTGTCAACCGGCGGCACACAAGAATTTATCCAATCGTTGGGATATGAATGTGAAACGGTAGAAGATATTACAGGATATCCACCCATTTTGGGAGGAAGAGTAAAAACATTGCATCCGAAAATATTCGGAGGAATACTTTATCGCAGGGATAATGAAGGAGATAGAAAATTATTGAAAGCATATGGCATTCCTTCAATCGATTTGGTGATTGTGGATTTGTATCCCTTTGAAGAAACGGTGGCAAGCGGAGGATCGGAAGAGGAAATTATCGAAAAGATAGATATTGGCGGTATTTCATTGATTCGGGCTGCAGCTAAAAATTACAAAGATGTGCTTATCGTAGCCTCCAAACAACAATATAGGTCATTGTTGCAATTGTTGAATGAGAAAAAAGGCGATTCTGATCTTGACGATCGTCGATGGTTTGCCAAAGAGGCGTTTGCCGTTTCATCGCAATATGATGCAGCTATATTTAATTATTTCGATAAAGATAATTTTTCGGCATTACGGTTGGCTGTAAACGAATCCAAAAAACTGCGTTACGGCGAAAATCCGCATCAGCGGGGTGTTTTCTTTGGCAATTTCGACGAGATGTTCGAACAACTGCATGGGAAAGAAATATCGTACAACAATTTGCTCGATATCGATGCTGCTGTATCGCTGATTGCCGATTTCGATGAAACCTCCGTGGCTATTCTTAAACATAACAATGCCTGTGGCATGGCTTCCCGTCCAACCGTTCGTGAAGCTTGGGAAGCTGCTCTTCAGGCTGATCCGGTGTCGGCATATGGGGGAATCGTAATAACCAATCGTACCATTAACAGAGAGGCAGCCGAGCTGATCAATTCCATCTTTTTTGAAGTAATTATTGCACCTGAATACGACAAAGAGGCTTTTGAAATATTGAGTCAGAAAAAAAATCGCATCATTTTGGTTCAAAAGTCCCTCTCTAAAACGGCTTCTTCCTTTCAATATCGTTCAGCATTAAATGGCTTATTGATGCAGGATAAAGATACTAAAGTGGAATTGGCTGACGATCTGAAAGTGGTAACGAAAAAAGTTCCTACTGCCGGAGAAATTGAAGATTTGATTTTTGCCAATAAACTGGTAAAACATACCAAATCGAATGCCATTGTATTGGCAAAAAATAAGCAATTGCTGGCAAGCGGAACCGGACAGACTTCCAGAGTAGATGCATTGAAACAGGCCATAGAAAAAGCCAAGTCGTTCAATTTTGATTTGGAGGGAGCTGTGATGGCTTCCGATGCATTTTTTCCTTTTCCCGATTGCGTAGAAATTGCACATAATGAAGGAATTAGCGCCGTTATACAACCCGGCGGATCCATAAGGGATAACGAATCCATTGCTTATTGTGACGAACATGATATGTCCATGGTATTTACCGGTATCCGACATTTTAAACATTGAAACATTTCGTAAATAAAGTTCATATGGGATTATTTTCATTTACACAAGAATTGGCAATGGATTTGGGGACAGCCAATTCTATCATTGTGAACAATACAGGAAAAATTTTGCTGGATGAACCATCGATTGTTGCATTAGATCGTAAAACCGACAAAATGATTGCATTAGGTGAAAAAGCGCAACAAATGCATGGTAAAACCCACGAAAATATACGTACGGTCAGACCGCTTCGTGATGGAGTGATTGCCGATTTTAATGCGGCGGAGCAAATGATTCGCGGGATGATCCGCATGGCTAATAAAAATAAACGAGGAGGATTGTTTGCACCTTCCTTACGTATAGTAATTTGTATTCCTTCCGGGAGTACCGAAGTTGAAATACGTGCTGTACGCGACTCGGCCGAACATGCCGGAGGACGCGATGTATATATGATTTTCGAACCAATGGCTGCTGCACTGGGTATAGGAATTGATGTGGAAGCCCCTGAAGGCAACATGATTGTGGATATAGGCGGGGGAACAACAGAAATTGCCGTGATCTCGTTGGGCGGAATTGTTTCGAATAAATCCATAAAAATTGCAGGGGACGATTTTACCGAAGATATTATGGATTATATGGGAAGGCAGCACAACATGAAAGTTGGCGAACGCACTGCCGAACAAATTAAAATCAATGTGGGTGCTGTAGTAACCGAATTGGATAATCCACCCGAAGATTTTGTTGTTCACGGACCAAACCGAATGACTTCGTTGCCGATGGATGTTCCGGTTTCATATCAGGAAATTTCTCATTGTCTCGAAAAATCGATATCAAAGGTCGATTCGGCAGTATTAAGTGCGTTGGAACAGACTCCCCCTGAGCTTTATGCCGATATTGTACGCAACGGCATTTATTTGACCGGAGGAGGAGCTTTGTTGCGCGGGCTTGATAAACGGCTAACCGATAAAATCGGGATACCGTTTAAGGTGGTCGATGATCCGTTGCATGTGGTAGCTAAGGGAACCGGTATAGCATTGCGAAACATCGATAAGTTTAATTTTTTAATGCGATAGTCGGCTATTGGCAGCGTCAAGTAAGCTGATGGCTGAACCGAATGGCTGACAACGGAGTATGAGGAATCTTATTAATTTTATCATACGCAACAGTTGGTGGTTGTTGGCTGTTTTATTAATAGTCTTCAGCTTTTATCTGGTTTTTACACAAAATTCGTATCAACGAAGCGTTTATCTTTCCTCTGCAAACCGTGTTTCGGCCGAATTGTACCGCATATCGGGAAAATTAACCTCTTATTTTTACATGCAGAAAAATAATGAGGAATTACTCGCTCAAAATGCAAAATTGCAAAATGAACTTCAGGCATTAAAAAGCTATTTGAACGACCTTGCTTTAGATTCGATTCAAACACAATCCTTTGTCGGTGATTCCGTATCGGATATGCGATTCCGTTTTATCCCCGCCAATGTGGTGAATGTCAGTTTTTTTGGGAGTAATAATTACATTACCCTGGATAAAGGACTGCAAGAAGGCGTGAAAGCCGATATGGGGGTTGTTTCGCAGAACGGTATCGTAGGGGTGATTCTTGCGGCTTCTGATCATTTTTCGGTTGTAATTCCCATCGTAAATCCTAAATTCAGATTGAGCGCTAAACTAAAACACTCCGAAAATTCGGGGTCCGTTGTATGGGATGGGAAAGATTTGCATTATGCCCAACTCGAACAGTTGCCCAAACACGAGGTGTTTCATGAAGGAGATACGGTGGTAACCAGTTTTTCACGTATCTTTCCTAAAGATATGATTGTGGGTTATGTAGTCGGACAAGGAAAGACAAATGATGATAATTTCAATGCATTCAAGATACGTTTGGCAACCGATTTTTATACTTTACAGCATGTCTTGATTATTGATGATACGTATTACGAAGAAGAATATTCTCTTGAAAAATCGGTGGAACAGCCATGAAAATATCCCTCTTGCATGACATAATATGGTTTGTAGGACTGATTTTGCTTCAAACATTGGTGTTGAATCGAATCAGTGTTTTCGGAGTTGCCGTGCCTATTCTTTATATTTATTTTTTGATTAAATTACCGAGGAACAGCAATTTGTTTTACGTGGTTATTTCGGGATTTTTGATGGGGTTGATCATCGATATTTTTCTTAATACACCCGGTATGAATGCGGCTGCAACCACTATTGTTGCAACTTTACGCAAACCGTTAATTGACGTGTTTTTTTCAAAGGTCGAATATGAAGATTTTGTACCAAGCATTTACACCGGAACCGGAGCTTTTTTGCGTTATATTGTCGTAATGGTGTTGTTGCACCAAACGCTGTTATTCTTTATCGAATCTTTTACTTTTTTTAATTTGACAAGTACATTTATTCATATTGCAGCTTCATCGGTGCTCACATTGATATTGATCGTTGCTTTAGATAGTTTAATGTATAGACGAACGAGTGGAATATAATAGCAAAACCACATATGCCAAACGTAAATACATCATTGCCTTTATTGCTGCGGCTGTGGTGGTTGTATATATTTTACAATTATTTTATCTGCAAATTTTAAGTCCGGAATACCGGGAGTTTGCCGATAGTAATGCTTTTTTGCGCAAAACGCTGTATCCGGCACGGGGTAGCATTTACGACCGTAACGGAAATTTGCTTGTTTATAATCAGCCTACTTACGATGTAATGATGGTTGTTCGTGAGATGAACAAATTCGACACACTTGATTTCTGTAACACGTTGAATATCGATAAAGCTACTTACCTGAAATTAGAAGCTGACATGAAAGACAGGCGAAAAAATCCCGGTTATTCATCCTATACGCCTCAACTTTTTATGTCACAACTTACGGTGGAGCAATACGGACTGCTGCAAGAAAAGTTATATAAATTTCCGGGTATATATGTTCAAAATCGTACACGGCGGCAATATAAATATCCCAACATGGGCGTTATTCTGGGATATATTGCCGAAGTCGATAAGAACGTATTGGATGCTGATCCCTATTATGTTAGAGGCGATTATATCGGGAAATCGGGTATTGAATCGTCGCACGAGGCAGATCTCAGGGGAGAAAAAGGAGTCGAAATTTGGTTACGCGATGCAAGAGGACGGCTACAGGGTCGTTACAAAGACGGTGCAGAAGATAAAGCTCCCGTTTCAGGGCGCGATCTTACACTCAGCATCGATATCGATTTACAGGCATATGGCGAATATCTCATGCAAAACAAAATCGGGTCGATTGTGATGATTGAACCCCAAACCGGAGAAATAGTATGTATTGTATCTTCTCCGAGTTACGATCCGGCTCTACTGACAGGAAAAGATTTTGGCAGTAATTACCTTTCGCTGGAACGCGATCCTTACAAACCCCTTATTAATCGAGCCGTTGCCGGAATGTATCCTCCGGGTTCTACCTTCAAACCATCGCAAGGTGCTGTCTTCATGAAAGAAGGGATTATTACGGCTGATACCCGGTACAGTTGTTTTCACGGATATCCTCCTTTAGGGGGACATCCGGCCTGTCATAGTCATGCCTCTCCCTTGTCTGTTGTACCGGCATTGGCCACTTCGTGTAATTCGTTTTTCTGTTACGGTCTGAATGCGATGTTGAGCAACCGAGAAAAATATGCCGATGTGAATGCGGCTTTTGATGTGTGGCGAAATTATCTCGGCAAGATGGGATATGGGGATAGGCTTGGCGTTGATCTTCCTTCAGAAAAAAAAGGATTTATCCCGAACAGCAAGTTTTACACCAAGGTATTGAAAAGGAAAAATTGGAATGCACATAATATTATATCGATTGCCATAGGACAAGGAGAAATTTTGGCAACCCCCCTGCAAATAGCCAATTTTGCTGCTGTTGCAGCAAATAGGGGTTATTATTATGTGCCTCATGTTGTGCGTGAACGCAAAGGAACTGCTTTAGATACGCTTTATACGCGAAAACACGATTCGGGAATCTCCCCCTCGGTTTTTGAAATAATAGTACAAGGTATGGCGAACGCGGTAACCGGTGGTACTTGTCGTGTGGCCAACCTGTTACCCGAAATAGAGGTATGCGGGAAAACCGGCACTGCGCAAAATCCGCATGGCGATGACCACTCGCTATTTATGGGGTTTGCACCAAAAAATAACCCGCGTGTAGCTATTGCCGTGATTGTGGAAAATGGACGATTCGGAGCAAGTAATGCCGTTCCGATCGGGAGACTTATGCTGCAGAAATTCTTTAACGATTCCATACCCGAAACGGATAAATGGCTGGAAACTCGAATTGTGAATACAACTATTCTTCCGCATATTTACACCAGAGAACTTTCGAGTGCCAAAACCGATTCGCTTCGAAATAAAAACAATTGATCGTCATGTATTTCAACAGCAAAGAAATAACGGATAAGGGACAGGTAGATTGGCTAACGGTGCTGATGTACGTGGTTTTTCTCATTCTCGGTTGGCTGAGTGTATACGCTGCAAGTTATGATATTGAAAATGCGGTGAGTTGGTTTGATTTGTCCGACAGGGCAACCATGCAACTGGTGTGGATAGGTACTTCTCTTATGTTGGCTTTTGCATTGCTGAAAATCGATGCCGGATTTTATGAAACATACGCTTTTGTTTTTTATTTGACAGGCATTTTTCTGCTCATCGTAACCTGTCTTGTTGCACCTGAAATTAACGGATCACGTTCGTGGCTGGTAGTGGGACCTGTGCGACTTCAACCCGCAGAGTTTATGAAGTTTATTATTGCTTTGGCTTTAGCTAAAGTATTCAGTTTATATGATTTTCACCTGATGCAGTGGAAAAATTTGATACTCACGTTATCCATTATAGTGTTTCCGGCTTTTTTGGTTGTTTTGCAAAGTGAAACCGGAACGGCTTTGGTTTATTTAAGCTTTCTGTTGGTGCTTTACAGAGAAGGATTGCCGGGAGGAATTTTGTTTGTATTCATAGCCGCAATTGTCTATTTTGTGTTCGGGCTCAAGTTCTCGGATACGCAACTCGGCCTCTTTTCATTAGGCGAATTTATTACCCTTATTCTTATTATTTTATTTACCGCTGTGCTGGTAAGAAATTATGTAAAACGTAAAGAAGTTGTTTTTATGATTTTAGGAATGCCGGCATCTGTCTTTTTAATCGCTTTTTTGGTGAGTCTTTTTGGCATAACTATTAATTGGGGTTTAATAGCGCTTGTTGCATTGATATCTGTAATCGTGTATTTGTTATTACTCTTTTTTTCATACAGAAAAAGAATATACATCTATATAGTGGCTTTTGTAATCGGATCTTTTGCTTTTTTGGAATCGACAGAATATGTGTTTAACGATGTTTTACAACCCCATCAGCGAATTCGGATTGAAGTGGCATTAGGTATGAAGCAAGATTTGCAAGGAGCGGGTTATCATGTTGGTCAATCGAAAATAGCTATTGGTTCGGGCGGTTTTTCGGGTAAGGGATTTTTGAATGGAACGCAGACTAAATTAAAATATGTACCTGAACAAGATACCGATTTTATTTTTTGTACGATTGGCGAAGAGGCGGGATTTGTGGGATCAAGCATCGTATTGATTTTATATTTATGCTTTATTCTTCGGCTTATTTATCTGGCTGAGCGACAAACCACGACTTTCGGACGGGTCTATGGCTATGGAGTGGTTAGTGTTTTTCTTTTTCATTTAATGATTAATATTGGAATGGTTATCGGGTTGATGCCGGTAATTGGTATTCCTTTACCCTTCTTTAGTTATGGCGGATCTTCGTTGTGGGGATTTACCCTTTTGCTCTTCATTTTTTTGAGATTGGATAAATCTCGACGAAAAGAATAAAAATATCGCTTTTATTTTTGATAATCAACTTTTCTATATACCTTTGCGACGTATTTTATATCAAACATAATGAAGGTTATCTGTTTTATTTTAATTGAGTTAGCCATTTCACTTAATTCATGTTCAAGGGGAAAAACAAATAGCAACGATCCAAGTGCAGTTTCAGCGACATTCTCCGCCTCACAACTGACCCAAAACAATCAATTATCTCAGGCCGGCAATGAAAATTTTTATGACTTTCTGGAGAAATTCAGCACCGACAGGATATTTCAGTTAAAACGTATTGCATTCCCGGTTAAAGCCGTTGTATCTGATGTCGCTGATGAAGGAATGATTCTCAAGGAAGAAACCATTCAAAAGCAAGAATGGGAACACCTTGATCTTACCTACGACAGCACTTATCAAACGCGCGATTACGATCAATATTCTCAAGAAGTTCTTTTCAAACTCGATTCGGCTATTGTTGAACTTCGAGGTATCGATAACGGAATTTATGCCAATTATTTTTTTAAACGAAAAGAGGGACAATGGTATTTGGTTGCTCTCGAAGAAACATCGTTTTAGACAGGCATTGAGTTGCAGCAATCGATTTATCACGATATTTCCTCTCCAAAGTTTAGTGGGAGCAGCTCTTTTATGCTATCCGCAACATAAATGCCATCCTCTCCATACATTACTGTTTTTATGGGTGATTCGAATCGATTTTCTGTTTCCCAAAGCACTTGTCGACAAGCACCGCAAGGAGTAACGGCTTTTTTTGTAAATTTTCCTTCATGAAAAGCAGCAATTGCAATGGCCGTGATTTTCTTTTCCGGGAAATTGGCATTAGCAAAGAAAACGGCGATGCGTTCTGCACATAATCCCAAAGGATAAGCTGCATTTTCCTGATTGTTGGCCGGTAGAATAGTACCATCTTCAAGTAAAGCTGCAGCCCCTACACAGAAGGTTGAATAAGGTGCATAAGCATGTCGGGAAACTTTTTTTGCTTCTTCTATAAGTTTTTTTTCGGTTTCGGAGCACTCCTCTATCCGATAAACTCTTATCTTTGTGATTAGATTAATTTCGATCATTGTAATCCATCGATTGAATGGTTTATGTAATTATAGATAATGGGATCCTTTAGACACAAATATAACTATATTTCGCGCGCTTCTGTTGTTTTTTCGGCTTTATTTTTTTCTGTAGCCCTATTCGGACAGACAAGAATAAAAGCTTATGAGAATTATATTGAAAGATACAGCAACATAGCTGTGGAACATATGCAGAAGTATCGTATTCCTGCGTCTATCACCTTAGCTCAGGGATTATTGGAATCGGGGGCAGGCATGAGTGATTTGGCGCGTTATTCAAATAATCATTTTGGAATAAAATGTCACCGCGATTGGGATGGTCCAACGGTATACGCCCCGGATGATGGTCCGAACGATTGTTTCCGAAAATATCGAGCCGTAGAAGATTCTTATCAAGATCATGCCGAGTTTCTGGCATACGGAAGTCGCTATAAAGTATTGTTTGATCTCTCGATCAGAGATTATAAAGGATGGGCAAGAGGACTTCAAACAACAGGGTATGCCACAGATAAAGCTTACGCGAATAAACTTATTAAGTTGATTGAAGACTACAAGCTATACCGGTTTGATGATAAAAATTATCATAAAAACTACAAGGGAGAAGATAAATCTCTTTCCGGTAATGAAGGCTGGAAACATCAGCCTTATAAAACACATGGTTTGGTATATATCATTGCGATGGAAGGGGATACTTACGCAAGTATCGCGAAAGAATTCGGATTTAAAGAAAAAGATCTCTTGAAATATAACGAAGTTCCGAAAGATTTTCCATTGAATGAAGGCGATATTGTTTATTTTCAGAAGAAAAAAACTCGCGCCGACATACCCTATTTTCAACATGAGGTGCAGGTGGGCGAATCGATGCACAGCATTTCCCAAAAATATGGCATTCGACTTCGAAATTTGTATCGCTTAAATAAAAAAAGTTATAGTTACGTTCCCGAAGAAGGGGATGTGCTTAAATTAAGATAAGTATATATGAAGTATAACACGCAACAAAAACGATTGATTATGCCTGAATACGGCAGAAATATTCAGAATATGGTGGATTACTGTGTTTCTCTACCCGACAGAAATGAACGTAAAAAATGTGCACAAGCTGTTATAAATATTATGGGAAATATGTTCCCTCATTTACGTGATGTAGAGGATTTCAAACATATTCTATGGGATCATTTGGCTATCATGTCGGATTTTAAACTTGATATTGACTATCCTTACGAAGTAATTAAAAAAGAGGAATTAAACCTACCTCCCGGTCGTATTGAATATAGCCGTTCCGACATGAAGTATCGTCATTACGGTAAAATTTTGGAAAAAATGATCGACATTGCTGCCGCTATGGAAGATGGGGAAGCAAAGAATCACCTTATCGATATATTGGCGAGTCAAATGAAACGGTCTTATATTCAGTGGAATAAAGAGGTAGATGATACCAAAATTATTCAGGATTTGTATGAACTATCCAACGGAAAAATACAGTTGGATAAATCGAATTATTCAATTCCGGAAATAAAAACGAATGGTTTTGGTAAAAAAATGAAGACCATCAAAGTACAACGAAAGCACTAAAAACAACCATGATATTGGCAGAAAATGTCACCCCAATCGGTCGATTGTTAAAGCCTCATGGAATAAAAGGAGAAATGACTCTTCTTTTTGATCGACGATCGTATTCCGATATTGATGTGTCGTATTATTTTCTGGAAATCGATGGCATTTTCGTTCCTTTTTTTGTGGAAGAAATCCGCTTCACCAATGATACGACAGCACGGGTAAAATTTGAGGGAGTGGATGATGTAGCTACGGCAACCAGGTATGCCGATCTTCGTGTTTATCTTCCAAAAGAAAGCCTGACAGTTGCAGATGAAGAGACAGAAACCGGATGGGATTTTTTTGTTGGCTATACCATAATCGATCAAACGCTAGGTAATTTAGGAGTGGTTGAGGCAGTGGATAACGCAACAATGAATGTGCTTTTCGCCGTAAAAAGGAATAATTCGGAATATTTGATTCCTGCTACGGAAGATTTTATTCTTGAAATTGATGAACAGGAAAAAATTCTTCACGTCGATCTTCCTCAAGGGTTGATTGAAGAATCAACCGAATAGTACTCCACCTTACACGCTTGTAAACGGGAATGAATTTTACTATCTTTGCGAACGTAACAGACGTTGTGTCTCAAAAATGAGAGAAGAAAAACGAAAAATAGCCATTTTAGGTTCTACAGGGTCTATTGGAACACAGGCCCTGGATGTGATTCAGCAACACCCTGATCGTTTTGAGGTATTTGCCCTTACAGCGAATAATCATGTACAACTTTTGGTTGAGCAAGCCCGTCAATTCCTTCCGGAAATAGTAGTGATTGCCAACGAAAAAAAATATACCGAGGTAAAAGAAGCCTTATCCGATCTGCCTATTAAAGTGTGGGCAGGAAGTGATGCTATTTGTCAGATGGTACAAAGCGAAGCCATTACTATAGTCTTGGTTGCAATGGTCGGTTTTTCGGGATTAAAACCCACAATTTCGGCCATAAAAGCAGGTAAAACCATTGCTTTGGCAAACAAGGAAACGTTAGTGGTTGCCGGAGAATTGATCACATCGATGGCATTGGCACATCGCGCTCCCATTTTACCCGTCGATTCGGAACATTCGGCTATTTTTCAATGTTTAAATGGGGAAGGTTGCAACAGGATCAATAAAATCATTCTTACGGCTTCGGGAGGGCCTTTTCGTTCCTTTTCAACGGAAGAATTGGCAAAAGTTACCACAACACAGGCGTTGAAACACCCTAATTGGAAAATGGGAGCTAAAGTAACCATCGATTCATCCACATTAATGAATAAAGGTTTTGAAGTGATTGAAGCCAAATGGCTTTTTGATGTAGCACCTTCGGATATCGAAGTGGTGATTCATCCGCAATCCATCATTCACTCTATGGTGCAGTTTGAAGATACCTCCATTATTGCTCAACTGGGTCAACCCGATATGCGGTTACCCATTCAATATGCATTGTCATATCCGGAACGGCTGACGTTAAATATAAAACCCTTGGATTTTACCGAAATATCGAGTCTTACGTTTGAAAAAATCGATTACGACAAATTCAGGAATTTAACATTTGCATATCAAGCAATCGAAATGGGTGGCAATATGCCCTGCATACTTAATGCTGCCAATGAAGTTGCCGTAGCATCTTTTTTACAAGAGTCTATCGGTTTCCTTCAAATGAGTGAGATCATCGAAAAAACCATGCAAAAATCAACGTTTGTGAAAACACCCGATCTGGACGATTATTTTCGTACCGATCTTGAAGCAAGAACAATTGCTTCAGAATTTATTTAAAAGCAATAACAGATCAACAGAAACTTGTAGAATTTAATGGAAACATTTCTAATCAGGGCTTTACAATTGGTGATGAGTTTATCGATACTCGTCATCGTACATGAGTTTGGACATTTCATTTTTGCACGTATCTTTAAAATACGCGTCGAGAAATTTTATCTTTTTTTCGATCCCGGTTTTGCACTATTCCGATATAAACCCAAAAACAGCGATACGGAATACGGCATTGGTTGGTTGCCATTGGGAGGTTATGTGAAAATAGCCGGCATGATTGATGAATCCATGGATAAGGAACAAATGGCACAGCCTCCTCAACCATGGGAATTTCGATCTAAACCTGCATGGCAGCGTTTGTTGGTAATGATTGCCGGTGTATTGTTCAATATTATTTTGGCATTTATCATCTATGCAATGGTGCTCTTTACCTGGAACGATACCTATTTGCCGCTTAAAAATGTGCATATGGGAATGGAATACAGTGAAGTGGCTCATAAGGTGGGATTTCAGGATGGGGATATTTTGCTGAAAGCTGATGATAAAGAATTGGAGCGTTTTGGTGTAAGTACCCTTCTCGATATAGCCAATGCCCGTGAGGTAACCGTATTGCGAAACGGGCAAGAGGTGGTTATACCCATTCCCGAAAATTTCATGAATGAATTGATGGCGGCAAAAGAGGGTTTTGCTACATATCGATTTCCAACAGTAGTGGCCGAAGTACAGGAGGGTAGTGGGGCAGCTAAAGCCGGATTACTACCGGAGGATAGTCTTGTAGCCATAAATGGCATTCCGACTCCAACTTTCACCGATTTCAAAAGTGAACTCGAGAAAAATAAAATTCAGGAAATTGTTCTTGATTTTTATCGAAACGGTATGTTAAATACTGCGGTTGCATCGGTCGACTCCCTGGGATTATTGGGTTTTTATCCCAAATCGCCCATGCAAATATATCCGACAGTTACACTCCGGTATAACTTTTTTGAAGCTTTCCCGGCCGGAATTAAAATGGGAGTACAAACGCTCAAAGATTATGTAAATCAATTTAAATATATATTTACCAAAGAGGGTGTTTCCTCTTTGGGCGGATTTGGGACTATCGGCAGCTTGTTTCCTCCTGTATGGGATTGGCATGCATTTTGGTTGATGACTGCATTTCTTTCTGTAATTTTAGCATTTATGAATATACTCCCAATACCGGGATTGGATGGTGGACATGTGTTATTTTTGTTATGCGAAGTAATTTCGGGCAAAAAACCAAGCGAAAAATTCTTGGAATATGCACAAATTGCAGGTATGATCTTTTTGTTGGCTTTGGTTCTCTATGCTAACGGCATGGATATAATTCGAGCCATATTTAAATAAGTTGGAGAAATATGAAAGTTTCAGAACGAATACGAACAGCAACAAAAACCGCTTTTTCTTTCGAATTGTTGCCACCCCTCAAAGGGAATGGAATTTATCAGGTTTTTGAAACGATAGATAGATTGAAAGAGTTTGATCCAAAATATATCAATATCACGACTCATCATAGCGAAACAGTCTATAGAGAAGATAAGGATGGTGTGATTCGTAAAGTAAATATCCGTCGCCGGCCGGGAACAGTTGCCCTTGCCGCAGCTATTCAAAACAAATACGGCATCACGGCAGTTCCTCATATTATTTGTAAGGGTTTTTCGAAGCAAGAAACAGAATATGCTTTAATAGATCTCATGTTTCTCGGAATTACTAATCTGTTGCTTTTACGTGGGGATACCAATAAATTGAATGAAGAACAGAAAAAAATGGATAGCCACGAACATGCAACCGATTTGCAGGAACAAGTCAACAATTTCAATCGGGGTATTGCTCTTGACGGAAGTAGATTTACTCCTCCCGAAGAACCTTTTTCTTATGGAATGGCTTGCTATCCGGAGAAACATGCCGAATCTCCTAACATGGAATCTGAAATTTTTTACACAAAAATGAAGGTTGACAATGGAGCAGAATATTTGGTAACCCAAATGTTTTTCGATAATCGGAAATATTTCGAATTTGTTGATCGATGTCGTGTCGAAGGTATTCAAGTGCCAATTATTCCCGGCATAAAACCCATCCACATGAAAAATCAATTGACAGCTTTACCTAAAATTTTCGGAACAAATATTCCTGAAGACTTGGCAAAGGAATTACGAAAATGCAAAAACGATGAAGATGCCAAGGAAGTGGGAGTAGAATGGTGCACGGCCCAGTGTAAGGAACTTATTCGACATAACGTGCCAAGTATTCATTTTTATTCTCTGATGGCAACAGAGAGTGTTTACAGGGTTGCGAAGGAAATTTATTAAAAGGTTTTCGAAATTATAGCAAAGGGTGAGATATCCCTCTTGGCAATCGAAGGAGAAAATGTATTTTAAAGATATCATTGGATTACGGGATATAAAAAAGCATCTTTTGGAATCTGAACAAAAGGGGTTTGTTTCTCATGCCTATTTGTTTTATGGGCCTGAGGGAGTGGGTAAATTGCCTCTTGCCATTGCGTATGCAAGGTATCTCAATTGTTTGCATCCTCAGGTCGGCGATGCGTGTGGAAAATGTCCTTCATGCCTAAAATTCAATAAATTGGCTCATCCCGATTTGCATTTTGCTTTTCCTGTTATTAAATCCAAAGTTTCTGATGAATATTTGCCACAATGGCGTAGTTTTCTTTCACAACATACCTATTTCAACCTCAATGACTGGCTTAATTTCATTGATGCTCAAAATGCACAAGGAATTATTTATGCTAAAGAAAGTGAAGAGATTATCCGAAAGCTCAGTTTAAAAATTTATGAAGCAAAATATCGTATCATGATTGTCTGGCTTCCGGAAAAAATGCATGAGGTATGTGCTAATAAGCTTTTGAAGATGATCGAAGAACCACCTGTTAATACGGTGTTTCTTTTGGTTTCGGAAGAGCTTGATGGGGTATTGCCAACCATTCAATCTCGTTGTCAACTTGTTCATGTAAATGCAATTGAGAATGATGAAATGGTAGACGCTATTGAATCGAAGTATTGTCTTGCAGAAAAAGACGCCTTATCGGTTGTTCATATCGCTAATGGCAGCTTTACCAAAGCGATGAAAATTATCGAATCGACAGATGAGACAAAATATTTTTTTGATCTATTTAAAACGATGATGCGTGCATCTGTTTCACGAAACATAAAGAATATCAAAGCAATAGCAAATGAAATTGCCGGTATAGGCCGTGAAATGCAAAAGAGTTATGTGTTGTATTGTCTGCGAATGTTTCGCGAATATTTCATAAACAACCTGCATGAACCCCAAATGGTATATTTGAACAGTGAGGAAGCCGAGTTTGGCATTCGTTTTTCTCCCTTTATCAATGAACAGAATATAGAGAAACTTAACGATGAGTTTTCTCTTGCCTATCGGCAAATTGAGCAGAACGGCAATGCAAAGATTATTTTTCTCGATCTTTGTTTGAAAATTACCGTTTTATTATTAAATTAATCGTGTGATCCATTTTGGATTGCAATATAAGAAGTTGAATCAATATAAATTCGGTAAATCAGTTCTTTTTTTCTATGGAAAATGAAAATATATATGAAGATTTTTCGGATATTGTACCTGAAAAATCATCCACAATAAAAAATACAACGTGCTGTTACGGTTGTTCCCCTCATATCAACAAGTTGCATACTTACGATTGGCTGCATGATTATCCCGAAATGCAAGCAGCCACTAAAATGGTAGAGGTACAATTTAAAAATACACGTAAAGGATATTATATCAATAGCAACAATATCGATTTGAAAATTGGTGACATTGTAGCTGTGGAAGCGACCCCCGGACACGATATCGGCACAGTTTCGCTTACCGGTAAGTTGGTGGAACTGCAAATGAAAAAGAATAACTTTCGAGAGGAGAATAACGGCGGGTTGAAACGCGTGTACCGTATTGCAAGACCTACGGATTTGGAGAAATACAATCAAGCGAAAGCAAGAGAATACCCAACAATGATCCGATCTCGTCAAATAGCTGAAGAGTTGGGTTTGCAAATGAAAATAGGAGATGTGGAGTATCAAGGCGATGGGAGCAAGGCTATTTTTTATTATATTGCCGATGAACGGGTAGATTTTCGCCAGTTAATTAAAGTTTTGGCATCGGAATTCAAGGTGAAGATCGAAATGAAACAAATTGGAGCAAGGCAGGAGGCCGGACGAATCGGAGGAATCGGACCTTGTGGGCGCGAATTGTGCTGCAGTTGTTGGATGACAAACTTTGTATCGGTTTCCACATCTTGTGCCCGTTGTCAGGATCTTTCCATCAATCCACAAAAATTGGCGGGTCAGTGTGGAAAACTAAAGTGTTGTCTCAATTATGAAATCGATGCTTATGTAGAGGCTCAAAAAAACTTACCTTCTTATGAAATTGTTCTTCAAACAAAAGATGCCGATTATTATCATGTAAAAACCGATATTTTTCAAGGCCTGTTAACTTATTCTACCGATAAATATAATCCCGTTCATTTGGTTACCATTTCCAAGGATCGGGTTTTTGAAGTTATCAATATGAATAAGAAGGGAGAAAAACCCTTAAAATTGGAACCGGATATTGAAGAAAATGTTCAAAATGAGGCTCTTTATATGAATGACTTGTTGAACGATCAAAATATCGATCGTTTCGATGACAAAATTTCTTCTTCTTCAGTTAAAAAGAAGAAGAAAAAGAAAAAACGTAAACAAAATAAAAAGTCAGCAAAGACAAATACAGAAAATTCGTCGGATAATCCCGATAAAAATGAATAGTAAGGCGTATTTTTTCTTGACCTGTTTATCAGTTATATTCTTGTCGTGCAACGAGAACAACGAATATTATGCCTTTAAACATCTTTCGAGTGGACAATGGCCGAGGGATAGTGTTATATGTATCCAATTCGACTCCCTTCGGTTGAATCCATCCGATATCTATCAAGCGGATATTGTGATTATGCATAACAAAAGTTATCCCTATCAGGATTTGTGGCTCCTGATAGGGAATAATTTGCAAGATACCATTTTACAATACGATACGTTAAAATGCAAGGTTTGCGATCGATATGGAAAATGGTTAAGTTCGGGTGGGGGTGGCATGCATCAACTTTCGGTACCCTGCAAAAAAAATATAAGGGCAAAGGACAGTGTAACTCATTATCGTTTTTATATTCGTCATTTTATGAAAGATGATCCGTTGGTGGGAATCGAAAGAATAGGTGTAAAAATTTCTAAAACATAGAAATTTTTATTCTACTTCTTCTTTTTCTTTCTTTACAAACTTCTCAACATTGGCTTCCCTGATGCTTTTCAGTTCGGCTTCTAATTTTTTGATTTTCTTTTCCTGATTGCGGATGATGGTAAGAAGAGAGCCAAGCTCCTCATTTTGAACCGTATCGGGGTATTGAGCTTTAACGCGGGCAATAAAATCGCTTAATACATTCATGTAGTTGTTAAAAGCATCATAGGGAGAGGGGTAAGGGCTAAATCGTGTGTAGGGTTCTCCTTTCGAAAAATGCTTAGTCGACATATAATAAAAATGGTCGCTGGTTTGCAGGTAAAGCCAATCCTGCTTTAACCGTCTGTCTTCGCACAAGCGAACCCGTTCGCTGATCCCGCAAAGTGTATTAAAGGCGCTGCGCTGCAATGTGTTTCCGAGCCATGCACTTAGATCGCGTTCCTCATCCGACCATGAAATAGGATCGGGCACCGATATTGGCCCAACCGGTTTATACTCATCGAGAATTTCACTTGGCGTAGCAAATTCGATATTATTTTCAAAAGCAAAACGAGGCAACGCTTTCATAAATTCGAAGATACCGGTATAGGAAGGTTGCAAATTGCCAAATGTTTCGTAATTCATAAAAAGATTGATAATCTCTTCCTCCGGAGGAGTTGCTGCTATCCAACTGATGAATTTTTCTGCTGTTAATGGATAATCATGCCAAGTGTAATCGGAAAAACGGAACGTAATATTTTCAGTCAACCCCGAGTTTCTGAGCAGCAACTTCATATTGGGTTGGGTTACGGAGTGATAAACATAATTCGGGCTTTTCCAACCTAAAACCTGTTTAGCACCTTCAGTAATCATTTTTTTATATCCCATCTTGTAAACCAATTCCGATATTTCGTCGGAATAAATAAGTTCGGTATTTCGGAATACGGTTGGTTTCTGATCGAACAGCAATTTTATTTTTTCGGCATGTTGCTTCACCTGTCTTTGAAATTCGATGGGATCACCCAAGCAAGAAAGGGAATGGGCATAGGTTTCGGCAAGGAATTCCACATTTCCCGTTTTGCTCAATTCCATAAGTCCGTCTATTACCTCCGGTGCATAGATTTCAAGTTGATCCAATGCGACACCCGAAATGGAGAACGCGATTTTAAAACGTCCTTTGTAGAGATTGACGAGATCCAAGAACATGCGATTGGCAGGTAAAAACGATTTATCCGCAATTTGTTGAAGAATACTTTCGTTGGAATAATCGTCGTAATAGTAATGATCTTTTCCGATATTGAAAAAGCGGTACCTTTTTAGACGAAAGGGCTGATGAATTTGAAAATAAAAACAAATTTTTTTCATACAAGTATCATGCTTTTCTGATTAATTATCTATAAACGAGTTGGTTGTAAATATCGCATACTTTTTGAGCAGCATATTCCCATTTTATGTTGTTCGCTTCTTTTTTCCCTTCTTCCTTAAGAAATTCGGATATGCCGGGATATGTGCAAAGCGAATAGATGGAATCAGCCATAGCATCCACGTCCCAATAATTGGTTTTGATGACATAATTCAGAATTTCGGAGCAACCCGATTGATACGAAATAATGCAAGGCACGCCGCATTGCATGGCTTCGAGAGGGGAGATGCCAAACGGCTCCGAAACAGAAGGCATTACATATACATCACTCGATTTGAACATTTCATACACCTGTTTCCCCCGAAGAAATCCGGTAAAATGAAATCGGTCGGCAATACCTCTGTCGGCCACCATATGAATCATCTGATTTAGCATATCGCCACTACCGGCCATCACAAAACGGATATGATTTGTTCTTTTGAGAACCTGCGTGGCTGCTTCAACAAAAAATTCGGGTCCTTTTTGCATGGTAATACGACCGAGAAAAGTGACAATCTTTTCCGGAACGCCGGCCAATCGTTCGATCGCTTCGATTTCGGGACTCAATGGGTCTACTGCATTATGAACCGTCACTACTTTATCCTCCGGTTGATGATAATTATTGATTACGGTTTTTCGCGTCAAATTGCTTACGCAAATAATTTTGTCGCAGTGGTCCATCCCATCTTTTTCAATGCCATAGACAACAGGGTTGGGTTTTCCGCGACTGCGGTCGAATTCGGTTGCATGAACATGGATAACAAGTGGTTTCCCGGTGACACTTTTGGCATGAAGGCCTGCAGGATAAGTAAGCCAATCGTGCGCATGAATAACGTCAAAATCGTACGTTCGGGCAATTACGCCGGCTACGATAGAATAATTGTTGATTTCTTCCAAAATATTGGATGGGTAACGTCCCGAAAATTCAATGCAACCCAAATCATTCGTGTGTATGTAGCTGAAATCGGCGTAAATATGATCACGCAAGCGATAATATTCCTGAGGAGCCATAAATTTTCCCAGGCGATCCCTAACTGTTTCCCATGCCACATCGCGCCATACAATAGGTGTGCTGTTTGCCCCCAATATTTTTACAAAACTCTGATCCTCGTCACCCCAAGTTCTAGGTATTACAAAGGTGATCTCCATGTCCGGTTGCATGGAAAGGCCCTTTGTTATTCCATAACAGGCAGTTCCGAGTCCGCCGAGAATATGAGGTGGAAATTCCCACCCAAACATCAAAACTTTCATTTCTATATCGTCGATCCTTTTTGAGGTTCACTTTCATAAGACTTCATTAATTTTAGTGCCCGAAGCAATTCCGAAACGCTCATGGCAAAGGAGAATCCCCCTCGTCCGAGAAATGGAGGCGTAGAATCGTACATTTCTGAAATAGTACCGATGCAGTTGTTTTGCATTTCATCTTCCATTGCCACCATAATTCTGTCGGCTAATGATAAACCGCTTTTGTGGAAAACTCTAAGATAAGCCTCGATATAGGAGCCAAAAAGCCATGGAAAAGCCATGCCATTAAAGTAAGCAAAAGTTTTTTCTTCAGGGCTGCCTTCGTAATGCGGTTTAAAATTGCCGCTTTTAGGACTTAGCGACCGGATGCCACAATTGCTCAGCAATTCTTTTGTCACATAATCGATTACCGATTTTTGTTGACTGCGTTCCAGTGGTGAATAGTCGAGCGAAACGGCAAAAATCATATTTGGGCGAACGTTTACGTCGCGATAATCGTTTTCCACATAATCGTATAAATATCCGGCTTCGTTCATAAATGTAGTTACAAATGTCCGCCTCACAATTTCTATTTTTTCACGAAACAACGTTGTCAATTCTTTATCCTTTGTAATTTCGGCTATTTCTTCGGCAAAACACAAAGCATTATACCAAAGAGCATTAAATTCAACCAAATAACCCGATCTGGGAACTACAGGTTTTCCGTTCAGCGTAGCATTCATCCAACTCACGGCAACATCGTGTCCGTCTGTATAAACCAAACCGGTTTCATTATTAACCTTTAAGTTGGGATGTTTGTTCGTTAAAATATATTTCATGATGAAAAAAAGAAAAGGAGTATACTTTTCATTGGACGTCTCGTTATTTTCTTTCCGGTATTGTTGCAATGCCCAAACTACCCATAAAAGGACATCAGGATCTTCGATTTGTTTAATGATATTTTTCAACGGTTTTTCCTCCATAAAATCCATTAAATGAGGAATTGACGAATCCATTATTTTTTCGAAATCATCGACCCTATCTACTGCAAGCGTAGAACCCGGCAGTGAAATAAATAGATCCCGCGCACGTACCTTAAACCAGGGATAACCGGCCAATAAATACGTTTCCTCGTTTTTGGGGATATAAAAAAATTGGTGACTCGAATTTCTAAGGCAATTATAAAAATTGGAACGAGGGGTGCGTTTCCTTAATTCATACTCAAATTCATCAAACAAGATAGAAGTATCTACCACTATGTCGCTTGCCGATAAAATAATTTCTTCATCTTTTTCGATAGACATTTCGAAATAACCGGGAACGTAAAGATCCTCTTGATACGAATCCCCATTTTGTTGGTCTTGAATGTATTCGATTCCGCGGTACCAATCGGAATGATATATAAATTCGGGTTTTTTGTTGAATTGAAGGAAAAGTTCCGGGTATCCAAAGTACATACATGTGCTGATACCGTTTTCAACCTGTCGGTACGAGCGATCGACCTGATCGTTCTCTCTCGTTAATTGCGAAGCTTTTCGAAAGGCCAAAAACGGTTTAAATCGGATGATAGTGGGAGAATGTGCGTCGATCAGTTTATATCGGATCATCAATCTGTTTTCTCGCGATGAAAACATAGTTTCTTTGGAAAGAAGAACGCCACCCACTCTGTAAATGGTTTGAGGAACGCTGTCACAATTGAATTCATGAATGTATTGATGTCCTCTCGGATAATAAATATCTCCGCTATATTTGTGAATTCCCAGGTTAAATTCGGCTCCATGTTGAATAATAGTTTCATCGACAGCAGATAGAATCACATGATTTTCATCGTCGAGATAAGGGACGGGCATTACCAGCAATCCTTGATATTTACTGGTATTACACCCCGAAATAGATGTGTTTTGATAAGCACCTTTTCTGTTTGTCCTCAGAACACTTCGATATAACGAATATTCCAGATTTATCATTAAACGTCTATCGAATTTAAGATAACTCATTGCTAGTAAATTTAAAATAATAAATGTGTGTTTAATTCTTTTCGAAAGATAGATAATTTAATATTATTTACAAAAAAATTCAATTGTTTTTTTATTTCGATAATTTGTAAATATCTTTGAGGATACGGAATATTATTGTTTTTGACAAGAACTGAATTTTCATATTTTGTTCTATTTTTTTAGTAAATCGATGAGCGAGAATAGTGAAATAGCCCGAGAAAAAAAGCGGATGCGTTTAGCGCTGATTCCGCCGATTGTATATATTGTCTTTCTCTGGTTGATTTTTGGTTTATATGTTTCGAATATTTTCGGATTCGATCTTTTCAGACTGGGAATCCTTCCTCGTCATACCCAAGGCTTGGCGGGAATCGTCTTTGCACCGTTGATTCATGAATCGGTTTCTCATTTATTTTCCAATACGATTCCGATGTTGATTTTAATGTGGTGTTTATTTTATTTCTACAGTCAGATTGCTTTTAAGTCGTTTGTTTATTTGTGGCTTCTTAGCGGTGTATTCACATGGATTATCGGGCGCGAATCGTATCATATCGGATCCAGCGGTTTGATTTTTGCCCTGATTTTTTTCTTGTTTTTCAGCGGTATTTTCAGAAAACATGTTCCGTTGATCGCCTTATCGTTGGTCGTTATATTTATATACGGGAGCATGATATGGAGCATTTTCCCTTTTTCGGAAAAGATAGATACGCAAATTTCGTGGGAATCGCATCTTTCAGGAGCCATTAGCGGTTTAATGATGGCTGTTGTTTTAAGAAAACAAGGCCCGCAAAAACCCTTGATGGTCCGTGAGGAAGACGAGGAAGAGGAGGAAGAAAGTGGCGGCGATGATTATGATTATGATTATGCCATATTGTCATTTAACGGCAATCATTTCATAAAACCATAACAAAAGTTGTATAAATAAATTTACGCTCCTAAGTAGTATAAAAGCTTAAAAACAAAAAGAATAACAGGAATCAAAGATCGATGGTTGGCCCCGCCGATTATTTTTACTTAATTACAATTGCATAGTTTTTGTACCAATTCCTAATGAAGGCGTATTAATTATAAAAATTTAATGTTATGATAAGCAAAAAGGATATCCAACGATTCAAAAAAATCATTAGCAGTGTAGATAAACCGGTATTGTCTGTATACTGCAATGTTAATCCTGCTGATCCGGATAATTTTGGAAGAGCATGGCATGGACGACTGAAAAATACGTTAAAGTCGATGGACGAGCTTAAGGTAAACTTGAAAAAAGGCAAAACATTTTATGACGAATTGATCGTTTTCATCGATCAGCTTATCGTAGGGGCTCGTACGTTGGCACTTTTTGCATGGGTTAACGATAAAAATGAATTGGAAGTCGAACATTTTGAATTACAGGTAGAATTGCCCGTTGTAGATTTGGTAAGAGGGAGAGTTGAAACGCATTTCGGAAAACCGTATGTATTGCCAATTCTTTATGCTTTTGATGAATTTTACAGAGTGGGGGTAGTACATGTTTATGGCAGCAAATGGAGATTTTACGAAGCATTTTTAAACGAAATCGAGGAAATTACGGAGACTTTTGCTGAAATAACGCCGGATGAATGGAAAGAATTCAATGAATATGCACAAATTATCGAGTCGGGAGTATTGGAAGAAAGAACATTTAACGACAAATTGAAATTCAAAGACAGACAAAAAGCCAGGATCCAAACCTTTTCTCACAAATTGTATGTAAGATTGGCTCAGATGGTAGAAAAATCGGTACTCGACTTAGGGTTGGACCGACTGATATTGATGGGAAATGATTGGGAAGTGAAATTATTCGAAAACCATTTGAATCGTCATATTCGCGAGTTAATAATCGGATATGTATCCAATCCGTTAGATACCGAAAATCCTTCTTCGAAAGATGTGTTGGAACGAATAGCGCCTGTATTAAGGGAAGCCGAAGAACGCGAAGAAATGCAATTAATCGCCGATGCACAAAGTCCAAAAGGTGTTTGTGGTTTGCAAAATGTGCTGGAAGCTATTCAGATGGCTCGTCTTCAGGTGTTGATTTTGCCTTGGGATTTACATGCTAAGGTATATAAATGTAAAGACGAGATGATTTTCGCCAATCCTGAAGAAGCGCAGGAGCTTGATCCATCCTATGAAGAAGTCGAGTTAAAAAAAGAAGTGTTTCTGTTGGCTGCCCAATATGCTACTCGAATAGAATTTGTCGATGGAGCAATGAAAGAAAAACTGTATAACGAATTACAAGGTATTGCCGGTATAGTGCGCTGGTAATTAACAAAAAAGAAAGAAAAAAACGGAGAATGACTTCAATTGATGAAAGTTATTTTCCGTTTTTTTATTTATATGCATTTTTTCTCCGGAACGAGAAACCCTTAAAAGATGACCTGATAATTGCAGCATACATGTAGAACGTTCGCTTCATGCTTGCTCTATAGCAGGGACAAAACCCCCGAATTATGTCGGTTCAGTGTAAAACCGACCTGAATATAAACATCAAAAAATGCAAAATCGAAGAGCGGAGTTGGAGCGAGGATGGTGCAGCCTTGGTACGGAGAAGGTGCCGCCCGGGTAGCTGCTTATACGGGTTTAATTCGCTGTTTTCGGAAATTGCTCCCATGAAAAGTATATATCTAATAAAATTGACTATCTTTGCCACAAATTAAAAACCAATGAACACACTGTTATATGTAACATGGAATGTGGATCCCACCCTTTTTACTGTTTTTGGTCGTGAGATTCGTTGGTATGGCTTGTTATGGGTCATCGGACTGATTGTGGCGGTATATATTGTGCAACAAATTTTCAAGCGCGAAAATCTTCCCGAAAAATGGTTCGATTCATTGTTCATTTACACAATTATAGGCATAATTGTGGGAGCCAGGTTGGGGCATTGTTTATTTTACGAACCGCAATATTATTTGTCGCATCCTGTGGAAATTTTGAAAATCTGGAAAGGCGGACTAGCCAGTCACGGAGGCGTTTTGGGGATTATTATAGCTGTCCTGCTATACTCAAGACGGGTGACCAAGTTGAGCATGCTGTGGACATTTGATCGATTAATGGTCCCCACCGGTTTCACGGCAGCCATGATTCGGTTGGGCAATCTCATGAATCACGAAATTTATGGTGGTCCTACCGATCTTCCGTGGGGTTTTCGATTCATTACCAATACGTATGCCTGGATGAATGGAGCAGAGCCGGTTTATTCCGAACCTTCGCATCCTACTCAAATTTACGAAGCACTCATTTACCTGTTCGTTTTTGGGGTATGTATGTATATGTATTGGAAAACCGATGCCAAAGACAGAAAAGGTTTGATTACCGGTGTTGGATTAACGCTGATTTTTGTGGCTCGTTTTTTAATCGAATACATAAAAAATGTTCAGGTCGATTTTGAAATTATGTTACGCGATCATACCGGTTTGATTCTTGGCCAATGGCTTAGTATTCCTTTTATCATTTGGGGAATAGCATTAATTGTATCTGCTCTTAAGAAAAAACCTGAACCTGCAAATACACCCAAAGCATCGGCTATAAATAGAGCTAAAAACAAAGGTAAAAAAGAATACCAAAAGAAGAAAAAATAGTATTTTTACCTCCTCAATTTCTCATTTTGCGAACAAATGTCGGGATAAAAAAGCGTGATGTATGATGTATAAAACCAGTCAAATCAAAGAAGGAATATATTATGTGGGCGTGAATGATCGCACCAAACATCTTTTCGAAAATTTATGGCCTCTTCCCAAAGGAATTTCCTATAATTCGTATCTTATCGATGACGATAAAGTAGCTCTTATCGACACAGTAGATGTTTGTTATTCGGAAGTATATTTTCGTAAAATCAGATCGGCGTTGGGAGATAAGCCCATCGATTATCTGGTGGTAAACCATATGGAACCCGATCACTCCGGATCCATTGAGTGGCTGGTGAACCAATATCCCCATATTACCATTATCGGCAACAGCCGCACAATGGACATGTTGAAAGGATTTTACGGCATCACGGAAAATATTCTTTCGATAAAGGATGCGGATGAGGTTAAACTCGGGAAAAATACCCTGAGGTTTTATCTTACACCCATGATTCATTGGCCTGAAACGATGATGACCTATGTGCCGGAGTTAAAAATACTTTTTTCGGGTGATGCTTTCGGAACATACGGTTCACTCGACGGTGGCGTTGTGGATTCGCAACTCAATTCGGATGGGTATTTCGACGAAATGATTCGTTACTATTCCAATATTGTGGGCAAATATGGTTCACCGGTACAGGCAGCATTAGGAAAACTATCGGGAATCGATATCGAGGTTGTTTGTTCTACACACGGCCCTGTATGGACGGAAAAAGGGAATATCGAAAAAGTGATCGCATTGTATGATAAACTGAGTAAATATGAAGCCGATAAAGGGCTGGTAATTGCTTACGGAAGCATGTATGGAAATACGGAACAGCTTGCCGAAATTATTGCTGCTTCGGCAGCCGAAAACGGTATAAAAAACGTGGTCATGCACCATGTTTCTAAAAGTCACCAATCGGATATACTTCGCGATATATTTAAATATAGGGGGTTGATTATCGGATCGCCAACGTACAATAATCAACTTTATCCCGGCATAGAAAGTTTGATTTCTGCATTGCGCAATCGAAACATCAAAGACCGGTTGTTCGGCTATTTTGGCGGATTCAGTTGGGCCGATGCTTCGTTGAGGCATCTTAAGGAATTTGCAGAGGAGATGCGTTTTGATATAGTTTGCGATCCTGTTTCCATGAAACATTCCTTACATGCCGATGTAGTCGAGAGTGCATGGAATCTGGGGCAAATTATGGCCGAAAAATTACAGCGACAAGATTGAATCGTTATCCTGCAAAAGAGTAGTAATTTTTTAATTCATATAAAAAAATAAAATCATGAGACTGATTATTCAACCCGATTCCGAGCGATTAGCTCAATGGGCAGCCAATTACATTGCTTCCAAAATCATCAAAGCAAATCCGACACCGGAAAAACCCTTCAAATTGGGTTTGCCTACCGGATCATCGCCACTGGGAACGTACAGTGCACTGATTAAGTTATGCCAAAAAGGGACGATTTCGTTTAAAAACGTCATTACCTTCAATATGGATGAATATGTGGGGTTACCAAAGGATCATCCCGAAAGTTATCATTCTTTCATGTGGAATAATTTTTTTAATCATATCGATATCCGCCCGGAAAATGTGCATATTCTCAATGGTAATGCCGAAAATCTGGAAGCCGAATGTCAAGCGTATGAGGATGCGATTAGGGATGCCGGAGGAATCGACTTGTTTTTGGGCGGAATAGGCCCTGACGGTCATATTGCTTTCAATGAACCGGGGTCTTCGCTGAGTTCGCGTACGCGAGTAAAACGGTTGACAACCGATACCATCATTGCCAACTCGCGTTTTTTTGATAACGATGTGAATAAAGTTCCTAAATCCGCACTGACCGTGGGAGTAGGAACCGTTATGGACGCAAAAGAGGTCTTGATTCTTGTTAATGGGCATCACAAAGCGCGTGCTTTGCGTCATGCCGTAGAAGGTTCCATAACGCAGATGTGGACAATAAGCGCCATACAACTTCATCCTAAGGGTATTATCGTTTGCGATGAAGCTGCATGTGTGGAATTGAAAGTGGGGACGTATAACTATTTTCTCGACATCGAGCAAGGTAATCTCAATCCCGAATCGTTGTTGCCATAGGCGTCGCTATTTCGCAGCGTGAAGGTATTTTTGAAGTGTGTGTTGATTTACCTTCGTTGTTCGGATATAACTTTACTATTTTTTCCTATGAAACACAGGGTTATTCCTTTTTTTCTGTTTGCGGCATCCTTTTCATTGTTTGCCCAAACCAACACCGTTACGTTGTCTCATTATCTGCTCCCTGAATTTCAAGAGGGCAGGGTATTGATGAAAAACGGCACTGAATTGAAAACGCGATTGAATTATAATTCGCTTACGGAAGAAATGGTTTTTGATGACAACGGCAACGTTTTAGCTATCGGGAAAACCGTTATTCCTCAAATAGATACCGTTTTCATTGGAGATAGAAAGTTTATCTATACCGATGGTAATTTTTTAGAACTGCTTCATGATTCCTCCTACAAATTTTTTGCTCAGCATAAATGCCGGGTTATCCCTCCGGGGAAACCGGCAGCTTATGGCGGGACCTCCGAAACATCGGCTACCGACAGTTATTCTTCGCTCATTTCAGATGGAAGAATTTATGATCTTAAGTTGCCCGACGATTTCAAGGTAAAGCCTTATACGGTTTATTGGATCGAAAAGGAGGGAAAATTAAAAAGTTTTCGTACCCTTGGGCAAATCAAAGCATTTTACAAGCAAAAGAAAAAACTGTACGAGGAATATACAAAAACCCATAAAGTTAATTTTGAAGATCAGAAAAGCGTTGCCGATCTGATAAATTTTATGGAAACACATGGATAGAGGCATTTTGTACGAATGAAAGTATGCTGCTAAACCAACTCATTTTTTAAATAATAGTATAATGAAACACATTATTCGTTTTATTTTTGTGTTATTGTTAATCGCGACGGGCGTGAAGGCACAGCCGGGGTATGTGCCTGCGAAAGAAAATTTGCAAAATCGGGAAGAATTTCAGAACATGAAATTCGGGGTATTCATTCACTGGGGCATTTACAGCATGATGGCCAACGGCGAGTGGATTATGAACAACAGAAATATTCACTATAAAGAATATGCCAAACTTGCCGAAGGTTTTTATCCTTCAAAATTTGATGCCGGCAAATGGGTGTCGGATGTTAAAGCAGCGGGAGCCAAGTATATTTGCATCACTTCTCGTCATCACGATGGTTTTTCGATGTTTGCAACCAAACAGTCGCCGTTTAATATTGTGGATGCCACACCTTTTAAACGGGATGTTCTTAAGGAGCTTGCCGATGAATGCCATAAACAAGGCATCAAACTGCACTTTTATTATTCGTTACTCGATTGGTCGCGCACCGATTATTGTCCGTTGGGCAGAACCGGTCGCGGAGTAGGGCGTACCGAACACGGACGTTGGGATACCTACCACCAATTCATGTTGAACCAGTTGACCGAATTGCTCACGAATTATGGTGAGATAGGGGCAATTTGGTTTGACGGCCAATGGGATCAAGATCAGAATCCCGGTTTCGACTGGCGGTTGCCCGAGATTTATGCTCATATTCATAAACTGCAGCCCGGTTGCCTTATCATCAACAATCACCATTTGACGCCCATTGAAGGTGAGGATGCGCAAACTTTCGAAAAAGACTTGCCCGGTCACAATACAACCGGTTTTGCCGAGGAGCAGACGGTGGGGGCTCTTCCGCTCGAAACCTGTGAAACCATGAACAATTCGTGGGGATATAACATTACCGACTTAAATTACAAATCGGAGAAAGAACTGATTCATTATCTGGTAAAAACAGCCGGATACAATGCCAATTTACTGCTGAATGTCGGTCCGCGACCAAACGGTGAATTTCCCGACATTGCCGTTGAACGTTACAAAGCCATGGGGAATTGGCTGAAACAATATGGCGAAACCATTTACGGTACGCGCGGCGGAATGGTGACTCCTCGTCACTGGGGTGTTACCACACAAAAAGGCAACACATTGTTTGTGCATATATTAAATCTTGAAGATCGGGCTTTATATTTGCCGTTAAACGGCAGAAAGGTAAAATCGGCAAAAGTATTCATCGATAAAAAGCCGGTAAAATATACCGCTGTTTCCGATGGCGTTATATTGTCTTTCGATAAAGTACCTGATGATGTGGATTTTGTAGTAGAAGTAGAGCTCAAATAGAATAAAAAAACCTCGCTGCAATATAGTGTTGAACTTATCGTTGCGGTGAGGTTTTTATTTTTCTTTAATTTCCTCGAATTCAACGTCTTCGATAGTGGTCGATTCAAACTTTTTTTTCTGGTACGAAATGATTCTATCTTCTTGGGATGGAATCTTAGGTTGATTTTGTGATTGTTTTTGCCGATATGTTTTATTTTCTGATGCCCATCTTTTGCCCATCACAAGATTGAAGACAAATCTAATCAGAAAATAAAAGGCAAGAAGAGAGAGAAAAAATCTCAGAATAATACCCATTTTTTGCTTCGAATATGATTTTTACTATGTAAAGATACAATAAGCCCTGAAGTAAAGAAAACGATTTTGATTATTTAACGGTAATTATTGCGATTAAATCCTCCTATTTGGGTATGTTTTTTGGTCTTTTACCGGCAACGAGTCTTCAATTTTCCTTTTCTTCTCCTTTTTCTTCTTTTTCTTCTTTTTTGGTAATAGGAACAGGTAGTCTTTTTCTGAAAGCTTGTTTGAAACTAACCAGTGTTTCGGATCGGGCTAATCCCAACGGTTGCAGTTTTTCGTGAATGAGATTCAGTAAATCATGATTGTTTCGGGCATATACTTTTATAAATAAATCGTATTCCCCTGTGGTGTAATAACATTCAACAACTTCAGGTATTTTCTGAAGCTCTTCCACAACCGCTTGATGATTGCTTGGCGAATTCAAATAAATTCCGATATAAGCACAGGTTTCATAGCCGATTTTTTCGGGATCGATAATAAATTCCGAACCTTTAATGATGCCGAGATTGATGAGTTTTTGTACGCGCTGATGGATGGCAGCACCCGATACCCCACATTCGCGAGCTACTTCAAGAAAGGGTATCCGTGCATTGTCGGCAATGAGATTAAGGATTTTTTGGTCCATTTCGTCTAATTCGTGATACGTCATAGGATTTTTTTTTAATCTAATTTATGAATTATCAGCCCCGAACGCAGTTTGGGTTCAAACCATGTGGTTTTTGGAGGCATAATTTTTCCGCTATCGGCAATTTCCATCAATTGTTTCATGGAAACCGGGTACAGCGCGATCGCCAATGCCATTTCACCACTATCTACGCGTTTTTTTAGTTCGTTCAGACCGCGAATACCGCCGACAAATTCGATGCGTTTATCTGAGCGCAAGTCTTTAATCCCCATGATATCGTCGAGTATATACTTCGATGTAATCGACACATCCAATTGATCCACCGGATCTTCATCATGCAAAATATGAGGTTTGGCTGTCAGGCTATAGGATTTTCCGTCTAAATAGATCGAAAAATTGTGCAAATGTTTTGGCTTTTCAATTTCCGAACCGGTAGGTTCAATAACGAAATTTTCTTCCAGCTTTTTTAGGAATTCTTCGGGCGTTAAACCGTTCAGGTCTTTTACGAGGCGATTATAATCGATAATGTTGAGTTGTCCTGCCGGAAAACAAACAGCCATGAAATAATTATACTCTTCATCTCCTCTATGGTACGGGTTGTTTTTCGCTTTTTCGGCACCTACCAAAGCTGCTGCAGCAGAACGATGATGACCGTCGGCAATGTACATGGAGGGTATGAAAGCAAAAATGCGGGTGATGTTTTCGATATCTTTCTTGTCGCGAATCAACCAAAAATGATGTCCGATCCCGTCTCCCGAAACGAAATCGTATTCCGGTTCTTCAGCGGAAACACGTTTCACGATGGTTTCCAATTCCGGATTGTCGGGATAAGCAAAAAATACCGGCTCCATGTTGGCATTGGTTATTCGCACGTGTTTCATGCGATCTTCTTCCTTATCACGACGTGTCAGTTCGTGTTTTTTTATTTTCCCCGTCAGATAATCTTCCACTGAAGCTCCCACTACGATTCCGTATTGAGTCTTCCCATTCATCGTTTGAGCGTACACATAATACATTTCGTCCGGATCTTGCACCAACCACCCATTTTTCATGAATTTACGAAAATTTTCGGCAGCTTTTTCATATACCCGCGGATCATGCTCGTCCGTTCCTTCGGGAAAGTCGATTTCGGGTTTAATGATGTGATAAAGCGATTTTTCGTTTCCTTCCGCTTCTTTGCGGGCTTCTTCAGAATTGAGTACATCGTAGGGGCGTGATGCCACTTCCATTACCATCGATTTTGGCGGACGGATTCCTTTAAAAGGTTTTACTTTCATTTTAGTATGCTTGTTTCACGATTATTTCGGCGCAAAGTTACTATTTTTGTTTCATAAAAAGATGATGTCGGTTTGTTTTAAAAAAAGTTACTACATTTGTAAAACAATAACGAAATCTATTCCACAATGATACAAATTGATGAAGATAAATTGCTTGCGGCTTATACTCGGGGGATGGACGAATTTCTGAAGTTACTTACAGACACGTATCTCGATTGTGTCAACAATGACCTTAGTGCAGAAAACATGGATAAACTCAATGGTTATCAGCATGCTTTATTAGCCTATCGTTTTCTGCAAGAGGAGGTTAACCACGGAGGTTTTGTCCAATTGATCCAGAACGGTTACGGAGGGTATGTTTTCGATAATCCGACGGCAAAAGCTTTAAAGCTGTTCGGAGCCTTAGAAACCGCAAAAATCATTTATAAAGCAGCAGAGATTTATCGTGCTCATCGAGAGGAACTCGAACGTGAAACTACGGATGACGAATTTATGGCCATGTATGCCGATTTCGAGGAGTTTGATGAGTTGGAAGAAGCCTATTTTTTGATCGAAGAAGAGGAAACGGCTTGCATTGCCCGTTTTGTAAAGAAAAATATCGAGGATTTCGTCGATTCGATTCGTTGAAATTATCTGAAGAGAAATGCTTGGCATCGTTTTTGAGAACACATTAAACGACATTTAATTCATTTATCCTAATCATGGCTACCGAAATAGACGTTAACGAGATTAATGAACGGATAGAAAATATCCACAGATATTTGAACAAGCACAAGGAATATTTAAACAGCTTGAATGTTTTTCCTGTTCCCGACGGAGATACCGGTTTAAACATGGTACTGACCCTTCAAGGAGCAATGGCTAACATGAAGAATTTTGAAAACCAATCCATGTTGCCCGGTGAGTATTTGAAAAATTTTGCCGAACAAATGCTTTTGAACAGCAGAGGGTGTTCAGGTGTCATTTTGTCTTTGTTTATGCAAGGTTTTGCCGAAGTGGTCAAAAACAGCGATTTTTCGAAGCAAAACGTATATAGAGCCATCGAAAATGGTTATCGAAATGCATATGAAGGCACGGAAAATCCACGTGAAGGCACCATGCTTACCTTGATGCGGGCTTTAAAAGAAAAATATGCCGAGTTGATGAAAGAGGAAGAAGATCCTATTGTTATTATCAGCAAGACCATTCCTTACCTGAAAGAGGTGCTAAACCAAACGCCCGAAATGCTTCCCGTGTTGAAACAAGCCGGTGTTATCGATTCCGGCGGCGCCGGATTTGTCGTTTTTATTCAGGGAATAAACAGAGAATTGCAGCATAACGGTTTCGGCACAAACGGTTTATCGGTTCCTACTTTACTGAAAATCGGTAAAGCAACCCGAAAACATATCAAGATGAGATTATCCAAATTCAAAAATACCCCTTTTGCTCATCTTATCTCCAACATCGATTTTTCGAGAATACAGAACAGTCGGCTGCAGGAAATTTTGCAGAATGTAAGAAAAATAACCACCAATTTATCTGTCAACAATCACGTTAACAGCAAAAAAACGCTTCAGAAGAGAATTATCAATGAACTCGAAGAAATAAACAATCTTTGGAATCCGGACATCAAGCAAAAATACTGTACGGAATTTGTTTTGGAATCCGACAAAATTGCTTCCAAAGAACAACTGCGAGAAATGATCTCCGCTTTTGGTGACAGCCTCATTATTATTCAGGCAGGCAATAAATTTAAAGTGCATATTCATACCAACAAACCCGATGATATTTTTGATAGGGTCCAACCCTATGGCGAATTGGTTTTCACAAAGGTTGACGATATGAAAAAGCAACATCGGAACTTTATCAGCGACGATGTTATTGATTACCGGCGTGATAAAAGTATATTTTGCATTGTATCGGGAAAAGGTTTTGCGGAAATACTTCAAAAATTAGGGGCCGACGATATATTGTGTTACGGAAAAAATAAGCCTTCGGTCGATCAATTGGCAAAGGGGCTCGACAATTTGCAGGCCAAAAACATCATTGCGGCTGCCGACGATGGCGATATTCTTATGGCATTGAAATATGCCGTTTCGCTTTGCAAATCGAATGTTTATATTGTCGAATCGGATAATCCCATTGCCCTTATCGGCATGATGATGGGTATTTCGAAAGATTATGACATCATGACCATGTTTGAAGAAGCAATGAAGAACATCAATACCATCCCTTTCTGCGGCATTGCACGTGCCAACCGCGAAGTACTTGCCGATAACGAAATGACGGTGAGGAAAAACGATTATTTTGCAGTGTACAAAAAGAAAATCGTTCTTTCGAATCCCAACATGGAAGAGCTTGCCGTTGAGGCGATTCGTCAATTGGCAAACGGTTGCGGTCTTGTTACGTTATACAAAGGACTGCCTTCACGTAAGGAGAACGGCTTGGTCGATCGCCTTAAAGAGCAGTTCCCCGATACTGATTTTGAAGAATATTATGGTGGCCAGTACAATTACAACTATTATATAACCTTTGAATAAAAACGAAAGCATATGAAAAAGAAAATTTTTATCATTGTGGGCGATAATTTAGGTCTCTCGAGGGATCAGATCGATTACGAAGATCTTGAGATTATCAAATTTCCCGTGCTGGTAGATGGAAAAGAATATCGCGAGAGTGACGAATACAGTGCGAATTGGCTGGTATCCAAATTCGAAAAAGAAAATATTGTGGCAAAATCATCCACGTTGCCACAAAATGATGTTGTTGAAGCGGTTGAAAGGAATTATCGAAATTACGACCTCATCATTCATGTGGTAATGAGCAGCGGCTTGTCGAGTGCTTCATGGAAAGTAGCCGAAAACGTTCGAAAGCAATATGAAAATGTAATTCCCATTATCAATGTGGATAGCAGGCAAGCTTTAATTGGAGTGGGTAATGTTCTTTTGGGCATCATCGATTTCATTAAAAAGAGCGATGATTTGAGTATAGAAGAAATCGAAAAATTATGTCAACAAGTAGTTGAAAATACCTACAGTTATTACATTTTTCCCGATTTAAACTACCTGTACAAAGGCGGCAGAATCGGAAGAGCTCAGTCGCTGATGGGCAGTTTACTGCATATAATTCCGATAATCGGCATAATGGGAGACGACCCGGAAGGCATTGTTTCTTCTTTAGGTAAGGGAAGAACCTTTAAACAGGTAAATAATCAGGTTGTAGAGTTGATAAAAGCAAAGATGCAAGAAAAATCGGCATCGAAAATCCGGCGAGCTATTCCCGTGAGCGGATATGGCGAAAAAAACAAAGATGTTGCTAATGAGTTGATAGAAAAAATTAAAGCACTTCCCTGTGACGATCTTGTCATTGGGAAACCCGGACTTGTGGATGCAGTGTATTGCGGTCCGGGTGCATACGGAGTTTCAATTCTTTTATAAAAGCAGCTTATGGAGAATCCGATTCTTTTATATGGAATTTGTTTTGTTGCCGGCTATCTGATCGGGTCGATTTTGTTTGCCCATTTGATTACCCGATTAGTAAAAAACGTCAATATCCGTGAGTTGGGAAACGGTAATCCCGGTGCTTACAATGTGTTCAGAAACGTAAGCAAATTTTGGGGAGTGGTGGCCGGACTGTTAGATGCGATGAAAGCATTGGGCCCTATGCTCATTGCCTCGCATTTTTTTCATCTTTCCGATATTGCTTTGGGATGTTTGGCAATGGGTGCCATTTTGGGACATGGACTCCCGGTCTATTATCATTTCAAGGGAGGGCGGGCAGCATCAGTGCTCATGGGAATGTATATTTTCTTTATTCCCTATGAATTTTTTGTTGCTCTTGCTGTTACCGCAATTGTTGTGTTGGGCTTTATCAGAAAGGAATATGGAGTATGGGGTCCCACCGGGATTATTGCCCTGTGTTTTGTCTTATGCCTGTTTTTTCCCCATCCGACAGAAATAAAGATTTTTGTATGGATAGGAGGACTTATCGTTTTGTTGTTCAACATGGATAAAGTGAAGGAAAAAGCCCAATCGATTACACCGTCTGCCGTAAAATAGCTGTAAAAAGATATTTTGATTACTTTTGTGTTTTAAAAATACAAACATATGCCTGAAAATAAAAGTCAGTTGGTGAATTACGCGATGAATAGTGGGCTGATAGTCGGTGTATTCTGGGTAATCAAATATTTTTTTGTGATAGCAGCAACCGGTTATCCTTTTTTGGGATACATTAATACGTTGTTGAGTATCGGGACCCCCTTGTTATTGTTCTTTTTTTTGGTTCGATACAAAAATTTTGTAGTAGGCGAAGAGAAAATTGGTTTTTGGCACGGGATACAGTTTTCGGTGATGCTTTTTTTCTTTGCTTCGCTTTTGGAAGCAATCGTTGTGATTGTGCATATTATATGGCTCGATCCGGTATATCTTTCGAGAACTTTTGAACAAACCCTTGCATTGGTAGAAAGTATGTCTGTCGATCAAAATATGATCAGCAAGTTGAAACAACAACCTGTTCCTACGCCTTTTTCCTACACTTTCGGAATGATTATGGGGAATTTGCTGATCGGTTTTTTCCTTTCGTTGTTTCTTGTTCCCCTTGCCAACCGTTTTACGTTTAAAAACGACAATCGTCAGTCAGGAGAGTAATTATGGATATTTCGGTTATTATACCTTTTTACAACGAGGAAGAATCGTTGGGCGAGTTATACCAATGGATTAAACGCGTGATGGACGAAAACGGTTATTCGTATGAAATTATTTTTGTGGACGACGGCAGTACCGACGGTTCATGGAATATCGTTACCGAATTAAAAGCCACAGCGGAACAGGTACATGCGATAAAGTTTCGTCGCAATTACGGAAAATCTCCGGCATTGCATTGCGCATTTCAAAAAGCCGAAGGAGATGTGGTGATTACGATGGATGCCGATTTGCAAGATTCTCCGGAAGAGATTCCCGAATTGTATCGGATGATTAAGGAAGAAGGGTACGATTTGGTGTCGGGATGGAAGAAAAAAAGGTACGATGCCCTATTGACCAAAAACTTGCCATCCAAACTTTTCAATGCAACGGCGAGGTGTGTATCGGGTATTAAATTGCATGATTTCAACTGCGGACTCAAAGCGTATCGAAAGGACGTCGTAAAAAATATCGAACTGTATAACGAAATGCACCGCTATATTCCCATTTTGGCTAAAAGTGCCGGTTTTACCAAAATTGCCGAAAAGCCGGTGCATCATCAACCCCGAAAATACGGGAAAAGCAAGTTCGGGGCCAGTCGTTTTTTTAACGGCTATCTCGATTTGATGACCTTGTGGTTCCTGAACCGTTTCGGAAAAAAACCCATGCATTTTTTCGGCATATTGGGCACCTTAATGTTTTTCATCGGTTTTGTAGCCGTGATCGTTGTTGGTGCCACAAAACTATATGACATGCATCACGGCAATCCGTACCGGTTGGTAACCGAGTCGCCCTATTTCTATATTTCCCTAACTATGATGATTCTTGGAACGATGCTTTTTCTGGGAGGATTTTTGGGCGAACTTATTTCGCGAAATTCTCCCGAAAGAAATTATTACCGGATAGAAGAAGAATTCTAGGATACGATCATTTTTTTTAACCATTTAATTAACAAGAGAATAATGAATTTTGATGAAGTAATACGTAAACGAAAATCGATCAGGAAATTTAGTGAAAAGCCTGTCGGTAAAGAAGCGATTTTGCAATTGCTCGAAAGTGCACGGTTGGCTCCATCGGCCGTAAATTTTCAGCCATGGAAATTTTATGTATGTACTTCGGAAGAGGCTAAAAAGGCAATTCGGGAAAGCTATCCCCGTGAATGGTTTGCCGGTGCTCAGGCATACATAGTGGCGTGTGGCGATCACAGTCGTTCATGGAAGCGCCCGTCCGACGGTAAGGATCATTGCGATATCGATATTGCAATTGCCGTGGAACATATGGTACTGAAAGCCACCGACCTAGGATTGGGCACGTGTTGGGTGTGCAACTTCGATCCGTTAAAAGTGAAAGAAGCGTTGCATTTGAGCGAGGAATTCGAACCCGTTGTTCTTCTGCCATTGGGTTATCCTGCTGATAATTATGAAGCCGATCCGCGTACCGGCAAGCGTAAATCGCTTGAAGAAATTATGGAATGGGTGTGAGTCGGCTTGTTGGCGAATAAAAAATGGTAAAGAAGAGAGATTGGTGGTAGGATGAATGATAAATGAAATTTAATGGCGGAAACGGCGAAGAGTAACATATGAAAGCCTATGTCGAAAAATAATATGAATGCAAAAAACAAGATAACGATACCGATTTTATGCTGCCTGATTCTTGTGCTTTCGGGGTGCAATCAGGCGGGAAAGAAAAATCGGAATAAAGCCCATTATACCTATCTTCAGGAGTATGGCGAAATTTTCCATACGAGTTTCCATATCAAGTATGCTTATGATCGCTCGTTATACGACGAAATTATGACCGAATTGCACAAATTCGACAATTCGTTGAATCCTTTCAATGAGAATTCTATTATTTCGAAGATCAACCGGAATGAGCCGGTACAACCCGATTCGTTTTTCATTGCCGTGTTCAATAAGGCAATGGAAGTATCGCGTATCACCGATGGTAAATTCGACATCACCATTGCGCCCTTCGTAAATGCTTGGGGATTCGGGTTCAAAAACAGCGATAACATAACCCCGAAACTTATCGATAGTTTGAAGCAGTTCGTCGGCTATGAAAAAGTAAGGTTAGAAAACGGAAAGATCGTAAAAGCCGATCCGCGTATTCAGCTCGATGCTTCGGCAATTGCCAAAGGCTATGCCTGTGATATGGTGGCCAATTTGCTTAGGAGTTACGGTGTGGAAGATTACATGATTGAGATTGGAGGTGAGATTGCCATGCGGGGCAAAAACGATAAAGGAGTATGCTGGCGCATTGGGATTGACAAGCCGATGGATGACAGTACCGGTCTGCGTCACGAATTGCAAACTATTCTCTCCATTTGCGACAAATGTGTGGCTACTTCGGGCAATTACCGTAACTATTACATTAAAGACGGCAAAAAATATGCACATACCATTGATCCTCAGACCGGTTATCCTTCCGAACAAGACATCCTTAGTGCGACCGTCATCGCCGACGATTGCATGACTGCCGATGCCTACGCCACGGCTTTTATGGCATCCGGAATGGAAAAATCCAACGAAATTGCCAAAAAAGTTCCGGGATTGTTTTACTACTTTATTTATGCCCGACCCGACGGTACAATGGCAGCGACATACTCTACCGGTTTCGAACAATTTTTTGCCGAAGAAAAAGCAGAGGAACTGTAATACGATAGTGAGGTAAGGGGGAAAGAACGAAAGCGAATGGAGATAATAAGGATATTCTGTCGAAAAGGAGAAAATGAGAAGATAAGATATGCGTTTTATCAAACACTTTTCGGTCCGGCCCTCATTGCTTCTACCTCAAAAGGAATTTGTTTTTTGGCTTTCGGGGAAGAGGAAAAGACCTTGCCTGCGTTGAAAAAGCAATATCCAGCAGCTATTGTCAAAAATCAATCCGATGCATTTCAAATGTTGGCACAAACATGGATAAACGGGGAAGCCTCTTCGGATGATGCCTTGCCTTTGCATATCGGGGGAAGCGCGTTTCAAATGGCTGTTTGGGAATCGTTGCTAGACATACCTTTTGGAGAATTTTGCACATACCGTCAAATTGCAGTCACCATCGGTAAGCCAAAAGCCTGGAGGGCTGTTGCTTCCGCCATTGGCAAGAATCCTGTGGCATACCTTATTCCCTGCCATCGGGTGATTCGTTCTGACGGCCGGATCGGTGGTTATCGCTGGGGAATTGGTTTCAAACAGAAAATGCTTGAGCAGGAAGAATTGAGGAGAAAATGTTCCCCCGATTATGGGAAAAGTTCTGAGCCGAAGGGACAGGTTGCCGGCATTTTACGATTTAATATTACAGGCACTTGTTTACCGGTTTCGAGTCGGAGAGGTGGGGTATAAGCCAACAATGCGGGCTTTTCTTATTATCAACTATTCACGTAAATATATACAGCTAATGAAATATCCTTTTTTTAGCCGGTTGTTCATCGTATGTGTTTTAATCATTGTTTCGGCATCTTCGCTCTTTTCTCAGCAAGGCGATTCGGATAGTTATCCGACTTTTAAGTTCGACGGGAATTTGAAAACCAAATTCGAATATGCGCCCGAGGAGGGAACTTCACGATTTTCGGTGCGAAACTCCCGACTGGGTCTGTCGGGAAGAATTGTTCCAAAAGCCGATTATCGGGCACAAGTGGAATTGAGTAAAGAGGGAAAATTCGAGGTACTCGATCTTTTCGGTACTCTCACGCCTTATAAAGGACTTTCCTTTACACTCGGGCAAACAAGCATTCCGCTTTTCAATTCCTATATCATCAATCCGGGAACAATGATGTTTGCCAATCGCAGCTTTCTGGGAAAATATTATGCAGGCACCCGCGATATCGGATTGCTTGCTAAATATAATTTTCGTCTTGCAGCAATTCCAACCGGAATAGAAGTGGGTGTCTATAACGGAAGCACCATCAATAATCCGGTTTGGACCGATAGATTTTCCTATGCCGCCCGCTTGAGTTTTGGCAGCATGAAAGGATTTCGTACGACTTTTAAATTGTATGATTATCCCAACGGCGAGGAAATTCATTATTTTCTTTACGGTGCCGATTTTCGTTATGAGGGATGCAATTGGAAGGTTGAGACCGAAGCCATGAAAAGAGATGACAAGGTAACCAACAAGGATTTGTTTTCTGCTTATATTCAAGGGGCTTATTGGACGCCCATCAAAGGAGGCTTGTTTAAAAATATTATTCCCGCAGCCCGTTGGGATGCGATCGACCAAAACAAAGACGATTCTGCTTTCGACGTCAACCGCTTGACACTGGGACTTGGTTTCGGACTCACTTCCAACGCAAACGGCTCGTTGTTGCGCATCAATTACGAATGGTATTTTGTAAAAAATCAGCTCGATTTTATGCACCAATCCGAAGAAATGGATGCGGATAAACTTACTGTGGAACTGGTGTATGTTTTCTGATATTTTCGTAATTTCGTTTCAAAAATTTTCTTTTGCTTGCTTTGTAAAGGCAATTTTTTTATTTTTGAGTTCCGGTTTAATCCGTTAATTCTGATTTTCTATGCGTAAAAAATATTTTTCCCCTATGTTTTTCTTCTGCCTCATTGTTATGAGTGCATGTACGGAAAATAAAACCGGACGTTCGTTATTTAACGGTGAAGACCTTGATTTGTGGAATACCCAAGGCAACGTGAAAGTGGAAAATGGAATTGTTACTCGGCAAGTTGGAATATTGCATCCGGATGATGAAAGAATGCGGTATAACTGCTGAAGATATGTTCAAACCCCATATCAAAGGATAGAGGAACTGTTCAATACTAAAAATACCTATAGTTATGAAACCGGAACACAAACATCGTGTTACGCCCAGCTACGTTACACATCTCAATGACAACGAGATATTTGTTTTTGGCAGTAACATTCAAGGACATCACGGCGGAGGGGCAGCCCTTGACGCTTTAAAAAATTTCGGAGCCATTATGGGGCAGGGGGTTGGTTTACAAGGACAATCCTACGGTATCCCCACCATGCAGGGAGGCGTAAAAGATATAAAGCCTTACGTCGATGAATTTATTGCCTTTGCAAAGGCACATCCCGAACTGAAATTTTTGGTAACCCGTATAGGTTGCGGCATAGCCGGTTTTAAAGATAAAGAAATTGCCCCCTTGTTTGCCGAAGCTGCAAAAATGGAAAACGTGTATCTCCCTGCCGGCTTTTGGGAAGTGCTCGACGGTGAATGATTTACTTTTTCTTTGGCAGTTGGATGTTTTGCATTTGCCGTAAAATTTGTTGTTGGCGCTTTAGCATGTAAGGCGATGGGTTTTTTGAGCTGAATCGACGCGGGTTGGGCAGTGTGGCAGCAATGAGAGCCGATTGAGCTGCAGTGAGTTTTGAAGCGGTAGTATTAAAATGGCGATTGGCAACGGCTTCAGCGCCATAGATGCCGTTGCCTGTTTCCATGCAGTTGAGATACACTTCCAAAATGCGTTCCTTCGGCCAAAAGAATTCGATAAGTACGGTGAAATAGGCTTCAAGCCCTTTGCGAACCCAGGAAGATTGCGGCCAAAGAAAAACGTTTTTCGCCGTTTGCTGACTGATGGTGCTGGCTCCTCGCGGACGCCGGCGCTTTTTGTTTTCTTTCATGGCCTTCTCTATTTCTACACGGTCGAAACCGTTATGCTGAAAAAAACGCTGATCCTCAGAGGCAATTACTGCCCGTTTCAGGTGATCCGATATTTCATTGTACGGCACCCATTTGTGATAACATTTCACCGATTCTCCTGCCGCAATCTGTTCAACCATGCGAATACCCATCAACGGGGTAAAAAAAACGGGAACAAACCGGTACACAATCACTGCTCCTATGGACAGAATAAAAAACCACAGGACGACTTTTTTGAGCACCCTGACGATTTTTTTCATCACCTTTCTTTTAATTTGAATCGTACCCGCCAGCGACCGTTTTCATAATCGTGACTGATTATTTCAAAACGTCCTATTTCCGAAGTATGTTTTACATGTTCCCCGATACAGGCACACACGTCATAATCGCCGATGCGGACAATTCGCAGGGTTTCGGACACATCATCGGGCAATTTGGATAAATCTACAATTTTTGCCGCTTCATCCATAGGCATAAACTCTTCCGTAACCGCAAGATCGCGCATGATCACCGCATTCACTGCCTCTTCAATGGCTTGTACCGTTTCGTTGTCAGGTTGCCGGGAAAGAAAATAATCGCATTTGCTTTTCTTGCGCTCGATATGGGTATTTTTCGATCGTGCGCAGCCAAACATCCGGATCATGGTTTGATTCAATATATGCTCGGCCGTATGCATGGGCGGATATTCTTTTTTGTTATGATCGTTCAATTGCAATTCCATTGTATCGAATTTGAAGTTTCAAAGGTAATAAAAAGAGAAAAAACGGGCAATCCCAATTTGGATGTGATACAAAGTTTTTGTCCTGTTTCTGAAGTTGATTATGGTGTTGACCCCATTCTTTACGCTATTCTTAGCGTCAATTTTAAGAAGGTAGTTAAATCATGTTATTTAAAAATTATCCTTATCTTTGTTTAAACAATAAACGCAATGCAATGAATCTTCAACAGACAATAGATGACCTGTTTTTATCGCAATGCAAAGAGTGGAAACTGTTGGATACAGCCATAAAACAATTGGATAACGTAAAAGTTAAAGATATTGTGTGGGGTGGAGATATTTCCGTAAAAGTTCAATTTAATCCGGCACGCATGGTGTCCACATCGGCAAAAATCGATAAGGAAGCCATCGAGAAGCGACCTTGTTTTTTGTGTCCCAAAAATCGTCCGAAAGAACAAAAAGGGATTCCTTTCCTCAATAAATACCTGATTCTCGCCAATCCCTATCCCATACTTCGCAATCATCTTACCATTTCGTTTCATTCGCATGTTGCGCAGCGCATCCGAAAAAAAATCGGAGATATGCTCGTCCTGGCCGAGTCGCTCCCCGATTACGTTGTCTTTTACAACGGACCCAAATGTGGGGCTTCTGCACCGGATCATTTTCATTTACAGGCAGGATTGAAAATGCCTATATTGCAATCGGGAGATAATGAACTTCGGTCGTGCCTCATTATCAAAAGTAAAACACGCAATGAAGCGGAAGACCGCTTTGAAGATGTCTATCGGTATCTCCATCGTTGCCAACCACAGGAAGATGAACCTATGATGAATGTGATTGCTTATATGGAGGGCGACACGTATGTTTTGCATGTTTTCCCACGTAAAGCGCATCGTCCCCGTCAATATTATTTGGAAGGTAAAGAACAATTGCTGATCAGTCCGGGTGCACTCGATATGGCAGGGCTCATTATCACAGTGAGGGAAGAAGATTTCGAGAAAATCACAAAAGAAGACATTGAGGATATCTATGCTCAGGTTTCGATGCCTGTGACATAGTTTGGTTATCTTTAACTTTAAAATTTTTATATTAACGGCTAAAAAACGAACTCGATATGGAGCCGATAGATACCTTTTTAAAAAAGATAAATGAAGATCTCGATTATAAAATTCCGGTCAATGCGTTGATTAGCTTTATTGACCCCGATACCGGAAAATTTTTGTGCAAATTGGCTGCAGACTTCATTAAATCGCAAACCTCGCGGTCAACTTTAACCGTACTCCATTTTATCGATGAAGACAAAGCTGTTGAAATTGGCGATATTGAATATTACAAAAACGACTTTTACAGCGACATTGTCGAATTATATGAAAAAGAACAACTGTTGATTCGCATTTTTATACAGGTCTCGACCGATTATGTTGCAGACATTGTCGAGATGAAAGAAAAATATACCTGCAATTTGTTGCTTATTGGCGTTGAACATGAGGTCTTTTCATCTTTTTGGGAAGAAGATTATTTCAGATTGAAAAATTCGGTAGCCGACTCCATCACGATGGCAATTTTTGATAATCATGGTTTTCAACAGCTCAACCGTGTTTTTGTTCCTATTGTGGACAAAACCGATGTGTATGTTTTTTTGTTTATTAATAGGCTGATTGTTCATGAAAAGATTTTTATAATGATTTGGGACGCCATCGGCATTATTGAATCGGAGCCTGAAATGAAGAAGCTTTATCAGTATCTTTACAAAAAAAGCGAAGGGAGATTAGCATTGTGGAACAACGACAAAAAAATCGGCAACGATTACATCGCAGAGCACGATCTTGTTTTGATAGGAGCTGAAGGATGGAAAAAACTGACATCATCGGCTGTTTCTTGGGCACATTCGCTTCCCTCTACGCTTATTGTGAAACCCGCAACATATGAATGAGTATGACACATAAAGAAATACAAGACACATTAAAGACAATCTATTCGTATATCGAACAACGAGAGTTGAAAGATGCTTTTGACCACATTCGGTTATTTTTGAAAGATCAGAAAAACTGGACGCTTTCGGAAGATCTGACCGAGTTGGAGAATAACTATCGGTATATGATTCATTATTTTATCAAAGGTAACAAAGACCCTCAACAGCGCAACATTTACAATCAATTGTTGCGGCGCGCCTACACCTTGGCACATGATGCTGCCGAAAACCTTTGTTTGCAAAGCAGTGCCACCTTGTTTTTCGAGAAAGCGCGACTCACCCTGTTGCGGGGAGCTGTTTCGATGGATCAGTATCGTGAAATCATCGGTAAACAGATGGATACTTTTTCGTTTATCGATTTGCTGGAAGACGGCAACGAAAAAGAGTTACGCCTCAAATCGAATATGCAGGATCACGAACAAACGGTGGAAGATTTGTTCTATTCCGTTTTTGTTTCTCCTCGTGCCAATGACGATATGATCGCTTCATACCGTCGTTTCATGGAAGACGAAATTATTCCCGTGAACGATAAATGTATGGTTGTTTCTGCACTTACACTCAATATATTGCAGCGCTTCGACGGGAAGAAGATCGAATTTCTGCTGGATACTTGTAAGAGCGAGCATCCCGAAATAGCTATCCGCGCTGTGGTGGGCATAATTCCCATTTTTCAAACTTACGAATCGCGATGGGAACTTTATCCCGAATGTACCGACCGACTGAAGCTTTTGTCGGATGATCCCGTTTTTACCCGCAGGTTGATCTATGCCATTCTTCGATTTATTCAAGCACAGGATACCGAAAAAATAACCAAGAAGCTGACCGAAGAAATTTTACCTCAGATGATGAAGTTGACGCCGATCATCGGCAAAAAAATTAATCTCGACGAGTGGATGGGCGAGGGCGGAATGGAAGAAAAGAATCCCGAGTGGCAGAAGATTTTGGACGAAACGGGATTGACCGACAAATTGCAGGAATTTTCGAATATGCAGCTGGAGGGAGCCGATGTGTTTCATTTCACCTTTTCATCCTTGAAATCCTATCCCTTTTTCTATGAAATGAGCAACTGGTTCTTGCCGTTCGACTCACGACATTCGCAATTGCAACAGCTTTTCAGCAACAAGGAAGAAGGGAAATCGTTGATCGAATCCATCGCCGAATCGCCTCATATTTGCAATTCCGACAAATATTCCTTCTGTTTCAGCATCATGATTATGCCCGAGCAATACCGCAAAATGATGATTTCGCAGCTTTCAGCCGAAGGTGAGGGAGTTAAAAATATGCAGGAAGAAGAATTTTTATTGAAACCGTATCAGAAGGAAGAAACCATTTGTCGGCAGTATATTCAGGATCTGTATCGTTTTTTCAAAGTTTTTCCCCGACGAAGCGATTTTATCGATATTTTTGCGTTACCGCTCAATTATCACCGCATCAAGCCTTTTCATCCCATCACGATGATACCCGAAAACCTGCAACGCATCGCTTTGTATTATTTCGAAAAAAACCACTTCGAAGAAGCATTGGATTCGTACACCACACTTTCGAAAATAAGTAAGCCGAATGGTGAAGTTTGGCAAAAGATGGGCTATTGCCATCAAATGCTCGGCAACATTCGTGAAGCACTGGATGCTTATTTACACGCCGAACTCATCGAAGAAAACAATACCTGGGTGTTGCGCCGCATAGCCCAGTGTTACCGGTTGCTCAAAAAACCGACCGATGCGCTGCACTATTACCGACGACTGGAACAGCTGAAACCCGATGACCTGAATATTCAGCTCAACATCGGTCATTGTTATCTGGAATTGAAGGATTACGATACTGCCCTCAATTATTATTTCAAGGTAGAATTGTTGGACAGCAGCAATACCCGTGCCCTGCGGTCTATTGCGTGGTGTGCTTTTTTGTCGGGAAAATTCGATATTGCCCAAAAGTATTACAGGCGGATATTGGACGAAAAGTGCTATGCACACGATTATCTCAATGCCGGGCATGTGGAACTTTGCCTCGGAAACATGGTGAAGGCGGTGGAGCTTTACGAAGAATCGTTGAAAATGACGGGAAATTTTTCTACTTTCAAAACCATGCTCAACGAGGATGAAGGCGAATTGCAAGAAGCGGGTGTGAATACGGATATTCTTCCTCTTTTGCTGGATAAAATCAAATACGACTTCGAAGAAAAGAACAACGCAAAAAATATTCGGCAATGAAAGGACTTTTAACTTATAATCCTGTATTGTTGGCATTTGTTGCTACGCTTTTCACTTGGTTTGTCACCGCCTTGGGTGCTTCAATGGTATTCTTTTTTAAATCGATAAACAAGAAAATTCTAAACTCGATGCTGGGCTTTGCTGCCGGAGTGATGATTGCCGCCTCCTTTTGGTCGTTGTTGAACCCCGCCATAGAAATGAGCGAAACAACGCTGTCGCATCCCTGGATGCCGGCCCTTATCGGCTTTTTGGCAGGAGGAACTTTCCTGTTTTTGATCGACCGCATTTTGCCTCACTTGCACATGGGACTATCGATCGATAAAGCCGAAGGTGTGAAAACTTCGTGGCAGCGAAGTATTTTGCTTGTCCTTGCCATTACGCTTCACAACATACCCGAAGGGTTGGCCGTAGGTGTGGCATTCGGAGCATTGGGCAACAATCCCGATTTGGGAACCCTCGCCGGAGCCATCACACTTGCCCTGGGAATAGGGTTGCAAAATTTTCCCGAAGGAGCCGCTGTATCGATACCGCTTCGCCGTGAAGGATTTTCACGGTTCAAGGCCTTTACATACGGACAACTTTCCGGCGTGGTTGAGCCTATCAGTGCCGTTATCGGAGCCTTTTTGGTTACCGCAATTACTCCATTGCTGCCCTATGCCCTTTCTTTTGCGGCAGGAGCCATGATTTTTGTGGTTGTGGAGGAATTAATCCCCGAGTCCCAAACAGGAGGTGAAACGGATTTCTCTACTATCGGCGTTCTTTTGGGATTTGCCGTGATGATGGTGCTGGATGTTGCTTTCGGATAAAAAACACGTCTCAAACCGTGATGATCAATTTGGTTACCAAGCTCGAAAATCGGAATAAAAATGTCAATACTTTCTTGTTTTGGGATGGCGGTCATTGTGTCGATAACGATTTGCAGGGTTTATTAATGGGATCGGAGATATTACCTGTTATAAATCAAATGATAGTAGGTGATGTTCAGAATATTTCATCAATAGATGATAGATTGAAGTTGAATTTTGAGACAGACAATATAAATTGTACTATAAAAGAAGCTTGATGCGAACAGAATTTAAGGAAAATATTTTCAATTCGAATTTGATCCTGATGTTTTTTGTAATGCTAAATTTATAAATGATATTTTCGTTTTATATCAAATTCTAACCAGGTGATTTTGTCCGATCCTAAAGGAATGATTATATTTGTGCTGCAATAAAAACCGAATAATAAATATTGGAAATCATAATATAAATCCGTTTTCCGGTGCAACGTGGACAAGCTTACCAAAGAACAAAGAAGAAAGAACATGCAGGCCAACAAAGCAACAGGAACAAAACCCGAAATCATGTTGGCAAAGGCGCTTCATGTACGCGGATATCGCTATCGAAAAAATGACAAAAGTGTTTTTGGAAAGCCCGATTTAACCTTTAAAAAAATTAAACTGGCAATTTTTGTCGATGGTGAATTTTGGCATGGAAAAGATTGGGAAAAAAGGAAATACGATCATAAAACCAATAAAGAGTTCTGGTATCAAAAAATTGAACGAAATATTCAAAGGGACGAAGAGGTAAACGAAAAATTAACCAAAGAAGGGTGGCGGGTTTTACGTTTTTGGAGTAAAGAGATCGAAAAAAATTTGTTGGAGTGTGTTTTGCAAATTGAAAACGAAATAAATGCTTTAAAAATGAATTTAAAAGAAAAAATATCCATAAAAGAAGTCGGAGATATAAAATTAAAAATAAAATTGATCGAGGATGAGGGAGATAAGGAAGCAGCCTTTACCCATTATTTGCATAATCGAAAAAATGGAATTTCCCGATTTTACAAAAAAGAGGCAATAGAATATACAAAAGAAATATTGAGTTATAAATATCCTGAAGAAGAAATATCGACAGGTGTTGCTGAAGAAGCTTTGCAATATGGTATTTTCGAGATTTTTGATGTCCCTTTTCCTCCTCCTGAAAATCCTAAATTCAAGTTTATAGATTTGTTTGCAGGTATAGGAGGCTTTCGGATTGCTTTACAAAATTTAGGTGGAAAATGTGTATATAGCAGCGAATGGGATAAAGAAGCAAAGCGTACCTATAAAGCCAATTTCGGAGAAATTCCATTTGGAGACATCACAAAAGAATCAACAAAAAGTTATATCCCCGACGATTTCGATATCTTGTGTGCAGGTTTCCCCTGTCAAGCTTTTTCGATAGCAGGTAAACGTGGAGGATTTGAGGATACAAGGGGTACATTGTTTTTTGATGTTGCCGAAATCATCAGGAGAAAACAGCCTAAAGCTATTTTTCTCGAGAATGTAAAAGGGCTAAAAAATCATGATAAAGGAAGAACATTAGAAACTATTTTGAATGTTTTGAGAAATGATTTGGGATATTTCGTTCCGGAGCCGAAAATCATCAATGCAAAAGATTTTGGTGTACCACAGAACAGGGAACGCATTTTTATTGTGGGTTTTCATCCAAAAACAGGCGTCAGCGAGTTCAAATATCCCGAATCTGTAAATCGAAATGTAACTTTTGCCGATGTAAAAGAAGAAAACGTTGTTCCTACGAAATATTATTTGTCGACACAATATCTGCATACCTTGAGACTCCACAAAGAGAGGCATAAAAATAAAGGCAACGGTTTCGGCTACGAAATTATTTCTGACGATCAAATTGCTAATGCTGTGGTATGTGGCGGAATGGGCAGGGAAAGAAATTTGGTCTACGATGACAGGATAACCGATTTTACTCCTACAACCAAAATTAAAGGTGAAGTAAATCGGCAAGGGATAAGGAGAATGACACCAAGAGAATGGGCGAGATTGCAAGGGTTTCCTGATAATTTTGTTATTCCTGTTGCAGATGTTTATGCATATAAACAATTCGGAAATTCTGTTGCAGTACCTGCAATTCAAGCTACTGCAAATGAAATTATAAAATTGATATCGAAATAATGGGAAAATTAAATGATCTCGGAATCACCGTTGGAGTTAACAACAGAGCAGAAACAATCTTCGATAGCTTATTTCCCGATTTCATGAAGATTGAATACGAAATGCCTTCTCAATATGTCCGAAAATATTGGGATGCATATTCTTTAAATCCGGAAAGAAACAATAATTTAAACGGGAAAATATTCGAATATATTCTTGCTACATTATGCGTCAGAGAAGGAATTTTACCTATTTTTTTAAGTGCAAAAGTAGCCTTTGTACCAAATGTAGTGTACGATCTCATGTTTTATGCAAACGAAAGAGGCCCGATATGCTTTAGCGCAAAAACAAGTTTGAGAGAAAGATATAAGCAGGCAGACTTGGAAGCGATCGCTCTAAAATATGTGCATAGAAAAGCATTATGTTATCTTATAACACTTGATGAAAATGAGGCAAAGGGTACCAAAGAAAAAATCAAGAGAGGTGATATAATCGGCCTTGACAAGGTAATTGTTGCAACATCTGATGAGTTTGACGGACTTATCGGAGAGCTGAAAGGATATGAATTTTCAGATCCGCCTACCGTGAAAGTAATAGAAAGTAATCAAATTATCACCAAAGAAAAATTAGAGAAAATAAAATCCGATTAGTTTCGTGCTTGCAGCACTTTCGAAACAAGTACAGATTAATTCTGCACTTGTTTTTTGGCAAAGATTACAGGGATGCCCTCGGGCGGGAAAAGGCCCGGTAAATTAATACCCATATGACAATTGATCAGTTTTTCTGTTGCCTGGTCGATTTTGAGGAAAAGAACGGCAGGGATATCCATGATATCGCCTGAAATATCCAACCGATCATTTTCCAATTTCCATGTACCTGTTATTTCATCCACCATCCCAACACCCGGAATTTCGATGTTCAGAATCACCTTTGCACTCTTGTTCTCGTTAATCTCAACAATCATACCAATAAGGTCGTCATAGTTTGAATCGCCGGAGTTTTGAGCAGTCATTTCCCATCTTCCGACCAAAATATCTTCCAATGATGCTGCATCTTGAACAACATTGATTGTTTTTTCGATTGCTTCTCCTTTTACGGAAATTGTAGCTTCACGGTTCTCTAAAAGCATGTTAGGATCTACTGTCACCTTGAATGTTCCGTTTCCATTACCTGATGTTGGAAATACTTTACACCAATCGGCAGAACTTGAGCTCACAGTCCAACCGATATTGGATGTTACATTCACATCTGCGTTTCCTCCTTCGGCGGTCATTTCGATCTGACGGGTCGAAACATCCAGTTCGGGTGATGCTTTTTCATCTTCACTGCACGCCATCATAATGGCGAGAAACAAAATAGTAAAAAGTGAAATTCTAATTTTTTTCATGATCCAAATTATTTAAGAGTTTGTAATTATGAATAATTTTATCACAAATGGATAATCCGGAGCATGTCCACCCACTTTCCGGTCAAAATCCGGTGATTTAAGAAGATAGCAAATTCTTCGAAAATCAACCATTTTGTCATATATCCAAGAAAACAGCTTATATATTGTAAAAAT
>NZ_JAPCWE010000012.1 GCF_025943985.1 Anaerorudis cellulosivorans | reverse complement strand
CACCCTTGTGTCTAGTGATAATTTCGTTGAATTCTCTACGAGGTATGAGCTGCATAATTTGGGAGAAAACTGTTTTGCCGGAATTCATGTCGTACGCTATTTGAAGGGAAACGCAAAAGTAACCAATCCAAATCGTGTACAAGAAATTCAGGACGCATATTATTAAATATAAAATATTTACAAACAATAAACATTATTTTAACGGGACACTAGTGATTAACAATGAAGAAAATAGTCCTTCTTTTTATCGTTTTAATTACTGCTGCAGTAAAAATTTTTTCGCAGACATACCCGGCAACAGAAATAAGAGCCGTATGGTTAACGACAAATTATAATCTGGATTGGCCAAAAAATATGTTCAGCGTAGACGCCCAAAAAAATGAGCTTATTCAACTATTGGACGAGCTGAAAAGCCTGCATATCAATATGGTACTTTTCCAGACACGTACCAACGATGAAGTATTGTATCGATCGCAAATAGAACCGATGTGCCAAAGCATTGCTAAAAATTACGGAGGTGAAGCGTTTGACCCATTGGCTTTTGTGATAGAAGAATGCCACAAGCGGGGAATGGAATGCCATGCATGGCTTATTACATATCCGCTGGGGTCTAAAAAACACATAAAAAGTTTGGGCAACGCATCCGCAGTAAAAAAACACCCCCAAATTGTTACGCTATATAAAAACCAATGGTATCTTGATCCCGGGAATCCAAAAACAGACGATTACCTGTTATCTATCGTAAAAGAAATCGTTACCAATTACGACGTAGACGGCATTCATTTCGATTATATCCGCTACCCGGCCAACTGCACTAACTTTTTCGATCAATCGGAATACAATTGTTATGGGAAAAGTCAACCACGCGATAATTGGCGCAGAAGCAACATCAATCGTTTTGTAGGAAAAGTTTATGATTGGGTTAAAAGCGTAAAACCTTGGGTTATGATAAGCAGTTCACCCGTTGGAAGATATCGACCTCTTCTGAACAACCCCAATGATGGGTGGACGGCATACAACAGCGTATATCAGGATCCTATTCAGTGGTTAAATTCGGGTAAACACGATGCCATTTTCCCCATGATGTATTATCGCGACAGCCTTTTTTATCCCTACCTTAACGACTGGGTGAATAACGGAAAAGGACGTTTTGTAGTACCGGGATTGGGTATTTATCAGATTCAGGAATTGGGATGGCAACAAAAAGATATAATCGATCAGATGGAATACTCACGAACTAAAAATGCATCCGGAAACGCCTTCTTTCGTACCGAGCATTTGTTGAAACATAATCGTGAAATCCTTCATGCAATGAACACTGTGTATTATCGTTATCCGGCTAAATTACCGCCAATGAAGTGGTTATCGGATACCCTGCCGGAACCTCCTTACGACTTGAGAGCAGAAAAAACGGCAACTAATTTTCAACTTCGTTGGAAAGTAAAAGACCCTACTGCACGCCTTACTTTCAATGTGTATCGTACCAAAACCGATAGGTTGGACTTGAACAACGGTGCTACACTCCTTGCCACCGGAATAAGACAACCCGTTTTTACCTACTTCCCTCCCGAAGATGACCAAGCGTACTATTATTTCATTACTGCATCCGACTCATTTCATAATGAAAGCAGTCCCTGTATCCCTGCATTTTTCTGGCATTCCGAAACCGTAAAATAAAGAGTATCTTACAAAATAAACAACGAATAAAAAGGAAATATCATAAAAAAGAAATATTTTTGTACTATGGATAATGCAAAATTAAGAAAACAGGTGAAAGACGAATTTATGGAATATCTGACGCTCCATAAATATCGAAAAACACCTGAACGTTTTGCCATCCTCGATCATATTTATTCCACAAAAGGACATTTCGATATGGATTCATTATATAAATCCATGATTGATGTAAATTTTCGTGTGAGTAGGGCAACATTATACAACACCATTGAATTGCTCCTCGATTGCGGATTAGTTGTAAAACATCAATTCGGGAGCAATGTCTCTACGTATGAACGAGCATATGGCAATGATAATCACAGCCATCTGATCTGTATGTCATGCGGAAATGTTCGGGAAATAAAGAACGGCAATTTGTTTACACAAACTCAACAAAAAAAACTCAGAAATTTTACCGTACACTATTACAGTATGTATATTTACGGCATTTGCAACAAATGCAGTCACGATAAGAAAATGGAAATGGAGAAACTTGTCAGGGAATCGAATGACGAGAAATCTTCAGCCAACAACACCGATAAGAAACAAGACAAAAAATAATGAAAGTAGATGTAATTTTAGGCCTTCAGTGGGGTGACGAAGGCAAGGGAAAAATTGTGGACGTATTAACCCCTAACTATCAAATCGTAGCACGTTTTCAAGGTGGACCTAATGCTGGTCACACGTTGGAATTTGAAAAGCAAAAATACATACTGAAATCGATCCCGTCAGGGATTTTTCAGGAAGGAAAAATAAATATTATCGGCAACGGCATGGTGATCGATCCTGCCTTGTTCAAACAAGAAGTAGATGCACTGGAAGCTTCAGGACATAAACTTACCGACCGACTTTTCATTTCAAAAAAGGCACATCTCATTCTGCCTACCCACCGCTTGCTCGATTCAGCATCAGAAAAAGAAAAGGGAGTTTCGATGATCGGAACCACAGGCAAAGGCATAGGCCCTGCCTATACCGATAAGATAGCAAGAAACGGATTAAGAGTAGGTGATATATTTCACAATTTTGAAGAAAAATACAAACAAGCAACCGATCGACACAAAAAGATATTGTCGCAATATCCCTTATCGTATGATTTGGATGCGATTGAAAAAGAATGGTTTGAGGGTATAGAAAAAATAAAAACATTTAACATCATCGATAGCGAACATTTCATCAATAACCGCCTTTCAGAAGGAGACAACGTATTGGCTGAAGGAGCGCAAGGGACTATGCTCGATATCGATTTCGGCACATACCCTTTCGTTACTTCATCCAACACCGTCTGTGCTGGTGCATGCACCGGTCTTGGAATAGCCCCACACAAAATCGGTGAAGTTTACGGCGTTTTTAAAGCATATTGTACCCGCGTAGGTAGCGGACCCTTTCCAACCGAATTGCTTGACGATACCGGGAAATTGCTTCGGGATAGAGGTTACGAGTATGGTTCGGTGACAAAACGGCCACGTCGTTGCGGTTGGATCGACCTGGTTGCACTGCGATATGCCATCATGCTGAATGGAGTAACCAAATTGGTAATGATGAAAAGCGATGTGCTCGATACGTTTGACACCATTAAAGCTTGCGTGGCTTATGAGGCAAACGGCAAAGAAACAGAAAATCTGCCGTTTGATCTCTCAGATAACATTAAACCTATCTATGTTGAATTGCCGGGGTGGAAAACCGATATAACAAACATAAAATCGGAAGACGAATTCCCCGAAGAATTCAATTCCTATCTTGCATTCCTCGAAGAAGAACTGGGTATCCCCATCGCTCTTGTTTCGGTGGGACCAAGTAGGGAACAGACGATCATCCGGCAATAAAGTAAAAAACTTGTTGTCACATCCTTGTTACTACAACGTACTGAACTGAACTTTTCATTATAAAGAGGTGTTTTATTAACATAAACACAAGTATTAAATTATTAAGTGATATGATTATTTGGATTTTATTTATTGCCATAGCACTGGCAAGCTATGCAGTTTCGGCAACACTGCAACAACGATTTAAAAAATACGCAAAAATCCCCCTTCGCAACGGGATGACCGGACGAGATGTCGCTGAAAAAATGTTGAGAGATCACAATATTTATGACGTGCAAATCATCTCAACAAGAGGGAAACTTACCGACCATTATAATCCACTCAACAAAACAATAAACCTCAGCGAAGAGGTTTACGCTAGCAAGAGTGTGGCAGCAGCTGCCGTTGCAGCGCACGAAACCGGTCATGCCGTGCAACATGCCACCCAATATGCCCCCTTGAAAATGCGCTCTGCACTTGTACCGGTAGTTTCCATTACGTCTCAATGGGTAACATGGGTGTTGTTGGCGGGCATTATTCTTATTCAAACTTTCCCTGCACTCATCTGGATAGGAATTGCCATGTTTGCCATGACCACATTGTTTAGTTTCATTACGCTACCCGTTGAGATAAACGCTTCACAACGCGCATTAGCATGGTTGAGTCGGGCAGGAATAACCGATGTTACAAATGAGGCACAAGCTCGTGATGCACTGAAATGGGCAGCATATACCTACGTTATAGCTGCATTGGGATCATTGGCTACCCTCATTTATTATATATTAATTGCTTTAGGAGGTAACAGAAGATAAATATCATCATCAATAAAACGACTCATTCTAAATTAGCACTAAAAAGACGGCATTATTTAGCCGTCTTTTTAGTTTTATTTTGACTGAAAACACAAAAACGATTATCTTTACACAATTAAAAAAAAGAGGCACAAAAAATAACATTAATAAATATACCTAAAACGAAAAAACGATGTACGGAAAAATGCAAAAACACCTGCAAGACGAATTAACCGCCATTAAAGATGCAGGACTTTACAAAGAGGAGCGCGTTATTGTTACACCGCAAAAAGCGGAGATCAAAGTAAAATCGGGTCAACAAGTTTTGAACTTTTGTGCCAACAACTATCTGGGATTATCGGCTAGTCCGCAATTGATAGAGGCTGCAAAAAAAGCCCTCGATGAACGTGGCTATGGCATGTCGTCCGTGCGTTTCATCTGTGGGACACAAGATCTTCACAAGGAGCTTGAAGCACGAATCAGCAAATTTTTCGGAACGGAAGATACCATTTTGTATGCCTCATGTTTCGACGCCAATGGCGGACTTTTTGAGCCTCTTTTCACCGAAGAAGATGCCATTATTTCAGACACCCTAAACCATGCTTCTATCATCGATGGAATACGCTTATGTAAAGCAAAACGCTATCGGTATGCCAATGCCGATATGACCGATCTGGAAGAGAAGCTGAAGATAGCCCAATCGCAACGATTTCGCATTATTGCCACTGACGGTGTGTTTTCTATGGATGGCAATGCTGCTCCGCTCGACAAAATATTGGAACTAGCCGAAAAATACGACGCTCTTGTCATGGTTGACGAAAGCCATTCAGCCGGGGTGGTAGGGAAAACAGGGCGTGGACTTACTGAAGTATATGGTTGCAAAGGCAAGGTAGACATCATCACCGGAACACTGGGAAAAGCTTTTGGTGGTGCCATAGGCGGCTTTACCACAGGACACAAGGAAATTATCGATTTGCTGCGTCAGCGTTCAAGGCCATATCTTTTTTCCAATTCCATTCCACCGATGGTGGTTGCAGCCAGTATCAAAATGTTTGACTTGTTGGAAGAATCAAATACCCTACAAGACAAGCTTCATGAAAATGTGGATTATTTTGTAAGTAAAATGAAAGAAGCCCATTTCGATATCAAACCTACCCAATCGGCCATTTGCGCAGTAATGCTCTATGATGCGCGCCTTTCACAGGAATTTGCTGCCGAACTGCTGAACGAAGGAATATACGTAACAGGTTTTTCTTATCCGGTTGTTCCCAAAGGCGAAGCGCGCATCCGTGTGCAAATCTCCGCCGGACATGAGCGTGAACACCTCGATAAAGCTATCACGGCTTTCATAAAAGTAGGTAAAAAACTAAACGTAATAAAATAAATTTCCAAAAAGAAACTTCCATTTTCTTAAACAAATTAATGAGGAAATAAATCATGAAAGCCCTGGTAAAATTACGCCCCGAAAAGGGGATTTGGATGGAAGATGTTCCTGTGCCATCCATCGGTGTAAATGATGTACTTATCAAAATCAAAAAAACGGCTATTTGCGGTACCGATTTACACATCTATAAATGGGACGACTGGTCGAAAAAAACCATCAAAACGCCACTGATTATCGGCCACGAATATGTAGGAGAAATCGTGGATATGGGAACCGGCGTGGAAAATCTGAAGATAGGAGACCGTGTGACGGGAGAGGGACATATTGCCTGCGGGCACTGCCGTAACTGCCGAAGAGGTAAACTGCACGTATGTGAAAACTCCATTGGTGTAGGGGTCAATCGTGACGGTGCTTTTGCCGAATATCTCTCCCTACCTGCAGCCAACGTCGTTAAGCTCGATTCGCGCATTCCCGACGAGATTGCAGCCATTATGGATCCTTTTGGCAATGCCACCCATACCGCACTGGCTTTTCCGGTATTGGGTGAGGATGTACTCATTACCGGCGCAGGTCTCATCGGTAATATGGCCACCGCTATCTGCCGCTTTGCCGGAGCACGCTATATCGTTGTGAGCGATATGAGCGAATATAGGCTGAATATTGCTAAAAAAATGGGAGCTACCATCACCGTAAATTTGTCGAAAGGAGAAACCATTGACCAAGCCGTAAAAGACTTGAAAATGCGCGGATTCGACGTTGGGCTCGAAATGTCGGGTGCGCCGGCCGCTTTTTGCGATATGATCAATCACATGTACAACGGATCCAAAATAGCTCTGCTGGGCATCCTGCCGAATTCCACTACCGTAGATTGGAACACTATTATCTTTAAAGCACTTACCCTGAAAGGAATTTATGGACGCGAAATGTGGGAGACTTGGTATAAAATGGAGCAAATGCTTATCTCCGGACTCGACCTTACACCCGTTATCACCCATCGTTTCTCGATAGACGATTTTCAAAAAGGATTCGATGTTATGGAAAGCGGACAATGTGGTAAAGTGATTCTGAATTGGGAATAATTAATTTTCTCTATATTATTCTTTTCATTCATAATCCGGTAAGTCCTCTAGTCCATCGAGGCAAATTTTAAACAAACAGGCTTATTTATCAGAATATCTTGAGAGGTATTGGTCAGTAAGCCTGTTTTGTTGTTAATCGCAAATACCTGTATTTTATTATCATCACGACTAGCCACAAGTAAAAATTTACCATTAGGAGTAATCACAAAATTACGTGGATGACGTGCCGTTGATTGATAACCTACTTTTGTTAACTTCCCATCATCGGGGTTGATTGAAAAAATAGCAATTCCGTCGGCCTTCAACCGATTCGATGTATAAAGAAATTTTCCGTCGGGCGAAACATGAATATCTGCGCTGCCATGAGCTGCAACCGTATCAGAAGCAATGTCCTGCTTCATTTTAAGATGTCCTTCATTGTAGTCATATACAATTACCTTACCGGATAATTCGCCTAGCAGGTAAACGTAATCTCCGCCAGGATAAAAATCGAAATGCCTCGGACCTGTTGCCGAAGGAGTAACAAATGCCACAAGAGTACTTTCGGAAATGGAAGGTTGACCTTCGAATGCAGCCTCCATCGCATCCATACGGTATATTTTATCGGTACCCAAATCGGTGGCAAAAAGATATTTTCCGTCAGGCGAATACTGAACACAATGTACATGAGGACTTTTTTGACGAACGGTATCGGCTCCCGAGCCTTTAAACTGAATCAACGAAACCAATTCGCTCAAACCGCCGTCATTTTTTACCTGAAAAGAAGAAATGCTCCCTCCCCCATAATTAGCCGTGTGAACATTCTTCCCTTTTTTATCAATCGTAATGTAACAGGGACCTGCACTTTGTGTACTCTGTGAATTTATCATGGAAAGTTGACCGATTTTTTTATCAAACGAAAAAGCATAGGCCATGCCATCTCCTCCTGCATTCTCACCTACTGAATACACAAACTTTTCATCGGGACTTAATGTAAGGTACGATGGGTTATCAACTTCCGTCATGGATATCTCCCCGCTTTCTCCTGTTTCAGTATCAAAGCGATATACATAAATACCTTTGCTCCCTTTATCGGAAGTATATGTGCCAACCAAAAGATACATTTTTCCGGTTTGTGGAAGGACAATACCCGTCTGCTTACTTTTTTCCGAGCTCTCTTTTTCGTTCTTTTTAGCGGTACAAGAAAACAACAAAAGCATCAACGAAAGAACATAAATACTATTTTTATTCATTCTGAATAATTTATGCGATTTTGAATTGCGAATGTAATGCATTTTTCTGAAAAAGCGGATAAGAACCGAACAATTTAAGCATAATTGAAAATGAAAAGTTGCAAATATGGCTTTCTCTAACTACTTTTGCATTTTATTTGTGGTATATTGAATGATTAGTAACCTATAAACATTATGCTTACAAAAATTTTAACGGTTTCAGGAAAACCGGGATTATATAAACTCGTATCAACCGGTAAAAATTTGAATGTGGTAGAATCGTTAACCGATGGCAAACGTTTTCCTGTTTACATAACAGAAAAAGTGATCGCCTTAAGTGATGTTTCTATTTATACGGAAGAAGGCGACGTTCCTCTAAAAAATGTACTCGCCAAAATAAAAGAAAAAGAAAAGGGAGGAAAAGTTTCGCTTAATTCAAAAACAGCAAACAAAGAGCTCTTCGCTTATTTGGCAGAAGTACTTCCCAATTACGATAAAGACCGGGTATATGCCTCAGATATCAAAAAACTGATTAATTGGTACAATATTCTGATTGACAATAAGATTGATTTCGAGACCGAAGAAAAAGAGAGCTCCGAAGAATCTGCCGATAAAGGAGATATCTCTCCGGAAACCTCAAAATAAAACAAGATAAGGCATTATTTTGAAATAATGCCTTATCGATTACGATTCCTAAAAGACGTTGACTTGAATACAAAAAATCTTCTCACTCGAGCAGGCGCAGGTATCATTTATATAGTTGTCTTACTTGGTGGTATACTGGGAGGAAAATATTCCTTCCTGATTGTCTTCGGCACTATGCTGGGATTCGGATTATATGAATTTTATAATGCTGTAGAAAAAAATACATCCCATGCCATTAGTAAAATATTCAACATTGCGTCAGGAATAATTATTTTTCTTTCTGCATATCTTTATCTTGAAAACATCAATGCCTATTTGTTCCCTGCAACATCACTGACATATATGCTTGCGCTAACTGCATCTGCAGTGCTGATTAATCGGGACGATATTTTTCATGCCATCATTTATTCGGTATTCGGACAAATCTACATTACCCTTCCCCTATCTTTGCTGATGCTCCTTTCTTATCAGTATAACATTTGGGCAAAAGAATACCATTATCTGTTGGTACTTGCCATTTTTGTTCTTATTTGGGTAAACGATACGGCAGCCTATTTTATTGGCTCTCTCTTTGGCAAACATAAACTTATAGAACGCATTTCTCCAAAAAAATCGGTTGAAGGTTTTTTCAGTGGCATTATTTTTACGCTTCTCGCATCCTTAATTTTTGCCCATTACTATTCTCAATATCCGCTAAATTTTTGGCTAGGTTTTGCTTTGGTCATTTCCCTTTTTGGTACCATAGGAGATTTATTTGAATCGCTTATAAAACGAACGTATGGAATAAAAGATGCGGGAAACCTTATACCCGGACACGGTGGAATTCTCGATCGTATAGACAGCCTCCTCATTGCTATTCCTGCTATCTATCTGTATCTGATACTATTTGCCCAACTGATTGACGGCATACAACCTTAAAGACTTACGAATTCCAATTTTTTTTTAAATTTTGTCAATTCATCACTTGTTTATTGAACAAAGATAATCTTAAAAGCGTTTATAAAACAATTAAAAAGTTAATATACATATTCTCTAACAAGCTATAAAACATAAAAATTCCATAAAAAGCAAGAAACTCGATAAGAATAAACCAACATAATCTTTTAAAAATATTTGCTATGAACAAAAAAAATATCGGAATAAATGCCGGCATTATTTGGAATTTGCTGAGCGACAACGAGAAATGGGATGTAAAAAAATTGAAAAAAGCGTCCGGATTATCAGAGAAAGAAATTTATGCCGCAATAGGATGGTTGGCTAGGGAAAACAAAATTGAATTTGAAGAAGGGGAAGATAACGAGTACTATTACCTTATCATCGAATATTATTTTTAATCACATCGTTTCCATCCTTATAAAAAAGACAGTATCAAAATAAAAAATAAGCTGCAGAGAATTGAATAGTTGAAATTGTTTTCCGGTAAGGATACAAATACAAAAGAGGGTGAAATCACATGACGATATACCCTCTTTTAATTTTTGTCGTTTGGAAGTAAAAAAAATCACATAATACCCTTTTCGCGCAATTTAAGCTGCCACTTCCATGCAGAGGCCAACGTATCTTCTAGTGGCGTCTCAGCTTTCCAGCCAAGCACTTTATTGGCTTTTTCCGGATTTGCCCATATTTGTTCAATATCCCCTTCTCGACGACCTACAATTTTATAATTTAACGGCTTACCTGATACTTTCTCGAATACGCGAATCAATTCCAGTACCGAAACTCCCCTACCCGTACCTAAATTGAATATTTCCATCTTTTCATCCGACTTATCCTCTAATATACGATCCATGGCAACCAAATGTGCTCTTGAAAGATCCATCACATCGATAAAATCACGAATACATGAACCATCGGGCGTATTGTAATCATTCCCGAAAACTTTTAAGTAGGGTCGAATGCCAATGGCCGTTTGGGTTATATAAGGAACCAAGTTTTGGGGTTCACCTAACGGTAATTCGCCAATTTCGGCCGATGGATGCGCACCGATGGGATTGAAATAGCGCAAAATGATGCTTTTGATAGGAGCTCCGGAATGAATATAATCCCGAATGATTTCTTCGTTGATTTGCTTCGTATTACCGTATGGTGATGTTGCCGGTTTTATGGGAGCATTTTCGTCGATAGGATTTTTATCGGGTTCCCCATAGACGGTACACGAAGAAGAAAACACCAGCCCTTTTACATTAAATTCCGGCATCAGTTCCAATAAATTCAACAATGAAACAATATTATTCCGATAATACAACAACGGTTTCTGAACCGATTCGCCTACAGCTTTACTTGCAGCAAAATGAATGATGCCATCAATACCCGGATATTTCTCAAAAAAAGACCTCATGCCTTCCCTATCGGTGCAGTCCAGCTTTTCGAAAACAGGACGAATATGCGTTATACGGGTGATCCCATCAATAACGTCAATATTGGAATTCGATAAATTATCAACGATAAGCACCTCATACCCTGCCTCTTGAAGAACTACTACAGTATGCGAACCAATATATCCGGTTCCGCCGGTTACCAGAATTTTTTTTGCCATTTATTTTTCGATTTAATAATAAAAACGTATTGTTCTTTTCGTCACACAAATATAGAAAATAAAACAAGAAGAGATGGTAAATTCCAAGAAAATAAAAAATAAACGCATTTTTTTGACAGTATATTAAAAAGAGTGTATATTTGTAAAGTTTATCTCCAATTTTCCCCTTCATTTTTTTATTTCTTAAATGGGTTACAAATTAAAAACATATTACAACAAAGAAGATTTGCCGCCTCTGGATGATGTCAATTTTTGCCATTACTCCTCGTCATTCGATTTATATGAGAAAGTACCCTGCCACCGTCCACTCATGATTGTTGCATTTGACGATGAAAAACCGGTAGCTTGTATGTTTGCTCTCATCAAACGCTTACACCGTTTTTTATTCGGACCTCTTTTTAAACAATGTTATGTCTCTCAAAAACCCTCTTTTTTTTCGGACGACATTCCACAAGAAGAGATATTTCACCAATTAGTGAAAACGTTACTTCAAGAAGTTCGGCGCAAAGTTTTTTTTATCCAATTTCGAAATCTCGATGATCCCATTTTCGGATACAAAGCATTCCGCGATCAGGGCTTTTATTCCATCAAATGGATCAGCATAAAAAACTCGCTTCAACGAAAAAGAAAAATATGGGACCAACTTTCACCTTCGCGAAAAAATCAAGTGAATAAGGCTAAAAGAAAAGGAGTAATCGTAGAAGAACTCTCATCGGAAGAAAAATTGCCGGAAGTTTATCGATGCATCAAAAAAGAAAGAGGATCAAAATTTTTCAGGTATTTTCCTCCTTACCAATGTCTGGTAAATTTTTATCGTCATTACGTTTGCCAAAACAAAGGAAAAATATTTATCACAAAATATGGTCAAAAAATTATCGGAGGTATTATTCTAGGCTTTGAAAAAAACAAAGTATACTGTCTGTATTATTGGAGAAAAAAGAAAAAATACAAAAAATTATATCCTTCTATCTATAGTATCTGGAGTGCGTTACAATTTGCTGAAAATGAAGGTTATCTTTATTTTGACTTTATGGATGCCGGGCGTATTCACAAAAAAAAAGGGAGAGCCCTTTTTCTCCTTCAGTTTGGAGGCAAACAAAAAGCAACGAGACGTTGGAATCGATTTACCTCTTGTTTGATTAACGTCATAGCAAATTGGATTCACAATTAACCATTCTAATGGCTAATTCCATCGGCATTTCGTTATTAATGAATGCAAAATGAAAAGGTATTATTCCAATAAGCCTAATCTTATATTAAATGATGTTATAAATGGGAATTTAAGGACACAAATATTTGGAAAGAAAAAAAATAACCCGTTACTTTGCAACGTGTTTTTCATGGTATTAGATTTAAGGTTAACAATGAAGATTGGTTGTCGTGAGACAACCATTTCTTTTTTATAGGATAGGGTGTAATACTACGGCTTATCTGATTAGCTGAAAGACTCAACATAAATCCTTACTTATATTTCTCCCATAAATCGGCATAAATAATATCTCTCGTCTGTTGTATCAGAGTCGGAATATCATTGTCGGTGAGATTTTCTGTAGAAATTGGCTTGTGAATGATCAATTCCATTTTCCCCGGATGAATAATGCAACTTTGTGCATTCAATACATCGTACGAACCATTAATGGTGAGAGGGACGATCGGAAGACCCATATCAATAGCCATTTGAAACGCCCCTCTTTTAAAGCGTCCCAATTTACCGTTTCGCGTACGCGAACCCTCAGGAAACATCATCATGGAAACACCATCCACAATTTGTTTTTTTGCTTTTTGAATGGTAATTGCCCGAGATACTGCACTCGAATTATCAACAAAAACATGTCCCGCAATTTCGGAGGCTTTACCCACCAACGGAATTTTCCTCAAACTTTGTTTTTGTACCCACTTAATATTCTGATTCAAAAAACCATATACCAAAAAAATATCGAAAGCTCCCTGGTGATTAGCTACAAAAACATAGGATTGTTTGGGATCCAAATTGTCATGTTCTGTAACCTTTACACGACACAATGCCAACCAACAGGTTAACCTCGACCACCATTTGGGGGGATAATATCCCCAAAATTTGTTGCCAAAAAGAGGGGAAAAAATCATTACGGTGATCGCCGTAAGAATGGTCAAAATAATGAAGATAGGGAGAAAAACCAACCATTGATACAAAAAGAATACAACATCTTTTATGATTTTTACAACTTTCATTGCAATCAAAATTATTCTATGCAAAAATACGTAAATCCTCAGATTTTCACTAAAAAATGCCGGTTTTTTTTCTATTGTGCGATTTTTTTGCCTTTAAATAAATTTTTCTCTCAAATTATTTTATTGTTTGTCGAATTTTGTGTTTATTTGCGTTGCGAAACAAAAATATCATAATTATATACACACATGAAAGAATTAGCAAAATATTCCGGCGCAATTGTAATGCTTATTGGCATACTTGTATTGGCAATCCCATTTTTTCAGGGCACTACAACCAACACGAATTTAATTGTTGGATTCATTATTATTATTGAGGGATTTTTGGGTTACCTCTATGTAAACAATATGAAAAAAGGTTCTACCTTGAGCAATATCATATGGGCAATTTTGCTTTTGATTATCCCGTTTATCATTTTCTATTTTGCAAAGAAAAAAGCGTATAGCGAAGAAGAATTGGCACTTTACAACGAATAATCCAAAATAGCCATCGTTTAAAAGAAAAAAGAAAATGGAGAAGAAAAACCTTGAGAATATTTCTTAAGGTTTTTTTGTTTGTTGGTTCTCCAAAAAACGAAGAGCACGCTCCATGTCTTGTGGTGTATCTATACCGATAGTCTCTATATCAGTAACTCCCACCTTTATCCGATAACCGTTTTCTATCCATCGAAGCTGCTCGAGCGATTCGGCTTTCTCGAGCGTCGACTGTGGCAAAGAAACAATTTCTCTCAAAATATCAGTCCGGTACCCATAAATGCCTATGTGCTTGTAAAATACGTGGTGGTCCAACCAACGACTCTCCTCAATATCGCGAACATAAGGGATTACTGACCGACTGAAATAAAGTGCTTCAAAATTTTTATCGATAACAACTTTAGGCGATGCCGGGTTAAACAACGCTTCAATGCCATCTTTCCGGAAAAAAGGTTTGACCAAAGTGGCCAATTGTACCGCCGGCGAATCGAAACAGTTTATCAGGACTTCAATTTGTTCAGGTTGAATGAAAGGTTCATCACCCTGAATATTGATCACAACATCCGCATTGGTTCCGATTTTTTCGTACGCTTCAAAACACCGATCGGTGCCACTTCGAAGCTGAGCGGAAGTCATTACCGCATCTCCCCCGAACGATTGCACTACATCAAAAATCCGATTGTCATCAGTTGCTACCCATACATCGGCAATGGTTTTTTTCACCTGTTCATATACCCGTTGAATCATCGGCTTACCTGCCATATCGACCAATGGTTTACCCGGAAAACGTGTTGAAGCATATCGCGAAGGTATAATCGCTATAAATTTCATTGTTCACTATTTTTACTTACATATAACTGAGCGTTCTCATATTTATGGACGAAAACCGATTCTCCTTTTTCAATGAAGCCGTTAATTGAAACCGCATCATAATATTCGCCATTGACTTCTACCCTCCCCGAAGGGCGTAAAACGGAAGAAGCCACACCTGTTTTTCCTACCAGCGATGCCGGTTCTGACGAAACCGACAGATAACCTTCTTCATCGGCATGCAAAGCCACATTTTTCAATATCCCTCTTCTCCCTATCCTACTCGACAGGTAAACAATCAAAACCAGCCCCACTCCTATTCCGGCAAATGCCGTAATCAAAGCTTTATAAAAATGGCGTAAAGGGACATCTTTAAAATCGAAATGAATATTTTCAATCATGGCAAAAAACAGCCCAAGCACCATGAGTATAATTCCCGAAATCCCGGCTACGCCAAAACCCGGTATCACAAAAAGTTCAAAAACAATTAAAATTAAACCGAATACAAAAATCAAGATTTCCCAGTTTTGAGCATAGCCGGTAAGATAAAGTGGTGTAAAATATAAAATAGCTGCTGTTATGGCTACTGCTCCGGGCAAACCTACGCCGGGAGAATTCAATTCCAAATAAATACCCCCCATAATCAACATAATAAGTAATGCTTGCACAAAAGCGTTCATCAGAAACCCCCTTATCCGATCGAATGCCGTAGGATTATAGGTTTTTATTGCATAGTGGTCAAACCCCAAATATCGGGTAACAATTTCATCGATATTTTCCGCAATTCCTGCACAATAACCCAATTCAACAGCCTGATCAGCCGTAAGGGTCAACACCTGAGTAGAATCTACCAAACCGGGTATAACCACACGTTCGTCCACCATAGCCTCAGCCACTTTGGGATCGCGTTTCCATACATAAAGGGTATCTCCGTCGCGGATAATCGTATCTTTACCATGACTTTCTGCAGTAGCACGAATCATCCCCTTCATGTACGATTGATATTTGTCGGGGGCCGCTGCACCATCGGCCGTAACAACAGTTGCAGCCCCTATCGTTGCACTCCGGCGCATATAAATGTTGTCGCATGCAATGGAAATAAGTGCTCCGGCCGAAGCTGCATTATTATCGACAAAGGCATATACCGGAATTGGCGAATTAAGAATGGCTGTACGCATCGAATCTGCTTCTTTCACACCTCCTCCGTAAGTATTGATATGCAGAATAACACAATCGGCATTTTCGGCTATTGCTTTATGCAACCCGTTTTGCAAATATACCCACGTATTGCTGCCAATATTTTCGTTTATATTGATACGATAGATAAGCTTGGCATCCTGTGCAACCGCATGAAAAGGCCGGAACATTACGCCTAACAACACCAATAAAAACCACCTTATATATTTCATTCTTACCAATTTGTTGAAGCAAAGATAAATGATTTCGAAAGGAAAAAGCAGTTTTATGAAAAAATATAACCACTTGTGATCAATTCAAACGTGAAATCGACTTCACCCCTTTTACGGCACTTAGTTTTCGGATAAGCTGTTCGAGCATTTGTGTATTTGCAACTGAAATGGTGATATTTCCCTGGAAAAGTCCGTCGGTTGAATCAATGTTAATCGAACGCATGAGCACACCCTCTTCTTTGGAAATAATCGACATCAGGGTTGAAACAATATTGATCTGATCATTGCCAACTACACGCAAAACAGCAGAGTAATTGGCATTGCTCGACGAATGGCCGGACCAACGGGCATTGAGTATCCGATAACCATAGCGGGAAAAAAGATTGTGTGCATTAGGGCAATTGACCCGATGAATTCGAATTCCCTGCGACGACACAAAAGCAAATATTTCGTCTCCGTAAATGGGGTTGCAACATTTAGCCAGTTTGTAATCCACACCCGTAAGGTTTTGATCGATGATCAACTCATCGCGTGTAGTCAAATCCTGCAAAGGCGAATGCATTACAAAACTCTCGGCAGGTGCAGGGGCGGGCACTTCTCGTAATTCGCCTTCTTTACTTTCAAGTTCGAGATACCTGTCGATAATCCAATTGACATCCAGTTTTTCAGCAGCTATGTCTACATAGAAATCGGTTACGGTTTTGTATTTGAGTTTTTTGATCAATTGCATCAACACAGCATCGTTCTGCTCAATCTTGCGATTCTTCATTCGGCGCGCCAACATTTCCTTGGCAATATCCACCTGTTTTCCGGCTTCTTCTTTTAACAACTGTCGGATTTTTGTTTTTGCTTTTGCCGTAACCACAAAATTCAGCCAATCCTGTTTGGGCGTTTGGTGAGGTGAAGTAACAATTTCTACCTGGTCGCCACTTTTTAGGACATGTTTGATGGGAACATTTTTTTTGTTCACCATTCCCGATACACAAGTAGCTCCCAACTTAGAATGGATAGCAAAAGCAAAATCGAGAACCGTAGCACCTTTTGGCAGTTTGATAAGATCGCCTTTCGGAGTAAAAACAAAAATCTCTTCTTCATACAGGTTTAGCTTGAAATTGCCCAACTTCTCCTTTAAATCGTCCTCTTTATTATCGAGCGATTCCCGAAGCGTACTCAACCAGTTATCTAGCGTAGACTCTTCTTTTATCCCTTTATATTTCCAGTGTGCAGCCAACCCCCGCTCGGCAATCTCGTCCATCCGGCGGGTGCGTATTTGCACTTCCACCCACCGCGATTGCGGACCTAGGACGGTGATATGGAGCGATTCGTATCCGTTGCTTTTCGGAATCGAAAGCCAATCTCTCAAACGCATGGGATTGGGCTGATACATATCGGTGATGATGGAATAAACTTGCCAACACTGCGCTTTTTCGCGTTCGGGAGGCGAATCCAGGATAATGCGGATGGCAAAAAGATCATAGATATCTTCAAATTCCACTTTTTGCTTTTTGAGCTTGTTGTTGATGGAATAAATGGATTTTGTACGACCTTTAATATCGTATTTCAATCCGGTTTTGTCGAGTCGCTCTTTTACCGGTTTGATAAATTCCTGAATATACTTATCCCGCGAACGTTTGGTTTCATTGAGTTTGCGGGCAATGTAATCATAGGTTTCCCTGTCGGTATATTTCAACGACAAATCCTCGAGTTCCGATTTTATGGTATATAAACCCAACCGATGAGCAAGGGGAGCGTACAGATAAGAGGATTCAACAGAGAGAGCAAGGCGGATGGACTGATCTTTAGAAGCGGCATCACGCATTTTCTGAAGATGTTGGGCTATCATAATGAATACCACACGAATATCCTCAGCCAGTGAAAGCAGCAGCTTCAAATAATTTTCAGATTCGACTGCCGATTTCTTGTCACTGAACTCATTCACTTTCATCAAACCCCGCAAAATCGTCACTACTTCTTCCCCAAAATGATCCTTAACCTCCGAAATATCATAATGGCCTTTCGTTACAGCATGAAAAAGAAAAACAGCACCCACTGTCGGTTGTTTTAAGCCAATCTCATCCATGATAATGGTGGCCGTTTTCATAATAAGGAGCAATTGCTCTTCTCTCTCCTTTTCCGACATTTCAGAAGCACGGCTCATCGAATCGCCAAGAATATTTTTCAGCAACGTAACTTTCTGGGGATCCCACTCATTTCTCAGAAAACGATAGATTTTTCTGTAAAGTGCCAAAAATTCTTCGTTTTTTATTTTCACCTCGTTATTATTCATGCCATTTAAAATATCCGGGAAATCCACATTTTTATTTCCCAACAAATTTACATTTTTTTTCCATATAATCCTTCAAAGTCATGTAAAGACACCTTATTAAATTATTTAATTATAGATTGCCAATAATCATGATGTTTTTAACTAAATTATTTTTCAATTTCATTTTCAAATGATCTCGATTCCGATCAAAAAATTATCGGAACATTAATTTTCCAGACAGTGGATTTGAGTTAGTTATTGTTTACACCGGCCTTCAGAAAAGAGATAAAATTTTCGCACACACTCATTCAATTTTCCAACGAAAGATAAAAATTTATTTCGGTACAGAAGGAAAATCCGATTTAACCAATAATTCGCGAATGACCATGACAAAAATCGATTCACTACCCAAAAATACACCCCAATATCAATCTATCTCTAATATTAAAATTACCGCTAACATTAAGCAATCATTTACTCTGATATCCCCCATTTACACTTAATATATTGATATCGCAAATTATTTAACATCATTATTATAAATATTTTTATTAAAAGATTTGCATATATAAAAAATGCATCATATATTTGGCAAAAAAAATAAAAATCAAAGAGGATATTTATAAATTCCGGTGAAGAATCAATGAGAATAGTTGATTTTTTTGAAAAAAATATAATGACAAATTAATAGCGAACTTATGAATCTAACAAAACTGGAACAACAGTACAAAAACGAACTTATCGACAATATCGTCCCTTTTTGGCTCAATCAATCGCAAGACAAGGAATGCGGTGGATATTTTACATGTCTCGACCGCAAAGGCAATGTGTTCGACACCGACAAATTCATGTGGCTGCAAGGACGGCAGGTGTGGATGTTTTCCACCCTCTACAATAAAGTGGAAAAACGGTCGGAATGGCTTGATTGTGCCATCGGTGGAGCAGAATTTTTAAAAAAATACGGGCACGACGGGAATTACAACTGGTATTTTTCCCTTACCCGCGAAGGAAAACCCTTGATTGAACCCTACAACATTTTCTCTCACATGTTTGTCGCGATGGGATTTGGGCAGTTAAGTCTTGCCACAAACAATGATGAATATGCCAAAATCGCCAAAAAAACCTTCGATGTCATCCTCGCGCGAATGGATAATCCCAAAGATCGGTGGAATAAAGTCTATCCGGGAACCCGCGATTTGAAAACGCTTTCGTTGCCCATGATTTTATGCAACCTGTCGCTGGAAATCGAGCACCTGCTTGACGGAGAGTTCATCGAAAAAATCATGGATCACTGCGTTCACGAAGTGATGGAGGTTTTTCTCAGACCCGAATTGGGGGGCATCCTCGTGGAAAACGTGCATAAGGACGGTTCTCTTTCCGACTCTTTCGACGGACGACAGGTCAATCCCGGACATGCAATCGAAGCCATGTGGTTCATTATGGATCTGGCGGTAAGGCTCAACCGCCACGATTTAATCGAAAAGGCAGTAAAAACGACGCTTACAATGATCGAATACGGATGGGACAAGCAATATGGCGGAATCTTCTATTTCATGGACAGAAAAGGCTGTCCTCCTCTTCAATTGGAATGGGATCAGAAATTATGGTGGGTACATATCGAGACGTTGATATCGCTGATCAAAGGGTATCAACTGACAGGTTCTGAAGAATGCCTCTCATGGTTCGAAAAAATACACGACTACACCTGGAGTCGTTTCAAGGACCCCGATTATCCTGAATGGTGGGGATATCTCAACCGGCGAGGGGAAGTGCTTCTGGAACTGAAAGGTGGAAAATGGAAAGGCTGTTTCCATGTGCCCCGCGGATTGTATCAATGTTGGAAGACACTGGAAAAAATAAATCATACAAAACATGAATTAATCCATTAAATAATAAAGGAATATCGCACCAAAACGATATAAATATCAATGTTTAACATTAATAGGAGAGAATATGAACAAAAACAGAACATTTAATGTAAAGAGGGATTTTTTAATCATCATGACTTTTCTTTGGTTAAGCTCCCTAGCAATATGTGCTCAAAACATCACCGTTAAAGGGAATGTTGTTGATGAGCAAAAAGAACCATTAATCGGAGTTTCGGTAAAAATACAAGGGACAGCTACCGGAACCGTAACGGATTATGATGGCAATTTTGAACTTCCTAATGTTCCGCCGACAGTAAAATTGGAGTTTTCGTATGTCGGTATGAAAACATTGGTTGTACCGGTAAATGGCAGGACAGTGATTAATGTCACCATGCAAGAAGATGTTGAAATGCTTGAAGAAGTAGTTATTACCGGTTATGGAGGAACGCAATTACGATCAAGAAGTACCAATTCCATTGCTAAAGTTGAAAACAAGAAATTGGAGGTTGGAATATTTTCCAATCCTGCACAAGCTCTTTCCGGTGCAGTTTCCGGTTTACGTGTAGTCCAATATTCCGGTAATCCGGGTGCAACACCTTCTATAATATTACGTGGAGGGACAAATCTGGACGGTTCGGGTTCTCCACTGATTATAGTTGACGGACAAGTCAGAGGAAGCCTTTCGGATATAAATCCAGAAGATATCGAGAACATGCAAGTAATGAAAGATGCAGGAGCTACAGCTATTTATGGAGCACGAGCAAATAATGGGGTTATTCTTATCCAAACGAAAAGAGGGAAAAAAGGCGTTTCGGAAATGAATTTCAAAATGAAGGTTGGAGCTAACTATCTAAACCTCCCTTATGAGTTTTGCAATGCTGAAGAATACCTTACTTGGATGCGTCCATCTTATGTAAAATCGGCACAAATATGGCAACGAGAAAATGGCACATGGGTGGGATATTCGAACCCCATTACACTAACCGGAACACAACCGTATGGAACAGGAAATGCATATTTTGCCGCAGATGGTGTAACACCTTTGGAAAACACCATGAATTCTGTGTGGAGCACTATGTATTATGAAGATCGATATCAATTTTTAATTGATAAATATGGTTGGCAAAAAATGAAAGACCCTGTATATGAATACATAAAAAGCATCAGTAATGACCCAAATTCAGTACCCGAATATTTGATTTTTAAAAATACTTATCCAGGAGATTTCAACTTTAAAGATCCATCCTATTCACAAGATTACAACTGGAATATGTCGGGTGGAAACGACAAAGGAAGTTATTATGCAGGGTTAGGCTACAACTATTCACAAGGATTACCTATTTCTTCATATTACAAACGTTATTCGATTATTATCAATGGAGATTATAAAATCAAACCGTGGCTTACCTCGCTGTCAAGCTTCAACTTTAACAGGGCTAATTGGCAATCGATGCCCGCATCACAAACAAGTGAAGCCAATTATTTCAGTAGAATATTGACAGTTCCTCCTACCGTCCGCTATACCAACGACCATGATGGTTCGTACCGACTGGGAAATAATTATAGTGATGGCAATCAAGCTTATCAGCCCGAAAAGTTCTATCGCTTCAATCAAACGGACAAATTTACGATGAACCAAACATTAAAAATTGATTTTTCCAAAAATATTTATCTGAAGCTTTCTGGAAATTGGTATTATAGTGAAGGGTTTTACGAAGCATTTAATAAGGATTTTAGAGAAAACCCCACAAAGATAAATACCACAAGAAATACCTCAGGTGAATTCGGACGAACGTTGGATCAAACCTATAATGCGATTTTCAATTTCGATAAACAAATAAATGATCATTATCTTTCGGCAATGGTTGGTTCCGAATATTATGATACTTACTCATATGGCATTTATGCAGCCGGATCCGGCGCACCTACGGATGATTTTCGTGACTTGCAATTGACCTCCAGTGAAAAAGATAAAAGAAGCATTGATTCATACCATACCAAACAACGCATTTTATCATTTTTTGGTCGTGCCAATTACAATTATCAGGAAAAATATCTCCTTTCGATGGTTTTACGACATGATGGGTACTCCAGATTAGTAAACAAACGATGGGGAACATTTCCCGGTATATCGGCCGGATGGGTTTTCAGCAAAGAATCTTTCATGAAAGAATTTGACGATATCATTTCTTTCGGTAAGTTGAGAACCAGCTACGGATTAAACGGAAATGTATCGGGCATCGGCGCATATGAATTGCAAGGCAGCTATGTTGCTTCAACAAAATATAACGGACTTGCTACTTTTGTTTTAGGCTCTGTTCCCAACCCCGACCTGCGCTGGGAAAAAACAAGAACATTTGAAGTCGGACTTGATCTTAGTTATTTAAAAAACAGGTATTCCACCAATTTTACCTTTTATGATCGTCTAACATCAGATAAATTCGCCACTTTGAGTCTTCCCAGTTCATCCGGAATTAGCGGAATTCGCACAAATAATGGAGAATTTCGCAATAGAGGAGTTGAAATCGAACTTTCTGCGACACCTATTCAAAACACGAATTGGTATTGGAACATAGGGGCAAATATTTCATACAACAAAAATACGGTTGTGAGTTTACCTTATAATGGCCTTCCATTGAACCGACAAGGTGGTTTTCAAGTATATTCGGGGAAAGACAAAACCGATTTGATTTGGGTAGGAGGTTATCAAGAAGGGCAAGAGCCGGGTGTGCTCTATGTATTTAAAGCTGAAGGTATTTATAAAGATGAAAGTGAAATACCGGATGACATGATCGTAAAATCCCATTCCTTTCAAGGGGGTACTACCCGTACCCTTTATGGTAAAAGTAATTGGGCAAAAATGACCGAACAAGAAAAAATTAACGGTAGAGGATTTCCTATTCAACCCGGTGATGTAAAATGGAAAGATATCAATGGAGATAATATAATAGACGATTATGATTTGGTGAAAGTAGGAAATACAACTCCACACTGGTTTGGAGGGTTCAACACCACTCTTACATGGAAACAACTTTCGTTGTACTGTGCTTTTGATTACGCTTTTGATTTTTGGGTAATGGATTATCGTTTGCCATGGATCATGGGCAATATGCAAGGTACCTATAATATGACCACCGATGTGAGAAAAACATGGACCCCGGAAAATCCAAATGCAAAATATCCGACTTACATGTGGGCGGATCAGTTAGGAAAAGGAAACTATCGCAATTCCACTTTATTTACTTACAAAGGCGATTATTTATCGCTACGACAAGTATCGCTATCCTATTCCTTGCCGAAATCGCTTATTAATAAAGCTTTTATAGAAAAATTGGATCTTTCGATTACCGGTCAGAATTTGGGTTATATAACGGCTGCAAAAACAATTGCTACTCCAGAACAAGGTGGAATTCAAGATGCTACGTATACCTTGCCACGTACAGTGACATTCGGTTTAAATATTACTTTCTAATCTTTAATATTAAAAAATATGAAAAAAATAATTTATACATTAGGTGTGTTTATCCTGGTAATCTTTACCAATACCTCCTGTAAGGATACACTTGATTTAGCACCGATAGACTATTATGGAAGCGGCAACTTTTGGAAAACTTTGCCGCAAACGGAAGCCTATGTAAACGGCATTCACTTGGATCTACGTTCTACAAATTTTACCCGTAAATTCTTAATGGGTGAAGCTCGTGGCGGTCTCCAAAAAATCGGTACCAGCTCTCAAGGTTTATCTACCTACAACGATATTATAAAAAATAATTCTCTCGATGGTAATAATCCCGGTCTTACCTCCTGGGCAGGTTTATATGGTAATATCTTTGATTGCAATTTGGTAATTCAAATGGTAGAAGGAAGCGACATCCATAAAAATAATAAAGAAAAAGTAGATATACTTCTAGGACAGACTTACGGCATTCGGGCACTCTATTATTTTACACTTTATAGAGCCTATGGCGGAGTACCATTGGTTAGACGGGTAAAAGTACTCGACGGTCAAGTTTCACCAACCGATTTATATACCGGACGTGCTACTCCGAAAACGGTTATGGATTCTATAAAATCGGATATACAAAAATCACTGGCTTATTTCGGAACATACCAAGATGCAGGAACCATTGATAATGTCATGTGGTCTAAAGTTGCTTCACAAATGCTTGCAGCCGAAATATATTTATGGTCAGCCAAAGTAAGTTTGGGCGATCAAAAACCTGCAGCAGACGATTTATCAAAAGCTGAAAATTATTTACTGGCAGTAAAAAATGATTCTCGTTTCGGAATGTTAAATAATTTTGCAGATGTTTTTTCAACAAACAACGAAAAAAACAAAGAAATCATTTTCGCCATAAACTATGCGGATGGGGAAGCAACAAGCAATGCAGGCGATTTTGTATATGCCCCTCAAAACATGATAGGAATTTTCTACGATCGCAATGGAAAAAAGATTGATACAGATATTTTGGATTTAAGAGGAACAGGATGGCAACGCTACGAATACACAAATGAATTTTGGCTTTCATTTGAGGAAAAAGACAAAAGACGTGATGCTACTTTTATGGATTATTACAATGATAAGGGTAAATTGGAAGGTACGGTCTTGAAGAAATTTCTCGGCTCTATTAACGCCACCGGGAACAGGGTGTTCGACACCAACGAACCTTTGTATCGCTACGCAGATGTTCTTCTTATGCTGGCAGAAATCGAGAATATGAAGAGTGGTGATCCTGCCAAATACATTAATGAAATACGTAAACGCGCCTACGGAAACGACTTTGATGCTGTCACAGATGGTTATCACAATAGCGATTTCAAAACCAACGAGTTGGAAATATTAAAAGAACGCGATAGGGAGTTTGTATATGAAGGAAAACGTTGGTATGATGTCTGCCGCTTGAAAGATGCAAAAGACGGAAAACCTTTGGCATTTGATAACGCATCAACATACCGTGGTATGCCTGTGCTCAAATCCAATGAAACACATAAGCTCTTGTGGCCAGTGGATAAAAACACATTAAATGCTGATCCATTACTCAAGCAAACTCCGGGTTATAAAGTTGGTGATCAAGAAGAAGAAATGTGGTAAATAGCACTAAAATTATATTGGATATGTTCTTTAAAATTTTTAGACTACAAATTTAAATTTTTAAGCAGTAAATTTGCTATTGAGAATTTACTGCTTAATTTTTGTCCCAATAAAGTTTTCAAGTCTCGCTAAAAAAACAAGCAATCGATATGAAAAAATGGATAATTTTTTTGGGATGTATAAGCTGGTTTATCCCTACTTATTCTCAAATACGATACGTAAATGCCGATCAATTCCCGCTTATCGGAAAAATTTCCGATAAAACGGAAACACGCTATGAGCGTTTACCTGCAACGTTAAAAGAGCAATGCAGGCCCCCTTTATGGAAACTGGGTAAAAATACATCTGGACTTGCTGTCCGTTTTTGTTCGAACAGCACCACCATTGCGGCTAAATGGGAAGTGTTAGACAATACACATATGGATCACATGACCGATGTTGGTTGCAAAGGACTCGACCTTTATGCATGGGAAGGCGATCATTGGCAATTTGTAAATTCAGCACGTCCAACAGGGAAGGTAAATGAAAAACAAATTATCGCAAACATGACATCAAAAGAACGAGAGTACCTGTTATTTCTTCCCTTATATGATGGAGTCGTTTCGCTTTCCATAGGGGTTGACTCTCTCGCAACGCTCAAACAACCCAGCTTGACATACCCTAAAACCGACGCTCCAATTATTATTTATGGTACAAGCATAACTCAAGGCGGTTGTGCCGCTCGTCCCGGAATGTCATTTTCCAACATCTTAACTCGTCGTCTGAATCGAGAAGTGATTAATTTGGGATTTAGCGGAAACGGCAAACTGGATTACGAAATAGCTGAAACGATGACCAAAAGACACGATGCTGCACTGTTTATCCTTGATTTTATCCCTAATGTAAATGAGGAGCAAATCAAAGAAAAAACCGCTACTTTTGTAAAAATACTTCGGAAAGAAAACCCGAACACACCCATACTGTTCGTAGAATCGGTAATTTTTCCGCATTCATTGTACGACAAAATTGCTTTTGATGTGGTTGCAAAAAAGAATAGGGTGTTAAAACAGGAAGTCGAAAAATTGAAACAGACCGGAGATATTAATATCTACTACCTTTCAAGCGACAATTTGATTTGTGATGATGGCGAAGCAACGGTTGACGGCATACATTTTACCGATCTCGGTTTTGTTAGGATGGCCGAAAAACTGCAGGAAAAGATATTCACGATTCTGCCATATTAACGCTCCATTCTTACCCTGTCTCTTTAACTTTAAGAATTCAAAATATAGGTATATTTATCTCTTTTGGAAAATAGTAAAATAGTGTTCATGAAAACAAAAAAACCGATTGAAATGAAAAAAACGACATTGACTCTTTTATTTTTCTCTATTTTTATAGGATGCTTCTCTTCCCATAAAGAAATGCATTCCATCCCGGGAATCGAAAAAATCACAATAGATGCGCCCACACAAGCACTTTTCCGGGGAAAGCCAAATGATAATGTGGTCAGAATCCAAATAACTCCTACTCATAATAGTCGGAAAAAAATCTCCAACATTAAGTTCTCATTCAACGATCGAATTGATTCTATTTTTAAAAAAGCTTGCTTACACATGCAAAACGATGAAATAAACGATTGGATAGCCGAAACTGACAATTTCCCTTTGAATACAGAAATCCGGTTTGATTTGAATGAAGAAATAACAAATGAAAAAACACGTGTTTTTGCACTTGAGCTAAATTTAAATCCCAAAGTCAATCTGTCTGCGAAAGCTTCTTTATCCAAAATTCAAATCACCTTTGAAGACGGCAGTACGTATGTGTCGACACCTGACGCGGTTTTCAGACCGGCAATAGAATTACGGGCCGCGGGTCAGGACAATTGCCATACCTATCGGATTCCGGGAATAATAACCACCAATAAAGGTACGCTGATTGCTGTTTACGATAACCGTTATACACGAAGTAAAGATCTTCAGGAAGATATCGATATCGGCATGAGCCGAAGTGAGGATGGAGGCGAAACATGGGAACCCATGAAAGTCATAATGGATATGGATGAGTGGGGTGGAAAGCCGGAATATCTCAACGGCGTGGGAGATCCGGCCATTCTCTACGATCATAAAAACAATACGATATGGGTGGCAGCATTATGGATACATGGATTTAACAGGGATGATATGGCCTGGTGGGTTTCTCAACCCGGAATGACGCCAGAAAAGACCGGGCAATTTATGCTTGTCAAAAGCACGGATGACGGAAAAACATGGTCAAAACCCATCAATATTACTCAACAAATAAAAGACCCTTCCTGGCAGTTACTCCTGCAAGGACCGGGGCGGGGCATTTGTATGGACGACGGAACACTCGTCTTTCCGGCACAATTTAAGGCCGATATCGGCACAAAGGCGATAGATGGAGGAAAATTCACCAGCCATTCTACCATCATATATAGCAAAGATGGGGGAAATACCTGGCATATCGGCACAGGTGCCAAGCCCAATACCACCGAAGCGCAAGTAGTACAACTCAGCGATGGTAGTTTGATGTTGAACATGCGCGACGACAGAAACAGACAAATAAAAGACGATACCAATGGGCGCGCCGTAGCTGTCACGAACGATATGGGAAAAACATGGACCGTGCATCCTTCATCAAACGGCGCTCTGCCTGAGTCTAACTGCATGGCAAGTATTATCGGAGCGAATGTGTGGGTAGGAAAAGAAAATAAAAAAGTTCTTTTCTTCTCGAATCCTGCCGACAAATATCGTCGCATCAATATGACTATAAAGGCCAGTTTGGATGAAGGCATGACTTGGCCCGAACACTATCATCTTCTTATTCATGCGCCTGAAGGTTTTGGATATTCTTGCCTGACGATGGTTGACGAACAACATGTCGGAATAGTGTATGAAGGAAATAGAAATCTCATTTTTCAAAAAATACCCGTTTCGGATATAATTGCCGACCAAAAATAAAAATAACCCGTAATAATAATGATGCGAAATTCATGTCCCGATTTCAACAGATAGTAATACGCTCAACGTTTATCGTATTAATGAGCTGCATTTTTTCATCATGTAAAGAAATGAATAAAACAACAACTAATTTGACCATCATCTGGCACAAGGTCCCCACAGAAGGCCTGACAGGAAATTTACAAAAAGGTGTTTCAGCATCATATGCTGCTATTATTCAAGATAAACTTTTAGTGGCAGGAGGTTGTAACTTCCCTGATAAGCTCGGTTTTGAAGGGGGAGCAAAAGTGTACTATGACGATATCTTGATGATGGATACTACAACCCTCGACAAATGGACGTGGGTAGGCAAACTTCCTAAACCTGCTGCATACGGGGTTTCCATTCGGCTATCATCCAACGAAACACTCTGGGTCGGAGGAAACACAGGAAAAGAATCATTGAAAAATGGATATAGCGTATCGTTGCAGAGATCGGGAGAACCCAAATTGGATGCTCTCCCGGTATTACCGACAGCGATGGATAATTTTGCCGGTTGTGCCATAAAAAACTCCGTTTTTGTTGGAGGTGGAAATGTCAACGATAAGCCAAGTAACGATTTTTATTCCATCGACATAAAAAATGACTCAACATGGAAAAAACTTCCTCCCTTTCCGGGTATACCTCGCGTGCAACCGGTAATGGCAGGAATTAAAAATAATGAAAAAAATTATGTTTATTTGCTGGGAGGTTTTTTCGGGGGAGATGAAATTCACTCACCCGAAATGGCAAAAGATGTATTTCGGTATTGCGTTGAAGATAGAACATGGGAAAAAGTAGGAGAACAAATTGATCCCGACACGCAAAAACCATTCTCTCTGGCCGGAGCCGTTGCAATGCCCATACAAGACCGATATATTTTATGTATGGGAGGGGTTAATTACGACATATTCCTAAATGCCATCAACACACAATATAACATCCATTTTAATCGGCTACTTACTGACGAAGAAAAAGAACAGAAAAACAACGCATTTTCAAAAACATACATGAATCAGCCGATAGCATATTACAAGTTCAACCCCGAATGCCGAATCTTTGATACAAAAACCAATCGATGGAAAACCATAGACGTCACCCCAAATGCCGCACGTGCAGGAGCTACTCTTGTTTTTGAGAACGATACTTTTTATCTCGTACAAGGAGAATTGAAGCCGGGTGTTCGTACGCCAATCACATGGAAAGGAGAAATCAGATTAAACGCAAACTGAATGAGAAAACAACATAAAATAAAAAAACATCTTCTTATTTTCATCTCTTTTATTTGCAGTATAACAACGCTTCATGCTGATTACGTTGATCATGCTCAGAACACCTTAATGCTAATACCAAAACCTCAGTCCATAAAAATTCAACATGCAATACACACATTTGAAGATACAATTAACAACAATAAAATTACTATATACTACGTTTCCTCCATACCTCAGGCATTTGTAAATCAAAGAGAAGCATATCATTTGACAATTACTCCCGACAGTATTCTTATAAAGGCAACTGCCGAACAAGGTGCCTATTGGGCTAAACAAACATTAAACCAGCTCATTACACAATATCGCAGCAAGCACTATTTGCCGTGTTGCGAAATTGTCGACTGGCCTGCTTTTCATATACGTGGTTTCATGCATGATGTGGGAAGAAGCTACATCTCGCCCGATGAACTGAAACAGGAAATCGCAATTTTATCCACTTACAAAATAAATACATTTCATTGGCATCTAACCGAAGATTTAGGGTGGAGATTAGAAAGTAAAATTTACCCTCAACTCAATGATAGTGCCAACTTCGGTCGCCTCCCGGGAAAATATTATACCATAGACGAAGCTAAAGATATTGCGGAATTTTGCAAAGCACACCACGTGTTGCTTATCCCGGAAATAGATATGCCGGGGCATAGTGCTGCTTTCAGAAAAGCATTCGGTTGCGATATGCAAAGTCCTGAAGGAATGGATATTCTGAAACAATTGCTCAAAGAAATTTGCATCGAGATTTTTCCCGATCTGCCTTATCTTCATATCGGTACCGATGAAGTAGAAATCTCAAATCCGGAATTTGTGCCCGAAATGGTTCAACACATTCGTTCAATGGGGAAAAAAGTGATTTCCTGGAATCCCGGATATACCTACCATCCGGGAGAAATCGATAAGATACAAATGTGGAGTTCACGCGGAAAACCATTAACCAATACACCGGCTATTGATTCTCGGTACCATTATATCAATCATTTTGACAATTTTGCCGATTTAATTGCTCTGTATAATAGCAACATCGGCAACCGGGAATATGAAGAAGATAACATCATAGGAGCAATAATAGCTGTATGGAACGATCGATTTGTATATCCCGAAAAACATATTTTGATCGAAAATGCTTTCTATCCTTTAATGCTGACTTTTGCCGAAAGTTCATGGCAAGGCGGACGCAAAAAATATTTCGAACAACAAGGCACATTGTTAAAAGAAGGTACCCCGGAATACCCGCTTTTTATTGATTTTGAAAATCGATTGCTCTGGCATAAACAAAGCATATTCAAAGATTTACCTTTTCCCTATGTACGCCAAACAAACGTGAAATGGCGCATCACGGATGCTTTCCCCAATTACGGAAATCTGCAACAATCATTTCCACCCGAAAAAAAACTAAAAACACACTATACCTATCAAGGGAAAACATACCATACCCGCGAAGCTATTGGTGCTGCCATATACCTACGTCATGTATGGGGAGAGGTGATACCCTCATTTTACGATAACCCTAAGCCCAATCATACAGCATATGCATATACATGGGTTTGGTCGCCAAAAAAACAAACCGTTGGGGCATGGATAAGCACACAAAATTATAGCAGGTCGGAAAAAGATTTGCCTCCTCCTCAAGGAGAATGGGATTATCGGAAAAGTAAAATAATGATCAACGATAAAGAAATTCAACCGCCGGTTTGGAGTAATAGTCACACCATTCTCTCAAATGAAATCCCACTTGGAAACGAAAATTTTGCCGTGCGTCCACCTATTCCCGTAACCTTGAAAAAAGGTTGGAATAAAATAGTATTGAAATTGCCGATAGGCGAATTTTCCACAAAGGAAGTGCGTCTGCAAAAATGGATGTTTACGTGTGTGTTTGTTACCCTCGACGGTATGGATGAAGTGAAAGGACTTATTTATAACCCCGATAAAAAAATCAATGGAAAAAATGAAAAATAGTAAAGCTTATCCGTGGATTGTAGTAGGATTACTCTGGGTGGTAGCATTGCTTAACTATCTTGACCGGCAGATGCTTTCCACTATGCAGGCGGCAATGGCTGTTGATATTAAAGAACTGTCAATTGCAGAAAATTTCGGTCGCCTAATGGGAATATTTTTGCTTGTTTATGGTTTTTTAAGCCCGGCTGCAGGAGCCGTAGCAGATAGAATAAATCGGAAATGGCTTATTGCGGGCAGTTTATTTGTATGGTCAGCCGTAACGTATTCCATGGGTTACGCTACTTCTTTCAACCAATTATATTGGCTCAGGGCTTTTATGGGGATAAGTGAAGCATTGTACCTTCCTGCAGCATTGTCCATGATTGCCGATTATCACACGAATAAAACCCGCTCTTTGGCAATCGGTATTCATATGACAGGACTTTATACAGGCCAAGCACTGGGTGGCTTTGGTGCTGCAATAGCTGCCAATTATTCGTGGCGAACAGTGTTTCATGGGTTTGGTATCATTGGAGTTGTATACGCAGTTATTCTCATTTTGTTTCTTAATGACAAAAAAAATCATACCAATCGGATTTCTGAAATGCAACCCCAAAGCGTAAAAGCTGAAAAAGAACCTTTTTGGAAACCCTTCGTTGTACTTTTAAGTACAGCATCTTTCTGGATCATGTTATTCTACTTCATCGTTCCAAGTCTTCCCGGATGGGCAACTAAAAATTGGCTTCCCACATTATTTACAAAAAACCTGGGCATCCCCATGACAATGGCAGGACCAATGGCAACGATTTCCATTGCCGTCGCATCTCTCATCGGCGTTTTTATTGGCGGACCTCTATCTGACCGATGGGTACTCAAAAACATCAAAGGCCGCATCTACACGAGTGCTATCGGATTAACCCTGACTGTACCCTCACTCATACTCTTGGGTTTTGGGCATACCTATACAAGTCTCATTTGTTCAGCCTTTTTGTTCGGGATTGGGTATGGAATGTTCGACGCCAATAACATGCCCATTCTTTGCCAAATCATCTCTCCCAAATATCGGGCAACAGCCTACGGTATAATGAATATGATGGGAGTTTTTGGAGGATACGCCATTACAATATTACTTGGATCTTCTACCGACAAAGGAAGTTTAGGCTCCGATTTCAGCAAATTAGCTTTCTTGGTTTTATTGGCAGTCATTATGGTATTGCTTTTCTTAAAGCCTAAAAAAGAGTATACTTACACGGAAGAAAATAACATTTAACTTAATAAATCAACATATAAAAAATTACATTATGAATTTCGAAAAAATAAAAGGATTGATCGTTGCTCCGTTTACGCCATTTGATAAAAAAGGCGAAATTGATTTAAGCCCTATCGGGGATTATGCGACGATGTTGCAAAAAAACGGAATAATAGGGGTTTTCATCAACGGTTCTTCAGGTGAAGGTTACATGATGACCGTTGAAGAGCGTATGAAACTGGCAGAAAAATGGATATCGGTTGTAGATAAAGAATTCAAAGTTATCGTTCATGTCGGATCAACATGTATAAAAGACAGCTATAAAATGGCACAACATGCTGCTGAAATCGGAGCATTCGGTATAGGTGCTATGGCTTCACCTTTCCCAAAAGCCGGGCGCGTTGAAGAACTTGTGAAATATTGCGAAGAAATTGCATGTGCCGCTCCTTCCCTGCCCTTCTATTTTTATCATATCCCTGCTTTGAGTGGTGTATACTTACCAATGTTGCCCTTCTTGAAAGCAGCAGAAGACAGGATTCCAAATCTGGCAGGGATTAAATATACCTACGAAAGTTTATATGAATATAACCAATGTATGTTATACAAAAATGGCAAATTCGACATGTTGCACGGACAAGATGAAACCATCCTTTCTGCACTAGTCATGGGGGGAGCGCAAGGGGGAATTAGCGGCACCGGAAACTACATCGGTAACGTACTGGTGGGTGTAATTAACGAATTCAATAAAGGCAATATTGAAAAAGCACGTGAATTACAAAATTACGCCCAAAAAGTCATTAATGTAATTGTAAATTATCGAGGAAACATCGTTGGAGGGAAACGCATTATGAAATTAATCGGCATTGACCTAGGCATTAACCGTACCCCATTTCAAAACATATCAGATGCTGAAGAAAATTCTCTGGCGAAAGAATTGGAAGCGATAAACTTCTTTGCGTATTGCAATAAGTTTTAGTAGAATCTGATCACGAGATGAAAATTTACGAAATCAAAAGAAAAGGAGTAATGCTCCGACTAATCAAAAAATAAGAGAAACATTTTGCCAATTCATTTGAAAATAATATCTTTGCAAAGGAAAATTGAAAGGGAAGCAGAAAAGATGGCTTCCTTTTTTATTATTCATTTTGAAATGATTGATAAAAACGAGCTGAGCAAAATTGCAGAAGCCTATCTGGAAGGGAAACCCGATTATCTGGTCGACGTACAGATAGCTCCGGGAAACATCATTACAGTAGAGATCGATAACGATATGGGAGTAAACATTGACGACTGTGTGGCGTTGAGCCAGCATATCGAATCGAAGATTGACCGCAATATAGAAGATTTTGAGCTCACCGTGACATCCGTGGGACTAACAACACCGTTTAAAACGTTGCGTCAATACAAAAAATTTGAAGGTAAAGAAGTAGAAGTTCTCACGAAAAAAGGTGATAAGCTGAAAGGTATCCTGAAATCGGCCAATGAAGACAGGTTTACAATAACCATTACAAAAAAAATCAAACAAGAAGGAGCTAAACACAAAACCGAAATAAAAGAAGATTTGCCGTTTACATACGACGAAATTAAATATACAAAATATTTTCTTCACTTTAAATAGCGCCTCTTCTGCGACAAATATATTCTCGAAGAAAATCCGAATAATAAAAACGAATACATAATTTTGAAAATAAAATATTGAGAACAATCCATGGGCAAAAAGAAAGAGACCATTAGCCTTGTAGATACTTTTTCTGAATTCAACGAGCTGAAAAATATCGATAAAACCACCATGATCAGCGTGTTGGAAGAGTCATTCCGAAGCGTAATAGCAAAAATAAACGGAACCGACGAGAATTACGATATCATCATTAATCCCGATAAGGGTGACCTTGAAATTTGGCGCAATCGCACAGTGGTGGAAGACGATAAATTGCAAGATCCTAATAGAGAAATTCCCCTTTCGGAAGCAAGAAAAATAGACGAAGATTTTGAGGTTGGCGAAGAAGTGACCGATGAAGTTTCGCTTGACCATTTTGGTCGACGTACTATTCTGAATCTTCGTCAAACTTTGGCTTCTAAAATTCTGGAATTGGAAAAAGATAACCTCTACAACAAATATAAAGAGAAAGTCGGACAAATTGTCTCGGGTGAGGTATATCAAATATGGAAAAAAGAAATCTTGCTGCTTGATGACGAACACAACGAACTTATTCTTCCGAAAACCGAACAAATTCCAAGCGATTTCTTCCATAAAGGAGAACATGTTCGTGCAGTAGTCGCCCGTGTAGAAAACAAAAACAATAATCCGAAAATCATTCTTTCCCGTACATCACCGGTATTCCTCGAAAGACTTTTCGAAACGGAAATACCCGAGATTGCCGACGGATTGATCACCATAAAGGGTATAGCACGAATTCCCGGAGAACGTGCAAAAGTAGCCGTGGAAGCTTATGATGACCGCATCGATCCCGTTGGTGCTTGCGTTGGAATGAAAGGATTCCGCATCCATGGAATTGTACGCGAATTGCGTAACGAAAACATTGATGTCATCAATTACACCAATAATACTACTTTATATATTCAGCGTTCCCTCAGTCCCGCAAAAATCAATTCCATCGTGGTGAAAGAAGACGAACGCCGAGCCGAAGTGTTTCTTCCTCCCGAAGAAGTATCACTGGCAATTGGCAAGGGTGGCGCCAACATTAAACTAGCATCCATGCTTACCGGTTACAATATCGAAGTATTCCGTGACATTGAAGGCACGGACGAAGAAGACATCTATTTGGACGAATTCCGTGACGAAATAGACGGGTGGGTAATTGATCAGCTCAAACGCATTGGCTGCTCGACAGCCAAAAACGTATTGGCAATGGATCGCGAAAAACTTATACGAGAAGCCGATCTCGAAGAAAGCACCGTTGATGAAGTGTTGCAAATATTGGCTTCGGAATTCGAAAACGATGACGATGAAGACGAAAATTAATTCACACTAATTTGCATCTTCATGGCAACACTCACTGTTCACAAATCATAAAAAGTCTAATTTAATTATATGTCTATAAGGTTAATAAAAGCATCGAAAAATTTAAATGTAGGGATCAATAGTCTGGTTGAATTTCTACACAAAAAAGGTATTAACATAGAAGCTAACCCAAACGCCAAAATCGAAGAAGAACAGTATGAGTTGTTAATTGCAGAGTTTGGTAAAGATAAAAATATCAGAAAAGAAGTCGATAAAACACTCGAAAAACTTCACAATAAAGAAAGTAAAAAAGAAACTGTTGCTATTGAAGGATATGAATTGCAGGAAACCGAACAAAAAAAGAAAGTTGAGAAGGAAACCATAAAAACCGAAATACCGGAAAGTTTAAAACCCCATATCAATATTATTGGAAATATTGAACTGGACGAGCATAAGAAGAAAAAAGAAACAAAACCGGAAGAAAAGCCTCAAGAAAAAGAAATGGTAGAAGCTGAAACAGCAATAGAGTCTGCCCCCAAGACCATCATAGAAGAAGAAAAAGAAGAAATCGCAGTCGAGACAAAAAACGAACCGGAAAAAGTTGAATTTGCCGGAGAAAAAATTGTGACTGAAGAAATAGAGGGTAAAGAAAATGAATCAACGTTGGAAACCGAAACTATAAAAGAAGAAGTTGCCAAAGAAGAACAAGCTTTCGAAGAAAAAATCGTTCCGGAGGAAATAATTATCGCTGAAGAGGAATCTGCCGATAAAAGCAATAATGAAAAAGAGGAGGAAATTTTTCGCATTCATAAAAAGAAATTAGAACCCAATTTAGTAATAAAAGGCTCAATTGATCTGGATGCCATTAACGATAAAACCCGACCGGCACGGAAAAGTCGTACACAGCGCAAAAAAGAAAGACTTGAAAGGGAACAAAAAGCTCTCGACAGCAAAAGATTAAAAGAAGAAAATGTGAAGCTTTTGAAAAAAGAAAGCATCGAAGAAAAAAGAAAACCGGTCGATGAATTAGAAGATAAAGGGAAGAAAAAACGTAAACGTATTCGTAAAAGCAAAGTTAATATCGATAGACCCAATACTTTTGACTCTTCTCCCAAAGAGGTAGGGCGACGCCGTCCAATACTCAGAAAACCGAATAAAACGGAAGTAAGCGACGAAGAAGTACAAAAACAAATCAAAGAAACATTAGCACGTCTCACAGAAAAAAGGGGCGGGAAAGGTGGCGCAAAATATCGCCGCGAAAAACGCGAAGCTTTATCTTATAAACAACAACAACAAAATCTGCAAAAAGAACGCGAAAGCCATGTACTTGAATTAACTGAATTTGTTACAGCTAACGACTTAGCCAACATGATGGATGTTCCTGTAACCGATGTTATCTCCACTTGCATGAGTTTGGGGGTCATGGTTGCAATCAATCAACGCCTGGATGCAGAAACCATTAACATTGTAGCTGAAGAATACGGTTTCAAGACCAAATTTGTAAGTGCAGATGTAATAGAAGCTATCGCCGAAGAAGAAGACGATCCCAACGATTTGGTTCCTCGTCCACCTATCGTTACCGTCATGGGACATGTGGATCACGGTAAAACATCCTTATTGGATAATATCCGGAATACCAATGTAATTGCAGGTGAAGCCGGAGGAATCACACAACATATAGGCGCCTACAATGTTCAATTAAATGATGGAAGAAAAATTACTTTCCTCGATACACCCGGACACGAAGCATTTACTGCTATGCGTGCACGAGGAGCTCAGGTCACAGACGTAGCTATCATTATTATTGCTGCCGACGATGATATTATGCCTCAAACCGTTGAGGCAATTAACCATGCCAAAGCTGCAGGGGTACCTATTGTCTTTGCAATCAATAAAATAGATAAACCGGAAGCCAACCCCAACAAAATAAAAGAAAGATTGGCTGAAATGAACTATTTGGTAGAAGAATGGGGAGGGAAGTATCAATCTCAAGATATATCGGCAAAAAAAGGAATCGGGGTGCAGGAACTGATGGAAAAAGTATTGCTCGAGGCCGACCTGCTCGAACTGAAAGCAAATCCCAATCGTAATGCAAAAGGCTCCGTTATTGAATCTTCCCTTGATAAAGGCCGTGGATATATAGCAACCGTCCTTGTTCAAAACGGGACATTGAAACAGGGAGACATCGTGTTGGCAGGCACATACTATGGACGTATAAAAGCCATGTTCAACGAACGCAATCAACGTATAGAAAAAGCAGGCCCTTCAGAACCGGCACTTATTCTGGGACTAAACGGTGCACCTCAGGCAGGGGATATTTTTTACGTAATGGAGAACGAACAGGAAGCTCGTGCCATTGCAAGCCGACGTGAACAATTACAACGCGAACAGTCAATTCGTACGCAAAAATTGCTTTCACTTGACGATATTGGCCGCCGCATTGCCATCGGAAATTTCAAACAACTGAACATTATTGTAAAAGGCGATGTGGATGGTTCGGTAGAAGCACTCTCAGACTCGCTCATCCGATTATCCACCGATGAAATACAGATCAACGTTATTCATAAAGCTGTCGGCCAAATCTCCGAATCAGATGTTACGCTGGCAGCAGCATCAGATGCCGTTATTATTGGTTTCCAGGTACGTCCCTCAATGGCAGCTCGCAAAGAAGCAGAGAAAGAAGGAGTCGAAATTCGTTTATACTCTATCATTTACGATGCTATAGAAGATGTAAAATCCGCTATGGAAGGTATGCTTTCGCCCGATATCAAAGAAGAAATTATTGCCAATCTGGAAGTGCGCGAAGTCTTCAAGATTACCAAAGTGGGGACAGTTGCCGGCTGTATGGTTAAAGAAGGTAAAATCAAACGTACAAGCAAAATTCGGCTGATCCGTGACGGTATCGTTATTTATACGGGAGAATTGGATTCGCTGAAACGTTTCAAAGAAGACGTAAAGGAAGTAGCTGCAGGTTACGAATGCGGATTGAACATCAAAAATTTCAACGATATAAAAATAGGCGATATTATAGAAGCTTATGAAGAGGTGGAAGTAAAGAAAACATTGTAAAAGCAATGCTTTATAATATATTGAAAACCAGTTGACATTGTAATTTAAATTCTCTACCTTGAGATAGCAGCATCTGCTGCAACCTGCAGATGCTGCTACAACACACAGAGAAATAAGTTGCATATGTTGACTGGGAAAACAACAAACAAAATCATAAAATTGTATTTATTATGACAAAAAAAATTCTATTAACTGCAAGTGTACTCATCTTCGTGATAACCGCAACTGCAATTGCTCAAAATGCTTATGTGGTAGCTTATGTAAATACGATTGAATTGATTAATGCTGTCCCGGAAAAAACCAGAGCCACCGAAAAACTTACCACACTCAGTAATAATTATAAGGAAGAATTACAGTTGATGCAAAATGAATACAACAAAAAATATTCCGATTTCATCACGTATCAAAACTCACTGGCCGAGAACATCAAACTACGCAGAATGCAAGAATTAACTGATTTGGAAAATAAGATTAACGAATTCATGAAATTAGCGCAGAAAGATATCGAAGAACAGGAAAAGATTTTGTTGGAACCCATAAAAGAAAGAATCAAAGAAGCCGTGCGCATCGTGGGCATTGAGCAAAACTTTACGGTGATTTACGACTTAGCCGATCCGGCTATAATTTTTGTTACTCCCAATGCTGTAGATGCCAATCCATTTGTAAAAGCGAAACTGGGTATAAAATAATAGTTAACTCCAAAATAAAAGGCAGTGGAGAATAGTTTTAGCCGAAAAGAAGGAGCTATCGGTATTTTCGATTCGGGGTATGGCGGACTCACCATATTATCTGAAATCCGTTCCTTAATGCCCCGATACGATTATATTTATTTGGGAGACAATGCTCGAGCCCCCTACGGAAACCGTTCATTTGATGTTGTGTACCGATTTACACTTCAATCGGTTAAATGGTTTTTTTCTCAAGGCTGCCATTTGGTTATTCTGGCATGTAACACAGCATCAGCCAAAGCGCTACGAAGTATTCAACAAAACAACCTTCCGCATCTTGATCCCACGCGACGAGTATTGGGTATCATACGACCGACAGTTGAAAACATAGATACATATACTAAAACCGGACATATAGGAGTTATGGGTACCGAAGGCACTATTCAATCACAATCATACAATTTAGAAATCAAAAAACTGCACCCTCATCTCATCGTCACCGGCGAAGCCTGCCCGATGTGGGTACCTTTAGTGGAAAACCATGAGTACGATAAACCCGGTGCAGATTATTTTGTGAAACAACATATCGACCGCTTATTAAAAAAAGATCCCGATATCGATACCATTATTCTTGGTTGCACGCATTATCCCTTGCTGATAAAAAAAATAAAACACTATCTGCCGGAATATATTCGTGTAATTGCGCAAGGCAAGTATGTAGCCAAAAGCCTGGAAAACTATCTCGAACGCCATCCCGAAATGGATGAAAAATGTACAAAAAACGGTACAATTCGTTTTTTTACTACCGAATCGCCAAAAAAATTCTCCCAACAAGCATCACTTTTCCTTAATGAAAAAATAGAAGCTCAAAACATTAATATCGATACGCTGTGTTAAATTGGTTTGACATCATTATAACAATCGCATTGATCTGGGCCTTTGCGAGTGGATTCAGGCAAGGATTAATCAGGCAATTAATAAACCTTTGCGGACTGATTTTGGCAGTTGTTTTTGCAGGGCAAACAGCAAAAATCATTCTTCCATGGTTATTGCAAATCACGCATATGTCACAAAACACCGCATCAGTAGTCTCCTATCTTATAAGTTTTGCCATTATTATGGCTATCGTAACACTACTTGGCAGCATCATTCAAAAATTCATAGCAATCATTCATCTTGGTTTTTTTAATAAAATATTAGGCTCTATTGTATCCATAGGAACAGCTGCAGTAGTACTCAGTTTGATTCTCAACGTTGTATTGATGCTCGATCCTAAAGAAAACATCATAAAAAAAGAGACAAAGAAATCTTCTTTTTTTTTCGAACGCATACAAATAGTTATTCCTACGATTGTGCCATACCTTAACGAAGAAGTTTGGAAGCAATATATTCCCGAACAACAAAAGGAAACAATTCAAACTTTTTCACCCGCTTTGCAAAAGAACCTCAATCAAATGTTTATCCCCAACTCATACAGGAGGCAATTATGTTGATACACAAAGAAGGCAGACACGTACTCATTAAATGGTTAATAACATTTATTTTGTTGAATATAATCCTGTTTGTCTTTTGTCAGGTAAAAATTCTCAATCATACTATCTTTGCGTTAACTGCCATTCTATACGCAACAATGGTAAATTTCTACAAAAAACCCAAAAGAATATATACGGGCCAACTTCTCGGCTGGGTAAATGCACCTGCCGACGGAAAAATCGTAACCATAGAAAAAGTATTTGAAAAAGATTTCCTACAGCAAGAGTGCATACAGATATCCATTTTTATGTCGTTATTCAATGCTCATTCCAATTGGGTCCCCGTAACCGGTAAAATAATCCATTTATCACACGATATGGGCCGATTTCATGCAGCATATCTACCAAAATCGAGTAAAGACAACGAACGAACAAACATCATTTTTGAAACTCCCGACGGTTATCGAATACTAACACGGCAAATAGCCGGAGCGGTAGCAAAGCGCATCGTGACTTATGTAAAAGAAGGCGAAAGTTATAATATTGCTGATCCTCTAGGATTTATAAAATTAGGTTCCCGAGTAGACGTCTTCCTCCCCACTGATAGTGAAATTCTGGTAACGATGAAACAGGAAGTACGTGCAAACAAAACCTTTTTGGCTCGATTGCCTCAAAAAAATCCAAAAATTAAATGATACAAATTTTCGAATTAAGATACCTCCCTAAGTTTCGGAAAAATAAAAATTCAATTACTTTTGTGTCGTCAAATATATTACTAAGTTATTGAGATTGAATAAATCTCAAATCATAAAATTATACATCCAATTATGTCGACATTACGATTTACAGCAATAGAAAAAGCAACACAACATCTACCCCTCGAAATTTCGGCACCGGACAAATTGCCATCCGATTATTACGGGAAATACGTGTTCAACAAAAAACAAATGGCCAAATTCCTTTCGAAAGAAACAATGCGGACAGTCCTGGAAGCTATAGACAAAGGTACAACCCTTCAACGGGAAATTGCCGACCATGTGGCCGTAGGCATGAAGATGTGGGCGCTGGAAATGGGTGCGACACACTATACCCATTGGTTTCAACCACTGACAGACGGAACTGCCGAAAAGCACGATTCGTTTATCGAATATGCAGATGGATCGACACTGGATGTAATCGAAACATTTTCCGGAAAACTTCTTGCACAACAGGAACCCGATGCTTCGAGTTTCCCCAGCGGCGGTATCCGCAACACGTTTGAAGCACGTGGCTATACCGCATGGGACCCTTCGTCTCCGGCTTTCATTATGGGCGACACACTGTGTATCCCCACTGTTTTTATTTCATATACAGGGGAAGCGCTCGACTATAAAACTCCTTTATTGAAAGCACTTTCAGCCGTAGACAAAGCAGCCGTTGATGTCTGCAAACTCTTCGATCCCAATGTCAAAAGAGTATATTCGTATTTGGGATGGGAACAAGAATATTTTCTTGTAGATCAGGCATTGTATGAAGCACGTCCCGATCTGGTACTCACCGGAAGAACGTTGATGGGTCATGAAAGTGCCAAAAACCAGCAACTGGAAGATCATTACTTCGGTGCGATTCCTCCCCGGGTGGCCGCCTTCATGCGCGAAGTGGAATTTGAAGCCTATAAATACGGCATCCCCTTAAAAACCCGGCACAATGAAGTGGCTCCAAACCAGTATGAATTGGCTCCCATTTTCGGTGAAACCAATTTGGCGGTAGATCAAAATTTGCTGATTATGATGCTCATGAACAAAATCGCGACTAAGCATCATTTCAAACTCCTGTTGCACGAAAAACCATTTGCAGGAATCAATGGTTCGGGCAAACACAACAACTGGTCGCTGGGAACAGACACCGGGGTGGGATTGTTCACTCCCGGAAAAACCGCCAACGAGAATCTTCAGTTTGTTACCTTCCTGGTAAATACACTGATGGCTGTTTACAAATATAACGGACTGCTGAAGGCGTCGATCATGTCTGCCCAAAATGCACACCGATTAGGCGCAAACGAAGCGCCGCCGGCCATCATTTCGGTATTTCTCGGCAAACAGATTTCGGCAGTTTTGGATAAAATCGAATATAGCTCGGAAGACGACGAAATCACGGTCGAAGAATTAAAGAAAATGAAATTGGGGGTAACTCATATTCCCGAAGTATTGATCGACAATACCGACCGTAACCGCACATCACCCTTTGCTTTTACCGGCAATCGCTTCGAGTTCAGGGCTGTGGGTTCATCGGCAAATTGCTCGACAGCCATGATCGTATTGAATGCTGCCGTAGCTGCCCAATTGACCGAATTCAAGAGCGAAATCGACAAAAAAATGAAAAAGGGCATGAAAAAAGAAGAAGCCGTTTACGACACGATACGGCTCTATATCAAGGAAAGCAAACCTGTCCGATTTGAAGGGAACAATTACAGCGAAGAATGGAAAATTGAAGCCGAAAAACGCGGCCTCGATTGCCAAACCGGCGTTCCGCTGATTTACGACGCCTACACTTCCGATCAATCGGTAAAGATGTTTGAAAGCACCGGAGTCATGACAAGAAAAGAACTGGAAGCCCGCAACGAAGTAAAATGGGAAACTTACACCAAAAAAATTCAAATTGAAGCACGGGTGTTGGGCGATCTGTCCATTAACCATATCATTCCCGTAGCTACACGATATCAATCGGTTCTGCTCGACAATATCTGTAAAATGAAAGCGGTATACGACGAGAAAAAAGCAGCCGGATTGACAAAAGAAGACGCTTCACTCGTCGAGGAAATAGCCACACACATTGCGGCTATCAAGAAAAATGTGGACGATATGGTGGAGGCACGAAAAGTAGCCAACAAGATCGAAGACGCAAGAGAAAAAGCCATTGCCTACCACGATACGGTGCTCCCCTACTTTAATGTCATACGTTATCATGTAGATAAGCTCGAACTCGTTGTTGACGACCAGATGTGGCCACTCCCAAAATATCGCGAATTATTGTTTACGAACTAATTGTAAGGCTATCTGTTGAGTAAGCACACCTGATTGTTTTTCGCCAAAATTCAGCCGGTTTTTTCATTCCGGTGAATTCTCTACAAAAGTGAAGTACTATAAACTAAACCCCTAAAGTTTTTTGTTTACCTTTAGGGGTTCAGTTTTTAACGGACACTCTTCTATTTACGAAAATAAGCCGACTATCCTTCCGTTTTAAACAAACTCATCTCCAAAACGGAACTTTACTTCGGTAACAAAATGTTTGATGCGTTGTTCTTCGCTTTTTTTACAAATAAGCAAAGCATTATCCGATTCTGCCACAATGTAGTCTTCCAACCCTTGAATAACCACCACTTTCCCGTCACTCATGGCAACAATGTTGTCATAACTTTCAAAATACAAGGCTTTGCAATTCAAACTGGCGTTGTTGTTTTCGTCTTTTTCTGCCATCTCATGCAGCGACCCCCATGTTCCCAGATCACTCCATCCGAAATCAGATGTTATGACATAAACATTTTCGGCTTTTTCCATTAAACCGTAATCGATAGAGATATTCGGACAAAATGGGAAGCATGCATCGATAAAATCTTTTTCCTTCGGTGTATTAAACACATCTTTTCCCTCGTTGAATTTGTTGAATATATCGGGCAAATAATTTTTATAAGCCTCTAAAACAGTATTTACATTCCATAGAAAAATTCCCGAATTCCACACAAATTCTCCGCTCTCATAAAACTTCTGAGCCAGCTCGCGATCCGGTTTTTCGGTAAACGTTTTAACTTTGTGAACGCCGTCGATATTCTCTTCGCTCACTTGAATATATCCGTAACCTGTTTCAGGTCGGCTCGGCATAATACCCAGCGTCAGCAACACCGGATTTTTTGCCACAAACTCCAATCCTTTATTAATATCGGCAATAAACCGATCCTCCTTGAGAATCAAATGGTCGGAAGGAGCAACCACGATATTGGCATCCGGGTCGATCGATCTGATTCGATAGCACGCAAAGGCGATACAAGGTGCAGTATTCCTCCTCATTGGCTCTCTGAGTATCTGGTTCTCGGACAATTCCGGCAACTGTTGCCGCGTTATTTCGGCATACGCATCGTTAGTTACAATAAAAATATTTTCAATGGGAACAATTTTTTTAAAACGATCGAAAGTACTTTGCAATAACGATCTCCCTGTTCCGAAAAAGTCCAGAAACTGTTTGGGCTTTTGTTCTTTACTGAAAGGCCAGAAGCGGCTTCCAATTCCTCCGCCCATAATTACACAATAATTGTTATTTCTCATCATCAATGTTGAAAAGATTAATACGCTATATTAAATACGTTTGTTTCAAAAAAAAAAAATATTTTCCGCAAATTCATTATGTTAACACTTTTACAACCCTTTTTGTTTTCATGTTCATTCATGCTTTAAAGGTAAAGAATAAAAATAGATTTACAAAGCCGTCCGGATCAAAAAAAATAGAGAAAAGAGTTTTTATTTATCGAAAATATATGTACTTTTGCATCCGATCTTTTCAAGAGATGCCCAGATGGCGGAATTGGTAGACGCGCTGGTCTCAAACACCAGTGGATTCACCTCCATGCCGGTTCGATCCCGGCTCTGGGCACAGATTAGGAACATTAGTTATTCTTCAGACAATTAAAACTGATAGGAACCCGAGCCGGAATTTTTTATTGCGTTAAATTCTGGTCTCGGCATTTTTATTTTTCAGAGCAAGATGAGGATTCTCTACCAAGAGAAATCTACCCTTCAAGTGTAATTACGAATTCATTCCCATCACCTTCAAGAAAAAGACGATAACGACTGTTGCCTAACCTCTCTATTTTCCCCTGTGAAGATTGCGGCACACTTTTGCTTGAAAAAACCAAATATCCTTTACCGCCGGGTGAAACGACCTTTATTGTTTTTTTATCCATAAACACCCGAATATCACCATATGGTGTGGGAACAGACCCTTTTATCCACTCCAAACCGCCCAAGGAAGGTTCAATGGAAAATTCTTCATACCCGGGTTTGACGGGTGATACCCCTAAATAATATTTCCCAAGCAGGTAAAGCGGACTTGCACCCCAGGCATGACATAAACTTTTGCCGAAGGGACGACCATACATAGCATAATGCTCGCTCCCTTTCTCCGCAGGGTTGTATTTTTCCCAAAATGAAGTAGCTCCCAATTTCAGCATCCCACCCCAATATGTTTTGATTTCTTTTGTGACATATGGCTGTTCGCCAAGAGCACAAAGCGAGGCCAGCTCATAAAATCGCATATAAGGTGTAGTGATTTTCATGACGGAATCGTTCAACAGGACATTTTTTTTAATAGCCTGTTTTTTTTCGTCATCAACATAATCAAACAATACAGCAAAAATATTGCCGTAGCGGGTAACCTGTTCACTTTTCATGCCGCCTTTTCGGTTATGAACAAAAGCTTTTTTTTGAGTGTCCCAAAAGTAAGTCTCGAGTTTAGAAAAAAGCGCATTGCTCAAAACAGTATACTTCTTTTCGTCTGTTTCGTTACCTGTAATGCCCGCGCAAAGCGCCATCGTCTGCAGACTTTTGCAGAAAAGCAATTGTTCGAAGCAAAGTTCGCCTTGTTTATCCATAAATCCGTCGGCCCAATCCACAAAAACCCAGTCTCCGGACAATCCTTCCACCATACCTTCGGCATTTGTTCTTCCAAGTACAAAATCCATTAAACCGACCATCCTTGGATATATTTGTCGGATAAAATGAAGATCGCCGGTATAGAGATAATAATCGTAAATACTCATAAACCAGTAGAAAGTGTAATCCATAATGGTATTGATATGCGAAGTTACAGGATCTTTCCCGCGCAACAGGTTGATCGTGCGTGTTACTGTATTTGTATCGAAAAAAAGGTAATAATTCATGAGGTAACTTTGAATAGCATCACCCGACCATGCCCACCTGTCACGCTTGATACCGTCGAGAAAAACTTCGCGACTAGTCAGATGCAACGTATAAGCAGCAACATCCCAAATGCGGTTTATTTCCTCATCGTTACAACGAAAAGACCCCCTGTAATCAAGAGGTGCGTATTCATACTTCATTGATATATTTTCGAAACGCACACTATCCTCGTTCTCGATATACACATAGCGGAAAGCTTTTGAATCGAGGAGCGTCAACTCCTCGGGATTATCGCTATTCACCTGTATTTTATCCAGCGTTTCGCATGCATCGACAGAAAGCGCTTCTTCACGCGATTCGCCGTAATAAATGCAAACCTCACCCCTCCCACGCAGTTGATGAAACGTTACATAGCCGAAAGTTTCTTTACCGAAATCGACTAATGTTCCCTTACCGGTTTCGGTTATGCTTAGAGGACTCATGGCCACTTGGCTCAACTTGAATAACGAAGGGCGTTGCTCGGGACTATTAAAATTCAATGCTGCTGCATTCATGTAAATGGTGGCCGATTTATCGGAAGCTTTTCCCGACTCGTCGATCCATTCCTTATCTTCGAATGTGACTTTCCACGAAGAATCGGTAACCACCGTTTTACCCTCTACATAAATTGTCGGCACGCAAGCCTGATTGTGCACCTTGATATTCAATACATGTTTTCCCTCAGGCAACATCATTCTTGAGGGTGCACCGTTTTGAAGTTTGCCATCGAGTTTCACATTATAACGTCCTTCAACATACAGGCGAATTTCTTCAGGCGCCTTCAAATCGAATTCCTTAGAAAATTCTACCAGCACATAATGGCTGTCCATTTTCCAGAAGGGTGGAAAAAATGCGCCTCTTTCCGTCCTTCGGTTGTTGACATTGTTTCCCAGCCAGATATCGTAATCACCCGGATATCCTATCCAGGTTGCCTGTCCGAAACAAAACAATTTTACCGACAAAAGGAGCAAACCAAAAAGAAAAAATCGTTTAACAAGCATAGATTTTAAATTATTTATACCGTAAATATTGATATTTCGGTTTTAATCCGGCATTTATCTTCACCGAATCATGTACCATAGGACCATTATTTTCCCAAACGACACCGGGACCATTGGCATTCTGTAAGAATTTTTCAGCATCGCACCAATTGTTTTTCACTTCAATATATGAAGATCCCTCATCGGTATAAAGATAAAACCAATGATCAGGATTATGAGCATAAGGCGAAAGTACGATGTCGTGAACATAATTTTCGGCTATTATGCTATGGGGTTGCGAAGAAAGCGTGTAAATTCCCGCAACATCGTGCATGTGTTTGGCAAAATGATGCACATTATTGCCCATAACACGATTGTTTCTCATGCAGTTGTCGCTTCGGGTCCACCCCCACCCCATGCTGATGCCAGTATAAGGCAAATCGCATAATTCATTGTGACGGATAAGAATGTCTCTCACATATCCGGCACAAATTCCTACACATCCCCAGTCTTCGTTGCCGATATCGGTAATATAATTGTTTTCGATAAACTGACCGGTACAAATCTCTCGCTCGTCCTGTGGACGATAGGGCAAATGGGTTTCAACGGAAGGCTCGGAAAACATGCCGATCTGCATGCCGTTTCCGGCAATATCGCGAAACAGACAACCAACAACTCTTGTATCATGCGTTGTTTTCTTGAAATCTAAGCCACAAGAACCAAGATGCTCAAATGTGCAGTTCTCGAAAACAATGTGGTGAGCACCTTCTACTTCCACTGCTGCCGGCGGACGGCCAATCCATGCCTGATTATCCAGCGGATGATCTTCTGCATCCCTTTGAAGTTTAGGGACCAATCGATAAGCATCGAGCATGTACATCCCCGCCTGTAAGGGTACATGCCCTTTCTCGGACGGACGCAGCCAGGTAGTATAATTGAAATGGATATTCTCGAAACGAATATGGGCTACCTGTCTGTCAGCTGTCCCCATAACTTCCACAAGTGTTTCCGCAAAGGGTATAACGGCAGAAACGCTTTCCATTTTTTCTCCGGGCAAGGGATAATAATAAAGGCGGGAATCAGCTTTATCGAAATACCATTCGCCAGGTCGGTCAAGCAGCTCCATGGCATTGGTGATATAAAACGGCGAGTTGACACCTTTACCCATCATTGGTCTAGGCCAGGGATGTTCAAACTGAATCCGGTTTTCGGGGGAATGAAACGTTATCCCCGCCGAATCCCCGTTGAATATGATCGATTGGATCCTCAAAACAGCTATCTCCCACATTTGATGCAATACGAGTTCCGCATGAGGAGACTTCGCTATACTCGCTACCGAACTTGTCGGCACCCAAAGAATTTCGTTTTGGATATCATCAGATATAATCCTGTCCATCTGCCTGAAATCAGTAATATTTCGTGTCCTCGTTGCTTTTCTTCCGTTGACCCACAATTGCCTGAAGTTAATCACGTTACCATTAACTAAGGGAACATCAACCATCCAAATTTTATTCAGCACATCAGCAGGCAAACCCCCAATTCTGCCGGCTAGTTTCCATCCGGATAACTTCACGCCGCCGCTGATAACCACATGATCGCCATCAATCCCTTTGATAAGTGTTGGAGAACTCGGCGTTCCCGAGTCTTCCGGACGTATCAAAAGAGGTTCATACTGGCAATATATTCCTTTCCCCAAGAAAATATTTATTCCGCTCGTTATCGACGGATCGTTCAGCCGCCTCATTTCTCTTGCCTTACGCAAAGCGGCATGCAGCGTTTGAAGGGGATGCTCTCGCGATAATCCGCTGTTTCTGTCGTCGCCGGAAGGTGAAACCCAGATATCTGCACTCAACAGTTTAACTACTGCCATTATAGCCACAAACAACGTTACTATTCTTCTTTTCTTCATTATATTCATTGCATTCATCTCGATACCGGCATCCAAACCGTCATTTCGCCTTTTCCTCTGTTACCCCAGGCATAATACGGAATCAACCGTATCGATATCGTTTGTTTCTCATTTTTCATCGGTCGATAAAGGGTATTTCCCCACGAAGTGTTATCCGATATAACGTTGGCCTTGCCCTCGAGACAAACAACCGGACTGTCGGCGATTTCCATTTTTTGCGGAGTCAGCTGAATGTTTGCCGGCAACATAATTGCATCGATAGTATGCCCACTTTCCATATCGACCGATTCCATACAATATACCAACGGACCTCTCTTGACGACTACCTGATTGCGGGTTTCTTCAACCAAAGGATTGGATTCGATCAACTGCGTTTCCATGTCCAAATTCAATACGATAATGTCTCCTTTTGCCCACTTTCTATTTATTTCGGCATACGAACCGGATTTTAAGGAAATATTCACAGGTTTTCCGTTAACTTTCAATTGTGCATCGGAACACCATGCCGGAATACGAAAATAAAGAGAAAAATCCTTTTCTTTGGAAACCTCATCCAGTTTAATAGCAATTCTCCCATCCCAGGGATAATCGGACGTCTGAGTAAGCCGTATCTTTAATCCGTCAGGTAATGTCGTATTTAATTCGTTGCCTCCGTAAAGATGAAACCAAATTCCCGAATCGGAAACGGAATAGCAATAATTCTGCACTTCACAGAGTGTTCTCACCGTATTTGGAGGACAACAGAAACAACTGATGTACGATGTTCTTTCTTTTGGCCAACGCAGCACGTAGGGAAAATCCTTCGAGATGCGCAACGGATTGGTGTAAAAAAACTTTTTGCCGTCGAGACTTACCCCCGAAAGGATGCTGTTATAGAGTGCAGTTTCCACAATCTCGGCATATTTTTCTTCACCCGTCAGTTGCAGCATCCGCCAATTGAACAGCAAATTTCCAATGTTTGCACAAGTTTCGTTGTGAGCAGTAATGTTGGGCAGTTGGTAAGCACGACCGTAAGCTTGATGTATTTTCTGAATGGAATCGGGTTCATAACACGTACCGTCGGGAGAAACTCCATCGTATAAAGCCCCGCAACCTCCGGTTATATACATTTTTCGGTTGACGATATCCTGTTGAATCAACTCCAAATTTTCTTTCAATTTTTGTTCTCCTGTTTCGGCATACACATCAGCAACACCCGCATACAGATAATTGGCTCTCACAGCATGCCCCATTGCGGTTGTCTGCTCACGAAAAGGAATCCTGTCCTGATTATCGTCGGTTCCGTTTTCGACCATTCCACGGATATCGATGAGGTTTTTTGCCAAATTCAAATAAGCCGGATTACGAGTAGTCCGGTACATTTCAACCACGCCCATATAGTGAGAAGGACATATGGCATTTCGTGCCAATTCGGCAGACGCCGTTTCATAAAAACGACACAGAAAATCGGTTGCTTTGACAGCTATATCCAACAATGTCCGTTTACCTGTAGCTCGATAATGCACACAAGCTGCCGTCATGAGATGTCCGAGATTATAGGTTTCAAAATTTAACCTATCGCTAAACGCCGTTTCTTCATTCGTTTGGTTTCTATCTTCTATAATTACGGGAGTATGAATATAGCCGTCGGCACGCTGTGCTTTTCCTATAGTACGAATGATGCGATCCATTAAACTGTCGAGTTTTGGATCGTTGGTCATGGCATAAACCGAAGCCATGCCTTCAAACCATTTATAAAAATCGCCATCGTGAAAGGGAGGACCGGAATGGGCACCCTCCTTCTCTCCGGCAGCAATTTCGAAATTTCTGAAAGAATGGGATATTTCCGGATCATTCAGCGTTTTCCACATACTGAGAATCAGGGTATCTTTATACACTTCAAACCGCTCTGCCCAAAAGCCTTTCGTCCATCGCACGTCTGTCATAGCCACATTCTTCAGTTTAACATGATTACTGTGGCTTGTATTCATCAAACCTTTTTCCTGCGCCGTCAACAATAACGGAAAAAGTAAAAAAAAGCATACGATCTTACCGGTTTTCATCATCAAACACCTATTTTCATCGATTATCACGAAGTCTTATATAATATAAACGTTAATCGATGCGGCTTTGTACTCAAAAAAAGTAAGATCAGAATGCACCATGAAAAAGACTTGCCGATTATGCCGAAATACTATTTCCTAAAAGGGGGCTTAACAACTTCTGCTTTAACAGGTTTGTTACGGATATTGATATAAAGGGGCGTTCCGGGCTTGGCATATTCGGGCTTTACATATCCCAACCCGATGCCGACTTTCAATACCGGAGAGATGGTTCCCGAAGTAACCTTACCGATCGTCTCGCGATTATCGTTCTCTATTTCGTATCCTTGACGGGGTATCCCTTTATCTACCAACATAAAACCGCATAGCTTACGAGGTACTCCGGCAACTTTTTCGGCTTCCAGTGCTTTGCGTCCGATAAAATCGTTACCGTCCACAAATTTGGTAATCCATCCCAATCCCGCTTGAAGAGGAGTGGTCGTTTCATCAAGATCGTTACCGTAGAGGCAAAAACCCATTTCCAAACGTAGTGTATCTCTTGCTCCCAAGCCGGCAGGTTTTATCCCGAATTCTTTCCCTGCATCGAAAATAGCATCCCATATCTGTTTCCCGAACTCGGGATAAAAATAAAGCTCGAAACCTCCGGCACCTGTATATCCTGTGTTGGAAATAATGACCTTGTCCACTCCGGCTATTTTCCCGGTAACAAAAGAATAATACGGAATCGATGAAAGATCGACATCAGTAAGTTTCTGCAGCGTATCTTTGGCTTTCGGGCCTTGCACAGCCAATTGTGCCATATAATCGGATGCATTTTCGAGTGATGCCCCCATCGTATTCTGTTGCAAGCACCAAGTCCAGTCTTTTTCGATATTGGCCGCATTGACCACCATCATGTATTTTTGATCTTCGTAGCGATACAATACAAAATCGTCGATGATGCCTCCGTTTTCGTTCAACATGCAGTTGTACTGTGCCTTTCCAACACCAATAGCCAATGCATCGTTAGTGCCTATTTTTTGAACAAATTCGGCAGCTTTGGGTCCTTTCACCCAAAACTCACCCATATGAGAAACATCAAAAACGCCGACAGCATTCACCACCGTCAAATGTTCATCGATTATTCCCGAATATTCGATGGGCATGTTGTATCCTGCAAATTCATGCATTTTTGCACCCAGTGCAATATGCAAATCCGTAAAAGGTGTTTTTTTCATATCTGTATACTATTGATTATGCTTCTTCTGCTACTATTTCCACTATTTTTTCGATTACTTGTGTGGCTTTTTCCAACGACTGAACAGGAATAAATTCATAGCGGCCGTGAAAATTGAGTCCTCCGGCAAAGATGTTGGGACAAGGCAATCCCATAAACGACAAGCGTGCGCCATCCGTACCCCCGCGTATAGGTTTCACTCGAGGTGTCACCCCAACGTTCTGCATTGCACGAAAGGCATAGTCAATGACATGCTTCACAGGTTCAACTTTTTCGCGCATGTTGAAGTACTGATCACGCAGTTCGAGTTTCAGTCGATTGGAATAACGCTCATTAAGAAACGACACGGCATCCTGCATGATTTTTTTGCGCATTTCAAACCTATTGCGTTCATGATCCCGTATAATAAACGAAACCACAGCCTCCTCAACCGTTCCATTCAAAGAAATCAAATGGAAAAATCCTTCATACCCTTCCGTAAATTCAGGACGTTCATTTGCAGGCAACAGATTTATCAATTCATTTGCCACATGCAAGGCATTGATCATTTTATTTTTGGCATAGCCGGGATGAACATTCCGCCCTTGAATGGTAATTTTTGCCGAAGCCGCATTGAAATTTTCATATTCAAGCTCGCCAACTTCTCCCCCATCTACCGTATACCCCCATTCGGCTCCGAATTTTTGCACATCGAACTTATCGGCGCCGCGACCGATTTCCTCGTCGGGAGTAAAGGCAATACGCACTTTACCGTGTTTGATTTCGGGATGATCGAGAAAGTGTTGCATGGCGGTAATGATCTCAGCGATACCCGCCTTGTCATCAGCTCCAAGTAATGTAGTTCCATCGGTTACAATCAGATCTTCACCTATATGATCCAACAGTTCAGGGAAATCATGAGGCGACAGAACGATATGCTGCTCCTCATTAAGCACGATATCATTGCCTGTGTATTGTTTTACAATATGGGGTTTCACATTTTCTCCACTCATGTCGGGACTCGTATCGAAATGGGCAATAAACCCTATTGTCGGGATACGCTTTTCACTATTTGCCGGCAATGTTGCCATTAAGTAGCAATTGTTGTCCAATGAAACGTCGGTCATCCCCATTTCAATCAGTTCTCTTTCGACTTCCTTCGCCAAATTAAACTGTTTTAACGTACTCGGCGTCTGATTGCTATTCTCATCGGACTGCGTATCGATTTTTGCATATTTAATAAATCTGTCAACTACATTTACCTTCATCGTGATGATTTTTTTTTAATAGATAATCAAATTCGTATTTTAGTTTTGAAATTTTGGGAAAAAGATTTACCTTTGCATCAGGGTAAGTCCTATACGGCCAGCTCCCAAAGAATCCCCCAGGTCTTGATCGAAGCAAGGGTATTTGGTTGAAGCGGCGCGATATAGTAAGCTTACCCTATTTTTTATCCTTTTTTCCATACTTCCATCTTCTCACAAGCACCTTTCGGGTGTCATATTCATAAATATAGCGAATATAAATATTATTTTCTATAGAAAATAAATGATTTGCAACAATTCGCGACAACTTCTTGCAGAGCGTTAAATTTTTGCATATAAAAAAACGGCCAATATCCCATAACCCTTTGATGCTTTTATGAAAGGCTGCTTCAAAATATTGCGTAATGCATATTTATAAGCTTTACCAAGGAAAAACCGATCGGCATATTCATTGATCTTTTCAACCGTCTTATCTGTCATCGGCATCTGCTTTGTACGTTGCATGTAAGAAACATATTCTTTTGCAATAAACGTAGACACATGAGGAGAAAAACTCAACCGGGACAGATTTTTCAGATAGCGTTTACCATACTCGATAAACTCCATCCTGTTGGTATCCACAATATAAAATTCATATCTGTCGGAATCGATAGTATACTTCCATAGAATATTCCCCGGGCTATAATCTTTATGAAAGATTCCTGCACAATGAAGTTCTGCCGTATATTGGGAGAATGCCGTAAGCAGCGCATCATTTTTCTCGACACCGTCTAAATAAAGGCGCATGGTGTTATATTTTTCAAGATAAGAGCAAAGAAAATAGCTATTACGTAATTTCCCGTACCTGAATTCTTCAATATACGCTATTGGGGTGGGTGAATGGAATCCTCTTCTTATGATTTCCAGGCTGTTTTCATACGATCGTTCGGCTTTTGATTTACGAAATGTAGCATAAACAATGCTGTTAATGAAATTGGGTATTGCAAATTTTTTTACGATAATATCACCGTTATCAAGCGTAAACCTTTTTAAGGTATTACGTCCTTGATAAACAATGTCGCCATCTTGATCGAACAATTTCGGAATTGTATTCACAAACTCCGAAACAGTACGATTCGTGTTGTATGCAGGAGCAATAATCGTTTTGACCGTATGTCGCCGGAAAAAATTATGCATATCGTGAACTCACCTCGAAACCCTACTGAATAAGTCGTGCGACAAAGTTAATACTTTTTGTCATAATCTTCGTAAACAGGACCGCTCATAACGTTACGATATAGATTCAGCCTTCAGTCAGACCAAAAACAGAAAGCAAAACTCACGAATATAATCAACTAAAATACGTATTTTTGCATAAAATATCGAATTAACATGTCTGTTTACGCTCCATTTGCCAAACCATTATATGTAATGTTAAAGCCGGTTGGCTCATTCTGCAATTTGTCTTGCGATTATTGCTATTATCTCGAAAAATCGAAATTCTATACGCAAAACAAAAATCATGTAATGAGCGACGAACTCCTTGAACGGTTTACCCGAGAATACTTGGAATCACAAACCATGCCTCAAGTACTTTTCACATGGCACGGAGGAGAACCTTTGATGAGACCGCTCTCTTTCTATAAAAAAGCATTGGAATTGCAAAAACAATATGGCAGAGGAAGGCAAATCGATAATTCCATACAAACCAACGGAACACTGCTTACGGACGAATGGTGTGCCTTTTTCAAAGAAAATAATTTTTTGGTCGGAATATCTATTGACGGTCCTCAAGAATTTCATGATGAATATCGTCGCGACAAGATGAACAGGCCAACATTTCAACGGGTAATGCGAGGCATCGAACTGCTAAAAAAACACGAAGTTGAGTTTAACTGCATGGCCGTTGTGAACGATTATAATGCCGATTATCCCCTTGAATTTTATCGATTCTTCAAAGAAATCGGATGCCAATTTCTTCAGTTTACACCTATCGTTGAACGAATGACCAACGGACAGCTCCATCCTGCACTTGCCTCTGTTACAGAAAAAAAAGCCGAATTAGCGCCTTTTAGCGTTACACCACAACAATGGGGAAATTTTTTATGCACAATTTTCGATGAGTGGGTAAAAAACGATGTGGGAAAAATATTTGTTCAGATCTTTGATTCTACTCTTGCCAACTGGGTAGGAGAACAACCCGGGGTTTGTACAATGGCAAAAACATGCGGACATGCCGGTGTAATGGAATTCAACGGCGATGTTTACTCATGCGACCATTTTGTTTTTCCGGAATACAAACTGGGAAATATTTATACAGAACCATTGGCCGGCATGATGTATTCCGAAAAACAGTTGAAATTCGGGAACGATAAATTCGACAAACTACCACGTCAGTGCAAAGAATGCGATGTGCTGTTTGCCTGCTATGGTGAATGTCCAAAAAATCGGTTTTCAACCGATAAATATGGCGAAACGGGACTAAATTATTTGTGTAAAGGATACTTCCAATTTTTTCACCATGTAATGCCTTATATGGATTTCATGAAAAAAGAATTGATGGAACAACGACCTCCGGCCAACATAATGAAATGGATCAAGCAAGGGAATCCATAATAATAATCTGTTTGTATAATTAAAAAACCGGATTATCACATAATAATCCGGTTTTTTACGGTTATATTTACTCAACACTATCAGTTTTCTCCCTTTCGTGCAGAATAACTGATTTTGAGTGCATATGCTTTCCTTAGAGCCTGTTTTACATCACTGATGTACTTCATCTTTGTGTTTTCGTCTGCCTTGATGGAAACTGTCATAAATTGCTGATCCGCTTCATTCAACCTCGACTTTTCTTGAGCAATATAATCCTGAATGTCCGAAACCTCCGCAAGTTTATCGTTCAATTGCATCCGCGTTGCACTCCCTAACCTGGGATCGAGCGGAATACCTATATTGATATAGGTTACCAGAGACTTCTTCTCCAGCTTCTGAACTTCCGATGCTGTAGGAAGAGTGAATCTTACAATTAAAGTTTCCGAACGCATGGATACAGTTACCATAAAGAAAAACAAAATAGCAAAGACCAAGTCCGGCATTGAGGCAGTATTTAATTCAGGCACTTCCCGAGAACCGGCTGATTTATTAAATTTTCCCATTACTTTCCTCCTCCCTGTTGTACATAATCTTTAGGTTCTGCCTCCGAAATCCGCTGTGGATACAATTTGTTGATCTGTTCTTGCTGTTCCGGGAGCAATTCATTATACGATCTGCCAAAATATTTTTTGGCTGCTTGATCACGCAATTCGTTATAAGCTTTTACCAATTCGTTTTGAACGGCAATATAGGCTTTGTAACTGGTTGTTGCATCATTTTGTAAAGATATCACGTGATCGGGAGTAACCAAAACTTTACCAATGGGGGGACCGAAATCCTCTTCAATCAGTTCGGGCAGGTCGGGACGATTGTTTGCATTCAAAACGAATTCTTTTACTTTCTCTTTTAAGGGCACTTTCCCCCCTGTTCCTTGCAATTCGGCAATATTGTTATACCATTCATCACCGGCTTGGGTTCTCACCATAACCTGGTTTTGATAGTTAACCAATACCACCATCAGGTTTCTTCGTTGAACGTCCATTTTCTGGAGCTGTTCCTCATTTTGCGGAGGAGGAGGCAACCGACGTGCCAACCCGCTATCGGTGTCCATTGAAGAAGTCATGAGGAAGAAAGTAAGCAAAAGAAAAGATACGTCCGCCATCGAACTTGAATTAAGATTCGGCGTCTTTCTTTTTTTCTTCTTTGCCATAATTTCTTTTATCTTTTAAATTAAATTCCCTCACAAAAGGGATAAAATTATTTTTTCCCCGATTTTAACAGCGGAGAAAAAAGGAGAGCCAAAACATTAACCACCACCATAAGATAGATACTGTATAGCCACATATCGGTAATTTTCAAGAAAATAGGAACATTCTCCGATCCTGTGTAACCAACAATATTCAAAGGTGTACCGCTACCTATTGCGAAAGTGATAATCAACATTGCAACAAACACCAAAACGACCAAGAGCGACCTAAAAGCACTTTTGGGTCTCGCTTTCCATGAGGAGATAAAATCGGAAACAGCAAATGCAATCAGTACTAATACTGAAATCGCCAACAAAGCATAAACCCAATACATCAATAAATCCGTAAACCTGGGTTCAGAAATTGTCGGCACAACCCGCTCTTCAACCGGAACCTCGCCCCCCAAAAGAAAAACCGCCAATATCAAAACCGTAATTCCCATGATGGCATATAATACCATTTTGGAGGTTTTATGTATTTTTGTTACTGCCATAATAAATTACAATTTTTTATATTTAACATTGTATTTGATCACTTGATCAAGAAAAGTAATGGAAGCATCTTCCATTCTGTTAAGGATACCTTCCAGTTTATTGAGAAGATAATTATAAAATACCTGAAGAATAATGGCAACGATAAGACCAAATACCGTCGTGATCAACGCAACTTTCATACCGGCAGCAACAATTGTCGGGCTGATATCACCTGCTCTCTGAATATCGTCGAATGCCTGAACCATACCGACAACTGTTCCCAAGAATCCGAGTGAAGGAGCAATAGCGATAAACAAGGTGATCCACGATAAATTTCTTTCGAGCAAACCGCTCTGTACTCCACCGTAAGATACAATGGAACGTTCTACCACATCCGGGCCTTCTTCGAGACGGAGTAAACCCTGATAAATAATGGAAGCTATCGGGCCTCTCGTTTCACGGGCAATATCTTTTGCACCTTCTACATCACCATTACTGAGGGCTTCGCCGATTTTTTTAAGAAGAGTTTGAGAATCAACATCAGCCAAACTTAAATAAATGATTCTTTCCAACGCAAAAGCCAAACCTAAAATGAATACCAGTGCAATAGGAGACATAAAAGTTACACCCCCTTCGATAAACTTCACTTTAAGAGCCTGATGAAAACCGCCAGATGAGGTTTCTTCAACAGCCGGTTCAGCTTCGCTTGCTGCAGGTGCCGCAGCTACTTGTTCGCTTTGAGCAGCAGTATCTGCAACTGCAGTAGAATCTTGCGCTAAAATAACCGATGGCAATCCTACCGACATCATGCCGAGAATTGCTAAAATTGCAAATAACTTTTTCATTGTGTGTTCAATTTTTTAGGATTAATGATCTGAATTTGTTTATAAATTAATTATTCTACTTATTATTATATTCATTATTTCTCTGAATATCCAAACGCAACAAAAACTACTAAAATTTCCCTCTTTACTGAATATTCTCTGCGGAGAGAGCGGGATTCGAACCCGCGATACACTTTTGGCGTATACACGCTCTCCAGGCGTGCCTCTTCAACCACTCGAGCATCTCTCCTAACGGAGATTTTCAGAAAACGGCCGCAAATTACAAAAAATATTTCATTTGCACTCCATTCAATAGACAAAATTAAAGAATTTATCCCATATATATCGCTTAAATTCCATTTAAATTTTTATAAAAACTGCCTCAAATCAACAAAAACCTCGAATAAATTCCTATTCCCAATTACTTATATCAACTAGTTTTGCCGCATTTTGCGTAGTAATTCGGGCAACCTCTTCTACCGGGATACCAAAAATATCGGACAACTTCTTCGCTATCTTCGTTAAATAAGCCGGTTCGTTACGTTTTCCTCTGTAAGGTACGGGAGCCAAATAAGGGGCATCCGTTTCCAACACAATCCGTTCGATATCGCAATCTGCCAACACATCGGACAAACCGGAATTTTTAAAAGTAACTATTCCGTTTATTCCAACAAAAAACGAAGGCAGCTTCAGTATAGTATTTAACTCTTCTTTTGAACCTCCAAAACTATGAAAAACACCTCGAAGTAAATGCATGCCCACATTTTCGATACTTTGCAATACTTCACTATTTGCATTTCGTAAATGAATTACCACCGGCAGATTCATTTCAATACTCCATTGCAGCTGTTTTTCAAAAGCTTTGATTTGCTGCATCTTAAAGGTTTGATCCCGGTAAAGATCGATGCCTATCTCGCCTATACCGATATAAGGGTTTGTTTTCAGTTCATGATAAATGATATCCAATTGATATTCCCAATCTTCCTTTACAGCTGTTGGATGTAACCCCATCATCGGGATAAAAAAGGAAGAATCGGATTGAACCGTTTGTTTAAGTAATTCTATGGAGTCGATATCGATGTTGGGCAACAAAATTTTAAGCACACCGGCATTTTTAGCCCTGATGACCACGTCATCAAAATCGTCATGAAAATCAGGCAAGTAAAGATGTGCATGCGTATCGATAAAATTCATTCTTCTACTGTTTCCCCTTTCCTGTAGTAATACACCACCCCATATTCCCGATTCCTTTCAAGACGTTCGCTCAGGGGCAAATCTTTGTTAGTTTTTTCTACCTGCTCCCAAATATCGAAAATAATGCTGTCTACGATTTCTCTTGCTTCCGTCACCTGATTTTGCAGGCGCAGTGTCGCCTTTTGATGTATTTTCTGAGTTTGATACCCTTCCTTAAAAAGCGAAAACATTACCTTCACTTTCGCAATAGTAGGATTAAATATGGGTACTCCACCCTTTTGAATACGGGATTCTTCCCCTGCGATTATTTTTTCGCCCCACTCAAGAAGAAGTTCGTTTGAAGAAAAATCAGGAACCAACATATGCTGATTTTCCAAGCCATACAATTTCAAATGTTCAGCTTTTATTTCGGAACGAATAATACACATATATAACACTTGCACAAAATGCGAAAGATACATGCGTGCATTTTTTGCTTTCTGCTGAAATAATATATTTGCCTTTACCTGTATATCAAAAGCTTGTTGATATTGATCGTATAGCCGCTCAAAGCGCGAAAGCACATTTTTGGCCTCCTGAAGTGTTTTCATTTCAACCGCCAATTCTTGAAAATCTGTACTTGAACATTTTTCGACAGCAGTTTTCAAAGCACGAATACGTGCGTTATCGGTATTGGGTAATCTGCGATAAGGCATTATCAATTCACTTTTTAAGACTTTTCCGAAATAAGCTATTTCACGCTTGGGTTAATTATTTATCCCGTTGCATCAAATTATCAGCCAAAAGTAACAGCTCTTTTTTTCGATCATCTGCAACAGGTAAATTTGATAAACAATCGAATGCCGAAAGATAATATTTTTCTATGAGACTTTCTGAAATTGCCTTCAAATTTAATTCATCATAAATATTTTTAACAGCATTTATTTTTGAAAACCGATCAACATCTTTAGCAACAAGCCATTTGTTGAGCTCTTTCCGTTGTGAAGGGTTGGAATTCTCAAGTGCTTTGATCAACAAAAAAGTCTTTTTATTGCAAACAATATCGCCACCTATATTTTTACCGAATGTTTCGGCATCACCATATACATCCAACAAATCATCCTTAAGCTGAAAAGCCATCCCGATATTAATGCCAAACCGATATAAAAGATCCGAGTCGAAAGTTGAAGCATTACCCAGTATTGCACCCATTTTTAAAGAACATGCGATCAGAACCGCTGTTTTCAACCGAATCATTTCCATATATTCGGCTTCCGTTACATCCATCCTTTTTTCGAAGTCCATATCATACTGCTGGCCTTGACAAACCCCCATGGCAGTTACGGAAAAAAGAGAAAGAACCTCGGGTAACACAACCGGAGGAACATCGGCAATATATGTATAGGCTTGTATCAACATGGCATCACCCGATAAAATAGCGGCATTATCCCCCCAGAGTTTGTGTACCGTAGGATTCCCTCGACGCATATCCGCCCGATCCATCAAATCGTCATGCAGTAAAGTAAAATTATGAAAGATTTCTATACCTACTGCAGGAGAAAGCGATAAACCGATATCGTCACTAAAAAGGTTGGTTGCCATGAGAGTCAGTATGGGACGTAACCTTTTTCCGCCACAAGATAAAACATAACGAATAGGATCATACAAAGCCTGTGGAGACAAATCCAGCGGTATTTTTTTTATGGCATCATGAATTCTATTTTCCAGATCACGTATACTGTAGGTCATTTTATCGATAAAATAAAAGTGAAATTGCAATAAAAGCTGCTTTTTTGTTAAAAGCAGCTTTTATCAATACCGTTAATGTCTTTATTTATTATTGTTGCAAGCGGAATACGATAGGCAACGTAAAACGCACTCGCACGGCTTTACCTCGTTGCTTACCCGGTTTCCATTTCGGCATTGACTGAATCACGCGAACGGCTTCTTTATCAAGTGAGGGATCGACTCCTCGCACAACTTGAACGTCAGTAATACTGCCATCTTTTTCAACAACAAAAGAACAAATTACACGACCTTGAATTCCATTTTCCTGCGCTATTACCGGATACCTGATATTTTCACTCAAAAACCTCATCAGAGCGGCTTGTCCTCCCGGAAACTCCGGCTGTTCTTCTACAACAACGAAAATTTCCTCTGTTGCTTCTTCTTTAGGTTTTGGAGGAGGCGGTGGTATAAAAGTTTGAATCTGAGCCTTACTTTGATCATCTTCTATATTAATATTGAAATGGGTTTCGACTTTCTCTTCTACCACTTCAATAATTTCAGGCGCTTCGGGTTCAGGTGGAGGCGGCGGCGGCGGCGGTGCAGGATCACGTCTTGTGATTTCGATTTCTTCCTCGGCTATAACGTCTTGAACAATCACATTTTTATCTACCGGGGCTATTTTCGAAGACCATTCAAATGCAACGAATACCCCGGCCAAAGCAATAACAAGACCCATTAAAAAAGCCATGTCTTTTTGGTTTTCGATATTCGCTTTCGGCGATTTTTTTATTTCATCCTTATCCATGATATAAATAATAGTTTATGCATTTAAAACTTATTCATTTTGTTCTATGAAACAAAGATAGATTTTTTTTCTTTATGATGTTCTTATTTTAATAGAAAAATTTGAAAAAAACATCCTAATCCCATCTTTTACCGTATTTATACGGTAACGAGTTTAATTTTTCAACTTATAAATGTCGGCAAGATTTCTCCCATAACCATCATAATCCAACCCATATCCAACAAGAAAATCAGGAGGTACCTCCATCGCGATATAATCCGGTTGAAGATCATATTTTAATGCTCCGGGTTTCAACAACAAAGAGGCAATCTTTATTTCGCATGGATGATGTTTTTTCAGTTCTTCTATCAATGTCGCCAACGTATTCCCACTATCAACGATATCTTCCACAATAACAACGGTTCTGTTTTCGATCGATTCTGTCAAGCCGAGTATCTCTGTTACAGACTCCGTGCTTGAAGTTCCCTTATAAGAAGCCAAACGGATAAATGTTATTTCGCAGGGAATCGAAACTTTTTTCATGAGTTCGGCTGCAAACATAAAGGCCCCGTTCAATACCACAAGAAAAAGCGGATTCTTCCCTTTTAGGTCAGCGTTGATCTGATCCGCAACTCGAGCTATATTATTCGCTATTTTTCCCGATTCGATAAACAGCTCAAACTCTTTATCCTTTATTTTTACACTCTTCATATCCAAAAATCAAAATCACAAGGAATAACGAAGCGACAAAATTACAACTTTTTATGGATTTTAAAAGGAAACAGGTGCCGGTGATTGTTTGTATTCGATTTTTTGCTGACAGAAACCTCTCCTCACTTATGCAGGAGACGTACAAAACAGTTAAAGGACTTTAAAAATATCCCGACATAGCCGCAGCATATTTACTAAACAGTCGCTTCTTGCTCGCTCCAAGGCAGGGAGAAAAAGGTCGGATTTTTTGGCTTCGGCATAAAAAATATCTGCATTTTTGCCGAAAAAACAGCAAAATCGATAAGCGGACTTGGTGCAGTCTTGGTACGGACTTGGTACGGACTTGGTATCATTCGATTCGACGCTTTTTCTCAGCGGGTAAAAAAAATGCAGTTACAGGTTATATTCATCTTGTATTATCTTTAAGCGAATCGTATGCCCCATTTATATACTTTAACTTTATTTTGCCCTTTGCTACATCATTCCCCTGCAAACCGACAGCATCCAATATACCCGTTTTAACAGCTCGATAAAGCGTTTGAGGATCGGTCAACGGATCCTCTATATGAGAAGATAAGTTTTTGATTTTTTCAATGATAGCCCATGCTTCGTTTTTTAAATAATCAGCCCGACTGCGTATTTCGGGATCACCTTTAAAATCAGGTAATCCTTTGGCAGCCATCGAATGGACTCTGCGAACCAACTTTATACTTTCAAAAATTTCCTTTGAAGTTGCTCTTCTCATGGCCTCGCAATAGGAAACGACGTGAATGATATGTGGCTTCAAATAAGAAGCATAAAACATCGAAGCCGCCAACTGCCCTCTTGCACTATCCGGATCGGCAGGAAAAGAAAGTAATCCTGTTCGTATCATTCGATACGGAATAAACGCTTCGTCGGCCAACGATTCAACCAGTTCTTGTTTTGCAACAGCTTTTGCCACATCCATTTTGGGCGACAAACCGGGAGGAGTATTCATCATATACTGCTGAATATACCATTTAACGCCAAGTTTCTTCGCCACATAAGCAGCAAGATAAGTGGTGGCAACCGCCAATCCATCGTGAGCATACCTCAACTCCCATTGATGAGCGTCATTGATTTCAACCGGCACATCATGAGCAGCGTTCCATTTTATGCCTTCCATATTTTCACTTATGGCTTCAAACAGATTTCTTTCGGAACGACGATCAAGTTCGGAGTACCAAAAAAGAGGAATTGCCGCCCATGCATTGTTAACCGTTTCTTTCAAAAGCTTGGAAAATTCCACTATTCGATTTGTACCGGAATAACATCTGATTAAGGGATAGTTTCCGGTTCGACTTGCTTGATAAAGCCTCACAAAATCGGTTCTCGAGCGTATCGGTGCTCCACCCGCTCCATCCTGTGCGGGATGCATTTTATGGGGTTCGAAAAAATATTGCTGACAATTCTGATCCGGTGCCAAAGAGATAATCTCCAAAAGTTCGGACTCCGCCATTTTTTTGACTTCCTCTATGGTTTCCTCCATAGTTTGCAGTCCGATATGATGTCTTATCAAGGGATAAGGATATTTAAATGCGATTCTTTCCGGCAAATTATCCGGATAATTCCTTTTTTCTTGAAATTTTATCTGACCGCGTAAAAAGAGGACAACATCCTCCTCTTCTTCTGACCCATCGAATATTTTCTTAAAAATGCCGGATTGAGCTGCAATTTCGGAAGTTTCTGCAGTTCCACCGAAAATAAAAACAACATTATCGCCAACATCTATTTTTTCTATTTCCTTTAAAAATTCATGCAATAGATTTGACCAAGCAACCGCTCCCAATCGGTAACTTAATGCCACAATGGATGGCTTTTCTTTTTCGATGCTTTCGATCACTCGACTTATCGGCACGGCTGCGCCCAAATTAACGGTTTCATACCCTTCCTTTTTTGCAAGTTCCAAAAAATTCAAAAGTCCGGCAACATGAACATCACTTCCCACAGAAGCACCTAAAATTTTTTTCATCCTTCCCCCTCCTCAACGAATTTGATTATTTTTTCTATGCTCCACCCTTTCAATCCTAAATCCTCGACCGTTCGCCCTGTTTCCCAAAAGTTGCCATCCAACATAACATTCGCTATACTTATCATGGAATCAATAACAGGAGTTTCTACTCCAAATTCTTTTCCGAAAGAAGAAATCGGGACCAGACTCATTGGCACATCTTCCAAAAGATAACGATTATCCAAGCTGGTGGGTGCATATATCCCCCGATAACCCTCGTTATTGCGGATGGTATGATATAAATTTTGGCCACTGACATCGTAGGCATAACTCAACCATTCTTTAACGGTCATCGGTTGAACATTAAAAAGCTTCATCACCCGACATCGTTCCTCATCAATTTTTTCGAGTACTTTGGCAACAGAAGGAGAAATGCCTTCAAAATAAAATTCGAACTTGCCTGCAGTTGTTTCAACCCGAGCAGCATTCAAAATTAAGGTAGCAGGGTGCAAAACAACGCCTATGTTATTAAAACTTGTATATATGATGTTTTTAACAATCTCAAATTCGGGCATTACTTCCTGCAATGTTTCGGCTAAATCGGGATTTCTTGACGCGGGGAGAGCCGAAACAGGTACAGCATTTTTTATTCTGAAAATTCGGGTAACACCGGGATTAGACATTCGGGAAGCAAAAATAAAAGTTTGCGCTTCTGCAACAATAACATCCTTCTTTACACCTTTCCTTTTCAACGTATTGTAAAACTCCAACGCTCCACCCGTCCTGCCGGGATTCAAAACGATAATCTGTCCGTCTTCAAGAAAAGGAGCCATCTTTTCTGCAATTTCTTTGTGAGCGAAAGCCGGCACAACAACCATAAAGAGCTTTCTTCCCTTCATCGCCTCATCGATTTTTGTTGTCGCAAAAGATACTTCATATTCTCCATCAACCTGCCCCTCCATTTTGATCTTATGCGTCTCTATTATAGGGTATATTCTCCTTCTCGATCGATTAAAAAGGGCAACATCAAAACCTTTCATGGCCAGATATCCTGCAAGGGCTTGCCCCCCATTTCCTGCTCCGATTACGGTTATTTTAACCATAGCTGTAAAAATTATAAAGGTTATAATACTAAGTGTATATCAAAAAAATAGGCACTTCTTTAATAAATTAAATTATCTCCATCTCTTGCAACAAGACTCTTACAAATACAAATAAAAATCTTTTGCCAACTGAACGAATTCTTCCGAATAATGATGCCTCTCCATTTCAATCACCAAATGCTTATGAATCGTACCGACCTCAGAAGGAACCAACGATAATTCCAATAATAACCGCTTCGGGAAACTGTGTGGTGTGGGATATACATCAGTCTGACGATGAATATACCATCCTGTTTCATGAATTAATCCGTGCAAAAAAGACTTCCTTTCAAAAGGATAAATAAAAGAAAGCTTTCCATGCAATGAAATTATTTTTCTGCTCAGAAAAAGTAAATCTTCAATTGGGAGTGAATAAGCATGACGAGCTTCACTACGCCGTTTATCCGGTGGCAACAACGCATGTGCAAAAAAGGGAGGGTTACACACAATACCATCAAATTTAACGGATGTTTGCTCCACAAAATCACGAAAAGAGATATTGACCACTTCAATCCGATCGTTGAAAGGTGATGCTATCGCATTCTCTTTTGCCTGAACCGCAGCATCGGCATCCACATCAATGGCGATTATATCGGCTGATTCGTTTCGCTGAGCAAGCATTAAAGCAACCAATCCCGATCCTGTTCCCACATCCAATATATTTTTGCTTTGAGCTACCGAAGTCCACGCCCCCAACAATACCCCATCTGTACCTACTTTCATTGCACACCGATCATGATAGACCGAAAATCGCTTAAAGCGGAAACAAGAAGCCGACATATTACAAGTCATGATATATTTGGCATGGATTTTGAGACTTTATTATACATCATTAAACAAAATAGTCCTATTTTTGTTTGCATTATTGCAATGGAAAAGCTTTTCTTTTCATAAAAGCAGAAAATTATATTATAAGTCATTGAAGTAAAGATTGATTATGTTTCAACGAAAAATATACAGCCACGATACTGAAGAAACGAATCCTAATTATATTTCTTTTATTGCTGACGATTTTATGGATAACAACAAAGAAATAGACAATTCGCTTCTACCCGATATCATACCTATTTTACCCCTACGAAACACCGTTATTTTCCCGGGAAGCAGTCTCCCCATTTCGGTGGGTAGAGAAAAATCGCTTAAACTCATTAAGTCGTTGGGGAAAAAACAACGCTATATTGGATTGGTATGCCAAAAAGATGGCACTATCGAAAATCCCGAATCGGACGATTTGTACCCCGTCGGCGTTATTGCCGAAGTAATGAGAGTGATCGAATTGGCCAATGATAATCTCAGCATCATCATTCAAGCAAAAAAAAGATTCGAATGGAATGAAATGGTGCAATCGGAACCTTTCTTTAAAGCAAGGTATAAAATAAGAGAATCTATCCCTGCTTCGAAAGACGATAAAGAATATGTAGCCATTCTCGATTCCATCCGCGACACCATGATCCAAATGCTGCAACTATTGGGCGAACCACCCAAAGAATTGTTGCAAACCCTAAACAATGAAGCTTTTTTGGATATGCTGGTAAGCTATTGCGCTACCAATCTTCCGATCGACAGTCGCGAAAAACAGGAATTACTCGACATTGATGACGAAAAAGAACAAGCCTATCGGCTGCTGATGATCTTGAATCGCGAAATGCAGGTATTGGAGTTGAAAATGAATATTCAGATGAAGACTCGCGAAGATCTTAACCAGCAGCAAAAAGAATATTACCTGCAACAACAACTCAAAACCATTCAGGAAGAGTTGGGAGGAAATGTCCAACAAATCGAAATCGACGAATTTCGTAAAAAAGCGAAAGAGAAAAAATGGAGTAAGGAGGTTGCCGATATATTCGAAAAAGAAGTAAAAAAGCTGGAACGATTAAATCCACAGTCGCCCGATTATTCCGTACAATACGGATATCTACAAACCATTTTGGAATTGCCGTGGAATGAATTTACACCCGACAATTTCGATCTGAAAAATGCACAGAAAATTCTCGATCGCGATCATTTCGGGATGGAAAAAGTAAAAGAACGCATTATCGAACACTTAGCCGTTCTGAAGCTCAAAGGAGATATGAAATCGCCCATCCTTTGTTTGTACGGACCTCCCGGGGTAGGAAAAACTTCGCTGGGAAAATCCATAGCCGAAGCGCTGAACCGTAAATACGTTCGTATTTCTCTTGGAGGATTGCATGACGAAGCAGAGATCAGAGGGCATCGCCGCACATATATCGGTGCCATTCCCGGGAGAATCATTCAAAATATTCAGAAAGCCGGATCCTCCAATCCTGTTTTTGTGCTGGATGAAATTGACAAGATTGGCAGCGATTTTCGTGGCGACCCGGCTTCTGCACTGCTTGAGGTGTTGGATCCTGAGCAAAATTCGGCATTTCACGACAATTATCTTTCCATCGATTACGATTTGTCGAAAGTTCTTTTCATTGCTACCGCCAACAACCTGAACACTGTTCCTCAGCCTCTTTTGGACAGGATGGAACTGATTAATGTGGGTGGATATATCACCGAAGAAAAAATCGAGATAGCTGCACGTCATCTTCTTCCCAAAGAATTGGATAATCACGGCATTCCTCGAGATGCTTTCAATATCCCGAAAAAGACCCTGGAAAAAATAATCGAAAATTATACGCGGGAATCGGGTGTACGTGAATTGGAAAAGCAAATTGCAAAAATTCTACGAAAAATAGCCCGAAAAATAGCCGATAACCAAGAATATCCCAAAGAACTGCAAGTTAGTGATTTAAACGAATACCTCGGTGTGGAGCCCTATACCAAAGAAAGTTATCAAGGAAACGAATATGCAGGTGTTGTAACCGGCCTGGCATGGACAGCCGTAGGCGGAGAAATTTTGTTTGTTGAAAGTTCGCTAAGCAGAGGAAAGGGATCCAAACTCACCATAACCGGCAATTTGGGTGATGTAATGAAAGAATCGGCCATGTTAGCTATGGAATATATTCGTTCTCATGCCGAAGAGCTGGGTATCGATCCGGAAGTTTTCGAAAACTGGAATACCCATATTCATGTTCCCGAAGGAGCTATTCCTAAAGACGGACCTTCAGCCGGTATAACAATGATCACCTCTCTGGCTTCGGCATACACACAGCGAAAAGTGAAAGCCAATCTGGCTATGACAGGAGAAATTACGTTGCGAGGGAAGGTACTGCCGGTGGGTGGCATCAAAGAAAAAATTTTAGCTGCCAAACGTGCCGGAATCAAAGAAATTATTTTGAGTGCAGAAAACAAAAAAGATATAGATGAAATTAAACCCTCTTATCTGAAAGGACTTAAATTTCACTATGTGAATGACGTAAAAGAGGTATTGGATATTGCTTTACTCAAACAGAAAGTAAAAAACCCAAAAGATTTTGCCATCAAAAAAGAAAAAACCGAATTGCAAATAGATAACTGATTATCATTTATTCCATAAAAAAACCCTGCAGTTCAGCAGGGTTTTTTTATGGATATATACACAGATAAAATTAAATTCATTTCTTATCTGAAATCTTTGAGCATCTCCTGAAGACGTTTCCGAGCAAAGAAAATTCGACTTTTTACTGTTCCGATCGGAAGACCCAAATGCTGAGCAATTTCTTCATATTTGTATCCTGCAACATGCATCGAAAAAGGAATTTTATATTCGTCGGTAAAACTATTGATTGCCATATTAATTTCTTTAATCGTATAAGCACCATCGGGGGTATCAAAACCCGAATCTTGAGGCAAGTTCAAATGATATAAATTTTCTGTTTTATCTATGACTGTCTGGCTTCTCACTACTTTGCGATAATTATTCACGAAAATATTGTGCATAATGGTGAAAACCCAGCCCTTAAAATTAATATTTTCGTAATATTTCTCTTTATTGTCCAACACGCGGAGCGTTGTTTCCTGCATCAAATCTCGTGCTTCTTCTCTGTTTGCTGTAAGCGTCAATGCAAAATTAAGCATGTTATCTTGCAACCCAAGGAGTTTGTTTTCGAAAGAATCATTTGATTTCATAAGAATCATTTTTTGTGTGTTAACGGACTTACAGTATTTAGATTATCAAAAATCTTTCCACTTTCATCCAGAACAAAGATAAAAATATATTTTTAAAAAACACAATTATTTTTTCTCTCCTTATAATTAAATAGTGTTAACAAATGAATCGGACATCTTATTCGTTGATTACCAGATATATAGTATGTTAAATAATATAGAAATTAACCGCCTATTACTAATCGATTATATCTATATCTGTAAACTGAAAAATAAATTACAAGAATAACACATACCGGTCATTCGTTATCGACAATAAGACAGTCGTAATAAAGAAAAAATGGTTTATTCCTAAATTGATGACGAAATGGCATATTATTTGCTCCTTACGATAAGGAATAATCATATAAAAAATAAGATATATGGAGAAAGAAGGACGTATCGGGGTAACGACAGAAAATATATTCCCCATCATCAAAAAATTCTTGTACAGCGATCATGAAATATTTTTGCGTGAAGTCATATCCAATGCAGTTGATGCGACTCAGAAACTAAAAACGCTGGCCGATAAAGGCGAATTCAAAGGAGAATTGGGAGATCTGTCCATACGGGTTTCGATCGACAAAAAAGCAAAAACGCTGACGATATCCGATCGAGGAATCGGCATGACCGCGGAAGAACTCGATAAATATATCAATCAGATAGCCCTATCCTCCGCCAATGAATTTCTGGACAAATACAAAGATAGTGCAAATGCTATCATTGGTCACTTTGGATTGGGCTTTTATTCAACCTTCATGGTTTCTAAAAAAGTAGAAATCATTACCAAATCATACAAAGAAGATGCTCCGGCTATTAAATGGTCTTGCGAAGGAACGCCCGATTATAAAATAGAAGAAGCCGAGAAAAAGGATAGAGGAACGGATGTCATTTTATATATTGACGATGAAAACAAAGAATTTTTAGAAAAAGAAAAAATCGAATCCCTATTAAAGAAATACTGTAGATTTCTGCCTATTCCCATCGTTTTCGGGAAAAAACAGGAATGGAAAGACGGGAAGTATGTCGAAACGGATGAAGACAACATCATCAATAATACCAATCCGTTATGGAAACGGAAACCATCGGAATTGAAAGATGAAGACTATCTCAACTTCTATCACGAACTCTACCCGATGACCTTCGATGAACCGTTGTTTTGGATCCACCTCAATGTGGATTACCCTTTCCATCTGACAGGAATTTTGTACTTCCCTCGCATAAAAAGCAACCTCGATTTACAAAAAAACAAGATTCAGCTGTACTGCAATCAAGTATTTGTAACCGATTCGGTTGAAGGTATCGTACCGGAATTTCTAACGCTGCTTCATGGCGTAATCGACTCACCGGATATTCCGTTGAACGTTTCCCGTTCTTATCTGCAGAGCGATAAAAATGTGAAGAAAATCTCCAATCATATTACCAAAAAAGTTGCAGACAAACTGGAAGAAATTTTCAAAAAAGATCGTTCTCAATTCGAAGAAAAATGGGAAGGACTCAAGTTGTTTATCCAGTATGGCATGCTGACGGAAGAAAAATTTTACGAAAGAGCCGTTAAATTCTGTCTGCTAAAAAACATTGACGGTAAATATTTTACCCTGGAAGAATACAAGACGCTTATCGAAAGCAATCAAACGGACAAAAACGGCACGTTGGTTTACTTGTACGCTACGAATAAGGACGATCAATATGCCTTCATCGATGCAGCAAAAGAAAAAGGATACGACGTATTGCTAATGGACGGGCAACTTGACATCCCGTGGATGGGTCTCATCGAACATAAGTTCGAAAAAACCCGTTTTGTACGTGTAGATAGCGACACGGTTGAACATCTGATCGAAAAAGAAGAAACAGCAAAAGTCGAACTTTCCGATAAGGAAAAAGAAGCACTGAGCGAAATAGTGAAATCCCAATTGCCAAAGATGGACAAAACAGAATTTGTCGTGGAATTTAAAGCATTGGGAGAAACCGGCAAACCCATTCAAATCACCCAGGATGAATTTGCGCGCCGTATGAAAGACATGTCAGCTATACAACCGGGTATGTCGTTCTATGGCGAAATGCCGGATATCTATCAGGTAGTGGTCAACACCCAGCACCCGCTAATCAAGGAAATTGTTAGCGAAACAGCAGGAAAAGAAAAAGAGGAACTCATCCCATATGCTTCGGAGAATAAAAAACTGAAACAAATGATAGACCTCGCTCTGCTTTCCAACAACATGTTGAAAGGAGAAGCGCTCAGTGATTTTATCAAACGCAGCATTGATATGATGTAAGGGAATTCACAAGGGTCTATAGAAGAAGTCAAAGTCATTGAGAACCGGTAAATGATTTATCATTGTTTACCGGTTTTTTTACCTCTATCCAATTACTATTTATTTTCCTTCCAAGCCCAATTTATCTTCAATAAAGCAAATAGAATTTGTAAAAAAGGATTTTTTACTTGTTAGCACTCTAATGATAAAATTATCGTGTAAATTTGCAGGACGAAAATAAATAAAATGAATAAACAACCTTACGAGGCAACCTACTCACCTTTCCGGAGTTTTACCCGAGAAGAATGGAGCAAGTTGGAGGAACACCCGATGTTTCCGGTTTCCGACATCGATGTTTCACAACTGCAAGCGCTTAATGAACCGCTTACCATACAAGAGATTGAAGAGATTTATCTTCCGATGATAAGGTTGTTGCAGATACACATTACGCACTACCGCAATCTGCATAACGAACGCGACCAATTCTTCGACAACCCCAGTCAGCGCATTCCCTATATCATCGGCATAGCCGGCAGTGTAGCAGCGGGGAAAAGTACTACTGCACGTGTTCTGCAGAAATTGCTTTCCATGACACCCGAAACCCCGAGAGTTGAACTTGTCACGACCGATGGTTTTTTATACCCGAATACCGAACTCGAACGAAGAGGAATTTTCAATAAAAAAGGGTTTCCCGAAAGCTACGATGCCAAACGGCTGCTATCTTTCCTGGCCGACGTGAAATCGGGACGCGATATTCTTGAAGCTCCCGTGTATTCGCATCTGTATTATGATGTGATGCCCGACCAAATACAGAGAATTGAAAAGCCGGATATCTTAATTGTAGAAGGTATTAATATTCTGCAGGTTACAATAAACAAAAAATCGAGGCACAAAGTTTTTGTCTCCGATTTTTTTGACTTTTCCATTTATGTAGATGCCGCCGAAAAAGATCTTCGCAAATGGTACGTGGAACGTTTCAAAAAACTCCAGGAAACCGCTTTTCGGAATCCTGAATCCTATTTTCATCGTTATGCCTCCTATTCAGAAGAAGAACTGATGGAATTTGCGAATAAAGTTTGGGATGAAATCAATCTTCCTAATTTAAAGCAAAACATTTTACCCACCCGTTTCCGCGCTGATCTGATATTGGAAAAAGGAGAATGTCATTTTGTCAGAGGAGTAAGAATCCGTAAAATCTAAGAAGAGCAACGCTGATTTGCGTTACTCTTCTTATTGGTTTTATTTCTGTGATTTAGTTACCATAGGCACATTTCGGCGCTTGAACCATTTTGAAAAAATCGTTCCCCTTGTCATCAATCAGAATAAAAGCCGGAAAATCTTCAACTTCAATTTTCCATATTGCCTCCATTCCAAGTTCGGGAAACTCCACACATTCCAGTTTTTTAATGTGATTCTGAGCCAAAATAGCCGCCGGTCCGCCGATACTTCCAAGATAAAATCCTCCGTGTTTTTTGCAAGCATCCACAACTTGTTGACTACGATTTCCCTTTCCAATCATAATCATACTGCCTCCGTGCGATTGAAACTCGTCCACATAAGGATCCATCCGATTTGAAGTGGTAGGTCCCATCGAACCCGAAATATAACCTTTCGGAGTCTTTGCAGGACCTGCATAAAACACAGGATGATCTTTAAAATATTGAGGCAGGTCTTCACCTCTATCCAACCGCTCTTTAAGTTTTGCATGAGCTATATCGCGAGCCACGATAACTGTACCGCTGAGCGATAAACGCGTAGAGACAGGGTATTTGCTAAGTTCGGCCAAAACTTCTTTCATGGGACGGTTCAGGTCTATCTTCACTCCTCCCGCATCCCCGGCTTGACGATATTTTTCCGGGATAAACCGACCGGGATTGTCCTCCAATTTCTCCAGCCAGATACCTTCTTTAGTGATTTTTGCCTTAATATTGCGATCGGCCGAGCACGAAACGCCCATTCCCACAGGGCATGAAGCAGCATGACGCGGCAAACGGATAACCCGCACATCGTGAGCAAAATATTTCCCGCCAAACTGCGCACCTAATCCGAATTCTTCAGAAGCCTTTTTCAGTTTTTCCTCCAATTCGTAATCACGAAATGCCTGACCCCATTCATTACCAACAGAAGGAAGATTATCGTAATATTTTGCCGAAGCCAGTTTTACGGTTTTCAAATTAGCCTCGGCAGAAGTACCGCCAATCACAAAAGCAATATGATAGGGTGGACAAGCAGCGGTACCCAGTGTTTTCATTTTTTCAATCAAAAAATTCTCCAGTTTATCCGGTCTGAGCAATGCTTTTGTTTCCTGATACAAATAGGTTTTGTTTGCCGATCCACCGCCTTTCGCAATGCAAAGGAATTCATATTCATCTCCAGGAACGGCATATAAGTCGATTTGTGCGGGAAGATTACACCCCGTATTCACTTCCTCATACATAGTGAGAGGAGCAATTTGTGAATAACGAAAATTTTCATTCACAAATGTATTGTAAACACCCTTTGATAATGCTTCAGCATCATTGCCTTCTGTCCACACGCGTTGACCTTTCTTCCCTATGATAATTGCTGTTCCGGTATCTTGACAAAAGGGAAGGACTCCTTTAGCAGCAATCTCTGCATTACGCAGAAAAGTCAACGCCACAAATTTATCATTCTCACTCGCTTCAGGATCCTCTAAAATCCGGGCTACCTGTTTTTGGTGCTCAGGGCGAAGCAAAAATTCTACATCACGAAATGCCTGCTGCGCTAACAGCGTTAACCCTTCAGGCTCAATTTTCAATATTTCTTTTCCCTCGAAATTCGAAATCGACACATAGTCTTTTGTCAGCAAATAATATTCTGTATCATCTTTCGACAAAGGAAAGGGATCTTGATACTTAAACGGTTTTACAGTCATAATTTAATCGATTTATCATTATATTTGTGTGACTTTTAGATAACAGCGAAGCATTTATTACTCCCGGTTTCGCAAAAATACAAAGAAAAATGGTCTCTCCGAAAAGGAAAGGATACAAAAAATAATAAAAATCAACCGAAAAGTTAATGAGCAAAATCTTCTGCATTTATATTTTTTAAATTTTTAATCCATAAGGGTGTGTACTTTTCTGTAAATAGAATTAAATTTGTAGATTAATTCTGGGAAGACAATAATAAATGACAGATAAAATTAAGCATGAATGCGGGGTTGCAATGATCCGCCTTTTGAAACCCCTAGATTATTATTATAAAAAATACGGCTCGTGGCAATATGGGCTCGATAAGCTCTATTTATTAATGGAAAAACAACACAATCGCGGTCAGGAAGGAGCCGGTCTTGCCGCGGTTAAGTTGGAAGCCTCGGCAGGCAATGAGTTTATTTTCAGAGAAAGAGCCGCAGGTTCAGGTGCTATTGCCGAAATTTTTGGTAAGGTACATGAAACATTTCGTCGTTTTTCGCCCGACAAATTAAAAGATATTGACTTTGTAAAGAAAAGTGTTCCCTTTGCAGCAGAGCTTTTCCTTGCCCACCTTAGATACAGCACAACGGGAAAAAGCGGATTAGCATATTTACATCCGCTATTGCGACGAAACAATTGGGCATCAAGAAGTCTCGCCCTGGCAGGAAATTTCAACATGACCAATGTCGATGAAATGTTTGAACAACTCCTTTCTGAAGGACAACATCCTCGTGATTATGCCGATACTTTTATCATTCTCGAATCGCTGGGCCACTATCTGGATAGAGAAGTTCAATATCAATATGACCATATCAACAAAGAAGGATTAAACGGACAGCAAATCAGTCATTTAATTGAAGAGCGACTGGATATACCATTCTTATTGAAACGAGCCAGCAAAATATGGGACGGGGGTTATGTAATAAGCGGACTCATCGGATGTGGCGATGCTTTTGCTTTACGCGATCCTTGGGGAATTCGACCGGCATTTTATTATTACGATGATGAAGTTGCTGTGGTTGCTTCAGAACGACCGGTCATTCAAACTACATTTAATCTAACCAAGGACGATGTTCATGAACTGGAACCGGGGCAGGCATTAATTGTGAAAAAAAACGGAAAAATTTCCCTGTCTCAGATCATAGAAAAAAAAGAAAAAATTACGCCCTGTTCTTTTGAACGCATTTATTTCTCGCGCGGATCCGATTACGATATTTATCGCGAACGCAAAAAACTAGGTGAGCTACTCATTCCGAAAATATTAGACGCTATTGATCACGATTTCGACAATACGGTTTTTTCATTTATCCCCAACACTGCCGAAGTGGCTTTTTTCGGCATGATGGAGGCATTGGAAAAACATTTTAACAAGGAAAAAGCACAAATCCTTGCAGAGAAAGGCGCTTCATTGAATAAAAATGAAATTGAACAGATTCTCTCCAAACGTGTTCGTGCAGAAAAAGTAGCCATTAAAGATATCAAACTTCGCACTTTCATTACAGAAGGTAATACCCGCAACGATTTGGCTGCTCACGTTTACGATATTACCTATGGTTCATTGGAACGGAACAAAGATAAATTGGTGATTATCGATGATAGCATTGTGCGAGGGACTACATTGAAGCAGAGCATCATAAAAATTCTGGACAGACTCGATCCCACAAAGATCGTTATTGTTTCATCCTCGCCACAAATTCGCTATCCCGATTATTACGGTATCGATATGTCGCGTCTGAGCGAATTCATCGCTTTTAAAGCCGCTATCGAACTATTAAAAGAACGAGGATTACAACATGTGATAGATGAAGTCTATCAAAAATCACTGGCACAAAAAGACAAGAAAAAAGAAGAAATCGTGAATTACGTAAAGGAAATTTATGAACCCTTTACCGACGAAGAGATTTCCGACAAAATAGCACGAATGCTTACCCCGGAAGGGACGAAGGCAGAAGTTAAAATTGTATTTCAAACGATTGAAAATTTGCACAAAGCCTGTCCCGATCATGCCGGCGACTGGTACTTTTCGGGAGACTACCCCACTCCTGGAGGTAACCGAATGGTAAATCATGCGTTCATCAATTACATTGAAGGTGAAGAAAACCGCCCGTATCAATTTAAACTGAATTTTTAACCATTTTAATGATTGAAAAAATAATCATCCTAGAAAATGTTGATCCTGTTGTTTTTTTCGGAATAAACAACATTAATATTCAATTAATAAAAACACTATTTCCAAAACTTCGGATTGTAGCACGGGGAAATGTTATCAAGGTTATTGGTGATGAAGAAGAAATTATCCGTTTCGAAGATAACATCCATAAATTGGAAAAATTCGGTATCGAGACGAATATCCTTAGAGAAGAGGATATTATCGATATCGTAAAAGGCAAAGCGCCCACAATATTCTCTCAAGACAACCTGATTATTTACGGGATCAACGGCAAACCTATTCTCGCACGAACGCCCAACCAAAAAAAACTCATAAAAGCTTTTGACGAAAATGATCTGGTTTTTGCCATCGGTCCTGCAGGATCGGGAAAAACATACACTGCCATAGCACTGGCTGTCAGATCACTTAAAAATAAGCAGGTACGCAAGATCATCCTCAGTCGCCCGGCAGTTGAAGCCGGGGAAAAACTCGGCTTTCTTCCGGGGGATATGAAAGAAAAAATCGATCCCTATCTGCAACCTTTATACGATGCGTTGGAAGATATGATTCCACCGTTGAAACTAAAAGAATATCTCGAGAACAAAGTTATCCAGATTGCACCATTAGCTTTTATGCGCGGCCGCACCCTCAACGATGCCATCATTATTCTGGATGAAGCCCAGAATACGACCAAACAACAGATAAAAATGTTTTTGACCCGTTTGGGTTTAAACGGAAAAATGATTGTAACAGGCGACATCACTCAAATCGATTTGCCGCACTCTCAACAATCGGGATTAATTCATGCAATGAAAGTGCTGCGCGGAATAAAAGGCATATCCACCGTAGAATTCAACAAAAAAGACATCGTCCGCCACCAATTGGTACAACATATAGTTGAAGCATACGAAAAAAGCGAAGCAAGAGAAGAAAAAGAAGCTTTTCCCGATTCCCCTAAAGAAGAATAGTAGAACATTTACTATATTTACGCTGAGATTTCTTCAAAGACATGAATAAAAACGAAAAATATGAAGAATACATTGGTTAAAACAAATTATCATTTTCCGGGACAAACCGCTGTTTATCACGGTAAAGTACGTGACGTATACACCATCGAAAACGACATACTGGTCATGATTGTAACTGACCGAATTTCGGCATTCGATGTAATTCTTCCGGAAGGGATTCCCTACAAGGGACAAGTATTAAACCAGATTGCCAATAAATTTCTGGACGCGACCTCCGACATCGTTCCCAATTGGAAAACAGCTTCACCCGATCCAATGGTTACCGTAGGAATACGCTGTGAGCCCTATAAAGTGGAAATGGTTATTAGAGGATATCTCACCGGAAGCGCTTGGCGCGAATACAAAAAAGGGGCACGCTCTCTTTGCGGTGTTCCGCTGCCCGACGGGATGAAAGAAAATCAAAAATTCGATACCCCTATCATCACCCCCACCACCAAAGCAGCTGAGGGTCACGATGAAAACATCTCCAAAGAAGAAATCATTGCACAGGGACTGGTAAACAAAGACGAATACGAACAAATCGAAAAATACACCTATGCTTTGTTTCAGAGAGGAACCGAAATGGCAGCCGAAAAAGGGCTGATTCTTGTGGATACAAAATACGAATTCGGTAAAAAAGACGGTAAAATTTATTTGATCGATGAAATACATACACCCGATTCGTCCCGTTATTTTTATAGCGACAGCTATCAGGAATGTTTCGAAAAAGGTATAGAACCCAAGCAGCTATCTAAAGAATTTGTTCGCCAATGGTTGATTGAAAATGGTTTTCAAGGACAACCCGGGCAAAAAATCCCCAACATGACGGAAGAATTTTGCAATCAAGTATCGGAACGGTATATCGAACTTTACGAAATCATTACCGGAGAAAAATTCGAAAAAGCCGATACAAGCAACCTGGAAGAACGCATCGAAAGAAATGTGATGTCGTATTTGAAAAAACGATCATCACATTAAAAACGGAATAATATGGGTTATAACTCGGAAAAGGTAATTCCATACAATTCATCCGAATCCAAAACAAAACAAGTGGAGTACATGTTCAACTCCATTGCCCCCACTTACGATAAACTGAATGGTATTCTTTCGCTGGGAATCGATAATTTCTGGAGAAAGGATGCCATTAAAAAATTAAAGCCTTACCATCCGCAACAAATGCTGGACATTGCCACCGGAACGGGTGATTTTGCTATTCTTGCGCAACGAATTCTGTCGCCCGACAAGATTATCGGGATCGATATTTCTAAAAAAATGATGGAAACCGGAAGAAAAAAAATCGAAGCAAATGGTATGGGAAACCGTATCATACTCGAGCAACAAGATTGCACTGCAATGAATTTTCCCGACAACACCTTTGATGCAGCAACCGTAGCTTTCGGTGTACGAAATTTTGAAAATATCGACCGCTCTTTTCACGAAATTCGTCGCGTGCTGAAACCCGGCGGCATATTTTTGTTTCTCGAACTCTCTACCCCACAACATTTTCCCATGAAACAACTGTATCGCATGTATTCCGAACTTTTTATCCCGTTTATTGGGCGCATAATGTCCACCGATAAAAACGCATACCGATACCTACCACAATCCATCAGTGCATTCCCCCAAGGGGAAGAAATGATGACTATTCTCGAAAATAACGGTTTTTATACCCTTCAATACAAAACCTACACAGCAGGCGTTTGCAGCTTATATATCGCACAAAAAAGAACATGATGGATACATACGGACTCATCGGATTCCCTCTAAAACATTCTTTTTCGGCCATGTTTTTTACTGAAAAATTTAAAAAGGAAAATATTGATGCCGAATACCTAAACGTTGAAATTGGAGATATTCAGCAAATCAGAGACGTCATTTTGACTCATAGACATCTAAAAGGATTGAATGTTACTATACCCTACAAAGAGCAGGTCATCCCTTATCTTGATGAACTTTCGCCCGAAGCTAAAAAAATTGGAGCAGTAAACGTCATCAAAATCGATCGAAACCCAAACGATAAACGCACTTACTATCTAAAAGGCTATAATACGGATTATGTGGGATTTAAAAAATCCATAGAGCCTCTTATCAACTCAGATATTCATAAAAAAGCGCTTGTCCTGGGCACAGGCGGAGCATCGAAAGCTGTTGTGCAAGCTTTAATTGATCTGGGAATCGATTGGAAATATGTTTCACGTACAGCCGGTGAAAATAAATACACCTATAATGAACTGACACCCGAAATCATCAACAGCTACCAAATCATCATAAATGCCTCTCCAGTAGGCACTTTTCCAAAGGTAAACGAATGCCCCGACATTCCTTATCAATACCTTACCCGGAATCATCTTCTTTATGATCTGGTATACAATCCGGCCGAAACAGTATTCTTAAAAAAAGGCAAGGACAAAGGTGCAACTATAAAAAACGGCGAAGAGATGCTTCATCTTCAAGCAGAGGCAGCATGGAAAATTTGGACAGCATAAAAAAACCGCTCTCGAGAGATTACACCTCGGGAGCGGTAGTCCGACAAAAAGAACTTTCCCTCCGGATTGTCCATTTTGTCTATCGAGAATGAGATTGTGTTAACCTGCTTAAACAGCGGTTATCTTTTTGCAATGCAACTTTCTCATTTTGCATCCATTTCTACTTGACCTCTTTAGATTCATCTGTTTTTTCACCTTGTTCAGAGACGGTATCCATTGCTATCTCGTTACCCTCAACATCGAAGTAGAAGGTTTTCTTCGATTGATCATCCTTTTTAGTGGCTTCTACTTTCGTGATTTGTTTCTCTTCATTATACTGAATAGCATTTACCTGATAACTTTCAGCTAATGCCTGAATTGCAGCTTGCACCTTCTCATTCAGTTCCTCCAATTTTACATCCTTAAACCCATTGTCTTGTGATTGGTTTGAAATCACTGTCGTCTGATCTTGTTGGATCTGATCCTTGTTTTGGTTTTGAGCTTGTGTTGCTCCAATTATACCAAAAATTAATGCTACTGATAAAATAACTTTTTTCATTGTCTTCAAATTTTAAATGTGAACCTTAATTTTTTGTTGATTTTGTTTTTGTTAATGGCCATCAACATCATCTTATCTTGTTCATCTATTTATATTCAAATAACGTACTAAAATACCAAACCCTATCCCCATGTATCCTATAATACTCATATTCAAATAAATATAAATGGAGAACTTTTTATGCCATAAATTTATATTGTAGAAATGTGTAGAAAACATGTAGAAATATTCCACAATAATGCGAACTGAAACAACCTATTCTTCAAGCGACAGATTATTATTTCTATTTTCGCTTTAGGTGTAGAATATTGCATTTAAAAGAAGTTTATGTTTGATTCAACAGGTGAGACAGAAAAGAATGTGTCTTGTTCTGAAATAAGTTTACGATAGATATGAACAAAAGACAGAACGATACAAATTATAAAATCTCGACTTTTTTTTCTAAGTTTGAAGTAAGAATCTGAAAAATGAATTCTTGATTGATAGGATATATGAAGAAAAATGATGCACCGGAACATACCATCAGAATAAAAATAGGATTGATATTTTTAGTTGTGATCCTTTATTTTTGTGGCATTTTCATCTATTCTTATACCTTGAAAAAAAATATCGACACTCAAGAGAAAGAAATTGCACGTTCTTACCAAACGCTTTCCTCCACCAATCATCTTATCTCGTCCGTTCAACACATTCAAGATATAACCAATACCCTTCTTTTTTCTCCCGATCCACTTTTCAACCAGTATTACGATTCTCTCTATAACGATATTTCACGTCAAATAAGAGAGATGCAAAGTATTTCCTCCACAAAAAGTCAAGATACACTCCTTCAGAATATTCATATCCTACTGGGAGAAAAAAATGCACTCGTCTCCAAACTAGCCGGGCAATTCAGATCGCAAAATCCGTTGAAAGAGTTAACCAAAAAAATAGAAAATATCCAAGACTCATCCGTTGTTTCCACCAATCAAAGTACCACCGTCATCGTCAAAGAAAAAAAGGATTTTTGGAGCCGTCTAAAAAATTTATTTGTGCCACAGTCCGCTGTAGACACAACAATACGTGTGACCACTATAGAAAAAGACACCCTAAAATCGGGAGTGGACAAAGAGATATATGCCGATCTGAAAGTCACCACCCAAAGAGCTTCACGAAATTATTCGTCCCAAATGCAAGGGATTGAAAAACAAGTAAGGAATCTGGTTCTTTCGGAACAGGAAATATCGCTTCAACTCTCCCAACTGCTGACCCGTCTTCATCAAGAAACGATAGAAACGGCACAAAAGGGAATCTCAGAGAGCAGCAGGCTCACCCGGCAGATTTTTATTTTTTCAATCGCTTCAGGCGTTTTCTCACTGCTTTTAATATTAACCTTCATCCTGCTTATCATCAACGACCTGAACAAAGGGCAAAAAGCACGGAGGGATCTGATAAAAGAAAAACAACTTACCGAAAAACTCATGGAAAGCCGGCACAAGCTGCTGCTATCTGTTTCTCATAACATAAAAACACCACTTACTTCTATCATGGGCTATATGGATTTATGGAAATCGACCGAAACATCCGACGACAAAAAACGTCAAATTCAATCGGCGCTGAATTCGGGAAAATATATCCTGACCATGCTCACGAATCTGCTCGAATTCTCCCGCATGGAACAAAACTCAAAAAAACTCAATCTCTCGCATTTCAATCTGACAGACGTGGCCGAAGAAGTAATCGATATGTTTCGTCCTTTTGCGGAAACGAAAAACCTTCAACTTGAATTCGATAATCAGTTGGAAAATCCCTTTATTGTCGAAACCGATTATACCCTGCTTAAACAAATCCTTTCCAATCTTCTGTCCAATGCCATAAAATATACCATTCAAGGAAAAGTTGTATTATCCCTGAAAAAAGGCGAAGGCGAAAAGGTAATTTTCACGGTTGCCGACACCGGTATCGGAATCGACGAAAAAGACCTGCCGGAAATTTTCAAGCCGTTTTCCCGAATACAGAATCCGTTAAAAGAAGAAGGCAACGGTTTCGGCATGTATGTCACAAAAGGGCTCACGGAAGCACTCAACGGAACCATAACGATAACATCGGAAAAAGGCAAAGGGACCTGTGTTACAGTTGAACTGCCTCTCATAAAAATGGCGGTGGATACCCTTTCGGACAACAAAAATCCTACCGAGAACGATCAGACAATTGCGCACCGTATCTTGATTTTTGAAGATCATCCGGCACTGGCAAACATGCTGAAAGAAGTATTGCAGCAAATAGGGCATGAGGTAACTTTATGCACAGATGACACACATATCGAGGAAAGCATCAAAAACATGTCACACTACGACATCATATTTACGGATATGGAACTTCAAAATACCACAGGTAAGGATATTTTGGCACTTATAAAGGAAAGCCATCCCGAGATCCCGGTATGGCTAATGACTGCCTACGACGATTACACTGAAAAAAAAGCCTTATCGGAAGGATTCAATGGATTCATAACGAAGCCTGTCGATATAGAAAAGCTCTTGGAGATACTCTCGCAAAACAAAAAACGGGAAACACCTCCGATCCCATTGTCAACCCATTTTCCCCTTTTGGCATCCTTATTCGACGAAGATGAAAAAGCGATAAAAGAAATCCTTGCCACGTTCGTCAAAACCACGTATGAGGATATCGAAAAGCTGAAACAGATGATTGAAGAAAACAATTTTGAAGGGGCACAACACCTATGCCACAAAATGCATCCTTTTCTTGCCCAATTAAATGCAGAATACCTCTGCAGCGTATTGCGAAAAATGGATCAGCTCCGCGGCCAAGATGACGCTGCTTTTCCTCAATGGAAAGAAGAACTAGGTAAGACGATAAAAGAGCTACAAACTTTTGCCGATAAAATAAACAACGATTACCTGTAAGAAAATCGATCAGAGATCGAGGTTGTATAAATGCATCTTGTTATAAAGGGTCTTACGGTCGATTTGAAGCAAACGCGCCGCCAATGTTTTGTTTCCCTTGGCTTTTTCCAATGCACGCACAATTCTTTCTTTTTCTTCACCGGCATCCCTTGTTAAGGACATATTATTTTCACATTCTTTACCTGTTTTTTCTTCCAAAACAGGCAGATTTTCAGCCGTAATCGTGTCGCCTGTAGTAAACAACACTGCTCTTCGAATAACATTTCGCAATTCGCGCAAATTACCGGGCCATGAATAATTTTCCAATTTATGCAGCGCTTCCGGAGAAATAGACCGAATGTTACGATCGAGCTCGATGTTTGCTTCATCAAGAAAATGAGCAGCATATGAAGAAATATCCTCGATACATTCCCGCAAGGGAGGTACCTCTATCAAAAATTCGTTTAAACGGTGATACAGGTCTTCTCTGAATTTACCTGCAGCAATTGCTTTCTCTAGATTTTCGTTTGTAGCAGTCACAATACGCACATCCACATCCACATCCGTAGTTGAACCTACCGGTCTGATTTTCTTTTCCTGTAAAGCCCGAAGCATCTGCATCTGCACCCCATACGGCAGATTACCAACTTCATCAAGGAATAAGGTACCACCCTTTGCTTCTTCAAAAAAACCAATCTTATCTTCCACTGCAGAAGTAAAAGCTCCTTTTTTGTGTCCAAACAATTCACTCGGTGCAAGTTCCATCGATAAAATACCGCAATCCACTGCTATAAATGGCCCTTCGGCTCGATTACTTTGCTCGTGAAGCATCCGTGCTACATATTCTTTTCCGCTCCCGCTTTCGCCTAAAATCATAACCGCCATTTGTGTCGGGGCAACCAAAGCAACATATTCGTACATCTTTTTCAATAGCGGACTATTTCCTTTTACGAGAGAAGGGATCAGAGCAGATTGGTCTGTTTTAGATTTAACCGTTTTTTTTGAAGTTGTTTTGGTATTTACCGTTTCCTTTACATGCTGAAAAACACTTTCAATTTTTTGTTTGAGAACAGAGGGATTGACAGGTTTCTCAAGAAAATCAAACGCACCCAGTTTAATCGCTGTCACGGCAGTCCGTACTTCTCCAAAACCCGTAAGAATAATCACTGGCGTATTCATCCTTCGTTCTTTCATCCACTGCAATAGCATAATGCCATCTCCATCCGGTAAACGCAAATCGGAGAGAACCACATCGTATTCTCCCTGACTAAGGGTTTCCCGGGCAGAATTTAACCGCGTACACCACTGAACCGAGAAATTGTTTCGTTCAAACCATTTCTGAAGCATGGTTCCGAACCCCATATCATCTTCTACCAAAAGTATCCTTCCCTTCATCGAATATAAAATAACCGGCAAATCAGGTTTGAGATCAACATTATTTCGAACAAAAACAATGTCTTCTAATCCGACAAATTTACAAAACAATCCCCAATAATACTCCACAAATCGGATTAATCATTACCTTTGAAAATAAAAACAACCTATGATTTCAACACCAAAAGAAGAATTGACCGACCGATTGCGAAAAGTTCAACAAATTATGATAGAACTGCAAGCTGATGCCTGTATTATAACAACTTCGGTCAACCGGTTTTATTTGAACGATTTCATTTTTGACGGTTATCTTTATATCTTGCCCGAAAGTGACCCCCTCATCTTTATTAAACGTCCACTGGGCATCGAAGGCCAACATGTGGAATATTTCCGCAAACCGGAACAGCTACCCGAAATGCTCAGTAAATATAACCTTTCACTTCCCAGGCGCCTGCTTCTTGAAGCCGATGCTTTGTCATATTCCACTGCCGTTCGTTTGCAAACGGCACTGAATATGCCCGAGCTTATTAATGCCTCGCAAAAATTACGCGAAATACGCGCAGTAAAATCAAACTTCGAAATTCAACAGATACGCGAAAGTGCAAAAATCCATGCCGAAGTCTATTCCCAAATCCGCTCCATCTATCAACCCGGAATGACCGATATCGAATTTCAGATTGAATTGGAATATCGGATGCGAAAAGCGGGCTCCTTGGGAATTTTTCGTTCTTTTGGCGAAAATATGGATATTTATATGGGAAGCATTCTGGCCGGCAACAATGCTCAGACACCCTCTCCATACGATTATGCATTGGGTGGAGGCGGTATCACCCCGCTGTTGCCACTGGGTGCAAACGGAACACCACTAAAAGAAGGCACTACCCTTATGGTCGATATGGCCGGAAATTATCGTCCTTACATGGATGATATGACCCGCACCTTTGCTATCGGGAAAGTACCGAAAATCGCTTATCAAGTACATCAGGTGTCCATTGACATTCATGACGAAATTCGGGAAACCGCCAAACCCGGCACTCCGTGTGCCGATCTCTATTTATTGGCGGAAAGAAAGATAAAAGAAAATCAACTCGAACCCTATTTCATGGGAACCGTTCAACAGGCAAAATTCATCGGACACGGCGTAGGACTGGAAATAAACGAGCCGCCCGTACTGACACGCCGATCTAAAGAAATCCTTCAGCCGGGGATGGCAATTGCTCTCGAGCCCAAATTTGTTCTTCCCGATATCGGAGCTGTCGGGATCGAAAACACCTATATTGTCAACGAAAACGGATTGGAAAAAATCACGCTGTTCGAAGAAGCACTGATTTCGTTGTGAAATTTTGTAACACACTTGCAATGCTTGGATTTCTATCGGTTTTTATTTCACGATTTTAAACTTTGCAAACTTTAGCAACAATTGTTTTCTCCCGACAGAATCGAAATCAACGAACGCCCGCTTGTCACTTCCGGCAGATTCTATCTCACTAACCACGCCACGGCCGAAACGTTCATGTTCGATGATATCGCCTTTGCAAAGTTCATCGGCTTCTTTCGACAACGATCCGGATGATGTTTGGGTAACCGGAGAAAGTTTCTCGTTTTGAAAATTATAAAGAGGTGTTTGGCTTCTATTTACTGTGTCCTCTTCTCGCTTGCGACGCAACGACCCCCAAAAACCATCCTCACGTTCGGCATGAGCAACAAAAATTGCATCGCTTTCCGATGAAAGGAACGTGTGATCGATGTCGCTCAAAAACCGACTTTTCTGTGTTGAACTTAAGCGACCGTTTCGAAAACGGCTTTTTGCATAGGTAAGCGTACATGTTTTTTTGGCACGTGTGATAGCCACATAAAACAAGCGGCGCTCTTCTTCTAACCCCCGCATCTCGTTTTTTGCCATTGCTACCGGGAACAAATCCTCCTCCAGACCCGCCACAAAAACATGATCAAATTCCAATCCCTTAGCTGAATGCACTGTCATGAGCGTTACCCTTTCCAAATCCGAATTGCCATCGGTATCCTGATCAGTAAGAAGCGAAACTTCCTGTAAAAAGTCCGACAGACGAATATCGTCATTGCCCTCCTCCTGCCGTTGTGCAACAAATATATTCATGGCATTCAACAATTCCTGAATATTCTCGGCACGGCTCATTCCTTCCGGCGTCATATCCTGGTATGTCTCTCCCGCAATGCCGGTTTTTTTTATTACCTCTTGCGCCAACTCAAAAGCATTCAACTTTTCGTTTTGATCGATAAAATGGCGGATTAACGCCCGAAAATCGGACAGTTTTTTCAATGTTCCGGAATTCACATTCAAGTCATACCTTAACGGATCGGAAAGCACTTCCCACATTCCGGTATTGTGTATTTGCGCTGCATCCGAAATTTTATTGACGGTAACATCGCCAATGCCACGCGCCGGATAATTGATAATCCTTCTGAAAGCCTCTTCATCCTGAGGATTAATAATCAATCGGAAATAACCAATAATATCCTTGATTTCCTTTCGCTGATAAAAAGAAAGCCCACCATAAATGCGGTAGGGAATATTTTTCTTACGCAACGACTCTTCAAAAATTCGCGACTGAGCATTGGTTCGGTAAAGAATAGCAAAATTGCCATAAGACACATGATCCTCAACACGCATACGGGCAATTTTATTGGCAATAATCACTCCCTCTTCAAAATCGGAAAAAGCACTGATTACCTCTATTTTTTCACCTTCTTCTTGTTTAGAGAAGACATTCTTGGAAATTTGTCCAACATTTTTTTTTATTAAACTATTGGCCGCATTCACGATATTTTGGGTTGACCGATAATTTTGCTCAAGCTTAAATACCTGTGCTTCGGGATAAGAAGATTTAAATTTTAGAATATTATCGATATTTGCTCCCCTAAACGAATAGATACTCTGCGCATCATCGCCTACAACGAATACACGGTGATGCACTTCGGCCAATTGCTTTACAATGAGATGCTGTGCAAAATTCGTATCTTGATATTCATCCACCAAAATATACTGAAAACGATTCCGATAATTCTCCAATATATCGGGATGATCCCGAAAAAGGATATTGGTAAACATGAGCAGATCGTCAAAATCCATGCTGTTCGCTGCCCGTAAACGCTCCTGATACCGACGGTAAATTTCAAAAATCAGCGGTTGCTTTATTTTACGGTCGTACTCCCTAATTTCAGCGTTTTGTTCGTACATAGCAGGAGTGATCAAGCTGTTTTTTGCCATCGAAATGCAGTGATGCACGCTTCCGGGACGATATACCTTATCATCAAGCTTCATATCTTTTATGATCAACCTGACGAGATTATGCGAATCCGAAGCATCGAAAATCGTAAAATTGGAATCGAAACCGATGCTTTCGGCTTCATTACGCAAAATACGAGAAAAAATGGAATGGAACGTACCCATCCATACCTGCCGGGCCTTCTTTTCTCCCACAAGGTCGGAAACACGCGACTTCATTTCCTTTGCGGCCTTATTTGTAAACGTAAGAGCAAGAATATAGTAAGGGGGAAGACCCTGTTCCAATAGATAGGCTATTTTGTAGGTAAGCACTCGCGTTTTCCCCGATCCTGCGCCGGCTATGACGAGTGACGGTCCATCACAAAATTCAACAGCATCACGTTGAGCTGCATTCAATTGAGCGAGCAATTTGGTTAATGTATTTTTTTCGGACGGTTCCATACTCACAAAAGTACGAATTTTTCGGCGGTTATTCCCCGAAAAATCGTACTTTTGTACCGGTTTTCAACCTGCGAGTTTAATGAAAGGAATATTTAAAATACTCAAACGATTTTTGCCTCCTTACAAAAAGTATGTTGTTCTTACTTTTATTTTCAACATATTAACCGCCATTTTAAATGTATTCTCTCTAGCAACTATCATCCCCATTCTTCAGGTACTGTTTAAAATCAATACTGCCACCTATGAATTTATCTCATGGCATACTCCCGGCGTTTCGTTCATGGATATTCTCCTAAACAATGGATACTGGTATATTACCCAACTGATCGAAACCTATGGAAGCAGTCAAACATTACTGATCCTTTCAACTGTTTTGGTTATCATGACTTTTTTTAAAACGTCAACCGCTTATCTCGGATCGTATTTTACGATCCCTATCCGTACCGGAGTAGTAAAAGATATCCGGAACCAAATCAATGACAAGATATTAGCTTTGCCTATCGGTTTTTTTACCGAGGAACATAAAGGAGACATTCTGGCCAGGATTTCCGGTGACGTCAACGAAGTAGAAAATTCGATCATGAGTTCCCTGGATATGCTCTTCAAAAATCCCATACTTATTCTCATCTATCTGTGTACAATGATTGCGTTGAGCTGGCAGCTTACTCTTTTTGTATTGGTACTGCTCCCGATAATGGGATATGTAATGGGTGCTGTGGGGAAAACACTTAAAAGAAAATCTTTTGAAGCGCAAAATAAATGGGGGGAACTAATGTCGCAAGTGGAGGAAACATTGAGCGGATTGCGAATAATAAAAGCATTCAATGCCGAAAATAAGATTTCGGAACGATTCCGAAAAGGGAGCGACGAATTCAAAAAAATGTCCAACCGAATAGCCCGACGCCAGTATTTGGCTCATCCAATGAGCGAATTTCTTGGTACACTTACCGTTGCCATTGTTCTTTGGTTTGGAGGTTCGCTAATATTAGAAGGAAACGGTCTTATCGATGCAGCCACATTTATTTATTATCTCACCATTTTTTACAGTATCATCAACCCTGCCAAAGATTTTTCGAAATCGGCTTATGCCATCCAAAGAGGGTTGGCTTCCATGGACAGAATAGACCGTATTCTGAAAGCTCAAAACGAGATAGAAAATCCGAAAAATCCAAAAAAACTTCAATTTGAATCTGCTATCCGATACAAGCACGTTTGGTTTGCCTATCAATCGGATTGGGTATTGAAAGATATCGATCTGGTTATCCCTAAAGGAAAAACGATTGCTATAGTTGGTGAATCGGGTTCAGGAAAGTCAACAATGGTTGATCTTCTTTCTCGCTTTTATGATATTCAACAAGGTGGGATTTATATTGATGATATAAATATTAAAGATGTTACTCTTCACGATTTACGTTCGTTGATAGGATATGTAAGTCAGGAAGCCATTCTGTTTAACGACACTTTTTTTAACAATATTGCCTTCGGTACCGAAAATGTTACTCAGGAGGAAGTGGAAAAGGCAGCCCGGATTGCCAATGCTCATGAATTTATCATGGCGACCGAACATGGATATCAGACCATTATTGGTGACAGAGGCGGGAAACTATCAGGCGGTCAACGCCAACGCATCAGCATTGCACGGGCAATCCTGAAGGATCCTCAAATTCTCATTCTTGACGAAGCCACATCGGCATTAGATACTGCATCAGAAAGACTCGTACAAGAAGCATTGGATCAACTGGTTAAAAATCGTACCACCATTACCATTGCCCATCGCTTATCCACCATTAAAAATGCCGATGAGATTTATGTTATGCATGAAGGAAAAATAGTAGAACATGGGCACCATGACGAACTCTATGCTCAAAACGGATATTATCAAAAATTGTGCAATGCCCAAATCGATTTTAATCGATAAAAACAGCTATAAAAGTCGGGGGAGTTGTTACTCAATCACAATCTCATTTTGCGAAACGATCATATTCATTTTAACATCATGCTCATCGTAAGGAATATGATCGAACAATTGAAAATCGAAACAAACCCCTATTTTCGGAGCTTTGATGAGAGGTAACAAGCGGTCGTAAAATCCCTTACCTCTACCCAGCCGATGAAGTTCTCTGTCAAATGCAACCCCCGGCACAAGAGCGAGATCAATCCGATCAAAATCGATAAATTCATCCCCCGTTGGTTCCAAAATTCCAAAAGAAGACGTTATCATCTCTTCCGTTGTTGAAAATTCTTTCAACACCAATTCATTTCCCTTTACAACAGGAAGAATAAAACATTTATTCTCACGATATTTATCAATGAAATCATGCGTTTCCACTTCACCCGGAATACTATAATAGATCAAAATACGAGTAGCATTCTGAAACAACGACGTTAATTCCAGAGTTGAAATAACTTCTGACGAAAAAAACTGTAATTCGGCTTGTGAGAACGTGCTTTTTTCAGCTGCTATTTGATTTCGCAATGCCTGCTTAGAAGAGACCTGTTCCATTTTTCTACACGACATCAAAAAAATGAACAAAAATAATTCGAATTGAAAAGGAAATCACTCTTTATAAAGTTCTCGAACAATTGCTTCGGGTACAGTTTTTCCCGTGACAATCATCTCGATGGCTTTATCAACCACATTATCGTTTTCCAAAAGAACAGCATAAAAGCCCTCTTCTCCCCAAAAATTTCGAATAATATAAGCTTCTAATTGTGATTCCAACAGTTTCCGAGATTCTTCGATATAATAGGGACGCTGTCGCACTCCTTTTGAATCGGCATAACTTACCAGATTCGTCAACAGCGGCTGCATACGCAAATAACGATGAAGGTCTTCCCACGAATTGAATTTGACCAATTTATCCCTGTTTCTATCGCTATAAACCATAGCATATTCCTGAATAAGATCTCGAGCCGCCAAGGCATTAAAATAGGGATTAATTCCGGAAGTATCGCGAGGAATAAAAATATCGGGCATAATTCCGTCGCCTCCGTAAACGATTCGTCCGGCATCCGTCTTATACGGTTTTAAATTGACATTCGAAGCCGTATCCACATTTACATAATCCCCTTGAATATAACGATTGATAGCATCCATTTCGTATTCATCGTAATGCCCTTTTTCGTATTTACGTTGAATGGATCGTCCCGATGGCGTATAATAACGGGCAACTGTCAAGCGAATGGCAGATCCGTCTTTGAATTGGCGTTGGCTTTGGACTAAACCTTTTCCAAAAGACTTCCGACCGATGATCAGTCCACGGTCATGATCCTGGATTGCCCCTGCCAAAATTTCGCTGGCCGAAGCGCTCAATTCGTCAATCAACACAACAATCTGATCGTTTTTACAAGTTCCTGACCCATCGGCATAATGATCGATACGCGGGAATCTGCGCCCTTCGGCATAAACGATCAACTTACCCTTATCTAAAAATTCGTTTGCTATTGCAACAACAGTTTCAAGCGAACCACCAGCATTGCCGCGAAGGTCTATAACGAGAGAATTGCACCCCTGACTTTTCAATTTTGAAATAGCCGAAATAAATTCACTGAAAGTAGTAAAAGCAAAAGTACCCACTTTAATGTACCCGATATTGTCTGTCAACATATAAGAAGCAGGAATACTACTAATGGGAATATCGTCTCGGGTTACAGTTATGTGAATCAGTGTATTTTTAGTTGGTCTGAATATCGTGAGTTTAACTTGTGAGCCTTTTTCACCGCGTAATTTTTTTACTACTTGTTCATTGGTTATTTTTTTGCCGGCTACTAACGTATCGTTAACTTTAACGATACGATCCCACTGTTGGATTCCCGCGGCTTCGGAAGGTCCTCCCGGAATAATGCCGGTAACGACGATGGTATCGTTGAGAACATAAAAACTGACACCTATTCCCGAAAAATGAGACTCCAACTCCTCGTTAACCCGTTTCATTTCTTCAGCAGGTATATAAGCCGAATGTGGGTCGAGTCCACTGACAAGATGAGGCAAAGCATCTTCAACCAATTCTCTCATGTCAACCGGATCGACATACGATTCTTCAATGTAATTGAGGACCGTGTTCAATTTTTCGGTACCAGGGACTTTTATCCCCCGCTCAAATACCAAGAATTTGTTACCAATAAAAATTCCCAAAACTATTGCCAAAGCAACCCATAACGGTAACCATGTTCTCACGCTTTTTTCAGCATCCATCATCAACTATTTTAAATTACACCTTTAGGTAAGTTATTCATCTAAATCTATCGCAACAACTTCAATATTTGCTCTTTTGAGCAGATCAATTCCATCAGAAAGGCGATAAGAATCGGCATATACAACCCGCTTGATTCCGGCTTGAATAATAAGCTTGGCACATTCAATGCAAGGGGCCGAAGTCACATAAAGAGTTGCCCCCTCACTACTATTGTTGGATCGCGCAACTTTTGTGATTGCATTGGCTTCGGCATGCAAAACATAGGGCTTCGTGATGTTATTTTCATCTTCACACACATTTTCAAAACCTGCCGGCGTGCCATTATAGCCATCGGATATGATCATTTTGTTCTTTACCAGGATTGCACCCACCCGGCGACGTTTGCAATAGGAATTCTCGGCCCAGATAAATGCCATACGTATATAACGCTTATCTAACAATTCTTGTTTATCTGCTGTATTATCCATTCTTTTAATCGGCTTTTAAACTCATGTCGAGACTCTTAACCGAATGAGTAAACGCACCAACAGAAATATAATCTACTCCACACTCAGCATAACTACGTATAGTCTCTTCGGTAATTCCACCCGATGACTCTAGCGCAACTTGACCGGCAACCAATTCCACAGCTTTACGCGTATCTTCAACAGAAAAATTATCGAGCATAATCCTATCCACACCACCTACGCGCAACACCTCTTTCAGTTCATCGAGATTACGTACTTCGATTTCGATTTTCAGGTCTTTCCCTTTTTCCTTCAGGTATTCCTTGGCCGCACGAATAGCATTTTCGATGCCTCCGGCAAAATCGACATGATTATCTTTCAAAAGGATCATGTCGAAAAGTCCGATCCGATGATTTTCTCCACCACCAATTTTTACAGCTTGTTTTTCGAGCAAACGCATGCCGGGAGTAGTTTTACGTGTATCAAGCAACTTCGTATGAGTTCCTTCAAGAAGCTTAACATAACGATGCGTTGTCGTGGCGATTCCGCTCATACGCTGCATGATGTTAAGAATAAGGCGTTCGGTCTGCAGAAGCGACTGTACTTTCCCTTCCACGACAAAAGCTATATCGCCAGGCTTTACATGTGCACCGTCTTCAATGAAAACTTCCATTTTTAAAGTAGGATCAAATTTATGGAAAACTTCTCTTGCCACTTCTACACCGGCAAGAATGCCTTCTTCTTTTATAATAAGCTTGGCTTTCCCCCGAGCATCTGCCGGAATGCTACACAAGGTAGAATGATCCCCTTCTCCGATGTCTTCGGCAAAAGCGAGGTCTATCAGCTTATCAATTAATTCCTTTTCTTCCATATTAAAATGTTTTCTGAAAATATTGCATCTTTATGAACACCTAAAACATCTTTTTGTTAACTATACCAATAACAATGAATTGACAAAATTATAAAAATAAAGTATTACATTTGTAATCGGGACGAAAAATTTGTGTTTCAAGGGTAAATTCATAAAGATGAAAATCATTTTACTATCGGTAGGAAAAATAAACGACGCTGCTTATTGTAACCTGATAAATGCCTATGCAAAAAAAATCGTGCATTATATCCCTTTTGAAATGGAAATCGTTCCCGATATAAAAAACACGAAAAACCTTTCCGAAAAAGATCAGCGAATTTTCGAAGGAAACCAAATTCGTAAAACTTTACAACCTAACGATTATATTGTTCTGCTGGATGAAAAAGGGAAACAGTTTTCTTCACCGGAATTTGCCCGGTTTATCGAAAAGAAAGGACTCATGGGGCTGAAACGTTTGGTCTTTGTTGTAGGAGGGCCTTATGGATTTTCGGAAGAAGTATATGGGAGAGCCAATGAAAAAGTATCCCTTTCGAAAATGACGTTCACTCACGAAATGGTACGATTGGTTTTTATTGAGCAGCTTTATCGGGCAATGACAATTCTGAACAACGAACCTTACCATCACGAATAATAAATCAAACCTTTTTTGTCTTTCCCGATCATCCGAAACGCAATGATTTGGCTGTTCTCCGATACGATAAACGCGGTATTGGTAAATCGAATAAACCATCTCAATCGAACTAATGGAAGATATCACTAAAAATGGGTGAAAGCATAATTATAGTAAAATTTTAGTACATTTGCACCATTAAAAAACAAAAATAAGGATGAAAGGGAAAAAAATTATCTTACGAATATTGTGGATATTGATAGCATTAATCGTTATCGCTTCCCTCTATTTTTATTTTACGCTTCCTCACTGGAAAGGCATTTATATTGGCGGGGTTGGGCTATTCCTTACGATTAATTTGCTCATCATTGCCTTTTTTGTCAACAAGAATTTCAAGGAATAATATCCTCAAATTCGAAACGCAAAATATCGGCAATTTCTTTTCCCTTGGTACTATTTCCCAATGGCATTAATCGACTTAGAATAGCAGTAGCCAACTGAGGTGAATTTCTTCCTGCAAATTTCAGGGCGTTCAAGGCAGCCTGAAACAAAAACAATGAATCGGAAAAAACGTCAGCAAGCGCTCTATCGATAATCGTATTCTTACCGACTCTTTCAAATGTCGGAGCATGTATAATAGCAAGTCGGGCAAACAACCAATACGCCGTTGTCCGCATATCTTCATCCTCTTGATTTACCCAACTATCGACCAACTCGTCAGAAAAAACCGTTTTCCGGAATAAATTCATACACACCTGCTCACGAATTTCCTGATTGGGAATCTCCCTTACCCACCGTTCAGCATCTTCTCGGGAAAATTCGTCGGGAGGATAAAGCAACGTCGCCATAATTTTGAGCTCGCGTACATCTTGTTTCCACAACGATTCGGCCAACTCTTTATCGGGAATATAATGAGACGCAATTCTGCAAATATCCGGCAATTTTACTCCAAAATTCATACCGTAACTCATCCCTTTTTCCCGCATGCTTGCCGCCACGACACCGTTCATGGAAAGACGAAGATCCTTTCTGATACTGCGGATCGTTTCTTCTACTGTATAACTCATTTTTAAAATAGAAAACAAAAGCAAAAATAACCCATTAAAAAGAAATATACAATCCCTTATAAGAAAATTGATTAAATTTGCCCACCAAGTACGTAAAATCAAAAACTACTCATGAGACTTTTGCTTATCAGTAATTCCACGAATCCCGGGGAAAGTTATTTAGCATATGCAAAAAATCAAATAAAAGATTTTTTGAGAGAAAAAAAACAAAAAGCCATTTTCATCCCCTATGCCGCTGTAACATTTTCATTCGATGAATATGAAAAGAAAGTGAACAGCGTGTTTGACGAAATAGGTCATCACATCATCGGCATTCATCGATTTGCCAATCCGAAAGAAGCTATTGAAAATGCCGATGCCATTGTAGTTGGAGGCGGTAACACATGGCATCTGGTTAAAATGCTGCAGGATAACAAACTGATGGGAACAATCCGTAAAAAAGTAAAGGAAGGAACACCCTATATCGGGTGGAGTGCCGGAGCAAACATCGCATGTCCTACACTTAAAACGACCAACGACATGCCGATTGTCGAACCCGCTAAATTTAAAACCCTCAACTTGGTTCCTTTTCAGATCAATCCCCATTACACCGATGAACATCCGACAAACTTTGGTGGTGAAACACGCGAAGTTCGTATCAACGAATTCATTGAGGTAAATAGAAACGTATTTGTTGTAGGATTGCGTGAAGGAACCATGCTTCAACGTGACGAAAACAACCTCACACTCATCGGAAATCGGAAAGCCCGTATTTTCAAGCATGGAGAAACCCCGAGAGAATTGTCTCAAGAGGACGATTTTGGTTTTCTCCTTTCTGAAGTCGAATCACAATAATATAATCTCCAATAAACAACATTTTCATGCCATCGGAATTAATTCGAAATTCAAAAAAAAGAAGAAAGTTCACGCTAATAAATTTTATTCATGACAGCCGATCAGTAGGCATTTTATTACTCTTTAGTACGATTTTATCGTTAATATTCACCAATATTCCTACAATCGGAAATATTTACCATAATTTTTGGGAAGCAGAAATTCCACTTCTCGATTCCTTAAATTTACCCCATACCTTTCTTCACATCATCAATGATGTACTTATGGCAATCTTCTTTTTTCAAGTAGGAATGGAAATTAAACATGAAACAATATCCGGAGAATTTTCCATACGTAGAAGAATGATACTTCCCGTAGCGGCTGCCATATGTGGCGTTATAGTCCCCGCCATTATTTATTCTGCAATCAACGCAGGAACACCCTTCCAAAAAGGTTGGGCAATACCCACAGCTACAGATATTGCTTTTTCGCTGGGTATTCTGAGTTTATTGGGAAATGCCGTTCCTCACTCTCTGAAAATTTTCCTTACCACCCTTGCCATCACTGACGACCTTTGCGCTATTTTGATTATTGCCCTATTTTATGGATCTCAAATTAGTTTGATTTGGCTGGCGGGAGCAGCAATATGTACAATCGCACTCTTTTATATTATTCGAAAATTCAAATCATCCACGGGAAGAATATTAACCGCAGTAGGAGCAATTGCTTTATGGCTCTGCCTCTATCGTTCAGGCATTCATGCCACATTTGCAGGAGTTATCCTTGCCATGCTTTTGCCTGAAAGAAAAATCCATATCTATGGAAAGAAAATTCATATTCCTGTTAACTTTATCATACTGCCTTTATTTGCGCTGGCAAACACAAGTATCCTTATTTCGGCTGCCTCCATGGGTCATTTGATTTCAACCTTATCGTTAGGAATATTTCTGGGTTTGTTCCTCGGAAAACCGACAGGTATTATGCTGGCTGTATTTTTCTTATCGAAAAGCAAAATCATTAAATTGAATTCTTCCGATTGGGTTCAATTTATAGGAGTTGGCATTCTTGCCGGAATTGGATTTACCATGTCGATATTTGTTTCGACGCTTGCCTTCGCCGACAAAAACATTCAAGATACAGCCAAGCTTGCTGTACTTATTACTTCCGGTTTTTCCATGATTGTGGGATACTTATGGCTAAAAATTGTAACTCGCTCAAAGAAACTCGAACAAAAGTAATTCGACAATAATAAAAAAACTGCCATTCAAAATACACCTGAAGGCAGCTACCGATTCGAATCCGGAACCATTGTTTGAGTGCCAATAAAAAAAGGATCCATTCGTGTTTTGAAGTGAATCCTTTTTTTATATTTCTAATCCTGTACTCGGAGCGGGACTTGAACCCGCACAACCGCAATGGTCACAAGATTTTAAGTCTTGCGTGTCTACCGATTCCACCATCCGAGCAAACCTTAATCATTAAGACGATTTTTCGGAATACAAAAGTACAATTTTTTCAAGGGAATCCAAACATTTTCGGATTTTTTCTCAATCTCTACAGGAATCAATCTACCAACTTCAATAAAAGACAAAAAAATGAAATCTTCTCCTTTAACTTAGAAAAATAAATTGGTATCTGATTTAGTTTTAAATCGTTCTGTTTTTCTGAATGGAATAGAAAATCCTCTTTTTCAAATCTTCAGATTCATCCTGTTGCAAACACGATTTATCTTCGTTTTCGAACAAAATAATCTTTTTGGCTGTTTCGGCTATATCGGCAAGTTTAGGATCATCCCTTAATGTTCTGTCCCAATAATCAACAGCAGTGTCGGATTTATTGATTACATAATCAAGAAAACTTTCGTTAACCAAGAAATCGTTTACATCGTATTTTTTCACAAATTTCTCTGTTTTGCATTTTTTCTAAGACGAAATACAAAAACAGAATGTACTCATTTTTATTCTTTTATCAATTCATCAGTTTTAAATGGCAAGTGCACGTAACCTTTCCAGCCCTCTATGGATAAGATTTCTCAGCGACTGATAATTGATTCCCATAATATTGCAGATATCGTCATATTTTCGTTCCTCAAGGTAGTAAAGGGTAATAGCTTCTCGCTGACGAGAAGATAATTTACCCAATAAAAACAGGACTTTATTATTTACCAACTCTTTTTTTTCTGAAGAAATATACTCGGCTTCTACATTATCCGGAGCAAGCGGTTGATAATCATCAATTTGTTTTTCGGTAAGATGACTATTCTTTCTTAGCTCGTCATATAGTTTGTTTTTTAAGGATACAAACAGATAAGATTTGAAATTTAAAACATTATGCAGTTCTTCTCTTTTGTTGTAAATTTTAATAAACACATCATGAATACAATCTTTTAACAATTCACGGTTGATATTCCGGTGATATCCACCCAGTGATTCCGGTGATACCCACCCACTGGCTGAACTATCAATTTGGCAAAGTTATCTTTTTTTTCTTAAACTATCTCCTTTTAATTCGATTCTATGTGAAGGA
>NZ_JAPCWE010000011.1 GCF_025943985.1 Anaerorudis cellulosivorans | reverse complement strand
CTTCAGCATGCAGGATTTTCATAGTGGTGCGGGTTCTGTTTATGAAAATGAAACAGTCACCCATACGAACATCATATCCCATTTGGTTCTGTACAACTCCGCACAGCGAGTTTATCCCTTTGCGCATTTATCCTAACTTACTTTTAATCCTAACATTATAGTGTATACTACTATATATGATTTAAATAATATCCAATAAGTTAGGATTAAAAGTTGCCAATTCTGGATTTACTGTTTGAACATTTCTGAGAGTTTTCCATTATCGTGTTTCCATTTTTTCGGAAGATTTCTAATCCCGTCATCGACAATTGACAACATCGCTTTCTTTATTGCCTGTTCGGATATATCAAGATATTGCATCGTGGTTTCCACGCTTTCATGTCCCAATATTTTTGATAGTTGGACGATGTTCATACCATTGTCCAGCATATGGGTTGCAGCGGCATGACGAAACATATGGCTATGAAGACTTAACGGGACATCCGCACACGTCCTGTTTGCTATCAGGGCATATTGTTTCAAGCGTTTTCCTATTGCTTCTTGGGTAATTTTCTCATTTTTTCCTTTAATCTTGGAAAAGAATAAATACTCGTTGTTATCCGGGTTGTCTCCAAAGAATTTTCTTATATACTTACCAAGATTGTCTGCTAGTCTCTTAGTAATATACAAGGGTCTCATTTTGTTTCCCTTACCAATAATAACAACCTGCGGATTACGCGTGGTAAGTTTTAACTCACCTATTTTTATGGATAGTGCTTCATCAATCCTGCATGCCGTTACATAAAGAAAGGACATTAGTACTGAATCCCGGTATCCGGCTGGAGTTCCGGTATCCGGAGTATTAATGATTGCTTTCACTGCATCAAGACTCATACTCTTGACTTTCTTTTTTTTCGTTTTTCTCTTTTCTATATTTTTTGCATCATAAAGAATGGATTTATACCTTATGTTGTTATTACCAAGATAACCGAGAAAGGCACGTAAAGCGGATAAGCGTACATTGCAGCTTTGAGGCGAACATCCTCGTTTTAAGTTGAGATATTCCAACCAATCGTTAATGGTATTCGTTGAAAACACCTTTTCCGGACAAAACGTGAGGTGATTTATTTTCTTTACCTCCTCTATATATTTCATATATAAATTAATGGATGTTTCATAAGTCTTCACTGTTTCAGGACTCTTGGTCGAGTTTGCTATTCGAAGCCATGAAGTATAGGCCGATACAATCTCCCGGACTTCTTTCGTGTTGTTGTTATGATTCTTTTTCATGTCATTAATCTGGTAAGTTGGGGATTACGTTATCAAAACTTTTTCCATTGTGTTTTTCTATTATGTCTCCGAATGTATCTGCAATGGAGAAGTAATACATCGTGTGCCTTAGACTCGTATGACCCATGCTTCTGCTTAATGCCAATAGTTTATCGTGTACTTCATGCCCCGTGTTAACCCAGTTGTTGATGTTAGAAAAAGCATAGAAGTGACGAAAGTCACCGGCTCTGGTACTTGCTTTATTGTATTTATGCCATGCTTCATTAAATTGTCTGGATACCCATGATTTATGGTGGCACTTATCATCCACGGTGGGAAAAAAGATTTTTCTCGAAGGCATAATTTGCGAAACCGAGTTATCATACTCTATGAGCAGTCTCAGCATGGTATCGTGTAAAACTACACGATGTTCATTGTACCCCTTCGTGTAAATGATAGCAATAACCCCTGTTGACAGGTTTACATTTTCACGCCTGAGCAGCCTGGCTTCCATGGGCCTCATCCCGGTGCTATACAGGAGCCTGAAGAATACCGGAACTTCCATTTTTCTGAGCCAGGAACTTTTGTAACCCAATATATTGATTTCTATTTCCTCGCAGGCATTAAAAAAATTGAAAAGTTCCTCATCGGTAAAAGCATGGGGAATATATGGATCAGGGGAGATTCTTTTAGTGACAGGGATTACAAGATCAATCCATTCTTTTTCAAGAGCATGATGAAGAAAAGCAACTATTGGTCCTATCCTGGCCATATGGCTTGCCGGTCGTTCCGTATCGCGTTTTTCAATCCAGATATCAATCATTTCCTGTGTCAGGTAAGGATTATCAGGGTAGTTTCTCCGACAAGTATTAAAGAAAGTTTTCAGACTTGAAGTACTCCTTTCCTTAAACTTCGAGATCTTCCTGTTTTCAAGGTAGCTATTAAGCATATCCTCAAAGGATCTTTGTCCATTCATTGGAACACCCCCTTTCTGATGGGAAACTTCTCTATGCTGAGTCCGCATTCTTTCAGGCGTATGAGGTCAGAATCCAGATAAGTGTCCAGGGAGTTTGGTGAACTGTGACCCATGGCAGCGGTAATGACTGGTGCGGAAACTCCTTTATTGAGCAGCATGACGCCAAATCTATGGCGAAACAGGTGAAATCCCGTTTTTTCACGATCCGCTATACCGCCCTTGAACAAAATCTTCTCACAAATATGATTAATGTGACGGCTAATATGCCTTACCTTTCTATCATTAATAAGGAATACATGATCTTCTCCGGGTATTTTGGGTCTTTCGAGCAAGATGTAATCGTAAATAGTATTGCCAACTAGCGGGCTAAATGGAAGAATTAAAGGAACTCCCGTTTTCTGCTGCACCACGCTTATTGTTTCTTTCTCCCAGTTAATATCATCAAGCTTCAGAGCTGCAATATCACATGATCGGAGTCCACACAAAAGAGCGAGTAAGCCTATTGCACGGTTCCGGTAACTCAAACCGGAGAACTCGTCCTTAAGTACCGACATAATTTTGGAAGACTCATCCTCTGTAAGATACGGGTAATTTTTCTTTATATTTCTTATCGTTGGCATGTATAGAAGAATTTTCTTATATTCTCCATCAGGGAAATATGAGATACATTCTTTCATGATACGCTTTAAACGGCTGCAAGTTATATAACCTCTAATGTGTTCGTTACCGATAAAAAAATAGCTCATTACCATGTTTTCCGTAACATCTTCATAAGTTTTGGCACCGCAGGAGGATAAATGGCTAAGAAAAGAAACGAAAGTTTCCCTTTTTGTAGCGACAGAGGATTCTTTTAGCCCGGTTTCTTTTATGCACAATTCCCAATTATCCACAATACTCTTGAAATGGGCCGATAGTGTCTCGTAACGGTTTTTTTGAAATAATCTGCAAGGATGGGCTCCGGAAGGATATTTTCCTTGACAGTCGAATTGTTTGATAAGGCCAATGACCTGCCGCCTTTGAGCTAACGCTTTAGGGGATAACCCTTTTGTCAAATAGGAGTTATAATAGTCCTCATAGGACTTGATGTGAGGAATAGTTCCTGTTTCCAGGATTTTTTTAACTTCACTCTTAAAACTCCTGATGTATTTTTCTCTATACCCGTTCTCTTCTAAATATGAAATCAGGTAGGAGTAAACCTGTCTTAAATTATTTACATCCATTTTCTATGATTATTAGTTAAACGGACGCAAGATAAATAATAATCCTAACCTGTCAATAAGTATTAACCTGATTAACAAATGATTAATCGGGCAAGTTGGAATTAAAAGTAAGTTAGGATAAATGCGCTAACCCAAACGTTTGGGTTAGCGCATGTCGGTTTTCCCCGGACAGAGAAAATAGCGCATTGTATCATTTAGACAGAACATGTGAAGAGCAGATTTGAGCGAGTAAATTAATAGCGGCTTCTGTTTGAGTAATGCCTATAAAACTGACCTGGATACCACCCGGAAGTTTTATTCTGATCTCTCCTTTATTATTACCCGATGCAGCAGCTTTACGTGCAGGCTTATTTTCCGGAAGATTAAAGCTGATGGGTGTCAGTTTATCCACAGCAGTCTCACCTGCATGATTATTGTATGGACGGGTTAATCCAAATTTGCTTTTCCGGTAATGAAAACTTGAAACAGTGTACGATTCATTGGAACAAAAATCTTTGATGCTTAAACCACTGCTCTGCTGACGTTCCAGTATCACCATAAATTCTTCTTTACTTATCGGCGTCATATATTGTTATGTTTGCCGGCAAAGATCAAAAATTAAGATGAATACTAAAACGGGAACTTTATCGGGTTCTTACCATTATTCGATATCTCTAAAAATTTATTATAGCCTCGCCTGTTGAGATTTTCCTTTGTTATTTTCCCGCTTTTATAGGCTTTTTCAAGTCGTTTTATCCCTTTATCCCTGTTGTTTTTGTCTTTCACTGCTCTTTTTTGCGAATAGCCCACAATTAACCGTGCCTTTCCCTTTCTGCTTTCATTAAATTCTCCATCATGCTTTTCAAGCGATAAAATCCATCGTTTAACGGATTCCGGCTCATTCCTGATCCTTGCGCCGATAATGTATTTGTAGTTACCCGACTCTAACAGGGCTATGTTCTGTTTACTCATTAAACCCGAATCGGCTACAATTACAAAATCATCCAAATTAAATCGTTTGACAAAATCCTCTACAACCGGAAGCATCGTCCGCCCTTCATACTGCGAACCATTGAAAATTGAATATGAAAGCGGATACCCGTCTTTGCTTACCAATAACCCTAAAACTACCTGCGGTTGAGCGTGCTTGCCGTCCTTGGAGAATCCCCTCTCTCGAAGCTCGTCTCCATCGTCTGTTTCAAAATACAGGGTAGTAACATCGTAAAACATTAAACCGATCGTACCTCCCATGATCTTTTTTGTATGTTCTATGCTGATTCCTTGTATCTTTTCCTTCTGAGTATTGTACAATTTATCCAAATAGCGGTAAATCTTGTGTAAATGTACATCTTCATCAAAATAGGATTGAAGATATTCCACCGTAGCTGCTTTGCTCATTGGTTGACTTAAACGGGCTACTACCAAATGTCTCAAGATCTCATCTTCTATCGCATCAAATCCCACCGCCTGATATGCACGATCCAATATCAGGCGGTGCCCATTGAGCAGTATGTTTTCTATGTTTGTGAGTAGATATTCCGTAACCTGTTTCTCTTCAGCTTCCTTGTCATATTGCTCAAAAATATCCTGCTCTCCCAAACGTGTCGAAATCCATTTTTGCCCTTCTGAAACGAATTTTTCTATTTCATCTTTATCTGCACTTACGCCAATAGTTTTTATCTCCCTAAAAACTCCTTGCCTTTTTTCTGCCACTACGACACTCGTCGTACCTGAACGATTTTTCTTCTTGCGTATAAACATACGCAAATGTATCGTTTTTTTACTTGCGTCACCCATTTGGGTAATGCTGAAATTATAAATATCTTATTTCATGCATTTTATAAATATTGTCCCTAATATCTGTCGAAGTCAGGTGCGATGAGTATGTGTTAGATTGCAGAAGTTATTTTTCTGTTTACCTTTCCGTCCTTTTTTGCGAAATTAAGGTATAAAGGGAGCATTATTGCGGCCATTGTTGCCTGGGTGATGATGTACGGTTGTTTTGAGTTGGGTGCGCATACGGGAGTAAACGGATTCATTTATGCAGTTTTGCCATTTCATGGTTTCTGTTTCACATTTTTCTTTGTCAGTGGACAACTTTACGAAAACGAAAAGGCTCTAGCGAGATTGAGAAATTCGGCTCAAGGCCTCATATCCTTTGCTACTTACGGAGTAGGGAAATATTTAGGAATGTTGATTGCTGGTAATGTATTGGATCGTTATACCGTTCAAAATGCCCATAATTGGGTATCAGTGTGGATAGTACCGTTTGTTATGGCGGCAATCGTTTTGGTTGGCTTCTCGTTGCTTTTCCGTGAAAATGGGAAAACTTTGAAAATCGATATTCCTGTAGGAATCGAAGATAAAAATACAAATTTTTTTCTGTGAAATAAAGAAAAGAAAATGAATCAATGAGAAAGTATATAAATAAAATTTAACTATTCGTCCCTTAAATGATATTCAATCAGTTATCAACAAGATAAATTCATTTTTCGTTGTATATATCTGCAAGATTTTGTAAATTTGTGAAGTAAAACTTGCAAAAAAATATGTTGGAAAAGTCCGAAATCGATGTTCAAAGTTCACTGTTTTTTTCATTGGAAAGTACGCCGAATCATAAACACCCATTATTTATTTTAGTCCGCAAGATTGATTGAGAGCTGTTCGAGAAAGAGTTCCCACCTTTGTATTGCTCAGACAACGGTCGTCCGGCAAAACCAATCCGGCCTGATGGTTAGTCTGTTGCTATTGAAACATGTCCGCAATCTTTCAGACGAAAGCGTTGCAGAACAGTGGTGCGAAAACATGTTTATTTCACTTTATCTAAATGCACAACGGGTTAGATATAACCAAGAAATTTGTAATCTGTTTTGCTATATGATGATAAATTGATTTCTAAGGACTGAACAACCTGAATTATTTTTTCTTTTAATCAGGATGATTTATTTTTGATTGCTCTTTCACCAAAATTTTTCATAACTTGTTTGTTTAAAAACGGAGTTTTCAAGGATCAACTGAGAAAGCTTGTGGGTGATAAGATAGGTAATGTTGATTTTTGCAGGTTTCGGAGGCATTTCTTCGCTCCTTGTTCGCTCCTCCTTCGCTGTTTGTTCGCTTCAAGGCAGGAAGAGCGACTCCGGATTCCGCAGGTTGATGATGCGTGAAACCCGCATGCTCACTGCATAAACCACACGATTGTCGTGTAGACTTGGTGCAAGGCTGATGCAAGCATGGAGCGAGGAAGGTGCAGCCTTGGTACGGAGAAGGTACGGAGAAGGTGTGATTCGTTTTGCACTTGCTAGTGTCTCGTCCTGAAATAAATTCAGAGTAAATGTAAACAAAGATCAGGACGATACAGTGAATAATGTCATCGAGAAGTAAACAAAAGATGAGAAAGAACGGCTGTAATGCAGTAGGGAATAGCCGAAAGCCACCTCAGTCAGCATAGAACAACCACAAGGCGAAGAACAAGCAACTGCTTAGGGTAAAGGTAAAGCGAGTTTAGACTGCAAATGCAAGTCGAGGCAATACTGAGCATAAGAAACCGCTTACAAATCACTACAGGAAACATGGGTTACCTTTGTTGACGTTCCGTATAAAATTTGCAATGAGAGATGTGTATGATTAGGTCCAAAAAGTTTTTAACTTTGTTTTGTCATAAAAAAGATGATATATTTGTTGGGCCTATAAATGCGATACACATTGGATGATGCGGTTGGAAGAGGTTTTTAAAATATAAATCGATGAAATACAGCAAGAACAAAGCGCTTACTTTTTTGACAATGGGAGTAGCAGCCGTTTCCTGCACTTCGCAGTCGGCGAAACAGGAGGACAAACGACCCAACATTTTGTTTATCATGAGCGACGATCATGCCTATCAGGCCATCAGCGCTTACGGCTACGGCTTGAACGAAACACCCAACATCGACCGTTTGGCAAAAGAAGGCGCCATTTTCACCCGCGCCTGCGTGACCAATTCGATCAGTGCCCCCAGCCGGGCAGTACTGCTGACGGGAAAGCACAGTTTCGTAAACGGAAAGGTAGATAACGTCCAACCGTTCGACTGGGATCAGCCCAATTTTCCGAAACTGTTGCAATCCGATGGGTATCAAACCGGCATGATAGGCAAGATACACCTGGACGGCATTCCGCAGGGTTTCGATTATTCGATGGTTTTGCCGGGTCAGGGAGATTATTACAATCCCGATTTTTTGATCAATGGCGAAAGGGTTCGCAAAGAAGGGTACTGTACCGATATCATCACCGATGCCGTGCTCGACTGGCTGAAAAACAAACGCGATCCCGACAAGCCGTTTTGTTTGCTTTATCATCAAAAGGCACCCCACAGAGAATGGCTTCCTGCCGAAAAGTATTATAAGGAATATACCAAAAAGACATTCAAGGAACCGGCTATACTTTTCGATGATTATGAGGGCAGGGGAACAGCTGCCAAAACCCAGGAGATGAATATTTTGAAGAATCAGAATTGGGCAGGCGATTCGAAGCTATATCCCGAAGTGATGGAGAAATTGGGAATAAAGGAAACATCCGATTGGGGAATAAATGCCTTGAAGAATAATCTGGGACGAATGAACGCTGAACAGAGAGCAGCCTGGGATTCGGTGTATATGCCTATCAATGAGGAATTCAAGAAAATTTATCCGACCATAAAGTCAGATTCGGCCGCATTGATGCGTTGGCGTTATCAGCGTTACCTGCAGGATTATCTGGCCTGCATTGCATCTGTTGACGAAGGTGTCGGCAAAGTATTGGATTACCTGAAAGAAAACGGTCTGGACGAAAACACCATTGTTGTCTATACCTCAGATCAAGGCTTTTATTTGGGTGAACACGGCTGGTTCGACAAACGGTTCATGTACGAAGAATCTTTCCGTACGCCTTTGTTGGTAAGATATCCCAAAGAAATCAAAGAGGGGACCAGAATTGACAAGCTGGTGCAAAATCTGGATTTTGCGCCTACGCTCCTTGACTATGCAGGTGTGGAGATACCGGATGAGATGCAGGGAGAATCGTTTCGTGATTTGGCGAGCGGCAAAACCGACCAATGGCGCGATGCCGTTTATTATACCTACTATGAATATCCGGCGATACATATGGTAAAGAGACACTATGGAATTGCCACGGAGCGATATAAGCTGATCCATTTTTATTACGATATCGATGAATGGGAACTGTACGATTTGGAAAAAGATCCGCATGAGATGCATAATGTTTACAACGATCCCGCTTATGCCGAAGTGCGAGAGATGATGCATGATCGGTTGACTGCCTTGCGCCAAAAATACGGCGATTCCGACGAAAACGACCGGCGTTTTCTTAAAGAATACCTCGAAGCTATAAAAAGATAGAGACATTTTCCATTATGATCAGATTCAAATTTTTATTTGCAGGTTTAGGGTTGAGCACGCTTTCCATGTTGCATGTTGAAGCGCAGCAAAAGCCCAATGTCGTTTTTATTCTGGCCGACGATCTCGGTTATGGCGATCTGAGTTGTTTCGGACAGGAAAAGTTTCAGACGCCGCATATCGACCGGTTGGCGTTGAACGGGATGCGTTGCACGCATACCTATGCCGGCTCGACGGTGAGCGCACCCTCGCGTGCCTGTTTGCTGACGGGACTTCATACTGGTCATGCGCCGATCAGGGGGAACAAGGAGCTGGAGCCGGAAGGGCAATTTCCGTTGCCGGCGGATACTTATACGCTTTTTCGTCTGTTCAAGGATGCCGGCTATACGACGGGCGCTTTCGGCAAATGGGGACTGGGTCAACCCGGCTCTTCGGGAGATCCGAACCGGCAGGGTGTGGACGAATTTTTCGGATACAATTGTCAGCTTCTTGCGCACAATTATTACCCCGATCATCTTTGGCATAACCGGACTCGAGTGGAACTGCCGGAGAACGTCGATGGAAATTTCGGGACCTATTCCCAGGATCTGATTCAGCAACACACGTTGCGGTTTATCGAAGAAAACAAAAGCAGGCCGTTTTTTCTTTACGTGCCGTTGGTTCTTCCTCATGCCGAGTTGGTGGTACCGGAAGATTCCATCTTCGAAAACTTCAAAGGGAAATACCCCGAGATCCCTTATAAGGGGACGGATGCCGGACCGATGTTCAGGAAAGGGGGTTATGCATCGCAGGCCTATCCGAAGGCTGCCTATGCGGCAATGGTTACGCGGTTGGACAGATATGTGGGAGAGATTGTTGAAGAATTGAAGCGTCAGGGGATTTACGACAATACGCTGATCGTTTTTACGAGCGACAACGGCCCCCATCGTGAAGGGGGTAACGATCCCGATTATTTCAACAGCAACGGGATATATCGCGGATACAAGCGCGATCTTTATGAAGGCGGTATTCGGGTTCCGACGGTTGTCAGCTGGAAAGGACATGTACCTGCCGGTACGGAGAGTCCTTTCGCTTTTGCTTTTTGGGATTATCTTCCCACGTTCGCCGAGCTGCTGGGCAGGAAACTTCCGGCGAAGAGCGACGGCATCAGTGTGTTGCCCATGTGGACGGGTGAAAAAAGGCAGAAGGAGCACGATTTCTTTTATTTCGAATTTCACGAACTGAACGGTCGCCAGGCGGTTATCCGGAGGAATTGGAAACTGGTGCAGCTGAACATTCAGAAAGAACCGGTATATGAACTGTACAATATCGCTTCCGATCCTTCCGAAGCGCATAACGTGATTTCTTTGTATCCGCAGAAAGCGGAAGAGCTGAAAAAGATCATGCAGGAAGCTCACGCACCTGATCCCAATTGGCCGTTGTTCAATTGATTCTGTTTACGGGGAGCCCGATCGATGCAATGTTTTTGTAATTATGCGGTAGTGATAAACAAAAAAATCAAAATGGTGTTTTACTATTTTGGAGGCGGGTGTAAAAGCTTGTTTTATAAAAAACGGATATGAAAAAAATATATCTTTTTCCCCTCTTTTTTCTTATTACACTATTTTGGGGATGCCGTTCAGGAACAAAAGAGGGAAAAATGTTATCGGTTACCATTGAACCGCAGCGGTATTTTTTGGAGAACATCGTTGGGGACAGCTATAAAATAAATACGATTGTTCCTGCCGGTGTAAGCCCCGAAACTTACGAGCCTACACCGGCAATGATGATGAAACTAAGGGAAAGCGCCATTTATTTTAAGGTTGGTTTTTTGGGATTTGAAAATGCCTGGGCAGAAAATTTGACGAAAAACAATCCCGATGTGAAGATTGTGAACTGTTCAGAGGGAATCGAGTTGATTTATGGCGAACATCATCATGCCACAGGCAAGTCTGAAGGAGAGGATGAACATGTACTTTTACCTGATCCGCATGTATGGTCTTCACCAAAAACAGCCCGCATTTTTGCCGAGAATATGTATCGCGGTTTGATAACTTATGATCCTCAATATGAAGAAATCTATCGGGAAAATTTTTCGAAATTAATAATGCGGATCGATCGAACAGACAGTATAATTACCCGGTTATTGGCGGATATCCCTTCGCGAAGTTTTATTATTTATCATCCTGCTTTGAGTTATTTGGCACGCGATTATGGACTTAAGCAGTACAGTATTGAGTTTGAAGGGAAAAATCCTTCTCCGGCCCAGATGAAGGCATTAATCGATATAGCGAGAAAGGAAGGTATCAGCGTTGTTTTTGTGCAACAAGGTTTTGATACGAAAAATTCAGTTGTGGTAGCAAATGAAATCGGAGCCAAGGTATATCGGATCAATCCCTTGGCATATGAGTGGGATAAAGAAATGATACGCATTGCACGGATTTTGGCAGGAAAACAAGAATGAATAAACTCATCGAGATACAGCATCTTTGTGTTGGGTATGAGAACAAACCCAATGTACTTAAAAACGTCAATCTTACCGTTTATGACGATGATTTTTTGGGTATCATCGGTCCGAACGGAGGAGGAAAGACTACACTGGTGAAAGCAATATTGGGATTGATTAAACCGACAGAAGGGACAATTACTTTCTTTGAGGACGGTGAAAAGATAAATTCGCTTAACATCGGTTATTTGCCTCAGGTAAATCAAATCGATAAAAAATTTCCCATCACGGTTTTCGATGTTATTTTATCCGGACTAACCCCTAAAGGTAAAATTTTTAAGCGCTATTCGTCCGAAGATAAACAAAAAGTACGTTATGTTGCAGAGCAGATGGGTGTGGAAGATCTGTTGTCGAGATCGATAGGGGAACTTTCGGGTGGGCAGTTACAGCGTGTGCTTCTGGGTAGAGCCATCGCAGATAATCCCAAGTTGATCATTCTGGATGAACCCAACGCGTATGTGGATAAGCGTTTCGAAACGAACTTTTACCGACTGCTTGGCGATATCAACAAAAAGATGGCCATTATTCTTGTTTCTCACGATATCGGTACCATTATTTCGATGGTCAAAAATATTGCATGCGTAAATGGCGATCTGCATTATCATGCAGGCACGGAGATTTCTCCGGAATGGTTGCAAAAAGCTTACGATTCATGCCCGATTGAAATTCTGGGTCATGGTTCGTTGCCTCATCGGGTACTCCTGCAGCACAATCATGAAAGGCAATCCAACCCGGATAGCGAGTCTGATTTATGAAAAGTGCGAACATGAAAAAAGCCGACGATTTCCCGTCGGCCTTTTAGGTTACGTTTATGCGTTGGATTTATTGTTGTTTAAGCAAATACTCTGCTATTTGAATGGCGTTTAGTGCCGCTCCTTTTCTGATTTGATCCGATACTGTCCAGAATGTTAATCCTTTGTCGTTTGTCAAGTCTTTGCGGATTCGTCCTACATATACTTCATCTTTTCCGGTAACATCCAATGGCATGGGATATTCTTTTTTATCGGGATTGTCCATCAATACCACACCTTCGGCTTTGGCAAAAGCTTCACGGGCTTCTTCAACGGGAACAGACCTTTCCGTTTCGATCCAAGTGGCTTCGGAATGGGCGCGCATTACCGGAACGCGGACACAAGTGGCACTTACCTCGATATTGGAGTGCATGATTTTTCGTGTTTCGTTGTGCATCTTTAGCTCTTCTTTTGTATAACCGTTTTCGGTAAACACGTCCACTTGCGGAATCAGGTTAAATGCCAACTGATAGGGAAATTTTTCTATGGTGGGTTTTTCTCCGTTGACAATTTGTTTGTATTGGTTTTCCAATTCACGCATTGCAGCTGCTCCTGCTCCCGATGCAGCTTGATAAGTGGCTACATGCACTTTTCGGATATGGGTAATATCTTCGATTGCTTTCAAAGCCACTACCATTTGAATAGTGGTACAGTTTGGATTGGCAATAATTCCACGGGGTCGGTTTAGTGCATCTTCGGGGTTCACTTCCGGAACAACCAGCGGGACATCATCATACATGCGAAAAGCACTGGAATTATCGATCATGATTGTGCCATGTTTGGTGATGGTTTCGGAAAACTCGAGAGAGGTACTGCCTCCTGCCGATACAAATGCAATGTCAATTCCTTTGAAATCGTCGTTATGTTGCAGTTGTTTTACCTTTATCGAAGTTCCTCTAAAGGTGTAGGTTTTGCCTGCACTGCGCGATGACCCGAAAAGTGCGAGTTCCTCTACAGGAAAATTTCTTTCTTCCAATATCCGGAGTAATTCTTGTCCCACGGCTCCACTTATTCCCACTATAGCTACTTTCATCTGTATATATAAATAAAATGAGGTGAATATTTTGTAATCAGCAATTGAGAATGATTTTTTGATTGCTCAACTCGTGATTGCAAAGATAGGTATTCTTTGTGAAAAGTAAAAGCGTTGGTTAACTCTATTTTATAATGATTTGGCTATAAAATAATATCCATCCCCTCAAAAGTTAAATGAGTGTTGGGAAAAATGGCTTGGGCTTCGCGTAAGAGATCGTTCAATTCGGTATATCGAGCAGAAAAATGGCCTAGCAGCAATTTTTTTACACCGGCTGCTTGGGCAATTTCCGCGGCTTGACGTGCGGTGGAATGAAAGGTTTGTTGTGCTCGAACAGCTTCCGCTTCTGCGAATGTGGCTTCGTGGTAAAGCACATCCACTCCCTCGATATAAGGGATGATATCGGGGTAATAGGCAGTATCGGAACAATAGGCGTAACGGCGTGGAGGATTGGCAGGAGAAGTTAGCATGTCGTTTGGGATTACTTTCCCTTTATCGGTTACAAAATCGGCACCGGCTTTAATCGCTTTAATTTGGTGTATGGGGATTTGATGGAAGTCAATCATCTCCCGTTTAATGTGGCGTGGTTTTTCTTTTTCCTCGAATAGAAATCCGCATGTAGGGATGCGGTGTTTCAGAGGAAAAGAATAGATACGAAGGGATTTGTTTTCGTAAAGAAGATTAAATTCTTTGTCGTTCAAAGGGAAAAGATGTACTTGAAATTCCCGATGGGGACAGAAAAATTCCAGCGTAGCGGAAAATAAGGGTTCAATTTCTTTAGGGGCATAGATGTTGAGATCGCCTTTTCTTCCCAGCATGTTCAGGGTGGAAACAAGGCCGGGAATCCCCAAGACATGATCGCCGTGAAGATGTGAAATAAAAATGCTGTGCAGCTTACTTATTCGGGTTTTGAATTTTCGCATTTGCAACTGCGTTCCTTCACCACAATCGATCATGAATATTTTTTCGTTCGCATTTACCAATTGAGAAGAAGGATTATGCAACGTGGTGGGCATTGCCGATCCACAACCGAGTATTTTCACATCAAAACGTGTCATTCTTTTTGCCTAATCTTGAAATTTCAATTTCATCGGATACCGATGAGTTTATGGATTTGCAGACTTAAACCCCAAGTTGGATGAGCTTTGATGAGCTCGATGCAGTGGGAAACATTTTCGGGAACAAGAATGTTGCCGTTGAAGACGGGACTTAACAGATATTTTTCGGCTTTGGGCAACAGTGAAATGTCGGGTAATGGATCGCCTGCTTCCATAGGGAAACGCAATTCGTTTACTTCGGGAATACGTTTGCGGATAGTTTCGAAGTCTTCTTTAGGGCTGCAGGTAATGTAATCGATTCCGGACGGAACGCTGTGTGTTCCGTTGGTTTCGATTGCTTGCCAATATCCTTTTTCTTTAAAAAATGAAACGATTTCGTCGGTTAATTGCAAGGTAGGTTCGCCTCCTGTCCATAAGATGCGGTTGCAACCATAGGAGTTAATTTTGTCGAGAATTTCCTCGACTGACATGATGCTACCCGAAGAATAATCGGTATCGCAGAAACTGCAATTGAGATTACAACCGGAAAGGCGGATGAAAACAAAAGGCTCTCCTGTGCGGGCTCCCTCGCCTTGCAGCGAATAGAATATTTCATTCACTTTCAACTTCATAAATGGCAGAAGTTTTGGGTGTTTCGCTTACCTCGACAGCGTAAAGTTGCGGGAATGCCGGTTTAAAAATGTCGTAAAGCATTTTTGCCAGATTTTCTGCCGACGGATTCAATGGAGACATAATGTCGTTAAGATTTTTATGATCTAAATGGCTGTCGATGTATTCGTTGATTATTTCCAATTCTTTATAATCGCATACAAATCCGGTTTTGTTCAGCTGTTCCGATTTCAAATAAACGGTTACTACATAATTGTGGCCGTGCAATCGGGTGCAAGGATGTTCGGGTGAAAGTTCTTGCAGCGAATGTGCGGCAGAAAATGAAAATTGTTTGCTAATGCTGTACATAAGATTCAACTGTTTATCTTTATTTCAACAATCGACAAGCAAGAAAGTTGTCAGTTCTGCCTTTCCAGGAAAGTATATACCGGATAGTGGTCGGAATAGGTTACTTTATCAACCTTTGTACGATAGGCTTTCATGTTTTTACTGTGCATGATATAGTCGATGCGGAAGAGAAAAAAATCTTCGTGATACGTAATGCCCGGTCCTAAACCCGTAGAAGCATAAGCATCGACGAGATCCCCTTTCAATTGGTGATAGGCATACGAGATGGGGGTATCGTTGAAGTCGCCGCAAAGAATAATTCCGTTAGTTTTTTCCTTGGCAAGGGAATTGTTTATTTTTTGTACCTGATGTGCCCTTTTGCGGTATGCTCGTCCTAAACGACTGCGAATATTGGTTGTTACTTCCTCTAAATTGGCTGTCTCTTTATTTTGGAGAAAATCGCTGTAAAGTTTTTTGTCTTCGGTTGTTATTTGGTTCGATTCCAAGTGGACGTTAACCACCGTATAAGGTAAATTATCGATATCGACAGTATAAATTGCGGCACCATTATACGAATTATCGAAAATGATTTCGTGGGTCTTTACGATAGGGAATTTAGAGAAACATGCTAATCCATAAATATGATATTTACCTGATGATTCCAATCCGGTAACCGAACGATGAGGGTATTTGTTGAGAATTTTATTTACATCATGTTGCGATATCAACGATTGACCGGTTTTGCTGATCATGTATTCCTGAAGACAAACGATATCGGCATCGGTATTGGCAATATATTCGAGGATGGGATGGGTAGGAGCATTTTTTTGCATTTCATCTCTGAAACCTTCTACGTTGTATGTCAGCACTTTTATACTTTTTTGGGGCACCTCTTTCGGGAAAAGATGAAGGGGGAAAAAAGTTAGGATCGGTTTATGGCAAACCAGGAGGGCTATCAATGATATAAGAGCGAGTTTCCATTTCGAAAATAGTATCCACAAAAACAGATAAACGATATTGACAAGCCATATTATGCCGAAACCGAGTCCGATGTAGGAAAAGAAATTGGTTTTCAATGGTGAAACCTTCCAAGCAAGGGAGGAAGAGGCGAGCAATATGATGGCAATAATATTCGTTGCGAAGACGAGATATTGAATTATTTTACGAAAGGTTATTTTCTTATTTTTTGCCGACATCGAACAACTTCCTTTTTTCTTCTTCCGTTAATGCGCTGTATCCCGATTGTTTCAATTTATCGAGTATAGCATCGATTTCTTCTTGTTCTTTATGTTTACGATAATTGAAATCGCTGTCGCTTTCAAAACGGCGATGCGAGACTCTCATTTTCTTGTTGCTTATTTTCTTTTTTTTGAAAAGATTGGACAGTCCGTCGATTAATTTACTGATCCATGAAGTTATATCTTTGCCTTTTCGATATTGGATTGCAAAGATATATCCTGCAACAGCTCCGCCTATATGGGCAATATGACCTCCCGGATTGGCTATATCATCGAGAGAAAGAAAATCGAGAATAAATGCAAACAGTGCAATATAAATAATTTTGATTCTTCCCAAAAGGAATAAATTCAGGCGGACATCGGGTCTGTAAAATGCAGCAGCCATTACAATGGCCATTACTGCTGCAGATGCGCCTATCATCCAACCGCCCCCCATATCTATATAATAGGGAATGGTGTTGAATGCAATCATGTAGAGTAATGCGCCGGACAACCCTCCTAAAATGTACAAACTTCCCAGTGTGCGGCCGGTAAAATATTGCATGAAAATTTGTCCAAACCAATATAACCAAAGAAGATTGAACAATATATGCCAAAAACCTTCATGTACAAACATATAGGTTATCGGCGTCCAAAATCGCTTTATCCATTCGGTTGGTTCTGAGGGTACGGCAATATAGGGGAATATATCAAAATCACCGATTTTAAACAGGGTAAAAAAAATGCCGGTAATCTTGATAAGAAGAAAAACAAGAATGTTGATAAAAATCAATTTCATCAATACATTGCTTGTTTTATATCTGTATTTCAGGGTTTCAATAAAATCGGCCATTTTTCCAATCTTTTTTCTTCCAATAAAGTATGGCAAAGATACCAAAAATCATTCCTCCAAGATGTGCAAAATGTGCTACATTATCCCCCGAGAAATTGGAAATTCCAAAAAATAATTCGATAAATCCGTAACCCAATACAAACCATTTTGCTTTAATCGGGAAAGGAAACGGAATGATAAATAGCTCGGCATTAGGAAACAATACTCCGAAAGCCAGCAAAATTCCAAACACCGCTCCTGATGCTCCTATGGTAACCGTGTTCAGCAAAAGGTTGAGGTTAGCCTGTAATGGATCTATAAAATTCATATTTTGATGCAGCAGATTGACTCCATGAATATATACCTCGGAAATTGCTTCAGGAGACATTCCGCTCTTTACGAATCGGATACGCAAAAAAATCACCAGCATTTGTGTAAAAGCTGCACCAATGCCGGTGATGAAATAATATCCCAGAAAACGCTTAGACCCCCATATATGTTCTAATGTTCGCCCGAACATGAAAACGGCAAACATATTGGAAAATACATGCATGAAAGAGTAGGGATCGTGCATAAACATATAGGTAACGGGTTGCCAAATACGAAAAGAGGGCGATTCTATGTAGTGAAGGCCTAAAAAATCGGACAGATCTATGCCTCTTTGTCGCAAGACGACTTGAGTCAACCACATGAGAACATTTATGATGATAATATTTTTGGTAACGGGGGATGTAAATCCCATAAATCCCGGATACGAATTATTCATTCTATAAATCTCTTGAGTTAAAGTACAAAATTACGGATAATTTTTGTTCGAAAATGAATTTTTCCCTCAGAATGCTATTATTTTTAATAAAAACCGACATTTTTCACAATTTTTCTTGATTATTATTGAATTATCTTTTATATTTGGCGGCAAATAGGCTATAGGCCTCATCTTTATGTATGTTTAATTTTTTAAACGTTTTTCTCATGAATAAGTCGGAACTCATTGACGCTATTGCCCAAAAGTCGGGGCTTAGCAAGGTTGATTCAAAGAAAGCATTGGATGCAACTTTAGAAGCTATTGCAAATGAACTAAAGTCAGAAGGCAAAGTGGTATTGGTAGGCTTCGGCACTTTTTCCGTTGTGGAGAGAAGTGCTCGAAAAGGTATCAATCCGCGTACGAAGAAAGCAATTAATATTCCTGCTAAGAAAACTGTAAAGTTTAAAGCAGGTTCGGAATTGTCCAAATTATAATTGCTCTGATTTTACGGTGATTGGGAGAGGGTGTTCTGATAAACACTCTCTTTTTTTATTGTTTGCAAAATCTCACGAGAATGATTAATTTGCGGGAAATGGGTACTTGATAAATAAAATTCTATATATATTAACAATTAGGTGCATGTAATTTAAGAAATGGATAGATGAAATCAATGATATGCGAACATTGTGTATCTTTGTGAATTAAAAACAACAATTCATGCCGAACAGGAAAAAACAACTTCCTTTGTTGGAATCGGTTACGATTACCGATGTAGCTTCTGAGGGCAAGGCTATTGCTAAAGTTGACGGAATGGCTGTTTTTGTTCCTTATGCTGTTCCCGGTGATGTGGTGGACATTCAGTTGACTCGTAAAAAACATAACTATGCCGAAGGGAAAGTAGTGCGTTTTGTTACTTATTCTCCCGATCGCGTAGAGCCCTTTTGTGAACATTTTGGAATATGCGGCGGTTGTAAATGGCAGATGCTGCCTTACAATCTTCAGTTGAAATACAAACAGAAACAGGTTGAGGGTAATCTCACCCATATCGGGAAAGTGGAGTTGCCTGAGATTTCCCCTATTTTAGGTGCTCCCAAAACTACTTTCTATCGCAACAAACTGGAATTTACTTTTTCAAATAGAAGATGGCTTACCAAAAAAGAGGTAGAGAATGGGGAAATTTCCATTAATAGGGAAGCATTGGGATTTCATATCCCTCAAATGTTCGATAAAGTATTGGATATTCAGCGGTGTTGGTTGCAAGATGACATTTCAAATCAGATCAGAAACACTATTCGCCGGTTTTGCCTCCAGAACGATTATGAGTTTTTTGACCTTCGCAATCAGAAAGGTCTGATGCGAAACCTAATTATTCGCACTACTTCCACTGGCGAGATTATGTTGATCGTGGCTTTCTTTAATGAGGATAAAGAAAAACGCGAAAAACTGCTGAATTTTATTGCTGATGAATTTCCTCAGATAACGTCGTTGCTTTACGTTATTAATGAAAAGGCTAATGATACCATTACGGATCAGAAGATTGTTACATGGAGGGGAAACGATTGCATTTATGAAGAAATGGAGGGTCTGAAATTTAAAATCGGTCCAAAATCGTTTTATCAGACCAACAGCGAACAAGCCTATAATCTGTATACGATTGTGCGTGAATTTGCCCGGCTTTCAGGCGATGAATTGGTTTATGATTTATATACGGGAACAGGAACTATCGCTAATTTCCTGGCTCGAAGTGCAAAGAAGGTAATCGGGATAGAATATGTACCCGAAGCTATTGAGGACGCTATCGAGAATTCGAGACTGAATCGCATTGACAATACCTTTTTCTTTGCCGGCGATATCAAGGATATTCTCACACCTGATTTTATAGCTGAACACGGGTTCCCCGATGTGGTTGTTGCCGATCCGCCACGCGCGGGGATGCATGCTCATGTTATCCGGGCCCTTCTTTTTGCCCAACCTCGGCATATCGTATATGTAAGTTGTAACCCCACTACACAGGCTCGCGATGTGAATTTACTAGCCGGCAAGTATCGCGTAACTCGCGTTCAACCTGTAGATATGTTCCCGCATACTCATCATGTCGAGAATGTGGTTTTGTTGGAAAAACGATAATTTTATTTTACCGGCTCCACTTTATATCCCAATTTTCTCAACCCCTCAATCAGTCCGTCTTCCCCGGCCAGATGAGCGCAACCTACTGCTATAAATGACGGTTTTTCTTTCATTAGTGCAGGTAATTTTTCCAGCCATTGTTGGTTACGTTTTTTATTCAAGATATCTTTTTCTTCCGGAGTTGCAGGACAAGGATCGTCAGGATTATCTTCCTCGTAAAGTTTTCTTATACTTTCCAAATCGTATGCATGGTAAGCAGCTTGCAATTTATCCATTTGCTCTTTCAGGAGGTCGGGGTGTTTGACTACGCACATGAGTAATTCTGCTTGTCGAGTGAGCGACTGGGAATTAACTAGTATTTCTATTTGTTCGTCAACGGTTTCCAATCCTTTTACCGGCCGAAATCGTTTGCTCGCCTCTTCTTGAAAATATTCATCCATACTTTTTTCTCCCGAGAGGTTGGGATAATATTTTTTATAAAGTGTTACAGAGATGAGGTTGCTCAGCATGGACGGTTTCAAGTGCCCCAATTGATCTAATCCGACCCCCAACCATTCATGTAATGCACTGTCAAGCAAGACGATATCTTCCTTATGTAATAACGATTCATACGTAATATCTTCCGGCAGGAGTGCCTCGCTCATCAGTTTCAGTTGCATTTGGCCCATTTCGGTTAAATCGATTTCTCCAATGGTTTGTTCGGTAGATTCAACGGCTTCTTTTATTCCCTCAATATTATCAAGAAAAGAGATGGGGATAAGGTGATGAGTCCCAAAAAGGTAAGAAGGGTTTTCCAGTCCGTTGCCCGAGACTTTCCAGAGCAACGAACCGGAATCTTTGCTTGAAGCATTGTTGCATGACAATATAATCAGCCCTACAAATACAATGCCAATGGTTTTTTTCATTCTCATGAGAATTTCGGGCATGATCAACCCATTTATTTAGCGTCTGAGAGAGGGACATATGTGCGCCTACCGAGTTCTTTATCCATCATGTAGATGCCCATTCCGTTGTCCCCAATCAATTTGAGGGCATCAATGATGTTTTGTGCCGTTTCTTCTTCTTCTACTTGTTCATTCACAAACCACTGCAGCATATTTTCGGTGGCAAAATCTTTTTCTTCGCGAGCCATTGCCACAATTTCATGAATGCGTGCCGTGACTACTTTTTCGTGTTCCAACGTGTCAAGAAAAGCAGCCAGTAACGATTCCCATTTGGTCGATACTTTATCGATAGGAGCCAATTCCACTCTTCCTCCTTGCGAGATTACGTAATTTATGATTCTTAAGGCATGATCTTGCTCTTCTTTAAATTGGACTTTAAACCAGTTTGCTACACCATTCAGTCCTTCTGAAGCAAAGTGGGTTGACATGGACAAATAAAGATATGCCGACCAAAATTCGGCGTTAATCTGTTTGTTTAATGCAGTTTCTAAATGATTACTCAGCATAATCGACGTGTTTTTAAAATGATTTGATTATTCAACTATACCTGTAATAACATACAGATACGAAAAATGTTTGCATGTTTTTTGAAAAGCGTTTTATATAAGAGAAAAAACGATCGTTTGTAAAAGAATCGTACTGTTCTTTTGGCTGATGATGAGTACTCTTAATCCATAAATTAAAAATAATTGAAGGCGGAATATGAATTTATTATTATCTTTGCATGCTGCTTTTCAATGGAAATTCTATCCGTGCATGACAGATAATTTTTGGGATAGATAAAATGGGAAAAACATCTAATAATTATCGAATGAATCTGTTAAGAGAAAAAATGATGAAATACGATGCCCCGCAGAAATACAAAGCGGAAGGCATTTATCCCTATTTTCGGGTTATCGAAAGTGATCAGGATACTGAAGTTATCATAAACGGCAAAAAGGTCCTCATGTTTGGATCGAATGCTTATCTGGGATTGACTAATCATCCAAAAGTTAAGGAAGCAGCTATAGAAGCCACAAAAAAATACGGAACAGGAATGGCGGGTTCCCGTTTTTTGAATGGCACACTGGATATCCACGTGGAATTGGAGAAAAAACTTGCTGATTTTGTTCATAAGGAAGATGCGCTTGTGTTTTCAACGGGGTTTACTGTAAATGAGGGTGTTATTTCATGTATTACCGGCCGCGACGATTATATTTTGTGGGATGAAAGGGATCATGCTTCCATTATTGAAGGCGAAAGAGTCTCTTTTTCTACTAAATACAAATTTCGTCATAATGATATGATATCGCTCGAAAAGCAGCTGAAACGTTGTGACCCCACAAAGGTGAAATTAATTGTGGTGGATGGAGTATTTAGTATGGAAGGCGATTTGGCTAATATACCCGAAATCGTAAGGCTGGCAAAAAAATACAATGCCAACATCATGGTGGATGAGGCTCATGGAATTGGCGTATTGGGAGCCAATTATAGCGGGAAAGGAGTGTGTGATCATTTTGGTTTACTTGACGAGGTGGATCTGATAATGGGAACATTCAGTAAATCGCTGGCATCTATCGGAGGATTTGTTGCGGGGGAATATCCGGTAATTAATTATCTGAGACACAATGCCCGTCCCTATATTTTTAGTGCAAGTATCACACCCGCGGCTACTGCTGCCGCATCGGCTGCTTTAGATATTTTGAAGTCTGAGCCCGATCGGATAAAGCGTTTATGGGATTTAACCCATTATACGCTTGATCAGTTCAAAGAAAGAGGCTTTGAAGTTGGACCTACCGCCAGTCCTATTATCCCTTTATATATTAGGGATGACAAAAAAACATTCACCATTACAAAAATGCTTTTCGAGGAGGGCATTTTTGTGAATCCGGTAGTGCCCCCTGCTGTTTCTTCCAATGATACTTTGATTCGTTTTTCGCTCATGGCCACTCATACTTTTGAACAGATTGATTATGCAGTGGAACGTATTGAGAAAATATTTAAGGAAATGGAGGTCTTGAAATAGAACAACCTGTTTGTTCTGAATTTTTTCGAAAGAGTTAGATAATGGAAAAAGCCTGTTTTTGAGCAGGCTTTTAAATTGAGGTTTTGGTTAAAAATAGCATAGATAGAGAATTGTTTACTTTCCTTTTTTCTCTTTTTCCGAAAGATAACTAGCAATACCTTCATGGGTGGGCGTTAGTCCTTTTTCACCTTTATGCCAGTTGGCAGGGCATACTTCGCCATATTTTTCGGTAAACTGAAGCGCGTCAATCATGCGAAGTACTTCGTCCACACTCCGCCCTAGTGGCATATCGTTCACTATCTGATGGCGAACAATCCCCTCCTTGTCAATCAGGAACAATCCGCGATAGGCTTCAGGAGAGCCTTTGAAAACCGGATTTCCGAATTCATCCGCTTCATATTTCCCTGCAAGTACATCGTACTGCATCGAGATGGTTAACGCATGATCGGCTACCAAAGGATAGGTTACCCCTTTTATTCCCCCTTCATTTTGCGGTGTTTGTAGCCATTTCCAGTGAGTGGTGGCAGAATCGGTTGAAGCACCTACTACAACGGTGTTTCTTTTTTCAAATTCGGCTATTTTGTCCTGAAATGCGATGATTTCTGTAGGACATACAAAAGTGAAATCGGCAGGATAGAAAAAGAAAACTACATATTTTTTACCCACATACTGATTGAGAGAAAAATTTTCCTCTATTTCCGAGCCATTTATAACTGCCGGAGCCCAAAATACGGGGGCTTTTTTACCAACTAATACTGACATAATTCTTGATTTTTTTTATTTGTAATTCATTTTTGACACTCAAAAGTAGGGTTTTTCCGAATAATAAAAAAATTTATAACTAACTATCCTATATCGAAAATATCTATTAACTTTATAGCCAATTGAATTTCGCTTAGAAATAAAAATTAACGGCCTAAATGATGCCTATTTCCATAAAAACAATTACTTTTGCATGCAATAAATTAAGAAAGGCAAAAACTTATGTCATTTATTGCAGATAAAGTTATTATGGAAGGGCTGACTTTCGATGATCTTTTGTTAGTCCCCGCTTACTCCCAAGTGCTTCCGCGTGAAGTTGATTTAACCACCAAATTTTCCCGCAATATTTCATTGAATATTCCCATGGTTTCTGCAGCTATGGATACCGTTACAGAAACCATGATGGCTATTGCTATTGCACGTGAGGGTGGTATGGGTGTAATTCACAAGAATATGACCATTGAGGAACAAGCCAAACAGGTAAAAACCGTTAAGCGTGCCGAAAATGGGATGATTATTAACCCTATCACCATTACACGGGGAAAAACGGTTGGTGATGCGTTGGCTCTGATGGCTGAATTTAAGATTGGAGGAATTCCGGTGGTGGATGAGGAAAATCGGTTGGTTGGCATTGTCACAAATCGGGATCTTCGTTTTCAGCGCGAAATGAATAAATGCATCGACGAGGTAATGACGAAAGATAATCTTGTTACGACCGATCAGTCGACCGATTTAGAAGCTGCTGCCGATATTTTGCAGCAACATAAGATTGAAAAACTGCCGGTGGTAGATGCCGAAAATAAACTCATCGGGCTGATTACGTATAAGGATATTACGAAAGCCAAAGATAAACCTTTTTCCTGCAAAGATAAGCAAGGCAGATTGCGCGTTGCGGCAGCCATCGGTATCGCAGCAGATTCTCTCGAAAGAGCAACAGCTTTAATTGAAGCCGGGGTCGATGCTATTGTTATCGATACGGCACACGGGCATTCCAAAAGTGTGGTTGATATGTTGAGGCGCGTGAAAAATGCGTTTCCCGATATTGATGTCGTGGTCGGAAATATTGCGACAGCTGATGCTGCGAAGTTCCTGGCTGATGCCGGAGCCGATGCCGTGAAGGTAGGGATCGGACCCGGTTCCATTTGTACAACACGTATTATTGCGGGTGTAGGCGTGCCGCAGTTAACGGCCATTTATGATGTTGCAAAAGCATTGGAAGGGACGGATATTCCGGTAATTGCCGATGGTGGTTTGCGTTATTCGGGCGATATTGTGAAAGCATTGGCTGCGGGTGGTTCATCGGTAATGATGGGATCTCTATTGGCAGGGACGGAAGAATCTCCCGGTGAAACCATTATTTTCAACGGCCGTAAATTCAAACTTTACCGTGGTATGGGATCGCTACCTGCCATGCAAAAGGGGTCGAAAGATCGGTATTTTCAAGATATGGAAGACGATATAAAGAAGCTCGTTCCCGAAGGAATTGAGGCTCGAGTGCCGTTTAAAGGAACCTTACAGGAGGTTATTTATCAAATGGTTGGTGGGTTGCGTACCGGTATGGGATATTGTGGGGCTGAAAATATCGAAAAGCTTCACAAAGCCAAATTTACCCGAATTACTTCCGCAGGATATATCGAGAGTCATCCGCATAGTGTGATGATCACGCGTGAGGCGCCGAATTACAGTCGCGAGAGTGAATGATACGCTATTTACTAGAAAGAGTAAGGGAAATATGGCTAAAGTTAGGGTATTTCCCTTTTTTGTTGACCTGTATTGTATCTATTTCATATAGCTATATTTTTGTGGTAACCTGATTATGGCCGGTTTGCTTTTTTATTGAATTTGATTGATGAAGTTTTTTTATAACTTTGTGCGGTGTAAATAGACATTGTTGTCGAAAATTACCTTGAAATGAAGTTTACATTCACGTTTTTCATCGCTTGTATATATTCTTTTTCTCTGATAGGTTCCGAATGGTATAATGGGAATCGAGATGCCGGTGAAGTTGGCGTTTTGGATAGCCTTGACATTTTCAATACGATCACCGATATAGAAAAACAGATGAGAGGAACCGTGGAAAGTCAGGAACAAACCTCGGTTACTCCTATTTCTGTTCATTTGCGTGATAGTGTTCAGTTACAGGAAAGGGAAGTCTCGAAGGGAAATGCCGGTTTTAGCGATGCAACCGTTCGTCGTACGGATAGTAATCGGCTTAATTCAGCAAAAAAACAAAGGACCAATTATCTGGATTCGTTGTATGTGCGTAAAAAGAACGGGACGTTGGAGCTTCCGGACAGTTTATTTAGAAGTCCCGATTTGGGAGGGCTGACTTTTAAGGACACCATGATTATCAATCCCCTATTTCTGCCTGTTGTTTTTACGGGTAAAATACTTCCCGATGATCTTTCTTTTTATCCTCCCAAAGAAGAGGATCCTTATAAGGGAATACTGATATCCCCTGAAAATACGTTTGCACCGATGTTGGAGAAAATGGCGTTTATTGATGAAGTTCGCAGACAATATTGGCGGCAATATCCCGATAGGGTAAAGATATCGGTGTACCATTTCGATACGATACCTCGTATTGATACTCAAAAAGATGTTATTGAAAAATTTAATCCGTTTAAAGAACTTATCAAAGCGGAAAGGACTGCTCCTTTGGAGCCGCCGGCGGTAAAAACAGTGGAAATTGGACGTAAGTACTGGATACTTTTTGGTGAGCATTCGTTGCAATTTTCTCAAAACTATTTTTCAGCCAATTGGCACAAAGGAGGTACAAGTAACCTGAACTTCAATAATTATCATATGATTCAGGCAAATTATCAAAAGAATAATATTCGGTTCAACAATATGTTGGAATGGCGGTTTTCGATATACAATTCTCCCGAAGATACCATTCGTAATTATCGGATAGGAGAGGATTTGATTCGGTATTACGGTAATTTAGGTATCGATGCTTTTATTAAAAAGTGGTCCTATTCGATGAATACGGAAATTAAATCGCAATTGTTTAATAACTATCCTCCCAATACCACTACATTGAGATCGGCACTTCTCTCTCCTTTATATGTGAATGTCGGAATAGGAATGCGGTATGGGTTGGATAAAAAATCAAAAGAGATAAGGTATAGAAGATTGCGCCTGACGCTGGATCTTTCTCCTCTTTCAGTTAACTACCGGTATGTGGCAAATAGTAAGGTGGATGTTGGGAGGTATGGGATTCCTGAAGGGAAAAAGTCGATGTTGGATTTGGGATCTACCATCACATCCATCATGACGTATGATATAACGCGGTATATTTCTTGGAATTCGCGTTTTAAATATTTCACCGCCTATGATAATGTGGAAGCCGAATTTGAAAATACCCTGAATATGATGCTGAGTCAATATTTCTCAACGCGATTGTATTTGAATGTTCGGTATGACGATACCGTTGATCCGGATCCTACTTTTAAATATTTCCAAATTAATGAAGTTGTGAGTTTCGGATTGAATTACAAATGGTGAAGAATCATTTGAAAACAGCGTGATTCGGGATATGAAACCCATTGAGAAAATCACGAATTTTCATCCGTTTTTTCCCTGCGGGCTGAATGTCTGAAATACCGATAAAGCCGTCTTTCGTTGCCACATTAAGATAGGTTTTGTTGTCAGTGACAATGGTTCCCGGAAGCAAAGCATGATTTTCATTCATGACTGAACTCTCAAACAATTTCAGATGCAGTGTATTTTCCGGATCTATTTCAAGCACTGTCCACGCAGTAGGATAGGGAGACAATCCCCTTATAAAATTATAAATGTTTTTCGTTGGCTGATCCCAGTTGATTTTACACGTTTCCTTATATATTTTCGGGGCCGGTTTCAGTTCGGTTTGATTGGCAAGGTATTCATTTTGAGAAATGGTTTCAACCGTATCGTTCAAAATGGCATCGACTGTTTTAATCACCAAGCCTGCTCCTTCCTTCATCAGTTTATTGTGAAGGGTTTCTGCATTGTCGTTTTTTTCAATCGCGACTTTTTTCTGAAAAATGATTTTTCCGGTATCTATTTCATGGGAAAGGAAGAAGGTGGTCACGCCGGTTTCTTCTTCTCCATTGATGATAGCCCAATTGATGGGCGCCGCTCCGCGATATTGTGGAAGCAGAGATGCGTGTAGGTTAAAGGTGCCTTTCGGTGGCATGTTCCATACCACTTCGGGAAGCATTCTGAAGGCCACAACAATTTGTAAATCGGCTTTCAGTTTTCGGAGCTCATTCAAAAAAACTTCATTTTTCAATTTTTCGGGTTGTAATAAAAAAATATCATGTTCCAAGGCATATTTTTTCACCGGCGATTGCTGAATTTTATACCCCCTTCCTGCAGGTTTATCGGGTGAAGTGATTACACCTACCACGTTATAATTGTTTTCTACCAATGCTTTTAATGATTCCACAGCAAATTCGGGTGTTCCCATAAATACGATGCGTAAATCTTCTTTCTTCATAACCTCCTGTTTTTATTCGTCAATTTCAGAATAGTTTTCCAACAATACTTCTCTATACGCGTTAAACACGGTGGATTGAGAAATGATCCCTTTGTAGATTCCGTTGTCGTCTACAACCGGCAGATTCCAGGCTTTGGTATCTTCAAAGATATTCATTACTTTTTCCATCGGCATATTGATATTGATTTTGGCCGGGGGGCCAACCATGATTTTTTCGACTTTGAATCGATCATAAAGTTCAGGACGGAAAATGATATTTCGGATATCATTCAGATAGACAAGTCCGAGCAATACACCATTGTCGTTTACTACCGGGAAAATATTGCGTGTTGAATTGGAAATAATTTTTACCATATCTCCCAATGTCATATCGGGTTTCACAACAGGAATATCGGTTTCCAGGATATCTTCAACTTTTAGAAAAGTAAGCACGGCTTTGTCTTTGTGGTGGGTGATGAGTTCCCCTTTTTTTGCTAAACGGATGGCGTAGATATTATGTTTTTCAAAGGCAATAATAGTACCATATGAGCAGCTTGAAACGATCATCAGTGGCAGGAAAAGTTCGTATCCGCCGGTAAGTTCGGCTATAAGGAAGGTGCCCGTAAGAGGGGCGTGCATTACGCCAGCCATTACACCGGCCATACCCATCAATGCAAAATTTTCCTGAGGGAGGTATGTGCCATATCCCAGTTGATTCATTGTGTATGAAAAAATGAAGCCGAGAATACATCCCAGAAAAAGAGTGGGAGCAAAAACTCCACCCACACCCCCTCCTCCGTTGGTGGCACTTGTGGCAAATATTTTAAAGATCGTGATAAGAGAAAGAAAAACGATAATACCCCACCGATTATGTAAAGAGTAAAAGAAACTACCATTCATCAGTTCTTTGTATTTGTCTCCTCCGGCCAATAAGATATCGATAGAATTATATCCTTCGCCATAAAGAGGAGGGAAGAAAAAAATCAGCACACTTAAAATGACGCTTCCCATAAGAAATCTTTTTAAGGGACTGAGTTTATGGTAGATATTTTCATTCCATATCATGACGCGGGTTATGTAGAGGGATAAAAATCCGCAAAGGATTCCCAGTATGATGACATAAGGGATTCTGTTGAGCGTAAACTGCTCAACTTGTGAAAATGCAAACATGGCGTCCATTCCCGTGAGCAAATACGAAACCGTAGTGGCGGTTACAGACGTCACCAGCAGAGGCAGAATCGATGACATGGTGAGGTCGAGCAACAATACTTCAATTACGAACAAAATACCCGCAATGGGTGCTTTAAAAATGCCGGCAATGGCCCCGGCAGCCCCGCATCCCACCAACAACATGAGGTTTCGTTGATCCAATTTGAAAAATCGTCCCAAATTTGAACCGATAGCCGAACCTGTCAGTACGATAGGTGCTTCTGCTCCCACCGAGCCGCCAAAACCAATTGTGATAGAACTGGCGACAATGGAGGTGTACATGTTGTGTGGCTTTATCCGACTTTTACGTTGTGAAATTGCATAAAGCACTTTTGTTACCCCATGACTGATATCATCTTTTACGATGTATTTTACAAATAATCCGCATAGCAAAAGGCCGATAGGAGGGTAAAGCAAATAAAAATAGTTGGCACCGGTCGGAGTAAAGTTTTCTGTGAGAAATACTTGTATGAAATGGATCGAAGTTTTTACCATGTAAGAAGCCACTGCTGTAGCAATACCCACTAAAAAACATACAAATAACAACAAAGTACGTTCTTTTATGTGCTTATTCAGCCACAGTAAGAAATGTTGATACAACTCCTTAAATTTTGAAGTCATTTTTTACCGTTAAATTTTCTTTTCTCAAAGATAAAGCTCTTGTTTTATTTTCGTATGATTTGAATGGTGCCGTTTTTCCCCAATTTTATAATACTCGAAGGAGCCGATTTTATTTTCTCCTTTTGTCGGAATGTTACAATATAATCAACCGATTTTTTAATTTCTTCATCAATGTCTTTGAATGAAGCAGGAGAAGGTTTTCCGCTAATGTTTGCCGAAGTGGATACAATGGGTTTTTTGAATTGTTTACAGAGTTCTTTCGAAAAAATTTCGTTTGTGATGCGGATGCCGATGCTGCCGTCTTGTGCAATTAGATTGGGAGCAAGATTTTTTGCTCCATCATAGATGATGGTGAGCGGCTTTTCCGAAAGTTCAATCAAGTCCCATGCAATTTCGGGAACCTCTTTCACATAAAATTCCAGTTTAGCCGGATTGTCCAACAAAACCAGCATGGATTTGCTGTCGCTACGTTGTTTGATGCGATATACTTTCTCAACCGCTTCTTCGTTAGTTGCGTCACAACCGATACCCCAGATGGTGTCTGTAGGATAGAGGATAACTCCACCTTGATTCATTATTTCGCATGCTTTTTTTATATCGTTTTGCATAGGCTATTGATTTTTTCCCGTATTGAATTTTTGCATCACGAATACATTTACAAATACCTGTTGAAGCGACATCCAATCTTTCAATATTGCAGTGCATTCAAATTCTGCCTTTTTGAAAAGTCGAATGCTTGCCACGTTCGGTTCCGGAATAAATGCATATAATTGATGCAACTTAAGAAAATTGAAAGCGTATTCTTCCAACAGTTCGAGCGATTTGAAGCCATACCCTTGATTTCTGTACTTTTGATCGAGCAGGATTCCCACCCCTGCTCTTCCATGAAAGGGCTCAAAATCATACAAGTCTACCGTCCCGATTCGCCGGTTGCCTTCACGAAGAACAATCATAAGCCTAAGTTGTTTGGTTTGGTAGATATCTTGTTGTGCATATATCAGATACTGTCGGAGGGCAAAGCGGGAAAAAGGGGATAGTGATGAACCGTATTTCCATAAGTCCGTATCGTTTTCCCATTCATACAGAATATCAAGATCTTCAGGCTCAAGGGCACGAAGCAATATCTCATTGTTTTGAAGTAATTTACTCATTTGTTTTTTATTTACGTTATGGCGTTTCCCGCGTCTTTTTTCTCAATCAAATTTTCCAACTCGGGGAACGATGGTTTGCAGAACAATAAAACAATAAAAAGAATAATAATAAGCCAAGTGTAATTTCCATTAGGAGAGACAATCGAGGCCGAAATATTCCAAAGGATTATAAAACTAAGAAAGTAGAGTCTTTGTGAAAAGGCTTTCTTATATATTTTTGTCCCTATTTCTGCATTATAGGGGCGTGACTTTTTATTTGTTTTATTCGAAAACAATTTCAAAGCCAATGGTATACCCACAATCGTGAGTAGTATGGAGCATTGGTCGATGATGAGCTGTAGTGAAGAAGGTATTTCTCCCACTCGGATTACCTTAAATAAGGTTGATAAAAAAAGGATTCCCAGTACAATAAAATGGATAAGATAGTGATGGCGTAATTGCCGGATAGTTTTTTCTTCGATCGGTAGCGTCATTATTTTGAAGTTAATCTGTAAGTTTCGTCAAAAGGGGTTCGATTTAAAATGGAACGTCCAAGGGTTACCTCATCGGCATATTCGATTTCATCCCCGATAGATACGCCGCGGGCAATGATACTGACCTTTACGTCATAAGGTTGTAATTTTCGATAGATATAGAAGTTGGTGGTATCACCTTCCATTGTAGCGCTTAGGGCAAGAATTACCTCCTTGATATCGCCGGTTTTTACTCTTTCTACCAAACTGTCGATTTCTAAATCGGAAGGACCTATTCCATCGATGGGAGAAATGATTCCTCCCAATACATGATACAATCCCTTAAATTGCATTGTTCCCTCAATTGCCATTACTTCTTTTACATTCTCCACCACGCAGACCAATGATGCATCTCTGGTTTTGTCTGAACAAATGGAACAAACTTCGCTATCGGAAATATTGTGACAAAGGGAACAATATTTTACTTCGTGTTTGAGTGTCGCTATTGCCGAAAGGAAATTTTCAACATTGACAGAATTTTGACGCAATAAATGCAATACCAGTCGTAAGGCGGTTTTTTTCCCGATTCCCGGTAATTTTGCAAATTCATTTACCGCATTTTCGAGTAATATGGATGGATATTGAGCACTCATTCCTGTTGCATTTTAGTTGAACAAATGTACGTGATAATTTTCAATTTACACATAGATACATAAAAATTCCGTTTCTGCAAATTCCATTTGTTTTGTCGGGGTCGTGTATGGTTTTTTCGAAAATGATCGTACTGATTGTTTAATTGAACAAATATCTTTGGAATTGCGCAAATCTCTTGAGATATGATAAATACATTCCCTCTTCTCTAAAATTTTGTCATATTTATTGTACTTTTTATTAAATAAATTTGTAGCTTTGTCGGTGGAAAATTTTCAGTTATTTTTTACTCCACAATCTTGTCAAAACATTTATTAAAGAGCTATTTTTTATGAAAAAGTACAATTTTAATGCAGGTCCTTCCATACTTCCTCAGGTAGTAATAGAAAAAACAGCGGAGGCTGTTAAAGATTTCAATGGGAGTGGCCTTTCTATTATGGAGATCAGTCATCGTTCCAAAGATTTTCAGGCAGTAATGGACGAGGCTGTAGCCCTTTTTAAAGAACTGCTGCAGATTCCGGATGGTTATTCGGTTTTGTTTCTTGGAGGAGGTGCAAGTCTTCAGTTTTGTATGGTTCCTTACAACCTTTTGGAGAAAAAAGCTGCTTATTTGAATACAGGCACATGGGCTAATAAGGCATTAAAGGAAGCTAAATTTTTTGGAGAAGTGGTTGAGGTAGCTTCATCAAAAGATGCGCTCTATAGTTATATACCCAAAGACTATACGATACCTGCCGATGCAGATTATTTTCATATCACCACCAATAATACGATTTATGGAACGGAGATAAGAAAAGATATCGATAGCCCGATCCCTTTGGTAGCCGATATGTCGTCCGATATTTTTTCCCGACCCCTGGATGTTTCTAAATATGCCGTTATTTATGGTGGTGCCCAGAAAAATGTAGGACCTGCAGGAGTTGCTTTTGTAATTGTAAAAGAAGATGTGCTAGGGAAAGTATCTCGTCCGATTCCGACAATGCTCAATTACCGTACGCATGTAGAGAATGGGTCTATGTTTAATACACCTCCGGTATTGCCCATTTATGCTTGTTTGGAAACGTTGCGTTGGCTTAAAGCTCTTGGTGGCGTTGAGGTGATGGAAAAGATCAATATCGAAAAAGCAACGATGTTATATGAGGAAATCGATCGTAATCCTTTGTTTAAAGGGACAGCTGTACCTGAAGATCGTTCCATTATGAATGTATGTTTTGTAATGAGTGACGAATATAAGGATCTTGAACAGGAGTTTCTGAAATTTGCCACAGAAAGAGGGATGGTGGGAATCAAAGGTCACCGCTCTATCGGTGGTTTCAGGGCGTCAATTTATAATGCCATGCCAAAAGAAGGTGTACAGGCTTTGATTGATTGCATGCGCGAGTTCGAACGAATCAATTTAAGATAGAAAAAATGAAAGTACTTTTAGCTACAGAAAAACCGTTTGCTTCTAATGCGGTAAACGAAATACAACATATTATCGAATCGAATGGTTTTCAGTTCGATAAAATTGAAAAGTATACAGAAAAATCGCAATTGATCGATGCGATAAAAGATGCTGATGCCGTCATTATTCGAAGCGATATTATCGATAAAGAAGTAATCGATGCTGCTCCCCAACTTAAATTAATTGTGCGTGCGGGTGCAGGTTATGATAATGTGGATTTGAGCGCTGCAACAGAACATAATATTTGTGTGATGAACACACCGGGACAAAATGCCAATGCGGTTGCCGAACTTGTTTTTGGCATGCTCATTTATGTTTTGCGTAATTATTTCGATGGATCCACAGGCGAAGAACTTAGAGGCAGACGATTGGGCCTTTATGCTTTTGGGAATGTAGCTAAAATGGTAGCTAAGATCGCACGTGGATTTGATATGCCTGTTTATGCCTATTCACCGATTATGACTGAGGATGATCTTCGTAAGGAAGGTGAATACGGTGTTATTCCGGCAAACAGCGCAGAAGAGCTTTTCGATAATAGTGATATCGTTTCGTTGCATATGCCTCTGCTCGAAGAGACGCGTCAATGTGTAAACTATAATTTATTATCGCGCCTACCACAGGATGGTATTTTGGTTAATTCGGCACGAAAAGAGGTGGTAAACGAAGATGATTTGATGCGCATTATGGAAGAACGCCCGAATTTTAGGTACATTACCGATATCAAACCGGATAAACACGAAGAATTTGCGGCTAAATTTCCGAAACGTTATTTTGCAACTCCTAAAAAGTCAGGAGCACAAACATCGGAAGCGAATATTAATGCAGGATTGGCAGCAGCAAGACAAATTGTGGCATTTTTTAAAAAGGGAGATGAAACGTTTAGGGTAAATCCTAAATAAAGAATAATTATGCCCATAGGGTGCCCGGATTTTATAAATTAACTTTGTTATCTCGACAAAATCGGATAAATTTGTATTTAAACCTGAAAAAATTTTTGACAGTATGGAAAGTATAAAAGGGACCCAAACAGAAAAAAATCTCCTGATGACTTTTGCAGGGGAATCACAAGCAAGAATGCGGTACACTTATTTTTCGAAAGTGGCCGATAGGGAGGGTTACAAACAAATTGCCGCCATTTTTATGGAAACAGCGGAACAGGAAAAGGAACATGCCAAAAGAATGTTTAGCTATTTGGAGGGCGGAATGGTGGAAATAACCGGGACTTATCCTGCCGGTGTTATCGGAACTACAGCCGAAAACCTGGAAGCTGCGGCTGCAGGCGAGCATGAAGAATGGGCTGTTCTTTACCCGCATTGTGCCGATGTTGCGGAAAGCGAGGGATTTAAAGAAATTGCCGTCATGTATCGTATGATTGCTAAAGCTGAAAGCATCCACGAAGAACGATATCGCAAATTGTTGGAACGGGTAAAAAGTGGCACCGTTTTTTCGCGTAACGAAGAAATTGAATGGCAGTGCCGCAACTGTGGTTATGTATATGTGGGTAAGAACGCTCCAAAAACGTGTCCGTCTTGCTTACATCCTCAAGCCTATTTCGAGCCGAGATATACGAATTATTGAAAATATCGAAACAACCGCGTTTCATTCGAAATGTGTAATGAAGCATTTCGAATGATCTCAGAAAAACGTATCCCTAATTAGGGTGCGTTTTTTTGTTTGGCTCGGCAAATCCTTTTATTTTTGCAAAAACAACCCAAAAACAATGGAATACGAGGAACTTTTTGCTCGGACTGAACTGTTGGTAGGAAAAGAATCCATGAAGGCAATTGCTTCCAAACGGATGATCCTTTTCGGTTTAGGAGGTGTTGGTAGCTGGTGTGCCGAAGGATTAATTCGGAGTGGCGTTATGCATCTAACTATGGTAGATCCGGATAGGGTAGCTCCTTCGAATATTAATCGGCAATTGCCTGCGACTACCCAAACCATTGGACAACTCAAAGTGGAAGTGATGAAAAATCGACTGCTCGAAATTAATCCCTTTGTCGAAATAAAAGCCGTTCCACAGATGTACAGCGAAGAAACATCAACCTCTTTTCATTTGGAAACGTACGATTATGTTATCGATGCCATTGATACGCTTCAACAGAAAGCGCATCTGCTTTTAATGGCATCGAAAACGCCTGCAACAGTTTTTTCGTCGATGGGAGCGGCTCTAAAAATTGATCCGCAACAAATTCGTGTAGCCGAGTTTCAAAAAGTAAAAGGTTGCAAACTGGCAGCGGCACTTCGTCGGCACCTTCGCGATAAGGGAAAGCCGGTAAAGCCCATTTTATGTGTTTATAGTGAAGAGCACTATCCTAACAAAGGGACAACAATCGAAAAGAACAAAAACGATTTTTTTCGTCGAGAAAAAACCAATGGAACAGTAGTACATGTGACCGCAGTTTTTGGTTTCACGCTAACCGCGTTGGTTATTCAGGATATCCTTTCCAAATGCGACACCCCTCCCTTCAATGCCAAGCAATGAAAAATATTCATGTTTCGATTTATTATTGTGCCCACATTTCTCTATCGAGATTGCGATAATTGATGGCTTCTGCCAGATGAGCTGTTTTGATATTTTCGCTCCCTTCCAGATCGGCAATAGTGCGTGAAACCTTAAGAATGCGGTTATAAGCACGAGCAGATAATCCGAGCTTTTCCATTGCAGTTTTTAATAACCGGCGTCCGGATTCATCAACCGAAACAAATCTGTGGAGCAATTGGGAAGTCATTTGAGCATTACAATAAACTCCGGCGGTTTTCGTAAATCTCTCCTCTTGAATTTGTCGTGCCCTGATCACGCGTTTTCTAATTTCGGTACTGCTTTCGGAAGGAGTTTTGTCAGCAATCTTTTCAAAAGGAACGGGTACGATTTCAATTTGAATATCTATCCGGTCGAGCAATGGTCCCGATATTTTATTCAGATACTTTTGAACAGCTCCGGGCGCACAAACACACTTTTTATCGGGATGATTGTAATAACCACAAGGACAGGGATTCATGGCTGCCACCAGCATAAAACCGGCCGGATATTCTATTGAAAATTTTGCCCTCGAAATGGTAATTGCCCGATCTTCGAGTGGTTGTCGCATCACTTCGAGTACACTGCGATTAAATTCGGGCAACTCATCGAGAAACAACACCCCATTATGAGCCAAACTGATTTCTCCCGGTTGAGGGAATGCCCCTCCACCCACCATTGCTACATCGCTGATAGTATGATGGGGTGAACGAAACGGCCGACGTGACATGAGCGATGCATTGCTACTCATTTTACCCGCTACGCTGTGAATTTTGGTTGTTTCCAATGCTTCTTGTATGGTAAGAGGCGGAAGAATCGAGGGCATGCGCTTAGCCATCATCGATTTTCCGGAACCCGGAGGTCCTATCATCAGGATATTGTGTCCGCCGGCTGCTGCAACCTCCAAAGCCCGCTTCACATTTTCCTGTCCTTTTACCTCGGAAAAATCAAATTCAAACTCCGATTGATTGATCATGAACTCCCGATAGATATCCACTTCAGTGCTTTTGAGTTTGCGCTTGTCGTTAAAAAACTCGATGACTTCACAAATGTTTTTTACGCCGTAAACTTCAAGATGATCCACTACAGCAGCTTCCCGCGCATTTTCGAAAGGGAGGATAAGTCCTTTAAAGCCGTTTTCTTTCGCCATTACGGCAATAGGTAAAGCTCCCTTTATTGGCAAGATGGTCCCATCGAGTGAGAGTTCACCCATAATGAGGTAATCGTTAAATTTTGTGGATTGAATGGCTCCTGATGCCCCCAATATTCCTATAGCCAAAGGAAGATCGTAGGCCGAGCCCTCTTTTCGGATGTCGGCGGGCGACATGTTTACAACTACCTGCTGTCGCGGGAATTTATATCCGTTAACTTCTATAGCCGATACAATGCGTTCGTGACTCTCTTTTACAGATGCATCGGGGAGTCCTACGAGCATAAATTTTATCCCTCTGCGGATATTGACTTCAATGGTTATAAGGGTGGCATCAATACCGTGAACGGCTGCCCCAAAAACTTTAACTAACATGTAAACGGGATTCTTTTATTTCTTCATCAACTCCATTTGGCGCCATTTGCTATTGCTTTCTTCACCTCATGAGCAGGGATATTCCTTCTTTTAATGGTGCCATCGGGAGAAATAAGAATATTATACGGAACATAATGGATATTGTAAGTCTTCACAATATCGGATGCCCAGCTTTTTTTCTCTGCCACGGTAATCCATGGAATAGAATCGTTGGAAATGGTTGTAATGGGATATTTTTCCGAATCGATATAGATCGATATAAATTGAACGGAATCTTTATTGAGGTTATTATATTCGTTTTTCAGGACATTGATCTCTTCTTTCGATTCTTTATCAGAAGCGGAAAGAAAAGACAACACCACATATTTGCCGGAAAAATCGATAGAACGAATGGTGTCGTTTTTTGTATCTACCAATTGAAAATAAGGAAGATGAGCTCCTTCTGCAGATAATTTTACTTTATTGCAATGCATCCTCAAATCTTCAGTCAAGGGGAAATTCGATGCTTCTCCTTCCAAATATTTCAACACACGTTCCAGCGTGGTTGGATTTTCCGTATCTCTGAATAAGTTGTTAATAAGAATGACACTGGCAATTTTAGATGGATTTTTTCTGACAAAATCTTCTGCTTTTTGGGTAAGTTCGTGATTGAGAGAGTTTAAACGTACGATTTTTTCATTCTCGGACAGAATTCCCTGATTCGTATTTTCCATTCGATCGATTTTCATGTTATTCAATAGTTCCGCACGCTGCTTCAACAATGCTTCGTTTTCTTTCTTAAAAAGAGTCAGATCATCGTTGATCTCGTTACCATTTACCTGAATAAGGTCGGGTAAGGTAGCATCTCCTTTGATTGATATTTTCTCACCTTTATCGGCAAAAACAATAGCTGATGAGTTATAATTGTTAAAATAAAAGGTAAAGATTGTCAATGTATCAATGGATGTGCGATAGTTGAATTGTCCTTTGTTACCTATCTTCAAGGTATCAACGGTCAAAACATCGGTTGAAAAATGGGTCACTATAACATAAGGGTAATCAAGATTTGAAATTTCGCCTTTTATAGTAACCTTATTCTCATCTTTACATGAATTGAAAGATGAAATGATGAGACAAATGGCAATTATAATTCGAAACTTACTCATATACTTACTTGCGACAAACGTATTTAAATTGTTAAGGATCAATCGTTTATCTTCTTTAAAAAAATTCTTTTTTCACCTGTATATATTGGTTTGACAAAGATAAGTTGATTTTTCAAATATTCAAATATTTTTTACATTTATTTAGCAGGATTTTTAGTTTTAATTACTTAAAATGCGCCAACATTGCTGCATATAAAATTTATTTCGTTAGTTTTGCATTGAAAAGTTTGAGAGTGGTATGCAATTTTCTGTCATTATTCCTGTTTTCAATCGTCCCGCCGAATTGGATGAGCTGCTGGATAGCCTTAGCCGGCAAACCAACCGGCAATTTGAAGTGATTATCGTAGAAGATGGCTCCAATCAAAAAAGTGACGCAATAGTGAGGAAATATAAAGACTGCTTGCCGATAACTTACCTTGAAAAGACAAACTCCGGACCGGGCTTATCTCGAAATGCAGGTGCTCAAAAAGCACGATACGATTATTTGATTTTTTTCGACTCAGACTGCATAATTCCTAATGATTACATTCACATCGTAAACGATTTTCTCACGCGGCAGTATTATGACGCCTATGGCGGTCCGGACAAAGCACTCCCCACCTTTACGACAGTGCAAAAGGCAATAAATTATGGCATGACCTCCTTTTTCACAACCGGGGGCATTCGTGGCCGTAAAAAATCGATGGAAAAATTTCATCCGCGCAGCTTCAACCTTGGGGTTTCAAAACACGCATTCAATACTGTCGGTGGATTTCGTGACATGCGTTTTGGCGAAGATATCGACTTCAGCCTTCGTCTCATTGAAAACGGATTTACTACTACTCTTATTCCCGAGGCTTATGTGTATCATAAACGCAGAACAAATTTCAGAAAATTTTTCAAGCAGGTGTACAACTCGGGAATTGCCCGCATCAATTTATATTTGCTTCATCCTCATTCGTTGAAACCGGTACATCTGTTACCCGCGGTTTTTGTAATGGGCATGATCGTGTTATTGGTGCTTTCCGTTTTTTATCCCATTTTTCTGGCAATTCCTCTTGCTTACTGTTTGTTGATTTTTATGGATTCGACCATCAAAAACCGCTCAGTAAAAGTAGGACTTTACAGCGTTGCTGCTTCGTGGATTCAGCTCGTTGGCTATGGAACAGGCTTTTTATCGGCCTTTTGGAACCGACTCATTCTGAAAAGGGAGGTGGCAAGCGCTTTTGAGAAAAATTTTTATGACTAAAGTTTATTCCAATTTGAAGATACGGGTCATTAATTGCCACTTTTCGTTTGATTTCTTTCCTTCGCCTGCATCCTGAAACCGATCCATGTAAGCCTCCCATTCGGCTTGACGCGGTAGCGTTGCCAATCGGTTCATATCACGTTCCCAATCGAAATCGTCAACGGTATCGACAATCATAAAAAGTTGATTCTCGTGGATATATATCTGCATATCCAAAATTCCCACTTCCTTTATTCCGGCCTGCACTTCAGGCCAAACATGAGCATGTTCACGCATATAAGCCTCAATGAGTTGAGGATCGTTCTTTAGCGATAATGTTTGACAATAACGTTTCATTGTATGATTATTTTTAACTTCGGGTAATTTGCAGTCCTGTCTGTGAAACACCCATTTCCACAAATCGGGCCTTGTCGTTGGGCGGATTTTCACGAAGTACACGTTTAATGTTGACAGCCGCTTCGGGATCTTTGGCAATGAGGTAAAGATATCCTCCGCCGCCGGCTCCCGGAAGCTCAAGTCCCAACGTATAATCTTTTACCGGCGCAATTATTTTTTCAATGGCAGGAGGATTGGTACCTATATCGAGGCGTTGCTTTTGTTCCCATGTTTTGTTGACGCACCAACCTAAATCATCGAATTTTCCAAGCTGAATGGTTTCGGCAGTATCCAATGCATGAAGCTTCATGTCGGTCAAAAGGGCAAGCGTTTCCGATTTATTGAGCAGCATGCCGGCAACAATATCCTGCAGAATATGTTTGGCCGTGCGGGTTATACCCGTATAGTAAAGTAAATGACAATCGCGATATTGAGGCAATGTAAACAAATCATCGGGGAGCCAACCCGCAACCGGTTCCTGATCGAATCCTTCATATGTATGCAGCAATTTTACTCCGTGCAACACGCCGCCGTACTGGTCTTGCCATCCACCGCCTGTGGTAAGCAACTGTTCGAGTACAAGAGTTTGTTTGCCTATGTCGGTTTTTGACCATTGCAGACCAAAAAAATCGGACAGTGCACCCAAAACGGTTGCTGCCAGGATGCTGCTTGTTCCCAGACCCGATCCGGCAGGAATGGCCGAGAGCAGGGTGAGTTCAATGCCGCAGCCTAACTGCTGTAGCTGTTCATGAAGTGAAGAATAGGTTTTTTCTGAAAAATGAGGAGAAAACCCGCATAGTGCCAGTGCCGCTTTGGGAATGGAAAAAGGGGATCCCACCGTATAGAACTGCTCCAACGAAGCGTAATCGGTAACTACTTCGGTAGCCCCGAGGTCAATGGAACGCAGGGTTATGGTAAATTTCTCCGAAGGTTTTACATATACCTGAATAGGTGGTTGTCCATTGAGCTCGACAGCGACATTCACCACATTGCCTCCCTCCATCAAGCAATACGGAGGTGTGTCTGTCCACCCTCCTGCCAGATCGATGCGGACAGGACTTCTTGCCCAAACAATTTGATCGGGATGGACATTGAGGCATGGATTCATTTTTTTTAAACCCGATGCTTCAATAAATCCTTTACGCAGTAAGGAAAAAGCTTTTTCGCGTTCTTCTCGAAACGAAAGCCCCGAGAGTTCTAGTGTCCGGCTGCGGAACATCCTGTTGTGCATTTGCATTAACAGATCGCTTTCCGGAGGAAGAGGAGGAGGAAGGGGTAAACGATTCTTTGCAAAAGCATGCGCTTGTTCTTCGAGATCGGTTTGATAAAAGACGCTCTTGGCATAATTTTTCGACAAAGTCACGCGATTTTCGTTCAATAATGCTTCGCGCAAATCCATGATTTTTTGGATATCGGCTTGCGATAAAATTTCATCAGCAGATAGACGCTTGTTTTTTAGCCATATCTCTCTGGCAGTCTCATCCGCGTTTTCAAGTATCATCCATTTTAATACCGAAATCATTTCTTCGGAACCGCTACATACCGGGAAAAGACGGGAAAACTGAATATCGTCTGTTCGGAACAAAAGTTCGTCCGAGACGGGTATTCTTCTTTTTGCAAACCATTCTTTTACCGGTTTTCCCATCCAATACGTGCCGGAATCGTGAATACTACCACTGAATGTGTCTTCGAACCCATAAGGCCGGATCACGTATTTATTCCGGCCGATAGGTACCCCATCGATGCAAATGCCTTCGGGAACGGTGAGCGACCAATCGTTCGGCGGAATGCCCGTGAGAACATGTTTTTTGTTTATTTGCCAACGGTTGCCGATATAGCTGTTTTCGATCCATATATCTGAATTTTCAGCCGTCAAGGGATAATCGATCCGGCTGTTTTGTACAAAGATTGCCGGATGCGGTTTTATCTTTTTGTGAAGAATAAACTTCTGATTGTAGGTTTGGTTTTGAAGGGACAAGGTGGATGAAACCAATTCTTTGGATGTTCCGTAATGATAAAAGCGAGCATCGTGTAGCGGCAAAATGGCCACTTTTAACGCGTTGATTTCCGGATCGATGATGGTGGGATGGTTGCCCATTGCCGGACCAAACTGTGAATACAGATCGTAGAATTGAATCTCGTCACCTTCCTTTTCATAACCTGATTTTTTCATTAACAAGGTTACCGCTTTGTCGCTCAACAACCATAAACCGATATCCAACATAAAATAGTGCGTCTGCGAAAGTTGTTGCAACGTTTCCGTATCGGGCTTCTGCAGCATGAAGTCAAGCGCAAACGAAGATTTTCGATCAAAAAAGAATACACCATGCCGACTTGCTATTTCACCGTCTACCCAAATGCCGCAGCAAACAATATCGGCCTGAGGAATCTTGGGAATTTTTCCGGCATTATGGATGTATACGTCGCCACTGGTAATGAGAGTATGCAGGTTTGCCGGAATATCTTCCATTATTTTTTCGTACAACGGCAGTTGCAGCGACAACAACGTTTGGTTGATTTTTTGCCCCCTTGCCCAACGAAAAACCGGAATCGGGATGAATACTTTTCCCGTTGGTGCATAAGCCGGCAAGCGTCGGCTTTGTCCTCCCGCATGAATCAGTATACGTTTTTCCCTGCCAATCCATTCAAGAAAGTCGCATCGATGGGCTTCATTCTCTTTGCTCTCTTTAAGCAGCCAGGCCGTCCCTCCTCCCGATCCCAGTTTTTTATTTACAGGATCGGAGGTAAAAAAATAATCCGAAAAAGCAGGATCATTTTTTCTTCTTAAATAAGTCACCATATGCGGCGGTAATGAAATTAGTTTTTTCATGTTCTCGTTCTTTAATCCCAAAGGTAATAGTTTTGTCGAGATGATTAATCATTATTCAAGGTTTGTGTAGTTGCTTATCTAGTGGTTTATTCGTTTTTTGTACGCTTAAAGAAGGGAAAAGGGTAATTATGGAATTTTTTCTTTAATTGTTTTCTTTATTCAAATAAAATAATTATTTTTGCATGTTGTTTTTGGGTTAAAAATCAACGAACAATACTAGTATACATTTTAACAATTAATACGCTAATAAAATGGCTAATTTAGATTTAAGCAAGTATGGCATTACGGATGTAAAAGAGATCGTATATAATCCCTCATACGATCAATTATTCGAAGAAGAAACCAAACCCGGGTTGGAAGGTTTGGAAAAAGGACAAGTTACAGAACTGGGTGCTGTAAATGTGATGACCGGTATATACACAGGACGTTCTCCTAAAGACAAGTTCTTCATTATGGATGATGTATCCCGTGATACCCTTTGGTGGACGTCTCCTGAATATCCAAACGACAACAAACCTCTTCCCGAATCGACATGGGTTGAACTGAAAAAAATTGCAACGAAACAACTCTCGGGCAAAAGATTGTTTGTTATGGATACTTTTTTGGGTGCAAACGAAGCTACCCGTTTGAAAGTTAGGTTTGTAATGGAAGTAGCTTGGCAAGCTCACTTCGTTAAAAATATGTTTATCCGTCCTACGGAAGAAGAATTGGCCAATTATGGCGAACCCGATTTTGTAGTACTTAACGCTTCTAAAACCGATGCCGGTGATCGTTGGAAAGAACTTGGTTTGAATTCGAAGACATTTGTTGTTTTCAATTTAACCGAAAAAATGCAGCTGATTGGCGGTACATGGTATGGCGGTGAAATGAAAAAAGGTATGTTCTCTTACATGAACTACTTACTGCCGTTAAAAGGAATCGCATCGATGCACTGTTCGGCAAATACCGATATGAACGGCGAAAATACGGCTATTTTCTTCGGTTTGTCAGGAACAGGGAAAACTACCTTGTCGACCGATCCTAAACGTTTGCTGATTGGCGACGACGAGCATGGCTGGGATGATGACGGAGTATTCAACTTTGAAGGTGGTTGCTATGCTAAGGTTTATAACTTGAGCAAAGAAAGCGAACCCGACATTTACAATGCCATCAAGCGAGATGCCCTTTTGGAAAACGTCACAGTAGACGAGAACGGGAAAATTGATTTCAGCGACAAATCCGTGACGGAAAATACGCGGGTGTCTTATCCCATTTACCATATTAAAAATATCGTTAAACCGGTTTCAAAAGGTCCTCATGCTAAACGCGTGATTTTCTTATCGGCCGATGCATTTGGAGTGCTTCCTCCGGTATCGATTTTGACACCCGAACAAGCAAAATATTATTTTCTTTCGGGATTTACAGCCAAGTTGGCCGGAACAGAACGTGGCATAACAGAGCCGACACCTACTTTCTCGGCATGTTTTGGAGCTGCATTTCTTTCGCTTCATCCTGTAAAATATGCTCAAGAATTGAACAAAAGGATGGAACATGTTGGAGCCACTGCCTATCTCGTTAACACGGGATGGAACGGTACCGGAAAACGTATTTCCATTAAAGATACGAGAGGAATCATCGATGCCATTCTCGACGGATCGATCGATAATGCTCCTACTAAAACGATTCCTTATTTTGGTTTGGCTATTCCTACCGAGCTGAAAGGGGTGGACACGAAAGTGCTCGATCCACGTGATACCTATGCCGATCCTTCGGAATGGGAGAGAAAGGCCAAAGATTTGGCTGCCCGCTTCATTAAGAACTTCACCAAATTTTCGGGACACGAAGAAGGAGTAGCATTGGTTGAAGCAGGTCCTCATCTCGATTAATAACGTTTGATATTAACCCGTAGAAGATCCCGCCCTAAAAATGCGGGATTTTCTTTTACCCCTTAAAATTTAATTCATATTTTAAACGCTAAAGATTAAACATATAGAGACTAATTTAGTCTATGTTTAAAAATTAGACCGATTTAGTAGCAAATCATTAATTTAATATTACTTTTGCAAATAGACAGCAGGTCGGTTTGTCGCCACGTATCAAGGTACGGGGAGGAAAGTCCGGGCAACATAGAGCACCATACTTCCTAACGGGAAGCTGTTCGTGAGAGCAGAGTAACGTAACAGAAAATAACCGTCTGCTTTCGGGCAGATAAGGGTGAAAAGGTGAGGTAAGAGCTCACCGGATGTTGCAGCAATGCAGCATGCCGTACGTCTTATGGGTTGCAAGGCCAAGTATATCGGATGTAGTAGGGTTGCTCGCCCGATGCCGAGGGGTAGGCCGCTAAAGAACGATGGTGACATCGTTCGCAGATAGATGACAAACATCCCTTTACAAGGGATACAGAACCCGGCTTACAGACCTGCTGTTTATTTTTGCAAAAGGAATGATTCCTGAAAAAGATAAAAATAATACGGCAGAAAAAAAGGAATACAAACCGGGGAGAATCACCCGATGGAAGGTAAAAATTGCAGACCTGATCGAATTCCTTACTTATGGTATTTGGCGTATCGATTACAAATCGTTGTCCAAAAATACCAGTGTTTTTTATAACCTCATCAAAACAATTATATTAACCGTAAGAAATACGCTGGATCTCGAATTAGGAGTGAAAGCGGCATCACTTACTTACCGGACGGTGTTGGCTATTGTTCCCTTTCTGGCTGTCTTGTTTGCTATAGGTCGTGGTTTCGGATTCGAAAACATTCTTCAGAGCGAGATTCTGGACTATTTGGGGATGACGCCTATTGGGAATGTACCGCAAGGGGAATCGAACCTAACCATGGAAATCATTACGCTGATTAACAATTCGTTGGAATATGCCAAAGGGAGTGGTGTTTTTGCCGGTGTGGGTGTTGTTTTGTTGCTGTATACTGTCTTTACCTTGTTTAGGGATATCGAAAATAATTTTAATCGGATTTGGCAAGTCAAAAAAGGACGAAGCATGCATCGGCGGGCTATTGATTATTTCGCCTTAATTCTTTTCTTGCCCATACTGATTATTCTGAATTACGGATTATCCATTGTGCTGAATTCATTTACAAAATACATCTATATTCTGTATCCCGCAACGCAATACCTCAATATCTTGCCTTATGTTATTACGGTACTTGTTTTTACGCTTTTGTATAAATTAATGCCTAATGCAAAAGTAAAATTTTTGAATGCTTTTATAGCCGGACTTATCGCCGGTGCAGCCTATCAAATTGTTCAGACTCTTTATCTCAATGGACAAATATGGATTACCAAATACAATGCCATTTACGGAACTTTTGCCGCCATCCCGTTGTTGCTGTTGTGGTTGCAATTATCTTGGTACATTGTTTTGATTGGAGCAACCTTGTCTTTTGCTGCACAAAATGTAAGAAAATTTTCTTTTGAAAGAGAAACCAAGAACATCAGTCGCCGTTACCGCGATTTTTTTACATTGATCATTACTTCAGTAATCGTGAAACGATTTGCTGAAGGGAAGATGCCTCTCAACAACGACGAGATCTCGGAAAGCTGTGAAATCCCGATCGGACTCACCAATGAAATTCTGGATGATTTGCTGAATATGCAGATCATTTCTGCCATCCCTTTACCCAAAAACGAGCCATTGCTGGCTTATCAACCTGCATTGGATATTAACCTGATAACGATAAATTTTTTGATGAAACGCATCGATCAGTTCGGCTCGGAAGATTTCAATATCGATACTGAGGTAAAATATGCCAATCACTGGGACGCTTTCATGGAATCGCGGATGTGTTTCTATGAGAACAATAAAGATAAGTTGTTGAAAGACCTATAATAATTATCTTTATTTCTAAATAGGGCTTCCTCATTTTCATTCTATTGCAAAGGTAACTAAAAATGACTCATCATCCTTTTGGCTAACTATCAAAAAAAGAAAAACAATAGTTATCTTTGCATGAATAAATTCGAAATTATTATATCGATATGTCTCTCTCCGGATTATTGGAAAGCATAGGTGAATATGCAGTAATGATGAAACAAGTACTGATGCCTCCTGACAGATTGAGAGAGTTCTTCAAAGAATTTCTTAAAGAACTTCATAAACTGGGGGTTACGTCCATATGGCTTGTTGTTCTCATTTCTCTTTTTATCGGTGCTGTCATCGTAATGCAGCTGGCATTAAACCTGACTTATCCGTTTCTTCCGTCCTATACAGTAGGGGTAGTGTCGCGTGAAATCATCCTTCTGGAGTTTTCATCGACGATTATGTGCCTTATCCTTTCCGGGAAAGTGGGATCGAATATTGCATCCGAAATAGGAACTATGCGCATTACCGAGCAAATAGATGCACTTGAAATCATGGGGGTTAACTCAGCGAATTATCTTATTCTTCCCAAAATATTGGCTTTTGTGGTTTTCATGCCTGTTTTGGTTGTTTTCAGTATTTTCGTTGGTTTGCTTGGGGGCTACATTATTTGTGCTTTCACCGGAAATCCACCGGTAGCAACATATGTGTATGGCCTACGCGCTTTCTTTCGGGAATTTTTTATTTGGTACTCCATTGCCAAATCGATGATTTTCGGATTTATTATTTCTTCTGTGTCTGCCTATTTTGGTTACAATGTACACGGGGGAGCATTGGAAGTGGGAAAAGCAAGTACGGATTCAGTAGTAATAAACAGTGTTTTGATTTTGATGACCGATTTGGTTTTCACACAGTTGGTAATGGGATAAAAGGGGAGAATAAATGATTGAAGTCAAAAATTTATCTAAAGAATTTGAAGGACATCTTGTGCTGAATGATATATCGGCAACTTTTCGTAAAGGGATCGTTAACATGATAATCGGGAAAAGCGGATCAGGTAAAACGGTATTTCTTAAATGTATGGTAGGGCTTATTCGTGCCACTTCGGGTGAAATTCTTTACGAAGGGCGCAATTTACTTACCATGAAACCTAAGGAGATTAAACAATTGCGACGCGAAATGGGTATGCTTTTCCAGGGATCGGCATTGTTCGATTCTAAAACCGTGCTCGAAAATGTCATGTTTCCATTGGATATGTTTTCCCGGCTAAGTAAAAAGGAACGACGTCAAAGGGCTGAATTTTGTTTGGAAAGAGTAAATTTGTTGCAAGCAGCCCATCTTTATCCTTCTGAAATAAGCGGGGGAATGATGAAAAGAGCAGCCATAGCTCGTGCAATTGCTTTAAATCCCAAATATTTGTTTTGCGATGAGCCCAACTCGGGTCTCGATCCTCAAACTTCGCAATTGATTGACGGGCTTCTTGCCAGCATTATCAAAGATTTCCAAATAACTTCCGTTATAGTTACTCACGACATGAATTCGGTTATGAATATTGGGGATCATATTGTCTTTCTTAACGAAGGAGTTAAAGAATGGGAAGGTCCAAAAGAAAAACTCAACGATTCCGAAAGCGAAGCATTAAAGAAGTTTGTTTTCGCTTCTGATGTCTTCAAAAAAAACATGGAATCTCAAGATGAGTCGGAACAGGCTAAAGAAGAGGAATTGATCTATAAAATGCAGAGAGAAAACCCTAAAAAGGAATAATTTTTAGTTAATAATGAAAAGATGGAAAATTTACTCGAAATAAAAAACTTACACGTTTCCGTAGAGGGAAAAGAAATACTCAAAGGCATTGATTTGGCAATTAAAAAAGGAGAAATTCATGCCATTATGGGACCGAATGGATCCGGCAAAAGTACGTTAGCATCGGTTATTGTGGGAAACTCACGTTTTAATGTTACACAGGGGAGCATCTTCTTTAACGGGAAGAACTTGTTGGAAATGAAACCGGAAGATCGGGCACGAGAAGGCATTTTTCTGAGTTTTCAATATCCGGTAGAAATTCCCGGCGTCAGTATGGTCAATTTCATGCGAGCAGCCGTTAATGAACATCGAAAATACAGAGGGGAAGATCCCATTTCTGCAAGCGATTTTCTGAAGCTCATGCGCGATAAACGAGAGATGCTGGGAATAGACAGCCAACTGGTAAATCGTTCGGTAAACGAAGGTTTCTCCGGAGGTGAAAAGAAAAAGAACGAAATATTCCAAATGGCGATGCTCAATCCCAAACTTTCTATTTTGGACGAAACGGATTCGGGTCTCGACATTGATGCATTGCGAATTGTAGCCACCGGAGTCAATAAACTTCATACAAAGGATGATGCAGTGATCGTGATCACTCACTATCAGCGTCTGCTCGATTATATCAAACCCGATGTAGTTCATGTGTTGTATAACGGGAAAATCATCAAAACCGCAGGTCCTGAATTGGCTTTGGAACTTGAGGAAAATGGTTACGAAAGCCTCATCAACAATGCAATGGAATAACCAATAGCTTTAAAAATGATTGAACAACAATATATTGACCTGTTTGAAACTTATCGGGAGGTAATTGACCAAAATGCTACGGAAGGGCTTAATAAAGAACGCGATGCAGCTTTCGAGGCATTCAAAAAATGGGGCTTTCCGACTTCAAAACTGGAAGATTACAAACAATCGGATATTTCACGTGCTTTTGATGCAGATTTAGGGCTTAATCTTCGAAATATCCCCATTCCGGTAAATCCTTACGATGCCTTTAAATGCGACGTACCTCATCTGAATGCTCATGTCTTCTTCCTCATCAATGACCGGTATTACGATAAAACGCAACCCGATCTGCCGCTATCCAACGGAGTATTTGTAGGAAGCTTACAGACATTTTCCGAAAAATATCCCCGCTCTTTCAGCATGTATTACAATAAAATCGCAGCAGCCGATAACGGTGTCACCGCTTACAATACAATGTTTGCTCAAGATGGTTTTGTGGTGTACGTGCCTGAAAATACGGTTGTTGAAAAGCCACTTCAGCTGATTAACATTCTTCGCGGAGGTGTCAATTTGAACGTAAACCGGCGTATTTTACTCATTGCCGAGAAAAATGCCGACGTCAAATTGTTGATATGCGACCATACGGTGGACGATGTGAATTTTGTGGTAACCCAAGTAACGGAAATGGTAGCCGGAGAAAATGCCCAAGTCGAATTTTACGAATTGGAAGAGAATTCGGTGAAAGTAACCCGGATAAGTTCGTTATACTGCCTTCAGAAAGAACAATCGAAAGTGACGGCTGCAGGAATTACCCTTCACAACGGTTATACCCGCAATGATTACCGTTTCCGATTATCCGGAGAATATGCCGAAACGCACGTAGGCGGACTGGTGATAAGCGACAAGGAACAACATACCGATAATTTTGCCTTTCTCGATCATGCCGTACCGCATTGTACAAGCAACGAATTGTTTAAGTATGTTTTGCAGGAGAAGTCGACCGGCGTTTTTTGTGGAAGAATTTTGGTGGAAAAAGGGGCACAAAAAACAGAAGCCTATCAAAGTAACCGAAATCTTTGCTCTTCTGAAGATGCGCACATGTATGCAAAGCCTCAGCTCGAGATTTATGCCGACGACGTGAAATGTTCGCATGGTCTGACAACAGGACAACTCGATGAAGATGCCCTGTTTTATATGCAAGCACGAGGTATCCCCGAAGAGGAAGCACGCATGTTACTTATGGTGGCTTTTACGAAAGATGTGGTAGACATGATTCATATCGACATTCTGCACGACCGGTTGGAATATTTGATAGACAAGCGATTCCGGGGCGAATTGTTGCGATGTGGGAACTGTAATGTATGCAAATGATGTTGAATATAACTGAGATACGAAAAGATTTCCCCATTCTTTCACGCACGGTTTACGGAAAACCGTTAGTGTATCTGGATAATGCTGCCACCACTCAAAAACCCCGCTGTGTGGTGGATAAAATAGAAGAAATGTACTATAACCTCAATGCCAATGTCCATCGCGGAGTACATTTTTTGAGTCAGGAAGCCACTAATGCTCACGAATCGGCACGGTTAACCGTACAAAAATTCATTGGGGCAAAATCTCCCAATGAAATTGTTTTCACTCGTGGAGCAACGGAATCCATTAATCTGGTAGCCTCATCCTTTTGCCGGGCATTTTGCAAGGAAGGTGACGAAATTCTCATCACGGCAATGGAGCATCACTCCAATATCGTTCCGTGGCAACTGCAAGGCGATATCAAGGGAGTAAAACTTCGGGTAGTTCCTATAGACGAAAACGGCGAATTGCACCTCGATGAATTGGTGAAAAAAATTTCTCCATTCACCAAACTGATTGCCGTAACTCATATCTCCAACGTATTGGGAACGATCAATCCTATTGAAGAAATAACGAAAATTGCACACGAACACGATATTCCTGTTTTGATTGATGCAGCACAGTCGGTACAACACCTGCCGATTGATGTACAAAAAATCGATTGTGATTTTCTGGTTTTTTCATCCCATAAGATATATGGACCCACAGGAATCGGCATTCTATATGGGAAGGAAAATTGGTTGGATGCCTTGCCTCCATATCAGGGTGGCGGTGAAATGATTGCCAGCGTAAGTTTCGAAAAAACCACGTATAGCGAGATCCCTTTTAAATTTGAGGCAGGTACGCCCGATTTTGTTGGATCTGCCGCTTTAGCCACGGCATTAGACTATGTTTCGGAAATTGGATTGGAACCTATTTCTTGCTATGAGCGTGAGTTGCTGGAATATGCCACTCAACGGCTACAAGACATTAAGGGGCTGCATATATATGGCAAAGCAGCAAACAAAAGCAGTGTAATTTCTTTTCTGGTGGATGGTATTCATCCGTATGATATGGGAATGCTGCTCGATAAAATGGGGATAGCCGTACGCACAGGGCATCATTGTGCAGAGCCCTTGATGAAAGAATTGGGCATTCAAGGAACGGTTCGTGCGTCGCTGGCTTTTTACAACACTTATGAAGAGGTTGATGCGCTGATAAAAGGGATTGAACGAATTATCAAGATGTTTTGAATACGGAAACAAGGCTACATAAAATAAGCGGCCAAACGCCGCTTATTTTATGATTTATATTTCCCATTTCTTAATTCGTTCAATGGCTTCCCGAGTTTTTTCGTGACTGTTGAAAGCCGTGAGACGAAAATAACCTTCGCCGCTTGGGCCAAAACCTACCCCCGGAGTACCTACGATGTGACGCTCATTGAGCAACCGGTCAAAAAACTGCCACGAATCATTTGTATCGGGGCATTTCAGCCATATATAGGGCGAATTTACACCACCATATACAGTCCAACCCTTCTCTTGGAGTCCTTCGCGGATAGTCTTCGCATTTTCCAGATAATAATTTACCAATCCTTTAACTTCCTCTTTTCCTTCCGGAGAATACACGGCTTCTGCTGCCCGTTGAATAATATAGGCTGTTCCATTGAATTTGGTGGACTGGCGTCTGAGCCATAATTGATTCAGAGAAACATAGGTGCCGTTGGAAGCTTTTGTTTTTAGTTCTTTTGGCACCACCGTGTAGCTGCAGCGCAGACCGGTGAAGCCGGCATTTTTGGAGTAGGAACGAAATTCGATTGCGCACGATTTTGCTCCCTCAATTTCGAAAATGCTGTGAGGAACGTCATCTTCTGTAACATAAGCCTCATAAGCTGCATCAAATAAAATGAGGCTTTTGTTTTCGAGCGCATAAATTACCCATCTTTTCAGTTCGTCCCTTTTCATGACCGTACCGGTAGGATTATTGGGATAACACAGGTAAATGACATCTACTCTTTTTTTGGGTATCTCAGGCAAGAAATTGTTTTCGGGATGACAAGGGAGAAACACAATTTTACTGTTGGTAATGGAGCGCTCTTTTATTCTCATTATATTGGAATCCAAATACACCGGGTAAACCGGATCGGTGATTCCGACCATATTGTTTTCGCCTAAGATATCTACAATATTTCCCGTATCGCTTTTCGCTCCGTCACTCACAAATATTTCATCGGTAGAAATATCGATACCGTGTGCACGATAATCGTTCTCGGCAATTTTTTCAAGTAAAAAATCGTATCCTCGCTCCGGTCCGTAACCCCGAAAAGTTTCTTTTACCGCCATTTCATCTACGGCTTTATGCAAGGCTTTAATAACAGCCGGCGGTAAAGGCAATGTCACGTCGCCGATCCCTAAACGAATAATGTTTGCATCCGGATGTTCAGATGAAAATTGTTTGATTTTCTCGGCAACAGTAGTAAAAAGATAATTTTCGTTCAGCCTAAGAAAATTTTCATTTATCGTAAACATATTTTACTGAGTTAATGGTTGATGAATTCTTTTTAATCGGGAATTTCTCCCTTAAAAACAAAATGGGCATCGCCTGTCAGATATACTTGGTTATGAACTTTATCCCACTCGATGTGAAGATCGCCTCCTTTTAATTTCACAGTGACAGAGGTATCGCAACGATCATTCAGGACACCCGCTGCCAAGGAGGCACAAGCACCTGTTCCACAGGCAAGGGTTTCGCCGCTGCCTCGCTCCCATACGCGCATTTTGAGCGTATGGCGATCAATGACTTCGATAAATTCCACATTGGTTCGTTGAGGGAACATGGGGTGATTTTCGATTTTGGGTCCTATCTCATCAAGTTTCAATGCATCGATGCCCGACATGAAAATAACGGCGTGAGGATTACCCATCGATACACAGGTTATGCGATATGTCTTTTCATCGATGGTCAACGGTTGGTCGATTACTTCGGAAAGTTCGGAAATAACCGGAATGGAACGGGAAGAAAAATCAGCTTTCCCCATATTTACGCGTACCCGTTGGACGGTATCGGTTTGGGGATCAATAAACAGTTGAAGATATTTTATGCCTGCTTTGGTATCTAAGGCAATTTCCCGTTTTTTTGTCAATCCTCTTTCATATAGGTATTTTGCCACACAGCGTGAAGCGTTGCCACACATTTCGGCTTCACTGCCGTCAGCATTGAACATGCGCATGGAAAAATCGCCTTCGTCCGAAGGGCCTATCAGCACAATGCCATCGCCGCCTACACCAAAATGCCGGTCACTTAACTTTATGGACAATGCCGAAGGGTTATCTATTTTTTCTTCAAACAAATTAAAATAGATATAATCGTTACCTGTCCCCTGCATCTTTTCAAATTTCATACATCCCTATTTTATTTGAAAAATGATTAATACTGCTTTCAATAAATTTCTACCGTTTGAAAAGAAAAAATGCCGAATTCCTTTCAAAAACGATTTTATAGCCGGCAAAATTACGACTTTTTGTCGATTTTAGCAATAAAATAGTTTACATTTATTTATATTTTGCCCATTTTATTATTTCTTTTACCGTGGGTTTTTTCCCATACATCAATATTCCTACACGATAAATTTTGGCAGAAAAAATCGAAATAACGACAAAAGAACCGTATAAAATGATCACTGAAAGAATTTTTTCCCAAGCCGGAATCCCAAAAGGAATGCGCACCATCATCACCACAGGTGAAGTAAAAGGGATAAACGAACACCAGAAAGCTAATGGACCGTCAGGATTTTCTATGCTGTAAAAACCGGCATAAAAAGCAAATAAGAGAATAATCGTTATAGGCATCATAAATTGTTGAGTATCTTGTTCATTGTCGACCGAAGCCCCGATCATGGCAAAGATAGATGCATATAACACATATCCACCAATAAAGAAAACGATGAAATATAAGATGATTTCCAACCAATTTATCGTTTGAAACATGGCAACAATTTCCGACATATTTACCGGCTGCATTGAGTTGTTCATCAGTTGAGAAGAGGTAGCTGCATCGTTAGAAAAAACCGGCAAAATGCCTAAAACCATGGTCAGACTACCCAGCAGCAATGCCCAAATGAAGAGTTGTGTTAATCCCACTAACCCGATTCCGACGATTTTTCCGATTAGCAAATTTACCGGTTTAACGGAAGATACCAGTACTTCTACAATTCGACTCCGCTTTTCTTCCAGCACAGCTTGCATCACCATTCCCCCGTAACTCATAAGAAAAATGTATATCAACAGGGTGAAAGCGATACCAACAATAGAGGAAAGCATTGAAGAAGAGGCAAAGGTTTCTCCCTCTTTGTTCAAACGCAACGTCGAAACAGACACATTAGCACCCGATTCAATGATGTGGCGAACTTTTACGATGGTTTGAGCATCCACATTGCCGGAAGCAGATAATTCGTCGAGCTTTTGTCGCGTCACTTTTTCTGAAAGTACTTTTTCGATGTTTTTCAATAAACTCATCGGAACTTGTTTTTCGGAGATCAAGAATACATTCTGCGGTTTTTTACTCAAATCGTCCGTTATTTGAAGAATGGCAAAAAAATCTTTTCCAAGCCGAGGAGTATAATTAGCTGATTCGTCTGCTTTACCGACGATTTCAAATCGGTAGTCATCCGTGGATTTAAATTCAGGAGCATAAATTCCTGTATGATCAATCACGACAATTTTTTTGATTTCGGAATCTTTTATTGTCGATAACCAAAGAGGAACAAAAGCCAATGCTAAAAAAAGGACCGGCATGAATATCGTGAAAAGGATAAACGTTTTTTTTGTGACGCGAGAACTATATTCGCGTTGTATGATTAATCCGAGCGTATTCATAAGTCAGTTGTCTTTTATGGACTGAGATGTAACCGCACTCACGAAAACCTCGCGCATGGTAGGAAGTTCTTCTTCGAAAGAAATTACCGGATAGGTATTCAAGATCAGTTTGATAAGTTCCGTATTTTCCATCTCGACCTTTTTTTGAATTCTCACATCGATATATTCGTGTTTTTTTTCTTTGGATAGTACAGTAAATGATTCATTCTCCATTTCAAAATCATCAGAAAATAATCTGAAGCGAAGAACATGTTGCCTGTAGGCGTTTCTGATTTCAAAAACATTTCCATGCAACACCACTTTCGATTGATTGATCAAAGCAATGTTATCACATAATTCTTCCACCGATTCCATATCGTGAGTAGAGAGAAGAACAGTTTTTCCTTCATTTTTGAGCCGAAGTATCTCGTTTTTGATGATATCGGCATTTAAGGGATCGAAACCGCTAAAGGGTTCATCTAAAATTATCAACTCGGGATTGTGGATAACGGTAGCAATAAATTGCACTTTTTGCTGCATCCCCTTCGACAATTCTTCAACTTTACGGTTATACCAATTCGTGATGTTGAACTGACGGAACCATTTTGTCAGTTCAGTTTGTGCATTTTTTCTCGACATCCCCCTAAGTTGAGCAAGATACATTACCTGATCGCCCACTTTCATTTTTTTATACAGGCCTCTTTCTTCGGGTAAATAGCCGATACGATACACATCTTGCCCGGAAAACGGACGGCCGTTAACGAGGATTACGCCACTGTCAGGCGCAATGATGCGGGTAATGATGCGGATGAGCGTGGTTTTCCCTGCGCCGTTTGGACCAAGAAGGCCAAAGACAGAACCTTGTGGCACAGCGATGCTCACACCATTTAATGCCAAATGTTCGGCATACTGTTTTACAATATCTTTCGTTTCGAGATAATACATGTAAATAGGAGTAAGAAACCTTAGCTAATGAGAAATCCGGGTTTAATATTTCAATACAATGCGTTCCCCCAATATTTTTGCCAATTCTTTTTTGATATTTTGTAATTGCTGTAATTCCTGAAGAAGGATTATCATTTCGTCGGCATCCGCTTTTTGGATAGCTTTTTTTACATTCTCAATCTTTTGCATGACATAGGCATTTTTCAGTTCGGTAGTAGCTCGCGGCACCAATGCTTCAAGCAAATTTTCTTCAATGAGACGAGAATCTTTATTGTTGATATCTTCGCCCAAAAATTTAGCATGAATCTTACTAAGATGATATTTATCGGTCATCAACTCTGAGGCTAGTTTACCGATTTTTGGGTCATGATGATAAAGAAAATACTTGTCGGGCGCAAAATCCTTTTCTGTCGATTTTTCTACAGCTTCTTCAAATATTTGCTGATATATAGGATGGGTAAATTGGATATGATCACGTTCAAGATCATATTTTATAAAATGGATGACCGAAGGACCTTCTTCAACAAGAACATCAATTTCGACCACATTTTTGCCTTCCCGCCGTTTTTCTTTTTTAAAACGTCTATAAATCGGGTTCATGCCGTAACGAATAACATATCGGATGATTTGTCGTTCATACTTCTCATAGGGATCTTCCGGAAAAAAAGAGCGAGACGCATCATCATGATCAACAGGTAAATCTTCTTTCTTGTCAGAAGAGCGTTCCTTTTGTTTTTCAATATTTTTTAATCGGATTTTGTTGACTTCTCTAATCAGTATTTTTTCGTCAACATTCATCAAGGCGGCACAATCATGAATATAAACGGAACGGGTAATATTGTTGTGGATCACCGAAATACTTTGTACAAGATCGGTAATTAATCCGGCGCGTTTTATGGGATCGTTGGCTGCTTCTTTTAGTAGAAGTTGGGTCTTGAAACGAATAAAATCGACTTCATGTTCGTTGATATAGCGGCTAAAACTTTCTGCATTTTGTTTGCGCGCAAACGAATCGGGATCTTCACCATCGGGCAGCAATACCACTTTCACATTCATGCCTTCTTCAAGCAGCAAATCGATTCCGCGCAACGCAGCCTTAATCCCTGCCGTATCGCCATCATACAAAACCGTAATATTATTGGAGAAACGGCGAATCAAACGTATCTGTCCGTGCGTAAGCGCTGTTCCCGACGATGCAACTACGTTCTCTATCCCCGCCTGATGCATGGAAATTACATCGGTATAGCCTTCCACCAAATAACAACGATCTTGTTTGACTATGGCATTTTTGGCAAAATAGATTCCGTAAAGCTCATTGCTCTTGGAGTAAATTTCGCTTTCGGGTGAATTGATGTATTTCCCTGTGTTTTCTGCCTTTTTAAGAATGCGGCCACCAAAAGCCACCACTTTTCCCGAAAGGGTATGAACAGGGAAAATGACTCTTCCTCTAAAACGGTCAGTGAGCGGGAGCATACTCTCTTCCCCTACTGCAAGCCCTGACTTTAATAAATATTCGCGCTGATAACCGGCCTTCAGTGCCCCGGAAGAAAAAGCATCGCGTTGTTCGGGGCTATATCCGAGTTGAAATTTTTTAATGATATCGTCCCGGAAACCGCGTTCACGAAAATAACTCATTCCGACAGCTCTTCCTTCAGGATGTTCATGAAGTGTTTTCACGAAGAAATCGCGGGCATATTCGTTCAAGATAAACAGGCTTTCGCGGATGCTCTGTGCTTGCTTTTCTTCGTCGGTCAGTTCCTTTTCTTCTACTTCAATGTGGTATTTTTTTGCCAGATATTTCAATGCTTCATAATAGGAGAGTTGCTCGTGTTTCATGATAAAATGCACCGGAGCACCTCCTTCTCCGCATACAAAGCACTTGCAAATGTTTTTGGCAGGAGAAACGTAAAATGACGGCGAATGATCATCATGAAAGGGACACAAGCCAACATAATTCGATCCCCTTTTGCGAAGTGTAATGAAATCAGCTACCACATCTACAATACGTGCAGCATCCTGAATACGTTCTATGGTAACTTGATCAATCATATTTCGTAGCACGAAAATAGTGATTTAAATTGTTAATTTTACATTTTTGATGAAATAATATTATCTTTGTGGGTTTAGATAATTCAAAATAAACAATTCAATATTCTCTTATAAATTTTTACAACATGGATACGATTGATTGGTCGAATTTATCGTTCGGCTATATGAAAACCGATTATAACGTACGAAGTTATTATCGTGACGGAAAATGGAGTGAGCCTCAACTGGAAACCTCCGAATATCTGAATCTGCATATGGCAGCCACGTGTTTGCATTACGGGCAGGAAGTATTTGAAGGGCAGAAGGCTTTTATGGGAAAAGACGGCAAAGTGCGTATCTTTCGCATGCGTGATAATGCATTGCGAATGCAATCGTCTGCACGCGGTATTTTGATGGCAGAACCGCCGGTAGAATTATTTGAAGAGATGGTGGTAACGGCTGTCAAAAAAAATCGGCGGTTTGTTCCGCCTTACGAAAGCGGAGCTTCCCTTTATATTCGTCCGTTACTGATCGGAACCACTGCTCAAGTTGGAGTGAGACCTGCCAAAGAATACCTTCTTATTGTTTTTGTTACACCGGTCGGTCCTTATTTCAAAGAAGGATTTAAACCTACACCCATGGTAATTTTGCGCGAATATGATCGTGCAGCACCTCTAGGAACAGGAAGGTATAAGGTGGGTGGAAATTATGCTGCGGGTTTGCCGGCTGACGAAAAAGCCCACAGAATGGGATATTCTTCCGTATTGTATCTCGACGCTAAAGAAAAAAAGTATATCGATGAATGTGGTCCTGCAAATTTCTTCGGAATTAAAAATAACACGTATGTTACGCCGGAATCTACTTCCATTCTTCCATCCATAACCAATAAAAGTTTGATGCAACTGGCAAAAGATATGGGGATGAAGATTGAGCAACGTCGTGTTCCGGTAGAAGAGCTTTCTACATTTGAAGAAGCCGGTGCTTGCGGAACGGCCGCCGTAATTAGTCCTATTTCGCGTATCGATGATTTGGCTGAAAATAAAACGTATGTGTTCTGCACGGACGATAAACCGGGACCGGTTTGCGAGAAGTTATATCATAAACTGCGAGCCATTCAATATGGTGACGAGCCCGATCCTTACGGTTGGATAACCGTGTTGGATTAAAATAAATCAAACCGGGTTTCTATGATGATTCCCGGTTTTTTTATTTTTTCCATTTACAATAAGGATATTTAGATAAATACGCATTATAATATCGGATATCGTTTGTAACTTCTTCTCCCAGCCATTCCGGCTTTTCAAACGACTGATTCTCGCTCTCTAACTCAATTTCGGCAATGGTGAGTCCCTCATTTTCCCCATGAAATTCATCTACCTCAAATGTACTTTTTCCCACTTTTACCACATAACGTGTTTTTTCGATAACCGATTTTCCGCAAAACTTCAGCATATCTTCCGCTTCTTTTAAAGGGATCTCATATTCCCATTCATAGCGGGAAAACTCACTGCCATTAACTGTGCTTTTGATGGTCAGATATGCCTTTTCATCGGATATACGAACCCTTACAACCAGTGGCGAATCCGTAGAAAGATATCCCTGCATGATACGATGAAAAGCAGATGACTTTGATTTATAGTCGCCCTTCACCAAGAATTTCCGTTCTATCTCATACTTCATAAAGATGAATTTTGTGGCCAAATGTATGAAAAATAATCGAAGGAATAGTCGAAAGGTTCCATTAAAAAATGATGAATGTTAAATATCAAATCGTGTAGTATTTAAAGCTAAGTTCAACTTAGAAGCGCAAAGCGATACGGAGATAAAGGGAGATGTAATCGAAAATCCGGTCATTAAAAATGTCCGCATCAATGGCAAAAAAATCGATTTGTTTGCTACCGATTAAACCGGAATTATTCCCACAATAAATATTCCTTGTCGGATTAATTGAACATATCATCGATTCCTTCGGTTGTCACTTCCTCGTATTCCGAAGGGTAATTTTGCGTTCCGGAGCACGGATTCTTATATTGGGGCGGAACCTCAAAAACACCGTTGTCGCTCATATTCAGCGAGGGATCGGCGTATATTTTTTGGTAGAATAGTCCGTGGATGGGCAACGCCATACTTGCCCCTTGGCCATATGCCATGCGGTCGAAATGAATGGAACGGTCTTCTCCGCCCACCCAGCATCCGGCAACAATCGAAGGAGTAAACGACATGAACCAACCGTCGGAATGGTTTTGTGTGGTTCCTGTTTTGCCTCCCATTTCTCCTTTCAGGTTATAAATCCTTCGTAATCGACTGCCCGTTCCTCCGTCAATTACCGCTTTCAGCATATCGAGCATTTTGTATGACGTACTTTCGCTGAATATTTCGTGCATTTGAGGAATAAACGTTGCAATTAGGTTGCCGTAAGAATCTTCTATATGGGTTACCATCAGGGGTTCCACACGAATACCCTTGTTTACAAATGAAGAATATCCACTCACCATTTCCGAAACAGAAGCATCGCAAATACCCAGTGCGAGTGAAACCACCGGGTCTATCGGACTTTTAAGCCCGAAGGATTTCAGCAATCGGGCAAAGGCATACGGCGAAAACATTTTCATTAAATATGCCGTTACCCAGTTACTCGAATTTTGTAACCCCCATTTGATGGTCACCGGTTCGCCAACAGCACGAGCACCCGGGTTTTGCGGGGTCCATTCCCGTCCGTTTTCATCCGTCAGCGTTTGAGGAACGTGCAGCATTTGGTCGCAGGGCGTCATCCCTTCTTCCATAGCCAGGGTATAAAGGAAAGGCTTGATGGTTGAACCTATCTGCCTTTTCCCTGTACTGACCATATCGTATTTGAAGAATTTGAAGTCGGGTCCCCCTACATATGCCTTTACATGTCCTGTATAAGGATCCATTGCCATGAATCCCGAACGAAGAAATGATTTATGATATCGGATGGAATCCCAAGGCGTCATAACCGTATCGATTTCTCCTTTTTCCCAAGAGAAAACTTTCATTTCTACTTCTTCGTTTTTGAAATACCTCAAAATCTCTTCTTCGCTATAACCGGCTTTTTTCATACCCCTGTATCGATCGGTCTGACGCATGGCATTTGCCATCAGATCTTCCACTTTGTTGCTGACATCGGAAGAGAACGGTGCATATTTTTTCCCTGCTTTTTCTTTATCAAAAAGAGGTTGTAAATAACCTCCGAGATATTCTTTGACGGATTCTTCGGCATATTTTTGCATGCGTGAATCGATAGTCGAATATATTTTCAACCCATCGGTATAAATATTGTAATCCGAGCCGTCGGTTTTTTTGTTTTTATGGCACCATCCATATAGAGGATTGGTTTCCCATGCAATGGAATCTTCAATAAATTGTTGCCGTTGCCATGTTGCGGGATAATCTCTTTTATCGGGCTTATTTGCCATCATAATCATGCCCAGGTATTGACGAAAATAGGGAGCCGGAACATCCACATGACTCAGTCTGTTAAAGTCAACGTTTAGAGGCGTTTGTTTGAGTGAATCGGCCTCCTGTCGGCTCAGGTATCCGGCTTTTCGCATTTGCTCGATTACCACATTGCGTCGTTGGAGAGTAAGTTCGGGACGGCGTATGGGATTGTAGAGCGAAGAATTTTTCAACATGCCTATCAACATGGCCGATTCCTGAATATTCAATTCGGCCGGTTTTTTGTTGAAATAGGTTCGTGCAGCCGATTCTATACCTACGGCGTTGTAGTTGAAATCGTATTTATTGAGATATAAATTGATAATTTCATCCTTGCTGTAATAACGCTCCAATTTGACGGCGATCACCCATTCGATGGGTTTTTGCATCATTCGCTGTAATTTGTTTCCGGCCTTGGGGGAGTAAAGCAATTTTGCCAATTGTTGGGTAATGGTACTTCCTCCTCCGCTATCTTCCTGTTGGAGGAGAAGGGTTTTCACGATGGCACGTCCCAAACCGATAACATCAATTCCCGAATGTTTATAAAAACGAATATCTTCTGTGGCTATCAATGCATCGATAAGGTGAGGTGAAAGATCGGAATATTTCACAAAAATGCGATTTTCTTTGTTTTGTGAAAAAGTAAAAAGGAGCTGTCCATCGGTTGAGACAACCTGAGAAGCATATTTATCGATCGGATTCTCCAATTCTTCAATATTGGGAATATATCCGATAGCTCCTACGGAAATCAAGCCGAAGATGAGGATGCCCAAAATGAGTAGGAATCCGTAAATTTCCCACATCCATTTTATCACGTTCTGTTTTGATTCGGATGAATTATTTTGTTTGCTTTTTTTTCTTTTGCCCATATATTTTTATAGCAAAGAGTACGATTAACTCTCGGAATTTCACTGCAAAGATACACCATAATTTTCAATTAACATACAACAAATAAAAATGAGGTGCCCAAAAAATGAGCACCTCAAAAAAGTGAACTATTTTGATTAAATCGATTTTTCGTGTCTTTCTATACTTCCCAACCTAAAGCGCTTGCACCCAGAACAGCAGCATCATCCTCTTTCAATCCCGAAAAAAGTATTTTCACTTTGTTTTTGAATATCTTTAAAAGGTTTTTTTCCATACTCTCTTTGGTGGGCTTGAGAATAAAGTCGCCGGCTTTTGCCAGACCTCCGAAAAGGATAATGGCTTCCGGACTTGAAAAAGCCACAAAATCGGCGAATGCTTCACCCAGTATATTTCCTGTAAAATTAAAGATAGAGATGGCAACCTCATCACCTGTTACGGCAGCGTCGTATACGTCTTTGGAAGTAATGTCCTCAACCGGAATATTTCTTAAGAGGGTAGGGGTATCGGGATTTAGATCCAAGATTTCCCTTGCGGTTCGTGCTACACCTGTTGCCGATGTATATGCTTCGAGACACCCGTTTCTTCCACAACCACACAACCGACCATTATTGCGGCGCATAATCACATGACCGAGCTCACCGGCGAAACCGTCATGACCATAAACCAACTGCCCGTTTACGACAATTCCGCTTCCGACGCCTGTTCCGAGCGTAATTTCAATGAAATCCTTCATGCCGCGTGCAGCCCCGTAGGTCATTTCTCCAATTGCAGCAGCATTGGCATCATTGGTCAGGGCAACAGGTATGCCGATTCGTTCTTCCAGCATCTGTGCAAAAGGAATAACTCCTTTCCATGGAAGGTTGGGTGCAAATTCAATGCTGCCGGAAAAGTAATTGCCGTTAGGTGCTCCAACACCGATTCCTCTAATGGTATCTTTTGAGAAAGGATCCTTCAGTATGTCGTTAAGAGCCTGTGCGAGTTCGTCTAAATAATCGCCGACGTCTTCATGACGACCGGTTTTAATGGCTCCGCTTCTTAAAATCTGGCCTCTTTTATCTACAATTCCGAAGACGGTGTTGGTCCCGCCGATATCAATTCCTATTACATAAGGTTGATCCATGATTTTTTTGTTTTTTAAAAAGTTAGTCAATGATGATTAGTTTTCGCAAATATACAGGTTTTTTTATCAATTTACTTTTTTATGCTTGAAAATTTTTTATTTTAAATTTATTACCTTTGCGGTTACAGAAACCAACATAAAATAGGTATTTATGAAAAAAGCGTATGTATTTCCCGGCCAAGGTGCTCAATTTGTGGGTATGGGAAAAAATCTCTATGAATCACACCCCTTGGCCAACGAGTTGTTTGAGAAAGCCAATGCTATTTTGGGTTTTTCCATTACGGATATCATGTTTAACGGCACCGATGAAGATCTTCGCCAAACCAAAGTTACCCAACCGGCAGTATTCCTTCATTCCGTTATTCTTGCCAAAACAATGGGTGATGAATTTAAACCCGATATGACTGCAGGGCATTCTCTCGGCGAATTTTCTGCTTTGGTAGCTGCCGGAGCATTATCTTTTGAGGACGGCTTGAAGCTGGTGTATAAGCGGGCTATGGCTATGCAGAAAGCTTGCGAGATGAATCCTTCTACGATGGCTGCTATTCTCGGACTACCGGATGAAAAAGTGGAAGAAATTTGCGCTTCTATCACCGATGATATCGTTGTTCCTGCCAATTACAATTGTCCGGGTCAAATTGTAATTTCCGGCACGATCTCGGGTGTAGAAAAAGCCTGTCGATTACTGAAAGAAGCCGGTGCTAAACGTGCGCTTCCCTTAAAGGTAGGTGGCGCTTTTCATTCTCCGCTTATGGAACCGGCACGCCAGGAACTTTCGGAAGCCATTTCCGTGACGCCTTTTTCCGCTCCGATATGCCCTGTTTATCAAAATGTTTCAACTGTTGGAGAAACCGATCCCGAAACCATAAAGAAAAATCTTATCGCGCAACTTACCTCGCCGGTGAAATGGACGCAATGTGTGCTGCACATGATAGAAGATGGAGCTACCGAATTTATTGAACTCGGCCCCGGAAACGTATTACAAGGACTCATTTTAAAGATCAATCCGAATGTCATTGTTTCGGGTAGACAACAATAGAATTTTGTTGATTAAGATTTATTAAAAAATATTGTTTGTTAAAATGGGAAAAGGAAAATATATTTGCTATCATTATTAACTATCGACTCCAAATGAAAAAAATCGTCTTTCTATTTTTTTTAACGATAAGTGCTTTTGTTGCAAATGCACAGTCTTTTTCTTCCCATGCTCCCGATTATAAATCGATAAAGAAAAGTATCGAAAATCCTTCATCCGAATTTTATTATCCCAACCTCATGGAGAGATACCAAAATGGCGATTCTTCCCTAACGAGAGAAGAGCGGAGTTATCTGTATTACGGGTATGTTTTCCATCCCGATTATATGCCGTTGGATACTTCATCCTATAATAACCGGTTGATGGAAACCCTTTCAAAAGAATCATTTACGAGCGTCGATTATGAAAAACTTATTGGTGATGCCGATGCATTGCTGAAAGAAGATCCGTTCAACTTGCGGGCACTCAACATCAAACTGATGGTTTATGCTCAACAGGATAATGTTGCCGAATATAAGAAAGCGTTTGCACAACGTAAAGTCGTTTTGGATGCCATTGTGAGTTCAGGTGACGGACTTTCCAAAAAGACGCCTTATTATGTAATCAACGTGTCGCATGAATATGATTTTTTGAGCAGTATAGGATATCAAGTCGTTGGCGAAGGTAAGATTACAGGTCATTATCATTATGTAAAGTTGGGGGAAAACAAATACGGTATCAAAGGACTGTATTTCGATATAACGCCTGTTCTTGAGTATATGAGCAAACATAGGCGGTGAAGTTTTTTGATATCGAAATAGTAAAGGGTTGAAGTGTTATTTTCAGCCCTTTGTTATTAGTCATCGACAAATTTCAGATGAAACTGCGGTTTCATCGAATAATCGGATAAATGCGGTTTAGATTATCTATTATTTTATTTATGTAATGTACAAATTGGTTAAAAAAATCATGGAGGAATTTTTATGTCAGTACAAAAAAAGTTTTTAAGCTGTCAAGCACTTGTTTTGCTGGTTTTTCTTTCATTAAACCCGGTATCGGCTATGGCATCCGGTCAGGTTATTTTGTACACCCCTTATACAACAATTTCGGTTTCTCCGGGGGATGCGATCGAATATGCTGTTGATGTAATCAACAAAAGCGACCAGGTATTCAATGGCGATATACGGGTTATCGGCATTCCTCGTACATGGACGTACACTTTAAAAGGAGGAGGTTATACGGTCAGTAGAATTGCCGTGCTTCCTGATGATAAAAAGACGTTATCGCTGCGAGTGGAAGTGCCGTTTCAGGTCAATAAAGGGGCATATACTTTTCGCTTATCTGCCGGCGATTCGGCATCGCTTCCACTCACGGTTAAGGTAACCGAAATGGGATCGAGCGAGACGGAATTTACTGCTGATCAGTCCAATATGCAAGGAAATGCCAATGCAACTTTCACTTACCGAGCTACCTTAAAAAACAGAACCATCGATAAGCAACTCTATGCGTTGATGGCAAATGCTCCGCGAGGATGGACAGTTACCTTCAAAGCGGATTACAATCCGGTTACCTCTGTGGAACTTGAACCGAATACTACCAAAGAAATTACTATAGAAGTCAAACCACCCAAAGAAATCAAAGCAGGTACCTATAAGATTCCCGTAAGAGCCGTCACAGGATCTACTTCGGCATCGATGGAATTGGAAGCCGTTGTCACCGGCAATTATGAGATGTCGCTCACCACGCCCACCGGTTTATTGAGTACAAAAATTACTGCCGGCGGAAAACAGAAGATCGGGTTGACCGTTCGCAATACCGGTTCAGCCGATTTGACCGACATCGAAATGAAAGCTACCGCTCCTTCTAAATGGCAGGTAACGTTTGAACCCGAAAAAATCGATAAATTGGCACCCGGCAATGAAACCACCGTTTACGCTACCATTCAGGCCGACAAAAAAGCCATTCCGGGAGATTATGTCGTTGAAATGAGGGCTTCTACACCCGAGACAACGTCTCAACTTTCATTTCGCGTTATGGTGAAAACGCCCTTGATTTGGGGATGGGTTGGCGTGTTGGTGATTTTGGCAGCAATTGGAGGAGTGGTTTACCTGTTTCGCAAATTTGGGAGGAGATAAATTATGGCCGAAACAATCATCGAATTGGTTAACCTGACAAAGAAATATCGGTCGTTTACGGCTGTAGACCATATTCATTTGACGGTTGAAAAAGGAGAAATATTCGGCCTCTTGGGACCTAACGGTGCCGGAAAATCGACGACGATTTTGATGATGCTGGGGCTGACCGAGCCAAACGAAGGTCAAGCAAAGGTGTGTGGAATTGATCCTACCCGTCATCCCATTGAAGTAAAACGAAGAGTAGGTTATTTGCCTGAAGATATCGGTTTTTATGATGACCGTACCGGATTGGAAAATTTGGTTTACACTGCCATGTTGAACCGCATTTCTGAAGCCGAGGCTACCCAAAAAGCCAACGCACTGCTTAAGCGCGTAGGGTTGGAAAATGTCGATGGGAAGAAAACCGGCAAATATTCGAAAGGCATGCGTCAGCGATTGGGCTTGGCCGATGTACTGATAAAAAATCCTCAGGTGATTATTCTCGATGAGCCGACTTCGGGTATCGATCCGCAAGGCGTAAGAGCATTTCTTGATCTGATTATCGAATTGCGTAACGAGCATGGTCTCACGGTATTGTTTTCATCCCACAACTTGCATCAAGTAGAACAGGTTTGTGACAGAGTGGGTATTTTTGTACAAGGCAAAATATGTGCAATGGGCACTATTACCGATCTTTCACGGCAATTGTTTGGTGATGCCGATCACAATCTGGAGGACATTTATAACTCTTTTTTCGATGAAGGAGGTGTACATCATGAATGATAAGCGATGGAACCATTTTTTCAAAAAATACCGGCCTCATGATGCCGTAGCGGAGCGTCCTTCGGCATTTACCCATAAGACCAACATAATCCATCCATTTTGGGTTATGGTGAGCAAAGAGATTTCGGATCAGGTACGCAGCTGGCGATTTATCATTATGGCAGCTCTTATTGCGCTCACTTGTTTGGGCTCTTTATACGCGGCGTTGGCGCAATTTGGCAAACAATCGGGGAGTGCAGAAGATGCTTTCTTTTTCCTTAATCTTTTCACCCTGTCCGATGGTACGCTGCCACCCTTTACGGTTTTTATCAGCTTTCTTGGTCCGTTACTGGGAATAAGCCTTGGTTTCGACGCCATCAATTCGGAACAAAACCGTGGCACGCTCAGTCGTCTGTTGAGTCAGCCCATTTATCGTGATTATGTCATTAATTCCAAATTTGTAGCCGATCTTATCGTAATCAGTACCTTGTTCGTTGCATTGGGGTTGCTCGTACTGGGTTCGGGATTGATTGCTCTTGGAATTCCGCCAACCGCCGATGAGTTGTCAAGACTCATTTTTTTCATCCTGATCAGCATTATTTATGTCGCATTCTGGCTGAATTTATCCATTTTGTTTTCCGTTGTTTTCCGTCAGGCAGCAACGTCGGCACTTTCGGGTATCGCCATTTGGCTTTTCTTCAGCATCTTTTACAGCATGATAGTCGATTTGTTGGCAAGAGCTATAGCTCCCAAAGGGATGTTGACAGAAGGACAGGCAGTGCAATTTCAGAATTTTGTTTTGGGATTGATGAGGTTTAATCCCGGTCAGCTGTTCAGCGACGCAACCATAACGTTGCTCATGCCTTCCGTGCGCAGTTTGGGGGCACTGACGATGGAGCAGCTTGAAGGTGCACTCCCGACGCCGTTGCCCATCGGACAAAGCCTGCTGATGGTATGGCCGCAAGTTACCGGATTGATAGCCGGCTCTATTTTGCTGTTCGGCTTGGGGTATTACTTATTTATGCGGCGGGAGATTCGTCCGCGATAGATTGGAAGCGATCGAGAAGAATAGCGGTATTCCGTATGTAATGTCAGCATCAATCCGCTAGAATGAGGGTGTATCACCATATGATTTCACCCTCATTGTGTTTATATCCTATTGGTGGACAATTTCAATTCATCACTTCTTAGCGGCCGGTTTTTCGATTCAGTCTTTTTTAGAAGCGCATTTTCATGACTTAAAATAGCGGATTACGTTAACGATAAGGGTAAGAATGAGGCTTATCACAATCATTGAAGTAATCGGGATGTAAATCCGGATATTTTCTTTTTCGATCCGGATGTCACCCGGTAAATGTCCGAACCATTTGAAAACCGAAGGCGTCAGATACAGCGTAACACCAATAACTACCAGGATAATGCCTATAAAAATAAACCATCGTGCCATTTTCATTTTCCCGTAATTTTGATAATTAACATCCTATGAGGTTGATTGTTCTGAAAAAATTTTAATGCACAAAGATAGTTTTAAAATCAGTTGGATCTTGAAAACTAGTTCGCCTTTTTATGCTACTTTTGAAGGAAAAAAGAGTGAACTCCTCGATCCCCGTCATTATTCACCATATATGTAGAGAACAGGTAATTGACTTGAATCCGTTTCTTTTTCTCCGAGAAAGATGGGGAAACAAAAAAGATACCCGTGACTGTAGTATGGATATACCATGTCCCCTTTTTGTTCGCTTCAAGGCAGGAACAAAAACATCGGATTTTGTGATTTCGGAGTAAAAACGACCTGCGGTTTTTTCTTAAAAAATGCAAAATCCAGGGAAAAAGATGATGCAAGGAAGGAGCGAGGATGGTGCAGCCTTGGTACGGCCTTGGTACGGCCTTGGTAAGAAGCTGAGTTAATAACATTTTTTTTCTTTTTTGTGAAAAGTTGTATTTTTTGAATTGAATCGATCAAATTTATATACCAAATAAAAAATTGTTTACCTTTGTAAAGTATAATAAAAAAGGAGAAATAAGTGTAATTCGTTGATATATAATTTTAATAACAAGATTCAAATATGTTTTCTTTTACATGTTTTTTATACGACTTGTCAAGTAAAATATGTTTTTACGAATTGTTTATGTTGTTTTTTGAATAAAATTGTATGCACAGATAGCAAATCGAGATGATGAAGTTTTCCGACTCAACCGATATGGAACTATGGTTCTCCTTTAAGAAAGGGGACAATTCTGCCGTTTCTTTTATCTACAGGGAATACTTCCCCGTCTTATACCGATATGGTTTAAAATTCAGCGTCGACACTTTTTTAATAGAAGATACCATTCAGGATTTATTTACCGAATTGATCAAAAACCGTGAAACGTTGGGCGATACAGATAACATTCTTTTTTATCTCCTCAAATCTTTTCGGCGCAAATTAGTGCGAAAAATGGAAAATGTAAACCGGTATGACTTCACCGGTGAGATGACAGACGAATATCCGTTTGAAGTGGTATGGTCTGCCGAACAAGAGCTAATTGTTGAAGAAGAATCCAAACAACGTTCATCGTTGCTGCTAAAAGCACTTAGTGAACTTACTCCACGTCAAAAAGAAGCGGTTTACCTCCGTTTTACCAAAGAACTCGATTATGCCGTAATTGCCGAAATCATGGATATCAGTATCGAGGCTTGTCGCAACCTTATTTCCAAAGCCATTTCGAACATGAAAAAGCAAATCGACGAGAAAGGTTGAAAAATTTTTGTTTTTTTTGATGATATTTTGTTACATGTAGCCTTTATATAATAGAGACATGAATGATGAATGACGAAAAATACATAGCATATACTACCGAAGAGTTTGTATTGGATGACGATTTTATGCGGTGGGTGCTCCATCCCGACGAGGAAAGTGATCGTTTTTGGAATGAATTTCTACTTCGATATCCTGAAAAGAAAGAAGAAGTGGAAGAGGCTGTTTATATTATTCGTTCTATTCGTGCGGTTGAGCCGTTGGTCCCTTCCCGAAAATTAAAGTATGGTTACACAAAGGAGGGGCATGTTTTAAAATCAGGACAAAAAGCGCGTAAAATTGGACAACGGTTAATAAAGATTGCCGCAGTTTTTGTTTTGATTGTTACACTTGGCGGGGTGTTATATTATTATCAGCATTATCGGGAAAGGTTTTCGATAGAGTTGGCTCAAGGCGAACAGACTGAAAAAGGTAAAGTTATTCTTCCCGATGGAACTATTAGCGAATTTGAAACCAAAGAAACCCGGATTCAACAGACTGTCTCAGGCGAGTTGACCATCAATAATGATACTGTTTTGTTGAAAGAGAAAGATGTGAAATCGGATGAGCCGGCCATGGCGCAGGTTATTATTCCTTACGGTAAACGTTCGCAAATCATCCTTGCCGATGGTACCAAAATTTGGCTCAATGCCGGTAGTACCTTATCGTATCCGGTGCGTTTTACCGCCAATGCAAGGGAAGTATATCTTTCGGGTGAAGCTTTTTTTGAAGTGTCAACCGATCGTTCCAAACCCTTTTATGTATTTACTAGTGATTTGAGAATCAAGGTTACCGGTACGCGTTTTAATGTGAATTCCTATAGCAATGATGCTATCACACAGGCTGTGCTTGTTGAGGGGAAAATCGAGGCTGCCAAAAATCGCTTATTCGGTCGTTCTGTAGAACTATCTCCCGGGGAACGCATTGTTTATGACAGAAAGGAAAATAAAATACAAAAAGATAAAGTGGATGTCGAGTTGTACTCCTCATGGGTTAATGGCTACCTTCTTATTGAAAACGAACCTATAGTAGAGATTTTCAAAAAATTGGAGCGGTATTACGACAAAAAAATCATAGTAGAAAAACTCTCCAATCAACCTCGCTTTACCGGGAAACTCAATTTGGATGACGATTTGGAAAAAGTCTTGAACAATATCGCTTTTTCTGCCAATTTCTCAGTAGAAAACAAAAATGGACTATATATTATTAACCAATAAAAAATTACCGAAAATGCTTATGAAATAAAACATGAAATTACCCAAAACGAAAAAACCGGGATGAGCGACCAACTGACCCCGGTTTATTGATGAATTTTAATTATTTATTAAACAACTAAAAGACAAACAAATTTATGAAAGAAAAACAACATGAACAACAAGTTGGGAATATTTTGTCATATTTCCGACAAACAATGCGAATTATGCGGTTAAGCTTGTTTTTTATGGTGGTAAGCACTGCGATGGCCTTTAGTGCTGCTACTTATTCTCAAAGTACAAAACTTTCGGTAAATCTGAGAGATGCTACGGTAAGGGAAGTGATAAAGGCCATTGAAAATCAAAGCGATTTTTTGTTCTTGTATCAAGAAGGACAAGTCGATCTGAATCGGCGCGTTTCTATTCGTGCAGAGGGAAAACAATTGCAGGAGATATTGGATGAGGTATTCAGAGGTACCGACAATATCTACATTGTGAGCGATCGACAGGTTGTGATCGGAAAAGCACCGAGAAAAAACTTGGAAGCCCAACTTGCTGCATTGCAAAAAGACATGAAAGTGAATCTTTTTCAGCAACAGCAAAAAGAGATTACCGGTAAAGTAACGGATTCGTCGGGTGATCCTCTTCCGGGTGCTACAGTCATGGTAAAAGGTACTACTATCGGAACAATTACAGATCCTGATGGTATGTTTTCTCTTCGCATTCCCGCCAATGCACAAACTTTACTAGTTTCCTTTGTGGGTATGAAAACTAAAGAAATACCCATTTCCGGTCGATCCTCATTCAATGTTGCATTAGAAGAAGAAAGTGAAACATTGGATGAAGTGGTAGTAACTGCATTTGGAACCGGACAAAAGAAGGTTACAATGGTGGGTTCTGTTCAAACTGTCGATCCCGGTCAACTTAGGGTGCCTTCTGCCAATCTTTCTACTAGTTTTGCAGGTCGTTTAGCGGGAGTAATTTCCTATCAGCGTACCGGTCAGCCCGGTGCTGATGGAGCCAGTTTTTATATTCGGGGTATTTCCACTATCAGTGGAGCCACTTCTCCTTTGATTATTCTTGACGGAGTCGAGATTTCTTCCGGCGATTTAAATACTCTTGATCCTGAAATTATTGAGGAGTTTTCAATATTGAAAGATGCAACAGCTACGGCGATGTATGGTTCGCGTGGAGCTAACGGAGTAATGATCATTAGAACAAAGTCGGGTTCAGATCTTAGAAAGCCCATTATTAATTTCAGAGTTGAAGGTAATATGGCGGTGCCGACAAGTAAAATAAAATTAGCCGATGGCGTTACCTATATGAGGCTGTTCAATGAAGCAGTAGACAATTTGGGAACTGCTCTTAAATATTCGGACGATAAGATTTATGGAACCGAGCATAGATTGAATGAATATGTATATCCTAATGTAAATTGGTATGACGAAATATTCAAGGATCAGGCATTTAATCAAAAATTCAATTTTAATATCCGAGGTGGAGGGAAAAAAGCTGATTATTTCAGCAGCTTCTCTGCTACTCATGAAACCGGGTTTATTCAAAACAGGAGCAAGGATTTTTTCTCCTTCGATAATAATATTGATGTAATGCGGTATAATTTTCAGAATAATATCAATGCATACCTTAGCGAGTCTTCCAAATTTTCTCTAAGATTGAATGTTAATTTAATGGATAAAAGTGGTCCGTATACCGATGTGGGGAGTATATACAACAGTATTATGGCTATCAATCCTGTAGATTTCCCCATTATGTATCCGGATGATCCTACATTTGCCTACATTCGTTGGGGAGGATTTAGCGGAGCAAATATCGCTCCGTATAACCCCTTTGCCCAACTGGTAAGTGGTTATCAAGATCAATTTACCAGTACGGTTGTTGCCAATTTGCAATTCGATCAAGGATTGGATTTTATAACCAAAGGATTATCGTTTAGTAGTTTAGTTTCTTTTAAAAACTGGTCTTCTACTTCAACTTATCGAAGTGCTCCGTATAATATGTTTCAGCTTACCAATTATAGACGTTATCCTGACAATACCGTGGATTATACTTTAGGATTAATCAGCAGTGAGCAAAATCCTATTTTAAATACAACAGGTGGTACGACGGGCGATCGTTGGTTTTATATTCAGGCAAATTTAAACTGGTCACGTACATTTGGTAAACACGACGTGAATACATTGCTGATTTATAATCAAGATCAATTCAACTTGAACAATATAGCAGCTGATACGTCGCTCGATCGTTTGTACAACTCGTTGCCCAAACGTACCCAAAGTATTGCCGGACGTTTATCGTATGCATATAACAATAAATATCTTGCCGAATTCAACTTTGGATATAACGGTTCCGAAAACTTTGCAAAAGGGAAACGTTTTGGTTTTTTCCCCTCTTTCGCACTAGGGTACAATATCAGCATGGAGCCGTTTTTTGAAAGCTTGCTTCCCGTTATTAGCTATTTGAAAATCCGTGGATCATACGGACTTGTGGGTAATGATGAAATAGGTGCACAACGTTTCGCATATTTACCCAGTATTGATTTGACGGGGACAGGTTTTACTACCGGCATAAATCAGGATTATTCCATGTCAGGACCTGTATATAACCGATATGCCAATTATGATTTGACATGGGAAACAGGTAAGAAATTCAATGTGGGTTTTGACCTTCATTTGTTTAAAGATTGGAAAATTGTCGCCGATTTCTTTCAAGAAAACCGCAGTAATATTTTTCAGCAACGTGGTACCATTCCTACTTATTTAGGGACTGCCAATACCATAGTATATGCCAATACAGCTGCCGTGCGTAACCAAGGGTTTGATTTTTCGGTTGATTATGGGAAACAGCTCAGTAAGGATCTTATCGTACAATTAAAAGGAACTTTCAGTTATGCCCATAATAAAATCACAAAATATGACGAACCGTCCGATCAGCTATATCCTAACTTGATGAATGTTGGGCATCCTTTGAATACATACTTGGGCTATATTGCTGAAGGTTTGTTTATCGATTGGGATGAAATTGCCAACAGAGCAGAACAGCAAATTTCGGGGAATGTGGCTCCCGGAGATATAAAATATAAAGATATTCCGGATAAGGACGGTAATACCGATGGACGAATTACTTCAAGCGACCGTGTTCGGATGGGCTATCCTACTGTACCGGAGATTATATATGGTTTTGGCCCAAATATCAGGTATAAAAAAGTTGATTTCGGATTCCTTTTCCAAGGCGCTGCCCGTACTTCTATGATGCTTTCAGGCATGCATCCTTTCGGAACCAACACACGGAAAAATGTTATGAAGTGGATTGCAGATAGTCATTGGAGTCCTGATTACCAAAATATTTATGCGGATTATCCGCGTTTAACGCAAAGTGATCATGCCAACAATACGGCTACTTCTAGTTTTTGGTTAAGAGATGCATCTTTTCTGAAGCTTAAAAATGCAGAAATCGGGTATACTTATAAAAATATGCGTTTCTATTTAAGTGGCACAAACTTGTTGACATTTTCAAATTTCAAATTATGGGACCCTGAAATGGGAGGTGGAAGTGGTTTGAAGTATCCCACAACGCGTGTTTTTAATCTCGGATTTCAAATGACTGTAAATTAATAATCATATAAAAAACATGACAATGAAAAAATATATTCAATTTATTTTTATAACACTTGCATTACTGACCGGCTTATGGTCCTGCGACTATTTGGATATCGTACCGGATGAAGTGGCAACCGAAGAAGATGCTTTTGCAACAAAAAAAGCTGCGGAAGGTTTTCTATATTCCTGTTATTCGTATATTCCTAATCCCAGACAAGGTGCGGGCTCTTTGGATTGGTTTACAGGGGATGAGGTGGTGACAGCTTTTGAACATGAAGTTTTTGCCCAGTTCCCTAAAGGGAATTATACGGCTACAGATCCCGTGATTTCTTATTGGAATACATTATTCAGTGGAATTAAACAATGTTATCGGCTTATAAACAATGTGGACAAAACTCCCGGACTGGAAAAAAGTTTGATTGAGGATTACAAAGCCCAAGCTGATTTTTTAATTGCTTATTATCATTTTCTTTTACTTAAGAATTACGGACCGATCATTTTAGTAAAAGAAGAACCATCATTAAATACCCCTCCCGAAAAATTTCTTGGACGTTCACCTTATGATGAATGCGTAAAATGGATTGCCGAAAAGTTCGATGATTCTGCAACGCGGCTCCCGGCTACTAGAAAAAATGATCAAATGGGGTTGGCTACAAGTGTTGCGGCAAAAGCAATCAAATCGCGGATGTTATTGTATGCTGCTTCTCCCTTATTTAATGGGAATACGATGTTTAGCGATTTTAAAAATCCTGATGGAACGCTTCTTATTAATACTACTTTTGATGCTACTAAATGGCTTAGTGCAAAAAATGCAGCCAAAGATGCCATTGATGCTGCAGAAGCAATCGGTTGCAGACTTTATCAACCTACCGATGCAACCGATGCCTCTTTGCCTGAACCGGCTGATCCTACTCAACGTGCTTTACGTTTTACATTAGTCGATAAAACGAGTAAAGAATCGGTCTGGATTGATGCCCGTGATGAGGGTTTTTATTCGTTACAGAATAAATCAAGACCATACTATGCAAATGCATCTTGGAATGGAATATGTCCCACTTTAGCCATGCTTGATCGGTTTTATACAAAAAATGGTTTGCCGATTGATGAAGACCCGGCTTTTAATTATGAGGGAAGATTTACTCCCACTGCTTTCGCGGCAGGAGACATAAATGGGGAAGGGCAAACCCAAGTGATGAATTTGAATCGAGAACCTCGCTATTATGCGTGGGTAAGTTTTCAAGGCGGTTATTATGAATGTCAAGGGAAGTACGAACAAAGTACTAATCAGTGGGCATATGCACCAAAGAATAGGAGAGGCATTAACGGTATGAAAGTGTTAACGCAGTTTATGAGAAACCAATCATGCGGTATTCATCAGAGGAGCAATAATTATAGCCCCGGTGGTTTTCTGAACAAAAAGGGAGTCTCTCCTGCTTGTAATTCCGGCGTTGGAAACGGTTATGTTAAATATCCATGGCCGGTAGTAAGGTTAGCCGAACTTTATTTGAATTATGCAGAAGCATGTGTTGAAACAGGTGATTTGGAAGAAGCAAAAATATATTTAAATAAGATACGCGAACGTGCAGGAATTCCTACTGTTGAGTCAGCGTGGGGGAGTATTGGTGTTTCGCTTACCAAAGAAAAACTTCGTCAAATTGTTCGTCAAGAACGCATGATCGAATTGTATTTGGAACATCAGAATTTCTGGGATATGCGTCGTTGGCTGTTGGCTGATCGATATTTTAATGTGGTTCCTGAAGGGAATAACATTATGACCGATAATTTTGATGAGTTTTGTATGAGAACAGTGCTGGATGGCCGCAAAGTTCCCGGAGGGAATGCTCCCAATATCGTCCGTAAATTTGTTGCTCCAAGAAATTATTTGTTGCCTATTCCTTACAGCGAAACGCAAAAAAATAAAAATCTGGTTCAAAATCCGGGGTATTAAATGTGTTTAAAATGTTATTATTGGCTTGAAACATGTTGATTTAATTTAAGTCCATAACAAGTTAACGATCTTGTCATTTTATTGTAAAAAAATGGACTATAATTTCAATATGAGTTCCAAGATAATAAGAGAATTAGTAGATCAAATCGTTTTAAAAATAAAAATATGAAAAATATCAATATTATAGTATTTGCCTTAGTAAGTCTGTTTTTATTCGCTTCTTGCGATAAAGAAGAGACTGTTTTACTTCCTTCCATAGGCGAAATTCAGGTTGATAAGGGGTATGGCGAAGTAGTTTTCTATTGGGATTTTCCGCAAGATGATGAAGCGGAATACATTCGCGTGGATTATACCGATAATGGAGAAAATAAATGGCGAAATTTTAGTAAGTATGCTAAAAAAGCACTTATACCCAATTTGTCGGCCACTGAATATGAATTCAGAATTTCTGTAGCAGACAAAAAAGGGAATTTATCCGAACCTAAAATAGTAAAAGTGACTCCCAATGAGCCGGCTTATTTGATGGTTGCCCGAACATTTGATGCGAAACCAACTTTTGGCGGAATAATTGTAACATGGAAAAACGAAACCGGCATAAAAGTAAGAATCAATGTTGAATATACTGATTCGAATGGTGACCCTCAGGTGCATTCTGTTGAATCATCTGATATTGATGGGAAAGCAGTAGTAATTGGTAATATTGCGGATGAAATTCAAGAATTCAGGGTGTATTCTTCAAATCCGAGTAATTATGGTCAAAAGTCTGAAGAAACTATTTTTAATATTAAGCCGTGGAAAGTTATTAAATTTGAAGATAAATCCAGTTGGAAAGTAGTTAGTGTGGATTCAGATGATGGTAGTAATAAAGCTGAAAATTTATTCGACAATGATTTAACAACTTTCTGGCAAACAAATTGGGTTGCAGCACATCCTTTCCCTCATCATGTTGCTTTTGACATGAATAAGGAACGTATAGTAAGTAGTGTGGGTTTTTATAATAGGGATCATAATAATGCTAATAACGCCATGCAGAAATTTAGAATTGAGGGAAGCCTTGATAATGAGAATTGGACAGTATATGGCGAGTTTGATGATTTTCCGACGGATAGAAAAGTTGAAATTATATATAATCTACCGTCCACACCGGTTATGCGCTATATGAGAATTACTGCTTTAACTGCACGCAACAACGTTGCTTATCTTGCTTTGGCTGAGATTAATGTTTACGGTGCTTATTTGGAATAAACATTGTTTCGAATACTCTTTAAGATAGGTAATTTATGTTATTTATTGGTTTTTATACTGATCTGCGATTTCGCAGATCAGTATTTTATCTGATTTAGTTTTGTTAATTGTTATTACTGAAAAATCATAATATAGAATATTCTTTGATAACCTGGATAGCACTTACAGCAATGAAACATAGCAAAATTTTTTTATTTATTTTACCGTTATTTTTAGGTTTATTTTATGGTTGTAGCGATACGCCCACGAAAGAACCTCCCACCTTAACCGTAAAGGAAAAAAGCCTGACATTCGAAGCCGGGAAAACCCAACGTTCCATAAGTATAGTCACCAATATGGATTCCTGGACTTTTGCCGTTGAACCCGCGGCAGCGGAATGGTTGAGTGCCATTAAGTCGGGGAACAATTTGGTGATTGCCGTAAAGGAAAATACCGAAATGGAATCGCGTAGCGGTAAGATAATGATATCTGCCGGCAATTTGACGGAAACCGTCACGGTAGAACAAATCGGACAGGCTCCGGCCATTCTTGTCTCCTCCGAAATTTTCACGGTGGAAGCGGAAGGAGGGGAAATCGATCTTGAAATTACCTCCAACATAGAATACGAAATCATCGTGCCTTCCGATGCCGATTGGATCCATCAGGTCGAAACCCTTACCCGGGCCATGGTTACCCGGGCTTACAAATTCAAAGCGGATTGGAATGCCGGCGAACAAGAAAGGCAGGTGGAAATACTGATCAAACACACGAGCGGGAATCCGCAAAAGAAAGTACTGGTCATTCAGAAAGGGCACACGGGGTATAGCGGCGGGGATACCGAAGGGATCAAGGACGACATCAAGGTGCCGGTCAGCTCGGGGAAAGCCTCGTCATATCAAAGCGGTTCAAACATCGAAAAGTCTTTCGATGGGGACATGAACACCCTTTATCATTCCAATTGGAGCAATACGGCTCCGGATTATTTTCCCATCACGCTCGATTATTTTTTCGAGAATCAGGAATGCATCGATTATCTCGTTTATTATCCGAGAACCGAAGGGTATAACGGAAGGTTCAAGGAGGTCGAAATATGGGTAAAAACGGAGGATAATCCGACGTACGTTAAGGTGATGGATTACGATTTCAAGGGCTCCTCGATACCGACACGTGTTGTTTTTGAAAAGCCGGTTGAAAAACCGTTGGCTATACGTTTTGTGGTTAAATCCGGTGTAGGAGACGGTCAAGGTTTTGCCAGTTGTGCCGAGATGGAATTCTACCGGCGCAATCCGGACAATTTCGATGTTCTGACCGTATTTTCGGATGCCACCTGTTCGGAACTTCGGCCGGGTATCACGTTGACCGAGATCGGGAAAATTCCGGTAAGCCTGTACCGCAACATTGCGTTGTATTTGTACAATGGGAACTATCCCAAAGAGTTCAGGATTCAGGAATACCGGGCTTGGCCTCATCCCGACGATTGGGCAAAAACAAACAAGACCTCCACGTACAGTCTGCTGGATAATCCTACGGGGATCAGTGTTTCTCAAGGAGAAGAGTTGGTTGTTTTTGTCGGGAAAACCAACGGCTACACACTCAGCATCAAAGTACAGGATCTGAATAAGCCCAACGGAGACGGTTACGGCAATGCTTCGTTTTATCCGCTTTCGGAAGGGATGAACAAACTCAAGATGAAAAACAAAGGATTGGTGTACGTTTTCTATCACACACCCGATTATAAAGTTGCGCCACCCGTGAAGATTCATTTTGCAACGGGCCAGGTCAACGGTTATTACGATTCCCGCAAGCATCAACCCTCGGATTGGGCGCGTTTGCTAAATGCGGCGAAAGATTCGTACTTTGACGTGTTGGGAGAATATGCCCATTTAACATTTCCGACCGAAGATTTTAAAACGTATGCGGGCAATGACGGTCCCGAATTGATAGCTGCTTATGACGATTTGGTGTGGTTGGAACAGGATTTCATGGGATTGATGAAATATAACCGACATCCTGTGAACAGGGCCTATTTTCATGTCATGTATACCTCCTACATGTATTCGACATCATACAGGACGGCCTATAACGTATCGACCACAAGCTCCATTTTGAAGCTTTCTACGCTGAAATCCAGTCCATGGGGTCCTGCTCATGAATTGGGACATACCAATCAGACGCGTCCGGGCTTCAAGTGGCTCGGGATGACGGAAGTGAGCAATAATGTGCATTCGCTGTACGTGCAGACCCAATGGGGCAATCCGTCGCGGTTGGAATCCGAGTCAATGGGGAGGTTCAACAACCGTTACGAAAAAGCCTATTACAATTCGTTCGTCAACGACACGCCTCATCCGGGAGAAAGCGACGTTTTCTGCAAGTTGGTATCGTTGTGGCAACTGCAGCTGTATTTGGCGGAAGCGTGCGGCTATACCGATTTTTACAAAGATTTTTACGAACAGATCCGCATCAAACCCGATAAACCGACGGCGGGAGAACAACAGCTCGAGTTCGTGAAAACGGTATGCGAAGTAGCGCAAAAGGATTTGACGGACTTTTTCATGAAATGGGGTTATCTGACACCGTTCGACGCAGAAATCGATGATTACGGAAAAGGAAGGCTTACCGTTACCCAACATCAGATTGACGAAATTGTTGCCGAGATCAAATCGAAAAACTTTCCTTTGGTAACGGATAAAATTGAGTATATTTGCGATTCGAACAAACAGTACTTCAAGAACAAATCATCCGTACAGAAAGGCACGGCTACAAAAAACGGGACATCCGTTTCCATGTCGGGATGGAAAAACGTGGTAGCGTATGAAGTATACGAAGGCGGCAAATTGGTCTTTGTATCGAATAAAGACTCCTTCACGTTAGATAATCCTTTCACCTCCTCGACCAAGGTGTATGCGGTTGCCTATAACGGAGACAAGACGGAAGTTACCTTTTGAACGGAGTTTGGGGGGAAAGCGACATAACCCTTTAAAAGGATATAATATAATAAATCAACATAAACCGAATAAATCAGTTATAAAGTTATGCAAAGAAGAAAACGGATGGGGAAGTCGGCGCTGATATTGGCCGGCATCATGATGTTGGGAACGGCGATGAGTCCGGTTTTTGCCCAGAGCGGCAAAAAGGGGAAGAGTGCAAGTTCCGCAAGTAAGGTAATCGGACCGAAGAGCGGGCAAAGCGGCGATCAGGTGATCCGCACGGCAGTACCCGAGCGACCTTCGGGACAGAAGCACGTGCTGGGACTGAGGGCGCCGAAGCTGGACACGGTGCGGGTAGGCTTCATCGGGTTGGGCATGCGCGGTCCGGGAGCCGTGGAGCGATTCACCCACATTCCGGGCGTAAAGATCGTCGCCTTGTGCGACAAACACGGCGAGCGGGTGGAGAAGTCGCAAAAGATTTTGGATAAGGCGGGATTACCGGCAGCAGCCTCCTACAGCGGGAGCGAAGAGGCATGGAAGGAACTTTGCCAAAGGAAGGACATCGATTTGGTATACATTGCCACGGACTGGAAACACCATGCCGGGATGATGATCTACGCGATGGAGCAGGGCAAACACGTGGTGTGCGAAGTACCGGCAGCCATGACCCTGGAGGAGATATGGAAGGTGGTGGACACGGCCGAGCGGACGCAGAAACACTGCATGATGCTGGAGAACTGCGTGTACGACTTTTTCGAGCTGACGACGCTGAACATGGCCCGGCAGGGACTCTTCGGAGAGATACTGCATGTGGAGGGCGGCTATCTGCACAACCTGGAAGACTTTTGGGACTATTACGAAGGCGACTGGCGCATGCAGTACAACAAGACACACCGGGGGGATGTTTATCCCACGCACGGTTTCGGTCCGGCCTGTCAGTTACTGGACATTCACCGCGGCGACCGGTTGGACGTGTTGGTATCGATGGACACCAAGCCGGCGAACCTTCCGGAGTACCTGATCAATAAGAGGGGGATGTCTCGGGAGGAAGCCTACGATTTCCGCAACGGGGAACACACGATGACGATGGTGCGGACGGCCAAGGGGAAGACCATTTTGATTCGTCACGATGTCTCCTCTCCGCGTCCCTATTCGCGGGAATACGAGGTAACGGGGACGAAGGGCTTTGCGCAGAAATACCCGCAGGAAGGCTATGCTTTCCGGAGCGATTCTCCGGTGGAAGCGGGGGTGATGCCCGATCACGAAAACCTGAGCGGACACGGTTTTGTTTCGGAAGAAGCGAAGAAGGCGTTGATGGAGACCTACAAACACCCGATACACAAGGAGCTGGAAGAGCAGGCCAAGCAGGTAGGCGGACACGGGGGTATGGACTTCATTATGGATTACCGGTTGGTGTACTGTCTGCGCAACGGTTTGCCGTTGGACATGGACGTATACGATCTGGCCGAGTGGTGCTGTTTGGTACCGTTGAGCGAAATCTCGTTGGATAACGGGTCGGCACCGGTAGCGGTACCCGATTTCACCCGGGGACATTGGAACGATGTTCAGGGATACCGTCACGCATTCACCGAGTAAAATTCGTTGGAGAAAATGAAACGATTAAAAACAGTTGCCGTTGCTTTTTGTCTGCCGTTATTGCTGTTTTCCCAAAACATCACGATCACGCACGGCCCCTATCTTCAAAAAGTAGGGGAAGAAGAAGTTACGGTGATTTGGACAACGGATAAAGATGCCGTATCGTGGGTGGAATTGGCACCGGCAGGCAACGACAGTTTCTATTCGGAAGAAAGGCCCCGTTATTACGATACCGCCTATGGCAATAAAGCTGTCGGCAAGCTTCATCGGGTAACGATTACCGGACTGACACCCGGTACGGAATACCGTTATCGGATCTTTTCGAAGGAAGTGTCGGGATACGAAGGTCACAGGATTCTGTATGGGGATATTGCCGCGAGCGACGTATACTCGCGGCGTCCTTATACCTTCCGGACATCGGATTCGCGGAAAGCGAAAGTTTCGTTCCGGGTGGTGAACGACATTCACGGCAGCAACGATCGTTTGCGTGTAATGCTTTCGGATGTAAAAAGAGAGAATACCGATCTGGTGATTTTCAACGGCGACCTGGTTTCGACCGTGAACGAGGAGAAAGGAATATTTGCCGGTTTTATGGATACGGCTGTAGACCTCTTTGCAAGCGAACTGCCCATGTATTATGTGAGGGGAAATCACGAAACCCGGGGAAGAGCAAGTTCTTCGGTGTACGATTATTTTCCCACTCCGACCGGAGAATTTTACTATGCGTTCAGGGAAGGTCCCGTTTTCTTTCTTGTGCTTGACAGTGGCGAAGACAAGCCCGATTCCGACATCGAGTATTCGGAACTGGCCTGTTTTGACAACTACCGAAGCAAAGAAAGCAAATGGCTGGAAACGATGGTGAAGAATCCCGAATTTCGCTCGGCCCAATACCGAATCGTGTTGATGCACATGCCTCCGGTCGGTTCAAGCTGGCACGGAACGCGTGAAGTAGCCCGGAAGTTTGTGCCGTTGCTTAACGATGCCGGGATCGATTTGATGATTTGCGGACATACGCACGAATACGGGTTTTTCGGCAAAGGAGAAAAAAGCGGGATAAACTTTCCCGTCCTTATCAACGATGACGAAACCTGCCTGGATGCTGAGGCGTCCGATAAGTTAACCGTCAAGGTAAAAGACACGGCAGGTAAAATACTGCATGTACATACATTTGATCCTCAAAAATAACAATTTACGATTTAGGAATGAAATTCAAACACATATCTCTCACTACTTTTTTGGCATTAGTGCCGTTTTTTGCTTACCCGACAAACGGGAATCAACATAATCAGAACAACACAAAACCGTATTGGCAGGATGTTCAGACTGTTGCTGTAAATAAAGAATATCCCCGCACTTCTTTTATGACATTTGATAGTCGCAATGAAGCTCTTTCCCGAAAATTTGAGGAGAGCCAATTTTACCGATCACTCAATGGCGTTTGGAAGTTTTATTTTGTTGAAGGATACAACGATTTGCCTGCCAATATTACCGATCCTGCCGTTTCAACAGCAAATTGGAACGATATTACTGTTCCCGGCAACTGGGAAATACAAGGTTTCGGAGTACCGATATATACCAATCACGGTTATGAATTTAAGCCACGCGATCCCCAACCGCCCATTTTGCCGGAAATGAATCCGGTAGGCGTTTACCGAAGGGATATCGATATTCCGTCCGAATGGATGAATCGGGATATTTTTCTCAATGTTGGTGGAGCAAAGTCGGGTATGTATGTCTATATCAATGGGAAGGAAGTGGGTTATAGCGAAGATTCCAAAAATCCCGCAGAGTTCCTTATCAACGATTATGTAAAACCCGGGAAAAACACATTGGTTCTAAAAATATTCCGCTGGTCAACCGGTTCCTATCTCGAGTGTCAGGATTTTTGGCGCATAAGCGGCATAGAACGGGATGTTTATCTTTGGGCACAACCAAAAATTCGTGTTCGCGATTTTGCCGTGACATCCAATTTGGATGATACCTATAAAAACGGTGTTTTCGGGTTGAAGACCCAAATCAAAAATAATACAGAAGGGAATGGCGATATCGAAATTCGATACGAATTGTTAGACGCAAACAATCAGGTCATCGCATCCGATAGGCAAACCGTATCGTTGAGCAGCGGGAAAGAAACGGCTGTCTCGTTCTCAAAACAAATTGACAATCCTTTGAAATGGACCGCAGAAACTCCCCATCTTTATAAATTACTGATAACGACCCTACAGAATGGGAAGACGCTGGAAGTGATTCCTTTCTCCGTCGGATTTCGCCGCATCGAAATCGTACCTGTACAAAGCATAAACGGCAGGACAGATTATTTATTGTTATTCAACGGAAAACCCATCAAATTGAAGGGAGTAAATATTCATGAAACCAATCCGGCAACCGGTCATTATGTGCCCGAAGAATTGATGCGGAAAGATTTTTCGCTGATGAAACAAAACAACATTAATACCGTCAGGTTGAGTCATTATCCTCAGAGCAGGCGTTTTTACGAACTTTGCGATGAATACGGATTATACGTATATGATGAGGCAAATATCGAATCGCACGGCATGTATTATGACCTTCGAAAAGGGGGCACATTGGGTAATAATCCCGAATGGTTAATACCGCATTTGGACAGAATCAAGAACATGTTTGAAAGGAACAAAAACCATCCGTCGGTAACCTTTTGGTCTTTAGGGAATGAGGCAGGCAACGGGTATAATTTTTATAAAGCATACCTGTGGATTAAGGAGCACGATAAAGACATGATGAATCGGCCGGTAAATTATGAACGAGCATTGTGGGAATGGAATACCGATATGTATGTTCCTCAATATCCCAGTGCGGCTTGGTTGGAAGAAATCGGGAGAAACGGAAGCGATCGCCCTGTTGTTCCTTCGGAATATTCGCATGCAATGGGTAATTCCAACGGCAATCTCGATTTGCAATGGCAGGCTATGTATAAATGGCCGAATTTGCAAGGCGGATATATTTGGGACTGGGTTGACCAAGGAATGGATGCCGTTGACTCCACAGGAACTCATTATTGGAAATATGGAGGTGATTACGGGAAAAATATGCCGAGCGATGGCAATTTTCTTTGCAACGGTATCGTGAACCCCGATCGCATGCCACATCCGGCTATGGCGGAGGTGAAATATGTTCATCAGGATTTTGCTTTTGATGCCGTAGATGTGCGAAAGGGCTTATTCCGAGTGAAAAACCGGCTGTTTTTTACCAATACGGACGATTACGACATCTATTACAACGTGACCGAAAACGGAAAAGCGATAGCGAAGGGGATGGTGGACATTGAACTCGAACCGCAGGAAACGAAAGAAATTGCCCTCCGTTTGCCCGATGTGAAGGCAAAACCCGGCAGGGAGTATTTTGTGAATTTCAATGTGGTGTTGAAAAAAGAAAAACCGGGAGTGCCTGTAGGGCACGTGGTTGCTTGCGAACAGTTTAAGTTGCCTTTCGGCATAGAAAAGAAAACGTACAAGGCACCTTCGGCACCCAAATTGTCGTTTACTACCTCGGGAGACCGCGTAATCGTGAGCTCCGGAAAAGTGAATTTTGTTTTCGATAAAAAAATTGGTCGGGTAACCTCTTATCGGGTTGACGGGAAAGAGTTTTTCGATAAAGCTTTCGGTATTCAGCCTAATTTTTGGCGAGGACCCACGGATAACGACTATGGCAATGCTATGCCCAGTCGCCTGCATATCTGGAAAGAGTCGAGCAAAAATTTTCATGTGACCGATGCTACAGCCGGTTATCAAGGAGAAAATGTGGTATTGGAAACCACATATCTGCTTGCTGCAGGCAACCTGTACATCGTAAAATATACTGTTTTTCCTACGGGAATTGTGAAAGTTGACGTGGAATTTACTTCTACCGATATGCAAAAGGAAGAAAAAGCGGCGGTTTCGGAAGCTACAAAAATGGCTACTTTTTCTCCTGAAGTAACCGCTGCACGAAAGGCTTCGTCGGAATTGACGGTGCCTCGGATTGGTATTCGATTCAGGCTTCCTGTGGAAATGCACAAGGTTACCTATTTTGGACGAGGGCCGGGCGAAAACTACATCGACAGGGCTTCCGGTTCTAAAGTTGGGTTGTATGAAACCACCGCCGAAGACATGTACTTCCCGTATGTGCGCCCTCAAGAAAACGGGCATCGCACCGATACCCGATGGATGGCTTTGACAAACGGGAAAAGCGGATTGTTGGTTGTTGCGGATTCTACCGTCGGATTCAATTCCTTACGTAATAGTGTGGAAGATTTCGATTCGGAGGAAAATAAAAATCGACCGTATCAATGGAACAATTTTTATCCCGATGAAGCAGACGACAAATCGAAGGAATTGAAACGAAAAGGATGGGATAGTCCCGAGAACAAAATGCCTCGTCAGACCCATATCAACGATATTAAACCGCGTGATTTTGTGGAAGTATGTATCGATATGAAACAACAGGGTGTTGCCGGATACAACAGTTGGGGTGCCCGCCCGCTTCCGGAATACAGTATTCCTGCAAACAAAAATTATACCTGGGGATTTACGTTGATCCCCGTAAAAAATGCTGCCGATAGAGAAGAAAAATCGGTGTTGAAGTATTGAGAACATTAGAAAAAAGAAGAATTCAACGTTAAAGATCACTAGCAGTAAAGACAAACGTGTAAAAATTGGAAATTTTCGTGTAAATTTGTATCAAATACAAACAGAATGGCACGAAAAAAGTTATCTCAATCGCAAATAGCGTGTATTATCCTTCTTTGGGTTGTTTTGGTCGTTTATATATTGACCATAGAAATTTCAATCCAAACGCTTATTGCTGTTATTTTCTCCGGGGCATTTATCTTTGTTCCTATTTACAAAAGTCTGAAAAAGTAGGATATTTTATGTCACCGCAGATCGCAGTAAATTCATTTTCGTAAATTTTTTTTATTGCAGTATTTGCGCTATTTTTGCAAATCGATATACTATAAGGATGGTCCGGTAGCTCAGTTGGATAGAGCAACAGCCTTCTAAGCTGTGGGTCGTGGGTTCGAATCCCGCTCGGATCACTGTAATAATCAAACACTTATCTAAATGTTTAGGTAAGTGTTTTTTTGTTTTGGGAAAACAATGGGAAAACTAGAGGCAACTAATACTAATATATATCCACAATTTTCAATAACCCTAAAACACGTATTTACATTAGTTTTTAACCTGAAGGACTTAAATCTATTAAAGATATTGTAATAATTAATTATATTTGTGAAAACAAGTTTGCACAACACTTTCCAGTATATTTATTGGTTTGTGGGATAATTTTAAGTTTCTGAATTCACTAAATGGATTCAGAAACTATTTATTTTAATTAACAAGCAACAAATACCGTGTGCGTAATAATAATCTGTAATGCTGAAATTTTAATCAAATTGAGGGGTTTTTTTAAAATTCTATGAGAGCAAAAGTATACGTTGAAACCAATAAAAAAGATATTTACTATTATGACCATGTAAAAAAAGCTGTATATGATCTATATCCATTAAGAGTTGATAAGATTCAAACCCTGGAATATTTTAATAATAATCTATATGCCGATGCCAGATTTCGGGCTTTTAAAAAAAACAATAACGATAAAATTAAAGAGTCCGATTTTAAAGAATTACCTGGTGAAGTAAATCGTGATATTGCTTATAAGGTTAGGATTGAACTATTGAATGTTATTTCAGACGATGATACTTTCATATTCGCGCATAATATATTAGCTCTAGGTATAAATAAATATGTTGAATCTCATAGATTAAATATTTGTAAGCCTAAACTGGAGAGTCTTGATGTTATATCAAAAATTGAGAATTTAATTTGCGAATATAAAGAAGATTATCCAAAATATAATTTGTCAGAATTCTTAATGCAGAAGGATCACTGGGAGTTTTATTGCAATCATAATAGTGAGCTTCAAAAGGATGAGGAATGGTGGCTTGAGGCTTTCAATTATGCTTATGAACTATTTGACAAAGTACGTGTGAAGTCTTATGATCCTTTTAAGGCACAGTATATCATTAAAAATATTTATTTTAATGATAAAGAGTTTGAGCCAATTATTGTTGCGATTATCAAAAATCTAATTGATAATTATAATTGCAATAATGATGATGAAAAAAGGAAGCGTTTGAAAATGCTATCAGTAATGATAGAAGAGTATAATAGTGAGAGTTACTTGAATATCGATAAGTATTATCAAAAAAAATTACCTTCTCTGAATCTTGATAAAATCAATTGGCTTAAAGCAACAAAGGTATTTAATTACAATATCATTAGAAAGTGGGTATTTCATGACTCCTTTAACCATGATCAGAGATTGAATATTATAAACCTTATAGAGAAAAAATACTATAAGGAAAAAGTAAGCCATCCAGATATTCTAATATATGATCTTTCAGAATATTTCCAGAACTTAAGAGATGAGGTTAATTCAAATCTAATTAAAGAGTGTGATGAGGTTAATTCATACAACGAGTCTTCATTTATGAAGGAAATTGAAGCTCTGAAAATTGATTTATTCCAAAAAACTAATGAAGTTGAGAGGTTATACCGGGAGAATGAAGCACTTAAAAAGGAGAATCAAAAACTTGCAAAAGATGTTTCTGATGATGGAATGACTGTTTCTCAACTGGCCATAACTTTCTACTACTTTTTTAATGAGTTGGGTGTAAATTTTGGTAATTCTGATAAGACTGAATGGGCAAAGTTGATTCATATAATAACCGGTAAGAGTAGAGAGAGGATCAGAAGAGCGCTTAATATTGAATTTGATACAAAAATCTCACAGAAAAATCTAAGATATATTGCTGGTTGTTTTCATAATTTATTCCCGCTTATCGAAGATAAAATAATAAAAGATATCAAAGAGTAAATTTGTAACCCCCTCTGTAACCCCTTCTGTAACTCCCTGACTCCGTTACAGCCTATATTTAGCTATCTATATTTGTCCCATCACCTCACTGTAGAGGTGGTGGCTTATTTTTTATTGGCACATAAATAAGTCTATTAATGCCATTAATATTATGGATGACAAAACAATTACATTTAATGAAGTACCTGAAGCAATTACTGTTCTGATTGAGAAAATTGGAAATCTTGAAAACATGATCGAAGCTACATTGAATTCCAAACCTGATGAAGTTGTATGGATGAATGTTGATGAACTGTGTTCTTATCTGCCAGCGAAGCCGGCCAAACAAACTGTTTACGGTTGGGTATGCTCTAAATTTATTCCTTATCATAAGAAAGGGAAGAAATTACAGTTTCTAAAAAGCGAAATTGATGAATGGTTGATAAGTGATAGCAAAGAAAAGGAAGATCTGGAAGCAGCTATTGAGGAACAGACTATGCGTATCCGTAATAATATAAGAAGGAGGAGCCTATGAAAGGAGTAGATTTAACTGATCGGCAAGATGAATGGTCTGACTGGATTGATGCTCAGGATGTATGCACTAACATGCATATTAGTCAGCGTACTTTACAGACCTGGAGAATTGAAGGTCTGCTCCCTTTCTCACGGATTAAAGGTAAGTTATATTACAGAAAGTCGGACATCTTTTTATTACTCAAAGAAAATTATAATGGTGATTTAAGAAGAGGTGATTACGAGAGTGAAGATGATGAGAAAGGAGGTATGAATGCTAGTGAAATGTGAAGTTAATGGAAGAGTAACTGAAGAAAATAATGTAGTAAGTGTTTCTGATAAACAAAATTTTATTGATTTACTCGATCTTGATTTAAGTGAATTTGAAAAACAGTTCGATTTAATTGAAAGTGAACCGGTTAAAGATCATTCTCAAATTCTGTTTTCTCTTTATGAGCAAATCGATGAGGTGGATTTCAGAAATGAGGCTGGTTTCTTAAATGATGATCAGAAATTACTGCAGAAGCATTTCCTTGTTACGTGTGTTGAGAAAATTCTTGAAACAGCGGATAAGAATAATTGGGGAGTTTGCAGGAATCATAATTTCATTTACTTGTATAATGGTGAGTATTGGAGTTGTGTAGAGTCTCAGGATTTCCAAATATTCCTTGGTAAGGCTGCCGAAAAAATGGGTGTTTATAAATTCGATGCCAGGCTATATACTTTTCGCCGACAATTGTTGCAACAATTTCTGTCTGTTTCCAGACTTCCAAAACCTCAACAGAATGATAATTCTGTTTTGATAAATCTTAAGAACGGTACCTTTGAGATCGATGGTAGTAAAATGCATCTGAGAAAGCCTGACAGGAATGATTTTCTAACTTATCAGCTTCCGTTCCCTTATGATGAAAAGGCAGAGTGTCCTATCTTTGATGATTATCTAAACACTGTTTTGCCCGATATAAACAGACAAAAGATATTAGCTGAATATCTCGGTTATCTTTTTATTAAAACTTCTGTTTTAAAACTCGAGAAGTCTCTGGTTTTATATGGTACCGGTGCAAATGGAAAGTCTGTTTTCTTCGAGATCGTTAATGCTCTCCTGGGTGGTACTGAAAACGTGAGTAATTTTTCTCTTCAGAACCTTACAAATGAAAATGGTTATTTTCGTTCTATGTTGGCCAATAAGCTTGTTAACTATGCAAGTGAGATTAATGGTAAGCTTGAAACATCTATTTTCAAACAGTTGGTGTCTGGTGAGCCTGTTGAGGCTCGACTACCATATGGTGAGCCATTCACGCTTACAAATTATGCTAAACTGATATTTAACTGCAATGAGCTTCCAAAGGATGTTGAGGTGAATAATGCATTCTTTCGTAGGTTTCTTATTATTCCTTTTGATGTTACAATTCCGGAGAATAAACAGGATAAACAGTTGGCTAGTAAAATAATTAATAATGAATTATCAGGAGTTTTCAACTGGGTCCTGGACGGACTGAAAAGGTTACTACAACAAAAGAACTTCACTCAGTGTGATGCGGCGGATAATATTCTAAATAAATATAAAAGGGAATCTAATACAGTTGCTCTCTTCATTGATGAGAGGTACAGCACTAATACTGATAAGTTTATTCCATTGAGTAAATTGTACAGTGATTTTAAATCTTTCTGTAAGGATGATAATTATATCCCGGTAACTAAGAGAAATTTTAGTGATCGAATCCGGAACCTGGGAATTCTTATTGAACGGAAAAATTATGGTATGGCTGTAAATGTTGAGAGAATAATATTCTCAACCTCGGACAATAATGCAGTAAGTTAAGGGTAAATTAAATAACTGTTCTAAATTCTGCACTTATTACACTTTCTACACTATTTCAAGATATTTAGACTGAAAAAGGCACGTTCTACACATAAAAAGTGTAGAATGTGCAGAAAGTGAACTTCCTGCAACACATTAATAATCTCATGTCTTTTTATAAACAACCATATCTCGAACCTTACAAGGGTATGGGTACACGTCACACTTGCCCAAATTGTAAAGTAAAGAAAACCTTTACTTTATATTTAGATGGAAATACTGGAGAACCAATTCATCCTACTGTTGGAATATGCAACCGGGCAATTAAATGTGGATATCACTATCCTCCACGACAATATTTTGCAGATCATCCCGAATTGTGGAAAAGTAGATCCGGAAAGTATATCTCTCAATCTAATAATAACCCTATAAGCTCCCATAACACAAACAGACGACCAAGTAAGCATTCTAAAACCAAACCTCAACTCTCATTAGATGTGCCACCAAGAATGGATTTAATCCCTCGTAAATACGTTAAAGAGTCCGTTTCAGCTAATTCTAACTTCGTCCGCTTTCTTTGTAAACATTTCCCTCGTGAGAACGTGAAAAAGGCAATAGAAAACTATGCCCTTGGAGCAACCAAAAATGGTAGTGTAATATTCTGGCAAATAGATATAAAAGGTAAAGTGCGTACTGGTAAGATAATGCAATATAATCCCGATACCGGAAAGCGAATCAAACACAAATCAGGTGCAATAAACTGGGTACACAATATTTTAAAAAGAAGAAATCCCAAATACACCAACTACAACCTCAACCAATGCTATTTCGGAGAACACCTACTCAAATTCTATCCTAACAAAACGATCGCAATTGTTGAGGCAGAGAAGACCGCAGTCATAGCAAGCATGATCTTCGATAATTATAATTGGCTTGCAGCCGGAAACCTCAACGGCCTCAACATTGAAAAATCAAAAGTCCTACGCGATAAACATGTAATCTTATTCCCTGATGCCGGCTGTTATCAAAGATGGACAAAGAAATCAATGCAAATCAAAAGCGAAGTCTTCTGTAAAATCGAAACATCCCACCTAATTGAAAATCACGCTACTGCAGATCAAACCACAGACGGTTACGATATCGCAGATTATATTATTGAGGGTTTTTAGTTTATTCTATTTATATTTTTCGTTATCTTTGAATTTTAACATAATTAGATTTGTTAACTAAAAAAAGATATAATAAATCATATTCGAATAACTTTCGTAAACATTCCGGTTATGCAGGGATATACGAATGTTATAAATCGGATATTTGCGAAAGTTGTTTATTTATTACGTAAATAACACGTTATGCGGCAGCTTAAAAGACGACACCAAACCAAAAAAAATCACCTTGACAACCACCCGACTTTGAACTACGAAGGATGAAATTTTTCAGGGACAACTTCCAGCATTTCCAAAAAACAGTTTACCCATTGACTTGGAGACAAACAAACAATTTGAGCATTAAGGTTTAAACCGAATTTTTCCGAAATTGACCTGACCTGACTTTTCCTGAAAATCGACTTTAAAGCTGTTTTTACAGATAAATCAGGTTTCTCTAACAGACAGGAAATAAATGCTAAGTATTTGGCTTTAAACTTAAAATCAAAAAATAAGTGTTTTCTTTTAATGTTTAACAGGGCTGATTTGACAGTTGGCGGTGGCAAGAAACTTTCAGGACCTACCTCATAGACAAGTTTCAAATCAAAAAAAGTATGATAGAAAACGGTATATGGATTGTAAAGCTTCCTCGAAAATAACTTTTGTGTAGGTTCTAACTGAAGGATAATGGAACCTCCCAGAAAATTTCCAAGACTCTCAAACATCAGGATTTTGAAAATATCGGAAGTAATGCCATAAGGAATATTTGACACCACTTTGAAAGGAAATTTCGGAACTGCAAAATTCCTAAAATCACAACCGACAACTTGAACATTTCGGGCATCAGAAAATAATTTTCGTAAATGTTCAACCAAAGCTGTGTCGTTTTCAATAGCAACAACATTGTTGGCGATTTTTAATAAATGAACAGTAAGAAACCCCTTGCCTGCCCCAATATCTAAAACCGTATCCTGATTACTTATATTTGCTTGTCTTATTGCATCTTTTATTAGCACTTTATCAATAGTAAAGTGCTGACCCGTAAAACGAACGGGCAATTTCTTTTTTGTCATTAGTAACTTCTTACAGGTGAATACTTGAATTCAAATCACAATTCATAATTCAAAAATTGAAATTGCTTGACTGCAAATTTAGTAACTTTGCTTGACAAATTAACGAGAAAGAAGAGAAAATGAAAGCCGACCGCATAACATCACCTATACGCAAGCAGGGGGTTCGTGCTTCGTAAGACAGGAAAGTGGTAAATTTGAAGTTCAGTTCTTCGTAGGAAGTTCAGTGGTTAAAATCCCTGCCTGCGTATAGCTGAGAAACGTTTCTCGAACCTTATAAGGGTAGGGGAACACGTCATACTTGCCCAAATTGTAAAGTAAAGCAAACCTTTACTTTATATTTGGATGGAAACACAGGAGAACCAATTCATCCTACTGTTGGAATATGCAACCGGGCAATTAAATGTGGATATCACTATCCTCCACGACAATACTTTAATGATCATAAATATAATAAACCAAACTCAGCACCTTTGCAGGCTCACACAGTTCGCCTGAAGACTTCGCAACGTAAGATAGATTGTATCCCTCTCAGTTATGTTAAACAATCCGTCTCGTTCAACTCTAATTTTGTACGCTTCCTGTGCAAGCACTTTTCGCGCGATAAAATTGAAAATGCAATGAGAAATTACGCTCTTGGAGCAACAAAAAACCAAAGCGTCATTTTCTGGCAGATCGATATAAATGGTAAAGTTCGCACCGGAAAGATAATGCAATACAACCCCAACACCGGGAAACGAATCAAAAACAAGACCGGAGCAATAAACTGGGTGCACAACATATTAAAAAAAAGAAACTCCAAAAAAGGAAACACCAAAAAAAGTAATTCCGAATCTGCCAACTTCAACCTATGCCAATGCTACTTCGGTGAACACCTCATCCGCCTTTACCCCGACAAACCAATCGCAATCGTTGAGGCAGAAAAAACAGCCGTTATAGGAAGTATTATCTTCGATAACTACAATTGGCTTGCAGCAGGCAACCTCAACGGCCTAAACGTTGAGAAATCAAGAGTACTCCAAAATAAAAATGTAGTCCTATACCCCGATGCCGGTTGCTTTGATAAATGGGAAAAGAAATCAATGCAAATAAAAAGCGCAGTGTTCTGTAAAATCGAAATATCAAATCTCATTGAAAAACATGCCTCTGCATATCAAGCTGAAGAAGGTTATGATATCGCAGATTATATTATTGAGAGCTTTTAGTTTTTTCTATTTATATTTTTTGTTATCTTTGGTTTCTTAACTAAAAAAAGACATAATAATTCATATTCAAATAACTTTCGCAAACACCCCCGATTTCGCACGGTATACGAATGTTATAAATCGGATATTTACGAAAGTTGTTTATTTATTGCGTAAATAAGACGTTGTGTGCAACCCTAAAAAACAACACGACCGACAGAAAACGAACAGAAAAATGAAAGAAAAAATGCCAACGCTTCAGCAAAATCAAAAGAGCTGCATCCCCACGCTCATAGCCAACGCAATGCAGCACATTTGCTTTTGCCCCAACGCACCATGGGACAACTATCACGGTTTGACAGAACGACAAGGCATTTAAAAAACTAGCTTTGACAATTAAAATTTAGCATAACAGACAACAAATGAGTGAGAATTTAGAATTAGAAAAAACCCTTTGGCAAGCAGCCGACAAACTTCGCAACAATATGGATGCGGCTGAATATAAGCATGTTGTCTTAGGGTTGATTTTCCTAAAATATATTTCAGACGCTTTTGAAGAGCTTTACGATCAACTGGAAGCGACCAAACACGAAACGGGAGCCGATCCGGAAGATAAAGATGAATACACCGCAGAAAGAGTTTTTTATGTGCCACCACAGGCACGTTGGAAATGGCTTCAAGGCAGAGCTAAACTGCCGACAATAGGCAAAGAGATTGACGAAGCAATGGACAGCATTGAAAGAGACAATGTTGCACTAAAAGGCGTTTTGCCAAAAGACTATGCCCGACCTGCACTCGACAAACAAAGACTTGGTGAACTTATTGACCTGATTGGCTCCATCTCTCTAAGCAAAGGCGGAAACGGAAAAGGCAAAGACGTTTTGGGCTTTGTATTCGAATATTTCTTGGGACAGTTTGCAGATGCCGAAGGCAAAAAAGGCGGACAGTTTTATACGCCTGCCAGCATTGTAAAACTCCTGGTGGAAATGCTTGCCCCCGAAGCTGAAAAACGGGTGTATGACGGTTGTTGCGGCAGCGGTGGAATGTTTGTCCAAAGCGAAAAGTTCATTGAACTGCACGAACACCGCAAAGGCAAAATTTCCATCTTTGGACAAGAGAGCAACCCTACTACCTATCGGTTGGCAAAAATGAATTTGGCCATCCGTGGGATTGACGCCAAAATTGAATTAGGGGACACTTTGATGAATGACAAGTTCCCTGATCTAAAAGTGGATTATATATTGGCAAATCCACCATTCAATGTTAGTGATTACAATATCAACAAAGCAGAAACCCACAAGTGGAAATACGGAATGCCGCCTGCAGGCAATGCCAACTATGCTTGGTTGCAACATTTTGTGAGCAAATTAGCACCTTATGGCACGGCAGGTATTGTTTTGGCTAACGGAAGTATGAGTTCTGAAATAGCCACCGAAGGTGAAATCAGAAAAGCAATGATTGAAGCCGACTTGGTGGATTGTATGGTAGCATTGCCTTCGCAATTGTTTTACAATACCCAAATTCCAGCTTGTTTGTGGTTTTTAGCGCGCAACAAAACTGAAACCAACAAATTCAGAAACCGCACCCATGAAGTGCTTTTTATTGACGCCCGAGAGATGGGAACAATGATTAGCAGAAAACAACGTGAACTGACCGACAAGGATATAACTCAAATCGCGGACACTTACCATAAATGGCGAAGCAAAGAGCAATTTAGCGAATACAAAGACATTCCAGGTTTTTGTAAATCTGCCAATATTCAAGATATCCGCAAAAACAATTATATCCTGACTCCGGGAAGATACATTGACTTCAAACAAGTAGAAGAAGACGATGAGGCATTTGAAGAAAAAATGCAAAAACTCACCACTACCCTTTCAGCGCAAATGCAGAAAGCAAAAGAATTGGATGATGCGATAAAGGCAAATCTGAAGAAAATTGGTTTCACCATTTAAAACGGAAAAGACAATGAATTACGATATAAAAATAGTTGGCGAAGATGAAGACAACGGGTTATTGGAATTTGACCGATTAAACCTGTTGACAAAATCTACCAAAGACATTGCTACCAAAGCTTTAATGTTCAGGTTGCGTGGATTTAGTGACATTACACCTGACAAGAACTTAAAAAAGGCTTTAGCAATGCGCTTGCAAAGTATTTCAGGAAGTAACCAGGAAGGCACTTCTCTGACCATTGATTGTGCCCATTTTTCTGAGACAATCAAAGGGCTTCAATATGAGCTTTTTAAGCCTACGGAGGAAATTTTGCAATTAACCCCGATGGCTTTGGTGATTCATTCTTTCCAAACAGCCCTGAAACAAGATAATAAAGATGCAGACTTGGACAAGCCTCTATTGAAAGCATTAATGAGCTTCAAAAAAAACTTCATTAGTGATAACGAAATCTTCTATTTGGCAAACCGTGGAACCATTGCCGAAGTACAACTGACAAAAGACGATTTCCAAAAAATAGGGCAGTTGGAGGAAAGTATTCCTGACCCCCAAAAAGTAATCATAAATGGACAATTGGATGAAATGAAGGTGTCCAAAGGAAAACTCGGTTTACAGACAGAGCAGGGTTTTGTAAATGTCTTTGCCAACGATAAGGCCATCATTGACAACATTGTCAGCTTTATGGGTAAAGAAGTAACCATTTCCGGAACGGCTCACTTTAAGCCAAATGGTCAGTTGAGTTTTGTGGAGATACAAGATTACAGCAAACCGGGAGCAAGAGATAAGTTCTTCTCTAAAAAACCTTCGGCAATGACTGCCCAGCAACAATTACTATTTCAAGCAAAGCAGCAAAAAAAATCAAACTCGCTTTCAGCCTTGAAAAGTATTTCGGGCTTGCTGAAAGATGAAATCAGTGATGAACAATTTACAGAAATGCTTAAAGATATACACAGATGAAAAACATCGTAATCGATACCTGTGTATTTATCCATATTGTAAGAGATACCGACACAGGAAGAAAATGCATCGAAGCACTCGAAAAATATGATGAAGCAGCAAATGTTATTGTATCTGTGGTAACTAAGGCAGAATTAGCTTCTTTCATTGCTCAAAACAACTGGGGCAAATCTAAAATAGACAAACTCAATAAAATACTTGAAGAAATTACATATATCGACATTTCCAATGCCGACCAGTTGTTGATTGACTCATATACCGAAATTGACGCATTTTCAAAGCGGAAAATCAAAGACAAAAGTGGTAATCTTCTCGATGGTTCAGCCAGAAAGATGGGCAAAAACGACCTTTGGATTGCGGCAACGGCCTATTCACTTGATATCCCTTTAATGACAACTGATGGGGATTTTGATCATTTGAATGGTTCAATGATGAACATAATGAAAATTGTATGAGCCAGCGGTTGAGAACTTTGATTGTATTTGACACCAACGTATTGCGTGATATGTTAGGCAAGGAAGTCGTGTATAATTCTTTCACTTTTGGCAAAACATACAACGAACTCGATACCTTCATAAAGGAAAACGGATTAGAAGAGTATGTAAAACTTTCCGTTTCTACTATGGTCATTGAAGAACTTAAAAACCAAAAGAAACGGGCATACAAACAAGACATTGCGAACCTGAAAGAAATCGTTAAACGGCTTGAAGGTTTACCACATATTCCAGAAGGCTCAATTCCTATTCCTGATGAGGACTTTGATTGTGGAGCTTTCATAGAGCAAAAAGCAGCAACCTACATAGCAGAAAATCAAATCAACACCTTGATTTACAAAGATGAACACGCTTCTTCTATTTTGAACAATATGGTTCAAAAGGTAGTATACACGGATAAACCGCTTTCACCTTTTGCCATTTCAGGACCATATAAAGATGCAGGTTTCAAGGATGGTATTATTTGGGAAACCCTGATGCACTTTGAAACGGTATTGGAATATGACAAAGTGATTTTCCTTTCTAAAGATGGCGACTACAAGGAAAACTGTTTGGACGACTTCAAAGAGAAATGGAACAGACACATCAAAATTGAAAAGGATAAAAACAACGTAATAGCCGAACTCAAAAGAGATTACGGCAACTATATTGAAGAACGAGCCATTCACGATTTTGCAGACAAAGAATATTTCAGGGATTATCTGTTTGACCAACTGAAAGTAAAAACGGAAATCGCCATTAACGGCTCAAACTTCAAGATTGAAAATTTTGTAATTGAAAATCCCTGCACGTTGGTTGAGCGGATGCCGCCATGTGATGAAGGAGATGAATACATCATCATTCATTCTCAAATCATCATTCACTTTACCGCAGCAGGTGAGAAAAAACAACAGGTGGTGATGGCACAAACCGAACTTGCAGATGAAGAAAGCAAGGAAATTATTCAAACCACCTACGACATTGAATTAATATGAGCGAATTGAAAAAATATAAATTAGGTGATTTGGGCTTTTTCTTTGGTGGTGTAACTTCTATCAAAAAAGAAGACTACGGACACGGAACGCCTTTTTTGCCTTATAAGAACGTTTACAAAAACTCGAAGGTGAATGTAAACGAATTGGAATTAATGAATGTACGTCCTTTGGATTTGGAAAGGCGTAATGCCGTTTATGGAGATATTTTCTTTACCGCTTCGTCTGAAACACCTGATGAAGTAGCAATGTCTTCCGTATTGTTAGACGAAGTGGAAAACCTGACCTTTAATGGTTTTTGCAAAAGGTTCAGATTAAATGATTTTAATACCTTGCTACCTGAATATGCTCGCTACTTGTTCCGTGATATTTCATTCAGACGAGAAGTGTACCAGTTGGCAACAGGCGACATTCGTTTCAATATCAGTCAAGAAAGTTTGGCAAACATTGAAATTGAAATTCCCGACCTACCCACCCAACGCCAAATCGCCCAAATCCTTTCTTCCCTTGACGACAAAATAGAACTCAACCTGCAAATGAACCAAACTTTGGAAGCTATGGCACAAGCCATTTTCAAAGAGTGGTTTGTGGATTTCAACTTCCCCGGCTTTGATGGCGAGTTGGTGGATGGACTGCCGAAGGGGTGGAGAATTGTTGAATTGTCAAGTCTAATTTCAGTAAAAGATGGTACTCACGATTCGCCAAAACAACAACAAGAAGGTAAATACTTAATTACTTCAAAACATCTTAAAAATCATTTCATTGATTTTTCAAGCGCATATAAAATCTCAGATGATGATTTCAATAAAGTAAACAAAAGAAGTAAGGTTGATAGATTGGACATTTTAATTACAATGATTGGTACAGTTGGGAATCTCTATTTTGTTCACGAAAATGAAATTGACTTTGCTATTAAGAATATTGGATTGTTCAAAGCTTCTGAGAGACCTGATTTAGCATATTTTTTATATTTCACGATTGACTCTAAAGAAACATCAGAATATTTCACAAAAAGATTGGCAGGCTCAACTCAACAATATTTGACATTAGAAACTTTGCGGCAAACACCTATCCTTTTGCCTGATGATGAAACCTTAAATTCGTTTAATGAATATGCTAAAACAATTTACGAGAGAATAGACATAAACAGTCAAAATATCCATTCACTAACCCAAACCCGTGACACACTTCTACCTAAGTTAATGAGCGGAAATATAGCAGTAATGAACACATAATGGATAAATTGAAATTCTATATAACCAATCGTTTTATCCTGCTTATTATAAGCGTGATTTTGTTTGTTGGCATTCATTACCTGTTTACAGGCTCAATTTTGCCGGACACAACAACAAAGAATATTTGGTTTTATTCAGGGCTTTTTATGCTCTTTTTTTCAATTCTTTTCATTGAGCCTTACTACTCATCACCAAAAAATGTAATCACCAATTCTATTCCTTTATTGTTAGTTTATGTTTCTGTAAAAAAATCATTTACTCACAATGGATTGTGGGTTACCACTATTTCAATTATTGGCTTGTTATTAATTGTGTCAATTGTTGCCATTGCAATCAGTTCAGATAACGAAAGCCCCGATTCTACAAGAAACAAGATATCAGCCACATTAAAAAACATTGCGGTATTCTTTGGTCGTGGCAAAATCATTTACTCTTTTGTTTTCATATCTGTTTTGATACTATATAAAGCCGAAATCTTAACAGAAGTAAGCGATACCTATTTGTTTACAATGATTATTCTGTGGGGATTAGTTTTAATCATAGATTCACAGTCTCTTCACAATTCATTTAGAAGAGAAAAAAGGCAGTTGTATTCTAATGCTATTGGTGAAATATTTGGTGTACAATCCAAAAAAATATTTTTAGCCAAGCTGTTTGAAGATAAAGGCAAAAGTATAAGGAAGTTCGACATTGTAAAATTCAAATACTCAATGCAGGATTCTGATGAGTATGCTATTGCAGGAATTGTGTTTGACACGTACTTGCTTAATCAGGAAAAATGGGTTAAAGTTTTACAGTTAGGAACTGCCGAGAAGGATTTGGTTAATTACAGTAAAAACATAGTCTATAAAGTAACTGAAAAGGAAGAGCTTAAAAGTCTAACAACCGAACTTAATGTTGAAAATTTTGTAGGGGTTGTAATTGAGAAATCGACTATTGGTACTATCAGATTCGAATATTCTAAGAAAACAGATGACATTCAAGAAGGAGACTTACTTGAACTTAAAATTGGTAAACGTAGATTGTTTTATCAGGTGATAAGCGGCTCAACTGAGTATGAAAAATTAGAGAGCAAAAATGAAACAGGATTTATTGAAGGCGAAGCAATTCAATTAGGTGAATGGCAAAATGATTTACTTTCCTTCCAAAAGTTTGGATGGGTTCCAGCCATTAACACTCCTATTTTTAAAGCAGATACAAGTAATATTCAGGTACAAGAATATACTTATCCTGATTTCAAATTAGGAACAATTCCTAATACACAATTACCATCTGTTATTAACTTGCACGAAGCTGTAAGTCATCATTTAGCATTATTGGGGGTAACAGGTTCGGGCAAATCATTTCTTGCAAGGGAAGTTATCAAGTCGCTATTGACAGACACTAATGTCATTTGCATTGATTTCACAGGGGAATACAAGAAAGATTTAGAAGCCCTCAAGCCCTCTGAATTAATAAAAGTAGATGGTTTAGATGCTCTTGAAGAGAATTTTGCTGAAAAACATAGAAAAGCTTTAAACCGCCAACCAGATGAAGAACTTAAATTAAAAAAACAGATTCAAGGCAAACTTGATGAATATGTTAAACATTTTATTGAAGGTGAAAATAATCTTGGATTGTTTGAATTACCAGCTTTATCCAACACATCCTTTATCATAGAGTTCACACAATTTTTCATAGAGAGTGTATTCAATTATGCTAAATCAAATGAAGGTAGCCGAATTTGTTTAGTTCTTGAAGAAGCTCATACCATTGTTCCTGAAACCAATTTTTTAGGAGATTTAGGGGATTACGGTAGTACCAAAGCATTGGTAAACAAAATGTCTCAAATCGCACTACAAGGGCGAAAATATGGCGTTGGGCTAATGGTTATTGCTCAAAGAACAGCGAATGTTTCTAAAACTGTCCTTACACAATGTAATTCAATTGTTTGCTTTCAGGCTTTTGATGAAACAAGTTTTACATTTTTAGGAAATTATATCGGTAAAGACTTAGTACAAGCTTTACCAAATTTGAAACGGTATCACGCAATAGTTACAGGAAAAGCTATCCGCTCTAATGTACCTATGATAGTCAATTTAGAAAGAAATGAAGAATAGCATCACCGAAAACCAAATAGAAGAAATTGCATTAGGTTATTTACAAAGTTTAGGCTATGAATACCTGAACGGAGTAAATATATCTCCCGATGGCGATCACCCCGAAAGAAAATACAACGAGGTAGTATTAACCACTCGCTTGCGTGATGCCATTGACAAACTCAATCCCAACATTTCGCAAGATGCCAAAGAAGATGCCCTGAAAAAAGTATTGCGTACTGAAAGCCCCAATGCCTTAATCAACAACGAAAACTTTCACCGCTACCTAACCGATGGCGTGGACGTGGAAATGAGAACCGAAAACGGCATTCGTGGCGAGAAAATTTATATTGTCGATTTTGAAAAACCCGAGAACAACGAGTTCTTAGCAGTCAACCAGTTTACAGTAGTAGAAGGCAACCAAAACAAACGCCCAGATATAATCCTGTTTGTAAACGGCTTGCCTTTGGTAGTGATAGAACTCAAAAATGCCGTTGATGAAAACGCCAATCTGAAATCGGCATTCAACCAATTGCAAACCTACAAACAAGCCATTCCTTCACTGTTCACTTATAATAGTTTACTCATCATCAGTGATGGTTGGGATGCCCGTTGTGGCACCATTACCAGCGATTACGGCAGGTTTATGACTTGGAAAACCAAAGACGGACAAACCACAGCCGACCATTTGCAACCCCAAATGGAAGTGATGTTTCACGGAATGTTGAACAAACACACGCTATTGGACTTAATCCGCCAGTTTATTGTATTTGAAAAAAGCGACAGCAAAACACTCAAAAAAGTAGCTGCCTATCATCAATATTATGCTGTAAACAAAGCCGTAGAAAGCACTGTAACCGCAAGCGGAAGCAATGGCGACAGGCGTGGCGGTGTGATTTGGCACACACAAGGAAGCGGCAAAAGTTTGAGTATGGTATTCTTTTCTGGCAAGCTCATCATTGAGCCGAGAATGGAAAATCCCACTTTGGTCATCCTGACAGATAGAAACGACTTAGACGAGCAACTGCACGAAACCTTTACCAATTGCCAACAACTTTTAAGGCAAGAACCCCAAAAAGCCGAAAGCCGCAAGGAATTACGCCAATTGCTCAAAGTGGCATCAGGGGGCATTGTGTTTACCACCATTCAGAAGTTTATGCCAATTCCTGCCGACATTGTGCAGCCCGAAAATGAAAATGTAGTAAACGAACCAAGTGTAGAATATATTGGTGCAGACATACAGGCACTCAGCGAACGGAAAAATATTGTAGTCATAGCAGATGAAGCCCACAGAAGTCAGTACGATTTTATTGATGGCTTTGCCAAACATTTACGTGATGCTTTGCCCAATGCCACGTTTATAGGTTTCACAGGCACACCCATTGAAACCACCGACAAAAACACCCAGGCAGTTTTCGGTAACTATGTGGACATTTACGACATTCAGCAAGCCGTAAACGACAAAGCCACCGTTCCGATTTTCTATGAAAGCCGTTTAGCAAAAGTCCATTTCAACGAAGACGAAAAAGTAAGCCTAGACGAGCAGTTTGAAGAGCTCACCGAAGGGGAAGAACTGAGCAACCGCCAGCAAATGCGGCAAAAGTGGACACGGTTGGAAGCCATAGTAGGCAACCCCAACCGACTTCAAAAAATTGCCGAAGATTTGGTGTATCACTTTGAGCAACGCAATGCCGTGTTGGACGGCAAAGCAATGATTGTGTGTATGAGCCGTAGAATTTGTGTGGAACTCTATGAAGCCATTATCAAAATCCGTCCGTTGTGGCATTCAGATGATGACGACAAAGGCACGATAAAAGTAATAATGACAGGCAGCAGCAGTGATGCCTTGAATATGCAGGCCCACATTCGCAACAAACCGAGAAGAAAAGCCATTGGCGACCGCCTGAAAAATCCAAACGACCCATTGAAGTTGGTGATTGTTCGGGATATGTGGCTCACAGGATTTGATGCCCCTTGTTTGCATACGCTCTATGTGGACAAGCCAATGCGTGGACACAACCTGATGCAAGCCATAGCAAGGGTAAACCGAGTATTTACCGAAGGAAAAGAAGGCGGTTTGGTAGTGGACTATTTGGGCATTGCTCAAGAACTGAAAACTGCATTAGCCGATTACACCGCAAGCGGTGGCGAAGGCAAACCTACACTCGACCAGGAATTGGCAGTTGCCAAAATGTTGGAGCTGCACGAAGCAATAGACTACCAGTTAAGGCATTTTGATTGGCGTAAATTCTTCACGCTTACCCCCGAAGAAAAACTGAAATTCATTCCCGTTATCGTGGATTACATTTTCAGTCAAGAAAACGGAGAGCAGAGTTTTACCGAAAACACGAAAAACCTATTGAAAGCCTTTGCGATTTCCGTTCCCCACGAGCGGGCAATGGCAATCCGTGATGATGTGGCATTGTTTCAAGCCATCAAATCAAGGTTGGTAAAAATATCCGACCGAAACGAAGGCGGCAAAACGGATGAAGAAATGGAAACCGCCATCAAGCAAATCATTTCAGAAGCCATCACAGCCGACAATGTAATTGACATTTTTGATGCCGCAGGACTGAAAAAGCCCAACATTGAAATCCTTGACGAACGCTTTTTGCAAGAATTGAAAGACTTGCCACAAAAGAATTTAGCCGTTGAGTTATTGAAAAAACTACTCAAAGATGAAATCAAGAAGCGGACAAAAATCAATTTGGTAGAAAGCAAGAAATTTTCCGAAATGTTGGAAGATGCCATCAAGCGCTACCACAACGGAATGATTGACACGGTTGAGTTTTTGGAAAAAGTGCTTATTCCTTTTGCTCAACAAATGAAAGAAGCAGACAAACGTGGCGAAAAATTGGGATTGGATTACAGGGAATATGCTTTTTACACAGCTTTGGAAGTAAATAACAGTGCTGTTGCAATTCTGGGAGATGATATTTTAAAACACATAGCTCAAGAACTATTAAAAACGGTACGCAACAGCACTACAATAGATTGGACTATTAAAGAAAGTGTTCAAGCAACATTGCGTAGGAACGTAAGACGTATCTTGAGGAAGTTCGGCTATCCCCCAGACTTGCAAGAAAAAGCGGTTGAAACAGTGATTACCCAAGCAAAAATGTTGGCAGAAGATTTGGTAAAAAATGGAGACAAAAAAGAAGAATAAGCCAACGCTATTGGTGGCACATTTGCAAAACCGCACAAGCCCACGCTAAAGCCAAGTTTTGCAAAAGATCCACCAAGCCAACGCACGATAAAACCGACACTAAATGACTGACAAACAGACAAATAAAACAGAAGGGCAGCACACAACAGGCGTTTGGCGGCAATGGCGGGTGACGTGGTTAATTGAACATTCTACCTCGCATCAACTTTTGTGGTGTATTGACAGTTTAGTGCTCCGAAATCCGCCACTGCGCCAAGCCGCAAACCGTTAGCGTTCATACCAAAAGACCGAGCAATTAGACAAATAAAACTTTAATTTTTAACATTTATATTTAAACAAAAGCAAGAAATGAGAAAACTATTTTTACTAATCACTTTAACGATTAGTTTGACAAGCTTTGGACAGGAAGTAACCAACGATTTGAGTAAAGTATTTAGAATAAATGCCTTAAACCCTGGACTAGAATTTGAGATGCCGATTTCAAATAAATCGACTATTGCAATAAATCCAGGAATTGGAATTCATGGTAGTTATATGCACCTTGAGTATGATTATTTGGTAAGTGGAGTAACATATTATATTTCGCCGTTTTTGGACTTGTCATACAAAAAGATTTACAATCGGACTAAAAGACTTGATATTCCGGTGATATCCACCCAGTGATTCCGGTGATACCCACCCACTGGCTGAACTATCAATTTGGCAAAGTTATCTTTTTTTTCTTAAACTATCTCCTTTTAATTCGATTCTATGTGAAGGAA
>NZ_JAPCWE010000010.1 GCF_025943985.1 Anaerorudis cellulosivorans | reverse complement strand
AAATAATTCCCATGCCGTGTCGCCCAAGTAAAAAAACGGCGTACCGTCTTCAAACACCAAAAACCGCCTGTTGTCGGATACCTTCAGCCTGCCATGAGAAAAATCGACAGATTTCCCCTCCCATTTCATGTCCTGTGCATGAATAGGGAAAATTAAGGTACATACGAATAACAACAATAAATTTCTTTTCATTTTATTCTCGATTTCGGCTGTGTCTGGTCACTAAGAATTCCTCCTTTACAAAAATACTCAAAATGCTCACTCCACAATGATATTTTCCGTAAATTCGTTGACTTTGAATAATTTTTCCTGCATTTTCCCCAGGGGCTGTCCAGCAACCGTACAATTTTTAAAGATCACGTTTTCAACACGATGATCTTCATCCAACCCCCAAATAACAATAGGCCCTTCATGAAGCCATTCCACATTTTTAACCACGACATCCCGAATATGACCAGGGGGATCCTCGCCATAAAGGGTCCCATCAGTAATATGAAGTTCAAATAATTTTATTTCGGCTTTCTCCACACGAATATGGTCAAAAAGAATATGACTAATGATGGCAGGACCGTCGCAAATAATACTGAATCCGCTATGTCCGTCGACCCGGCTCCCTCCACGGGCGAGCAAAATATCGCAATCGTGTACTTCGACATTCTGGACATATTCCGCATTCGTTTCAAATCCGATGGTTATGCCGTCGGCATAAGCAAAACCCAGCATAATATTATTATCCACATAAATATCTTTTACCGGATGTTTATAATTGGGAGCTTTAATAGCGATACAATCGTCCGTACAACGAATAAAACAGTGAGTAATACGCACTCTTTGCGATCCTGCCGGATTAATCCCATCGGAACTTGGCCCGAAACCCATTACCTTTACAAAATTGTATTCCACATCACGACAATTGATTAAGGTATTGGTCCAGCTTTTACCGTTTCTCACCGTTATCCCTTCGAATAAAATATGCTGGCTATCTTCGATTTTTACCATTTGTTCATATTCATAATTCCCATCCAGAATGCCACGACCTATTACCCGAATATTAGATGCACCCTTGGCACGTATGCCACCATATACCACAGCTCCCGGAGCAATATACACTGTTTCGTTATCTTTCATTTCGATATAGCCTGCACGATGAATACCCGGACCAAAATACTTTACGTGGGGATCACCGGTGGAAGGTATGGACTCATCCTCAGGATTAGCAAAAAGAAAAAGTGGCGGCTTACCCTCCATTTCCACCACCAATTGGCCAGGACCCTCCCAGGAAAAATAAATCTGTTTACCGTTGATAACCGGTTCAATTTTCAAATTTGCCGGTCTGATTTTTATCTGGCGAGGCGCTTCTTTTACCGTTATTTTTACAGTCAACTTTCCTTTTCCAGTAAAATTCGCCATATGCAATTCTTGGGGTTGCCTTACAGCCGGATCACTAAACCAGTCGGGAAGATTATTTAAATCGAGATTAGATACAAATTTTTCTGTCCACACCGAATACCCATTAACATTGACCGAATATAGGTCACTCGAAGAAAGTCCTTCTATTTTGGGATAAACCGTCTCTTGACTATTGACTACTGAAAAAGGGAGAAGGAGGAAAACAAAAAAGGTGAAAAAGAAAAAAATCGAATTTGATTTCATTTTTTTTGTAAATTTAGATTTTAAATTGCATCATTGAGGGATGTTTCCCTCAATGATTTTTACTTCGACCCTTCCTAATGAGATTTATTGTTCTTTATAGCGGCCATTAACAAGGGTAACCACACTGTTAGCCGGTAACAGAATGCTTTCTTTTCCCATATTTCCTTTCGAGATGCAATTCTCATCCGATTTATTTGAGGTAATATAGTACTCAAAAGTATCAGGGATACCGTTCCCTTCAAGCTTTACAGCTTTAAGCGTCTGGGATGGATTTATCAGAATAACAACAAAATTATTCAGCACACTATTTTCAAATGCCACACCTAATATCTCTTTATCGGAAGAATTTAATTCGACCATACGGGAACCGGGCCTGACAAAACGGTAAAAATGTTTGGAAGCAGAATACTTTTTTCCTGTCTGATAACCACTCATTAAACAATAATCACTAATTCCACTCAATTCACTGCCTTGCCACCAGACCCATGTCGATGCTCTTCCATAATAAAGGGCAGCATGAATAGCGATCGCAAGATCGATGGCACCGGGCTTTTCCCCATTACCATTCCAACTATCCAAATACCCCGAAGTCTCCGTCATCCAATAAGGTTTACCCGTGGGATCAGAAAATTGCTCTCTCGTACGACTCCAATAATCCCTATGGTTCGCTATCGCAATGGCCTGTACGCCATCGGTATACCCATGAACAGCAAATGCATCCAAACACCCCAATACCTGAGAATCATTTTTAATAGCCGCATGATAAAACCAGGGATAATTTTCTTTCGCTCCTTCCATTTCCAACATATTTTCACTTCCAAATATTTTCATATTCGGATAGGCTGCTTTTACCGAAGGTACCACGTTCTTAAGTAAATCGCAATACCAAAAGGTGGTATAAACACACGAATTGTAAGATTCAACAAATAAAGGTTCGTTCTGCAAACTCAAACCGTAAATATCGATTCCGGCATTTTTATACATATTCAATCCGCCTTTTAGCCAATCGGCATATTCCTCGTATTTCTCCGGATCCAGCGTCCCCCCGTTTTTGGTGGATCTATGCTCCCCTTCGCGTTGGGCATTCTCATCCCCCGCCCAGGCCATAGAACACGCAACCTTAAACTCTCCAGGGGGCGACCAAATGGAAAGAAGATATTTTAAAGGTACATTGTATTCATCGGCTTTAGCTTTCAAAGCTTTTACCATTGCCTTTTGTTTTTCCCAATAACCATCCTGGGGATCTGTAGTGTAGATAAATTGGATTCAACAGGATTATTAGGATATAATTCGTTTCTCCACATGGTAATTCCCAAATCGTCGATGATTTGGGTTAACCATTGATCGTCGAAAAAATAGTTGGGATCCGAACTGTTCCACCACGCATCTTTTGCTCCGAAAAAACCAAATCCTTCTATTTCCTGATACTTGACAGAACGATCTATTGTTACACATTTTGCCTCCGGCACTTCCTGCTCGTCGGGTTCTTCATTATTTGTATCATCGTTAGAACATCCCGTAAAAGGATAGCTCATCGCTAGCACGCAACACAACACTTTCAAAAATTTCTTATTCATCATAATTTCTCCGGTTAAGTGATAAAGATATTTCTTGTTTTCCGGTTTTCAATTCGATTTCCTTTCCATTCCATTTCAAGATAGCGTCCATCCCCTTAGGAACAGAAATTTCACCTTTTAATGCTGATTTTTCTCGATATAAATCAAGTTCGATATTTCCTAAAGGATGGGGATAAACTGCCTTGATTTTTTTGAGTTCGCCGAAAGCAGGTGCAATCTCTACTTTTTTATGACCAGGCACTAATGGCTTAATTCCACAAACGATGCGAAAGAAAAAATAAGCAGGCGAACTGCTCCATGGGTGACACTCCGAACGTTGATTCTCTTCCCCCCATTCCAAAGGCACTTCAGCAAAAGTAGTCATTCCGCGATCTTTCATTAGTTGCCATTCCGTTAGTTCGGAAAGAAAATGATCCTGTAAACCTGTTTTGTCCATCGCTTCAAAGAGATAGAGATGTAAAAATAAATCTACCTGTCCGAACCAATCCTTCGGTTCAAGTAGCTTTTTCATCAATAAACGCGCATCGTTCCCTGTAACTGCTTCGGATAAAATAGCCAGTAAATTGGTTATTTGACTCACTTGAGTATTTTGTGGAGCCTCCATATAAAACCCTTCTTTATTTTTGCATCGTCGATTCACTGACTCACAAATCTCGTCCGCCCGTCTATAACACCATCCGCTTTTTCTTTTTCCCCGAGGAATTCGAAAATCGCAGCTGCATGACGTAAGGTATAGGCATAATGCAAAGTATAAAGGGTATTATTCCCTTCGTAAATCGTAGGAGGCTCTCCATTTTGATAGTGTCTAGGCCATGCTAGGGCCCCCCACCATTCCATTTTTCCGATCAGTCCGTTCGGCTGCATTCTTTGTTCAAACCAATACAATACATTCTGAATGCCCAACTCGAACTGGGAAATAAACGCTTTATCGTCTCTCCACATCATATAATCATAGATCTGATCAATCCAAATGAGGGAATAAGAAGGAATAATCAGATAAAAAGCATTAGGATAACAGGCTAAAGTCAATCCTTCCGAAATGCGCGACTGATCGAATTGCAGCAGTGCATTCCGAGTGAGGCGATTATCACCGGATAAAGTAAAGAGCGCCAAATTATGCACTCTCGAATCTCCCACATACTGTAACTGTTCATAATAAGCATCCGACATCAAATAATCCTGAGCACAAAGCGAAATCGTCCGCCAGCCTGCCTCCATTATCCAATTGACAAGATCGTTGTCTGCACTAAATTTCGCTTTCAATTCCAATGGGGATCGACATTCCACGTGCTCATATTTTTCTATGACAAGGGGTTCGTTTTCAGTCTCGATATCGAGCTGAATAAACCGAAACGCACGAAGATAGGTAGGTTTGAAAAGCCGATTTTTACCCCCGTCTGGAATAAAAACATCTTTGATACCCACCATATATTTTCCATCGATTTCGTCTCTGTTGCCTTTTACTTCCCTATTCAACAGTAGATTTTCTGCATACGTTATTTGTATTCTTGCCCCTTTTCCCCCACTGACCAACATTTCCGGATATCCCACAGTCAAATGAGTTTGATCGATAAGGAGGCTTACTTTCCGATGAGATGAAATAGTTAAAGGATGGGTACCTTTGATAAAACCTTCCTCTTTTTCAATACCGGATACTCTTCCGATTTTTTGAAAAGGGACAGGGGTTTCTTTTAAAATCGGTACTCTTCGAGAAACCAACAATTTCCCGGCGGAATAAAGAATCCCACCGGCATATTGAGTACCGCGCTCTCCGGCAACGTCGGCCCATTTAGCGAGCTCCCAATCCGCATCATTGTAATCCAAAGTCTCCCATCCCCATGGATATTTTTCCCCTCTAACACTATCTGTCGGATTGCCGAGATATAATCCGGAATTGATGGTCGTCCTATCGAACATCCAATCCACTATCTTAGGATAGATTGCCTTATTATGAAAACATTTCCAACTGCCGGCGGAAGTATTGATTACCTCTTCCTTAGAAGAATTCCCTTGCAAGATAAAAGAAGTCATTTGGGAAAAGTAAGAAAATGAACGTTTGGGTCCCCAATTGATTACTTCTGCTGCAATGATATTTTTCCCGCTTCGAAGAAAATCGGCAATATCTATGGTTTCATAAAACCAATGCGATAAATCTCCCCTTGCTGGTCCTCGCAAAACATATTTCCCATTCACAAAAAGCCGATAATGATTATCCGCCGAAACATGAATGATAAAACTATCGGGCTTACTGTTCAAGTTGAAATTTTTTCTAAATAAAACTACTGCATAAGATTGAGGCTCTACCTCTGGATGCATAATCCATTGAGCCTGCCATTTCACGGGCTGAATCGCCAACAGAAACTGGGGGAATAAAGCAATAAACCATAAAATTTGTTTCATTCTTTTTGTATATGCTATTTTTATTTTATTGGTATTCATTTTTAACTGAAACGAACATATTAGAATTTCTTTCTCCGAATGCTTGTCAAAGAAACAATATTCAATAAACTACCCCTCCCACCTAATGAGTTTTTTAACTCGATAAAAAATAATTGTTGAACAATTACTTTATTCTTTTAAATCGGAATAGCTGATCAGTTTTATTCCTTTCTTTTGAAAAACCTGTTTTACTTTTTCACTCGTAAAAACACGAGTTACTTCTCCACGATCCTTGCCTACATTTTGATAACCTGGATGACCTACTGTTTCCATTTCTTTCGTATCCTCAGCAGGATGTTCTACAAAAAGATACTTACCTGGCAAAAGCTTTTCCAAATTCTCACAAAATTGTTCGATACGTTGTTCAATCGGAATGTCTTTTCCCCAGCCAACAAAATATTGGAGCCCTTCGGTGTTGACCTCAAGACCATATTCCTTGGCCAATTTGTCCACTAATTCGCCAATTTTAGGATCGAGTCCGTCAAAACCCATATGGATTGAATAATGAGAAATATTCGGAACATGCACCATTGCAAGATAAATTTGAGCCCGCAATTCTTGCTCGATTTCCTCTAATTTCCAATCGGATTCTGAAATAGAAGAACAGGGAGGAAAGTTCTCATTCTTCCAAACCATAGGGAAAAAATATCCGTCTTGATCAACTAAACTGGGACAATGGGTCAAGGGACGCCATTTTACATTGCTCCATTCACTGGTTAACGTTAAATGAATTCCCACATCGCAACCTGGGTTTTCCTTTAGTATTTTTACTGCTTCGGGAAACCACGAACAAACAGGCATAAGCTCTATCGACCGAACAATCCCTTCATGATACGATTGAATACATCCAACATTGGCAGCATGAAATGAACCCATATCATCCGCTCTTACCAAAAGGCAAATTTTTTGATCCTGCTGAGCAAAACCAAAAAAAATTATCCCTAAAAAAATCAAACTTAAAAACACTTTTTTCATATTAAACTATTCCTTTCTTTTTCTTTAGTCCATGATAAAAAATCAAAGTTCTAGATAAAGTCCATACATTCCCTTTTTACTTTCAAAAGTACTCATGAAACTATTTCATAAAATTTGATGCTTTTATATATAAAATGCCTTCCTCCCCCTTACCGGTAAGAATAAATCACCGGAAACTTTTACTGATAATCAAATAATACAGTGCTTTATCCCGGCTTCCGTCAATTTCAAACACACCATTTTTTACAGGAGTTTTACGATTCGTCAACCTCCCATCATGATCTAAAATTACCACTTCAAAATTTTTCATGTTCTTTACTGAAATTGTCGCTTTTACAGGTTCTAACAACAACGGCTTATCCCCAACCCTTTTTAAAAAAGTGTCATCGCCAACATATTCGTACTCCATTCCTGTGTTTCTGGCTCGTGCAACTACAGAAACCAAAACTTTTTCGGTTTCGGATAAATCTCCTTTCTCTGAAAGGTCAGTAATCAAAATAACAACAAAAGGGTTTTCTGTTTCTATAATCCAATTTCCCAATGATATTTTTTCATTAGGAGCAAAACCTAAAATTCCTTTAGTCCCTATGGTATTAATAGTTACATAATTCTTTTTTCCGTATTCCCATTTTAATTCACCTGTGAGGGAGTGGACAACTTTTGTTTTCATATCCCAAAATTTCGAGATATCGGGAATTGCGGTTTCCGTATAGTTTTCGGTGAAACGAACAGGGAAACGACCTACCGCCAACATTTCGGGTGCAACGGTTCCCGTAAAACTTTTGTCATCATACCCTTGGTTAACAGTTTCCACAAAACCGAGTTTACCTTCAGCTAAAGAAGGGATATGCACGTTACGGGTGGCTATCAAGGGACTCTCTGTCACATCGTTGCGGAAAACCATCCGCGCAAGTGCAGGATAAAGTCCCATGTGTAAAGGACTGGTAGCATTATAAACGCCATGACTTTCCGACTGTAAATATTCGGAGAAACGCGGAATATCGGTAGCAAAAGAAAAAGAGGCATCCCACCCTTGCAATCCCATTCCATAAACGGCGATGAGTGGAGCTGCCTCGGCTGTCCATTCGTTCGGCACCAAACTCATCCATTCCGACAACGAAAAAGGCCGATCTACCACAGCTTGCAAACCGGTACTTAACAATCCGGAACCCGGTTGCCAAAGATGGGAATCATTTTTCACCAAACCTTCCGCTATTTGATGCCCACTTTCTCCACCACCAAAATAATTATGCCGGTCAATCATACCTACCTCATAATCGGCATGAAGATTATAGAAATGTGATATACCGGATCCTGCTTGCCAGCATGAACCGATCAAAACACCTTTATAACCGGTTTTACGAACGGCTTCTTCAAATTTTTTATAAAATTCCAACTGCTTCTCATACAAAAACTGCATTTTATCGAGAATATGGGTATTTATCGGACGATTCTCCCTTAAAGCACGCTCATATCCCTGACTAAACAACACATGATTCGGCTGAGGAAAAATATTTTCTTTTTCAATCGTTTCTCCTGCCGGAATGTTTTCGGCACCCCAAGCTTTTTTCAATTTGGTTTGGCTTCCATATTTGTTTCTCAGCCATTGAGAAAATTGTCGACAAAGAAGAGCCCGATAAGTAGGAGCTTGTTCAAGTGATTGCCCAATGGCCCCCCAAAAAATATTGTCTTCATTTTGAAATTCGATAAAAGCTAATGCAGGATCATCGGCGTAACGCAAACCGGTATGAGGATTGACATGGTTAAGCATATTTACCGTCAAATCAATGCTCAGCTGCTGAAGATCAGGAGCAAAATTCACCAGTGAGGAAGTAGAACCGTTCAGATGTGACCACGGATATGTGAGATTTTTTATTTCGGAATAAGCCAGCAAACGGCTACTGTCACCCGGCATTACCCTATGTCCGTAAATATGAGACCACCCATAATAAATACCTTTTTCCCGCAATACATGCTGAAAATAATCGAAACGCTCAAATTTTTCAGGGTCAAATTCGGTAGATTTATTATTGTGATAAGCGTACCACGAAAATTTGTGAAACCGTACGGCATTTATGCCATACTTTGAAAGAAAATCAGCGAAACTGTCAGCTTTCTCAGCTTCAACAAAAGGCAACCGACTACAAATATTGGTTCCCCATAATTTAATTTCTTTTCCGTTTTCAAAAACAAGTTTATCTCCCTCGTTTCGGATGAATCCATATTTTCCTGCCGGGGCATCGAGCCACGACCGCATTCCTATAATTCCGCCATCAGACGTATTGGTAGGCATAAAAGGAAACCAATCTTTCGTATCATTCCATGAAATTGACCTTTCCCATTTTATAAAAGAAAAAATTAAAAGGCCAAGCACAAAAAATATTACCCCAATTTTATATCTAACTTTCATCTGTTTAAAAAAATAAATTTAATTTATTCCAATAAGAATATTTATCCTGCTTACAACGTTCCTTCAATTAAAGTTTTCTCATCGACCCTTTTAACAATAATCTCAATAATTAAATCATCCATAAATGTTGGTAATTTAATTTCATATTGATTTTTTAACCCTTCCGACACAAATTCCGTTTGAGCGATTAATTCTAAATTTTCCGGCTTTATAAACCTTAGTTTATATAGACCTCTTTTTATTCTCAGATAAACTTTTTCATTTTCAACCACCTGATGAGTTTGTTTTGTACAACAATACATTACGGATACATCTCTTTCAGGGGAAGACATGGTTGAAAAAATCAAGTCGCTTTCTTTTAAAATACATACAGTATAATTTGGTTCCAATTTCCAAAAGGGTATAGATTCATAATAACTTTTCATTGGCTTTAAATACTGCCAACCATCCGCAACATAAGTTGTATCATTAATTCCCTCACAACCATCCAACGAGTGCCACGTCCAAAAACATCCTGCATTTGAAAACAACCAACCTTGTTTTCTCCTTTGAATCGGGTCATCATTTTTGTGTCTTTTTTCTCTACCGGATTCGTTATTAAATGCAGGTTTCCCATATTGTCGGATATTCTTCGCAATGTTTAAATACCAATTTTCCAAATCATAATCCGGTTGGTTCCCCGTACATGTATGAACAATTGCCATATCCATCCATTCTTTATGTGGCCAAAGTGCATCGTCAGTAGTCGCGTCGGAAGAAATTATCGGATGTTTGTATGGATCATTATTTTTGATATAAGTGGCAATTGAATCTTGAAATAATTCGTTTGATATTTCTTCATTCATTATCTCCCATGTCAATATATTGCAATATTTCGATAATCTTTTTAAAACCACATCACAATATTTCTTTTGAATTGCCAAGTCATCAATTGTTGGCTTTAAATCAAAATATAACACCATATCGAATCCAATTCCATGCTCTCCCGCCAATTTTATTCGTTCCTCAACTTGTTGCCAATATGGCAAATTAAAAGTAGAATAATCGGGACTATTTCTCGTTCCACCCCAAGGCCATAAATCATAATGCAAATTATCCTCATAAGGAGTACCTTCTAAACAAACCCTTATTACGTTTGCACCATGTTTTTTTGCATTTTCAAGAACTTTATCAGGATATTCACATAAAAAATATGCCCAAGCCGTTTTATTGAGAATATAAAGAAAATTCCCTTTTTCATTAACAAGTTGATGTTTATATGTTGTACTTACTCTGTATGGTGAATCCCATGGTTTTTCAAATGAAACCGGTTCTATTGTAAAATTATTCGAAGAACAAGAAAACAAAACTAAGAAAGTTAAGAAGAACAATAAAAATATCTTCAAAAATTCTGTAACTTCACTTCTTTTCATTCTAACTAAAAAATTGTACATGATAACATTCGCATTTAATTTCATCACTGAATATTTTTTAAAGCCGGACATAATAGCCATAATAATTATCTATCTTGTCAAAAACATACAACCTTTGGCTGGACGCAAATGCGATAGAAACTTTTTATCGTACATTTTCGCTTCGCCCATTTATACAAAAACTGCTTTGTAAGGCATACCATCTACTTGACGACTAATTGTCCTGTAACCTCGTCACTCCCTTTGTATCCGTAACGAACAGCCTTTATGCGGATTGTATGAGTACCCTTTGATAGAGGTAATGGTCCGTTGTATAACTTCCATGCCGGTTTATCTCCCGTTTCCAAGGTATAGACAATGGAAGCCCCTTGGGTGGGACAGTAAAAAGATACCGTCATCGGCGCCGAAAACGTTCCACCTGTCCGGTAATTTTTCGATCCCCTGTCCTCCCCCGCATTTACAATAAAATAGGGCTTATCCGTTACCGGTTGTTCCCCTCCCGGCCACATTTGTTCGATCATTTCCGATTCGTTTACATGACCCATATCTCCGGTTTCAATTGTCCACTTATCCAATTGAGATCGCATTTGCAAAAGAATGTCTTTATATGCCGGATCCTCTGCCAGATTATGCAACTGAAAAGGATCTTTTTGAACATCATACAATTCTTCAGGCGGTCGTCTCTCAGCCATCCATTTTTTCTGATCGGCATTCAGTTTATTTTCGGCATCAAGCCGCATTACTTCTTGCATAATGGGCATCCTGTTCAAATACGGCACCCAAATAGTAAACGGTTCATTGGGATAAAAATTACGGATGTACAAAAAATCCTTACTCCGTACCGAACGAATCATATCGTACGACTCGTCTACCCGATCACGGGCAGCAAAAACATATTCTCTCGGTTGGGCAGCACGTGCGCCCAAAAAAGGACGTCCCTGCATATGGGCTGGTATCTCGACTCCTGCCAACGAAAGAACCGTAGGACCAAAATCGATGGAACTGATCATCTCATCATTCACCGATCCCGGCGTAAGTTGACCCGGCCATCGGATAATCAAGGGAATATTGAGGCCGGAATCGTACAACCATCGTTTGCATCGTGGAAGTCCGTCCCCATGATCTCCCCAGAAAAAAACAATGGTATTTTCTGCCAATCCCTCCTTTCCCAATTCCGCCAAAAGCACTCCTACCACCGAATCCAGACGGGCAACGTTATCGTACATCTTTGCTATATTACGACGTACGATTTCCGTATCGGGATAATAAGGTGGAACCTTCACTTTAGCCGGATCGGTCTTTACCCGATCGATATCCCAGTTTTGACTTTCATGTGTTCCCGTATAATTGAAAACGGCAAAAAAAGGTTGATTTTTGTCGGGTCTGTTTTTGTAATGGGCCGTTTTACTGCATTCATCCCAGATGCTTTCGGGAACAGGGTCTGTGGCAAACTGATAATCGGTCTTGCTGTTGTTGGTGCAATAATAACCGGCTGTACGCAAATACTCGGTAAACGCCTTGACATAATGTGGAGGAACAGCCGTAAAGGCAAGAGGATTTTCCACCGAACGACGGTAACTCGTGGTACGCATATGCATGCATCCAATAGAGGTTTGATACATCCCCGTTATAATTCCCGCACGACAGGGTGCACTGATAGCTGCCGTCGTAAAAACACGGGTAAAACGCATACCCTGTTCTGCTAACCTGTCTAAATGGGGAGTTTGTGCAATTTTGTCGCCATAACAACCCAAATGCGGACTGAGATCTTCCGTCGATATCCACAAGATATTCGGCCTCTTTTCCTTAATCTTCCCGGATAAGGATTGTGCTTTTGCAGGCATATTCCAGGAAAGCAGCGTAGGAAACAAACCGGTAAACAATAAGGAGTAGTGAGTAATTATTTTCATTCGATTACGATTTTTTGTTACATAGAAAAATAATTCCAAGTATTCAGTTATAAAGTAAATTCATTTTCTCCACCATTCAGTATTTTTATAGTCCCATTCCATTCAAAAATTCCGGTTATTTCGTCAGGTAAAATTATCCTTGTTCGTAAACCTCTCTTTACCTTTTTATATTCCACTTCAATTCGTCCTTTTGGATGAGGCATTTCGGCTTTTACTTCTTCCAGTTTGCCCAAATGCGGTTTGATTTTAACGGCATTGAATCCGATGTCTGCCGGTTTTATACCACATACCGAACTTAACAAGTAATAAGCCGGGTGGGCGCTCCAGGCATGGCAGTCGGAGCGGTCGTGCGAGGCAAAACCCGTTTCGCCACAGATAGTGTGTCCACGGTCGAGAAAATGATACCAGAAATCAAGATTATCGAGGAAAAGGTGTTCGTTTTCGGTTTTTTCCATCGCTTTAAACAGGAAAAAGGAAAAATAGGACTGGCTATCTCTTCGAAACCTTTAAAATTTAAAATGCGGTGCAGTAAATCCGCTTGTTCGGAAGGTGGCACCAAATCGCATAAAATGGCCATAATGTTTGTGTGCTGCGAAAATATTTCCCGGTCGGCATAATCTTTAAACAGTTGTTTTTTACTATCCCAGCAACTAGTATATACCGCCACTTTTATTCCATGGGAAAGTTGTTCCCAGTGACTGGCACAGTCTTCCTGACTGATTTCCCGGTAAAGCTTTGAGGTGCAATCGAGGGTGTGGGCAAAGTAAAGTGTAAGGAGCGCCGACTGCTGCATTTCCCGTTTTTCATTTGGCCTGGGAATACTCCCTTGGGTAATGCTCCAGTCGATAAAATTCTGGTTTTTCACTGTGCCAATTAACCCGGTACGCTCATCGAGGTGGCGTTCAAAAAACTTTAAAACTCCTTCAATTTTATCGTAAAACTGCGCCACGAAAGCCGAATCACCTCGCATAAAATAGTAATCGTGAAGGGTTTGTATCCAGGCCATCGACCATGTTCCCATATCAAAGTCGAAACGTGAAGGGTACGCCGACTTGAACAAGCCGGTTTCTTTGTTTTCCGATTGCGGATACAGGCGCAACACTTCACGCAACAACCTGTCATCAGTAGAATTATAAATTGAAATAGCAGCAATGGGGCGATTATCGCCACCATAACTTAGTTGCTCATAATATGGCGTATCGTAATAGGTTTCACCTGAGCACATTTGCAATGTACGTTGGCAAATCTCGAAAATTTTGTTCAAACGTTCGTTATCACTTTCGAAAGTTGCCATGTCCCTATATGGATAACCTGAATATTCCAGAATGTATGAACTGATATCCAACGGTTCGTTTTTGGTTTCAACGTTAAACTGCACGTACCGGAAACAGCGCTTCCATAACGGACGGAATGTCCGTTTTTTACCGTCAGGATGAAAAATATCCCACACACCAAACATATTCAGGTTATTCACCGAATCGCGGTGGGCTTTCAGGTTTACTTTTTTATAAAGGGATTCGGCATATTTTATTTGGATTCGGCTGCCTGCACCTCCGGTTACAGTCAGTTCGGGATAACCCATGGTCAGGACTTCAAAATCGACTAAAATTTCCGCTTTGGTATGAGGAGGCACAATTAATGAAGTTTGACCATTCCATTCTCCGGTGGGAATACCGATACCGGTTATTTTTCTAATTTTGGAAGGATAAACCAGGTGGCCGGCCATAAAAGGAATGTTGCGTGGAACAAGATTCCAAGGAGGTTGTTTGTCGAATTCCAACGATTCAGCAGCCAGCCAGTTATTGTCGTCGAAACCGGTCGTTTCCCAGCCCCACGGATACTTTTCGGCAAAAACCTCGTCGCCTCCCCCGCAGGCATAAAAACCATAAAACCAACGCTCATTGAATAACATTTCGTCATATGAAATCACTTTGTAAGCCGGGTTTTTATATGTCTTCCAGCCATTATGGGTATTCAAAAAACTGAATTCTTCGTTTTCAGTCCGAAGCATAAAAGCAGTTTGCACAGTAATAAAAGCCAGTGGCCGATCTTTGCCGCCATTGTAAACCAGCGCAGCCAGCAGGTTTTCACCGGGTTTCAGGAAAGGTGCAATGTCGATGACATCGTATTTGTAGGTTTGCAAATCGCCTTTGGCAGGGCCGTAACAAACGCGATGCCCGTTCACAAACAAATTGTAGCGGTTATCGGCCGAAACATGGATTATCAGCTTTTCAGGCACTTTCTCCAAATCGAACGATTTTCGGAAATGATAAACGCCGAAAGCAGTTTGGTTGGCCGTTGGGTAGGAAATCCATGGGTCGGGTTGAGCAAAGACCGAAATCGAAGTGTAAATCAGTAAAACAGATAACAAATTTTTGATTTTATTGCCGTTGCTTTTTCGTATCAGTGTAAACATTTATGCTGCTTTTTTGATTAAATTTTATTTTTCTTTTGTGATTACCCGCGGGCTGTTATATAATTCCCGAACTTGTTCTTTTGTGTTGTGCGTCCACGGAAAATGAGCCCAGCACATGAACCATGTCCATTTTGGCTGCTGCCCCAAAATTTCAGGGGTAGGTAATACCCCAACCTCTCCCAGCGCAATAACTTTTCCTTTTCCCAACTCCAGCAACTGATCATGATGTGACTGCTTGTAATCATTTTTGTAAATATCGGCTGCAAGGACGTCAACATATTCATTACCGGGATAAAAAAGTTCGTATGCATATGCCTCATCATTTTCCCAATCACGAGGTGCATTTGCGTTCCACACCCAAATCAAATTATTCAGATGATGATAATTTACATACCTGTCATACATCATTTTCCACAATTTCTGTATCCCTTTTTCTCCGGGACGATTCCCATACCAAAACCACATTCCGTTCATTTCATGATAAGGTCTCCAAAGCACAGGAATTCCGGCATCCCTGAACTTCTTCAAAAATTCCGCGCGCTGGTCGATTTTTTCCAGCCACATAACATGGTAAGGGGTACCGGGAGTGACAATTTGTTCCCATTCTTCGTCGGTTACCATTCCCTTTACACTTCTTGAAAATCCAAGACTGTCGTGATGAAACGGTTTCACCTGATGGTACATAAGTGTAATTATCGAGCCATTCTGATATTGGCGCCGAGCTTCTTCAAACAGGGCTTCACTCATGTGAGATAGATCGGTGCCCCAAACCACAGGTGTTTTTCCCGTGATTGCAACAATGGAATCGGTTGAGCGGGTCAATTCGTGGGGATAATTGTGTTGTCCCGATAGAATTTTTTCACCGCTTATTGAATAAAGATATAGCAGCAATTCGCGGGCTTCGGTTGTGGCATTTGGATTAACCGGTTTAATTTGAGGGTTCGTGCAGGATGAGTTCAGCAGTAAAAACATTCCTGCAACACTAAAAAATCTTGTCACTTCAATAAAAAAACAATTTTTCATTTTCAACTATTTTTTTAAGGTATGAATGTAAACCACGGGCTTTCCGTGTGATCTTGACTAAAAAGCGGAAGCAGTTCGGCCACCTTTTCGGGCATCTGCTCTGTCAGGTTGTTTTGCTCGCCGATATCAATTTCAAGGTTGTACAACTCCACCCGGGTTTTCTCCGGATTTTTCACATCGAAGCGAATAAGTTCCCAATTCTCTTTTATTACAGCTTGTTTTCCACCCTGCTCGTGAAACTCGAAATAAAGATGGTCGTGCTTTTGCTGAGGTTGTCCCAACATGGCTGGCAGGTAAGAAATTCCATCGGTAATATCAGGTATTTCAATGCCTGCCAGTTCACACACAGTTGGCATGAAATCCCAAAATGCCGATACATGGCCGGTTTGGGTGCCGGGTTCAATTTTCCCGGTCCCGCGGGCAATAAACGGAACACGGATACCTCCTTCGTACAAATCGCGTTTGTGCCCACGAAACGGCTGGTTGCTTTCTGTATAAAACGAACCGGGAGAATCACCACCGTTGTCGCTGGTAAATATCACCAGAGTATTTTCGTCAATGCCAAGCTCTTTCAGCTTATCCAGAATTATTTCCACATCTTTGTCAAGATAAGTAATCATGGCAGCATAACCTTTTTCGCTCTCTGTCCAGTCTTTATCATCATAAGGTTCAAATGACGGGATGTCGGAATACCGTTTTCCTTCCGGTGCTTCTCCGTTATCGTGTGGAATGATAACAGAAAAGTAGAGGAAAAACGGATCGTTTCGGTTTTCTTCTATAAATTTCAATGCCCTTTTGGTAAACAGTTCCTGCGAAAACTGATTGATTTCAATGGAATAACTTCCCAGTCCTTTGGTCCAGTGTGAGGTATCGGTCCATACCACTTTATTGTCAAGATACACTTTTTCACCGTTTTCCATCAAATATTCAGGTGCGTGGTTGTGAGCCAGAACCTGGCAAAGATATCCGTAATAGGAGTCAAAACCCTGTTTAAGGGGATCACCGGAAGTGCCTTCAACCCCGAGTCCCCATTTGCCAATCAGAGTGGTTTTGTAACCAGTCTCTTTTAGCAGAAATGCCACGGTAGTGGTGTTTTCTGGAAGTGGAAACTTGCCGTAAGGTTCCCACTGCATATTGCCACTCACGTGTGGATTTCCGGTGTGCTGGCCAGTCATCAGCGACGATCGGGAAGGAGCACACACCGACGTACCTGCATAGTGTTGGGTAAAGCAGATTCCGTCGGCAGCCATCCGGTCGATATTGGGCGTTTGAATCCGCGGGGCTCCGTAACAGCCCAAATCATTGTACCCGAGGTCATCGGCCATGATGTAAATGATGTTGGGCAGACGCGTTTTTTCCTGCTTTTCGTTACACGACGAAACAGAAAGAAATGTTACACCTGTTATAACTGCCGTACCCAGGCTTTTTATAAATTGAATTTCAATTTCGTTCATATCATCCATTCCCTCAATTACTTGGTGGTTGATAATCAGGATTTGGAACCGGCATTTGAGCATTCACACTTTTTCGCCAGTCAGCAAGCAATTTATACATTTCGGTTGTTTTATCCTTCATTTTTTCAGAAAGATTGTTCGATTCCGAAATGTCCTCTTTCAGGTTGTACAATTCAAGTGTACCGGTTTCATACAATTCTACCAGTTTGAAATCACCCATCCGTACCGATCCGGCCGGGCGGCCCAACTGGTTTGAGAAATGCGGGTAGTGCCAAAAAAGCGGTCTTTCGTAATCCTCCTTTTTTTCAGGCTTTAATAAAAGCGGCACGATGCTTTTCCCATCCACATTTTCAGGAATATCAGAAATCCCCGTCAGTTCGCAAAATGTGGGTAGGTAGTCGATACTGCTGAAATAATTTTCTGAAACCTTCCCGGCCTGAAGTTTCCCGGGCCAGCTAAAAATGGCCGGCACACGTGTTCCGCCTTCGTAGATGTGGCCTTTCCATTTTCGCAAAGGCGCCAGGTTGGTGGGTGTCGGGCCCAATTCATCAATGCCCAGACCTCCGTTATCGGAGGTAAAAATCACAAGCGTATTTCCAAGCAAACCATTTTCCTCCAGTGTTTTCATGATTCGACCCACTCCGTCGTCAATACTTTCAACCATGGCTGCGTAATAGGGATTAAATTTTTCGGGTTTCGATTGTTCGTATTTGAAAAAATATTTACGCATTTTATCACCTCGTGGAACAATAAATACATGGGGAGCAGAATATGCCATATAAAGAAAAAAAGGTTGATCTTTATTTTTTCGTATAAATTCCACCCCGTATTCCGTGAGTTTATCTGTCAGGTAATTTGTGCCGTCATCGATAAATTCATTCTGATACGAATCGATAAAAATAGAATAGTTGTAATAATCGAGGCCGTTTTTGCCAATCATCCGTGTAAAATCAAATCCCTGATTCCACGAAGTTACAGAATCATGGTTGCCCAGGTGCCATTTTCCCACCATGGCCGAAGTGTAGCCTTTGGTTTTCAACAATTCGGGAAGCGTAACTTCCCGGGCATCCAGCATGGTTTTCCAGCCGGAAGGAGGTAAAACAGGAGATTCCGGGTCAGTACGGTTACCTATTAGGAAATTTGTAAGATGAAGCCGGGCCGGATACTTTCCGGTTAAAATGGAAGCCCGCGTGGGTGAGCAAACCGGACAGGCTGCATAAGCTTGCGTGAAACAGATGCCTCTCTCTGCCAATTTGTCGATGTGAGGAGTTTCGTTAAACTTATTTCCGTAACATCTCAGGTCAGTCCATCCCAAATCGTCAGTAAGTATAAAAACAATATTGGGCGGTGTTTCAGCAAATTGGGCATCAGCAAGATTGGAAAATCCCACAAAAAAACCAACAGTAAAAAATAACACTTTTGTTTGTCCCATTTTCAAAATAAATCATCAAATTAAAAAACATGTTCCAATAAGTAATATTCCAACTTTATACTGATTTTTCATTTTGTTTACGTTTAAAAAAATAATATTTACTGCAACAAAATATTGCCAGTTTCATTATCAAGGATTATAGTGTTTTGAGGAGGCATATTTAATTCCACTGTTTTTCCATTCCGTAGATGAATAACTCTTTTTCCACCGTTCTTGGTATGTAAACCCAAAATACCACCTCCCGGAAGTAGAGACTTGCCACAATTGACAAACTACTTTCGAACGGTTCACCTCGTAACGCTTATTTGTACTCAACCATTATGACATGTTCCCCTTCAGGGATATGTTCAACAACAACATAAGTGCTGGATTCTACCTTTTCAGTTTTTATCGATGCCGATTTATTATCCACGGTAACCTTTGAAGGGCTTTTGCCGACGGGTAAGAACAATCTTACTTTATAATTCAACGGATCACCGCTCACAGTTAATTGCATTCTGTTTTGATTTTTCTTTTGTAGATAGTGATAGTTGACCTTTTTATCACTTGCCGGATAATGAATTGTAATTTTAACATCATCCTTTCCTGCAACTAACCAGCGCGGTGAAAGTTCAACCGATTGAAACAATTGACCCCTATCCACTACACCTGCCAATCCTTCAATTAATGCACTCATTACTGCCGCCTGTCCCCAATTATCCGGTATTCCTGCATCGACAGTACCGTCAGGACGATATGCAACCGGCAAGTCGCCATGATGCTTTCGAACTAAATCTAACAGTCGATTTAAAATATCTACCCCATAACTTTCCATGCCATGCTGAAACGCAGCTTTTGCCAATTCTCCTGCAACAATAGTGTTCACTCCACCGTTCATATAAGAGCCCGGTTGATAATCGGCAAAATGAGGTTCAACAGGAGGATATATTCCAAACCATTCGGCAAAACTGTTCAATACATTTTTCTCTTTCAGCGATTGATACGTTTTAATTATAGAAACTGCCATATCGTGGGTAGGCAAACCACGATTAATATCATAGGGATTGGAAAGGCTCAACGTATTTTTCTGGTCCATGTGAAGGTAAGATGGCATAGGATCGTCGGGAACAAAATGGACATAAAATTTTCCGTTCCAACAAAGCTTATTCGTTCGAATACGAATTATCTCGGCTTGCTTAGCCCATATTTCGGCTTTTTCCGGTTCATTCATCGATTCATACATTCTTGACAACTGGTTGCATGCTGCATATAATCCACTGTTGTCGCCATGCATAATTCCCATGGGGGTGTTCTCATTAATATTAAAAATGCCGTCCTGAACATCACCTCCTGCCCTTGTATATTCTTCACGCGTTGTCGGCAGCTGCATAAAGTCCCATGTATCCAATGTATATCCACGTTTAATCAGCTGATATTTTTTCGACCATCTTAACGGATCGTTCATCGAATAATACAATCCTTTCTCCAAATTATTCATCCATCGATGCAGGTATTCATTATCTCCCTCAGCCTGCCAAATATACCAAGCACCTTCTACCAACAAATATTCCAAGTCGGCTTCCACCGGCAACCGATGCATTTGGGTCTTTTCACCGGAAAAAATTTTCCAGTAGCGATGATCGAAAAGATTCATCCGGTGATTTTCCGGTGCTGTAATAGGCATATAGTAATCGTAATAGAGCCCTTCTTTAGTTTGTCTTTCCATAAAAAGTTCCCAAAAACTGCTTATATCCGAGACAAAGTATTTCATGGCTTTGACCACATGGGTATTGTCTCGTATCCAAGGGACAAACTGGCTTCGTTCTTTACCTCCCAACGTAACTTTTCGTGACTCGTCGGAATCGAGAAGACGCTCCTTTATACGGTTAAATAATTCTTGATATTCTCCTGCTCCTTCCCCAAATGTGGTTTGAGCCTTCATCGTTGGGCTCATCAACAACTGAAAACAAAAAATGAAAATGATAAAAAGCGCTTTCATTATTCTTTCAATTTTAAATAGGTAAATTAATTTTTACAACATGGCAATAAAAAACGATTGTCAATACTTTGCATCAAAACCGTCTAAAAACGCTTAGAAAGAAATGTTTTTTAAAAATTCCGCACTCGACTCCAGACAGCCTATTCCTTCGGGTTCATTATCGCGCTCAACCATATAGTGTTTGATCCCCTGCTTTTCAGCTTCTCTGAAAATGGGTACAAAATCGATAATTCCTCTGCCGGGACAAATAAAATCACCATCTGGAGCCATGTCTTTCACATGCAAAACTGAAATTCTCCCGGCATATTTCCTCAACACTTGGAGAGGATCTCCTCCTCCTTTTTTTACCCAATAAATATCCATTTCGCACTGAACAAGCTGAGGATCGGTATTCTTCATCAAGTAATCGAAAGGCAGTCCTTTTTCCATGGCATGAAATTCCAAATTATGATTATGCCATAACAACGACAGCCCGTTTGCTTTCGCTTGGGCACCCACTTCATTGAGCACCCTGGCCGATTTTTTGCAGTCCTCTAAAGTAAATGGCCCTCCTGTAAGCCATGGCCAGTAAATTACGACATACTTTACTCCTAATACATTTATGCGGTCAAATTCTGCCTGAAGTTGATCTGCTGTAGCCGTAAAATCAATACCCGAAGCCACAGGTTTTAAACCGATTTCATTACAATAATCGACAAACTCTTTAGACGAAGGAGCATACTCGTCGCCTCCTTCTATTTCTGAAAAGCCAAATGCTACCGCCTTCTTCAACGTTCCCTTCCAATCGGCTTTCATCTCCTTATCGACAATTCCGGCAATAAAGCCAATCTTTCTAAGTTTACTGTTGCTTACAAAATTCATTGGGATCGCATGGTCTGCAAATAATAATCCCGTAGCCATCACCATGCCTTTCTTTATAAAATTCCTCCTACTTCCCATTCTCTTTTGTTTTAGTCTTGTCTTGTTTTTGCTGTCTCTAAATTTCGGGTAAATGCCACGGCTTGCGATACTCGGGAAATATCAATTCATTGGCCCTTTCGCAATTGATAAACCGATTGTTGACATCATCCCACTCAAGGACTGTTTGTTCTACACGTCCAGCAATATTCGAAATATGAGCATGCAATGCAGCTGCCCTCCCCACCTCAGGAGGACAAGAAGGGGTCTCACGACTTTTCACGCAATGCAGAAAATTGTCCACATGCTGGCGATGGGATTCACTCCCCTTGTCATACGAAACCGCTTTTGCCTTGGGCGTTTTCTTTTCTTCATCCCATTCGGGATATAAACGGTATTTCAGACGATCGGCACAAATCGTGGCATTATCTCCAATAAACTGTACGCCATACGACGAATCAAAAGGTCCTTGCTGAATGCCGGCTGTCATATCCCAGGTGATGACATAATCTTTTTTCGGAAAAATAACGTTCATAGTGTCGAAGGTATCACGATGCATGGTTTTGGGGCAAAGATTCGCAGCATAAGTGATTACTTTTTCGGGTCCTTCGACCAGATCAGTTATCCAAAGACCCATATCAATAAGATGTACTCCCCAATCGGACATTAGCCCTCCTCCATAATCCCAAAAATGTCTCCAACTTCCATGAAAACGGTTGGGATTAAACTGCCGTTTTGGAGCCGGTCCAAGCCACATATCATAATCCACCCCCGGCGGTACCTCGCTGTCAGGTCGAGGAATGGCTCCCAACCCATAATTAAAATTAGCCCAAATGTTCACCTTGCGCAACTTCCCTATTTCACCACTTTTTATCAGATTCATTACGTCCTTAAAAACTTTACTGTCACGCTGTTGCTGACCTACCTGCACCACACGTTGGTACTTTTTTGCGGCTTTCACCATAATATTGCACTCGCCGATAGTATTGGCCATCGGTTTTTCTACATACACATCCTTTCCTGCCTGACAAGCGTCAACCATTATCAAACAATGCCAATGATCTGGAGTGCCGATGATCACGGCATCCACATCATTTCGCTCGAGAACTTGTCGATAATCGCCATATAAAACAGGCTGTTGGCCATAACGATTTTTCACTTCTTGAGCCTTAGCGTTCAGCACATTTTTATCTACATCGCAAAGAGCAACACAATTTACCATTTGGGTATCGAGGTGATGTCCCAAAATGCCGAAACCCATATTGTTACATCCTATCAATGCCACGTTCACTTTATCCGATGGGGCAACGGAAGCCGACCATACGCGTCGAGGAAGAATTGTAATTGTCCCCATCGCCGAAGCAGCCATGGTCGATTTTTTAATAAAACTTCTTCGTGTTAGATTCATTTTTTACTGAAATTTAAATGGGTAAAATTAGATTCATAGAATTCAATGGAGAACACAACGTTCAAAATAGGATGCGGTAGACGAACATCATCTCTGTAATCGTCCGTCACCTAAATATCTTCATCTTAATCTTTTACAGATAAAGAATAAATTCAAAAAAATTAATGATAAAGAGCCCCTCATTCGAGAGGATCTCTTTATCATTAAGATCATTAAGCGAAGAATCAATAACCTTCATTTTGATTCATATTCGGATTTTCCACCACTTCCTGCTCAGGCAACGGGAAATTCACATTATAGTCCTCAAACCTGAAATTGGGATCAAGCGAATGGAAATCCAAATTTTTAAGATCTATTTCTCCGGCGATATGTCGGCGGCGCAAATCCCACCAACGATGACCTTCCTCAAAAGCCAATTCGAGACGGCGTTCTTCAAAAATCCATTCCAGTACTTTCTGTCTCTCAGTTTCGTTTACATTTCGATCTGCCGGAACATCGGAATATTCATCCCCTGAATTACGGGCACGCTCCCGAATTTGATTAATCAAACCTATGGCTTCCGATAAATTCGCATTGGAACGAACAATAGCTTCCGCCTTAAGAAGCAAAACATCGGCATACCGCAAGATTCTCGGATTATTCACACTAAGCTCATAATCCTGACCACCCCATCCTGTTGCATAGGCTGTATTTCGAATATATTTTTTAACATTCAGATTCACACCCGAAGTTAAATCCATATTATAGGTTCTTCTGAAATCACCTTCTTCGTAAGCATTTTTAATGGAAGCTGTTGCAGTGTAATAAGAATTTCCGATCCATGAAGGTTTCTGGGAAAAATAACCATAATAGGCCCCTATTTCACCGATAACTGCAAAATTGTCATTATCCAAAAACGGATTAACATCACTAGGACTACTGTTTGCCTGGTACTCAAAAAGTGACTCTAGATTATTTTCAAAATTTACATCAAAATTCTGGCTGTATTTCGGAGTGAGACTAATACTCTGAATTGCATTGAAATCAGAAATTGCCTTTGTAAAATCTTCAGTAGTTTTATTCACACTTCCTCTGAATACCAAACATTTTCCACGTAATCCGCGTGCCGAATTTTTGGTTACCCGTCCCTTCATCTCTGGGGACCAACTGTCAGGAAGCAATTGTGCAGCTTCTGCAAGATCCACGATCGCCTGATCCAGCAATTCCGTTTCTTCCGAATTGGGAAGATACCCATCGGAGATTTCGGTAATTCTTGTGGTAACCAAGGGAGCTGTTCCAAAAACATTCCAAAGCTGCAGATACATATAAGCTCGCAGGAAAAGGGCTTCTCCCTTGTGATGATTCTTCAGTTCAGGCTGTTTTTTGTAAGCAAAATCAGCATTTTCTTCAATTTTTTCGAGCATGTAATTAGCCCTGTTAATCAACTGGTATGCATACGTATAGAACAATGTCACCTGCCAATTGCTTCCATTAAGCCCTGAAAAATTTTCAAGAGCATTAGTTGAAGGGGTCGTCAAATCATCACTTGGTAAATGCCAAACCGGAGCCGTATTGCCGTTTTGACTTCCTCCGAACCTGTAAAAGAAACCCAGCTTTTGATAAATACCCATTATACCTGCATCCATTTGAGATTCATTTTGGAAATAGGTAGCTTCCGTATCCCCAACAGGTAAAAGATTAACCGTATCTTCACTACACGAATATTGAGTCAAAGTAAAGATAAGCAAAATATAATATAATACTTTCCTATTTTTCATTTTTGTTCTATTTTGAAATTAAAAGCTTAAATTGACACCAATACTAAAAGTAACTGGAGTGGTAATATTTTCCGGATCAAGGTCATCATAAGGCGAGATAACAAAAAGATTATTCCCGGCCAAATAACAGCGCAAATTACTTAAACCTAACGCGTTAAGTATTTTCCCTCTAAAATTATAACCTATCTGGAAATTCTGAAAACGAAGAAAAGCCCCACTTTCAACATGACGGTCCGATATTCTGTTATTCCCAGAAGGATCATTCTGTACTGCTCGCGGAATCGAAGTGGAAGTATTTTCAGGCGTCCACCTGTCATGATAGACAGCCAAAAAATTTTCTCCGAAACCACCAATACTTTGTTTACCTAGCGTATTGATTTTTTGAACATCACCCACTCCTGCAAAATTTAAAGTAGCGTCCAAGTTTTTATAACTTAAATCGAAACCGACACCATAATAAAAACCGGGAATCGTTTTTCCCAAGTACGTTTGATCGTAGCTGTCAATTTGTCCGTCGGGTTTATAACTTTTAAATGCTATCTCCGGGTCATCCTCTGTCGGTGCACCATAAAGATCGACAAAAATCACATCTCCCGGTGCTTTTTGTGCATCTCGGCCGGGATCTTTAATCTTGGACTGATAATTCGCTACTTCCTGTTCTGTTTGAAATAAACCGTCAGTTTTATAACCATAAATATAATTCATGGAATATCCTTCTTCAATGCGCACATTGCCATTTGTCACCGGTTGCCCCTCGTAAAGTTTTTTTACGGTATTTTTAACAGTAGTAAGGTTCGCCGATACAGAATACCCCAATTCACCAACTTTGTCGGTATAGGACGCTTGAAATTCGAATCCTTTGTTTTCAACCTGGGCAAGATTGACTACCGGACTGTTGAGAACACCGATAAGCCGTGGGATACTAATAGTTTGGAGAATACCGTCGGTAAAACGATTGTAATACTCGGCAGTAAAAGTTAGCCTATTCCCCAACATAACAGCATCAAAACCGACATTGGTCGTAGTTACCGTTTCCCAACTCAAATCCTTAACGGGAAAATCACCCAGTGCCGCTGCAGGATAAATTATGCCTTCACCAGGTTTTCCACTACTTCCGAAAGCCGCTTTCGGGTTCATATTAACCAATGAGAGAAATGCATAGTCTCGTGTTTCCTGATTTCCGGTTTCACCCCATCCGACGCGAATTTTTAAATCGTCAAGCCATTCCAGGTTTTCCATAAACGGTTCGGAAGAAATGCGCCATGCTCCGGCAAAAGAAGGAAAAGTACCCCATTTATAACCAGGTCCAAATTTCGAAGATCCATCACGCCTTACGGTAACATCCAAATAATACTTGCTGTTGAAATTATAGCTTAAACGACCCATATATCCTTGAAGTCCTGAACGATTACGTTCGTAAAGTGCCCCTTTGTTTTCAGGATCCCATCCTTCTTCTATTCGTCTCTGATCCCAACTGGTTATCGGCGATTCTTTATCTATACTCATTTGAGTAAAATTCCATTTTACCCGTTGGTCCATAACATTGAATATGAAATCCACATTATGCTTCCCGAAACTGTTGTTGTAACCCACCAAAAACTCTTTTACGATATTGATGTTATCAAGTACTCTCCTGCTATAAAAGTTTCCGGTCGATTCCGGATAAGGGATACCCCTATCATTTTCAAAAAGCCCCCTATCCATTTCATAGTAATTTTCCTTAATGTTCGTGTAGTAATCGAAACTTACCGTTCCTTTTATACGTAATCCATCAAAAGGGCTTATTTCAGCATAAACACTACCTAAATTTCGCATAAGATCAAATTTGGTGGTCATCAATTCGGCACGGGCAAGAAAATGGCTTCGGGTTGCCATGCCATAACCATATGATCGGAAAACGCCATCAATTGTTCTACCCGTTGGAGCATAACCATAAGGACCTTCAGGATCATAAATGGGCTGCCATGGAGCACGAAAAGCCGTCGTCAAATCAGCTCCTCCATCCATATCAGTTTGAGTATAAACAAATCGATAAGATTCTCCGATTTTCAACCATTTCGTCAATTGATGATCGGAATTGGCAAATAGGTTATAACGGTCAAATTCATCTCTAAAAAAAGCATTCTGCTGATTGGAATAACCGGCACCGACAGCATAGGTAGAAGTTTGATTTCCCCCGGAAACGGAAATATTGTAATCCTGAACGGGCGCATTCTCCACCAGGGCAGCTTTCACCCAATCTTCTGTATAATCGCGGCTGTTTCCCAGATAATTGGGTGAAGTTTCATCAAAAAGGGTATAATGCCATTCAGGCACATAGGCAGGATTAGCTTCTGCAGCTTCAAGGCTCCAATCCACATATTCCTGGATAGAAGCCATATCGTAACGTTTAAAATTATTCTGAATACCGTAACGGGCACTCATTTCAACACGAGGCTTACCCTCTTTCCCTCGCTTGGTGGTGATCAAAATAACCCCATTAGATGCTCTAACACCATAGATAGCAGTTGCAGACGCGTCTTTTAACACCGAGATAGACTCGATGTCGTTTGGGTTAATCATGGAAAGTACATTTATCGGACTTCTGATGTCCTGTGCACGTGCATCACCTGCTGAAGCGTACCCTTCTGACATGGGTACCCCATCAATCACATACAATGGATCGTTATATCCGAGTGTACTTACTCCCCTGATGCTAACTGTCGGACGAGCTGTCGGATTGCTCCCCGGATTGCTGATATAAACACCCGGTATTCTTCCCTGCATGGCCAATTCGGGTGTTATAGCATTCTGTTTAATGATTTCTTCTGAACTAATTTGGGATACTGCTCCTGTTAAATCCTTTTTTAAACGAGTACCATACCCGATAGCTACAACTTCCTCTAATGCTACTGCTTCTTCCTGCAAGGTAACATCGATTCTGGTGCGGTTGCCGATGTTAATCTCTTGGGTTTCCATCCCGACAAAGGAGAAGACCAATGTGGCGTCCTCTGGAACGTTACTTAATGAATAGTTGCCGTCTGCATCCGTTATTGTACCGATTGTAGTACCCTTAACCATTACGGTTGTACCCGGCAAGGGGTCCCCTTTTGAGTCGGTTACTTTACCGGTAACGGTGCGCTGCTGCTGCTGAACGTCTACGACAGCCGACGCTTTCTCTGCCGGTTGTTTTTCGCTACGGAATAACAGAATGTGTTTACCGACTATGCGATACGAAACTTCATCACTCAACAAGCGATCCAGAATACTTTCAATGCTTTCGTTTTTCGCTTCGAAATCGACTTTCGAATTCACATCAATCACATTGTTTTCGTACATGAACGAAAAACCCGTGCTTTTCTCGATACGGTCAAAGACACCTTTCAGGGTTGTGTTTTTCACCGAAAAAGTTAATCTTGTCTCCTGCGCATGACTCTCATCTGCATTACTGCATATAATTCCCACCCCACTGATGAGTATAAAAGCCAGCAGTACTTTACATACGGGAGAAAAAATGTGTTCTCCCTTCTTTTTCTCGTTTTTTTTCATACCTTTGTAACGTTGATTTTTGCAGCATTTCATTCAGGTTAAGCACAAATGACAATTTGTTTACCAACGAAACGGCTGCGGTGAAACATACTAATTACATCTGTACAGACTTTCCTGCAAGAAAGTCTGTATTTTTTTGTCTTTCAAAATTCGTCTTTTTCATTCGTCATTGATTTTAGTGTGTATACTTGATTTTTACCTCTTTCCCGTCAATTTCATATATAATGGGCGTGATCACTTTCATCTTTTCGAGGATTTCGGTCAGCGATTCCGTTTTTATCCGGAAAGTATAATGATGCTTTTCCGAAACAGATGACGGCTCAACCTCAATATTCACCCCATACCACCGCTCCAAATACTTCACTACTTCACTTAACGGCGTATTATCGAATTTCAATTCGTCGTTTCTCCACGAACTTATCGCTTCGGGATCCCCACTGCCAAAAGAAAGCCGTCGTGTCTTTTTGTCCAATACCGCCCGGTCCCCCCGGGTAAGCAACCCCAATTCCTTTTTTTTATCAGTTATCGCAACCCTTCCTTCACTAACGGTTATCTCCTGTATATTATCCTCCTTGTAGTTTTTTACATTAAACGACGTCCCGTGCACATCGACAAAAAGATTCCCAATGTTGACCCGAAACCGTTTCGCTTTGTTCTTGGCTACATCAAAAAAAGCCTCGCCTTCAGCCAACAGAACTTCACGATCCTTTATATTAAAAGCGCCATTATATTTAAGAACAGATCCCGAATTGAGCCAAACCGTCGAACCGTCGGGTAACACAACTTTGGTTTTTTGACCTGCCGGCGCAATAATTTCGGTATATTGTCTGCTCAACTGATCGAGATGAGAAGTATAGAGCGTGAAAAAGGCAACGCCCAGCAATACAATTACAAGAACAGCAGCAGCATAATGAAATCTCGAAACGAAATGCTTAACCCCGTTTCTATTCTTTATTCGTTTATTGATGGATGCCCACGCTTTCTTTTGATCCGGCTCAAAATAGGGAGGAAGAAAAGAAGTCGACTCATATACCCGAAAAATTTCCCCATAAACTTCGCTGTTGGTCTCATCTACATCCAACCATGCAGTCAGTTCATCGAGTTCCTCTTGATTCGCTTCGCCTTTGAAACTTTTTGCAATAATATTCCACGGTATCCTTCGTTCCATCCTTTTAACTGTCTTCTACATATAAGGCACACAACTCAGCGAATACCCCTAAAAATTTTCCAATTTTTTTTTGTATTTAACCTATTCGCCGTGAAAAATGCCATTAAATGTGCAATGCAAAAAACGAATGACATGAAAATCGTGCGTTGTGGAGAAATCGTCAGAAAGAAAGGGGAAAAAGAGAATGGCATCAAATGAATAGAAAAAAAGGAAAAAACAAAAAACAGGAAGCAGAAAACATTTCCCGCGTCCTAACAGACAACAACCATCAAGAAAAGAATAAAAAGGTCATCATAATAAGGTTTCAAAAATTCTCTCAATTTTTTTAACGCAATTCCCATTTGATTTTCCACTGTCTTTGTCGAAATACCTAACTCGTTGGAAATTTCCTTATAAGTGAGTTTTTTTTCTTTGCACAGAATATAAATTTCGCGACATTTCTCGGGCAAACTCGCCACTGCCTTTTCTAGGATTGCTTGTTTACGAAAATCATCTTCCCTTTCTTCCGGAATTTCGCAAGAAGTGGCGGATTCATTCGCCAGTTTTTCATGGATTGCCAAACGGTTCTTTTCGTTTCTCAGGTAATTCAGACTTTTGTTTTTCGATGCTTTCAGCAAATACGATTTTATCGATGTTTCGATATGGATTTCTTCTTTTTGGGACCAGAAATACACATATACATCCTGAATAATATCCTCGGCCATAGCAGGATCATTCAGGTAGATATTGACGAAGTTGCACAGATCGGCATAATATTTTTCGAAAAAGAAACGAAAAGCTTCTTTATCGCCTTCTGCCATCCGAGCAAAAATGAACCGTTCTTCGTCGTTGATGTTTTTCATTCCCAATAACTGATCAAAAAAAGATATTTTACAAAAACAAATATCACAATTTTTTTTTAAACACTATAAAGAATTTTGTTTTTAACACTTTTCGTCATTTAACTTTCGTTGCAATCAATTACTATTGATTTACATTACGCATTGCGATTTATTTTTCGTGTTCCGCCGAGAATACTACAGATTTTCGTTTGACCAAAAATAATTATTCTACACCAATTTCCCTAGATACACCAAGTCCGTACCAAGTCCGTACCAAGGCTGCACCAAGTCCGCTTGAATATTTTGCCGTTTATGCTGCAAAAAGATAGGTTTATATTGGCCGAAGCCTATGGAATCGGGTGTTTTTTTCCTTGCTTTAATGCAAGCATGAAGCGAACGTATCCCCTTGATGTTACGAGCAACAGCTTTCTTTTTTATCAAGTTAAAGTTAATTATCGTTAAATGATTATCTCGGATTACTTTTAAATCCTATCGTTACCCGGGAAAAAATACCTGTTCACCCTCTTTACCTCCACGTGCTCACCAATGAAATAACAATATACGCCAATATACCGGCTGCAATACCCAAAATACCCCACAAAACAATAAAGACAATCATAAAACCAACAAGCAAAATCTGTCTTTCGTTCCCTTTGATTTTTCCTGTTTTAATTTTGAAGGAAAACATGGGAATATTCGAAACCATCAACAACGACAAAACAAGAATAAGTCCCAAAGTTAAATAAAGCAACCCTACGTTCACAGGTGCAATGTGTTGGACACCATAACAATAACTAATCCAGAACAAGGCATTGGCAGGAGTAGGCAATCCAAGAAAAGAAGCAGTCTGTTTTTCATCCAAATTGAATTTCCCAAGGCGCAGTGCCGAGAAAACCGGGATCAGATAGGCCATGAAAGGAATATAAGGAGAAACATCCGTCAAATAAGGAGGGTAAACGGAAAAATTGCGCAACAAAATAAACACGGCCGAAGCAGGTGCTACACCGAAACTCACTATATCTGCCAACGAATCGAGTTCTTTGCCTAGAGGGGAGGTTACACCCAAAAGGCGCGCGGCAAATCCGTCGAAAAAATCGAACACAGCCGCAATCAACACCCAAATTACAACACCTGAAAAACTTCCGGAAAAAGCCATTGAAAGGGCAATGCATCCCGAAAAAAGATTCATCATGGTAAACGCATTGGGAATATGTTTTTTCATCCTTAAAATAAATTTACATGATAATTTTCAATTTATAACCGGAAAAAATAATTCCTTTCTCGCAAATTTAGCCCGTTTTTGTTGCAAATTGCAGAAATTAATAAGTCAAATTTTCTTTACCAAAGAAATCTCGGCAAAATTACTACTTTTTAATTGCAAAAGCATAAAAGATCCATTAAAAGAAATAATTCAAAAAAGCCTGCTTGAAACAAGCACTTTTGAACTACTTAACCAATAAATCCACAAGAAATCATTACCTTTGCACTTCAAAATCAAAAAGGTAATGTTTAAAGAAATTTTCCTTACTATCATTCATCTGATTGCTTCGCCTCAACGTGCATGGAAGGTCATTAAAATGGAAGATGAGAATCAGCAGGACTTTTTAAACAAATTCCTTCATCCTGTTTTCGGTATTATTGCACTGACTTCATTTATCGGTGGGCTCTGGTTCACACGAGATGGAAATGTTGAACTGGCATTAAAAACCACAATAGTCAATATTATTACGCTCTATGGAGGATATCTTGTTACTGCACATATAGTAAACGAAATTTCATTCCGATATGATCTTCAAAAACAACTCTTCACGTTCCGCCGTTTTATAGGATATTCATCAGTTGTAATATACAGTTTATACATCATTATGCCGTTCTTTTCGGATTTTTTTATCCTATGGCTTCTTTCAGTCTATACGGCATATATTGTATATATCGGAGCAGGCGTTTTCTTCGAAATAGCGGAAAACAAAAAGAAAAAATTTACTATTGCTTCTACCATTTTGATATTGTTCATCCCATTGATTATTAATGCAATAATGAATTTTCTTATTAAGTAACGACAATGAAACAGGCAACTGTCAACATAAAAAACAAACGTGCCACCTTCGATTACGAACTGGTCGAAACATATACTGCCGGAATTGTCCTGACAGGAACGGAAATCAAATCGATACGTCAAGGTAAAGCCAGTCTCGCAGACACCTATTGCATATTTGAAAAAGGAGAACTTTGGGTACGAAACATGTATATTGCCGAATATTTTTACGGCACATATAATAACCATAATGTGCGACGCGACCGTAAACTGTTGCTCAACAAAAATGAACTGCGTAAACTTATGCGGTATACAAAAGAACCCGGATTCACCATCATTCCTACCCGATTATTCATTAACGAAAAAGGGTTGGCAAAGCTCAACATTGCCGTGGCAAGAGGTAAAAAACAGTACGACAAACGTCAGTCTATCAAAGAAAAAGAAGACAAACGTTCCATGGAACGTGCATTTAAAAAATACTAATTGTTTTTCTTTTGAAACGGGTAATAAAACAACATCCTAATTAAACCGGTAAGTAAGCATAAAAATATGAATTTCTATAAAGAGGCCGTTCTCCCAAGTTTAAAAAAATCGGGACACACTTCCATCTGGCTGCTTAAAATCATCCTTCCCATATCTCTGGTTGTCAGATTCCTGGATTACTACGGTATCCTTGCTTATATTGCCGATTTACTTAATCCTGCATTTGTTTATCTGGGATTACCGGGAAGTACGGCCATCATTTTTATCACCAGCATTTTTCTTCCTCTGTATGCGCCGTTAGCGATTATTACCTCCATGTCGCTTACACTTCGCGAATTAACCATTCTTGCCCTGATGTGTCAAATTTCGCACAACCTCCCCGTAGAATGTGCCATTCAGGCCAAAACCGGCACATCATTCTGGTCAATGGTTACCTTGCGGATTTTCATGAGCATTATGGTCGCCGTTATCCTCAACCTTATTTTACCCCAAGACATGGGTATGCCCATATTTGCCCAAAGCAATGCTGTAGCGATGAATTCCATTGGCGATGTCCTTATTCTCTGGTTGAAAAGTTCGTTGCAAATCGCCTTGCTCATCCTTGTGATTGTCAGTTCACTGAATATTTTGTATAAAATTCTCGATGAATATCATCTGATCGAAAAACTAACAAAAATAATCGCACCCGTATTGAAATTTTTCGGTTTGCCGACCAACACCGGTTTTCTCTGGCTTATCGGGTACATTGTAGGTCTGTCTTACGGGGGAGCACTGATGATGGAACAAATGAATGAAGGAAAAGTAACAAAATCCGATGCCGGATTGTTAAACTATCACCTGGCCCTTTCGCATTCTATTATTGAAGATAATTTACTATTCGTAGCACTGGGTGTATCTATCTGGTGGATTCTGGGTGTACGCTTCACTGCTGCTGCAATCGTGGTATGGCTGAGAAGATTACATCTCCGATTAAAAGTCAAATGGCTATACCCGACTGTAAACCTGAAAATTGAAGAACAAAGATAAGATGAATTTCAACGAAATATTGCAATCGCGTATCCTTATTCTCGATGGAGCGATGGGAACAATGATTCAGCGTTACAAGCTGACCGAAGCTGATTTTCGGGGCGAACGGTTCGAGAATTCCCCCGTGTTGCTCAAAGGGAACAACGATCTACTCTCGCTCACCAAACCCAACGTAATTGAGAAAATCCATCGCGCCTATCTCCAAGCAGGATCCGATATTATCGAAACCAATACGTTTAACGCCAATGCCATTTCCATGCAGGATTACAAAATGGAAGGTCTGGTAAGGGAAATGAACCTCGCTTCGGCACGACTGGCACGCAAAATTGCCGATGAGTTTTCAAAAAAAACACCCGACAAACCCCGCTTTGTTGCCGGTTCCGTGGGACCGACCAACAAAACTTCCTCCATGAGTCCTGATGTGGAAAACCCGATGTATCGGGGCGTAACCTTCGACCAAATGAAAGCAGCCTACAAAGAGCAGATGGAAGCTTTAATAGAAGGCGGCGTGGATATGCTTTTCATCGAAACCATCTTCGACACACTCAATGCCAAAGCTGCAATTTTTGCAGCAAAAGAAATAGCAGAAGAAACGGGAAAAGAAATGCCACTGGTAATTTCGGTTTCCCTGTCCGACAAAGCCGGTCGTACCTTATCCGGGCAAACTCTTGAAGCTTTCATTACGTCGGTAAGTCATGCCGAACCATTGGCCCTCGGACTGAATTGCTCTTTCGGTCCGGAAGAAATGTTTCCATACCTGAAAGAGGTAGCTCGCATCTCTCCTTTTTTTGTTGTTGCTTTTCCTAATGCGGGATTGCCTAACCAATTAGGCGAATACGATGAAACTCCCGAAAAAATGGCTGCCTCCGTCAAAAAATTTATAGACGAAGGTCTGGTAAATATCGTAGGAGGATGTTGCGGAACCACGCCCGCCCACATCGCCCAATATGTCGATCTCGCAAAAAACAAAACATCCCATCGACCGTCACCCCGACCCCGACACCTTTATCTTTCGGGGCTCGAAGAATTTGTGGTTTCGCCCGAAACAAATTTTGTCGTCATCGGCGAGCGGTGCAATGTGGCCGGATCACGCAAGTTCCTACGATTGATTCGCGAAAAAAATTATGAGGAAGCCCTCAACATCGCTCGTAAGCAAGTGGATGACGGTGCACAGATACTCGATATCAATATGGACGATGCTTTGCTCGACAGTCAACAGGAAATGACGAATTTTCTCAACCTGATGGCATCGGACCCCGATGTGGCAAAGGTTCCACTGATGATCGACTCATCGAAATGGGAAGTACTTGAGGCCGGTTTGAAATGTACGCAAGGCAAATCCATCGTGAATTCCATTTCTTTAAAAAACGGAGAAGAAGAATTTTTGAAGACGGCAAAAAAAATACAGGCCTATGGAGCAGCAGCTGTAATAATGGCTTTTGACGAAAAAGGCCAAGCCGACAGTTTTGAACGTCGCATCGAAATTTGTGAACGAGCATATCGTCTGCTTACCTACAATGGTTTTAAACCGGAAGATATCATCTTCGACCCTAACGTGCTGGCTATTGCCACCGGCATGGAAGAGCATCGCAACTATGCTGGCGATTTCATCGAAACCGTAAAATGGATCAAAGCCAACCTGCCTTATGCCAAAGTCAGCGGCGGAGTGAGCAACCTTTCTTTTGCTTTCCGAGGCAACGACTACATCCGTGAAGTCATGCATTCCGTTTTCCTCTATCATGCCATTAAAGCGGGCTTGGATATGGGAATCGTAAATCCTGCACAATCGGTTATCTATGAAGAAATACCGGAAGAGGTGAAAACGTTGGTAGAAGATGTTGTGCTCAATCGCCGTGATGATGCAGTGGAACGGCTGATGGAATTAGCCGAAAGATTAAAAAGGGAGAAAACATCCGAAACCGAAACCATTAAAACCGAAGCATGGCGCAATCTCCCGGTGGAGGAGCGGCTGATACATGCCTTGGTGAAAGGTATCGATACTTACCTGGAAGAAGACCTTGCTGAAGCCTTAAGCCATTACCCACGCGCCATCGATATCATCGACAAACCTTTAATGGCAGGCATGAATAAAGTGGGCGACTTGTTCGGGGAAGGGAAAATGTTTCTTCCGCAGGTGGTAAAAGCCGCCCGCACAATGAAAAAAGCAGTATCCATTCTTCAACCTACCATCGAGGCTGAAAAAGCGGCCGGAGCATCTCAAAAAGCGGGAAAAATACTCCTGGCTACGGTTAAGGGCGACGTTCACGACATCGGCAAGAATATTGTTTCTATCATCCTTTCGTGCAACAATTACGAAATAATTGATCTTGGGGTAATGGTTCCACCCGAAAAAATCATCGAAGCCGTCCGTAACGAGCAACCCGACATCGTTGGTCTAAGCGGCCTTATTACACCATCGCTTGAAGAAATGAGCATCGTAGCCGAAGAAATGGGAAAAGCCGGTTTTCATATCCCGCTACTTATTGGCGGAGCTACCACATCAAAACTGCATACTGCACTCAAAATTGCTCCGAAATACGAAAACGGAGCCGTTATCTACGTCAAAGATGCTTCGCAAAGTCCGTCAACAGTAGCCCGTTTATTAAGCCCTATAACTAAAAACGACTATATCGAAAAAATTCGCAATGAATACTCGGTGCTTCGAAAAGACTACTCCGATAGAAAAACAGAGCTTGTTCCTCTGAAAGAAGCCCGTAAAAATGCATTCCGCATCGATTGGGATAATTTTACGCCCTATGTTCCTAAAATAGTAGGAAGAATGGCATTACCCGTAATAAAAATAGAGGATATTATTCCCTATATCGATTGGAAATTTTTCTTTCACAGTTGGAAGTTGTCAGCAAAATTTGCAAGCATCACCAACATCGGTATGTGTGGTCACTGCCGTGCTCAATGGTTGGCAACATTTAAGAACGAAGATATCCAAAAAGCCCAAGAAGCTTCTCGTCTCTATGACGATGCGATGGATTTGCTTCACAAATTTATCGATCTGGATGCCGAATATGTTAAGGCCGTATTCGGTTTATACGAAGCCTTTAGCGAAAACGATACGGTCTTTATCAATGAAAAAGCTTTTCCTTTCTTGCGCCAACAAAGAAAAAACGATAAAAATGAGTATCTTTGTCTTAGTGATTTTATTGCACCGCGATCCTCGGGCAAGAAGGATTATGCCGGTATTTTCGCTGTCACGGCAGGAGCAGGAACTGAATACCTGTTGCAAAAATATCAAAAGGAAGGAGATGAATACACGGTATTACTCATGAAATCGGTACTCGATCGCCTTGCAGAAGCCGCTACAGAATGGTTGCACGAAAAAGTGAGAAAAGAATATTGGGGCTATGCACCCCATGAAAAACTAACCATTCCCGAATTGTTTTCGGTGAAATATCAGGGCATTCGTCCGGCAGTGGGCTATCCCTCCATTCCCGACCAATCGATAAATTTCTTGCTGCACGATATGCTCTGCTCCAACGAAATAGGTGTCACGCTGACAGAAAACGGAGTGATGTATCCCAACGCATCGGTTAGTGGATTTTTCTTCGCACATCCGCAATCCCGATATTTTGCAGTAGGTCCTGTTTCGGATGAACAACTCGAAGATTATGCTCGGCGCAGAGGAATGACTAAGAATGAAATACGTAAATTTTTATTGGCAAATTTAGAATAAAAAAGATGAGAAGTTTTGGAAGCGACAACAATTCGGGTATACATCCACGCATTTTGCAAGCCATAAAAGAAGCTAATGTCGATCATGCTATCGGATATGGTGATGACGAGTGGACACGCAAAGCCGAAGAAGAAATAAAAAAACTACTTAAAAAAGAAGACGTCAAACCGTTGTTCGTTTTTAACGGAACCGGAGCCAATGTGGTTGCGCTACAGGCTTGCACGTTACCTTTTCATAGCATTCTTTGTCCCTCTACCGCTCATATTGCGGTGGATGAGTGTGGCGCTCCTGTTAAATCCACCGGAGCTTCGCTGAAAGAAATTGCCACACCCGATGGCAAACTTACACCCGAATTAGTTCAACCCTTGCTGCACGGTTTTGGGTTCGAACACCATTCCCAACCTAAAGTGATTGCTATTTCACAAACCACTGAACTCGGAACGGCCTATACGCCGAAAGAAATTAAGGCATTGGCTGATTTGGCTCATCGATACGGAATGTATCTTTTTATGGATGGCACCCGCCTGTCAAATGCCTGTGCCTACCTCGATCTTTCGTTAAAAGAAATGACCATCGATTGCGGCGTTGATATTTTCACCATTGGCGGTACAAAAAACGGCTTAATGATGGGTGAAGTCGTTGTTCCTCTGCGAAAAGAACTCGCCGAAAATCTCCACTATTATCGTAAACAAACTACCCAGCTTTATTCCAAAATGCGGTTTATTTCCGCTCAGTTTATTTCCTATTTCAATGAGAACATCTGGCTGGAAAATGCACGGAAGTCAAATGCTGCTGCCCAACGATTAGCCAACGAAATGAGCAAAATCAAAGACGTGCAAATCACACAGAAAGTGCAATCGAACAGCGTTTTCTTTATTCTTCCCAAATCCATTACCGATAAATTGCGCGAACGCTACTTTTTCTACGATTGGGATGAAACCCGCAATGAGATGCGTTTGGTTTGCTCTTGGGATACGACCGAAAACGATATTTTAAGTTTTATCGATTATTTAAAACAAATAGCAGAAAAAACCGATTCCTGTGTGTAATACATGAACTAATTGATAATCAAAACCTGCAACAAAACAATCGATAACCAACAACTAACAATCAACAACTGTATAATTAACAATCTCAAAATTATGTTTGACTTTTTAGACCTATATCCGTGGCTGCTACCCCTCATGATTTTTTTCGGCCGCATTATCGATGTAACCCTGGGAACAATGCGCATCATTTTCGTTTCGAAAGGTGCAAAATTAAAAGCTCCTATTATTGGATTTTTCGAAGTATTTATCTGGGTTGTCGTCATTTCACAAATTCTTGTTCGTGCTAACGATCTTGTATCCTATTTGTCGTATGCAGCAGGTTATGCAACCGGCAACTATGTCGGAATTTTATTGGAACAGCGAATAGCATATGGCGTCATTCTATGTCGGATTTACACCGGTAAAAACGGAACCAACTTAGTAAAACTTTTGAAAGAGATGGGATACGGAGCAACGATGATACCTGCCAAAGGATCGGTTGCTGAAGTGGATATTGTAGAAACTGTGGTAGAACGAAAAGAAATGAAAAACCTCGAAAAAGCCTTGGGCGAATTCGACCCCAATCTGTTCTACATAGTGGAAGATTTACGAACAAAACAGAATGGCATTTTCAGTAAACGGGAAAATATTCTCCGTCGGTGGCGTCAGGGAAAATAAAGTTAACTAAAAATGGTGATTACCAGTCTGCGGCTCCCGCCATAATTGCGAAATTCGCAAAAATAGATACCTTGCCACGTTCCAAGATTAAGCCGATGATTGGTAATGGGAATGGTAATTTCTGCACCAATCAGGGATGATTTCAAGTGAGCGGAAATGTCGTCACTACCTTCGTAAGTATGGATATAAAGTGGATCGTTTTCGGGAACCAGTTTATTTAGAAATGTTTCGAAATCGGTACGTACCGAAGGGTCTGCATTTTCATTTAACGTAATGCCTGCAGAAGTATGTTTTACCAAAATATGAAGCAACCCCTTCTGAGGAAGAGGAGGTAAATGTTGCTCGATTAGAGAGGTTATCAAATGGCAACCTCTTCGAAAAGATGGTAAAGCTACTTCGAACTGCTCAATCATCCGTTACTATTCATTTAAAAACTTGTGATGTTTTCTTTCTCATTGCTCTGTTTCGCCGAAGCTCTACGTTGCAATGAGAAAGACATCAAAACACCAACCGATTTATTCATCAACTTCCGAAACACCGGAAACTTGTTCTTTATCTCCGGAAGCAGAGAAATCGACCTCGGCCATACGTTTGTAGGTACGATAACGCCACATGGCATTCTCTTTAGCCGCTTCAAAAAGTTTCTTGGCTTCTGCAGGGAACGTCTTTTCCAACGAAGTATAACGAACTTCACGGTGAAGGAAATCATCAAACTTGCTCCAGTCGGGTTCTTTACTGTCAAGTATAAACGGATTCTTTCCTTCTGCCTCAAGCTGAGGATTATATCGCCACAAATGCCAATATCCGCATTCTACCGCAGCTTTTTCTTCGGCTTGAGAATATCCCATTCCACCTTTCAAACCATGACTGATGCAAGGCGAATAGGCTATGATAAGCGATGGTCCGTTATACGCTTCAGCTTCTTTCACCACCTTAAGAAAATGACTTTTATTGGCTCCCATAGCTACCTGAGCAACGTAAACATAACCATAAGTGGCTGCAATCATGCCTAAATCTTTCTTGCGTACGCGTTTGCCCGCCGCGGCAAATTTTGCCACTGCAGCAAGGGGTGTCGATTTGGAGGATTGCCCCCCTGTATTGGAATATACTTCAGTATCCAGCACAAGGATATTGATATCCTGCCCCATGGCCAATACATGATCGAGCCCGCCGAAACCAATGTCGTATGCCCAACCGTCACCTCCGAATGCCCAAATAGAGCGTTTGATGAGATAACGTTCCAGCGAAAGAATCTCGGCTGCAACAGAACTTGCATTCTTTTTTAACAACGGTATCAATTTGGCTGTGATCTCTTTCGATTTGTCGCCGTCGTTCTTATTGTCGATCCATTCCCGGAACAACGTTTTTTCCTCATCCGAAAAATCGTTGGTTTCAATACCCTTTGTCATCAGGTGTTCGATACGGTTACGCATGACCGAATTTGCCAAAACAAAACCAAATCCAAACTCTGCATTGTCTTCAAACAACGAGTTTGCCCATGTAGGTCCTCTTCCATCATCATTAACGGTATAAGGGGTTGATGGGGCAGATGCTCCATAAATGGAAGAACAACCCGTTGCATTCGCTATCATCATCCGATCGCCATACAACTGAGTGATCAGCTTAATATAAGGAGTCTCGCCGCAACCTGCACATGCACCCGAAAATTCGAACAAAGGTTGTGCAAATTGCGAATTCTTCACATTGAGCTTCACATCAACCAAATGCGCCTTGTTGGTCACCTTTTTCATCATATAATCCCAATTCTTCTGGTTTTCGTATTGGGTGGTGATGGGTTCCATCGTGAGCGCTTTCTGACCTTTTTTACCCGGACAAATATCGGCACAATTGCCGCACCCCAAACAGTCGAGCACATCTACCTGAATGCGGAAACCCATTCCGGCAAATTGTCTGCCTTGCGCTTTCAATATTTCTACATTCTCGCCCAATCCTTTCTGCTCGTTTTCATCGAGTACAAAAGGACGGATGGTTGCATGAGGACACACATAGGCACATTCATTACACTGGATACAGTTTTCGGGATTCCATTGCGGAACAAAAACAGCCACCCCACGTTTTTCGTAAGCAGCCGTACCCGGTTCCCAACTCCCGTCTTCACGACCTTTGAATACCGACACCGGTAAATCATAGCCGCGTTGGGCATTCATGGGACGAACAATTTTCCGAATAAACTCAGGGGCATCATCTTGAGTCTCCTCGACAACTTCAATAGTAGCCCATTCGGCAGGAATTTCCACTTTTTCCACTTCACCGCCTCTATCTACCGCAGCAAAGTTCATTTTCACGATATCCTCTCCCTTTCTTCCGTATGTTTTCACGATGAATTTTTTCATCTGATCAATAGCCAGATCATAGGGAATGACATTGGATATCTTGAAAAATGCCGATTGAAGAATAGTATTGGTGCGATTGCCCAAACCAATTTCATCGGCAATCTTAGTGGCATTGATAATGTAAAAGTTAATGTGTTTTTGAGCAAAATACTTTTTAATATGATCCGGGAGATGATTGCCAACCTCCTCCTTACTCCACAACGAATTCAGCAAGAATGTTCCTCCTTCTTTCAATCCCCGGGTTACATCATAAAGAGTAAGGTAAGCGGGAACATGACACGCCACAAAATTGGGCGTATTTACCAGATAAGTAGAACGGATGGGCTTATCCCCAAAACGCAGGTGAGAGCTGGTAAACCCTCCCGATTTTTTGGAATCGTAAGCGAAATAAGCCTGAACATATTTATTGGTATTCTCACCGATAATCTTAATGGTATTCTTATTTGCACCTACTGTTCCATCCGATCCGATTCCGTAAAATTTTGCTTCGTAAATGGTTTCATCCATCGATACTTCTTCTTTCACAGGAAGGGATTTGAATGTCACATCATCCACAATCCCGATGGTAAAATCGTTTTTCGGCATTTTCATCGCTAAATTTTCGAATACCGAAAGGATCTGTCCCGGCGTGGTATCTTTTGACGAAAGTCCATAAATACCTCCCACAATTTCCGGAGCATCTTCTTTTCCGTAGAAACAATCCTTCACGTCCATATAGAGCGGCTGACCCAACGCTCCCGGTTCCTTGGTACGATCGAGCACGGCAATGCGTTTTGCAGTTTTTGGTATAGCCGACAGAAAGGCTTCAGCTTTGAAAGGACGATACAGATGAACAGCAACGACACCCACTTTTTCGCCTTTGGCACGGAGGTGATCCACTACTTCTCGAATGGTCTCTGTAACAGAACCCATAGCAATGATCACCCTATCGGCTTCGGGATCGCCGTAATAATCAAATAATCCGTATTTACGACCGGTTACTTCAGCCAATTTACCCAAATATTTCTCTACAATATCGGGTACAGCCTCATAAAACGGATTGGCTGCCTCGCGCGTCTGAAAATAAATATCGTCATTTTGAGCCGTACCGCGGATAACCGGAGCATCCGGTCCCATAGCCCGTTTACGGAAAGCATCCAAGGCTTCGTAATTGATCAACGGTGCCAAATCATCGTTGGTTAAGGCTTCGATTTTCTGTATCTCATGAGATGTTCTGAAACCATCGAAAAAATGGACGAAAGGAATGCGGCTTTCAATGGCAGCCAAATGAGCCACGGCTGCCAAATCCATCACTTCCTGCACCGAGCCGGTAGCAAAAAGGGCAAAACCGGTAGATCTTGCAGCCATCACATCCTGATGATCGCCAAAAATAGACAAAGCCTGAGCAGCAATGGCGCGTGCCGATACATGAAATACGCCGGGTAACAATTCCCCTGCTATCTTATACATGTTGGGTATCATCAACAACAGTCCCTGAGATGCAGTAAATGTGCTTGTCAACACGCCTGACTGCAATGATCCGTGAACTGCTCCGGCAGCCCCTGCTTCCGATTGCATTTCCTGCACCAAAACAGGTTGTCCGAAAATGTTTTTCCGTCCTGCAGCAGCCCATTCATCCACATACTCAGCCATTGTTGACGAAGGCGTGATAGGATATATCGCAGCCACTTCGCTAAACATGTATGCGATGTGCGCTGCCGCCTGATTTCCATCACAAGTCAAATAGTTTTTTTCTTTAGCCATAATAGGATAATCGTATTTTTAAATGTTAATTTGAATGCCCGATATTTTAATCGAATTAAAATAGCTACCAAAAAGCTATACGAAAGTATTACAAAAATATGAAAGTACAAACAAATCTTTCAATTTTATATTTTGAATATACTCTCTCACAGTTTTCAACAAGCGGATAACTAATGAATTGTTTGGTAAACCAAAACAAAAGGATATGTATTTTCAACTTGTTAAATTATAATAAAAAATAATCATTTTATTTTATATGACGTTATAAAAAAGTATGCGAATAAAAAACAAGCTGTAAAACATGAAAATAATAATTATAGCAAACAGGCTTCCTGTAAAAATCGAAAAAAAGAACGATAGGCTTTCCATAACCCAAAGCGAAGGTGGTCTCTCAACCGGAATGGGATCATTGGAATTGAACATAGAAAAGCATTGGATCGGATGGCCGGGAATATATACCGATAATGAAGAAGAAAAAGAAAAAATCACAGAAAGATTAAAAAAATTCAACTATCACCCTGTTTTCCTGTCAGCCGAACAAATCGAAAATTATTATGAAGGATACAGCAACAGCATTATCTGGCCACTATGCCACTATTTCTATTCTTTTGTTCAATACAAAACCAAATTTTGGGAGACATACCAAAAGGTAAATATGCAGTTTTGTGAAACAGCACTTCCTTTTATCGAAGATGACGACCTCGTCTGGGTACACGATTATCATCTGATGCTGCTTCCCAAAATGATCCGTGATCACCGACCAATGGTTAGTATCGGCTATTTTCATCATATCCCATTTCCTCCATATGAACTTTTTCGCGTGCTACCCGAAAGAGAAGAGTTGCTCAACGGATTGTTGGGTGCCGATCTTATCGGATTTCACATCCACGATTACATGCGTCATTTTCTCAGCGCCATTTATCGTGTACTCGATCTCAACTGCCAACTTGACGAAATTCATCTCGAAGACCGGATTGTTCATGTAGATGCTTTCCCTATGGGAATAAACTACGAACGATATCATAATGCACCCTCTCAGCCGGCTGTAAAAAAGAAAATAAACAATTTCAAAAAAAAATTGAAAAATCAATCCATTATTCTTTCGGTCGACCGTTTGGATTATAGCAAAGGTATTCTTCACCGGCTGAATGGTTTTGCCCTATTTCTGAAGAATCATCCGGAATATCACGAAAAGGTATCCCTGATGATGATTGTAGTACCTTCAAGGAGTACGGTAAATAAATATGCAGACCTGAAAACCGAAATCGACCAGTTGATCGGAGAGATCAATGGGCTTTATTCCAAACCGGGCTGGACGCCGGTTCACTATTTTTACCGAAGTTTTGCTTTTAGAGAACTTGTAGCTTTGTACAGCCTTGCCGAGATTGCCTTGGTAACCCCGTTGCGTGACGGAATGAATTTGGTGTCTAAAGAGTATCTTGCCACAAAAAGCGAAGAAAATACGGGGGTCCTCATTTTAAGCGAAATGGCCGGTGCTGCAACCGAACTTTCCGATGCCATCATTATCAATCCAAATAATCCGAAAGAAATTGAAATGGCTATCCTTCAAGCACTTTCCATGAGTGAAGAAGAAAAAAAAGAACGCTTGAAAAAGATGCAAAAACGCATTTCAAAACAAACCGTTAAAAAATGGGCAAATGATTTTATCGACGAAATACAATATATTAAACTACAAAACCGAGAAATATTAATCAAAATAATCGAAAAAGAACAGTTCGACCAAATCAAAAACAGATATGACCACGCTTCATCGCGCTTATTATTGCTCGATTATGACGGAACACTGGTTCCTTTTACAAAAAATCCCGAAGAAGCTGTTCCTTCACCTCAACTAATCGATTTGCTGAACCGCTTAAAAGAAGACAAAAAAAATACAGTTGTTATTAACAGCGGACGAAATTACCAAATTCTAGATCAATGGTTTAAAGACATAGATGTCGATCTTACAGCAGAACATGGGGCTTTTTATCGAGAAAACGGAGTATGGCACGAAAATTATAAAAAGATAGAAAAATGGGATGAGAGAATCATGAACATTCTTCTTCATGCCATAGAAAAAACTCCACGTTCTTCACTCGAAATTAAAAATACATCGCTAGTGTGGCATTATCGCAAAGTGGATGCATGGTTGGCGGAACTTCGTGAAAAACAACTCATGAATGCATTAATTGAGCCTTGCTCAAGATTGAATTTGCAAATTGTTCCCGGGAACAAAATCCTGGAAATAAAACCGGCCACATTCAATAAGGGAACAGAAGTAAAACGCCGTCTTTCACAAAAAAATTACGATTTTATTATGGCTATAGGTGATGATACCACCGACGAAGATATGTTTCGTGCACTTCCTCCGGATGGCATCAGCATTAAAGTGGGTAGCTTTTCACCTACCGCCAAATATAGAATACCCTTGCAATCAAAAGTCCTTCCTTTTTTGAAAAAACTTATTTCATAACCAATTAAAATGCACCTGTTTATGAATTGGACCCAACAAATTTTCGAACATTATCCCAACCTCCGCTATGCCTTTTTGCTATTGGCGTTCGCAGTTATTTTCGTTGTACTTGTTTTGATCTACAATTCTATTTCGAGAAAAATTCAACGTAAAGCACAAAAAAGCCGGAGCCCCATCGATGATTTCATCATCCGTTTATTCAAGTTACCTGCCATATGGCTTATTTTTTCCATACTGCTTTCTATTTTTAGTTCCTATTTGAAAGACGATGCCGATTTTTTCGGAACCCTGCAAAAAATCAGTCACATATTGCTCATTCTTACCATAGGATGGTTATTAATTCAAACCGTTAGAGCCGGTTTTCGTTATTTCCGCAATAAACTCAATTTAGAGGATCCCAATAATCTGGAAGCCCGAAAAAAACTCACTCAACTGAGTATGATCGAAAAAATCACCCTGATTACCATTACTGTCATTTTTGTAGCCATTGCCTTAATGTCTATCGAATCGCTACGCAGCATCGGTGTCAGCGTATTAACGTCGGCAGGTGTTATTGGAATCATTGTCGGACTTGCGGCACAACGAAGTGTGGGACAAGTGCTCTCCGGTGTACAAATCGCATTCACCCAACCCATCCGGCTGGATGATGTAGTGATAGTGGAAGGAGAATGGGGCCGCATCGAGGAAATCAACATCACCTATGTGGTAGTAAAAATATGGGATGAAAGACGATTAATCGTTCCCATCGATTATTTCCTGCAAAAACCGATTCAAAACTGGACACGAAACCATTCCAACATTATGGGAACTGTGTTTTTATATGTAGCATACGATCTTCCCATTGATCCTCTTCGCGAAAAACTGAAAACCATCGTGGAAGGAAATCCCAATTGGGACGGACGTGTACAAAACATTCAGGTTACCGGCAGCAAAGAATGGTATAAAGAAATACGCATATTGGTGAGCAGTTCCGATTCATCCAAAAACTGGGATTTACGCGTAGAGATCAGAGAAAAAATGATCGATTTCATCAATGAAAAGTTTCCGGGGTCTTTTGCAAAATTGGATATCAAATCTATTCCACAGGAAAAAATCGTTACGGACGAATAAATTTAGATAGAACCTGTTCTTCGGAAAAGAGCGTGGCCGCATTGATAAAGGCAAGATGAGAATAGGCCTGCGGAAAATTGCCCAACAAACGTTTGGTCTCAAAATCGAAATCTTCACTATAGAGACCTACATGATTGGCATATGAAGCAATCGATTCAAACATCCGTTTTGCTTCTTCTTTTTCTCCAATTGCATACAAGGCTTGAATGAGCCAAAAATTACAAACGGTAAATGAAGAGGATGGCACACCAAAATCATCTGCTGTTTTGTACCTGTACATTAACCCTTTATATAAAAGATTCTCTTTGATTGCTTTTACGGTTTTTACATAACGTTTATCCTCTGCATCGATAAAACCGTAAAATTCCATCAGTAAAAGAGAAGAATCGAAATCCGTATTTTCATAGGCCTGTGAGAAACTTTGCATATCTTCTTTCCATCCCTTTTCAAAAATATCGGCTTTGATTTTATCGGCTTCCTTCTTCCAAACCTCAACATAATTTTGTTTATGCAATAAATCGGCAATGGATGAAGCTCTATCCAACGCTACCCAACTCATCACTTTTGAAAAAACGAAGTTAAGTTTTTTGGAACGAAACTCCCAGATGCTATGATCGGGTAAATGCCAAGAATTCATCACAATACGGGCAATATGCCGCACAATTTCCCACATTTCTTCAATTTCATCGAGTGTACCCGGAAAATACAGGTAATATTTGTAAATGACATCGAGCAAATACCCCGGTGAATCGTTTTGTACCTGCGTATAAGCAGCATTACCGACACGTACCGGATACGAATTTTTGTAGCCTGAAAGATGAGGAAGAATTTTTTCCGTCAATTCGCGTTCACCACGAATTCCGTACATGATCTGGAAAGTATCGTCCCGCGAGCGCAAAAGACTTTTTACAAAACCAATAAATCGCTCCGCCACATTCTTGTGCCCCATATACACCAGCGTACTGATCGACATGGAAGCATCTCTAAGCCAACAAAAACGATAATCCCAGTTGCGGCTTTCGCCGATCGCTTCGGGTAAGCTTGTAGTCAGTGCGGCGATCATCGCTCCCGACAACTGATACGACATTAATTTGATAACCAACAGACTACGTTTAATCATGCCATCAAATTGGAGGTATTTTCGAGAACGATTGATCCAATTGAGCCAATAAACTTTTGTACGTTCGTAATCGAGATGTATGCGCTCTAAGTCGATAGGAATAAGTTTTTGAGTATACGAAAACAAAAAAAATTCATCCTTCGTAAGCACAAATTCTTCTCCGTTTACTATCGTTTCATAATCGACGCTGCTGTAAAGATAAACCTCATTCTTTTCGTTAATCACCGAAGTGGTTTTAATATAGTTTTCACCTATTTCGTGACAAACTTCTTCTGCTGCATAATTCATTTTCGGACTATACTGTACACGTAATTTGGGGTTACCTCTTAATAACCGAATATAACGATGGATTTCGGGCGGAAGATAATATTTATGCACAACAGTACGGTAACGAGGCATATAATCCAACACAACAAAAGCCCCTTCCTCCGATTCATACAAAGTGGCCAAAATATTGGTATTAGCCACATATTGCTGCGTAACGGTATATCCGGCTGAAACAAGAAAAGCAAAATTACCGCCTTTTTTCTCGTCCAGCAACTTGCAAAATACAGATGGCGAATCGAAATCGGGCAAACAAAACCAGTCGATACTCCCTTCTTTGGAAACTAACGCAGCCGTGCGACAGTTTCCTATAACTCCATAATCTAAATTATCCATTCTAATCTCCGTAATGTCATTACAAATGTACATGAAAATCGAGGTAATTCCAAACTGTCTTGTCCGTACCTTCTCCGTACCAAGTCCGCTCCTTCCTCGCTCCATTCTTGTATCAGGTTTGCGTCATCCTCGCAAAAAGTACGTTCAGACTTCTCTCCCGGATCCCGCTCTACATGCAGCAAATACGCAGGTTTGCTTTACACTAACCTCACCGAATCCGATGTTATCGTTCCTGCTTTGAAGCGAAGGAATAGCGAAGAAGGAGCGAAGGAGAAGCGATAAAAAGGTCGGCAAAATCCATCTTTCGAACAAAGACTTCGTTAAACCGAATCCTCCGAAAAAAACACCCTTCCACTTTATTTACCTCCCTTTCCGGTAATGAACCAAAACCTTATTAAATTGTTAAACCACAAGAAGAAATAACATCAAAAAAACAAACAACATGGCTCAACATTCGATTAAAACAAAGTGGAGAAAAAATAATATTTTCGATACCGACATAGATGGGCATACCATTACCGTCGATTTGGCTAAAGAAGCCGGTGGTGACGATGCAGGACCACGGCCTAAAAAATTGGTATTGGTAGCTGCTGCCGGATGCACCGGCATGGATGTGGTTTCGATTTTAAGAAAAATGCGCATCGAATTGAAGGGTTTCAATATTCAAATCGAAGCCGAAATGAGCGAGGAACATCCCAAACAATACATCTCGATGAAGGTAATTTACGAATTTGAAGGAAATGATCTTCCCCGGGAAAAACTCGAAAAAGCAGTCAGTCTTTCGTTCGAAAACTATTGCGGTGTGATGGCTATGTACAAAAAAGCCATCCCAATAACCTATGAAATCAGGATTAAAGAATAAGAACTCGTAAAAGTTTCTTTCAAAGCGTGGTAAAAAAACCGCATAATTTTGTTACTTTTGCAGATAGTTTCTCTGCTTATATTTCATTAATAAACCATTTACATTTTTAAAACATATAGACTATGCAAACAATGGATTCTTTTAATTTTGCCGGCAAAAAGGCGTTTGTCCGCGTGGATTTCAATGTGCCGCTCGATGAGAATTTCAACATTACCGACGATACACGCATCCGTGCAGCCATACCGACATTAAAAAAAATACTTCAAGACGGAGGAAGTGTAATTATCGGTTCGCATCTTGGACGTCCAAAAGGACCCGACAATAAATACTCGTTAAAACACATTCTTCCCCGTCTTTCCGAACTGCTAGGCGTAGATGTTGAATTTGCCGGTGATTGTGTAGGCGAAGAGGCCGCCATAAAAGCTGCAGCATTAAGACCGGGACAAGTATTATTGCTCGAGAATCTCCGATTCTATGCCGAAGAAGAGGGCAAACCGCGCAATTTGCCTGAAAATGCCACAGAAGAAGAAATAGCCGCTGCCAAAAAAGCAATAAAAGAGGCACAAAAAGAATTTGCCAAAAAACTGGCATCGTATGCTGACGTATATGTCAACGACGCATTCGGCACAGCTCACCGCGCTCACGCTTCCACTGCATTGATTGCCGATTATTTCGATGCCGACCACAAATTATTTGGTTACCTCATGCAAAATGAAATCAATGCTGTTGAAAAAGTCATGAACGAAACACAGCATCCCTTTACTGCTATCATGGGTGGATCAAAAGTTTCCACAAAAATCGATATCATTACCAATTTACTCGAAAAAGTGGACAACCTCATTCTTGCAGGAGGAATGACTTATACCTTTGTCAAAGCTTTTGGCGGCAAAATCGGCAATTCTATTGTTGAAGATGATAAACTCGATTTGGCTCGCGAAATCACAGATCTAGCCAAACAAAAAGGGGTGAATCTTATTCTGGCTACCGACGCCAAAATAGCCGACAAATTCAGCAACGATGCCAACACCGCCTTTGCTCCGGTAAATAATATACCTGATGGATGGCAAGGGCTCGACATCGGTCCCGAGTCGGAAAAAGCATTTGCCGAAGTCATCAAAAATTCCAGAACCATTCTTTGGAACGGGCCTGTCGGAGTTTTCGAATTCGATAATTTCGATCATGGTTCACGCGCTGTTGCCGAAGCTATTGTTGAAGCCACCGAAAAAGGCGCTTTCTCTCTCATCGGAGGAGGAGACACAGTGGCTTGTGTCAATAAATTCGGCCTCGCCGACAAGTTCTCCTATGTTTCCACCGGCGGCGGTGCATTGCTCGAAATGATCGAGGGCAAAGTCCTTCCGGGAATTAAAGCGATCAGAGGATATTGATACAGGATATGCTCTTTCGGAAGAATGGGCTTCCCAAAATAATAGCTTACCAAGACAAACCATATGGACAATTGCGTTCCATATGGTTTTTTGGTTTATTTTTCCTATTTCCGCCGTTTTTTTGTAATTTTGAGCACTTTTTCAAAAAGGCTGAAATTTATTATTCACATGATGACGTTAATTCGTCCCGGTGAATATTGCTAAATACAATCAATCGCATGAATATTTCATACAACTGGCTTAAAGATTATCTGCAATTCGATTTGTCACCCCGTGAAACCGCCGATGCGCTCACTTCAATCGGTCTCGAAACAGGAAGCGTTGACATATTTCAATCTGTTAAAGGCGGATTGGAAGGGTTGGTTATCGGTGAAGTACTGACCTGTATCCCTCATCCCAATTCCGATCATTTACATCTCACAACCGTAAACATTGGAAACGGCGAACCGCTAAAAATCGTTTGCGGAGCGCCCAATGTGGCTGCAGGACAAAAAGTGGTAGTTGCCACAATCGGGACCAAACTTTATATGGGAGAAGAAGAAATCACCATTAAACGATCCAAAATCCGCGGTGAAGAGTCATTCGGAATGATTTGTGCTGAAGATGAAATCGGCATCGGAACATCACACGATGGAATTATCGTACTACCCCCCGATGCAAAAGTCGGTATTCCCGCAAAAGAATATTATAACGTAGAAACCGATTATGTGCTCGAAGTGGATATTACACCCAATCGATCGGATGCTGCTTCCCATTATGGGGTGGCACGCGATCTGGCTGCCTACTTAAAACAAGCCGGGAAACCGTATAAACTTACAAAACCTTCGGTTGACGAATTCAAAATCGATAAAAAAGAAGGAGGGATAGACGTCATTGTAGAAAATACGGAAGCCTGCCCCCGCTACTCGGGTTTAACAATCCGCGGTGTAGAAGTTAAAGAAAGCCCCAATTGGCTGAAAAACAGACTGGAGGCTATCGGACTTCGTCCAATCAACAATATTGTTGACATCACCAATTATATTTTATATGAAACAGGACAACCCATGCACGCTTTTGATGCCGCATACATCACCGGCAACAAAATCATTGTACGCACCCTCCCCGATAAAACAAAATTTATCGCCCTCGATGGACAAGAATATGAATTGAGCGACAAAGACCTGATGATTTGTAATGAAGAAGAGGGAATGTGCATTGCCGGCGTTTTCGGCGGTTTAAAATCGGGAGTCACAGAAAATACAAAAGATATTTTTTTGGAATCTGCCTATTTTAATCCCACATGGATACGTAAAACAGCTCGACGTCATGGATTAAATACCGATTCTTCTTTCCGGTTTGAACGGGGCACTGACCCTAATAATACGGTCTATGCACTTATGCGCGCTGCTTTGTTGGTAAAACAGCTTGCCGGAGGAGAAATAGAAGGTGAAATCCGCGACATATATCCTCATCACGTCGAAAAGCCTCGGGTGATTTTAAGATACGAAAAAGCGGACTCTCTTATTGGGAAAAAAATTCCGGAAGAAACGATCAAAAGCATTCTCGAAAGCCTTGAAATAGAAATAGAACAGGAAACGGCAAGTGAATTAACACTGCGCATACCCACGTACCGTGTGGATGTACTTCGCGAAGTGGATGTGATAGAAGATATTTTGCGTATCTATGGTTACGATAATATTGGATTTAGCAGCTCGCTAAAATCAAATCTTTCCTTTCAAACGGCTGTCGACCGCAAACACAAGATACAAACATTGATTTCGGATCAGCTCACAGCTGTGGGTTTTTATGAGATTATGAACAATTCACTCACAAAAAAAACCTATTACGAAAACACCGAAACCTTTCCTGCAAGCCGGTGCGTTACCATTATTAATCCACTAAGCAATGATCTCAGCGTAATGCGTCAAACCCTTCTTTTTGGCGGCTTGGAAAGTATTGCTTACAATCGTAACCGCAAACACAACGATTTACGCTTTTATGAATTCGGAAACTGCTATTTCTTTGATCCGAAAAAGAAAAATGAAAACGATCTTCTAGCACCTTATGCCGAAGAGACCCATTTGGGAATGTGGATTTGCGGCAAACGCACCCACAAAAATTGGGCTGCACCTGATGCCGAAAGCTCGGTTTTCGAACTAAAAGCTCATATAGAAAATATCCTGAAAAGACTGGGAATAGCCGATGAAATTATTCATGAGCCCTTCCAAAATGATATTTTTGCCACAGGAATGAACATGCGCAAGAAGGGGAAAAGGATTGGCAGCTGGGGAATTGTATCAACAAAAATGCGGAAAATATTCGACATCGATACGGATGTTTTTTTTGCCGAAATAAATATGGATACCTTATTGAAAGAAACAAAAAATCTGGTTGTCCGTTTTTCCGAAATAACCCGCTTCCCGGCTGTGAGCCGTGATATGGCATTGCTTGTGGATAAAAAGGTTACCTTTGCACAAATCGAGCAGGTAGCGCGCAAATCCGAAAAAAAACTGCTGAGTAAAGTTTCCCTTTTCGATGTATATGAAGGAAACAATCTCCCCGAAGGCACAAAATCGTATGCCATAAATTTTGTGCTGCAAGACAAGGAAAAAACGCTTACCGACCAACAAATTGATGCCATTATGCAAAAAATAAGAATGGATCTTGAAAAAGAGTTGAATGCCGTTTTACGTTAGCACCCTTGATTTGTGATAAACAGGTTAGATATAAATTATTGAAAAAAGAAAATTCAAAAATCCAATAAATAACACCACATGAAATACCTTTCCCAATAGGGAAATTTAGCAATTGAAAACTGAAAACTGAAAGAGTATGGGAAGAGCATTTGAATATCGTAAAGAAAGAAAACTGAGACGCTGGGGCAACATGGCTCGCGTATTTACCAAACTGGGAAAAGAAATCACGATTGCGGCAAAATCAGGAGGGCCCGATCCCGATACAAATCCCCGTCTGCGGGTTTTGATCCAACAAGCCAAAAAAGAGAATATGCCGAAAGATAACATCGAACGGGCAATAAAAAGGGCTTCGGAAAAAGACGCTTCCGATTACAAGGAGATGGTTTATGAAGGATATGGTCCTTACGGCGTGGCTATTCTCATTGAAACGGCTACCGACAATCCTACACGCACAGTAGCCAATATCCGGAGCTATTTCAATAAACACGGCGGTTCATTAGGTACATCAGGCAGTGTTGAATTTCTTTTCGACCGTAAATGCATTTTCAGAATTGCACCCAAAGAAGGGATTTCCCTGGAAGACCTTGAACTGGAACTTATCGATTATGGGGTAGATGAAGTGGAAGTAAATGAAAATGAAATTGTTCTTTATGGCGAATTTAAATCATATGCCGACATTCAATCTTATCTTGAAAATAATGGTTTTGAAATTCAATCAGCTGAATTTGAACGTTTCCCAAAAGAAACCAAATCATTAAATCCGGAACAACGCGCACAAATCGAGAAACTACTCGAAAAATTTGAAGATGACGATGATGTTCAAAACGTTTTCCATAATATGGAAGAAGTTGAGGAGCAGGAAGAGGGAAACTAGGGAATCGACACATTCATCAATTTGTGAATAATGAACATCGGATTCGACGCCAAGAGAGCATACCACAATGCAAGAGGACTTGGTAATTACAGCCGGGATACGGTACGCATCCTTTCCGAATATTATCCTGAGAATCGATATGTGTTATTCAATCCAAAACAGGTAAACACCTCTTTGTTGCCCTTGCAGAAAAACATGAATGAAATTCTTCCGGAAGGATGGTTTTGGAATACCTTCCCTTCTCTTTGGAGAAGCAAAGGAATTTGCAGTCAGATAAAAAAAGAAAAAATCGATATTTATCACGGACTCAGCCAAGAGTTGCCTATCGGAATAGAAAAGACAAATGTTAAATCAGTAGTCACGGTTCATGATGCTATTTTTCTTCGATACCCCGAATTTTATTCTGCTTCCTATCGCCATATTTTCACAAAGAAAAACCAATATGCTTGCAAAGTTGCCGATAAAATCATTGCGATAAGTAACCAAACAAAAAATGACTTTATCGAATTTTTTGGAATAGAGGAAAACAAAATAACCGTTATTTACCAAGGGTGCAATTTCATTTTCAGAAAGCCTGTTTCAGAATCTGAAAAAGAAAAAGTTAGACAAAAATATAGTTTACCCTCCCATTTTTTACTCAATGTCGGAGCTATCGAAGAACGTAAAAATGCAGCGCTTATTGTTGAAGCCATGCATTGCAGTCATCTTTCCATCCCCCTCGTCATTATTGGAAATCCAACCGATTATAAACAAAAAATCATTGAAACAGCACGGCGATATCACCTTTCTTCTCAGGTATTTTTCCTTCATAATGTCCAAACAAATGATCTTCCGGCAATATATTCCCAAGCAGAAATTTTTATTTATCCTTCTCTCTTTGAAGGCTTTGGTATCCCTGTCTTGGAAGCTTTATGTTGCAAAGTACCTGTAATAACCTCTAAAGGTAACTGCTTAGAAGAAGCAGGAGGTTCGTCTTCCCTGTATATTGATCCTCACAACGCCGAGGAATTAGGAGCCGCTATAGAAAGAGTTTTATCCGATGCTGATTTCAAAAAACAAATGATTTCGTCGGGTTATGCTCATGCCGAGAATTTCACTGACGATAAAATAGCACATCAACTTATGACTGCTTATCGATCACTTATTTAAAAGCACACATTAAATTATTCCATGTTTTCACAAAATATAAACGAGGCAAAAAACGCATTTTATCCGATACACTATCCAATTCTTTTATTATTTTTATATTCTCGGACAATCCTTTAGAACGTTGTACATGGGATAATCCTTTTTTATCGTAGACAGTTATCGGCATATCAATTTTTCGAAAAGATACACCATCACGAATTAATTGCTTGAAAAATTTAAAATCGGATGATAACGCATATTTTTCATCGAAATGATATTTTTCAAGCAAAGATAAACGTGTAAAAACAGCTTGATGACAAAACGGCATTCGATGAATATTTTTTATATTTGAAGGAGAATCTTTCATTATTAATCTTCCCCCCTTTTCAACTAATATGTTACCATAAAGCACATCAATATTTGAATCTAAGTATGTACTGATATTTGTTAAAACTTTATTGTCTGCAAAAAGGTCTCCTGCATTCATGAAAATTACCCATTCACCGGAAACAAGATCAATAGCCTTATTCATGGCATTGTATATTCCTTGATCTGGTTCTGAAACTATCACATCAATTTGCCGACAATACGATTGAATGATAGTTTTTGTTTCATCGGTGGAACCGCCATCAATAATAACATATTCCTTTTCTATAAAATTTTGAGAAATTACGCTCTGAATTGTTTTTTCTATTAAACTTTGAGCATTAAAACATACAGTAACAACCGATATAAATTTCTTTTTCAAGAGAATCAAATTAACAAATAAACAAAGAAGAGGAAATATATTGAAAAATGTAGCGCACAGCGGAATCGAACCGCTATTGCCTGCGTGAGAAGCAGGATTCCTAACCGTTAGAAGAGTGCGCCGTTAGGTAAATTTCTTTATAAATGCAAAGAATGTAATGGAAGCACAAAAGTAAATAAATTCTCCATTCTTTCAAAAAAACACACATACAATTTTAAAAAACTGCGAATCTTCACGAATAAAATGCTCGATGAAACCCGTCAGAAAAAGTCGGGATCATTTTTGTCCCAAAATTTATCTTTTTTGCATTCCATAATAGATGTCCAACGCTTCTTTAGCTGCGGCAAATGAAGTTTTCTGCGCCGAAAGCACTTCTTTTTCAAGCCGGGGCATAAGCTCTTCGATAACCGGATTACGATAGAAATTATTTTTTAACTGCTCGTCAATCGTTTCATACATCCAATATTTGGCCTGTTCGTTTCGGCGACGCTCAAAATAGCCATTTCCCTTTACAAAATCGATGTATTCGTGAATCATATCCCAAATTTCCTCAATCCCGATATTGTAGTAAGCCGAATAGGTCAGTACGCGTGGAGTCCATCCCGATTCGGGAACCGGAAACAAATGCAGTGCATTTTGCAATTGTCGTTGTGCCATTTTGGCTTTCTCAATATTGTCTCCATCGGCCTTATTAATAACGATACCATCGGCCATTTCCATAATCCCGCGTTTAATGCCCTGCAACTCATCTCCCGTACCGGCAAGCTGGATTAACAAAAAGAAATCGACCATTGAATGCACGGCGGTTTCCGATTGCCCTACTCCAACCGTTTCCACAAAAACATAGTTAAATCCGGCGGCTTCACAAAGAATAATGGTTTCTCGCGTTTTTCGGGCAACACCACCCAACGAACCGGCTGCAGGAGAAGGACGAATAAATGCATTTTTTTGAACAGAGAGCTTTTCCATGCGGGTTTTATCCCCTAAAATGCTCCCTTTCGATCGTTCACTCGAAGGATCAATGGCAAGCACAGCCAATTTATTCCCTTTATTGATCAAATACATCCCTAAAGCATCGATAGAAGTGCTTTTCCCTGCGCCGGGAACGCCGGTGATGCCTACCCGAATAGAATTTCCGGAATGCGGCAAACATTTTTCGATGATGGCTTGAGCCATTTCCTCATGCTCGGGTTTTGAACTTTCTACTAACGTTACCGCCTGACTCAATATCGGTATATTCCCGGCCAATATACCGTCAACATATTCGTCAACCGTATATTGTCGCCGTTTTGCCTTCTTTTTCAAATACGGATTTATACTGGGTGGTTGAGGAATACCCTTGTTCACATTTAACCCTTTATAAGCAGGATCATTTTCGGGATGTTTCATAGCATTTGTTTTATAAAAACATAAAAACCGAATAGCACAATCTGTCTGCAAAGATACGCCATTCGGTTTGTATTACCCAAATCTTAAAAAGGAATTTATTGTCTCTTTGGAATTACATTTCCTTTAATAGTCAACACGTAAACCGTATCGGGGACATTGGTGTACACGGCAATCGTTTTATTAAAAGAACCCAGACGAGCAACCGTGGAATATTTCACCGAGATTACACCTTTCTTGCCCGGCAAAATAGGTTCGCGCGGATAACTTGGTGTAGTGCATCCACAAGATGCCGAAACCCGTTGAATAATAAGTGGACTTGCTCCCACATTGGTAAATTCGAATAGTGTCGTTACCGCCCCCAATTCTTCTTTAATCGAACCAAAATCGTGCTGTGTTTTGTCGAATTTGGCTTCAGGTTTGGATTGTGCAAAAGCTAATCCAACTGTCAACATAACAACTATAAGCAATAAACCCCGCTTTTTCATTCCTCTATTTAATTAAAAAAAATTCTTTCTTGTTGTATTTTATGATACAAAAATAACCAATAAGTTTAAACACCGATTATTCTTTAACATTAATTCGTATTCCCGATGTATGCGAGGTAAATTCAGGAGCATACAGGCATTGGATGGTTGCTGTTCCATTCGAATAACTGCCTGCTCTGTTAACAAAGACTCCATATTCGAAAACATATGTACCACGAGGCATATGATCAAAGTAGAAATGTGTGGAAGCATCTTTCGAAGTCCGATAATACCGTGTTTTTCCCTGCCAATAGGTACCCGAAATTTGATCGATCGGTTCGAAACAGGCAGCACGCAGATCCTTTAAGTGTACAAACTCCATATCACGGTCGGTGCGAACGGTAAGCCGGATAACCACCTTGTCTCCTGTTTTTAAAGGGTGATTCTCCGTAACAGGAACAAGTTCTTTTCCCGATACTCCTGTTTGTTCAATAAACAATGCTTTTTCAATATCAAGCGAAGCATCGGTATTGGCAATCTTATCGATTTCCTCGAAATACTGCCAATACAATGCACCCCATGCAGGTGTATTCCCCTGATGAACAATCTGAATTTTCCCCATTTCGGGTTTAATTTCCGATCCATTCCACGATTTTTTGAAATAACCCGTGCCTTGTTCTTGATTATCGGATTTAACAACCTCTTCACCTATCTTGATAGCGGTTTCTCCCTGAGAAGAAAACCAGTTACCTCCTGTACTCAGCAGTGCGAATATGGCATCGACTGTAGCATGGGTAGATTCCCAAATCTCTGTTTGCTTCTGTTTTAAAAGCCAACGTTTCATGTTATCCATTTCACCGGATTTTGCACCACCAATACGAAATGCATCCATGATAAACGTATGTACCGAAATTGCCGACTGCGACATGAATACATTGCTGCGGTCGTTTGCCCAAAACATTCCCATTTCATTGTTAACCGTAGCATGTTCACGAAATGAATTCAAGATATCGGTCACCACAGACTGCTTGCCCCGGCGTGACATCAGTAAGGCAATAAGCGAACGCTCATACAAACCGTATTTTGTCCAGTTATCTACCAATGTCCCCGTATAAAAATTGACCATTTCTTGTACCTCTTTGCTCGATGCATACTGCGTATACGCTGATCGAACATATAAATATTCCAAATCGGGTGTAGAAATAGTTTTGATGTTTCTCCAATTCTTATCCTGCTTTTTGAAAAGTTCGAAACTTCGCAACGCTTCGGAATCGATGTACGAAACGGCTTTAGCCTGCATCGTACGAATATCGTCGGTAAACTCGACAGCCTTCAGTTCTTTCAATTGACTAAACCCGTAAAGAATATATTGCGTGATGCTGCGGCTTGAGCGAAAATCTTTAAACCAACTCCATCCCCCTTCGGAAGTCTGCAACTCACGAAGTTTATCGACAGCCTGTCGAGTGATCAGATTTGAACGATTGGGATCGAACAGCAACGACAGTTTTTCCTTTTGCTCTGCTTCGTTTTTAGCTTCCAACACCCATGGAGTTTCTTCCAGCAAAACATTTTTCAGTTCTTCATTCTTTTGAAGATTCGAGAGAAAAGTTTCTTCCGAAAACGATTGTTTTTTCCATACCTCAATCATGGCAGCAACTTGAGGATAAGCCTGCGAAATATGATAACCCAAGGTATTGGCATAGTACGAAGCAAACCAACTCACTGCATTATCGCTTTCGGGATTGCTCATTACCGGCAACGCCTGTATGGCATACCAGGCCGGATTGGAAGCAAATTCCAACGTGAGACGATAAGGCCGGGCAGTATCGGAAGAACGATTTGCCAACCGATCCATTGTAAATTCCTTGGTTTCATTGGCCTGTACATCCAAGCGCATGCTTTCTGTAGCGAGCATACGATTGGGAAGCACGGCAATGGCATGTTGTTCGCTGTCGCTGAACGATTCGTTTTCGGCAATTATACGCACGCCAAGAACATCGATATCGGCCGGTACGTCAACCATCCACGATGCAGCAGAAGAAGCTCCTTTTGCAAGCGAAAACGTTTGTACCTCCTGTTGAACGGCAATGTTGCTTATTACCTCGTTGGTCATGGGATTGAAAAATTCGATTTTTACATTCACGGCGATATCACGGTCTGAAAGATTCGATATTTTTGCCGAGATTCCCGTCTTGTCACCTTGAAGAAAAAATCGCGGCATGTTGGTCGTAACCATCAACTCTTTCTGCGATACGGCAAATGCTTCGATTTGTCCGACGTTCAACTTTTTATCGTGAGCCAGCACCCGAAAACGCCAGCGGGTATTACTTTCGGGAACCGTGAACGCCAGCTGTGTCTCGCCTTTGTCGTCAGTCCGCAGTTGAGGGAAAAAGAATGCTGCTTCATTGAAATTTCGCCGCGATTGGTAAATATCCGTGAAACCGGGCAATTTACTCTGTCCCCCTATTGGCTCCGCTTTCTCCTCTGATCCTTTTGCCACCCTATCGGATTGAAAATTCACTTCAGGAGCAGATGTAAAAAACACCTCGCTGTCACCCCTGCTTTTTTTTGTTGAAGCCATTCCCATCAAATTCCCTTTTATATCCGAAGTTAATCCCCTGGTCATAAAATCACTTCTCGAAAACAAACTGAATCCGAACCAATTGAAGGTATCGAAAACAAAAGGCACAATCTTTATTTCATCAAACGGAAAATATTGTGTGACAAATTCGTTATCGAAAGAAACATCCTTGTAAATAAGCGGGACCCTATTCATTGCCTCTCTCCCATCCGATACTTTCCATTCCCAAGCTGTAGTCGGATAAATCTTATCCAACGAGAAATCGTACATGGAAGCCAATACTTCAGCCCTTGCCGGTTTCCCATCCACATCAGTTACCGTCAATCGCCACTCTTCCTGTGTGCCGGGTCGTATCTTATCGCGAAAAACGGATAGTTTTACCCCCAATTCCTTCTTCTCTTTTTCAACTTGCAAATCTACCCGATGAGAATAAAATTTTTCGTTTTTTATGTAGGTAAAAACAACCGACGCCTGATCTTTCAATTGAGCTTGATAAGGAATACGAAATGTCCTGTTTTCTTCGCTCAAGGTAACCCACTCCCTTTTATGCAGCTTGTTCCCTTGCCATATTTCAAACAAAACAGGGACATCTTTGTCGGAAACTCCGAGGATAATTTCTGAATTTACTCCTTCACCAAAAGTGGTATTTTTTTCCACCAACCATTCATTGGTTTTATAAGGCGGTTTTTTATCGGCATAAGAAAACAATACCACCTTTTTTTCTGCTTCCACCGTATTTCCCTTATCGTCTTCTGCCAATAACCGAATACAATATTTTCCCGAAGATAATCGACCCAGTTTCGCCCTCAACTCCATTTGTTCGCCGGTTACAAAATTGCCTTCCAATACTTGTTGGGAAATAGAGTCGTTTTCCGACAAGGAAAAAACCCGATAGGTTCCTTTTGTCGCAATTTCATTTCCGTCGAGATTTTTGGCAGAAAAAACGATCTGAGGGGCTTCGTTCTTCTCCCATTTCTCCGTCATCTCGATGTCCAACATCATGGAAACATCGCCAACGACTATATCATAATTTCCCCTCTGACTTTCACCATTGATATCGGTAACCACCGCTTCCACCGAAAAAGTATATACGGCAGGAAAAACAGGATCGACATCCGACTTGCGGGGAATAAATCGTATTTCAAATTCACCCCTTTCATCGGTAACCACTGTACCCCCATCGAAATATTCAGAAGAACTAACCAACGATCGCCACCAAGGCTGTCGACGAAGAATGCGATAATTCACACCTGCCTGCCGGATTTTTATTCCCGAAAAACTTTCGGCTTTGCCTTTCAACGTAATTTCTTCTCCAAAAGCATAGGTTTGGCTGATTTTATCGAAGATCACTTCAAAAGTAGGACGTTTATACTCCTCCACCCTGAATCCTACCACTTGATCTTCATAAACAAGTTGAAAATATCCCGACAACACATGACGTGGAAGTACAAATTCTCCGGCAACTGAACCAAATTCATTAGTCTTCAACCGCTGTTTTGCCACTTCCTGCATGTTGGCATCCTTAAGAACAACTTCTAACGTTTTATTTTGATGCAAAACAGCAGCTCTCCCATCCGTTCGCGTAGCGATCACCTTAAAAAAAACCGTCTGCCCCGGACGATACACGTTTCTGTCGGTAAACAAATTGACCGTTTCGCGACTACTTTCGCCGGATACATATTGCTCATACCGATAGGGCACGGGGGAAAGCAAAGAGCAACTGTCCTTTCCCGAAACCACCCGATAAAATAGATCCCTACCCTCTTTTTTATTCGATAAGTTAAACGAAGCCCTACCCGACTTATCGGTTATCAGCACATTCTCTTTCCGATAATAGCGGTTTTTCCAATCCCCTTTCAGTGAATAAAGATGAATCTGCGCCTTTTTTATCGGTTTTCCGGTTACTCTATTTACCGCGAAAAACTCATAGTTATTCGAATCCAATGCTCGGGAAAAGGAGGACAAATCCGAAACCGAGAAATAACAGGCAGCTTTGTCGTCCGTTTTTTTATCTGTCTCGAATTCCAGTTTATACGTCCCATACTCGTGTATATCGACAAAAAACGACGCTTCCCCAAATCGATAAGGCTCAAGGGTAGGCAACTCAAATACTATATCTTTAACAAACACCTTTCTTTCATTTTTCATCAATCCCTCATCACTACGGTATGAAACAGGTGCAGTAATACAATACAGTTTAGCCGTTACTTTCTGAAGGTTCCTATACGTTACTTTCAGTTTCTTCTCGCCACGTGGAGTAAATGTTTTTCTCCCCTCAACAACCAGTGAAGGATGCGTAAGAACATTCAACTTGTTTTGCAATATACTTATCCGTTCATACCGGGGAAATTGTTCTATCCCTTTTTTTAAAAGTTCATATGCCTTCTTGTTTTTTGCAACTTGAACCGAATCGTCAGCACGATAAGCCAAGGTGTGAACGGATGTATTCAGGTAAAAATCGGCTATTTTATCGATAATCTCCACACTCATCGGATTGGTTTCCCATCGCGAGAGCAGTTTCTCCAACGCAGGTAAGGCATAGTTATCAAAGGCCGACGGCAAATTTCGCAAATGCTCGAGCTTGTCCAACTCGACAAGCAGCACAGATTCGTCCATCTTGCACTCCAGCAACGATCGCAACAACTTACGATAAGTTTCCAATGTCCATAAATGATAGTCGGTTGAGGAGGGATCAAACGGCAAGTTTATATACACTTCAGCCGGGGCGAATAGCAATTCCTGCTGAATATTCTTCTTTACCAGCGTTATGCTTAAATCTTCATTCCCACTCAACTGCTTGAAAAAATCGATGGCACGCCGTGTCAAAAAATCGTACATTGAAGGGAAAAACCGACGAGAATCTTTTCCCAACTCTACCACGGTTGCATACGTTTCCACTTTCGTTCTTTCCAATTCAGCATGAGGGGCAAGCGAAGTATTCAGATGCTCAACAATTTTATCGAAAAAAATATTCCTTGTCCACTCCTTCATATTTGAAGGCACATACCCTGTTAAAATAGTCCGGCGGTCAATTTCATGCCGATATTTATGATAATACTGCAAATAAAGCTCGCCCAATAGGGAATGCAAGACCGATTTTTCAATGTTATCCGTACTCCTTAAAAGCATCTCATTCAGCTTCACAAATACAATCGTATCGTTTTCGGCATCTATAGTCAATTCATATTTTCCTTTATGAATGAGCGCTTTAATTACCTGAGGACTGTTTTTTTCGGCAATCGCCTTGCGTAAAATATTATCTACAACTTTCGAAGCCGATCGAGGCAGCGATTTTTGTTCAAATTCGACCACTTTTATCCATTCGTCTTCATAACGGTCTTTATTCATCGAAAGGTTATTCTGGGAAAAAACTCCTGCAGCATAGGCCAAAAGGAGCAATGTAAGGTAAATTTTGTTCATAGATGCGTTGTTTGCGAATAATTGAATCGACTATCCTTTTAACAATTTCAGCTACTTTTTGTTTTGATTGAAAAGGGAATAGACAATATGAGGATCGCCGGAAAGAGCCAAAAAACCGGTATCTTCTTTCATAGCATGCATTGGAAGAAGATACCGGTAAAGAAAAAATAAAACTTTAGCTTACTCCGTCTCTACTGTCAACGGAGCAACAGCAAGTCCTGATTTATTGTCTGCCGTAAAGGCAATCCAATAAGTAATCGGAGTTCCTTCTTCATCGTCGGCCGGTTTGGCTTGCACAAGCCTAAATGAAGTTACATCGTAATCGGTACTTTCTCCGTCAACGGTTACCGTCAGTTTACCTACAGGAGTTGCATCCTCTTTTCCGGAAGCGCTTTCTTCTTCATTACCTTCGGCACCGATTTTATCTTCGGTATCCTTAAACGTCAACACCAGAGACTCAACTTCCTCTTCGTTTGTCCAGGAAAAAGTAACCGTCTTGTCTTCTGCTTTGGTCAACAAAAAGATTCCTTCATCCCTGCCTTCTATCTTCTCGTACGTATCCCATTTGATCCGCACGGTGGCATCTCCTTTTTCATTCTCATAGGGATCTTCTTTCACCTCAACGGCTATGGTAGCCTCAAGACCGTTCTTATCCGTTACTTTTACGGTAGTCGTGCCTTCTTTCACTCCCTTGATCGTTATATCACCGCCGTCTACTGTTGCCTCGGCAATTGTCTCATCGGCCGGTGTCGCTGTATAAGGAGCTACTCCACCTCTAACCTTCATAACAGTTTCCTCACCGACAAACACTTCAACGCTATTCTTGTCAAAAGTCAATTTGCCATTGCTTTCATCATCGTCACAAGCAATAAAAAATGTGCCTGACAACATCAGGCTTACTACATAAATGGAAAATCTTTTCATAATAACTTTCTTTCTTAATAATTAAAAAATAGTGTAATTTGTGTAGTTGAGATCTCGTATACACATTGAAATAGATTGGTGAAGAAGCAAAACGCTGCATAAAAGTGTATATTTTAACTATACTTAACACACTTACAGCTTCCTTAAACAGTAGCAAACTACATGTTTTTCGCATATAAATATTACTGTACCAAGATCTAAGATTGAAAAGAAAATTATTCTCCCGGTTTTAATACCACTCCTGTTTTCTTTTTGCCATTGATGATTATTGTCAGCGAACTATCGAAGTGTACATGCCGAATAAAATCCGTTTCGTATGCTGCAGGTTGAGCATTCAAAAAAGCTTCGTCGAAAAAACCTCCGTCTTTTAAAAAGGGATTGATGGTAAAATACCCTACTCCAAATGAAGTGAGATTCTGAAAAAAATGGGTTCCCTGACTCGGTTCCACTCGGTAATTCTCCAATCCCGACTCCACAATAACCCTAGCCTGACTGATATGGGGCCATTTAACCGGGATTCCCAACCAAGGATCGGAAGAACCCCACCGACCGGGTCCGACGAGAATATAATTTCGATCACTCTCGGAAAAGGTTTTGTTCAGTTTCTCAATCTCACGCGCAACCAGCGAATTATTAGCTGCATTGTATGATTCCGTCTTTACATAAACCACATCATAAACATCATTCGAAATGCCATTTCCCAAAGCACTTTCAGAATAAAGAATCATTTCTTTTTTTTCTATTTTGGAGAGATCTTCCGACACCATTTCGCGACTATCGACAATGGGGCGGATTTGCAACAAGTAAAAAGCGCCTTCCTTTTGATTCTTCACATTAACGGCAAACTCGATTTCTACCGGTCGTCCCATCTCACGTTGCCCCACCTTCAACACATTATCCAAAATCTCGGCAAGGGGAAACATACCATGCTGCAGAATATGCGAAAAAGAAATGACTTTTCGTCCACCGGGATAATAGCCCTCACGGATAATCTGATCCATCGGATCATAGGTCGATGCAATATACCTCAATGCCCCATCATTCTCGGCTTCTTTCAATCCCAGCTTCAGGAGATTAAAACTATCATCAACAGGGAACTCTTTTACGGCATTATTCATATCGAGTGCATAAAAACGGGTCTGCGTTTCTTTTAAAGCCATTTCCAAAGTGCTCAATTGAAGAATGTTGGAAGCATGCAAAGGGGAAAAACGCAATCCCACATTGCCGTCCACAATGTATTTCCCCAATCCCAGGCCCATGTTTACTATCCCATCTTCCGGTTTTTCGTTTCCGATAGGATAATAATTGATCGAGCGCGCTACGCCTGAAATGGTCGGATAAAAATGCGAACCATACTGTGTGCCTACCACTTCCTGCAGAAGAATGGCCATTTTTTCCTGATCAATAAAGTTTCGGGTTGCAGCCATGTAAGCCTTGGTGTCTTTATAAAAAACTGAAGCATATACCGCTTTAATCCCGTCGCTGATCATCCGTACCATTTCTTGCTTATCGTCCACAAAAGGAATCATATATGTGGAATAAATTCCGGCAAAAGGCTGATAGCGGGAATCCTCCAGAAGACTCGAGGAACGAATGGCTATAGGACCGTTGATGGCATCAAAAAACACCAAAAAATCGTTGACCAACCTTTCCGGAAGCTTCGCATTCAGAAAGAGTTTCAAAATCTCCTCATCAGACAAATCCAACATCACCTGCGGATACAATTGGTTGGTTTCCATAAATTCATCGAAGATATCCGTACAAAGCACCACGGTACGCGGAATCAGAACCGGGAAATTATCATAGGCATTAAACTCGGGGTGCATTTTAACCATGCTCCCCATAAACGCCAAACCACGGCCTTTTCCGCCCAACGAATCTTCCCCAATACGGGCAAAATTGGAAAACTGATCGAACCGATCTCGGTCGAAAATCGCCACTACACCCGTATTTTTCATGCGCCGATACTGCACGATGGCATCATAAATCAGCTCACGTGCCTCATCCATACTCTCGTATTCCGAAACGTCGATCCGTTTCAGCATTTCTGCAACAGGGAACATAGCTCGCGAATAAAAAAAACGGGAAAAATGATTACGCGACAAATGAAAATATAACGAATCGTCGGGAATCTGCCGAATAGTGTTTTGCAATTCCTTCAGATTCTTTATTCTGAAAATTTCTTCTTGGGTGTGAGGATTAACAATGATGAAATCACCAAAACCGAAATTCTCCTTTATCGCTTTGCGAAGATCGTAAGGAAATGTTTTGGAATTTTTGTCGATAAACGAAGCATCAATTTCAACCGCATATTTCTTGTTTTCACTTTCAGACGAAGCCAAAATAATAGGAATGTATTTGTCGTGATTTCGAATCCACTCCCCTAATTTTTTTCCGGCTAATTTATCTTTCTCCCCTTCATGATTGAAACTCATATCGGAAATAACTCCAAGCATATTATTGCCATACTTACGGTAAAGATCAACCGCCTCCTCATAACTTCGAGCCAAAAGTATTTTAGGCCTTCCCCTCATGCGGAGCATACGCTGATGCTCATTCAGGGCTTCTCTTGAAAATTCTTTCGATTCAAACAATACAAACTTATATAAAAGGGAGAGTTCGGACGAATAAAACCGTACAGAATCCTCAACCAACATAATGGTTTGTACCCCAACGGTTTTTACATCGTTTTCTACATTCATGCGATCCTCAATGAGTTTGATGATAGCCAGCAGCAAGTCGGCATCTCCCAACCAACTAAAAACATAATCGATCCCGCTTAAATCTTCCTTTTCCAATGTTTTAGACACACTTTTAGAGAAAGGGGTCAAAACCACAATCGGAATATGAGGATGGTCGGCCTTAATGTTTTTTGCCATCTCGAATACCTCGCTGTTATCCATATTCGGCATGCAAATAATCAATTCGTAACGATTGGTTTTCAACTCATTCATTACCTCTTTTCGGGTGCTTACCTGAGTAAAAAGTGGCGGATAACGAAGGTTGAGCGATGCATACTCATTGAAAATCTGCTCTTCTACCCGACCGTCGTCTTGTAAAATAAACATATCGTAACGCGAAGCAATCATCAGGATATTGTAAATGCGCCTGTTCATCAATTTCACAAATGGTGTATCGCGAAACTGAAACTGTCTGATGTCATGCGTCTTAATAACGGATTTGGATATATCTGATTTCATGTACCATTTCTATTTATCTGAATACAAACTTAATAAAATTTGATGAATTACAGAAAAAGGATGTTCCATAAATTGGGAAGTTTTTGTACCTTTGCACCTCTGAAAATCATCCCATTTATTATGCACGAAAAAATAATCATTCTCGATTTCGGATCGCAAACAACCCAACTTATCGGCCGAAGAATAAGGGAACTGAACACCTATTGCGAAATAGTGCCTTACAATAAGTTCCCCTACGACGATAAAAATGTAAAAGGGGTAATCCTATCCGGAAGCCCTTTTTCTGTAAACGATCCCAACGCTTTTAAAACTGATTTAAGTGTCATCCGTTCCCATTATCCGGTGCTGGGGATTTGTTATGGAGCTCAATATATTGCACAATCCGCCGGAGGAGAAGTCGGCAGAAGCTCTACTCGCGAATATGGTCGTGCACGTCTGCAAATAGTGGATAATTCCGATCCGTTGCTCGGCAATCTCCCGCAAAATTCACAGGTATGGATGTCACACAGCGATGTCATTCTCCGCTTGCCCGATCATTTTCGGACCATTGCATCAACTGAAGAGGTAACGATTGCTGCATATAAAGTAGAAGGCGAACCTACTTGGGGAGTTCAGTTTCATCCTGAAGTATCGCACACGGAACATGGAATGAGAATACTGGATAATTTTCTTACCATCTGCAGATGCAGAAAAGACTGGACGCCGGCTTCATTTATTGAGACAACTGTTAAGGAACTAAAAGAACAATTGAAAGACGATAAAGTTATCCTTGCTCTGTCGGGTGGCGTAGATTCGTCAGTTACTGCCATGTTGCTGAACAAGGCCATCGGTAAAAATTTGACGTGTATTTTTGTTGATCACGGGCTGTTGCGCAAAAACGAATTCGAAAAGGTACTGGCCGATTATCAGGATATGGGCTTGAATGTTATCGGCATAGACGCCAAAGAACGTTTTTACAAAGCATTGAAAGGAGTTACCGATCCTGAAAAGAAACGGAAAATTATAGGAAAGGGGTTTATTGATGTTTTTGAAGAGGAAGCAAGCAAACTAGAGGGTATAAAATGGCTGGCTCAAGGAACCATTTACCCCGATATCATCGAATCGCTTTCCATCACAGGAATGACTATAAAAAGTCATCACAATGTAGGCGGACTCCCCGAAAAAATGAACCTCAAACTTTGTGAACCACTCCGACTCCTGTTTAAAGACGAAGTGCGTCGTATCGGATTGGCACTAGGTATGAAACCCCAAATCATCTATCGCCATCCATTTCCGGGTCCCGGTCTTGGAATTCGCATCCTTGGCGATATTACACCCGAAAAAGTACGCATTGTACAAGATGCCGATGACATCTTCATTTCCGCTCTCCGAGCTGCCGATCTATACGATAAAGTTTGGCAGGCAGGAACTATTCTGCTGCCGATACAATCGGTCGGCGTAATGGGTGACGAACGCACTTATGAAAACACCATTGTACTTCGCGCCGTGACCTCCATCGATGCGATGACCGCCGATTGGGCACATCTCCCCTATGAATTTCTGGCAAAAGTATCAAACGAAATTATCAATAAAGTCAAAGGGGTGAACCGCGTGGTTTACGATATTTCGTCCAAACCTCCCGCCACAATCGAATGGGAATAAAAAAGAAGAGGCTGTCTCAACATAAATAATCAGCCACTGAGAATTGAATTTTGAAACTGTTCTCTGATAGAGGAGTACGAATTAAGTTTATATCTGTGTTTTGAGCTCAGGATAGGCAATGCGCGTATGGTATATAGTTTTCAACTTATCCACAAATACTCCTTTTACTGTATCGATATCCTTAAAAGTTATCGGTGCTTTTTTGAAATATCCCTCTTCTAACTGATCATCGATTATCTTATTAACCAAATTACGAATCGACTCTTCGCTATACTCCGGCAAACTACGTGAAGATGCTTCCACTGCATCTGCCATCATCATGATAGCCGTTTCTTTGGAGAAAGGATTCGGACCGGGATACCTGAACACCTCTTCATCGATTTCCTTTCCTGGATTCACATTCTTCCACGAAATGTAGAAATATTTCGGTACACTGGTACCATGGTGCGTTTCAATGAAGTCGATAATTTGCTGAGGCAACCCATTTTGTTTGGCAATTTTCACTCCGTCTTTCACATGATTGATAATGATGCGCGCACTTTCTTCGAAAGGCAATCCCGCATGAGGATTTATTCCCGGCGCTTGATTCTCCGTAAAAAATGCCGGATTGACCATTTTCCCGATATCGTGATACAGTGCCCCGGTACGCACAAGGGAAGCATTCGCCCCAATTTTCGTAGCCGCAGCAGTAGCCAGATTGGAAACCTGCATGGAATGCTGAAATGTGCCCGGCGCTTTTTCCGACAGTTCTTTCAACAAAGGCTTATTGATGTTGGCCAATTCCACCATACTCACTCCCGAAATAAATCCGAAAGACTTCTCGAAAATATAAACCAACAAATAGGAAAACATGATGAAAATGAAGTTGATAAGAAAATAAACCAATATCATGCCGTTCACTTTCTTAATATCACCTTCGGCATATAGCGTCAACCCCACATATGCTAAAATATAGGTTATAAGAATAAAAAACGAACTTTGAATTAACTGCGAACGTTCGGACAATTCTTTCAGTACAAAAATAGAAACCATAGCCACCGTTATCTGAATCACGATAAACTCAAACGGATAGGGCACCATCAACGAACTGAGAAGAATGGTTACGATGCTGGCAAACAGTGCCGTCCGAGAATCGATAAAAGTACGAATCAAGATAGTGACAATAGCATAAGGAATGATATAGACATTAAACAGGTTGAATTTAACGGTAATGGCCGTTAATATCACAAAAAAAGTGATGATTAACAACATGAAAGTGACATTTTTACGATTCCGAAACTCTCGGGGTCTAAAAAACAGCAAATAAAGATAAAACGATCCCAGTAAAATCAACACCAGCAGAAACTCGCCCACCAATCGCCAACTATCGCTCCCCACACCGCCGCTACGTTCTTCGATTACTCGCTTTAACGAAGACAATATGGTATATGTTTGTGCATCCACAATTTCACCCTGATCGATTATCCGCTGACCCGCCTGTATCATACCGATGGTAGGCGAAACCTGTTGAATAAATTCCCGTTTGGCTTTTTCCGATGTGGAAGCATCATAAATGATGTTTTCTTTAAGATAATTATTGATATCGGCCGATTTCAACTTATTCTCATCCAAATGCTTCGGCCTTTCGTTCAAAATTTTTTCGTATGCTGAACGGATGGTATGGATACTTTCTATATCCCGTGAATTTGCCACATTCCCTTCTTTAAGCCTGAACGACCGGGTAGCAGAAGAAGCTATTCGTTCGTAATCCTCGACACTCATAATGCCTTGGTTGTACACTTCCGTCAACTTATTGCGAATGTAATGAATGTAAGCAGGCTCCAGATTTTTGAGATTGGATTTTGTATTCCTATCGGCATCGAACTCGGCCAATGCATTTTTCATTACCTGATTGTCGATTATATAATAAGGTTCAAAAAAAGCCAAAATACTGTCTTGCTCTCTTTTCAACTGTTCTGCCGATTTATACACAGGAAAATCAAACGGAGCCGTAAGCAATCCATACCGCCATGGTCGCCCTTCACTAAACGAATATTGAAATTTTCCCTGACGGGGAAAAAAATAAGTGATCAACAAAATAGCGATCATAAAGATCATCGGAACAAAAACTCGTGTCCTGATCCTTATTTTTTTTTGAGACGAAATATTAATGTTTCCCATTACAAACCCTTATGTATTTTAAACAACAAAAAAGTGCGATTGTTTGGAAAAACAAATTTAAAAAAAAACCGAAAACGTATGAAAAAGTATCGTATAAATCAAAAATTATAAATCGGCCGTGATCTTTTCTATGATTTGACGCGTGGCTCCGACATTATTCAAAATGTAATTCTCCGCTTTCGACCCTGCCTCAGAAAGAGTTTCAGGATTCTTTACGAAATAATCCATCAGTTCGTTGAATTCCTTCTTATTATGAATAACAAATCCCCCACCTTTTTCAATAAGGTCATGTGCTTCGCGAAACTTTCTGAAATTGGGACCAAAAATCACCGGGATACCATAAACCGCCGCTTCGGGCAAATTGTGTATGCCCACGCCGAATCCTCCGCCAATATAAGCAATATCTCCATACCGATAAATGGAAGAGAGTAACCCGAAACAATCGATGATCAGACAATCCTTATCCCTAATGTTTTCTTCTGTAGCCTGAGAATAGCGTATATAAGGACGTTTCAGTTTTTTTTCGATTTCCCGGAGATGCGATTCGTGTATTTCATGTGGAGCAATGATCAACTTTAAGCGTGGCCGGGTATTGAAATATTCGATAAAAATATCTTCATCGGGAGGCCATGAACTTCCTGCAACCAAAACCATTCCGCCATCACTTTCCTTATCAGCCGTTAACGCATGGACAAGGGGCAGTTCCTTTGCTTGGCGTCGAATCTCAATCACCCGATCGAAACGGGTATCACCTGTAACCATTACGCGAGTAATGCCTTGTCGGTTCAATAATTCTTTTGAATGCTCGTCCTGAACAAATATCTCCCGGTAAAAATGCAGCATCTTTCCGTAACGTCCGACGTTTTTCTTAAAAAACGGTTGATTATCTCTGAAAATTGACGAAATCAGATAAACCGGAATCTTTCGAAGATAAGCTTCATGAATGTAATTATACCAAAATTCATATTTAACGAAAACGGCCAGCGTTGGTTTAACCAAATTGAAAAACGCGGTCACCCTCTTAGGCGTATCGAAAGGCAGATAACACACAATATCGGCAAATGCATAATCTTTTCGTACCTCATAACCGGAAGGGGAAAAAAAGGTAAGCAATATACGGTATTCAGGATACTCTTTTTTCAGCGCCTCGATCAGCGGCCTTGCTTGCTCAAACTCACCAAGCGAGGCACAATGAACCCAAATGTATTTCTCTTTCGGGTCTATCCTCTCACCAAGAATCCGATACGCATTTCTCTGACCCCTCACCATCTGTTTCGCCTTTTTGTGAAAAGGCGAAATCAAATGGATAAAAAAAGCATATAAATGGATAGCAAAGTTATACATTAGGCGTAGGAATAGTTTCGATGGCTTTTTTTAAACGAGAAATAGTTTCATCTTTACCCAGCATAACGGTGATATCGAAAATATGAGGCCCTTTCCCTTCACCAACCAATGCCAAGCGGAAGGCATTCATCACGTTACCGAGGTGATATCCGTTGTCTTGAATCCACTTCATGATAACTTTTTCCTGGTTTTCGGCAGAAAAATCATCCATTTTTTCCAGTATATCGATCAATTCGCGCATCTGATGGGGCGTTTCGACTTTCCAGCGTTTTCTAACCGTCTTTTCGTCATAAACAGTTGGAGCTACAAAAAAATAGGATGATTGATCCCACAATTCTTTTACAAAACTTACCCGATCTTTCACCAACCCCACCACCTGTGTTACATAATCGTGCGAGGCAGGTATGTTTTTTTCTTCCAACACCGGCATAAACATAGCTGCGATCTTCTCATCCGGTGTGGCAAGTATATATTTATGATTAAACCAGCGTGCTTTTTCGTAATCGAACCGTGCACCGCTTTTGCTGCATCGCTCAAACGAAAATGCACCGATAAGCTCCTCCAACGAAAAAATCTCCTGTTCCGTTCCCGGGTTCCAACCCAACAAAGCCAAAAAATTAATTACCGCTTCGGGCAGATAACCACTTTCGCGGTAACCCGAAAAAATTTCTCCGGTTTTCGGGTCCTTCCATTGCAGCGGAAAAACGGGAAATCCCAATCTATCACCATCACGCTTGCTTAGTTTTCCACTTCCTTCGGGTTTAAGCAGCAAGGGAAGATGGGCAAACTGCGGCATGGAATCTTCCCACCCGAAACTTTGGTATAACCACACATGCAATGGTGCCGAAGGCAACCATTCTTCACCCCGAATCACATGAGTAATTTGCATGAGATGATCATCCACTACATTTGCCAAATGGTAAGTGGGCAATTCATCGGCCGATTTATAAATCACTTTATCGTCCAACACCGAGGAATTAATAGTCACTTTCCCCCGAATGAGATCATCGACCCTGATATCGATGCCGGGCTCTATCTTAATGCGAACTACATATTGTGAGTGACTGTCGAGAAGTTCCTGCGTTTCTTCTTTCGACAGCGAAAGTGAATTACGCATCTGCATCCGCGTAGAAGCATCGTACTGAAAATTAGGTATTTCTTTGCGTTTTTTCTCCAGCTCTTCGGGCGTATCAAAAGCGATGTAAGCCTCCCCTTTTTCCAAAAGTTGCCAAACATACTGCCTATAAATATCTTTTCGCTCCGATTGTCGATAAGGACCGTATTGACCCCCTTTTTGGGGACTCTCATCAAATTCCAGCCCCAACCAGTCGAATGTTTCCTGAATATATTCTTCTGCTCCCGGCACAAAGCGTTGCGAATCAGTATCTTCGATACGGAGAATGAAATCGCCTTGATGCTGCTTGGCAAACAAATAATTGTACAATGCCGTACGAACGCCACCGATGTGAAGCGGCCCCGTAGGACTGGGAGCAAAACGAACGCGCACTTTTTTATCCATAATTGCTTTTAATAAGGTGCAAAGATAGGGATTTTCGGTTAAAAGTACTTATAAATACAACCGCGATTCATTTCCCATATTAAACAAAAGGTCAACAATGCTCAAGTTTTCCAGAAATCCATATTTTTCACTAAACACCTGATAATAAGGAATCGCCTTGAAGTCGGGATCAGGTTTCTGCCGGATCGGTTTGGGATGAATGGTTTCTCTGAAATCCATCATTCCCTCGGGAACCGTTTCTACAAAACGGTCGGTATATGTTACAAGAGGCTGTATATCGAGCAACCTGCAAATCAACACACGAAGTTCTTCGTTAAAATCAAGCAGATAGGCATATTTTTTTTCGTAAAACTGCCGAAAATCATCACAATAAAATTCGAAAAAGGGAGTGGAATTATATGCCGAAACCAAGGCATTCCAATGCAAATGCCTCCAGTTTCCATGATCGGAAATCCGGATATCTTTCATCTTGCATTTCGCTGCTTCGGGTTTTTCTATAGGAATACATAAAGGAAGAATACCGTTGGCTCCGGCAATCAGACATCGATTTCGATAGGATTGTTTCTGATAGGTATCGTGAATTTCGATATACACTCTTTCGGCACGAAAAAGCTTACTGTAATATTGAACAGGAGCCAAATAAAACGACGACAAAAGAACAGGAGCCATTACCTCTTAGCACTTCTGAACAACCGTTTCCAGCGGATTTTCCCATGAAACCATTCTTTATCCTTATCGAGAGAAAGCCAAATCAAAATCGGCTGCCCAACGATATGATCCTCCGGCACGAAACCCCACACGCGCGAGTCGGCCGAATTGTGCCGATTGTCACCCATCATGAAATAATAATCCATTGCAAAAGTGTACGAATCGGCTTGTTGCCCGTTGATATACACTTTCCCGTTGCGGTATGCAAAATCGTTTCCCTCATAATTTTTTATACACCGTTCATATGCAGCCACCTTGAAATCGACATCCTTGTCGAAAGTAATCGTTGCGCCTTTTTTCGGTATCCAAAGCGGGCCATACGTATCGCGCGTCCATCCGGTTTCGTAATCCAACGGATAATAGTATCCCGCTCCGGGTTGCTCCTTTTCCTTTATTATCACCAATACAAAAGGCTTCGCTTTCATTTTTTCGACCATCTCGTCGGTCATCGGCATGGGACCATATAATTTGCCGAAAGAACCGTTGTGTTGCTTCAATCCCAATTGAACGGCACTCAGACTGTCGACATTGGTCAAATCCTGATATTTTGGAACAGGCTGCCCAAAATTATCCACACCCAAATAATCGCTTTTACTAATGCCCAAATCCTCAAAAACGGAAGAAGCGATAACGGTTCCATCCGTTTGAATATAATAATTGTGTTGAGCCATTTTGGCATGGGGAACAATTTTGCCGTCGATATATACCGTATCGTTTTTCATCTGAATGGTTTCGCCCGGCAATCCGATACACCGTTTCACATAGTTTTCGCGTCGATCAACCGGCCGCCAGATTACCTCGCCATAGGTTCGTTTATCTGCCCTGATACCGGCACTTCCGTTGGGATTATATTTAGCAAGAGTATAAAAGTCGACAGCTTGCATATTCAGGGCTACTGTATCGCCTGCAGGAAAATTAAAAACCACGATATCGTTGCGTTGTACATTACCAAAACCTTTCAATCGCCGGTATTTCCACTGTGGTTTTTCGATATACGATTTTCCACCCACCACCGGCATCGTGTGTTGTGCCAGCGGAAACGATAACGGCGTCATGGGCGCACGAGGGCCGTAGCTAAGTTTGCTGACGGCAAGAAAATCGCCTACCAACAGCGATTTTTCGAGCGATGAAGATGGTATCTGATAATTCTGAAAGAAAAAAGTATTGATGAAATACACAGCAACGAGGGCAAAAATAATGGCATCTACCCATTCCATCACTTTACGGAAAGCAGAGTTCTTCGATTTTTTCCAAAATGTCCAAGGAACATATTTAGTAATATAAATATCGAAAAACAAGATAATGAGCAACAACAGCCAAGCACTGCCATACCAAATCGAAAAAAGGGTCCAAAGCAAAGACCATGCAGCAAAGCCTATCCATTGTCCACGAGTGGCCTTTGAGATGCGTTCTTTCAGTGTCATATTGTTTATATATGTAAACTCTTTTATTTAAAACTTTAAGAGGTCTTCCATCGTCAGAAAACCTTTTTTCCCTTGTGTAAACTCAGCCGCCAACACAGCGCCTAGCGCAAAACCTTTGCGGTTTTTGGCATCGTGTGTGATGCGGATCATATCGGCTTCCGATTCGTAAATAACGGTATGAATGCCGGGCACCTCGTCTTCGCGAAATGCTTTGATTTCCAATTCATGAGGCGAATGGGCTTCGTTGAGCACCCAGGTTTCTTTTCGGTCGATGCGGGCAAGAATATCTTCTGCCAACGAGATGGCCGTGCCACTTGGAGCGTCCAGCTTGTGAATGTGATGTGTTTCCTCAAGCCGTACATCATAATCGGGAAACCGATTCATGATTTCTGCCAAATAACGATTTACCGCAAAAAAGATATTTACGCCAAGGCTGAAATTCGAGGCATAGAAAAAAGTTTTCCCTTCTTTCTCACAAAGCTGTTTCACCTCATTCAAATGTTGCAGCCATCCGGTTGTCCCCGATACTACAGGAACGTCGGCGGCAAAAGCTTTCCGATAATTGCGAAGTGCACTTTGGGGTGAGGAAAACTCAATGGCCACATCGGCACTTTTGAATTCGGCAGAATCAAACTTTTCTTCGTCGTTTATATCGATAATGCAGACAATTTCATGACCTCTTTCGCGGGCAACTTTTTCGATTTCATGCCCCATCTTACCGTAGCCGATCAATGCAATTTTCATTCTGTGTTTTTTTATAAAAGGCAAAAATAACAAATTATGCCGTAGTTCCTTTCGCCTGAGCGTTATTTGTTCTTAATTTTATGTTTTGTATCAACTATTCACAACCATCCGTTTTCCTTATACCACTGCACGGTTTTTTCTATACCCTCTTTCAGACAGTAATCCGGACGAAATCCAAGATCATATTGAAGCGGCGTAACATCGCACAACCAGTTACGCTGTTTCATGATAGGATATTTATCGGTATTGAACGTTGTGGGCTTGCCGACTATTGCTGCAATTTTCTCATTTATAAACGCTGCCGGTTTTACAATCCAAAGCGGAACCTTAATGCGCAGAACATGCTTTTTGCCAAGAGCCTGCTGTACCAGCTTGTTGAATTCGTCATCGCTATAGTAATCTCCATCGGCTACAATATACTCTTTTCTTCGAATTCCTTTTTCGATGCATTCAAAAATAACCTTTACCAAATCTTCCACATAGATAAAAGTTAACAACTGCTTTTTAAATCCGGCTCCCACGGCAATACCCTTTTTTACGGACCGCATCAGGATGAGATAATCTTTGTCACGCGGACCATAAACACCGGTCGGTCGCAGTATAACGTAAGGAAAATCGGGAAGGCTTTTAATATAATTCTCCGCCAACAATTTACTTCGTCCGTACGCCGTATTGGGATGAGGGGTTTGATGGGTAGAAATAGGCGTATATCCCTTTTCGTCTCCAGCACCATACGCACTTAAACTGCTGATGAAAATAAAACTGTCCGGAATATTTCGAGTTTCGACAAGCGCATCGACGAAATTTTTCGTATATAAATAATTAACGCGTTCGAAATCGGATTTATGCAATGCTTTTGTAATCCCGGCTGTGTGAACAATGTAATCGAATCGTCCGTATTGGGCTGCAAAAGATTGCAACTGCTTCACAAGCTTGTCTTTATTGGCATAAGACAAGTCGATGAAATGGATGCGTTCGTCTTGCAAATAAGCTTTGTTGCTGCCGGCGCGAACGCCTGCCCATGTTTCGTAACCCGATGCAAGGGCTTTTTCAACGGCTGTGCTTCCAATGAATCCACTGGCACCGGTAATAAGGATTTTCTTTTTGTTCATGTTACCTATCGAGATCTGCCGGCAAAAATAAGGATAACTTATCGATTTTACAGAAAAAAATCTTCATTTTTACAAAAACAATGCGTTGAAAAAACGTCTGAATTCATTTGTTGAACTGACATAGATAAAGCAAACTATGAATAAACCCGAATTTTTGCTCTCGTTTTAATAATAGGATTTAATAGTTACAGAAGTAGAAGTAGTAGCTAAATAATAATAATGAGATGGAAGTAAAATTTTTCACCCAAACAGAAAACCGACATGAGAAAACAGACAAAAAAATCGTACACTCACGAAACTTTTCGTATTTTCGCAACCAAAACCCGGTAAAACCACATAAAAATGAAAAGGATCACAACCGCTTTCGTTTCTCTGCTTGTTTTTCTTTCGTATGCAACAGCACAAAATCCCGTATCGTGGGCATTTTCTCTCGAAGATAACGGAAACGGAGAAATCAGTCTGATAGCAAAGGCAACCATAGAAGCGGGGTGGCACTTGTATGATACGGAAATCCCGGAAGGAGGTCCCACTCCCACAACGCTGACCATCGATAAACTGAAAGGAGCAGAACCTGTCGGAAAATTTCATGCCGAAGGTAAGAAACCAAAAGTGGCTTTCGATCCCATTTTCGAAATGAATATCGGAACGTTTGACGGGACAGTCCGGTTCGTGCAACGTTTCAGGATTACCAACAAAGCCGAATTTGTGCTTGAAGGCGATGTGCGCGCACAAGCTTGTAACGAACAAACCTGTACGCCGCCTTTGCCCATCGATTTTGCTTTTACGGCTAACGACTTGCCAAAAACTATTGCTCCATTGGCAGAAAACAAAACTCCCGCCACTAGTACTCAAACCCTTCTCACGAAAGATACCCTTTCTATAACGGATCCCGTGTATGTTGCCACAGAAGTTGCTTCTATAACAACAGGGCATGCCGAGATCGACAAAAATCCGCTCTGGACACCGGTAATCGAGGAATTGAAAGCTTATGGAATGGAAGGGAACGTTTCCGAAATGTCGCTGTGGTGGATTTTCATTTCGGGATTTATAGGGGGGCTTATCGCACTGCTTACACCCTGCGTGTGGCCGATGATCCCGATGACGGTCAGCTTCTTTCTAAAAAGAAACGCAGCAAACCGTAAAAAGGCTGTCTCGCAAGCCATTGTTTATGGAGTGGCCATCATTGTGATTTATCTGGTTTTGGGATTGCTGATTACCAGCATTTTCGGTGCAAGTGCGTTGAATAATCTGGCAACAAGTGCTGTTTTCAACCTCATTTTCTTTGCTTTGCTGGTGATATTTGCGATTTCGTTTTTCGGCGGTTTCGACCTGGTGTTGCCCGCTTCGTGGACCAACAAAATGGATTCGAAAGCCGAATCGGCTTCGGGAATACTCAGCATCTTTTTCATGGCGTTTACGCTGGTGCTGGTCTCGTTTTCATGCACCGGGCCAATCATCGGAACATTGCTGGTAGAAGCTGCTACATGGGGGAACATTTTGTCGCCAACTGTCGGCATGTTTGGCTTTGCACTGGCACTGGCCATCCCATTCGCTCTGTTTGCCATCTTTCCTTCATGGTTGCAAACCATGCCAAAGTCGGGTGGCTGGCTGAATGCGGTAAAAGTAGTCCTCGGCTTTCTGGAACTGGCTTTTGCGTTGAAGTTCTTATCGGTTGCCGATCTGGCTTACGGATGGGGCATTCTTGACAGGGAAGTATTCCTTGTACTCTGGATTGTAATTTTCGCCCTGCTTGGTGTGTATCTGCTCGGGAAACTCAAACTTCCCCACGACAGCGATGTGGAACATGTTTCGATTCCCCGCTTGTTTCTGGCTATTTTTTCGTTTGCCTTTGCCATCTATTTGGTGCCCGGACTGTGGGGCGCACCGCTTAAAGCAATAAGCGCTTTCTCGCCACCGATGTACACACAGGATTTTAGTTTATACAATGGTGAGGTGCGTCCTAAATATACTGATTATGAAAGTGGCATGGCTTACGCCAAACAAGCCGGCAAACCGGTATTGCTCGATTTCTCGGGATACGGCTGCGTAAATTGCCGAAAAATGGAAGCATCGGTGTGGACCGATCCTCGCGTAAAAAACATTATCGACAACGAATACGTTTTAATCACCTTAATCGTTGACGACAAAACACGACTGCCGGAGGTGATTGAAGTGAAAGAAAACGGAAGAATCACCCGCCTGAAAACCGTCGGCGACAAATGGAGTTATCTTCAGCGCCATAAATTCGGAGCCAATGCACAGCCCTATTACGTAGCATTGGACAACGAAGGAAAACCCGTTGGTCCTTCGTATGCTTATGACGAAAATGTGGAAAAATATATCGAATTTCTGCAGACAGGATTAAGAAACTACAGAAAAAGACAGTCTAACTACCACAATCAATCAAACGGATATACAGGCGGAGCATAACCTTTAAACCGACAATATTATCAAATCGCTATAAGGAATAATCAACAACAAACATCAAATTTTTTTGAAGAAAGGAAAGACAACGAGATGAATACGCGTGAACAAAAACTGGAAGCTTTTGGGAAACTATTGGATGTGATGGACGAATTGAGAGAGAAATGTCCTTGGGATCGCGAACAGACCAACGAAAGTCTAAGAGCGAATACCATAGAAGAAACGTATGAATTGGCCGAAGCTATCATTAAAAATGACGACGAAGCCATAAAAAAAGAGCTGGGCGATTTACTCCTTCATGTGGTATTCTATGCCAAAATTGGAGAAGAAAAAGGAGCTTTCGACATTGCCGATGTTTGCAATACCCTCTGTGACAAACTGATATTTCGCCACCCACACGTTTTTGGCGATGCGCAAGCCGAATCTGCACGCAAAGTGGAAAAATCGTGGGAACAAATCAAACTCAAAGAAAAAGGAGGCAACTCAACCATCCTGGGAGGCGTTCCCGATTCGCTTCCGTCGATGGTAAAAGCCTATCGGATACAAGATAAGGCACGAAATGCGGGATTCGATTGGAACGAACGCCGGGATGTTTGGGAAAAAGTGAAAGAGGAATGGGAGGAATTGAAGGCAGAAATCGATGAATCGAACCCTAATAAAATGGAAGGAGAATTTGGCGATCTGCTTTTCAGCATCATCAACGCTGCACGATTGTACAAAGTGAACCCCGACAATGCCCTGGAGCGTACCAACCAAAAATTTATCTATCGCTTCAACTACATGGAAGAGAGAGCAAAAGAGCAGGGGAAAACATTGAAAAACATGACACTTGAAGAAATGGAAAAAATCTGGCAGGAAGCTAAACGCACAGAGAAATAACTTTTTTTCTTACCTTTGTCGGCCAAGGAATCTAACATTAAAATAAAGGAGAATATGAGTATGAGTACTGTTCTATATATCAAAGCAAATGCAAGACCGGAAGGCGAATCGAGAACCTTCAGAATTTCCGATCGGTTTGTCGAAACATATAAAAAGTATCACCCCGAAGATACTGTCCTCACGTTGGACTTATCCAAAGAAAATATTCATTTTTTGACAGAAGAAGAAGTCGCCAAACATTCGGCAGAAATGTTAACCGAAAAGGATATCACTGCCAAGTACGCCTATCAGTTTCGGAATTCCGACAAGTATATTTTTGCCGAACCGATGTGGAACTTGGGAGTTCCTGCCATCCTGAAGGCATACATTGATTATATAAGCATTCCTGGCATTACCTTTAAATACACAGAAAATGGTGCCGCCGGATTATGTGAAGGGAAAAAAGCAGTAAACATCACAACAAGCGGTGGAGATTACAGCGAAGGAATGGCTGCTGAATGGGAAATGTGCGACAAATACCTCAAAGCCATGATGGCACTTTTCGGCATTACGGATTATGTTACCGTATCTGCAACCAATTTGGATGTGATCGGAGAGGATGTAGAAGCCATCGTTAACGAAGCCATCCGGAAAGCCGAAGAATTGGCGAAATATTTTTAGAAAAAATTCCCCGCCTCCCTCCTATTTTCTTAGGAAAGCGGGGATGATATTATCCTCTCACGATCTGTTCCTTATCGCGATCCCAATACATGGTTCGCCCTTCGAGATAGGCACGAGTACCCATGTGTGCCGTCATGGCCTCCTGAAAACCTTCTTCTATTCCGCACGAAGGTTTTCTTCCGGAACGAATACAATCCAACCACTCTTTAATATGCAAGAAAGTAGTATTGAACCGTTTGCCGTTAACATACGAATACAGCAAACCCCGTTGTGCAAAATACAATTGCGTGGCGGAAGAAATCGCATCTACATCTTTTTGGCCGGGTGTATATGTATAGAATGGCTGACCGGGTTTAATCACTCCTTTCTCAATCTGATCTTTATACTGCTCCGACCGTGGATCGACAGTCACGGAAAGGGTGCTCCCGATCTCCATCGTAGCATCATGCCCCATGATTTTGCGTGAACGGTTGAATTCGCTGGCCAACGTGGCTGAATAAAGCATGGAGAGATTCCGATCTTTGTATTCGTAAACCGTATGCAACACGTCGGGCACCGTGCGTCCGTCTTTGAAAAAGTAGATACCACCGGAAGAACTTGCCGAATCGGGAATACCCAGCTGAAGAATCTGGTTGACAGCATCGTATTCGTGGGTCAGCAAATCGCCGCTCAAACCTGTACTGTAATCCCACCAGCAGCGCCAGCGGAAAAAACGTTCCAGATTGAACTTGTCTCTGCTGTCGGGACCGATATACTTTGCAAGTCCGGCTGAAGTCATGTAATCCAAATATTCCTTGATCCGTTCAGGATCCCCTTCAAACTGCTTCCAATCGATCGTCTTCGGATTGGCTTCCGGATCTATCGGATAAACCCATGCCCCGTTGGGATCGTTGCGATTAGTACTGGTTTCCACCAATGTTACAGGACCCAACAATCCTCTCTCCACAATTTCCCTTGCCCGATTGTAGGTTTCGATCTGTCTGTTTTGATGTCCCAGTTGAAAAACGCGATTACTCGTTCTGACTGCTTCTCTCACCATATAGGTTTCGGGAACTGTCCAGGTCATCGGCTTTTCACAATAGACATCTTTCCCCGCCTTCAGCGCATCTATCGTCATAGTGCCGTGCCAATGGTCGGGAGTAGCAATGATCACCGCATCCACATCGTCGGCTGCAAGAAGTTCTTTGTAATTACGATACCGCTTCGGTGTCGGTCCGTATTTTCCGTTCAATCCTTCACGATGAATGTTGGCTCCCGCTGCCATTGCCTCTTCGGCATGTTTGTCGAAAATATCGCACACAGCCGTTATCTCAACATTTAAATCTTCCTGCTCCATGAAGTCTTTATATCGACTATCCTGAGCATTACTCTTCCATGCCGTTTTCAAGTCTTCCACATGTTGGGGAGTTGAAAATCCCAACGCATTCATCAAATCTTTTCCTCTGATACCGTAACCGATAATTCCTATACGTATCCTTTTCCCGTCGGTAACAGGTGGCGGAACCGGCTTTTCCTTAAAACGAAACATATCGGCCGCCAGACGTTTCGACCGTTCGTTTTTCTCCTTTTTATATACCCCGTAAGCCATTACTCCCAAAACAGGAACGGTAGCCAACGTCTTTAATGCTTCACGTCTGCCTTTGGATATACTTTTTTTCTTTTTGTCTTCTGCCATAAACGTTACTTTTTACTGCACTTAAAAATGGCCCGATCCAAGCCAATCTCCATACCCGTTGGAAATACCATGAGCACGGCTATCGACACCATCATGATGATATTCTTGTTTACCCACAAATAAGATCCTTCGGGAGGGAATATATATTCGGCATTAATGAGGGCAGGATGAGAAAGATAGTAAAGTGCCAGCAATAAAAGGGCGCCGATATAACCGAGCTTTTCGAAACACCCCAAAACCAACAACAATCCGATAAGGATCAATCCGTACATATTCAATGCATCAACCACAGGCATGAGGGTCTGATTTTGTGCAAGTGCTTTGAAAAGCGGGGCAAACCACCCCTGAGAATCCATCAGATAACCATACGATGTCCAACCGGAAGTCATCACCTTGGCCAGGCCTTCATAAAGAAAATACCACCCGATAATTACACGCAAGGACACCAACCAAAATAGTTGGGCCTTGCTGTAAGAATACTGATTCGTTTTTTCTGTCATTCGTGATTTTTTAATTTTTCAACTCTTTAATTCGAATATTTCTGAATTTTACTTCCGATCCGTGCCCTAAAAAACCGATATGTCCTTTTTTATTGAACAATCCCGGGTGATCTTTGTGATCCATCGTGCCGTTTTTGGCTGCTTCACGGATATTCCCGTCAAGTATGGTGGTGCCGTTGAGAATCACTTTGATATGGTCGCCATTGGCAATCACTTCCTGATAATTCCATTCGCCTGTCGGTTTCAGATACCCTCTCTTGGCCGGGATCACTCCGTAAACCGACCCGTGATACTGATAGGGCTGAAGATCTTTATAGATGGGCGCTTCGTTGTCGATTATCTGAAGTTCCATGCCGACATAAGCGGCATCGCCTTCCATCGGCGTACGGATACCCAACCCGTTGTTGGCTCCCGGAGTAAGCATGAATTCGAAACGAAGCACAAAATTATCGAATTCGTCTTTGGTATACAAGTTTCCTCCGAAACTTTTGCTCGGATGCATGACGATATTGCCGTCTTCCAACATATAATCTTTCGTATTTCCCGTCCATTCATGCATGTTAGTACCGTCAAAAAGAACCCGGAATCCTTCCTTTTCCTCCTCTTCCGACAAGCGGAACGGTTCGGGACGCTCAAATTCCTTGATGTAGATATCGCGATAGGCCACTTTGCTGCCATGAGCCTGCAACTCGATCTGTTCGATCGGGAAAATAGGCAGGTTCCTATCCCAATAATTTTCCAATATAACATTGTCGGTAACCAATTCGCCGTTTAACCAAACCGATACCCGATCGCCAATCATGCGGATGCGAAACGTATTCCATTCGCCTACTTTCAGATCGGCAACCTTCAACGGTTTACTCGGGTTGACCCGGTTGTTGTACAATCCGCCGGAACCCACCTGGGCTCCTGCGTTCACCCTTGCCGTATCCCAAATCTGTACCTGAGGTGTGCCCCGCAGGTAAATACCGGCATCGGGTTCGGGCCCCGGGAAAAGTTTCCAGTCGACCAACAGCTCAAAATCGCCGTATTGCTTAACAGTACAAAGGTTGTTGAAACCTTTACCGTCGAAAACGATGGTGCCGTCCACTACCTTCCAGTCGTTAAAAGCTTCACTATCGGCTTTGGCTTGTGCAGCCGCCAGTTCTTTCTTGCTCATCTTGGCACGGGTAATAGGATTACCAACCAGTCCTTTCCACCCCTCAAGATCCTTGCCGTTGAAAAGCGATACAAATCCGCCCGTTGTGGGGTTTTCCGACAAATATTTCCGAATGGATTGACGTTGATAATCGGCATCGGGATTATTCAACGTTTTACTCACTTTGTTCAGAATAGCGGTCGTTTCGGTTCCTGCAAACGACGGATTGTTGAGGGCAATATTCATGGCTGCCTGTGCTGCCGATTCGCTCAGTGCCGGATCGTCCATGAAAGGCGCCACAAACACCATGGCCTGATACATGTCGGTAGTGCCGAGCAAACGCAGAATGTTGTTTTTCTGTTTCACGGTCTGTGCCATCTCCATGGCATTGCGCAGGAAAAGATATTTTACTGCACCCGTCTTGTTGGACGATGCCACTTTTTCGACGATGGCATCCACTGCCTGAGCAATCTCTTCCTTATCCTTACTGCCGCGGGCAATATCCTGCAAAGCATATACGGCATCGAACGATTTCCATTGTTTTATTGCATCGAAGGCAGCTTGTTTGTTTTTTCCTGTTTCGGTTTGATAAGCTTTCATGATCAAATCCAATGCCTGCGGGGTGCCACTGTTTGCCAACACAGCGTAATAAGCATACTTCTTGGAGGAAGCATTCATTCTTTCCATCACTTGTTTCATCTGCTCTTCGGGGGAAAGCATAGACAAAGCAGCATTTACGGCTTGTTGAATGGATGAGAGATACTGGTCATCGGTTTGTTCCAACAATCCAAACAACTCGGGAAGGTTCTCTTCGGTCACCACATAACGAAGAGTTTTTGCTGCTTCAACTTTTACAGGTTCGTCATCAGCAAACAGTTGGTCGTATACCAACCGGTACTGATCATGCATCCGACGGTTTGCCATCAGTTGCAGTATCGCAATCTTTCCTTGGCTGCCGCAATCGTTAAAAACCGACGTCAACGCAGCGGAAATGTCTCCCGCATAACCTTCCAGCGCTTCTTTTGCCAACATTACTGCGTTTTCATCGGTACTTTTCAACATTCCTACCAGCGAAATTAGAGCGGATTCTCCGCCTGTCTCCGACAAAGCATAAACGGCTGCTTTTTGAACGGCTTTGTTCGATGTATTCAAATAATCGGAAATGCTGGAAACCGCAGAGGTCACTTTTTGATTTCCAATCCAATAAAGAATAGCGATTTGTACATCAGATGACGCTTTCGGAGACAATGACTTCAGTATAAGCTTCACAGCCTTTTCATCGTCCTGATAGGGGTAGGAATTCAATACTTGAGTCAGATAGACGATATTGCCGTCCTTCAATGCCTTTTTCAACAAACCGGTCTTATCCGTTGCGGGAAGGGAAAGCAGCAATCCTGCGGCAGCAGCCTTCAGATCCTGTTTTTCCAACTTTGTTGCCCGAGAAAGGAATTTCTCGGCTTCTTTTTTCACAAGACCGGGTTCGCTCTCGGCCAACCGATTCAACAAAGTCAAATATGCAGCTGTGGGATTGACTTTTCCGTAGGCATATTGCCTTTGTTCGGCTGCACTTTTCAACGGTTTTAAAGAGGCTTTTGTTCCTATTCTGCAGAGGGCATCGTAAAGTACTTTTTCCAAATCCCCTGAAGGATTGTTGCCCAACAATTCCAGCATAACGGATTCGGCTTGCGAATAATCGGTTTGTGCCAACGCATTGACAAAGGTTGTTTTCATCCGATCCGTACCGGCTGCCGAAAGAGCCGAAAGGAGGGCTTCGGCGGCAGCGGGCGTACCGATATGTGCCAATGCCTGAGAAGCAGGTCCCGACAACCGCTCGTTCGTGAGCAATGCCGAAAGCACAGCTACATTACTGTCGTCTCCTATAAGCTCGAGCTGACGGATCAGCATGGCTTTTATCTCGTCGTCCAGAGGCTGTTGCAGCGCTTTTTCGCACGCACTTGCCGCAATTGTCCGTTGGGTATCGTCGTTGGCGACAAAATGGATCCATCCGCTAAGGGCATAATCCACCGCTTCGTTACTTTTGTTTCCCGGAGGATTCAACCTACCAATCAGGTTCATGAATCCTTCTTCGCCGGTAGAAACCAAATCCTTCATCAGTTGGTTGTACTGTGATGGGTTTTGTGCCGGCAGTTGTGCCAACACATCGGCAACAATGGTCGAGTTGGTTCTGTGCTGCGGTGTCTGAGCCATTGTTCCACTCATCATGAGCAGAAAGACACCAAAAAACGTTGTGTATTTTTTTATCTGTTTCATCATTTCTTCAATTTGTTTGCGTATTAAATGTTCCAGGGTGAGCGAGTGGTCTGATTCAGCAACCGGTTTGCTTCCGGATCGTTTATGAATTCCTGTTTAACGGGATCGTAATGCAAGGTGCGGTTCAACCGTAAAGCAATGCCTCCCATGTTGACAATGGTGGCCGAATAGTATCCGTTTACTTCGTTCAAAGCAAACTTTTGACGGGTACGCACACATTCGATAAAATCGCCGTTCTGCGGTTTCGGTTCGGGATATTCGGCAAGTTTCTTTTCCCAATCGGGGATGTCGCAAACAAAATTTTTATACACGTTTCCTTTAGGTCCGGCAATATACGGAGTATCGGGATTTCCGTAGTCTCCACCCCAGAGTACGATCTGACAACCGTCTTCGTAAGTATAGGTAATGGAACGCCACGTACCTACCGCATCGGGATGCTGTTGAGGTGCGTCCACCTCTACTTTTATGGGACTGGTAGTGTCCTTACCCAGCAAGTATTGTACCGGATCGATGTAATGCTGACCCATGTCGCCAAGGCCTCCGGCATCGTAATCCCAGTAGCCGCGGAAGGTCTGATGCACACGATGAACGTTATAAGGCTTATAAGGTGCCGGTCCCAACCACATATCGTAATCGAGTTCCGGCGGAACAGGTTGGGGCTCCAAATGAGTTTTGCCCACCCAGTAGAATTTCCAGTCGAAACCGGTATGTTTGCTGATAGTAACCTTCAACGGCCAACCAAGCAAGCCACTGTCGACCAGCTTCTTCAATGGTTTCACGGGAGTACCCAAACCGTAAAACGTATCTTTGAAACGAAACCACGTGTTCAGCCGAAAGATATTCCCATGCCGTTTCACGGCCTCCATCACCCGTTTCCCCTCGCCGATGCTACGGGTCATGGGTTTTTCGCAAAAAATATCTTTTCCTGCATTGGCTGCTTCGACCGCCATAATACCGTGCCAATGAGGCGGAGTGGCAATATGAACGATATCCACGTTCTTATCCAAAATCAGATCGCGAAAATCGTGATAAAGGGCTATTTTGTCTTTCACCAGCGCGGCAGCTTCATTCAAATGATTCTTGTCTACATCGCACATGGCCACTACACGCGTGCCGTTGTAAGGAATGTGATTCCGCCCCATTCCGCCGACACCGATAATTCCTTTCGTTAACTCGTCACTGGGAGCTATCATACCCCTTCCCAGCACATTACGAGGAACAATGGTCAGAAGCGTTACGCCTCCGACCGCCTTTAAAAATTGTCTCCTGGTTGTCATGTTTCTGTTATAAATATATATAAATTGAATTTTGTTTTTAATCTGCTTTTACCAAAGAGAGGTCACCACATATTTATCCTTCGCGATAACACAATTCGTAAAGGTCACTTCGCTACCTGAACGTATGTTTGCCCTCATCGTCTGATTGGGATACAAGGGAACGGCATACATCAGATTCCCATATCGGATTTGATAAGTAATATCACTGTGATTGGTAATTTCGATGGTTCCTTTGCTTTCACTAATTACTTTTACAGACAGAGATTCTTTAATAAGCGATTGAAGGAACTTTTCTTTCCCTGAAAGAATGTTATTGTAGCAAGCCACCGTTCGACCGGAAAACAATGCTTCCTTCACTGCTTCTTCCGTATATTCTTTGGCAAAGACAAGGGTCATTGGACGCACAAACCTACCCCTATAAAGATTGGCACTGGTATAGTGAATATCCGTATTGGCAAAAGGGGCAAGCCCGAGTTCGTTGCACCAATCGATCACTTTCGGATATTCTTCCGAAGAATTGAATACTTCCACGCCGTGAATTTTATTGGCGGCAATCAATTCCCTGTGGATAGGATATATAGTGCTGGTATCGTTGGGCCATCCCGGATGATTCCACAAGATGTAGCCCCCTTGTTTTACTGCTTCGTCGATAGCATCAAGCGGATTAGGAAGATCGAGTTTATTGGAATTCTGAAGAAAAAGAGCATTCAAATGTCCCAACGGTTTCTGACGGGTAATTTCGGAACCTTTAATCACTATCATCCCAATAGCATCGCCCCGTGTTTTGGCAATTTCATAGGACTTATTGAAATCGCCCATCACAATATCTTTATAGGGACGATATTCGATGTGATCGGTAATGGCAATTACATCCAATCCTTCATTCCAGGCTTCGTTCACCCGTTGGTCAGGCCATACCTTTCCATCGGAAAAAACCGTATGAACATGAAAGTCACATTTAAGGGTTTTGTATCCGTCAATATCGGGAATATTGATGTGATAACGATAGTTCTCTTCATTAAGGTTGGGAAATTCATAAACCTCTTCATTTCGAATTTGAGCGTTTCCGTTTCCATACATGCCCAAAACACATAGGACGACAATCATTATTTTTCTGTGTGCTTTCATCATTTTAAATGTTTTGTTTTTATTCATAGAAATCATTCATTATTTTACTTTATCCGGATTAAAATACCCGTTCTTATATTCGATTTCAAGTAATGGATATGATTTTTTATTTTTTCGAAAGTTGAACATCAACCCATACAGGTCGATGATCCGAAGCCATCGATTCATTTTCAACGCAGGTCTGCAAAACCGTGATATGGAATAGGGGATTCTTTTTGAAAAAGATATAATCAATGCAGTTACGGGGATTATCTGAAGGAATGGTGAGCTGATAAGGATCGTTAAGCATTTCCCAACTCCTGGAAAGCTTTTGGATTTCGGGTGATCCCGGTGTTGCATTCAAATCACCCGCCAGAAAAACAGGTTTCGTCGTATATTTTTCCATCGTCTCCTTGATAACTTCAACCGAAGACAATCGATCGGGCTGCCTGAGCGACCAATGGGTGCAACACATCACATAATCGGGCAATTCAACAATTAGCAGGCTTCTTTTCTCCTCACTCCCCGGAAGTGGTACGGTCACTTTTCGCAACGGCTTCTCCTTGCTCAATATGCCAATTCCGTATTTACCACCTTGGTAATCAATAGATGAACCGTAAGAAGCATACATGCCAAGCCTTTTTGCCAATTCGTCAAGAACCACTTTACCCAGGCTGCGTTCCGTGGCACTGTCCAGTTCCTGAAGAGCCACACAATCGGGATCAATTCGCCGAATCACGCCGGCTATACGATCGTAATTGACCACCTCATCCATCCCGCGTGCATTGCGTATGTTGTAGGAAAGAATCCTGATCTTCCCCGACTCCGTTTTGCTCTCTTGACGAAAAGAATAACAAGAGAGAAACACAAACAAAATCACTGCACTTAAAAAATAAGCACCAAAATAATAGTTCTTCATTTTATTACGATAATTTTTTCTTCAAAAATAGGGTTATTATCTTCACTTGCTTTCCAAAAATATATCCATTCAATTAATTATCAATCAAATCGATATGTTGTATTTAGAAAAAAACCTTCTTTGATATCCTTGTAATTAAATAAATTGCTTTCAAATATACGACTTAAATTTTAAAATTTAAGTGCTATCAACAAAAAATCCCGGAATTACTTCCGGGATTAATGTTGGATTACCTGTTAAAAACATTATTTCGATCAAATATCTCATTTTTCACGTAACTCGAACTTCGGATTTCCTTCGAATTCATCATAAAGGGCTTGCAATGGTTTCAAATCTTCAACCTCCGGTTCAGCAACTGTCAAAGCAAGTATTTTGATGCCTCTATTATTCGGCAAAGTAATGTTTTTTGCACCTGCAGGAATCGTAATCGCATACTTGTACAGATAGCTGTATTGATAAGCCTGATTTTTCATCGGGTAATTATTGTGGCAGTGAGAAGCAAACCACGCAATATTATCGGTTTTAGTATAAGGTTCCTTCATTTCCACCACCTTATCTTGATCCGAACTTAATACGCGATTGTAAAATTGTCCTACATATCCCGTCCACCGTTGAATCCCCAACTTCGTTGGCCGGCCATCCACATAAAAATCTGCCTGAATGTCGTTTGCAGCTGCAGTAAGCAAATAAAGCTTTGTGAAATTTCCTGTCGGTAATGGAATGGTTTGACCGCTGCAGACCACTGCATTGTTCTGCTCGTCTTCCTTACTGCCGATTTTGAAACGGATACCCTCACTCTCAACATAGTCTGGCAACAGTTCAGCAGGAAATGATTGGCCATTAAACATAACGCCGTCTTCCCGATTTTCATCGAAGCTGATCACATCTGTATTATAAGGAATTTCGACCGAACGTTGCAAAATCGCCGTTTTGTCTGCCCCTTTAAGTTTTACAGCAAAACTTCTAATTGTATTAGGGCTTAAGTCGAAACGGATGCCGTTATTTGTAAACTTAACATTACCAATTCTTCTTTCTTGTCCGTTTATTTCATAAGCATCGAATACTTCGACGGGTAAAGTCACTTGAATATTCTTTACATCTTTTCCCGTTAATTCGTTTACACGAATCACATAACCCTCTTCCGATTCCATTTTCTTGAATGCCATCAATCCTACTTCAGGTCGATTAATTGAAATTATCGATAACGATTCGTCCATGTCCCCTGTATGTTTTGACGACTCAAAAGCCATTAAGGGCTGATTAAAAAACCGTGCTTGCCATGCCGATTCTCCTTTTCGCCAATCACCCTTATGGCCATAAACGGCATATTTTACATCATGAATACCCCAATCCTGAGTACTCTGATACATGGTCCATCGCCATGCCGGTAGATTGATACCCGGCGTATAAAGTAAGGTCAAACGAACCGTATTGTCCTCCGGCTTGTCGGAACCATATCTGCAATCTTCCAAAATAGTAACGCCATATGTACCGGATTCGTCGGTCAAGTCGAACCACTCTTTCGAAGGTACTTCGAATTTCTTCTCGTCGTTATTGCCTCTCGAAATGGTACCAACACCCAAATTATATGTGGCATTCTTATTGGAAACAGTCAATGGAAAAGATGCCTTTAAACTGACTGCGCGCGATTGCCAATCTATCTTATTGCTTACTTCCAGACGTTTACCAGCCTCTCCTGCTGCCAAACTGTAAAACTGGGTTATTTCAGAATTCCGACCTTTCCGCTGAACTTTTAAAGTCACTCTCACCGGACCTTGTTCCACAATAGTTAACTGGACATCTTTGTCCATAAAATCGACCGGCGGTTTTTGACGGTCTTCCCAATCCATATTCCAAGCAGGCCATTCCTTGGGTGTCTCCGATAAAAACTCCAAACGTGCCGGCTTTGCCAACAATTCTTTGGATGTCTTTTTGTCGAAAATGCTGACGATGTCGCCATTCGAAGCAATTTTTACCTTGTAATAGGCATTTTCCAACGTATTGTTCGAAATAGAAAGTCCTGTCGGTTTTTCAAATCCGGATGTCTCACGGACATCGTATACCTTAACGCCGGCGGAAGGCATATCGGCTAAAAACAATATTTTGAGTGTGTTTTCCGTTCTTTCCACAATCTGAGAAGGAACTTCTTTACCGGTTTTTTTGTCGAAAACGCCAACCGATTGAGGTAAAACCGCATATTCCAATTCGGCAAAAACCACATCTTCTCTTTCTCGGCACACCGGATTATAAACCACAACTGCTCTCCCTGCCGTTTTTGTATTTAATTTGGCGCTTATGGAACTCAAACCATTCTTGAGTGACTCGGCTAATCCATTGGCTGCAATAAATTCGTCATTCCACGCATATTCGTAAGCTTTCGGAATACTTGTCCCCGGCAGAATATCGTGAAACTGGCTTCCCAAAACCAAATCCCACGCATCATTCAGTTTCCGGAAGGGATAGGAAGCTCCACCCATCCAATCGGCTGCGACAGATGCCAATTCGGCAGAGGAAGCAAGCAGTTCGTTTTTCCGATTCATTCGTTTCATGAAAGCTTGCGAAGTCAACGAACCGGCACTGTGTTCGATAAGTAATAAATCACCGGAATAGACCGGTAGTTTCTCTCTGATTTCAGGAGAGATATCCTTATACATTTGATCGGAAGAAGTGAGCAAAACCTTAAAATTGCTATCTTCATGATTCAAACTATTCACGGCATGTTTTACGTCGTTAACACGTGGAGCACCTCCCTGATCGCCTACTCCAAAATAACGATAATCGAAGGCATATCCTGTTTTTTCCTTATCCTCATTCAAGCGTTCAATCCACTGAGGACTTTTATCGAGTCGATTTTCAACCCTTGAAGTATAACTGGTTGCATTTAAAGCAGAAACAATCCCCTTACCATCAGGACCATTCCAAACACCAACATTAAACGGAACGCCTGCAGCTGAACGCCAGGTCAATTTCTGAGTCGAAAAACCCAGCAATCCGCAATGATGCAGAATGGAAGGCAGATTCCATAAAAACCCAAAACAATCGGGCAACATGTAATCCACACTTTCTTTCCCGAACTCATTGCGGAAAAAATTGTTCCCATAAAGCACCTGGCGTACAAGTGACTCGGATGAAGATATATTTACCTCACCTTCGTCGACAGAGGATCCGGATACTCTCCAACGTCCCAGATCGATATATTTTTTTACTTTGGTATACAACTGCGGGTAATATTCCTTCATCATTTTATAGCGACGCGAACCCGTAAAATTGAAAACGTAATCGGGATATTTTTCGAAAAGGTTGAAATTTTCGACCATCGTATTCAAAATATACTCATTGATGGTGGTCGGATAATCCCAGTTCCATTCCGTATCCAAATGCGAATAACCTACCGTATACAACAAACGATCTTTTGTGATATCGTAATCGCCCGCTTTTAAAGTAGGCTGGGCACAAAGCATGGGCAAAAAAGCCAACCATGCCGAAAACAAATAAAAAATCTTCTTCATTTTAAATTGATAAATTTATGGATTAATATAAATTTTATTCGATTTTATTAAGAGCCTATTCCTTCTCCTTTATCTGAAATAACATTCTCAGAAGGAGGAGCGCTTTCGTGAGTACTACCCCATCTTGGATTAGCTTTGTCACCCATCATTAATTCCAATGTTCCCCCATTCATTATATCATCGTGACTGAACCAACATTTATTCCATGGTTTGCCATTCAATTTAGCGGATTGAATATATTTGTTTTTCTCACTGCAATTCTTTGCAATTATCGTAAACTGTTTTCCGTTGGCCAGGTTCATCGTAATTTTCTCGAAAAATGGGCTGCCGATAGAGTAAACAGGCATGCCCGGCGTAACCGGATAAAAACCCATCTGAGAAAACACCACAAAAGCAGACATACCTCCCCCATCTTCATCACCCGGAATACCCATCAAATCGTTTCGAAACCACATTCGAAGTAACGAATGGATACGTTTTTGCGTTTTCCAGGGTTGACCGGCATAATTATAGAGATAAGGGATATGGAAGGAGGGTTCATTTCCCATCGAGAACTGACCTACGTTACCTGTTTGATCGGGCAGTTGAGCATAAAACTCATATTTGCTTTTTCCTAAGGGCTCTCTGAAAGTTTGATCCAAATTTTTTACAAACTTTTCCTTTCCGCCCATCAAATTAATCAGATCGGCTATATTATGCTGGACATCCCAACGATATGTCCAACCGTTGTTTTCATCATAATAATCACGCGCACCCATTCCTCCTGAAAACCGGTAATCGAAAGGTTCAATAAAATTTCCATCTTTATCTTTCGGATGAAAAAAACCAGTTTCCGAATTAAAAAGATTACGGTAATTATACGATTTCCGAATAAAATATCGGTAATCCTCTTCATTCCCCAACTCCTGAGCAATTTGAGCCAAACACCACTCGTCATACGATGTTCCCAACGTAACCGCAACGGCCTGCCGTTTTTCGAAAGGATGAACTTCCGGAATGGTTTCTTTTTCACCTTCTCTTAATGCAGGGATATATCCATGTTCATGGTAAAATTTATCAAGCTCACCGGCCGGTTTATCCGACCATGGTGCCAACGTTTTTTCCATAACCGCTTTTTTACACGCCTCATAAGCATGGCCAAGATCAAAATTCCTCAATCCTTTCCTGTATGCATCCAAAACGATTGCAACACCGTGATTGCAATTCATGCTGCGAACATCTCCTGTGATTTGAGGAAACGTAGGCCACCAAAAATTCGGCATCTGTTCCGACATGCGCAAAAACGAATGGATGATATCGCTTTCCGTCTTCGATTCGAGAAAAATGCGAAGCGGATGAGCCGCACGATAGGTATCCCACATCCAATCGTCCGTATAAAAAGGTATACCATTGTCTTCGTGAACTTTACCATCGAAAGCACTAAAATATCGCCCGTCTTCCGAAATACATACCGGTCGCTCATACGTACGGTACAAAGAAGTATAAAAAATAACTTTATCGCTATAAGAACCACCTTCTACCAATATTTTGCCCAACACTTCGTTCCATGTCTTTCTCCCTTTTTCTGCTACATGCGAAAAATCAAAATCGACAATTTCGCGCTGCAAATTTTTCTTTGCTTGCTCAACATCGATATAAGATATTCCGTAACGTATCTTTATCTCTTTCGTATTGGCAGGATATTGCAATATCAAGTTTGCATTTTCTCCCTCGGCCTCCCTCGTATGTTCCTTTAAATCTCCCTTTTGCAAGGATGAAACATTACCCGGAAGGATATCAGGTTCCAAATAAAGATACACGTTGGCATTATTCGCCAACTCCTGATAACCCGAAAGAGCTTTTCCATCCCATTGTAAACCACCATTCCGGGAATTGAAAATAAGAGAAACCGGTTTCCTCTGAGAAAAACGAACAACGTAAATAGCCGATTGATGCGAAACAGTATAATCCACTTCTATTTGTTGATCATCCAGATAAACCGAATATACATAGGGTTTAACGATTTCCTGATCATAACTGAAGGAAATTACCGGTTTCAGTTCTTCGTCCTTTCCCTGAAACGGACTGAAGTTAAATGCAAATCTTCCCCTGTGTCCGGTTACAACCACAGGCAAGCCATACAACAAATCGGCGGTATGCTCACTTCGTTGTGGATACACACGGAGCATGCTGTTAGGCAAATGTATCGTAGGATATGTGGGTACCAACAAATGACTGATATTTCCCATATAGGGATTGACATAATCAATCGGCTGCACTTCTCTTTGTTGGGCAAAGGATACTGTTCGTACTAAAATAAACGCTAAAAAAATTAATTTTATTCTCATTCCTTATTTGATTGTAAGCTTCATTTCATGGTGGGGATAGTTAATCCTTGCAATAAAGTCTCATTCATTGGAAGAATTTATACAAGTTATATAAAGTGAATATAATCCCCCTTCGATTAATCGAAGGGGGATATTTTCTTATTTTATTTAAAATATCTTAAACAAATCATTGGGATTCAGAATCCCGGAGTTGTTTGCTTAAGTAATGGATTAGCATTCAAAGCTCTTGCCGGAATAGGATATACGGTATTATCTCGATTATCTTTAGGTTTATCCCACCATTCTTCACCAAAACGATTCCAACGTATCAAATCGGTACGACGATGCCTTTCTCCTAAAAACTCCCTTCCCAATTCATCTACAAATTCATCTTCAGTTAATTTCGACAAATTTAGCTCATAACTGTGCGCTGCCCATTTATCTGAAGGAAAATTACGTTTGCGCACAGCGTCTAACATTTTTGCTGCTCCAGCAACGTCACTTTCTCGAAATAGACATTCAGCCACAATATAGTACATTTCTGAAAGACGGATTTCAGCAACATAATTGTTCATAAACAATCCTTTGCTTTCAGGCAACCATGGAAACTTAATAAAACGCACACCTGAATTTTCTTCACCTGTTTCCACATGAGATCCTTTTGCGAGGCCTTCAGCCCCTTCAGAAAATCTACCTACTTGATCCACATAATGCAATGGTTGATTGTTCCATTCTTCTGTCCCCAATATTTTTTCTTCAGTGAAACCATATCCTTTACTATAATCAAAAGCATATTGCTGACCGATCAAGAAGAAACCTTCATATCCAGTTAATGTAGTTCTGAAAGGCTGTTTTCTGAAATCATCATCACTAAACTTTTCATAGGGACCACCTAATTTATAGGTGTAAAGATTCCCAGATAAATCTCTCGAAGGAGAGAGATGAATACCATTCCATCCACCTCGTGGATTATCCAAAGAATATTTTGCTTGATAATGCATAAAAGCATCATACATCCATCCGAATTCATAAATATTTCTAGCATGAGGGAAAACCCAGATATTCTCAGGAGAACGTCTTTCTGTCAAACCGTCACAAAAAGGGCCTCTATAATCTGGATCTAAAGAAAAATTGCCATATACTCCGTCAATTATATCTTGAGCAATTTTTTTTGCGTCGGCATATCTATCATTTTCTGTCCATACTTCTGCGTTCAAATAAAGACGAGCCAATAAAGCTGCAGCTGCAGCCTGATTAAATCGGCCGGTTTTTGCGATTAGAGGTAACCCGGGTAAACTTTCTTTTAATTCACTTTCAATAAATTCAAATACCTGCTGAGGCGTGGATTGACCCAGTATTGTTGAATTATCCGTCGAAATAGGAATATTTCTGAAAAAATCAATTAAAAATAAATAATACCATGCTCTCAACGTACGCAGTTGTCCAATATGATCAGCTTTATCTTCCTCTGTCAATCCAAAAGAAGGATAGTCTAATTTTTGAAAATCGGCAATAAAAGTATTACACTGCACAATACCTTGGTAAGGGCCTACCCAACCACCATTAATTGAACCTTCTTCGGGTGTCCATTCGTGACGATGCAATCTTATCCAATTCCCACCATCATAACCATGCCGTCCTTTTTGAGTCCAGACAAATTGGTCTGATGATAATTCCTGTAAAATCCATCTATCACCATCCCATCCACACCAATGACCATGTTCAAAAGGTCGAATTAAGGCAGCAATAATTGAATTTTTATCCTGATAATAATTGTCTGATGTAATATCGGAGTATGGTTCCTCTGTTAAATCTGTACATCCAGCCACGAAGACAATTAAACCTAAAAATAGGATAATTTTATAAATATATTTAGTCATAATATTTCCTTTTATTTAATTAATAAGTAATTTGAACACCAAAAGAAAAATTAGTAGTCGTGGGATATAAATCCAAACTTCCAATGCCTGGTTCCAATCCAACAATTTGAGTATTAGCAGGATCTAAACCATGATATTTAGTTATCGTAAATACATTCCGGGCAGTAGCATAAATACGGAAATTTGATATTAATTTGGTATTTAATTTAGGCGTAAATCCCACAGTAACATTATCCAATTTTAAATAATCACCATTTTCCAGAAAATAATCCACAATGTGTTTCGGACCTTTAATGTGAGCATTGCGGGTAAAGGCATCTTTCAATAAATTTATTTTAGGTTGTGCCTGAAGCCCATAATACATTTGATATAAATTCAAAATCTGATAATCAAATTTTCCTTTAAAAAAGAGGGAAAGATCAAAGTTCTTATATCTCAATGTATTTCCCCATGACATCTCCCATCGAGGCATCCCATGGCCTATATAAGTTAAATCTTCATCATTGCTTTGATCTGCTCGTTTTTTTGTACCGCCTACCTTACCATTTTCCCATATCATAATGAAACCATTTTCATCGACACCAGCATATCTTCCACCTCGAAAACTTCCAATTTCGACACCTTCTTCCAGTCGTTGAGCAGGGCCTGGATTCCCAGGAGAAGGAAGGTATGCTCTATCTATATATCCTTTTTTATATTGCTCATTTGAAAATTTTTCTAATATAGATTTAGAATAAGAGGCCACTAAAGTGGTATTGTATTCAAAGTTTTCGGTTTTTACCGGCATCCATTCCAGATTAAGCTCTACTCCTCTAGTGCTAGTTGACCCCACGTTGGTAAATATTTGCTCATGAATATTGGGAGGAACTGGAGCATCATACCATGAAATAACATCAGAACCTTTTTTTATAAAATAATCCAAACTTCCTGTCAAGCTATGATTTAGCAATGTATAATCCAACCCAAAATTCCATGAAATTTGTTTTTCCCAATGTAAGTCATAATTTGGATTATTTGCAGGTCCATAAACTTGTATCCATTGACCATTATCATCTAAATATCTACCAAAACCGGTATATCGTGCAAGAGCACTATATCTAGGAAATCCCGATCGACCAGTTACACCATAAGATATACGTAATTTTAAATCATCAATAAAGTTAATTTCATTTAGTGAAGGAAGTTGACTTATTCTCCATGCCGCTGAGGCTGCCGGGAAATAACCCCATTTATGATCTGCACCAAATTTTGTATTCCCTTCATATCGTAAAGAAGCTGTTAATAAGTAAGTATCATCATAATCATAATTTAAACGTCCAAAAAAAGCAATATTTTTTTCTTTACTTTTCCAAGAATCCATTCCTAAGCGCCCTTTTTCCATGTTCCATTTACCTGCATCCAGATTATTATATTTAAATGCATCGGAAGGAAAATCCATATTTTCAGCCCAAAAACCTTCATTATTAAATTCTTGATACGAATATCCTCCCATAGCTTTAATATCATGTAAATTAATATTTGTATAATAATTTCCTACCCATTCTAAAGTTAGATCCTCCCAATTTTCAGATTGTAATCTGGCTCTTCCTTTTCGCATATTGTCAAGAGATTCTCTATGGTTCGAATTATAATATTCAGATTTCTTCATCACATGTCCTTGACGAGCTAATTTTAATTCGGTATTTAAATTTGGTAAAATATTTAATTTGATATTGAAATCCATAATGTGATATTCTTGCCTTGCACCATTTTCTCGATCCATTAAATCCCCTACCGGATTATAAGTATCATAGCCTTTAAAATAATAATACTTAGAAGGATCTGCCGGATCTCTTAAAGGAATTGTCGGATTCAACTGTACGGCTTGTTTAAAGGCTCCATAATTAGTATATGCTTCATTTGCTAGTCGATAAGATAAATTACCCGATAATTCAAGAATTCCTTCTAAGGTTATTTGCTTAAAATTAGCGCGAACGCCATATTCATTCCTATCACTTGCAATATCTATAGCTGATTTATCTTTATAATTGGCTGATATTCTAAAAATACTGTTCTCGCTCCCCCCTCCTAAAGCTAAATAATGATTTTGTCCGAAATTGTTTTTACGAATCAATTCATCATACCATAAAGTACGCGCGCCAAAATCTGTGTCTCTCTGTAATTCGACAAATTCTTCGGGAGTAAGTATATTTGGTTTTTGTGCTATAATATCATGCTCCAAATAACCATCATAAGTTACGGATACTTTTCCTGCACGCCCTGATTTTGTTTGAACAATGATCACTCCATTTGCTGCTCGTGAACCATAGATAGCTGCAGCAGAACCATCTTTTAGAACAGTAATAGATTCAATATCTTGATTAGAAAGATTGCGAAGATCCCCTCCTGGCATTCCATCTATTACGACTAATGGAGCATTACCTGCCTCAAGAGAAGAAACGCCTCTAACCTGAAGATTATCCATAGGGTTTCTATTGGGATCCGATGCTGCATAATTTGATATAGTTACTCCCGCTATTTTACCATCGATCATTTGCATAGGATTGTTAACAGCTCCTGACAAAAAATCTTTACTAGTGACTTTAGATACAGCAGATGTTAGATCTCGCCTTTCAACACCACCATATCCTACCACTACGACTTCTTCCAAAGCTTTGATATCTTCTTGCAAAACAATATTAAAATTGGTTTTGCCGCCAGTATTGATTTGTTGATCGATATAACCGATATAAGAAACACGAATAACAGCATTGTCAGCTACCTCCAACGAGAAATTGCCATCCACATCTGTTACTGTTCCATTTGTAGTACCAACTTCAACAATATTGGCACCAATAATGGGTACACCATTGGCATCGACAACCTTGCCGGTAATCGTTTTCTTTTGCTGCTGCCCAACTAATGATTCATTCTTGTTTAAAGATCCTTCTTTTGCATTCACAAAAAGAATGATGTGGTTTCCTTCCATGGAATAACGGATATCGGTATCTTTCAAGATAGCGTCCAATACATCTGCCACCCTCTCGCTTTTTGCTTTTACCGATACTTTTTTATTTGCATTGACTTCGTCGTTATAAATAAACAGGTAATCGGTTTGTGCTTCAATTTCGTTTAGCACTTCTTTAAGTGATGCATCGCGTTTATTCAGGGTTACTTTGGCATTTTGGGTGTAAACCGATTCTGCCATGGAACAAAAAACGCAGGTAAACAATAAAATAATGCTGATTCGCATAATTTTTAAAAATTGATTTATAGGTAATTTTTTGGTTAAACAATTACCTGTCGAATTGTTTTTATTCATACATTTGTAATGTTTTTAGTTAATACAGTTAATGAATTTAATTGTGTTGATGTAAAATTAGCCGATAAGTGTTGCCGCACTTATCGGTTTTTTTATTCTTGTACAATATGTCAGTTCATAGGCAAATGTGTTTTAAATTGTTATTTAATATAAATGATTCCTGTTTCATCGTCTTTTTCATAGCTGAAACGAATGCTTTTCTGTAATACACGCAATGCATAATCGATACCGTCTGACTGTCGAAATTTCCCCGTATAGGTATGCTTCGGCAACGACGGAGCTTCGATCATGATCTGCACGTCAAAATACGCAGACAAGGTTTCCAAAATATCCGCCAATGATTTGTTGTCGAAAGCGATGAGTCCTTTTCTCCAAAGAAATTGATCGTAATCGGTAATTTGCGATACCACCCATTGTCCGTTTTCAAAAACACTTCGCTGATTAGGTTTCAATGAAACTTTTTTTCGATGATTGTCATATATATCGACGCTACCTTCAAATAAAGAGGTTTCAAATATGTGATGCTCTGAACGAGCTTTCACATTGAACGAAGTCCCCGTTACGTTGATATCTCCTTCATTCGTCTTTACGATAAAAGGTTTTTCCTTATTTTTACTTACCTCAAAATAGGCTTCACCTTCCAAATACACCGTTCTTTCTTTTTTGGCAAAAGCAGTCGGATATCTAAATATACTATTTGCATTCAACCACACATTGGTATTGTCGGCAAGAATCAGATTGATACGCTGCCCTGCAGGAACTTGAAGTGTATGATATTGCCCGAGAAGTTTCCTCTCCTCTTGAAGATGTACCCAATACAACCCGCTAACCAAAAGCAATAAAAATACTGCGGCGGCCGTACTGACCATCCATAGGGATATCCTAACCTCTTTTTTGTTTTCTTGAAAAGATTGAGGAGACACAAGAAGAAGCGCATCATAGATTTTCCTTTCACGCATAAACAAAGTCCGATTATGCTCCGATTCTTCAACCCATTGCCTGACCTGCTGCTCTTCCTCTAGGGTAGCAGTTCCTTCAAAAAAACGATATAGTAACTCTTTGTTCATGCGTAAAATTTCATCGCTTGTATATAGATAACAAACGAGGAAGGGATATCCCTAACAGAAAAACAAACTTTTTAATCAAAATAATAAAAATAAAATGGCGGAAAGAAAAATAAAATCCCTCAAAGAAAGACGTAAACAACTGAGAGCTTTAGAAATATGATATTCAACCGTCTTTGGACTAAGGTTCATCTTTTTGGCAATGTCTTTATAAGAAAAACCATGATACCGATTCAAAATAAAAATCCGACGTGTTTTTAAGGGTAATTTATCCAAGGTTTTACGAACAATATCGCGCATTTCGTCTGAAAACAAGTACTCCGGATCGGAAGCTTCTAAGGTAGCCAAACGGGTATTCAACACCCATTCGGCATGCTCGGTCATTTCCTTTTCTGCATTCAAACGAATCTGCTCATGATGTAAATGGTTGATGCACTTGTTTTTCACGATAGTCAAGATATAAGCCGGTGCGTTGGTATCCTGCAAAAGGGTTTCCCTGTTTTCCCAGTAAAGCGTGAATGCTTCCGACACAAAATCTTCCGCGACGGGCTGATCTTTCAGATATCCCATCGCAAAACGAACAAAGCGCGAATAATATTCGTTAAACAGGTTATTGAAGTTTCGTATATCCGAAGCAGAATCCATGCGCTACATATGAATTTTTACGAAGGCGAATGTAGTTGAAAATCCGGAACAAATATAGTTTATTAAGTTAAATAAATAAAACCCCAAAACAAACCATTCTCTACAAAATGATTTTCAATCGGCCGGATCGAGGTCATCTTTAAACGGATAACCTTCGCAATAGCGGATAACCCGCTCATTCATGAATTTCAGAAAATTTTGGTATTGTTCTTTGTCAATCATAGTAGGATAACTGAGAATAAGCAATTATTTCGGCTTCGATTCCAACCGATAGGGCAAATGAACAAAACGATAGGGAGTAAGCGTAAATCCGGCCCGTTCATAAAACTGCAACCGCCTGACCGATAACTCGTCAACCAACGGATCGATTTCCAAAATCAGCGTATGATCGGAATCACACAAATAGCGCAACATTTTCGATCCATAACCCTGACCACGCAAATGGGGAGTAACAGCCAGATATTCCGTATAGCGATAGGAATCCCATTCCCAATAAAAGATAATTCCTATAAGCTGCCCCTCTTCCCATGCCGACAAAGGGAAGAAAAAAGGATCGGTACAAGCACGAATATGATCTTCCTCTTTTCGACGCTCAGAGAGAGGAAAACTTTCCTCGTACAATTTCCATACCTCGTTCCATCGTAAAGTATCGGTAGGTTCTATACGTAAAAACTCCATTGAAAATAACCTATTTTAATAAACGAAACAAAAGTACAAAAAAAAGCGCTTAACGAAAACATATTCGTTAAACGCTCGCTTTAAAAAAATATGAATAAATATTATCCTACATGCTCGGCCACATTCATCGTAATGCGTTGCGTTGCGTTGTCGAAATCGACAACGATCGTTTCGCCTTCTTGAAGACCTGTACGAATGATCATTTCGGCCATCTCGTCTTCAATATATTTCTGAATAGCACGTTTCAACGGACGAGCACCAAATTGCACATCATAACCTTTATCGGAGATAAATTCCTTAGCAGAATCGGTAACGATAACATTATAGCCGAGTTCTTTAACCCGTTTATATAAACCGTTCAATTCAAGGTCGATAATCTTGTACAAAGAGTCTCTGCTCAATTGATCAAACATGACGATATCGTCCACACGATTCAGAAATTCGGGTGCAAACGCTTTATTCAAAGCCTTCTGAATGATGCTTCGCGAATATTCGGAATCAGGAACATCCCCTGCTCCGGCTCTAAATCCGATTCCCCGTCCAAAATCTTTCAACTGGCGGGTACCAATATTCGAAGTCATGATGATGATTGTATTCTTAAAATCGATCTTACGCCCGAGGCTGTCGGTTACATGTCCTTCGTCAAGGATTTGCAACAGGATATTAAATACATCAGGATGAGCTTTTTCAATCTCATCGAGCAGTACTACCGAATAGGGGCGACGACGAACTTTTTCGGTCAACTGACCACCTTCTTCATAACCCACATATCCCGGAGGTGCACCGACAAGCCGCGATACATTGAATTTTTCCATGTATTCGCTCATATCGACACGAATCAGGTTCTCCTGTGAATCAAACAGGTATTCGGCCAGTTTCTTGGCCAAATGCGTTTTCCCTACCCCCGTCGGACCAAGGAACATGAAGCTCCCGATAGGTTTGTTGGGGTCTTTCAATCCCACTCTGTTACGCTGGATGGCTTTAACCACTTTTTCTACAGCTTCATCTTGACCGATTACTTGCTTTTTCAGCACATCTTTCATTTCTACCAACCGTTCACCTTCGGCTTGAGCAATACGTTGAACCGGTACGCCGGATATCATGGCAACCACTTCGGCAACCTTCTCCTCATCCACAATCTCGGGTTTTTCCTTGATCTCTTTCTGCCAGCGTTCTTCCTCAGCTTCCAAAGCCAGCAATAATTGACGCTGTTTATCGCGGTAACTGGCAGCCAATTCATATTTCTGTGCCTTAACGGCTTCGGTTTTCTGTCGTTCCACTTCCTTAAGTTCGTCTTCCAATTGTTCGATAACCTTAGGAATTACAATATTGGAGATATGAACTCTTGCTCCGGCCTCATCCAAAGCATCGATAGCCTTGTCGGGGAAAGTTCGATCGCTAATGTACCGATCAGTCAGTTTTACACAGGCTTCCAGCGCCTTATCGGTATAACGAACATTATGATGCTCTTCATAACGTTCTTTAATGTTCCTCAGAATCTGCAACGTTTCTTCCGGAGTAGTCGGATCCACAATCACCTTTTGGAAACGACGTTCCAATGCACCGTCTTTTTCAATGTTTTTACGATACTCGTCCAGCGTAGTTGCACCAATACATTGAATTTCTCCTCGCGCCAATGCAGGTTTCAACATATTGGCAGCATCCAGCGAACCTGTTGCTCCTCCGGCACCAACAATGGTATGTATTTCATCAATAAAGAGAATGATGTTCGGATTTTTCGAAAGCTCATTCAAAATGGCTTTGATACGTTCCTCAAACTGACCACGATACTTCGTTCCGGCAACGATGGATGCCATATCGAGTGAGATAATCCGTTTATCGAACAATGCGCGCGAAACTTTCTTTTGTACTATACGCAATGCCAAACCATCCACGATAGCGGATTTACCCACACCGGGATCTCCGATCAGCACAGGATTATTTTTCTTACGCCGACTCAAAATCTGCGCAATACGCTCAATCTCTTTCTCGCGCCCGACAACAGGATCAAGTCGATTCTCCATTGCCGCACGCGTTATGTCTGTTCCAAAATTGTCCAAAACCGGGGTATCCGAAGCCGATTTAGCTTGCGAACCACCTTGCCCCGAACTAAACGATCTATCCTGCATATCGTCATCATCGTCATCGGTAAAATTAGGCCCCATTGAAGGAAAATTCAATCTATCGCCTTCTTTTTGAGTATCGTAAATGCTCTTTATGTAGGAAAATGCACTCGAATAATCCAGTTGAAATTGCGTCAGAATATCGTTTATAATGGTATTCCTGTCTTTAAGCAATGCAAGCAAGATATGTTCCGAATCGGTTTCGTCACTTCTCATGAGACGTGCCTCCAGAATACTCATTTTGAGCACCTTTTCGGTATTCTTATTAATCACCACTTCTCCACCACTTCCATCGTAAGGCTCTTGAACATGGCGAATCTGCGTATCGATGCTTTCTTTTAAAGCTCTAAGATCGATATCGAAGTCCTGCAGCACTTGAACAGCCAACCCCGCACCATCGCGAAGAATACCAAGCATCAAATGTTCAGGACCTATATAATTGTTTTGGAGTCTTCCGGCTTCTTCACGGCTGTACGCCATGATATCCCTAACTCGTTGTGAAAAATTGTTATCCATATATTTTTATTCCTCCTTGTAGCATACGACTACAAATATATAATTTTTTATTTATCATTGTACTTAATGTACTCTATATTGTACAAAAACAATGCCAAAAAATTTCAAACAAACACATGGGTATCATCAATGTATCCCTGAAATTTTGAAATAAGGCGTAAAAGCATCATGGCAAAAAACAAAAATGCGTGCTGCACCAACGGTTTCATCCAACAGTCGCTTCTTCTCCTCCATTGCCAATGCGGCATGGTTATCGAAAGCAGAAAGCCAACCCAACGACATATGTGCCCGAGAAGGGATAACATCACCGGGAAAAATCAATTTCCCCGACTCTGCATCAGCAATCACAACGATCTGCCCGGGTGTATGTCCGTTAAACAGTCTCAGAAAAAAACCCGGCAAAAGCGCTACATCTTCATCAATCAACTTCAATTGCCCTGATTCGAAAACCGGATCAATGTTTTCGGCAAAAAAAGAATCTTTTTCATAAAGACACGGATGACGATAATTTTCCCATTGCTTTCGACTTAACCAGTAAGTTGCATTAGGAAAAGCAGGCACAATTTCATTTTCGGCATTCCTGATCGTACTGCCTCCACAATGATCAAAATGCAGATGAGTGAGAACAACATCTGTTATATCTTCCGAAACATAACCGAATCGATTAATTTCCAAGTGTAAATCAGCTAGCCGGTGAGGTTGATAAAACTTCAGGCGGTCGAGCTGTTTATTGCCGGCTCCTGTATCGACAATAATTTTTCTATTACCCGTCTCAACAAAAAGGCTTCTCATGACCATCTCACACATGTTGTTTTCATCGCAAGGATAACGCCGAGACCAGTATTTTTTCGGTATCGGTCCAAACATCGCGCCCCCGTCGGCAAGAAAATATCCCGTTTCTATAGTATGAAACTTGAGCATAAATTTGTAATTTTGCACAAAAATACGCTTTTTAGATCAATTTACAGGCAGTAAATGGCACAGTTGAAAAGACTGCCGAAGAGCAAAATTCTAAGTAGAGACAGAGTAACGATGTTCAATATACCCAATAAACAAGAAAATATTGCCGAATATTTGCTATACATGTGGCAAACAGAAGACATATTACGGGCTTATGAACTGGATATCGATCAAATTCAACAAAATCTCATTGAACCGGCTCATCTTTCAGAAGAAAAGAATAAAGAAGCGCATGAATGGTATGAAGGCCTAATTATGATGATGAAATCCGAAGGCGTTCAAAAGGAAGGTCATTTACAAATTAATAAAAATATAATCACTGACCTTACCGACCTTCATCTTCGGCTATTAAATGATCCAAAAGAAGCGGCATACATGGCAACTTACTACAAAACCTTGCCTTTCATCGTTGAATTGAGAGCGAAATCAAACCGTAAAGACATTCCTGAAACGGAAACATGTTTTACGGCTGTATATGGTTATTTATTGCTGAAGCTGCAGAAAAAGGAAATCTCTCACGAAACGCAAACAGCAATCGACCAGATTATTCGCTTTCTTCGTTTACTCTCGGAAAAATATAAAACAATCGATCAGGAAGAAGAATAAATTATCTTTTTTCTTGTAAACTCACACATATGGCAATTTATACAGGAACAACCAAACAGTTGGGCGGCACGGAAAACATTACCCGCAAACAGGAATTTTATTATGGGCTGATTCAAAAAAATGTGCTGGTAACCGGTGCAAACGGACAATTGGGCAACGAACTTCGTGAACTGAAAAAACGCACGAACAATGCATTTCATTTCATCTATACCGATGTTGATGAATTGAATATTACCTCATTACCCCAGGTTTCCGACTTCATCAAAAACAACGCGATAGAATACATCATCAATTGCGCTGCTTATACGGCGGTAGACAGAGCTGAGAACGAACCCGAAAAGGCTTTTCTCATCAACTACACGGGTACCGAAAATCTGGCAAAAGCGGCAAAAGAGTCGGGATGCCGCCTCATTCATATTTCTACCGATTATGTTTTCGATGGCAAAGCAACCACTCCCTACACCGAAGAGGCGAAACCGAACCCACTGTCGGTGTATGGTAAATCGAAACTGAAAGGAGAAGAAGCCGTTTTGGAAATCAAACCCGATTTCGTCATCATTCGTACATCATGGCTCTATTCCGAATACGGTACGAATTTTGTGAAAACCATGCTCAAACTGATGAACGAAAAAGAGGAAATCAACGTTGTTTCCGACCAACAAGGATCTCCTACCTATGCCGCCGATCTGGCGGAAATGATCATGGTGATACTGGAAAATTCCGAAGAAAACGAATGGAAAAATGGGATCTATCATTTTTCCAATCAAGGTGAAACAACATGGTATGGTTTTGCCGAAAAAATCAAGGAACTTGCGCATATCGATACATGCAAACTCCGTCCAATAAAAACGGAAGAGTATAAGGTGGCAGCCGAAAGGCCCCGATACAGTGTACTGGACAAATCGAAAATAGAATCAACATTTCATGTCGCCATCCCTCATTGGGAGGACGCATTAAAAAGATGCATGAAAAAATTATCCTACAACTAACCCACAATACAAAAAGAAAGAGACAAACAAGAGAGAGTCATTTATGACATTACAAAAAGAGATACAACGCAGACGAACATTCGCTATTATCAGTCACCCCGATGCGGGGAAAACCACATTAACAGAAAAATTGCTTCTTTTCGGAGGAGCTATCCACGTAGCAGGAGCCGTAAAATCGAACAAGATAAAAAAAACGGCAACATCGGACTGGATGGAAATCGAAAAACAACGAGGAATATCGGTAGCTACCTCAGTGATGGGGTTCGAATACGACAACTATAAAATCAATATCCTCGACACACCCGGTCACCAAGATTTTGCCGAAGATACTTTTCGCACACTGACCGCGGTCGACAGCGTAATCATCGTGATAGATGCAGCTAAAGGAGTCGAAATGCAGACACGAAAGCTTATGGAAGTATGTCGGATGCGCCATACGCCGGTCATGGTTTTTGTCAACAAAATGGATCGCGAAGGAAAAGACCCTTTCGATCTGTTGGACGAACTGGAAAGAGAACTACATATCAGCGTACGGCCGCTGAGTTGGCCTATCGACATGGGACAGCGCTTCAAGGGGGTGTATAATCTTTACAAAAACCGCCTCGACCTGTATAAACCCGGCAAGCAGACCATTACAGAATCGGTGACTATCGACATGGATTCACCCGAATTGGAAACGCATATCGAAAATCCCTTGGCGAAAAAATTACGCGACGATATTATGTTGATCACCGAAGTATATCCTTCATTTAATCGCGAAGAATATCTTGCAGGCAAACTTGCACCGGTGTTTTTCGGTTCGGCTTTGAACAATTTCGGTGTCAAAGAGTTGCTCGATTGTTTTGTGGACATAGCACCTTCGCCACGTCCGGTACAGGCCGAAGAGCGTATCGTCGATCCGTACGAAGAGCCTTTTACGGGATTCGTGTTTAAGATTCACGCCAATATGGACCCCAATCATCGTTCGTGCATAGCCTTTGTGAAAGTCTGTTCGGGTAAATTCGAACGAAACGTAAATTACAAACATGTCCGTTTCAACCGAATGATGAAATTTTCTTCACCCACAGCTTTCATGGCTCAGAAAAAAGAAGTGGTGGACGAAGCTTATGCGGGAGATATCGTCGGACTGCCGGACAACGGCAATTTCAAAATCGGCGACACGCTCACGGCAGGAGAAGACCTGCATTTTAAAGGGTTGCCCAGTTTTTCACCCGAGATGTTCAAATACATCGAAAATGCCGATCCCATGAAAGCAAAGCAATTGCATAAAGGAATCGAACAACTGATGGATGAAGGGGTAGCTCAATTGTTCACTCATCAATTTAACGGCAGAAAAATTATCGGTACAGTGGGACAACTGCAATTCGAAGTCATCCAATATCGCCTGTTACACGAATACGGAGCGCAATGCCGATGGGAACCGCTCAATCTTTATAAAGCATGCTGGATAGAAAGTGACGATGAAAAAGAATTGGAAGAATTTAAAAAACGAAAATTCCTTTACATGGCTTACGACAAAGAAGGAAGGGATGTTTTTCTTGCCGAATCGAATTACATCCTGACAATGGCACAACAGGATTTCAAAAACATCCGTTTTCACTTTAATTCTGAATTTTAACCAACGCCGAGGTTTTTAATGAGATCTTAGCCTCTTTACCAAACACAGGCTTAACCATGCCAATACACCAAAACGAACGGCATGGAGGTGAAATCCCAATGTATTATGTCCGCTTCATGCTTGCTCCTAAGCAGGAACAACAAGATCGGATGTGGTTGATTTGAGATAAAACATACCTGCGTATTTGCAGCAAAAAAAGTAAAATCTTGGAGCGGACTTGAAGCGAGGATGGTGCAGCCTTGGTACGGACTTGGTGCGGAGAAGGTGTTATCTGTTTTTTTGCACTTAGGTTGACTCTGATCCCGAATTTTCGAACAAAATTCTTGTGATTTAAAAAATAAAATTATACATTTGAAGTCCATTGGAAATGTAAGTTTTCATAAACAACCTTATGAAACTTGACAACTATAATAGATAAACAACCAATAACCAAAAATATCGGGATATGAAACGCAACATAAATTTAAAATCTGTTTTTATGATGATGGCAATTCTCACGGCCTTTACCGCAAAAGGCGGTTCGTATGAAACGGATACCTTCAAGACAAAAAACAATCACGAAGTGGTGATTACGTTCATTAAGCATGGTAGCCTTGTACTCACGTTCAACAATCGTTCTATTCAGGTTGATCCCGTTTCCATGTACGCCGACTATTCCACATTCCCAAAAGCCGACATTATCTTGATAACCCACGAACATGAAGATCATTTCGATCCTGAAGCCATTAAGACGTTGTCAAAAGACAATACACTGCTCATCATGAACGAAGCAAGTGCGAAAAAATGGGGAAATCCGAAAACTAAAACAATGAAAAACGGCGACAAAATAAAAGTATCGGATCAAATCTTGATAGAAGCTGTTCCTGCATACAACACAACACCCGGCAGGGAACAATTTCATCCGCGTCATCGTGACAACGGTTATGTCCTGACCATTGACGGTCTTAGGATTTATATTGCCGGCGACACGGAAGACATTCCCGAAATGAAGAACCTGAAAAATATCGATATCGCTTTCCTTCCGGTGAATCAACCTTACACCATGACCATTACACAAGCCGTAAACGCCGCCAACATGTTTTCACCGAAAATTCTTTATCCCTATCATTTTGGAAATACCGATGTAAAACAATTGAAAGAAGCATTGAAAAACAGCGGTATAGAAGTCCGATTAAGAAAAATGGAATAATATTGGCTATTCCGATATCCGATTAAGTATGAAAAGGAAAAAAGATTTTTTAAAATATCCGATTTAATAAAAACAGACTATGAAGATTAACAAACTATGTTGGCTGATGGCTATAGTAGCCATCGTCGGTTGCACAAACAAACAAAAGCAGGCGCCCGAAGAAGCGGCCACCCTTTCGGGACTAAAAAGAAGTAATTTTCAAACGGTTGTAAATGGCGACTCAACCGATTTGTATGTTCTAAAGAATGCAAACGGAGTTGAAGTGTGTGTGACGAATTACGGCGGACGAATTGTTTCCGTAATGGTACCCGACAAAGATGGGACTATGCAAGATGTAGTGTTAGGCTTTGACTCCATTCAAGATTACATCAATATTCCCAATAATTTCGGAGCAACTATTGGTCGGTATGGCAATCGCATCGCTCACGGAAAAATTACGGTAGCAGGCGTTGAATATCAGCTACCCCAAAACAATTACGGACATACGTTACACGGTGGCGACGAAGGTTTTCATACCAAAGTTTTTAAAGCAGCTCAACCCGACAGCCAAACGGTAGTGCTGTCTTATTTGTCACCCGATGGAGAAGCCGGTTTCCCCGGAAACCTTAACGTAAAAGTAACAATGAAACTTACCGACGACAATGCCATCGATATCGGTTACGAAGCCGAAACCGACAAGGAAACCGTGGTAAACCTTACCAATCATTCCTATTTCAACTTGAGCGGTAACCCTGTGAATACTATTTTGGATCATGTATTGACGATCAATGCCGACAGCTATACACCGATTGACAGTACCTTTATGACCACCGGCAAAATAGAAAAAGTAGAGGGAACCCCTATGGATTTCAGAACCCCCACACCTGTAGGCGAACGCATCGACAGCGATTTTGAACAGTTAAGATTCGGTAAAGGGTACGATCACAACTGGGTATTGAATACACAAGGCGATGTTTCTCAACTTGCCGCTGCCGTGTATTGCCCACAAACCAATATTCGACTGGAAGTATTTACCACCGAACCCGGAGTGCAAGTGTATACGGGCAATTTTCTCGATGGAACGATCAAAGGGAAAAAGGGCATTATTTATAACCATCGAACAGCCATCTGTCTCGAAACGCAAAAATACCCGGATTCACCCAACAAACCCAAATGGCCTTCACCTTATCTGAAACCGGGAGAAAAATATACGAGTCGGTGTGTATACAAGTTTTCAATACAAAATTAAATGTGAATTAATGAGTCCCTCCGGCAACTCCATTCAAAGCGATTTTTACAAAAATCAGTTGAATAGAGGTTCGTTGTAATTAAAAAATAATGAAAACGACTTTTAGGAGGGGCTCATTAATTACTTGATAACCATGACTTCATTAACAAAAGGCAACATACGGGAAAAAGAAAAAATAAAAAGGCTATACGGGATAGCATTAGGTTTATTGATAATCGTTCATATCACTTCCTGTAGCTCAAAGCACAAAGAAGGTCATCCCGATTCAGTGGAACAAATAGAAACATTTCACATGCACGAATATGGGATATGTATCGATTCGTTAAATGTCAACCGGTATAAAATAAAAAAAGGCGACTGCCTTGCTTCTATATTAACGGGACTAGGATTCACAAGTACAACATCCGATAAAATAAGTCAAACTGTTTCGCCCTATTATTCTCCATCAAAACTACAAATCGGGAATACCTATGCAGCCATCACAACGCAAGATTCCACTTCAAACATTGAGTATCTTGTTTTTGAAAAATCAAAAACTGAATATGTAGTTGTAGATCTCTCATCAGAAAACATTAAAGCATATGAAGGGGAAAAACCCATCACTTTGCAACGTAAATATATCGAGGGAACAATCACCTCTTCGTTATGGAACGCGATCATCGATGCCGGAGTTCACCCGCTGCTTGCGCTTAAGTTGTCCGATCTCTATGCTTGGCAAATCGATTTTTTTGACATAAAAAAGGGAGATTCGTTTCGTTTGATGTATGATGAAGCCTACATCGATGATACTACCTTCGTGGATATCGCTTCGATAGAAGGTGCGGTTTTTACGCATCAGGGCAAAGCATACTGCGCGATTCCCTTCAAACAGGATTCAGTGAGAGAATATTTTGACGAAGAAGGCAATAGCCTGAGAAAGGAATTTCTGAAATCGCCTCTCGACTTCTTTCGCATCACCTCCAGGTTTACCAATTCCCGTTATCACCCAATCCTGAAACGATACCGGGCGCATCATGGCGTAGATTATGCTGCACCTGTAGGTACGCCGGTAAAAACGATCGGCGATGGTGTAGTGATTGAGAAAGGATATCAACAAAACGGTGGAGGAAATTATCTAAAGGTAAAACACAATAGTATGTACACTACAACTTATATGCATCTGAGCCGGTTTGCCAAAGGAATCAACAAAGGAAGTTTTGTGAAACAAGGAGATATCATCGCTTACGTGGGATCGACCGGATTGTCTACCGGGCCTCATCTCGATTTCCGTGTGTACAAAAACAATCAACCGATCAATCCGCTCACTATGGAATCCCCGCCCTCTTTACCTGTAAAACCTGAGTTAAAGGACAGTTTTCTGGTGGTTAGAGACAAGGTTCTGCGACAATTGGATAGTTTTCAGCAATCTACGCGGCTATATGCTTCAATGCCCGATTCGTTAACTCAAGAAGATCTATAAATGTGATTTTCAATCGAAAAACGTTTGTCCACATTATAACCCTTTTATTGTTTTTCAATGATAAACAAAACACTTGTTTCAAAGCCGGGTTAAACTAACCGTAGACTTTATACCCATAGTACTGACAATATTCTCGAAGCCCGCATTCTTCACATTTTGGGTTTCGTGCGGTACATACATATCGTCCGTGAAGGATCAGCCAATGATGTGCTTTTGACAAGAATTCTTTCGGAATATATTTTACCAGCTCTTTTTCAACCTCCAATGGGGTTTTTGCGTTATCTGTCAATCCCAAACGATTCGAAACCCTGAACACATGCGTATCCACCGGCATCGCCGGAACATCGAAAGCCACGACAAGCATCACATTTGCCGTCTTTCGCCCTACTCCCGGTATTGTCAACAGTGAATCGATATCCGCCGGTACTTCCCCTCCGAAATCATTCACCAGTTTTTGTGCCATTTTTACCAAATTTTTTGCCTTGTTGTTTGGATAGGAACACGATTTGATGAATTCATATACTTCGTCCGGTGAAGCTGAGGCCAAAGCTTCAGGAGTAGGGTAAGCTTCAAATAAAGGAGGAGTGATCATATTCACACGTTTGTCGGTACACTGAGCCGATAACATCACCGCAATCAGCAACTGAAAAGGATTGGTGTAATGCAGTTCGGTAGTTGCCGACTGTGCGTTGGCTTCAAACCATTGCAACACGTTTTTATAGCGTTCTGCTTTTGTCATTATAATTCCAATTGATTCAAAACATGCACAGTGTGGCAGGCCACCAAACAGGCTGTTTCTGTCCGCAAACGGTTTTCTCCCAAACTAATCGGTTGAAAACCCTTCTCTATTGCTTTTTGTACTTCCTCTTCACTAAAATCACCCTCAGGACCTATTAATAATAAAGCGTCTTCCCCTTTTTTATATGTTTGGGTCAACCGTTTTTTTTCTGTCGGATAGCAATGGGCTATGAATTTTCTGCCCGAGAAAGGCATTGAAATAAACTCATGAAAAGGAATCGTTTCGTTTAAACAAGGAAGAACTGTCTGCCGAGATTGTTTCATAGCCGAAACCATGATTTTCCTTAGTCGTTCGGATTTAACTTCTTTTCGTTCGGAAAACCGACAAAGCAACGGAGTAATTTCATCTACACCGATTTCTGTTGCTTTCTCCACAAACCACTCATTACGTTCCATATTTTTGGTAGGGGCAAAAGCAATATGAAGGTTGAAATTCCAACTTTTATCTCGAAAGTTCTCTGTTTCGATGCTTACCATACAATGCTTTGGGTGAGCTTCTACAAGAATGCAATCATAAAGAAATCCTTTCCCATCCGTGATTGTTAATCTATCGCCTTCTTTCATGCGAAGCACTTTAATGCAATGGCGCGATTCCTCTTCAGAAAGTTGGGAATTCTCTCTGATATCGGGGTAATAAAAAAATGTATCGGACATATGACGATGGAATTACGATTTGTTTTCTCGCCGTTTAATTTCATCCCGAAGGCGTGAAGCCAATTCGTAATTTTCTTCCCTGACAGCTTCATCAAGTCGACTCTTTAAAGTATCTAACCGAAGATGAGAGAGGTCATCAGGAACTTTCTCCTCTTCATTTTCCGAAGATTGTTCACCGGAAAAGGCCGATACACCTTCTTCGAAAACAATCGCCATATTTTTCATAATCTCTTCGGTAGTATAAATCGGAGAATGGGTACGCATAGCAATAGCCACAGCATCGGATGTTCGCGAATCGATTCGATATTCCTGACCATATTGTCGCAATAACAACTCAGAATAAAAAGCACCGTTTTCAAACTTATAAATGAAAACCTCAGCCAATTCGATATTAAGATGTTTAAATATGGAATGAATAAGATCATGCGACAACGGCCGCGGAGGAGTGATATTCTCTATCACAAGAGCAATGGATTGTGCTTCAGGCGTACCAATTACAATAGGCAATCTCCTAACGCCGTTTTCTTCAGCAAGAATAAGTGCATAAGCACCTGCCTGCACCTGACTAAACGATATACCCAATACGGAAAGTTTAACTCGGTTTGCCACAACAAATTTCTTTTTTTATTTTAATGATAAAACTTCAAATATAGCACTTTTTGCTATAATAAGAATCAAAATCGAAAATAAAGAGAAAAAACGCTTGATTTTTCACTTGTTTGAAAAAAAAATTATTACCTTTGCACTCGCAAATAATGGTGGTTGTAGCTCAGTTGGTTAGAGCGACGGATTGTGGTTCCGTAAGTCGTGGGTTCGAATCCCATCTTCCACCCGTTGTGAGAACAGTTTTTTTCATTCTTTCATGATTTGTTTTAGGTAATCACGTATTTTTTTGATACGTGATTTTTTTTATTGTCTCCTTCTGAACTCCGAACAAACAATTGCAGTAGCAGCTGCTACATTTAGTGATTCCGATGTTGAACGTAAAGCCGGATAATTCGGAATAAATAACCGACGATTAACCCATTTTTCGACAGAAGGACGAATCCCGCTTCCTTCATTCCCCATCACAATAAAACCATTCACCGAAAATTTAGCCTCGTATATATTTTCACCATCGAGGAAAGTACCGTAAACAGGCAAATCCAACGTACTTTTAAAAAAAACGTCCAAATCGACATAATGTACTTTTACCCGTGAAAGAGCCCCCATTGTTGACTGAACGGTTTTCGGCAGGTAAATATCAACCGTATCGCGGGAACAAAAAACATGTTCAATGCCAAACCAATCGGCTATCCGTACAATTGTTCCCAAATTCCCCGGATCTTGGATACCATCCAATACCAAATGGACATCATTTTTTAGATCACCGGCCGAAAAATTGCTTCCGGGTTGATAAAACACGCCGATAACGGACGATGACGTTTTCAGAAATGAAGCTCTTTTCAATTCTTCTTCCGAAGCAGTAACGATCTCGACATCTTTGAAATTCGAAAATTTGCTCAACACTTCAGGTAAAACTGCAATAAACTGACATCGGCATGATTGCAATAAATCGAAAACCAATTTTTCACCCTCAGCAACAAAAGTGCCATACTCCAAGCGATGTTTTTTATCTTTCAGCGATTGAATGTACTTTATTTTATTTTTACTCAATGCCATGAAATCATAAATTATAGGCAATAAAGATAACCATAATTTGATAGACTGCTTTATCATAAGTTAAGAAATTTGGAAAATCAAGAAAACAGCGCCATTTTAATGTTCTGTTCACGAAAAAAATATATCTTTGTGAAAGAGAAATAAAAAAACTATTGCCTGTAGTGCCGCCATTTTCATATAATTAAAAATTAAAATCAATAAAATAATCAATCTTATGAACGACAATTCATTAATGAACAAAGCGGCGGATAACATCCGCATTCTTTCTGCTTCAATGGTCGAAAAGGCTAAATCGGGACATCCGGGCGGAGCAATGGGTGGTGCAGATTTTATCAATGTATTATTCAGCGAATTTCTAGAATATGACCCCGAAAACCCAACCTGGGAATCTCGCGACCGTTTTTTCCTTGATCCCGGACATATGTCCCCGATGCTCTACTCCGTACTATGCCTCAGCGGAAAATTTTCATTAGATGAATTAAAACAATTTCGTCAATGGGGTAGCCCCTGCCCCGGACATCCGGAAATTGACGTGGAAAGAGGAATCGAAAATACATCAGGGCCTCTCGGACAAGGACACGCTTTTGCTGTCGGTGCCGCTATTGCCGCCAAATTCTTAAAAGCCCGTTTAGGTGATATCATGAATCAAACCATCTACGCATATATTTCGGACGGAGGCATACAGGAAGAAATTTCTCAAGGCATTGGACGAATTGCCGGACATCTGGGATTAGACAATTTCATCATGTTCTACGATTCGAATGATATTCAGCTTTCTACAAAAACATCCGTAGTTACCAGCGAAAACGTGGCACAAAAATACGAAGCATGGAACTGGAAAGTAATCACCATCAATGGGAACGATGTGAACGAAATCCGTAACGCACTGAAAGAAGCCAAGGCGGAAAAGGAACGACCTACACTCATAATCGGCAAAACGATTATGGGGAAAGGTGCCGTCGCTCCGGATGGGTCATCATTTGAAAATCAGGTTTCCACTCACGGACAACCCTTAAGCGCAGCAGGAGCAGATTTTGAAAAAACGATAAAAAATCTTGGCGGCGATCCTGATGATCCTTTTAAGATTTTTCCCGAAGTTGCCGAATTATATCGAAAAAGGAGAGAAGAATTAAAAGAAATTGTCGCTACAAAAAAAGCACGATACAACGAATGGGCAGAGGCAAATCCTGAATTGGCTGCCAAAAAGGAAAAATGGTTTTCTCGTGAACTGCCCGATATCGATTGGAGTGCCATTCAACAAAAATCAAATATTGCCACTCGTGCAGCTTCGGCAATGGTGTTAGAGATCCTTGCACAAAAAGTGGAAAATATGGTAGTAGCTTCAGCCGATCTTTCAAATTCCGATAAAACCGACGGATTTTTAAAACATACCCGTCCTTTTGCCAAAGGGGACTTTTCAGGAGCATTTCTACAAGTGGGTGTAGCAGAATTTACGATGGCTTGCCTGTGCATCGGGATGAGTTTACATGGAGGAGTAATTCCCGCTTGCGGAACATTTTTTGTCTTCTCCGATTACATGAAACCGGCCATTCGCATTGCAGCATTAATGGAAAAACCGGCCATTTTCATCTGGACTCACGATGCATTTCGCGTAGGAGAAGACGGGCCGACCCATCAACCGGTTGAGCAAGAAGCCCAAATACGTTTGATGGAAAAATTGCAAAATCATAGCGGACATAATTCCATGCTCGTTCTTCGTCCGGCCGATGCAAATGAAACCACGGTGGCATGGAAAATGGCGATGGAAAATGCTAAAACGCCTACTGCTTTAATTTTGTCTCGGCAAAATATCAAAGATCTTCCTGCAAAGACTTCGCGCTATCAGGAAGCCCTACAAGCCGAAAAAGGCGCTTATATTGTTGAAGATGATCCCGATTACGACATAATATTACTTGCCTCCGGTTCCGAAGTTTCAACCTTGGTCGAAGGGGCTGAATTGCTGTACAAAGAAGGTATAAAGGTACGCATCGTGTCTGTTCCTTCCGAAGGATTGTTCAGAACCCAAAGCGTCGAATATCAGGAATCTGTTTTACCAAAAGGGAAAAGGAAATTCGGATTAACCGCAGGTCTACCCGTAACGCTTGAAGGACTTGTTGGTGCTGACGGAACCGTATGGGGTATGAATTCATTCGGATTCTCGGCTCCGTATAAAGTACTTGACGAAAAGCTGGGTTATACTGCAGAAAACGTCTGTAACCAGGTGAAAAAATTATTAAACAAATAAAAAACCTGAGGGAATAAAAACAACAAAAATATGTCTTCAATCGATAAAACCGAAAAAACCATCGGCATAGCTTCAGATCATGCCGGTTTTGCTGCTAAGCAGTATGTGATAAAATTTCTCAAGGAAAGGGGTATTCCTTACAAGGATTTCGGCACATACTCCGCCGAAAGCGCAGACTATGCCGATTATGGGCATCCTTTGGCAAAAGCCGTGGAAAACGGTGAATGTTATCCCGGCATTGCCATTTGCGGAACAGGAAACGGAATCAATATGACGGTAAACAAACATCAGGGCATTCGCGGCGCATTATGCTGGAACAAGGAAATAACCTATTATGCTCGCGCCCATAATGATGCCAATATTCTTTCGCTTCCCGGTCGTTTTTTGTCGGAAAAAGAAATTTTCGAAATTATGGAAGTGTTTTTAAATACACCCTTTGATGAAGGCAGACACCGTCGCAGGATCGATAAAATTCCTTGCGACGAAAAATGTTGCTGAAAATTTTTCGCTATATAAAGTTTGTTGATGACACAAAACGCATCGAGCCAACAGATAATCTTGCAATTATCGCAATGAAGACAATACGTTCCCGTTTTTCTCATCTTTTCATGATCTCAATCATTTGTCTTATTGAGGGTTGTGAAGTGCAGGTTATGGATTTTGACAACACCCCAAGAGGCAATTTCGAGGCTCTTTGGACTATTATGGATCGACACTACTGCTTTTTTTCTCACAAAGATATCGATTGGGATTCGGTATACCACGCCTACAGTCCAAGAGTTACGAATACCATGAGTAGCGAATCGCTATTCAAACTGTTGGGAAAAATGCTGGAAGAGCTGAAAGACGGGCACGTCAATCTGATTGCCTCTCACGACATGTCGCGCTATTGGAAATGGCAAGAGGACTTTCCGGCCAATTTTGATCTTACCATTCAAGAAGAATATTTGGGAACAGACTATCTTATTGCAAGCGGCATGAAATATAAAATTTTGGAAGATAATATTGGTTATGTGTATTATGGCAGTTTCTCAAACGATGTTGGCAATTCGAGCCTTTCGCAAATTTTAAGCCGCATGGCCATTTGCAAAGGAGTGATTATTGATGTACGTGATAATGGAGGAGGAAGCCTTACAAACGTGGAACGAATCGCCAGTCGTTTTTTTAATGAAAAAACACTTATCGGATACATTTCTCACAAAATAGGACCGGGGCATGATGATTTTTCGCCCTTATACCCAAAATATATTGATAGCTATAAAGGAATCCGATATCAAAAACCTGTGGTTGTGCTAACCAACAGAGGATGTTACAGTGCCACCAACGAGTTCGTCAGCATCATGAAATACGCACCAAACGTTACTATAGTTGGAGACAAAACCGGAGGCGGAAGCGGGTTACCTTTTTCTTCGGAATTGCCTAACGGATGGTCGGTACGCTTCTCTGCTTGTCCCATGTTTAATGCAGAAAAAGAACACATCGAATCCGGTGTAGACCCCGACGTGAAAGTGATGATGCTTCCCGCTGATGCCGAGAAAAAAATCGATACCATTATCGAAAGAGCAAGAGCTATCATCGAAAATAAATCAAAAGAATAATACATATTTTTGTCAAACATATTATTAATTTAATATTTTAAAAGTTTCGCCACCTCGTTGATGTTTTTCTTATTATATTACTAAAGTTTTGCACTTCGCTTTAATGATTTGAAAGACAGAAAATAAAGAAGTGCTAAACTTTAGTTAAAAAGGATATCATTTTTAAAGAGAATTATGCAAATAAAGAAGAAATGAATAAGGCTTTGATGGCTTTTCTTGTCTATTATATGCTTTCATTGCTGTCCCATTAAAATCTACAATAGCTCTTTGAAATATTTGAAATTTAGTTAGTTGTATACAATTTTCGATTAAACGGATTTGAATTCTCATCTTTGTGATCCTAATATGGATTGCAAATGCA
>NZ_JAPCWE010000009.1 GCF_025943985.1 Anaerorudis cellulosivorans | reverse complement strand
TCTTTTTCTTCAAAAAAACGGCTTGCGCCCTTTCTTTCAGCCCCCCCTTTCATCGGGAAAGCGGGTGCAAAGATAGAAACTTTTCCTTTCCCTTCCAAAATATTTCAACAACTTTTTTCGAGAAAAAATGCAATTAAATAAATTGCCACTGAAAATCAGAATATTATAAAAGAGCATATTTTTGATTTTGTTTCTCAATTTTACTCAAAAGCCAATATTTTAATAAGAATCGTCATATATTGTCAATAAGCAAGGATAGTCGAATGCGTAATTATTTCCGGCATCAAACTAAAAGTAAAACTCTTGCCATTCCGATCTATTTCAATGATAAGTATGTCGGGAGTTTCCCAATCGACATATTGATTAAAAATAAATAGATATGAAAATGCAGTTTTGTATCTTTTATTTTCGAAAGCCTTTGCTATTTCATTATAATGACTGATATTCCAAAACATACACTTATCAAAGCCATTTGCATCAGTATAGCGTGTACTCTCGTCACGATACTTCATAGTTTCGGCTATAAAATGGCGATACGATTCAGTGAGTGATTTGGTATCGTGATTAAAAGAATGGTTCTGTATTCGTTTTACCACATCTCCTGCTTGAATTCCAATCTTATCTGCCGGTGAATCTGTATCAACAGAAACAATGGTTTTCAGATCGTCCATATTATAATTAATCCCCGTATAATTATATTTTAAATGGTTTACCTGATATGTACCTAAAGAGAGATTCCCCGGATAAGGAAATTTCAAAAGGATAAGAGGTAAATTCATTTCAAGATAATTTTCTAATCCATAATTAGCCGACAAACGTTCTTTTACTTCGCTTTCCCAAATCAATACCATCTCCCCCGGTTCCATAAATTTACGATCATAAAACCGATATCCAAATTCCAGATTATACATAATATCATTGATTTTCACTGCTTCTGATGGAGAATAGACAGGTATTTTCACCATTCGCTTGTTCCTCATATCGAAGCGCCACGTCGGTCGATAAGTATTCAACGTAGGTGAATTGGGATTGAATGCAGAATTGTTTTCATAGCTATAATAGGTTTGAATAATAAAATCGGGATCATTGGTATCTCTTGAAAGACCGCGTTCTGTGAGCACTGTTTCAAAAATGGCATTAATACGAGCATCAATTGCAGCCGTTTCCCCCTGAGCCGGGGCAAAATCAAATGTTAGATAATCGCTAAACTGAGCATTAGGATTGGTTGTGGTTTTTATGGGGATAAGAAAACGCCGATCTTGAACATCTTCCAAACTATAAAATGCAAATACAGAAGCCAACTGAGCCTCACTGATTGCTTTTTTCGGCCGACAATTTTTTTTGATCGTTACCCGACGAAAAGGTTGCCCGAGGTTACGAACGGCAATTTCCATTTCTTTTTCGTTTTCGTCAAACCATGACATAATTGTGGAGCGAGGTTTTAAATACGTTCCTTTTCCATTCACTTCCATAATAATATCATTTAACTTTAATCCTGCCCTTGCAGCCGGAGATCCGGGAATGATACTTCTTATAACCGGTTCATGTTCACCCCAGTTCGGATTACTGCTTATATCGAAAGAAAAACCCAAATTGCACGTTTCGATGCTTGTTTGAGCGTTAATTGCAATAATCGTCATGAAACTCAAAAAAGAAAAAATAATTTTTTTCATCCGTTTCTCGTTTTTTAAATATAGCATATCTTTTTTCAACTCTTCAACAAAACAAAGATAGGAATTTTCAACGGAGATTTATTCATGAGATTTGAATTTATATCCGGATTGCATCGATATCATCGACTGATTTTTCTGTCTTTATTTTTAATTTCTTCTCAAATTTTCAAGCTTAAGCGTAATCTTTTCACTACCTTTCGGAAATTCCAAAGGGAAATGTTCAACATTTTATTGCCGTTCAAATTTTCTGATAAAGGTGGAACAATAATCATCCTTTTTCTGAAAACTTGTGTTAACAATAACTAATTTAGATTCCTCCGACGGATTTTCCGGGCATTCCGGCCTATTTTCTATCAGATATTGTTAAAAATCAGTAGCTAAGGTTCTATTCTTCTAGTCGGGGAATAAGATTCTATTGTTTTTTGCATATAAAGTCAATATTATTAATAATGTTTATTTTTGTAAACATCCATAACAAGGATGTATTAAAAAAATACCCCGAGTGGGGTTGATTCGTTTATCTGTACAACGAGTTCTAATACCAATTTCGGTTGTTTTTGATTTCCCATTTTTAGAAGCATTACAAATGAGAAAATTAAAACGAATAAGGCAAATGCAAGGTAAACTAAACGAAAGTTCACGCAAATCTTTGAATTAAGATACGCTCTTACAAAGATTTTTTGCATCTTTGTGATACAATGTTACATTTGATAATTGAATTCACCCATCAAATAAACTTTGTGGGTAAATTGAAAATTATCTTGTAAATTTGTAAAATTGAATGTCTTATTTTTTTAAACATATATATCATGGTAGTCGATAATTTATCCAATGCAACGATTTATTTTTCCCTGCATCCGCTATTCAAAAAGGCTTTTGATTTTATTAAAACACAGGACATAGAAAAAATTGAACCGGGATCAACCCAACTTGAGGGTGATTCATTAAAAGTTTCCGTATCCGAAACAAAAATGAAAACGAAATCGGAGGCAAAACTGGAGATACATCAGAAATACATCGATATTCAAATCCCTATTAAGCAAAAAGAAACTTTCGGATGGAGCTCATCAACTCATTTGAAAAATTCTGTAAAAGGATATGATGCAATAAACGATATCGAATTTTTCAATGATGCTCCTTCGACTTATTTCACCATTTTACCCGGCGAATTTGCAATTTTTTTCCCCGAAGACGGACATGCTCCTCTTATTGGTGAAGGAGAAACAAAAAAAATCATCATAAAGGTAGCCGTAATGTAATCCCTTGAAATCAACTCTTATGCTGGAAATAATTAAAAATGACCCATGGCTTGAGCCTTATAAAGACGTAATAGAAGGTCGATACAGCTATATTATAAACAAAGAAAATCAGTTGACTCAGAACGGCAAAATCAGCTTATCCGATTTTGCAACCGGATACCTTTATTTCGGACTGCAAAAAACAAATGAGGGGTGGTATTTAAGAGAATGGGCTCCTCATGCAACGGAAATCTTTCTGATTGGGTCATTCAACGACTGGCAATGCAAAGAATCGTATCGAATGAAGCGCCTTGATCACGGCATATGGGAAATAAAAATTCCACTCGAACATATTCATCATCTCGACTATTATAAACTGTTTGTCTGTTGGGAAGGTGGGTGTGGCGAACGCATTCCGGCATGGTGCAAATGGGTAATCCAAGACAAAAATACCCACATTTTTAGCGCTCAGGTGTGGGATCCCCCATCTCCCTATCATTTCAAACACCGCCATTTTATACCCGACAAATCACCCCTATTGATTTACGAATGTCATGTAGGCATGGCTACGGAAAAAGAAAAAGTGGGGACCTACGACGAATTTCGAATTCATGTTTTGCCCCGTGTCAAAGAAAACGGATACAACGCCATTCAGGTAATGGCCATACAAGAACATCCCTACTATGGATCGTTCGGCTATCACGTTTCCAATTTCTTTGCGCCTTCTTCCCGGTTTGGAACACCGGATGAGCTGCGTAGATTGATCGATACAGCGCACGACATGGGAATTGCCGTTATTATGGATTTAGTGCATTCACATGCAGTAAAAAATGAGCTCGAAGGAATTGCCCGTATAGATGGTTCTTACGATTTGTATTTTCACAGCGATCCCAATCGCAGATACCATAAAGCATGGGACTCTCTTTGTTTCGATTACGGCAAGAACGAGGTACTGCATTTTCTCCTCTCCAATTGCAAATATTGGCTCGAAGAATTTAAATTTGATGGATTCCGTTTCGACGGAGTGACTTCCATGTTGTATTACGACCATGGATTAGGCACCGCTTTCACCAATTACGGTGATTACTACAATGGCAATCAAGATATTGATGCCATTTGTTATCTTACCCTTGCCAATAAACTCATTCATCACGTGAATACCGAAGCCGTCACTATTGCCGAAGAGGTAAGCGGAATGCCCGGTTTGGGAGTTAAACCCGAAGCAGGTGGCTACGGTTTCGATTACCGAATGGCTATGAATATCCCCGATTTCTGGATTAAAATCATCACCGAAAAGAAAGACGAAGATTGGCATCCATCAGCCATTTGGTGGGAAATGACTAACCGTCGCGCCGATGAAAAAACAATTTCGTATGCAGAATGTCACGACCAGGCATTAGTAGGCGATAAAACGATTATTTTCAGACTAATTGATGCCGACATGTATTGGCACATGTCGAAACTTGTACCCAGTACCGAAAAAGTAAATCGTGGTATAGCTCTCCATAAAATGATCCGACTGGTTACAGCTACTACCATAAATGGAGGGTATCTTAATTTCATGGGTAACGAATTTGGTCACCCGGAATGGATTGATTTTCCGCGTGAAGGTAACGGATGGTCATTCAAATATGCCCGTAGACAATGGCATTTAGTTGATGATCACAACCTGAAATATCATTATTTGGCCGATTTCGACAAAGCGATGATCAAACTCATCAAATCAGTTCCCGATTTTCAAGATACAACACTTATAAAATTGTGGGATAAAGATGGCGATAATGTGTTGGCATACTTGCGTGAAGACCTAATCTTCGTATACAATTTTCATCCTGTAAATTCATATCAAGATTACGGCATTCCCGCTCCCGAAGGAGAATATGCAATCATTTTAAATAGCGATGATATTAATTTTGGGGGTTTTGGCCTTAATGACGATAGCATTTATCATTTCACACAATATGATCCTTTATATGCGCCACACAACAAGGGATGGCTTATGCTGTATCTCCCTGCCCGTACAGCGATGGTATTAAAAAAAGTTGGAATACAAACAGAGAACACGATAATTGAACCTCATAAAGTAGACTAAAATATGAATTTATATCCCCTAAAATTTGATCCTATTCTTAAACCGGTTATCTGGGGTGGTTCGGATATCTGTAAATTCAAACGTATAACGCCTCAAATTGATTGTATCGGCGAAAGTTGGGAGATATCCGGAGTAACAGGGCACATCTCCATTATTTCAAATGGCGAGCTTGCAGGAACATCACTAGAAGAACTACTATTGAAAGAAAAAAGTCGGTTGGTTGGCGAAAAAATATATGAAAAGTATGGAAATACATTTCCTTTACTGATTAAGTTTATCGATGCTCGCGACAATCTGTCTATTCAGGTTCATCCGAACGATGAACTCGCTAAGAAAAGGCATAATTCTTTCGGAAAAACCGAAATGTGGTATGTGATTAATGCTTCGCCCGATGCATTTTTATATTCAGGTTTTGAAAAAAGCATCACACCTGAAGAATACGTCGAAAGAATAAAGAACGATACATTTATCGAAACATTAAAAAAACATTACGTAAAACCGGGAGATGTGTTTTTCATACCCGCTGGTCGGGTACATGCCATAGGCGCCGGATGTTTTATTGCCGAAATCCAGCAAACCTCAGACATTACCTATCGTATTTATGATTATAACCGAAAAGATGCTGATGGAAATCCTCGAGAATTACATACCGAATTAGCAAAAGATGCCATCGATTATACGGTGTATGATTCATATAAAACAGAATACACACCGCATCTCAATCAAGCAGTAAGACTTGTAAATTGTCCCTATTTTACCACCAATTTACTAGAAATAGATCAACCTATGACACGCTCATACAATCAACTCGACTCATTCATCATTTATATCTGTATAAAAGGCGAAAGTATGATTAAAGATAACAAAGGAAATTTCATTCCACTGCGGCAAGGTGAATCCCTTCTTATACCTGCTGATACCAATTCGGTGGAATTAATCCCATCTATAAAAACAACAATATTGGAAACTTATATTGAATAAAACACAAAAGCTATGCGAGGTATTGTATTGGTAAATGTGGGAACCCCTGCAAGCTATAAAAAAACCGATGTCCAAAAATTTATCGGTGACATGCTGTCCGATCCCTTAGTTACGGGAAAATCTGAATGGTTGTCAGATTTTTTGGCACGCAACATCATTGCCCCTCTCTCTGCCTCTAAATCAGCAGAGAAATACAAAAAAATTTGGCGTAAAGAAGATCCCCAAATATCCCCTCTTCTTTATTTCATGCAAAAACTCGCTGACGAACTGGAAGCAAAAAAAAATATCCCGGTAGAAATTGCTATGCGGTATGGAGAACCTACTTTTTCGGAAGCAATCAGTAAATTAGAAGCAAAATGTCCTCTGATACACGAACTCGTAGTTTTTCCTCTTTATCCACAATATGCACAAGCTACTACCCAGACAGCCATTGATGAAATAGGTCATACATTCTATAAACGGCCACACTCTTTTCGACTTAAAATCGTAAAACCATATTTCAATCATCCGGCTTACATCCATGCACTTGCAACTCATGCAAAACCCTATCTCGAAAATGAATTCGACAAATTGATATTGAGTTACCATAGTTTACCTCTTAGTCAAGTAGAAAAAGCATGGGAAAAAGGGAAGGAATTCGATTATGTATATCAGCTGAAAGAAACTAACCGACTTCTTTTAGATCAATTGCATATCCCTGCAAAAAACGTTGTTCTTTTATATGCATCTCAACGCGGAAGCGGATGGCTAAAACCATTTTTATCTACCGATATTAGCGGAATAGCCAAACAGGGATGGAAAAAAATCGTTGTAATGTCTCCCGGATTCCCTATTGACAACATTGAGACGCTATACGATATCGATATCGAAGCCAGAAAATTGTTCATGGAAGGAGGAGGAGAAAAATTTACCTTTATTCCTTCTCTTAACAATGATCCTTCTTTTGTAGAAGCCATCTGGAAAATTATTTCGGGAGTATAAAAACAATTTCATCTTTTACAAATTTACATTGCTTCGAGAATTGAGGACCATATTTTCATCTCTCGAATAATTAGCCGGAGAAATATAATCAAAACCACTTACGCTTTTTAAAATACCACAACATAGCCAAAGCGATAGCCACCATTATACCCCATATCATAAAATAGCCATATCTCCAATGTAATTCCGGCATATAATCGAAATTCATTCCATATACCCCGACGATAAAAGTAAGAGGAATAAAAATAACTGAAAATATGGTCAAAACAGTCATAATGTCGTTAAGCCGTGTACTCATTGAAGAATGGTATATATTCAACATATCATATAAACTTTCATGAAAATAATCCAGTATTTCCACTGTTTGATTAATATTATCGCGAAGCTCCTTATAGTGTATTCGGTTTTCCTCCCTAATAAAATCAGTATCTAACTTCATAAGCGTAATAATTACTTCCCTTGCCGGTTTTATTTCACGACTCAAGTTGTTGATTTGACGTTTTAAACTGTTGATAACTGCAAGAATTTCCTTGTCGGCATTCAAAATTAGTTGATCTTCCACATTTTCAATTTTTTCATCGAATCTTCCCAATATATAAATATAGTTATCGATAATGACATCCAATAATGCAAATAATAGATAATCTGTTCCCGATGTTCGTATTTTCGTTTTATGCTTGCGGATTCGTTCTTTAACAGGATTTAATGCATCTCCCTGCTTTTCCTGAAACGTAATCAGGAGATGTTCCATCATTATAAAGCTGATATTTTCAATCCGTATTCTATGTTCCTTATCATGAAATTCGAGCATTTTCACCGAAACAAAAATTCCATTATCGAATTCTTCGACCTGAGGCCGTAAAGAAGGATTCATTACATCCGACAAAATATAAGTTGGAATAGATAAAATTGCAGCAATTTCCGACATCAATGCTGCATTATGCAATCCATCAATATTCAGCCATGTGATAGCTTCAGAATCGCTGTAAAAACGCAATTCTTCGGCTGACTTAATTTCCACCTCTTTCACATTATCCGCATCAAAACTGATGATATTCATAAAGATCTTATCGGTTTTTTTCTCACCGCGAAATTTCAATTCGTATGGCGACAAACCAATATCTTCTTTTCGTTTTACAGGGATGTAAGTCATAAAAATCAGATTTTATGGTGACAGAATACAAATATAAACAACGTAAAGATAATTCTCTTTTATGAAAGAAAAAACCGCCTTCGTTCAAATTACGAAGGCGGTTGTTCTGCACTAGGGATGAATAATTGTCCTTTAATTCTCATCCAACAAAAGATGCATAATATCGCAAGCAGACTTTGAAACCGGAGATCCGGGTCCAAAAATCGCCGCAACACCTGCTTTATACAAAAAATCGTAATCCTGAGGAGGAATAACTCCACCGGCAATTACAATAATATCGGGACGACCAAGTTTTTTCAATTCTTCGATTACCTGAGGAATTAACGTTTTATGTCCTCCGGCTAACGACGAAACACCCAAGACGTGAACATCATTTTCCACAGCCTGTCGTGCAGCCTCTTCCGGGGTTTGAAACAACGGTCCCATATCAACATCAAATCCACAATCGGCATAACCGGTTGCTACCACCTTAGCACCACGATCATGACCATCCTGCCCCATTTTTGCTATCATGATTCTTGGCCTGCGACCTTCTTTTTTCGCAAATTTATCTGTGAGCGCACGTGCCTTCTCAAGCCATGCATCTCCTTTTGCTTCTGATGAGTACACTCCTGAAATTGTTCTTATTACTGCGTTATAACGACCTACGACTTTTTCACAAGCATACGATATTTCGCCCAAGGTAGCGCGAACACGTGCTGCTTCAATCGATAATTCCAATAAATTTCCTTCTTTGGTTTCCACACATTTGGTAATAGCATCCAAGGCTTTCTTAACCGCTTCATTATCACGGGTAGCTCTCAGACGGTTCAATCGCTCAATCTGCTGCTTACGTACTTCGGTATTATCTACCTCCAAAATATCAATAGGTTCTTCATGTTCAAGACAATACACATTGACCCCAATGATTTTTTGAATACCTGAATCGATCCGAGCCTGCATCCGTGCAGCTGCTTCCTCTATGCGCATTTTGGGAATACCCGTTTCTATGGCTTTAGCCATACCTCCCAGTTTTTCAATCTCTTGAATAAGATCCCATGCTCTATGGGCCAATTCATCGGTAAGCGTCTCCACATAATAAGACCCTGCCCATGGATCGATTTCTTTTGTAATGTAAGTTTCATCTTGCAAATATATCTGCGTGTTACGTGCAATACGAGCCGAAAAATCCGTTGGCAATGCAATTGCTTCATCCAAGGCATTCGTGTGAAGCGACTGTGTATGACCCAACGCAGCAGCCATTGCCTCAATGCACGTACGTCCTACATTATTGTATGGATCCTGAGCCGTAAGCGACCAACCGGAAGTCTGACAGTGAGTTCTCAATGCCATAGATTTAGGATTCTTTGCACCAAAACTTTTTACAATTTTAGCCCACAGCATTCGTGCCGCACGCATTTTGGCAATTTCCATAAAATGATTCATCCCTATTCCCCAAAAAAAGGAAAGCCGCGGTGCAAATGCATCAATATTGATTCCGGCATTGATACCCGTACGTAAATATTCCATACCATCAGCCAACGTATAAGCCAACTCAATATCGGCTGTTGCTCCTGCCTCCTGCATATGATAACCCGATATCGATATGGAATTAAATTTAGGCATTTTTTGGGAAGTATAAGCAAAAATATCGGCAATAATCCTCATCGAAAAATCGGGGGGATAAATATATGTGTTGCGCACCATAAATTCTTTCAAAATATCATTTTGAATAGTTCCGCTCAACTCCTCGAGTTTCGCACCTTGTTCTTGTACTGCAACAATATAAAAGGCAAGTATTGGAAGAACTGCACCATTCATTGTCATCGAAACAGACATTTTGTTCAAAGGAATGCCTTCAAACAATATCTTCATATCTTCTACCGAGCAAATAGAAACACCTGCTTTACCAACATCTCCGACAACACGTTCATTATCGGCATCGTAGCCACGATGAGTAGGCAAATCAAAAGCTACAGACAATCCTTTTTGTCCTGCTGCCAAATTGCGACGATAAAAGGCGTTCGACTCCTCTGCTGTAGAAAAGCCTGCATATTGACGAATTGTCCAAGGACGCATCACATACATTGTGGAATACGGACCACGAAGAAAAGGAGGAATCCCTGCAGCATAATTTAAATGCTCCATTTCTTCAAGATCTTCTTTTGTATATACAGGTTTTACCGGAATTTGTTCCGGCGTAAGCCAATCGGCTTTAATTTCATTTTCCTCGGCCCACTTAGCTACATCAATAGTTGTGAACCCTGCCGACTTAATGTCGATGTTTTTGAAATTCGGTTTCATAAATTTATTATTCTATCTTCCTCTTAAAAAGAGCTTTCTGTTTATTATTCAATTATTTTAGAAATTAATCTTACTCTATTCGGCGACTCACATTTGTTGAAGTTCCGAACATTTCAGATAATCGGGAACAAAACGAACACCGATACATCCCAAAGAGCATGAGAAATTATCAGCGTCACCAAATTTTTATTATACTTATAAAGCAATCCCCAAAATGTACCACAAACCAAGGCAGACATAATGAGCATAAAATTAAATGACCAAATATGCACTAGAGCATACACCAATGCAGTAACAATCAAAGCTGTCCATCCTCCGTATTTTGGTTCCAGCATACGTTGCACATAGCCACGCCAGAAGATTTCCTCAGCCGGTCCGATCAAAAAAATGAGCAAAAGACCAAGATACCATTCGTTTTCACCTTCTTTCATCAGATAGATTTTCGACACTTGATCTTGAGCAAAATCGAAAAGCAACTTAGAAAAAATGTTACCTAAATAAAATACTCCGTACAATACCGCTGCCGAACTAATACCAATAAGAAGATCTTTTATTGTGAAAGAAAAATGTTTTTGTAAATCCTTCCCGAAAAAAGCACTCATCAAAATCAACGTAACTCCCGCAATACCCATGGTTATCCAAAAGTTTACGTACTCTTTCGTCCATGGAGAAAACATCATGAACCAAAAAGCGGCAGCAACGATAATAGCAAAAATTACTTTTTTCATAATCCGGCAGCAAAAAAATTCGCTACTGCAAACAGGAAACTAAAAATTAAAACTAATTGAGCCGAATTAGCATCCAAATTTTTAATGAACTCAGGATTCTCAACTTCGGCTTTTTTCATTTGTTTTAAATTTTTCAATTCAACAGGCAATGAAAGAAAAACGATCAACGTTAAAGGATGGACCATGCCAAAAACAACCATCAGTATTACACCAACATAAGCCCCTACAGCAAGGATAAGATATTGCACTTTGGCCCTCTCCATCCCTAGTACCATGGCTTGTGTTCTGATATGAGCTTTACCATCGTCACGAATATCGCGCATATTATTGGCATGCAGAATGTTGACCACTAAAAATGCTATCGGAATATTCAGCAAAACCACATTCCACATCAACTGATTTGTCATGACAAAAGCAGTACCTAAACCAATAAGCGGTCCGTAAACAATAAAAATTACCAAATCGCCAAAGGCCGCAAACTTCAGTTTATAATAAAAAAAAGTTGCAAGCACGCCGATACCACCTATCCAAAGCAAATCGGTTCCAGTGCGGACAAAAAGAAACAATCCCAATAAAATGCCAATTGCGAGCATAACGATACCGTAATTCAAGATGGTTTTGGGGGAGAAAATTCTATCCACCAGCATTCGACTTGATCCGAAAGACTCTTTTCGATCAACGCCATATTTAAAATCGAAATAATCGCCAATCAGATTTCCGCTCGCCTGAAAAATACAAGCGCCTATAAACGCCAACACACCATAAAACCAGTTAATATCACTTGCTATTTCATTTTTCAAAAAATACACATAGGAAATAGTTACCAGTGCCGGCATGGTTGAAGCCGGAAATGACCACGGTCGGGTAGCAATAATCCAATCCGATATTTTTCTTTCTTTGCCCATGATCTATGCTATTCCCAATAACGAATTGAATGTCTTTAATGTTTCCAATACGTTACTGCGGATATGGATAAAATGCTCGATACCTTTTGCTTTCAAGTCATCCATACATTCAGGAGCACCTGCAACAACAAAAATTTCTTTTCCATTTTTTACTTGATCAAAAGCCAGAGGTGCCAGTGTTGCATATTCATCGTCACTTGAACAAAGAACAATAATATCGGCATCCTTTTCACGAGCAGCCTTAACGCCTTCTTCTACCGTATCGAAACCAAGATTATCGATAATTTCATACCCTGCACACGCAAAGAAATTCCCTGAAAATTGCGAACGGGCAAGACGCATAGCCAAATTGCCGATTGTCAACATAAATACTTTCGGCCGTTTCCCGCTCTTTTCAGTTGCCAAGCGCAAGTCATTGAACGGTTCGGCAAGACGACTTTTATTTAGTTTTTTAAGAGGAGCCACTTCAACTTTGCTACCGATGCATTCGTCTAAAAGGTTCGCTTGAAGTTTATCAACCATCGTCTCATTGAAATTAGGATACTGATTGGTACCCACCAAAATCTCCTTTCTGTTAGAGAGCGCCTTAAAACGAGCTTCGGCCGATGTATTCACCGCATCTTGAATAATACCTGCCTTCAACGCTTCATAAAAACCTTTTTCATCAGTTTCAAGGAAAAGCTTCCAAGCCTGCTCGGCCAATGCACCTGTAAGATTTTCGATGTAGTATGAACCGGCCGACGGATCGGTTATTTTGTCGAAATGCGATTCTTCTTTCAACAACAATTGCTGATTTACAGCGATGCGGTAACCAAATTCGGTGGGTACTTCAAATGTTTCATCAAATGGACGAACGGAAAGTGAGTCCACCATACCTATAATAGCAGACATAGCCTCAGTCTGCGTACGCAACATGTTTACATAAGGATCATACAGCGTTTGGTTAAACTTCGAAGTAATAGCATGAATATTCATCTTCGCAGCGCATCGACAGGTATCATCTTCTGCTCTATTGGAACAATCATGTGTACACACTGGATGGTATGCATTTACGATTTCAGCCCATAACCATCTGGCAGTACGAAATTTGGCAATTTCCATAAAATAATTGGATCCTACACCAAAATCGAACTTAATCTTTTTTGCTGCCACATCCGGTTTAATACCCTTTTCGATAAGCTTGTTCAAAATCTCATTTCCTTGAGAAAGGCTAAAACCCATTTCCTGATACAGGTAAGCGCCGGCATCGGTAAATAAATTGCCGCCAATAGAAATAGCACGATATCGCGGAAGAGGAGCTGTTATCTTTATCATCTCTACTATCTTGTCTTCCCAATCCGGATTATCGTTACCTTCTTGAAGAATACCAGAAAAAGGATTATATTCGATTGAACCAAAACAGGCCATCGGATCTAAATTCAAACCCTGTACATAATCTACAACAATCCGGGCCAATTCAACTGCATTGCCTTTTTCTGTTGTAAAATTCAACTCTACCTTGTCTGGCGCAATGCCATTTAATAGATCAGCAATATTTTTCGACGTTATATTTTCCCGGTGTATGTGAAATCCTAAAGAATTCACCCCTCTATTCAGCAAAGACGTTGCTTCTTCGTTGGCAGCATGAAAATCATCCACCTCTATTTCTCGCCGAACATACCATACATTTTCCTTTTTTGTGCCTCGTACATACGGGAACTGACCGGGCAGATTGTCCGTCCATTTCAAATCTTTGATGTCTTCAGCACGATAAAAAGGATTTACATTAAAACCTTCATTTGTTCTCCATACCATTTTTTTCTGAAAATCAGCGCCTTTCAGGTCGGTGATGATTTTCTCCATCCATTCTTCGGTGGAAACGGGTGGAAAATCAGTAAAAAGTTTCTCTCTTTGTTTACTCATAATAATTTATTACTATTTATTATTTTGGAATTCCGAAATCAATCAGTTCACGTTCAAAAAGGAAAGAAAAAATTCATTACCTCCTCAAATTCAGTCTAAAATGACTTGACAAAATTACGATAAATTGTTTAGTTAAAAAAACGTTTTTTCTTCAAGGAAATTGCATTTGAGCTCGTATCACATGAGTCAGGCATTTTTCTCTTCTTTATATATATTTATATTGGAGAAGAATTTTTTTCTTAACTGTATTATAAACCCATTTCGACCTGTTAACGCGGGTGAAAATCTTTCAGTTCGATGAGCAAATCGGCAATGCGCGAGACCACTTCCTCGGCATATTTTTGCCCCTTCTCAGCAGTAGACTTTTGGGGATTTCCAATTCCGGTATCTTCCGTAATTTCCGACCAATTTCGAGGCATCCACCCTGTTTTTTTATTCAATGATTCAATTTTCATAGGTTTTGCATTCCCCTTCCCCGCTTCTACCATTTTTACCAAATGAGGAAAATAATGAAGCATAACCGATGTTTCCTGTTCTCCGGCATGTTCATCGGGGATTTCTTCAAAAAAATCATCTTTCGGAACGATATCATACCAATCCACAAGCACAATGACAAAATCAGGATAAATACGTGCCATATCGCGAATCAAAGCTTTAAACGAATTCCCTCCATGACCGTTGATAATAACCAACTTGCGAAAGTTTTGCAGATACAATGCATCTACAATATCCAACAAAATTGCTTTTTGGGTTTCGTAACGAGCGTGAATACAAAAGGGTAAATTCCATTGTCCGGGATTTTGAGAGCCCAAATATATCGGCGGCAAAACCATACAATTAACAGCCGCCTTTTCAAAAGCTGCATTTGCACTATCGAGAGCTATTTGATGAGAAAGATAACAATCGGTAAGATATGGTAAATGATAATTGTGCGGTTCAATGGATCCCCAAGGTAAAACAACCACATCATAGTCGTGTTTTCTCACCTCACTCCACGTAATTTGTGAAGCATCTAAAAAACCATTACTCAATTTTCCGTTCATTATGCTTATTTTAAATTATTGTTCCTATTTTGACCGCTCAAAAAATCCGAGGAAAGTAAACCGTTTGAAATACAATAAAAAGTTAGACCTGAAACTGTCTTGATTCCTGTTTTGGATATAATATGTTTTCGGTGTGTAAGTACCGTATTTAAACTAATGTTCAATTTATCGGCAATTTCTTTATTGATATAACCACGTACAATGAGTTTCAGTATTTCGATTTCCCGTCCTGTAAGTATAGAGGCATTGCTTTTTTCTTGTTTTTTTTCATGAGTAATCACTTGTTGCAAATCATAAATGTCTAGTCGATCCAATTTTTTGATCTTTGGCTTCAATATCTTATTTTTTAATCTATTGTGAATAATAAGATCATTTTCGAGCGTATCAATCCAAAAGATAACGGCATAACATAAATTCTGATTGTACCAGTCGGAAATATGTCTAATGAGAATATTTTTCAAATCGTTCAACAATTCATGCGGATAGTCCTCCAAATAGGTAAGTCCTTTTTCAACATGTTCCGTAAACTGGGATTTAAACTGAAAAAATAGGCTGCGAATCATGTTCAACTCCTCGGTTTTCAATCCGCTAAGAGCCATAAAAGCATTTAAATGTTTTTCTAGATTTGGTACAGCATTCTGAAGGTAATAGTTAATGGTTTGCATAAAATAATTGACGACAGGCTCAATATCAAATGACATCAATTTATTTTTCGGCAAATAAGCTTCGTCTATATACACATTAAAAACAGTGACTATCAGATCGGAACTCAGCCCATTTTGCGAACAAATTTCGTCAATGGTTTTGTTCCCGACTCCCAAAAAAATACCAAACCGATTTGCAATAGGGATCAATTCGCAATGTTGCTCAAGAACGTCAGCCAATACCGAATCTCTTGCGATAGCCGTCATAAAATAAATTTTAGAAAAAAGTTGGGAGAATTTATGACTTACATATATTCATCCCAACGTTTTATTTCGATATCATCAAGATCCAGTTTGCAAAAAGCATGAATAAAAGCACTTGCCAAACGGGTATTGGTAATGAGAGGAACATTAAAATCTATAGCAGCACGACGAATATAATAGCCGTTTTTCAATTCTCCGGGTGTCAAGTTTTTGGGAATATTTACTATCAAATCGATCTGTCTGTTTTGAATAAGTTCCACAGCACTCGGACTTTTATTATCACTTGGCCAATAGACCAATGTTGCCGGGATGCCATTTTCTTCCAAAAACTTTTGCGATCCGGCAGTTGCATACAAATTGAAGCCCTTTTCGTAAAGCAATCTTGCCGACTCGAGTAAATCGGCTTTTGATTTGGCCGGACCGGTAGAAAACAATACATTTTTTTTCGGAATCGTGTATCCAACAGACAACATTGCCGTAAGCAACGCCGTATGAAAATCGTCGCCAAGACACCCCACTTCCCCTGTAGAGGCCATATCCACCCCTAAAACAGGATCAGCTTTCTGAAGGCGCGAAAAAGAAAACTGCGAAGCTTTAATCCCGACATAATCCAAATCGAAAGCACTTTTGTTGGGTTTTTCCACATTCAACCCCAACATTATTCTTGTTGCAAGTTCTATAAAATTGATTTTCAGAACTTTCGACACAAAGGGAAATGACCGTGAAGCACGAAGATTACACTCGATAACCATGATATGGTTATCTTTCGCCAAATATTGAATATTAAACGGACCCGATATATTCAATGCTTTTGCAATTTGACGCGAAATCTTCTTGATTTTTCTGGCCGTTTCGACATACAATCGCTGAGGAGGAAACTGAATAGTAGCATCGCCGGAGTGCACGCCGGCATATTCCACGTGTTCAGAAATGGCATAAGTGATGATTTCGCCTTTATCGGCAACCGCATCAAACTCAATTTCTTTCGCATTCTGAATAAAAGAACTCACCACCACAGGATACTGTTTGGATACATCAGCTGCCAACTGAAGGAAGTTTTCCAATTCTTCATCATTTGAACACACATTCATGGCAGCCCCTGATAGCACATAAGATGGGCGAACCAATACAGGATAGCCGACTTCCTCCACAAACTGATGAATATCTTCCAATGAGGTCAATTCGCGCCAACGAGGCTGATCAATTCTAAGTTCATCCAACATACTGGAAAACTTATGACGATCTTCCGCATTATCGATGCTTTTTGCAGGCGTACCTAAAATGTTCACACCTGCTTTATCCAGCCTGACAGCCAGATTATTGGGTATTTGTCCGCCCACGGAAATGATTACTCCATACGGATTTTCAAGTTCAACAATATCCATAACCCGTTCAAATGTAAGCTCGTCAAAATAAAGACGGTCGCACATATCATAATCTGTGGATACTGTTTCTGGATTATAATTAATCATTACTGATCGATAACCCTCCTTACGAACCGTATTCAACGCATTCACCGAACACCAATCGAATTCTACCGAAGAACCAATGCGATAAGCACCCGAGCCCAATACGATTACGGAACGCCGATCACCCAAATATTGGATATCATTCTCCATTCCATTGTATGTCAAATACAGGTAGTTAGTTTGCGCAGGATATTCGGCAGCCAACGTATCAATCTGTTTCACAACCGGTACGATACCCCGTTTTTTACGATACTGACGAATAACTTCCTGACTTCCTTCATCCAACTTCTCTTTCCAGATGGCACGCGCAATCTGAAAATCGGAAAAACCCTGTTGTTTTGCCATTTTTAATAATTCATCGAAAGAAGGATTACTATCTTTTTTAAAATCGATTGAATCAGGAAACAATTTTTCTAATTCTTCAGCAGTTTCGATAATGTGATACAATTTATAAAGAAACCATTTGTCGATTTTTGTCAAATTGTGAATCTGATCGATGGTATAACCTTTACGAAAAGCTTTGCTAATAACAAAAATACGCTGATCGGTAGGTTCATGAAGGGCTTTATCGATATCGTCAATTTTCAGTTCTTTATTTTCAACAAACCCATGCATACCGAGTCCAATCATACGTAATCCTTTTTGAATGGCTTCCTCAAATGTACGCCCGATGGCCATAATTTCACCCACCGACTTCATGCTCGATCCAATCTCTTTTGAAACCCCATTGAATTTTCCCAAATCCCAACGAGGAATTTTTACAACGATATAATCTAAGGCTGGTTCAAAAAATGCACTCGTGGATTTGGTAACCGAATTTTTCAAATCAAAAAGTCCGTATCCCAAACCCAGTTTTGCTGCTACAAAAGCCAGCGGATATCCGGTTGCTTTGGAAGCTAAAGCCGATGACCGACTAAGACGTGCATTTACTTCTATTACCCGATAATCTTCCGATTCAGGATCAAGAGCAAATTGGACGTTACATTCGCCAATAATACCAATATGCCGGATAATGCGAATGGATAACTCACGCAATTTTTGAAATTCCGAATTAGTAAGCGTTTGAGAAGGTGCCACGACAATACTTTCACCGGTATGAATACCTAGAGGATCGAAATTCTCCATATTGCAAACCGTAATGCAATTATCGTATTTATCTCGTACAACTTCATATTCAATCTCTTTCCAACCCTTCAACGATTTTTCGATAAGCAATTGATTTGAATATGCAAATGCTTTCCCTGCAAGCGCTTTCAATTCCTCATCGCTGTTGCAAAAACCGGAACCTAATCCTCCCAACGCATAAGCCGCACGAACAATAATGGGATAGCCGAGCGAGTGTGCAGCCTTCAAAGCATCATCGACGGTACTCACAGCCATACTTTTTATGGTCTTTACCCCGATTTGATCCAGCTTTTTCACAAAAAGGTCTCGGTCTTCCGTTTCCATAATAGCCTGAACTGGCGTTCCTAAAACCTTAACATTATACTTATCAAGTATCCCTTTTTCATACAAGGCAACTCCACAATTTAACGCCGTCTGACCACCAAAGGAAAGTAAGATACCGTCGGGCCTTTCGCGGGCTATCACCTTTTCAACAAAATAAGGCGTAACTGGTAAGAAATAGATTTTGTCTGCAGAACCTTCCGATGTTTGTACTGTGGCTATATTGGGGTTGATCAATATAGTTTCGATCCCTTCTTCGCGCAATGCTTTTAAGGCTTGAGAACCCGAATAATCAAATTCACCTGCTTCTCCGATCTTCAAGGCACCTGAACCTAAAATAAGAACTCTCTGAATGCTTAAATCCCTTTTGGTCAGATTTGCAGACTCTAAAGTAGAAGCCTCATTAATAGAGGATTTGGTTATATCTGTCATAGTATATATTGTTTCTTTTCTTTGTGCACGTTTATTTAAAATCTTTCTTTAGTTTACCTTGAAAAATTACAGCATTTCTACAAAATCATGAAAAAAGAATTCAGTATCCGTTGGTCCTGCCGCTGCCTCAGGGTGGAACTGTACGGAACTAAATAGTTTTGTTTTATGCCGAATACCCTCATTCGTGCCATCGTTCATGTTAATAAAATAGGGTTCCCACTCCTCACCCAAAAAATCCTGATCAACTACATACCCGTGATTTTGAGAAGTTATATAACAAATGTTCGTACCTAATTTACGCACAGGTTGATTAAGGCTTCGGTGTCCATATTTCATTTTGTATATTTTAGCTCCTGCTGCTTTCGAGAGAAGATGATTTCCTAAGCAAATGCCAAAAATCGGTTTATCCAACTTCATTGCTTCGCGAATATGGTCAACGGTAATTTCACAATAATCGGGATTCCCCGGACCATTGGAAATGAGCAAGCCATCGTAATGTATTTGATTAAAATCATAATCCCATGGCACACGAATAAGGTCGACTTTCAGCTTAATAAGCTCTCTTATGATGCTTAATTTGACTCCGCAATCAACCAATACCACTTTTTTCGTTCCATAGTTATATTCAATAACTTCTTTACAGCTTACCTTCGCTACAAGATTTTCTCCGGCAGGGTCATAATAATCTACTTCCTCTGCATCATCATAAACAATTTTCCCTAACATCGATCCTTTTTCGCGAAGTATTTTCGTCAACATGCGCGTGTCAATCCCATAAATTCCGGGAATGTTTTCTTCTTTCATCCAATCTCCCAAACTTTTTACCGCATTCCAATGAGAATATTCGTGAGAATAATCCTGCACGATAAGGCCCCTGACATGAATACGGTCAGATTCAAAAAAATCGGAAATTCCGTTGGTCTTGCTGTTTGCAGGGACGCCGTAATTTCCGATTATTGGATAGGTAAGGGTAAGAATTTGTCCTTCGTATGATGGGTCTGTTAAACTTTCGGGATAACCGACCATTGCGGTATTGAAAACTACTTCTCCCGATGTTGCTTTTTCTGCACCAAAAGATTTTCCCTGAAAGACCATTCCGTTTTCAAGGATCAATCGCACAGGTTTGCCTCGATACATAGTGCGTATTTTATTTTTAATTTGATTATTGTCTGATATTAGGGTACAAAGGTAGAAAAAAATTTTCAAAAAGCAATTTCTCAATCATAAAGAAAATCGCTTGCCTTCTCTTAAAAAAGCCTCATATTTTTTTTTGTTAAAAACATAATAATACGCTCCCCGTTTGGAAGAAGACTTGTCTTTTTCTTCCTGCTTATCGAGGATATTCATGGAAACAATCTTTTTGCGAAAATTCCGTTTATCTATAGGCATCTGATAAATAGCTTCATAAAGATCCTGTAAAGCAGGTAATGTGAATTTTTTATCAAAAAAATGAAAGATAATAGGTTGCATGGAAACTTTGTATCGAAGCAGTGTCAATGCATCATTTACCATTTGATTATGATCGAAAACAAGAGGTGGAAGTTCGCGAATATTTACCCACCGCGCATCATATTTTGCAGCCAAGCTTGTATCGAACTCTTCTAATCGAACCAATGCATAGAAAGCCACTGAAATCACGCGACCACCGATATCGCGATTTATTTCCCCATAAGCTTTCACCTGTTCCATATAAACTCCTTTTTGCTGTGTATACCGAAAAAGAACTTTTTCTGCCGCTTCATTCAGGCTTTCATTATCTTCCACAAATCCCCCCATCAAAGACCATTCTCCCTTAAGAGGTTCCATCGGACGTCGCGTGAGCAAAATATGAAGCTCTTTATCTTTAAAACCAAAAATAATGCAATCGACTGCAACCAAAAAAGTTGGGTTTTCCAAATAATAATCTGCATTCATCATAGGTATAGGTATAAGAATTGGAAAAAGGAGAAGTCGAAAATTACTTTACAAACTTTCAACTCCTCCGGTAACTTGTTTACTAATTATAATTTTCGTGCCCCATCGCTAATAACAACATCATACACTTTCGGCTCATAACCAAATTTATTTTTGAATTGAGTGTTGGCTTCTTCAATAAATTTATCGTGCAATTCATCTTTTACCAAATTAATGGTACATCCCCCAAAACCGCCTCCCATCACACGTGAACCCGTTACTCCGCTTTTTTTGGCAATATCGTTAAGAAAATCGAGCTCTTCGCAACTAACCTCATATAATTTACTCATCCCTTCGTGAGTTTCATACATCTTTTTGCCAACAGTTTCATAATCGCCTTTTTTTAATGCATCCGATACATCCAGAACACGTTGTGTTTCTTCGATTACATATTTTGCTCGCATATAATCTTCCTCAGTGATCACATTTTTGACTTCATCGAGCATATTCATATCAGCATCACGAAGAAATTGCACTTCAGGATGATTCTTACGAATGGCCGCAGCAGCACGTTCGCATGATTCACGACGTTTATTGTATGCCGACGAAGCCAATTCATGTTTCACCTGCGTATCCAACAATACCAACTTATATCCTTGTGGATCAAACGGGAAATATTCATATTCCATGGTTTTGCAATCCAGTCGAACCAAATGGCCCTTTTTCCCAAAAAGCGAAATGAATTGATCCATGATGCCACATTTCACTCCCACATAATGATGTTCGGTTGCCTGCCCAATTTTAGCCAATTCGAATTTATCGATACCCAGATTCAACATATCGTTCAACGCATAAGCATAGGTGCTTTCCAAAGCAGCCGATGAAGACATTCCTGCTCCAAGGGGAACATTACCTGAAAAAACAGTATCAAATCCTTCAACTTTCCCACCTCGTTTAATAATTTCCCGGCAAACTCCAAAAATATATTTTGCCCACCCTTCATTCGGAATATCCTCCTCATTTAATCCAAATTCCGAATATTCGGAAAGATCGAGCGCATAAGCTCTAACTTTGTCTGTTCCGTTTAAATGGATGGCAGCTGTAATCCCTTTATCTACAGCACCCGGAAAAACAAAACTGCCATTATAATCGGTATGTTCTCCGATAAGGTTTATACGGCCGGGAGCCGTATAAACCTCAGGTGTTTCTTTCCCAAATTTTTCCTGATATAAAATAATGATTTCTTCTTTTGTCATCTTCAACCTTCTTATTAATTTATTGTTAGCATTTATTTTCCTTGTTCATCAGCGGAAATATTACCTGATGCTGCTCATACAGAGAGCTTTTCGTCTTCGGTTTGGATAGTTGCATTTATATTTTTCGATCCGATTAATGCATAATATAATAAATAAGCCAAACCGATAAAAATCACCCAATAGCTCGGAATATAACCTGCTATATCGGCTACTCTTCCCTGAAGAACAGGCAGAATACCACCACCGCAAACTAAAGCCATAAAAATACCCGATGCAGCAGCCGTATATTTACCCAATCCCTCTACCGCGAGATTAAAAATACTTCCCCACATAATAGAAGTGCAAAGGCCGACCAATACAATAAACATGGCATTAATAGGCACTTCAGCTAATCCGAAAGAGAGAGCCCCTGTACTCGATCGTAAAAGAACCGGCAGTGAAACCACTGAAGTTTGTGGAGAAAAAATTGCTAAAGCGATCAAAATCAATCCAACAAAGGAAGCAAAGCCCAGCATTTTCCTACTGGATATTTTGCTTCCAAATGAAGCACCCAACAACCGGCCAATCAACATAAGAAACCAATAGGTACCTGCAACAAAACCGGCAGTAGTCTTCCCAACAGGAGTATCTGACAACCAAAGAATCAAAAGTCCGGGTGTGCCCACTTCAACTCCAACATAAATAAAAATAGCTACAGCGCCTAATATAAAATGCCGAAATTGTAAGGCACCAGACATTAATTGCTTAAGAGATTCCGATGTTTTTTGTGCATGTGGCTCAGGAATATCTACAAACAGAAGAACAAAAAATATAACGGCAAAAACGCCCATTGCAATATACATAACCGGAAAAACATCGGAGATATTTGCTTTTGCGGCATCACCAATTAAGACACCTACAAATGCCGGAGTAAAGGTAGCCATCACCGAATTAAATGAACCTCCGATTTGGATCAGCTGATTCCCTTTATTTCCACCTCCACCAAGCGTATTCAACATGGGGTTTACCACAATATTCAATAAACACATTGAAAAACCGGCTACGAAAGCGCCAAGAAGATAAACGCCAAAAGCCGATGTTTGAGGAGCATGACCGGAAAGGAATTGAATAAATACGCCTACAAAACCAACAGCGATAGCTATTAAAGCTGTCTTTTTGTATCCCAATTTCTGTAAAAGAATTCCTCCGGGTATCCCCATAACTGCATAAGCAATAAAGTTGGCTGCATTTCCCAACAATCCCTGGAAATTGGAAGCACCAAATTGTTCTTTTAGTACCTGCCCCATCGGTGCCGCTAAATTGGTGACAAACGATATCATTCCAAAAAGAATGATCATCATGATTATCGGCACAAGATTACTCTTTCTCTCATTAGTTGTAGTATTCATACTTTTTACTTATTATTTAAATTGTTTGCTATAAAAAATAATTCCTTTTCACGAGTTTTATACCAAGAATTTGTATGTCGTTCTCGATCTGAAAATTGTCCCGGGACGCAAGACAACAGACGGATATTCCGGATGATGAATACTGTCGGGGTAATGTTGTGTTTCAAAACAAACCGCAGAACGTTTGGGATAGCGTTGACCGTTTTTCCCAACAAAATTTCCCGTCATCCAATTTCCTGTATATAACTGAATTCCCGGCTGAGAAGTGAAGATTTCCATTTTTATACCGGTTTTTGGCGATTCGCATACACCTGCAAAAACGTAATCATCTTCATTTTCTTTATTAATTATATAATTATGATCATAACCATTTCCGAAAATCAATTGTTGAAAATCATCATCAATTCTTTCACCTATAGCATGAGCTACCGTAAAATCCATAGGCGTTCCAACAACCGGTTCGGGCTTTCCATATGGAATAGCTGTTTCGTCTGTGGGAAGATACTCATCGGCAATTAATTTTAAAATATGATCTCCGATATATGGATCTCCTGCTCCCGAAAGATTAAAGTAAGAATGATTGGTAAGATTTAAAATAGTCGGTTTATCGGTTTCCGCTTCATAATAAATATCCAATGCATTATCGTCCGTTAAAACATACGTTACTGTCACACTTAAATTTCCCGGATATCCTTCTTCACCATCTACCGACAAATAAAAAAGTTTGATCGAGCTATCGGAAATCTCTTTGACGTCCCACACAACCGCATTGAAACCTTTTATACCTCCATGCAAGTGATTGGGACCGTTGTTAATGGCCAGCGTATATTCTTTCCCATCGAGTGTAAATTTACCTTTGGCAATACGATTAGCCACTCTACCACAAACAGCTCCAAAATAGGGCTCTTCTGAAGTCAAATAATCATCAATGGTTTGATGACCTGTTACTACATCGGTTAATGTACCGTTTTTATCGGGTACCATCAACGAAACAATCTTTGCACCGTAATTGGTCACGGCAACTTCGCATCCATTCTTGTTGGTAAGAATGTATAATCCGGTTTGCTTTCCGTCTACATTTTTTTCAAAAGCATCTAAAAGCAAACCGGATTTACTCCTTGTTTTCTCTACATTCATATTTTTCCGGTGTATAAATAAAAGATGATGAAGATTGGATTTTTTTATAAAATTCGTGTAAAAATAACACATCCTTTTCTCCCAGCCTAATAAAAAGATATGTTATAAAACATAATCTCTTTCCTCTTTCCTTCATCCTTTACATGTTTTGTTTGATTAATTGATAATTCATATATTGACAATTTCCTTATCTGCTAAAAAACTTTATTCTTTATCTTTTATATTTTTGGTTATCAACACTTTATTGACTTTATTGCCATCCACTTCCATAATTTCGAATTCCGTATCGTTATAGATAAATTTATCTCCCACCTGAGGTATCTTGTTTATATTGGCTAAAACAAAACCCGCAACGGTTGAATAATCGATCGATTCGAAATCGATAACGAAATCATCAATAAATAAGGTAAGCAATTCAAGGGGCGCTTCACCATTGATTAAAGCAGAATTTTCGCTTTGCATATAGATATCGGGTTCTTCGTTTTCATCCTCGTCGGCAATAGGTCCTACCAAAGTTTCCATTATGTCATGTAAGGTGATAATGCCATCTACACTTCCATATTCATCAATTACAACACCGATAGATTTATGACTATTTCTAAACATTTCAAGTACTTTTTGAGCACGCAAGGTTGACGGAAAAATTAAAGGCTCCTGAATCAACTCATGAATGGAAAAATCGCTATTCTTGTGCAATGCATACAAGAACTCCTTAATAGAAATAATACCGACAAAATCGTCCAATTTTTTGTTACAAGCCAGTACCCGGCTATGTTTACAATTTAAAAGATCCCGAACAACTTCATCTTTGGATTTCGATATATCTACCCATTCTATATCGGTACGATGTGTCATTAAGTGTTTGGCTCGTTTATCGGAAAAATAAAAAACCTGTTCATGTATAATATTTTCTTCTTTTTCGATAATCCCTTCTTTTGAAGCTGTTTTCAACATAGCCCTGAGTTCCATTTCCGACACCGTATCTTTTTTGGGTTTCAAACCGATTACTTTATTGAAAAATCCGGTTGAAGCAGCCAAAAATTGCACAAACGGATAAAAAATGATGCTTATGACGTAAATGGGTCTCGAAACCACAATGGATACCTTTTCAGGATTATTCAGAGCGATGGTTTTCGGCACTAATTCACCAATAACAATAGACACATACGTAATCAAAAAAACAACAACCCCAACAGCTATGGTTTCGGCGTAGGGAGCACTCCATGCAAATTTTTGAAAAAAAGGCACAACATCAGCTGCCAGTGTAGTTCCACCATATGCTCCGTTCACAATACCGATAAGTGTGATCCCCACTTGTACAGCCGAAAGAAAATTGTCAGGATTTGCTCGGAGTTTGAGGGCCGTTTCAGCACCTTTACTCCCTTTTTTTCTTTCTGCTTCAAGTTTTGTTTTTTTGCTCGATACTACCGCTATCTCCGACAAAGCAAAAAAACCATTTAAAATAATGAGAAGCAGAATAATAAATACCTCAACCATTACCTCTTCACTTGAATTGGGTTAAATTTGCGCTCTGCGCCTTACCTCTACTCTACCAAAGTGGCGAAGGATAAACACCTTCATCTACCAGTTTCTGAAGCTTGGCAACCACGCCGGGGCGATCTTCGGGATAAGTTACTCCAAACCATTTTGAAGGAGTATCCAATACTTTTACAGTTGCCATTTTATTAGTAACCAAATGATTGATAAGCAAAGGTATAAAGTATTCAGCCGTGATATTTCCGGCATTCTTTTTAAGAAAATCCACAAAATAATCTTCGGAATAAGCAAAATAATCGGGCGTGAATCCCCACATATTCATGGAAACAGGAGTATTGTCATCGATAGCCACCCAATTATTGTTCTCGTCCTTATATTTAACAACCCCGTCGATACGCATCACCTGAGTACGTTCCACAATTCCAAGAAGATTATGATTTTCATCTATTTCACAAATGCCGCGGGCAACTGCTCCACTTTCCGACAGGGTGTTTCCCACTCTGTACCCTACCATACAGTACAGGTTTTTGCTGTTAGCTAGTTGAGACAAAAAATCCCCCAAAACCCGATAACTTTCCCTTCCATAAAAATCGTCCGCATTGATCACGGCAAAAGGTTCATTAATCACATCTTTTCCCATCATAACGGCATGATTGGTTCCCCATGGTTTTACACGATTTGCCGGCACTGTAAAGCCTTCGGGTAATTTATCCAATTCTTGAAAAACCAATTCCACAGGAATTTTTTGTTCATATTTTTTTACGATCTTTTCCCTGAAATCATCTTCAAATGACTTACGGATAACAAAAACAAGCTTGCCAAAACCGGCGTTGATCGCATCGTAAATTGAATAATCCATAATAGTTTCGCCGGAAGGGCCAACCCCATCCAATTGTTTAAGACCTCCATAACGGCTGCCCATCCCTGCAGCTAATACAAACAAAGTTGGTTTCATATTTCTTTATTTAGATAAAAATTTTACTATATCCGCAAATTTACAGATATACTTTTTATATTGCATGGTTTTGGCGTTATTTCTTTAAACTTTTTGTGAAAAATCTAAATTTCGAATGCTTTCCACAAAGGATCATCAGGCACCGGAGCCGTTATGTCGATGATCTGTTTAGAAACCGGGTGAACAAAAGATATATTTCTAGCATGCAAAGAAATGCTGCCGTCGGGATTGGAGCGCTGAGCACCATATTTTAAATCGCCTTTGATCGGCAAACCGATTTTTGCCAGCTGACATCGAATCTGATGATGACGTCCCGTTTCAATTTTTACTTCAAGAAGATAATATTTTTGTGATCGTCCGATAAGCTTATAGTGAAGTACTGCTTTTTGAGTGTGCGGTTTTTCTGTATCATACGCAGTAGATTTATTATTTTTTTCGTTCTTAATCACATAGTGAACCAGTACTCCCTCATTCTGCGGTGGAACATCTTTCACGATAGCCCAATAGGTTTTATCGATCTCTCCCTTTTTAAACATTTCGTTCAGTCGGGTAAGCGCTTTACTTGTTTTAGCAAAAACGACTATTCCACTAGTAGGTCTGTCGAGCCTATGAACGACTCCGCAAAAAACATTCCCCGGCTTATTGTATTTTTTCTTTAAATAATCTTTTACCATATCCGACAACGGCTTATCGCCTGTCTTGTCACCTTGTACAATCTCTTTCGGAGATTTATTTATGATGATAATATGGTTGTCTTCGTATAATACTTCCATTTTAAAAAACAGATGAAGAGACACAAAAAATTGTGTCTCTTATATAAAATCTAAATAGAAAAAGAAATTACGAATCATGTATTCATGCCGCCACAAACATTGATCACCTGACCACTTACATAGGAAGAAAGTTCCGAGCCAAGGAAAAGAGCAACATTCGCTACATCTTCCGGTGTGCCACCACGCCGCAACGGGATTTGCTCTGCCCATTGTTTGCGTACTTCTTCCGAAAGAGCGCCGGTCATATCGGTAATAATAAATCCCGGAGCGATAGCATTAACCCGAATGTTTCGAGATCCGATTTCTTTAGCCATCGATTTTGTCAACCCTATCAGCCCGGCTTTAGAAGCAGAGTAGTTGGACTGACCGGCATTACCCGAAACACCGACAACGGAACTCATATTGATAATACTACCCGATTTCTGTCGCATCATTTGAGGTGTCACGGCATGAATAAAGTTGAATGCCGATTTTAGATTTACTTTGATCACGATATCCCATTGCTGTTCTGTCATACGAACCATCAATCCGTCGCGCGTGATCCCTGCATTATTCACCAAAATGTCAATTCGTCCGAAATCCCTGATGATTTCATCTACTACTTTATGCGCCTCCTCAAAATTGGACGCATCCGACGCATAACCCTTTACTTTCGTACCCAAAGCAGCAATTTCGTTTTCGGTTGCTTTTGCATTTTCATCGATAACCAAATCCGTAAAAGCAATATTTGCTCCTTCAGAAGCATACTTAAGTGCAATAGCTTTACCTATTCCTCGAGCTGCGCCGGTAATTAAAGCTGTTTTACCTTCTAACAATTTCATTTTTTATTGGTTTAAATTAAACACTATCGTTTTTACTTTCTATATAAGCCCTTAAATATCAGATTAACAATCGTATTTCTATCCGCTTTATTATTGATATTTAAGCCCAATACTCCCCGAATAACGGGCACTTCAAGCCCTTTTAGGGCATAATGAAGAATTTGCGCTGTTTGGGGAATATCTGAGATTTCAAAAATTTTTGTCCTGACACCTTCTTCCAAAATATGTTGCAGATAAGCGATTTCTTTGCGGTCGAACTCCTTTCGCACATACTCCACACGCCAAATATCTCTAAAAAAATCTGCCCGTAAAGTACCATTACGTCTTACCACCTCTTTAATTGCTTCCAAACGTGTGAAAAAGAAAAGCATCAGTTTATCGTCAGCCTGCAAATTTCTTCCGATTACATCCTCCAACTGAAGATAAATACTCTCGAGTTCCGATTGAATTACCGCATTATAAATATCCTGCTTACTTTTGAAATAGGTATATAATGTTCTACGACCTTTATTTGAAGCTTCAGCAATATCGTTCATCGTCGTATTTTCAATCCCCTTTTGGGCAAAAAGCCGACGTGCTACCTCAATCAATGTTTGTCTTGTTTTCGACATTGCCATAATTTCAAATGCACACATTCACTATATGTGTGCAAAAGTAAGATAAAGTTTTAAAAATTAAAAGCAAATCCCTGCAAAAAACAACTGCAAATCTACAGACAGGTTAATTTTGAGAGTTCGTTGATTTTAGAGTTTATTCGCTTATTCAACCGGTAAGAGCTCCTTCAAGCTCGCATTAAGGCAAGGACGAAAAAGTTGGATCCGGTCGATTTGGGGTAAAACCCTCCTGAATATTTGCAACGAAAAAACCAAAATTTTGGAGCGGACTTGGAGCGAGGATGGTGCAGCCTTGGTACGGACTTGGTGCGGACTTGGTATGATGTCAAAAAAGCCCATATTTAAATCTACGATTCACCAAAAAAATGAGTTTTACAAACATTTAGTGTAAATTCGGATTTACCTGTTGACTCTGCAATTCGCCATTTTTTTCTTTTCGTTTGTTTTTTTTGGAATTATATTTTAATTTTGCGCTGTCTTAATCGAAAAAACAGGACAAATAGTTAAAAAATTTTATGGAGAGGACAAAAAAATTCATGTTGCCGGAAACAGCAATACCTACACAATGGTATAATATTGTTGCCGAAATGCAAAACAAACCTTTGCCGATGATAAATCCGCAAACCAATGAACCACTCAAAGCAGAAGATCTCTTTCCGCTATTTGCAGAAGAATTGGCAAGGCAAGAACTGAATGACAACGATGTGTGGATCGATATTCCCGATGAAATTCGCGAAAAATATAAAATCTACCGACCCACGCCACTCGTAAGGGCCTATGAACTGGAAAAAGCCCTTGATACACCGGCTCATATCTATTTCAAAAACGAAAGCGTAAGTCCTGTTGGCTCACATAAACTCAATTCGGCGCTAGCACAAGCCTATTACAACAAAATAGAAGGGGTGACCAATTTGACTACAGAAACCGGTGCCGGTCAATGGGGAACAGCACTGGCTTTTGCATCAAAAACTTTCGGCCTTGAACTTGCCGTTTATATGGTAAAGATCAGTTACGAACAAAAACCTTACCGTCGCTCCCTCATGCAATCATGGGGCGCACAAGTCATCGCTTCACCAAGCATGTCCACAAAAGCCGGAAGAAAAATCATCACTGAAAATCCCACCTATCAGGGGAGTTTAGGTACAGCCATTTCCGAAGCGATAGAACTCGCCATGCAAACACCCAACTGTAAATATGCATTGGGAAGCGTGTTGAATCACGTAGCTTTACATCAGACCGTAATCGGACTTGAAGCAGAGAAACAGATGGAAATGGCAGATGAATATCCCGATATTGTAATCGGCTGTTTTGGTGGGGGATCAAATTTTTCGGGGATATCGTTTCCTTTCTTACGTCACAATCTGAAAGGCGAAACCCACACACGGTTTATAGCAGCAGAACCATCTTCTTGTCCAAAACTCACGCGAGGTCGTTTTCAATATGACTATGGCGATGAAATCGGATACACGCCATTAATCCCAATGTATACACTGCACCATAATTTTGCTCCTGCCAATATTCATGCCGGCGGGTTACGCTATCATGGTGCAGGAAGCATTGTAAGCCAACTGCATAAAGATAATCTAGTCGAAGCCGTCGATGTAAACCAGCTCGATACATTCAAAGCCGGGATTTTGTTTGCCCGTACAGAAGGCATCATTCCTGCTCCCGAATCGAATCACGCCATTGCAGTAGCCATTGATGAAGCACTGAAAGCCAAAGAAGAAGGAGTAAAAAAGACCATCCTTTTCAATTTGTCGGGTCATGGTTTGCTCGACATGAGTGCTTATGACCAGTATCTTGCCGGTGATCTCAGTAATCATGAATTGAAGGACGAAGAACTTAATAAATATTTCGAAAGGGAATCTTAATAAATTTAAAAAAAGATGTTTTTAAACATAAATCGAACATATTTCTCTAAAAAAGGTAGAAAATTATTTGGTAATTAATAGAGGAATTACTATCTTTGAAATGCAAAACAAGAGAGTTATTGCCGCATTGGTCGATTGGGAAACTCATCAATAACATTTTAGAAACCGAGATCGTTTTTGTTGTCAATGGCGGGCCGCATCCTTCGGGACAAGCCTTCGGGCTCGGCGGATTACAAAGACAACAAAACGCTCAAATCCTGTCATAAGGAGTTTCGTCTTAATTCCACCGATGCGGCTTCTTATAAAAAGCAGATCGCAAAAAGATGAACTTTTGCCGATCTGCTTTTCTTTTTATGATAAAAACTTATACCAAAATGAAACGGTATCTGGAACTGTTTCTCGTTTTTTTTAAAATCGGAGCATTTACTTTTGGAGGTGGTTATGCAATGATACCGCTCATCCGTAACGAAGTAGTAAAAAAGAAAAATTGGCTGGAAGACGATGAATTTATGGATATGCTGGCCATAGCTCAATCCATGCCCGGCCCCATGGCACTAAACACTGCTTTATTTGTCGGCAACAAACGGTTTGGATTTAAGGGAAGTTTGTTTTCCGGTTTAGGCATCATCCTTCCTTCTTTCATCACTATTCTTTTCATTGCCATTATTTTCACGCAATTCAAAAATAATCCTATTGTCGAACGTATCTTCAAAGGTATCCGTCCGGCTGTTGTAGCCTTAATTGCTGCTCCATTAACAGGATTAAGCAAATCAGCAGGAATCTCCCGAAAAAATGCATGGATCCCTTTTCTAGTTGTCATAGCCGTGTGGTTGTTGAAAATTTCGCCTGCATACATCATTGCCGCCGCCATACTTTCAGGCATTCTTTATCCGATTTACCTCAAAAAAAGAATAAAGCGATAACAATGAAATTAATCGAACTGTATGTTGCATTGTTCCTATCCTTTTTCAAGATCGGACTATTTGGTTTTGGGGGCGGATATGCCATGCTCCCCCTTATCCGGCACGAAGTTGTAGATGCTCACCCTTGGATTTCGATTAACGATTTTACCGATATTGTAGCCATATCTCAAACCACTCCGGGACCCATCGCATTCAATTCTGCCACATATGTGGGATACGCTGCCGTTTCGAATATGGGTTTTTCCACCTTTCAAGGAATACTGGGCTCCGCCATTTGTACACTGGCAGTGAGCCTTCCTTCATTTGTCATAATGACCCTCATCTGTGCCTTTTTCTTTAAAGTAAAAAATAATCCGCCGGTACGTTCCACCCTTTCGGTACTTAAACCCACCATTATCGGTTTAATTGCTTCAGCTGCACTCATGCTGATTAACAAAGCCAACTTCATCGATTACAAAAGTTGGATTATTTTCGGAACTGTATTCCTTGCCTCGCTACAAAAGATAGACCCTATTTTGTTAATTGCTCTTTCCGGGGTAGCAGGCATACTCCTGTATCATTAGCAGCTATTTTTGCCTGAATAGATCATTTGATGTTAAGAATATGTATTTTTCCATAAAAAGACGGTTTCTCAAAAAAATGAAGGCATGGATCCATAAAATAATTATGAATTGAGATGAAAAAATGGTACTTTTGCGACAATTTTTTAATATAATCATGGCTATTCTTTCACTCTATTATATAAAATCCAGTTTATGACTAAAATAAGCAAAGAAGACGCTCTTCTTTATCATTCAGAAGGAAAACCGGGAAAAATTGAAGTCGTTCCTACCAAACCTTATAGTTCGCAACGCGATCTATCGTTGGCATATTCGCCAGGAGTTGCCGAACCCTGTTTAGAAATTAAAGAAAATGAAGAAGCCGTTTACGATTATACCAATAAAGGAAATTTGGTAGCCGTTATTTCAAACGGAACAGCAGTTTTAGGCTTGGGCGACATAGGGCCATTGGCAGGAAAACCCGTAATGGAAGGAAAGGCGTTGCTATTTAAAATTTTTGCCGGGATTGATGTTTTCGATATTGAAATCAATGAAAAAGATCCAAAAAAATTCATTGAAACCGTAAAAGCCATTTCTCCAACCTTTGGTGGTATCAATTTAGAAGATATTAAAGCTCCTGAATGTTTTGAGATTGAAGAAAGATTGAAAGACGAGTTGGATATTCCTGTCATGCATGACGACCAGCACGGTACGGCCATCATTTCTGCAGCAGGATTACTAAATGCATTGGAAATCGTCGGGAAAAAGATAGAAAATGTAAGAATTGTTGTCAATGGTGCAGGTGCTGCAGCCATTTCCTGCACAAAATTATATATACGTTTAGGAGCAAAACCCGAAAATATAATTATGCTCGATTCAAAAGGAGTTATCAACACCCGGCGTACCGACCTAAACAAAATTAAAAAACCTTTTGCCACCAACACTCATATCCAAACATTAGAAGAAGCAATCAGAGGAGCTGATGTATTTTTGGGATTATCCGTAAGTGGAATACTAACCCCGGCAATGGTTCGCTCAATGAATGAAAACCCTATTATTTTTGCCTTAGCCAATCCTGATCCCGAAATTTCATATGAAGATGCCATGAATGCTCGAGAAGATATTATTTTTGCTACAGGACGCTCCGATTATCCCAATCAAATCAATAATGTATTAGGATTTCCCTATATTTTCAGAGGAGCATTGGATGTTCGGGCAACAAGCATCAACGAAGAAATGAAACTGGCTGCCGTTTATGCATTGGCCGAATTGGCCAAAAAACCGGTCCCCGATGTAGTCAATGCTGCATATAATTTAAAACGTTTAAGTTTTGGTAAAGATTACATTATTCCCAAGCCGCTTGATCCCCGTTTATTAACGGTTGTTGCACCTGCAGTTGCCCGTGCTGCTATGGAATCGGGTGTAGCCCGTCACAAAATTACCGACTGGGAAGCCTATACAATCAAATTGCGCGAAATGATGGGGGGTTACGGAGATAAAATATTGCGCCGTTTTTATGACACAGCCCGCCAAAATCCAAAGAAAGTTGTATTTTCAGAAGCCAATCACATCAATATGCTGAAGGCAGCAGAAATGGCATACAACGAAGGTATCTGCCATCCAATCTTGTTGGGGAACGAAGAAAAAATCGGTAAAATCGCCCAGGAATATAATATCGATCTAAGTGGGATGAAAATTATCAATCTCCGTCACGACAGGGAAGAGCAACGAAGAATTGCTTATGCTAAACGTCTTTCCGACAAACTTCAGCGAAACGGGATGACTTTTGACGAAGCCTATGAAAAAATGCACGAGCGCAACTATTTCGGGATGATGATGGTCGAAACCGGCGAAGCCGACGCCTTAATTACCGGTGTTTATACCAAATATGCCGATTCCATTCAGGCAGCACAAGATGTGATTGGCATTCGCGAAGGTTCAAAACACATTGCGGCTCTTCACATCATGAATACGAGAAAAGGTATTTTCTTCTTGGCCGACACACTTTTCAATCGCCATCCTTCTACAGAAACCCTGCTCGATATTGCCAAATTAACCTATAAAACGGTAAAACTCTTTGCCCATGAACCTGTAATGGCCATGTTGTCTTATTCCAATTTCGGATCAGATAAACAAGGTAGTCCCGCAAGCGTACACGAAGTGGTTGCCACATTACATAACGAATATCCCGAAATGATTGTTGACGGCGAAATGCAGGTTAATTTTGCTTTAAACAAAGAGTTACGCGATAAGAAATATCCCTTTTCAAAACTAGCAGGTAAAGATGTAAACACATTGATATTCCCGAACTTAAGTTCTGCAAACAGTGCTTATAAATTGTTACTCGAAATGGGCTTGGCAGAATCGATAGGACCTATCCAAATGGGTTTGAATAAACCGGTTCACATCTTGGATGTGGAAAGTTCGGTACGCGATATTGTAAACATGACAACAATTGCAGTGATTGATGCCATATTAGAAGAACAAAAACAACATTAAAATTTATCCTCATTCTGTATGCACGAATGGTGATTATTCATTATTTTTACGGAATATTGAGCGCTATTTTATGCTAACCGACCAAATCAACAAAGAGAAACATGAAAAAGTTATCCGTCTTACTAATTATTCTGCTGGATGTCGGATTTTTTTCTTCCCTTTCAGGACAAGACAAATTCGAAACAAATAGAAAAGAGATGATAAAAAAACAAATTCAAGCTCGCGGCATTACAGACAAAAACACACTGAAAGCCATGGAAGAAGTTCCCCGACATCTATTTGTTTCTGAGGAATATCGAGACAGGGCTTATGACGACGGCCCCCTTCCCATCGGTTACGGACAAACCATATCGCAACCCTATATTGTAGCTTATATGACCGAATTGCTCCATGTGGTGCCCGATGATGTAGTATTGGAAATAGGAACGGGTTCGGGTTACCAGGCAGCCGTTTTATCCCGAATCGTGAAAAAAGTGTATACCATTGAAATTATCGAAGAATTGGGTCTTGCAGCAAAAGAAAAATTAGCCGCTCTGAATTACGATAATGTGGAAGTTAAGATCGGCGACGGTTACTACGGTTGGGAAGAACACGCACCTTATGACGGCATCATCGTTACCGCGGCATCAGAATATATTCCTCCGCCATTAATCCAACAACTCAAAGACAAAGGGCGCATGATTATTCCTGTGGGCTCTTCCTTCAGCGTTCAAAACCTGATGCTCGTGGAAAAAACGGGAGACAAAATAAGGACAAAAAGTCTGATTCCCGTAAGGTTTGTGCCTTTAACCCGAAACATCAAACCCTAACAACCGTTTCCGATCGAGATACACCACGAAAAACAAGCAAATAAGCGATGGAACACGTCAACCCAACATCCTCAATTCGCAACCATGTGGCAATCGGCTTAATTTCGGCATGCATTATTGCTTTTCAATTAATATTGATGCAGATTTTGTCGTATGTACAATGGTATCACTTTGCCTATATGATTATATCCATCGCTCTGCTCGGATTCGGCGCAGCAGGAACTTTTCTGACAATTTTCCAAAAGAAACTCAAGCAAAACTACGTTACCCTTTTCCCTTTTCTATTAATTGTTACAGCAATTCTCATTCCTATGGTGGTTGGAATTGCCAATTCAAAGGCTGTTCGTTTTGATTCATTGCTTATTTTTCAGGATTCACGTCACATTGGCAAGTTAATTCTCACCTATTTTATTTTTTTTCTGCCTTTCTTCACCGGGGCTTTATCCATCGGAATGAGTTTTTCAAAGTTTGCCGATCAAATCGGGAAAATTTATTTTTCCAATCTCATCGGATCAGGAATAGGAGGAATTGTTGCCTTATTATTCATGCAATCGATAATTCCGGAACAACAGCCATTTGCCGTTGCTATACTAGCCTTTTTAGGTGGAATCATTTCATTACCGGGAAATAAAAAAACACTCTTTCGAATTACCCTTTCCCTTTCGACTCTTATTTTAGTCGTCTTTTATTTCTATCCACCGCAATTAACCCCATCCGAATATAAAGATATCACGAGAACCATGCTGTTGCCCGAAGCGAAAGTCGAATATGCGAAAAGCACTCCCAATGGTTTTGTGCAAATCGTTTCATCCCCTGTTCTCCGCTATGCACCCGGTGTAAGCCTTGCTTATCAAGGCCCCTACCCGATACGAAAAGTTGTTTTTAATAACGGAAACTGGATGGGGAGTCTTCTTCAACAACCCATAAAGCAGAATGAAACAAGTATTCTTGACTATACACCCCAAGCCTTACCCTATCACATCGAGAAAATTGAAAATGCCCTGATTATCGATGCAGGAACAGGAGAAAACGTTCTGCTGGCATTGTCACATCAGGTGCCTCACATTATTACCAATGAATCCCATCCTGAAATCTTCAACATACTCAACCGATCTTTCGCCGGTTTTCCACAAGTTCAGCCTCATCAAACCCTGTCGCGAACATTGCTCACTCTCAACACACACCACCTTGATCTGATAGAACTTCCCGTTATCGGTTCGTTTTTTGGCAATTCGGGGTTAAATGCCGTTGAACCACGATACGAATTAACCATAGAAGCTATGCAAGAAATGTGGAACAAGCTTTCGGAAAAAGGAATGATCTCGTTGAGCTGTTGGATGGATTATCCCGTACGAAATGCGTACCGACTTTTATCCACTATCTGCCTTCTTCTCGATGAAAACAACATAACACGTCCCCGGGAACACGTTGTTGCCATACGAAGTTGGGGCGCAGTTACCTTTCTGGTAAAAAAATCTCCTTTTAACCTTGATGAAATCGATAAGGTTCATCAATTTTGTGACAACCGGATGTTCGATCCACTTGTTCTTCCAGAAGAGCAGAAAATTGACCGAAACAAGTTTAATATGCTTCAGGACACTGTTTTTTTTATTCATATAGACCAACTCTTATCTCCCGACAAAAAAGTATTGATACACCAGTATCCTTACCGGATACACCCTACGACCGACAACCGGCCTTTTTTCTTCCAATTCATCCGCTTTAAGCAGATTCCCCAATTGATATCTTCCATTAGTGAAAAAAACTTTCCCTTTTTGGATATCGGTTATTTGCTCATCATCCTCACTTTCATTCAAATTATTCTTATTGCAGCAATTATTATTCTTTTGCCGTTATCTTTCAAACCATGGAAGAGTAAACATAAGAAATGGGTAATCGTATATTTCAGCGGGTTGGGGCTAGCTTATATGTTTTTGGAAATGGTATTCATTCAACAATTCACCTTTTATTTTGGAGAACCCACCTATGCTACATCAGCAACCCTCAGTATTTTGCTTTTTACTTCAGGATTAGGAAGTTACTATTCATCTACATGTCGAAAGAATAAAATCCGTTTGGTATTACCGCTCATTATTGCCGCCATCCTTATAGTATACGCTTTCATTCTCTCCCCAATTCTGTCAGCTACAATAGGCGTTGCTTTACCTTTCAAAATAGTGATTGCTATCGTTTTATTAGGAACACCTGGGTTCTTTTTAGGAATGCCTTTCCCAATCGGAATCGACTATCTTGCCGAAAAAAAGAGCGACGACATCCCATGGGCATGGGCTTTAAATGGTTATTTTTCGGTAATCAGTACCGTTTTGGCAATCATTATATCCGTTGAAGCCGGCTACTTTGTACTATTGCTCATGGCTGCATTAACTTATGCTTTGGTAAGTATATCTAATGCATGGATAAAGGCATGATCCGATTTCAGCAATACATGAATACCCTGCAAACCATACTCATTTCTTTGCAGAAGTTCTTCTCCCCTTTTTTTCGCTTTTGGTTTTGTTTTTATCGGCTTCGGCGATAATTTTTCGGCAATCTTCAAGTGATAGTTCTGTAGGATTCAATTCTTTAGGAATTTTGTAGTTCTCCTTTTCAAAAGCAATATAGGGTCCGTAACGCCCCTTTAAAATCTGAAGCCCGGGTTCTTCTGAAAATGTTTTTATTATTTTTTCTTTCTCTTCTTTTTCTTTGGCTTCAATAAGGGCAACAGCTTCTTCAGCCGTAATTTCGAGCGGATCCGCATCTTTGGGTAACGAAACAAATTTGTTGTCATAACGAACATAAGGGCCAAAACGACCTATTCCTACCACCATTTCTTTTCCGCGGAATTCGCCCAAATTGCGTGGTAATTCAAACAATTTCAATGCTTCTTCAAGGGTAATGGTTTCAATGGATTGTGACTTTTGCAATGGTGCAAACAAGGGTTTATCCTCCTCATCGGCTGTTCCGATTTGTGCCAACGCCCCATAGCGTCCGATTTTAACCGATACCCGACGGCCGGTTTTGGGGTCAACTCCCAATATCCTTTCTCCTGTTTTGTGTTCGGTTCGCATGTTTACTGTCTTCTCCACCGTAGGATGGAAAGTTTTGTAAAAATTGGCTATTGATTTATTCCACTGCATTTTGCCTTCAGCAATTTTATCAAAGTCTTTTTCCACCTCGGCAGTAAAATTATAATCCACTATATCGGGAAAATAATCCACAAGAAAATCGTTCACCACCATACCAATATCGGTAGGAACAAGTTTATTCTTGTCGGCTCCGGCCATTTCCTTTTTCAAGGCATCCTTTATTTTTCCGTTTTTCAACGTAATGACTGCATAAGTACGTTCTTCACCCTCCACATTTCGTTTTTCCACATAACCTCGTTGCTGAATGGTAGATATAGTAGGAGCATAGGTAGAAGGGCGGCCGATGCCCAATTCTTCCATTTTACGCACCAAGGAAGCTTCCGTATATCGTGGCGGACGCTGGGTATAACGCTCCGTAGCCGTTGTTTCCGTCATAAGAAGCCTCTCGCCTTGTTTCACAGGCGGAAGAATAGCACTTTCATTTTCTGCCTCTTCATCATCGGTCCCTTCGCGATACACGCGCAAAAAACCATCGAACTTAATCACTTCTCCGGTAGCCACAAACTTGCCTTCCACATTGGAAACACCAATCGTAGCGGTAGTTTTTTCCAGCTCGGCATCGGTCATTTGCGATGCTATGGTACGCTTCCAAATCAAGTCGTATAGTCGTTTTTCCTGCGAAGTTCCATTGATTTCGCGTTCATTGAGATAAGTAGGGCGAATAGCTTCGTGTGCTTCCTGAGCTCCTTTTGATTTTGTGGAATATTGTCGGGTTTTCGAATATTCATCACCATAAAGGTCTACGATCTCGTTTTTCGCTCCCTGTATGGCCAATGACGACAAATTTACCGAATCGGTACGCATATAGGTGATTTTCCCCGATTCATACAAGCGTTGTGCTATCATCATGGTTTGCGCAACCGAATAGCCCAACTTACGCGACGCTTCCTGCTGTAAAGTAGAAGTAGTGAACGGAGGAGCCGGCGATTTCTTAACCGGCTTAACCGTGATATCCTCCACGGTGAAATCGGCAGATTTAAGCTTATCCAACAAGGACAACGCCTCTTCTTTGGTTTTAAGGCGTTTATTGTATTCTGCTTTTATCTCGTATACTTTACCATTCTCTTCCTTCGAAAAGAGTGCTACAATACGATACGATGCTTCCGGCTTGAATTGTTGAATCTCTCGCTCACGTTCAACAATAAGCCTCACGGCTACCGACTGAACCCTTCCGGCTGAAAGAGCCGGTTTGATTTTTCTCCATAAGACCGGTGAAAGCTCGAAACCAACAATCCGATCCAATACACGACGGGCCTGCTGAGCATCTACCAAATTCTTATCGATGTCGCGTGGATTTTTGATTGCCTCCTGAATAGCCGATTTTGTGATTTCGTGAAAAACGATACGCTTCGTATCTTTCTTTTCCAGTCCCAACACATCGTAGAGATGCCACGCAATGGCCTCTCCCTCCCGGTCTTCATCAGATGCCAGCCAAACCGTATCGGCCTCTTTTGCTGCTGCTTTAAGTTCGGATACCACTTTCTTTTTATCGGATGGTATCTCGTATATAGGTTTAAAATCATTTTCGATATCGATGCTGAAATCTTTTCTTTTCAGATCGCGGATATGTCCGTAACTCGACAACACCCGATACTCTTTACCCAGAAATTTTTCAATAGTTTTTGCTTTTGCCGGCGACTCTACAATAACCAAATTCTTCCCCATTCCGTGCTTTTTCTCCTTTATATTTCGTATTTTAAATTATATTTTGTGTGCAAAAGTAGTAATTTTGTATCATCAATAAGTAATATTTTAAAAATTAGTTGCTTTCTTACACAGGAAAGGCATAATTTATTCAACAAAAGATTTTACAGTTCGACATACGTAAGTTCGGCATACAAGAGCTCATAGTCTCGCTCTGCCTCCAATACTTTTGTGATTCTTTCATAATAAAGCCTTTTTTCCGAAATATAATCCATAATCGAAATATTGCCCAAATCCAAGGCTTTTTCCAGGAGTTCGGCATTATCATATAATCTCATGGAAGCATGATAATCAAGTATCAACTGCTGCAAACCTTGGGCCTGCTGATATATTGCACGAAAAGCATCATAAAACTCTTGACGCATAGTAGCTGCATGCATTTCGGAAGCCTTTGCCTCACTTTTTGCCTGTTGCAGTCGCTGCGAATTTCTCCACAGCGGAACCGATATTCCCAACGTTACACCCTGATACCGCTCACCAACCACATTTTCCATCAGATAACCCACCGAAAAGCGGGGTAAATTTGCCTTTTTAGCTACCTTTATCCGATATGTGTTCAATTCCGATTCCTTATAGGCATACTTAAGCATCGGATTTTTCTGCTCCATCTGTCCAAACCATTGCTCAAAATCGGCGGGAAGAGGATGAAGATCGTATTGCGTACCGGTCAGTTCGACGGCAATTCCGCCATTTAGTCGTTTCAACTCCGAAAGAATCCGCTTCTGCTCGATGCCCATACGCGAAACTTCATGTTTTATTTCGGTAAGGTAGAGTTGCACATTGTTGTACGCCAGCGTACCGATATTGCCTTTTTCATACTGTTTACGGTATGCATCGGCCACATGCTCCACCCATTGCAGCTGCTTGTCTTGTTGATCTCGAAGAGCATTATTGTAAATCAGCTCGATACATAATTTTTTTGCCTCCAGCAATAAATGTGTTCGTTCCGACTGATGATTCAGTTCCACCAGTTCGTTTTCGCGTGAAACCACTTTTTTTTTCATTCCCGTTATCAAGGGGATATCGAAACCTTGTGAAACGTTCACGTCTTGTCGCTTGCCTATTTCATGCGGGCTTCCCCATAAATAGGCAAACTCCGCTTCCGGATCGTCAGGCATCATCTCTTCACGGTTGCCTTCGATCCGTGCATCGGCCTCTATGCGCAATGCTTTCAAGTTGCCATTATTTTGTTCAATGGAAGCCAGAATCCGATTGATTTCGTCATTATTGGCACTGATTGATATATTCAGGATCATCGTGCACAAAAACAGTATCTTTCTCATTGCTCATCATTTAATTTTTCCTGTTTCTTTTTGTCTTTGCCGGCAACAAAACCATACATCATCGGGATAATGAATCCGTTAAGAGCTGTAGAAGTAATTAACCCGCCCAGTATGACTTTAGCCATAGGACTTTGAATTTCGTTGCCGGGAAGATGTCCGCTTAAAGCCATTGGCACCAAAGCTAAAGCCGAAGACAACGCTGTCATCAGAATCGGGTTTAATCGATCGAGCGAACCTTGAACAACAGTATCGTGAACTGAAAGTCCTGCTGCATGCAGATCGTTATACCGATTCAGAAGTAACACGCCGTTTCGGGTAGCAATGCCGAATAACGATATAAACCCGATAATGGACGGAATGTTCAATACGCCTCCGGTAAAAAAAACAATAAACACTCCACCGATAAGCGACAAAGGTAGGTTTACCATTGCAATCGCGGCTTGCGGCCAACTTTTGAATTCTGCATAAAGCAATAGAAAAATCGTAAGGACAGACAACACCGAAGCCAAGGTTAGGGTGCGCGATGCCGATTGGGCGCTTTCGAATTGCCCGCCATACTCCACATGATAACCCTCCGGAAGCCGGATTTCGTTCTCGATGGTGTTGCGAATTTCGTCAACGGCCCCCTGCAGGTCACGCCCGGTGATATTTGCAGAAACGACCATCTTGCGCGAAACATTCTCCCGATTAATGGTATGAGGTCCTGCCGATGAAACAATATCGGCTACCTGGTACAAAGGCACTTTTTGTCCATCGGCATCCATTGCCAGATTACCGATAGCTTCTATGCTCTCCCTTTCCCCGTCCTTAACCCTCAGCATAAGATCAACCGAGCGATCTCCTTCATAAACCCGTGAAACCGGTTTCCCTTCCAACAACACACCAATTGCTTCTTTGAATTCGGGAAGCGTAATACCATATTTGGCAAGCATTTCCCGCTTGGGGACAATCTTTAATTGCGGACGTTCCACTTGTTGCGCAACATTAAGATCCACTACCCCATCGATTTTCGAAACGGCTGTTTTTATTTGATTGCCGATGCGGTACATCTTGTTAAGATCAGGGCCAAACAGCTTCACGGCAATATTTGCCTGAGTTCCGGAAAGCATGGCGTCGATTCGGTGCGAAACCGGCGAACCAATTTCGATATTCACACCGGGAATAACCTTCATTTTCTCCCGAATTTCGGCAATGACTTCCTCTTTCGTCCGTCCTTTCAATTCATAAGGAGCTTCTATTTCTGAAACATTTACACCCAACGCATGTTCGTCCAACTCGGCGCGCCCTGTTTTTCGGCCAACAACCTGAATCTCGGGAATACTCAACAAAATATCTTCAGCCATTTTCCCGATTTTGTCCGACTCGTCCAATGATACCCCCGGTAATGTACTCACATTGATCGTAAACGAGCCTTCATTAAACGGCGGCAAAAAACTCTGTCCGAAAGACAACAGCATGATAACAAAAACCACTAATGCCGCACCCACGCCAAAAAGTAATCCTTTTCTGTGTAGCAACACGCTTTCCAACAGGCTGCGGTAGATCGTTTTTAATTTACGCACCAAAAACGGATCCTTTTTCCGTGGATCACTTCTCTCGCTGCCCAGTAAATAACTGCATAAGACCGGCGTCAGTGTGAGCGAGACCACCGTAGAGGCAAACAATGCAATAACGAACGTCAAACCAAGCGGAATCAACATACGCCCTTCCATTCCTTGCAGAAAGAAAAGGGGAATAAAACTGACCACCACAATCAATGTCGAACTCCAAATCGGTCTGCGCACTTCGCGTGAAGCATTAAAAACAACTTGAAGCGCACTTTTTTTCTCTTTTTGCGGTTTTAATCGATTCTCGCGCAAACGTTTAAACACATTCTCCACATCGACAATCGAATCGTCGACCAATGACCCAATGGCAATGGCAAGACCACCCAAGCTCATGGTATTGATGGTCAATCCCATTAATTTCACCACCACAAAGGTGGTCAATACAGCAATCGGTATGGTAACAAGCGATATCAGCGTGGTGCGGGCATTCATCAGAAAAACAACCAGCACAATCACCACAAAAAGTCCACCCATCAACAGTGCCTCCACCACATTGTGAATGGCATTATCGATAAAACGCGACTGACGGTAAATATCGGTTGAAATATGTACATCGGGAGGCAAATTATTGCGAATATCGCTCAGCGAAGCATCGATTTTTTCCGTCAGTTTTTTCGTATCAACGTTGGGTTGCTTAGTGACGGTCAACATAACAGCCGGTTTACCGTTAAGCGATGCCACGCCCATGCGGGGTAGTTTCGCACCATTGCCAATTTCCGCAATATCTTCCAACACAACAGGGACGCCGTCAATTTTTTTAACCAGCGCCTTCCCCATCTCACCAATTCGATTTGTGGAAAGCATTCCACGAATGATATATTCGTTGCCGTATTCGTAAAGAACACCGCCGGAAGAATTAAGATTCATTCCAGCCACAGCAGCCATCACCTCATTCAATCCCACACCGTAGTGTTTCATCTTGTTCGGATCGAGAGCAATCCGGTATTCTTTCACATCTCCACCAAGAACCGATACCTGCGCTACTCCGCCCGTCGACAACAACCTCGGACGAATGATCCAATCTGCCAACGTACGCAGCTCTTCCATCGACGTAACGGAATCGGCAGTGAGCCCGATAATCATGATTTCTCCCAAGATAGACGACTGTGGACCTAACGTGGGATTTCCCACCTCGGTCGGTAATTGTTCGTTTATGGCCGACAGCTTTTCCGAAACAATCTGACGTGCTGTAAAGATATTCGTACCCCAATCAAACTCCACCCAAACTACGGAGAAGCCGGTAGTTGAAGAAGAGCGTACCCTCCTCACATCGGTAGCTCCGTTAACAGCTGTCTCTACAGGAAACGTCACCAAACGCTCCACCTCTTCCGGCGCCATACCCGGCGCTTCGGTCATAACAACCACTGTAGGCGCATTCAGATCGGGAAACACATCCACTTCCATTTTAGAAACCACAAAAGAACCCACAATCAGCAACAAAACCGCTATTGCCAATACCGTCACCCGATTATCGAGTGAAAAGCGAATCAATTTATCCAACATGACTTTCCCGCAATTTTAATGTGCATGCGAATGACCTTCGGGAATAACCGAAGCGGTTGCTGCCAATTTTACCTGATAAGTACCTTTCGTGACCACTCTGTCTCCTTCCTTGAGTCCGGATAAAATCCGTACCCGCTCTCCGTCACTCAATCCGATACGCACTTCCTGCTTTTTGAAAATCTCCTTCTCCAATTGCACGTAAACAAAATGAAGTCCCTCCTCTTCGGTTAATGCCGAAACAGGCACAGCAATGACATCCATCAGTGGCAACGACAACAGAAAAACCTCCACATACGAGCCGGGAATGATATCTCCCCGATTGTCGAAATCGAAGATAACCGGGATATAGAACGAATTATCATCCACTGACCGACCATAAGAAATCAGCCGTCCATTCAAGTCGGACAATTTATATAAGGTATCGCCGTAAGAGGGTTTAAAGTTTGCTCCCATAAGGGTGGGAAGTCGATCGGCATACTTTTCGGAAACCTCGGCACGAAGTTGCAACCGCTTATCGCGAGAAACCACAACAACGGGTTGCCCCACATCCACATAATCCCCTTTTTTAATGTACACCTTTTTTATATAACCTTCGATTGGCGACGAAACCGTCACCCCCGACGAGGTTACGGCCGAAGGACGGGCATTTTTTGCCTTTTCGTAACGCAGCCGAATTTGTTCGAACTCTTCTTGCGAAATCAACCGATCGGCTACAAGGCTTTTCGCCCTTTCGTATTCGCGCAAAGCCGACTCGTATTCAACTTCTGCCGCTACCGAAGGATCTCCGTTTACCATATTTTTGGCCGAAACCGTTACAAGAGGAGTTCCCGATTTTACGCTCATCCCCTCTGTTAGATATTTCCCTGCAAAATCAACCACCCCGGCCGACGCGGAAACCACCGTCGCTTCGTTGTCGGGAGTGGATTGTATTTGTCCGCTTACGTGAATTACTTCGGTAAACGACGACGGACTTACCGTTATTACCTCAAGACCTGCAGCCCGCGCTTGCTCTTCATGAAAAACAATTTCGCCGGCATGCAAATCATGTTCCTCCATACCTTCGTGTTCATGTTCGTGAACGTGGCGTTCTTCTTTCATTGAATGGCATCCCATCATAGCAAGGCATAATGCCGAAAAAAGAAAGCAGTTATATTTTCTCATTGATTTATTTTTTGACCGTAATATTTTATAAAGACAACATTTATCGTTTTCCCCGTTGAAGGGTACGAATTTCGCGAAGGTTCTACCCACCGATTAGCGGTAAAACCCTTATTTCAACTTGAATCGAATGAAATTAAGCGATAATCCCTTTGTTTTTAGGAAAGGAAAAGAGAATGAGAAACGGGAGGTGAACGCAGCGATCCAAATCGCCCCTTAAAGGCAGATCGATAAAGGTTAATGTAATCGGGATAAGAGATGGTTTTCCAACTAGAAAAAAGAGGCCCTTGTTTTTGCCCAAAAAACGAAAGCAATCCTTCGAAAAACGGAAAACGATCTATCGTAACGGACGTAAACAGCCACGATTTTGTTTCACTGTCGGATGTCGCCATATAAACACTTTCGGCCGGACAAGTATCATGAGATGAAGAGGGGGGAAGATGTCGATGTGTATGCTCGGCATGAACGTGGGCAGGGCTGAAAATAAAACAAATTCCCCCGTGCTCCGGATGATGATGCGGAATAAAACCGGCAATCAACAAAACAACCATTGCCGGGAAAAGAGGTAATATTGAGGGTTTCTTTCTCAGAACGACCAAAAAATTATACGGCAAATGTAAAAAATCATTTCTTGAAATCCATATTTAAATCCCTATTTTCGAAAAGTTGCCTTTACAAATAGGTTACTTCTACGCCATAAATTTGGGAAAGAGTCTCAACTAATCGGTCCGATTGCGATTTCCGAACGTACACAGTCATAGTGCAATCTTCTGCAAAATCTTGCTTCCACCTTACCCCTTCAATCTGTTTGAGCACACGCATCACATCGTTCAACAACGGATATGTAAAACGAATGGACAGGGTGTCGTCCACCGTCTTTTCGAAAATTTTTGCATCGGCAATAGCCTCTGCCGCTGCTTCCTTATAGGCTTTGATAAGACCGGAAGTACCCAACAATATCCCACCAAAATAACGCACCACAATAACCAATACATCAGTCAAGCCGGCAGCATGAATTTGTCCGAGAATCGGACGCCCTGCCGTACCTGAAGGTTCTCCATCGTCACTAAATCGGAAATCGGTACGCTCCCATCCCAACACGTATGCCCAACAAACATGCCGTGCATCGGCATATTTTTTTCGATATTCATCCACAATGGCTTTCGCTTCTTCTGCCGTTTCCACATGCAGGGCAAAAGAAACGAATTTACTCATTTTTTCCTTGACGCAACCTGAGCCTTCTTCTTTTATTGTTTTAAAAACGTCATCCTCCATAGCGCAAAAATACAACGATCCTTCCAATATACATAAATTAAAATCAACTGATTCCGTCTACATGAAAAAGAAGTTTAGAAAAGCCGATCCACGATAATTTTTACCCTCATCTTTATAACACGATTCAGGATATACATCAAAATTAATACAAACACACGTAAAGAATAACGTAAAAAAATCATCCACTCATAATTTTTTAGTATGTTTGTGGTGAACTTGATTCATTTGTTTTTGTTAAAACAAAATTCAAATGAATACATTTCGTTACGTTACTAAATTAAACAACAATGAAGCACACCAAACTTTTTGTCGTGTTACTATCCACCATCTTCATTTTCACAATGGGATGTCATCAGAAAAAAGACAATCAGTCACAAGAAAATGAAAGCGAATGGATTCAGTTGTTCAACGGAAACGACTTGAACGACTGGACAGTTAAAATAAAAGGATACGATGCCGGTGAAAATTTCGGCAACACTTTTCGCGTAGAGGACGGAATGATAAAAGTACGTTACGACCAATATGAGGCGTTTGACGATCGATTCGGACACCTCTTCTATAAAGAACCCTTTTCGCATTACATCATTCGTGTGGAATATCGTTTTGTAGGCGAGCAGTGCCCGGGAGCACCCGAATGGGCTTACAAAAATTCGGGAATCATGATTCATGGCCAATCACCACTGTCAATGGATAAAGATCAAGATTTTCCCGTTTCCATCGAAGTTCAGCTATTGGGAAGCGATTCCCTCGTGCAACGCCCCACACTGAATGTCTGCACACCGGGTACAAATATTGTCATGAATAATCGGTTGATCCTTGACCATTGCATCAATTCAAACGCACCTCCCGTCTTTGGAGAAGATTGGGTAACGGCTGAAGTAGAAGTGCGTGGAAATGAGGTCATCAAACACATCCTCAACGGTGATACTGTTTTGGTGTACAATCAACCTCAACTCGACGATAGAGATCCCAATTTCGAAAAATTGGAGGCATTAAACGGTGGAAAAATGTTGAATAAAGGTACTATTTCGTTGCAAAGTGAAGGACATCCATGCGATTTCAGAAAAGTTGAATTAAAAATAGTAAAAGAATGAAATTACGCCACCTTGTCACGCTGTTTGTTTGTGTGCTCGGTTGTTGTATTCTCCGGGGACAAACGCTTGAAGAAGCAAAAAAACTGTATTTGGAAGGACGTTATGCCGAAGCATTGCCAATCTTTCAAACGGAGTATCTTATAAATCCGACTGATGCTTCTCTCAATCAATGGTTGGGCGTATGTCTCTATGAAACAGGTAACGAGTCGGCTGCTGAAAAACACCTCGTTTATGCTTCACAAAAAAAGATTCCCGAAGCATACCTCTATTTAGGTGAGCTTTACACGAAAATGTATCGTTTTGTCGAGGCTGAAAAAGAGTTTGAAAAATATCGAAAAACAAAACGCCGCGATAAGGAAGCGTTGGCACGCTTGGAAGAAAAAGAAGCTTATGCAAACCAATTGAAACGTCTCATTAAACGAACAGAAGACGTTCAGATCATAGACAGCCTTATTGTCCCGAAAAGTAAATTTCTTTCCGCTTACCATTTGAGTGCTTCCTCCGGATCACTTGTACCGATGAACGAATTTTTCCACACTTATCCAAACTATACCCTACCCCTATTTGTCAACGAAAAGAAAGATAAAATCTATTTCTCGCAATATGATTCGCTTCAGGGACTCGATATCTGCACAATGGAGAAACTTCTAGACAATTTCGGAAATCAAAAAGTACTGCCCTCTCCTGTGAATGATGAGAAAGATCAGGCGTATCCTTTTGTAATGACAGACGGTATAACACTCTATTTTGCATCCACCGGACACAGTTCACTGGGAGGGTGCGACCTGTATGTAACCCGATATAACTTGTCATCCGATTCATATCTGAATCCCAATCAATTGAACATGCCGTTCAACTCGCCGTTCAACGATTACATGATGGTTGTAGACGAGGAAAAAAATGTCGGCTGGTTTGCAACCGATCGCTTTCTGCCTAAAGATTCGGTTTGTGTGTATACCTTCATCCCCAATATACAGGTGAACTTGATTGAGAGTAACGACGAAAAATACCTGATTAATCGGGCGCGCATTTCATCCATCAAAGATTCCTGGAAACCCGGGGTCGATTATTCGCCACTTATCGCTCTGGCGAAAGAAGAACAAGCGTTGAGCAAAAAAGAAGTAAAAGGTGATTTCGAATTTATTGTGGACGACGGACATACGTACTATAAACTATCCGATTTCAAAAGCCCGACAGCCAGAGAACTTTATTCAAAGGCATTGAGGTTGCAGGCTACGCTCGATCGCTATCAGAAAGAATTGTCAGTCAAACGAGACCAGTATGCGGAGAGCAATGCGGCAGAGAAAAACAACTTGGCCACCTCCATTCTGTCTCTCGAAAAAGATGCAGAAGCATTGTTTAAGGAGATTCAACAATTGATCTTGCAAGCCCGAGTTGAAGAAATAAGAAATATATCGCATTAAAATCTCACAATTAATACTAATCATGACATTTAATATCATCATTGTTGCGACTGTCATTTTACTTGGAATTCTATTCCTGCTTATCGAGATTTTTCTTCTCCCGGGCATCAGTATTGCAGGCATTGCCGGACTGGTATTTATCATTGGCGGCATCGCTTATGCCTATGTTTTTATGGGAACAGCTGCGGGAAATATTACCTTGCTGATTTCTGCAGCAATACTTGCAGGCGGATTTATAGGACTTTTGCGATCAAAAACCATGAAAAAAATCGCCTTGACCAAAGAAATCGACAGTACGATTGACACCGGCGACCTGAAAAAAATTCAAATAGGAGACCAAGGGATCACACTCTCGCGCTTAAATCCCATGGGGAAAGTCGGCATCAAAGGATTGGCAGTTGAAGGCAAATCGGCAGATGGAGAACTGATTGACGAGGGTACCCGTATCGAAGTCGTTAAGGTGAATCCATCGAATATCATAGTAAAAAGAAAAGAAACAACAATTGATACATCATTTTAATATCAGCACTATTAACACTCATAATACTCATCATTTATGCAATTCAGTTTAATCATCATTATCGCGGTAATCGTAGTTTTTATCCTCATTTTTTTTCACTATGTGCCGTTCTTCCTATGGATCAATTCCTTGTCGGCCGGAGTAAATATCCCCTTGATACAACTTTTTCTCATGCGGTTGCGCCGTGTTCCGCCACATATCATTGTATATGCCATGATTGAAGCACACAAAGCCGGCTTAAAAAACATTACACGGGACAATCTCGAAGCCCATTATCTGGCAGGCGGTCATGTCGAGAAAGTAGTTCATGCCTTGGTTTCGGCATCGAAAGCGAACATTGATCTTACCTTTCAAATGGCTACAGCCATCGATCTTGCGGGTCGCGATGTATTGGAAGCCGTACAAATGTCTGTAAATCCTAAAGTGATCGATACCCCTCCGGTTACCGCTGTAGCTATCGACGGAATCCAACTGATAGCAAAAGCACGCGTAACCGTACGCGCCAATATCAAACAACTGGTGGGAGGAGCCGGAGAAGAAACCATTCTTGCACGCGTGGGCGAAGGCATTGTTTCGTCGATTGGTTCTGCCGTATCCCATAAATCGGTCCTCGAAAATCCCGATTCAATATCCAAGCTTGTTTTGAAAAAAGGACTGGATGCCGGTACGGCTTTTGAAATTCTTTCTATCGACATTGCTGATATCGATATCGGAAAAAATATCGGAGCCGTTCTACAAATGGATCAGGCTCAAGCCGATAAAAACATTGCACAGGCTCGCGCCGAGGAACGCCGAGCCATGGCTATTGCTCTTGAACAGGAAATGAAAGCCAAAGCTCAGGAAGCGCGTGCCAAAGTAATTGAAGCAGAAGCCGAAATCCCTATCGCCATAGCAGAAGCTTTCAGAAGCGGGAATCTGGGGATAATGGATTATTACCGCATTCAGAATATCAAGGCAGATACCGATATGCGCGACGCTATTGCCAAACCTCAGGAAAGCGACGACAGGAAACAGCAACCCAAATAAACAAGCATTTTTTAAATGTTTTCCGACATATGAGAATTATACCGGAATCGGAATTGATTATTAATGCTGATGGGAGCGCGTTTCATCTTCACCTGAAACCGGAACAAATTTCGGATAAAATCGTGATGATGGGAGATCCGGATCGCGTAACGATCACCGCTTCTTTTTTCGACAGCGTTGAGCAGGAAGTACATAATCGTGAATTTCACACCATTACTGGCATGTACAAAGGAAAACGAATTACCGCTCTTTCGCATGGCATCGGAACAGATAACATCGACATTGTGCTCACCGAATTAGATGCCTTGGCAAATATCGACTTCGAAACACGAAGCGTTAAAGACGAATTCAAACCACTAACATTGGTACGGATAGGTACTTCGGGCGGGATGCAGCCACACTGCCCCGTGGGCTCGTACGTGATTTCGGAAAAATCCATTGGATTCGACGGCTTAATCCATTACTATGCCGACTCGAAAACGGTTCGCGAAGAAGATTTCGAAGAGGCATTCCGCAAACATGTCAATCCGTCGCCATACCTCTGTACTCCCTATGTGGTAAGTGCCGATGAAGAACTGGTCAATCGAATCGGATTCGATATGATAAAGGGAGTAACTATTTCGGCCGTAGGGTTCTATGGACCACAAGGTCGTTATGTACGCCTTCCGTTGGCCGATCCCGATATGAACACAAAAATCCAATCGTTCCACTACGGTAAGTATGTTATTACCAACTACGAGATGGAAAGTTCTGCGGTTGCAGGTTTAAGCAAACTTATGGGACACAAAGCCATGACCGTTTGCCTCATTATTGCAAACCGAGTTACACTCAACTCAAAAGTCGATTATAAAGGTTCGATGGAGGAGTTGATAAAAACTGTTCTCGACAGGGTATAAAAAGTATAAAGAAAATAAACAGTCGAATCAAAAATAAAATCTAAACACGAGATGAAAAAAGCTTTACTATTTTTATTCCTGGCCATAAATTTAGCTTCATGGTCACAACAAATCGAGCCACTGCCCATCGATCCGGACGTACGTAAAGGAACGCTTGAAAACGGTCTGACATACTACATCCGCCACAACAACTTACCCGAAAACAGAGCCGATTTTTACATTGCACAAAAAGTAGGCTCTATGCAGGAAGAAGATCATCAGGCCGGATTGGCTCACTTTCTGGAACACATGGCATTCAACGGCACAAAAAATTTCCCGGGAAAAAGCATGCTCGATTACCTGGAAAAAAACGGAGTAAAATTCGGAGCAAATGTAAATGCATATACCTCTTTTGATGAAACCGTATATTATCTTACCAACGTCCCCATGGTTCGGGAAGGCTTGTTGGACTCCTGCCTGCTGATCCTTCATGACTGGTCGAATGCGATTTCGCTTGAAACCGAAGAAATAGAAAAAGAGCGAGGCGTAATCCGTGAAGAATGGCGCACACGTGGAGGTGCACAATCGCGCATATTGGAAAAACTTCTTCCCGAAATGTACAAAGGGAGCAAATATGCCGACAGATTGCCCATAGGAAAAATTGAGGTGATCAACAATTTCAAACCCGAAGAGCTGCGCGCTTATTATAAAAAATGGTATCGTCCCGACCTCCAAGGAATCATCGTTGTGGGGAACGTAGACGTGGATCAGGTTGAAGCAAAAATCAAAAACCTTTTCTCTCCGATAGAGCTTGATCCAAACCGCCCAAAACGTGAATATTATCCTGTTCCCGACAACGAAGACCCCATTGTGGCTATGGCTACCGATCCTGAAGCGACGCGCATCAACTTGATGGTATTTTATAAACACGACCCTGTACCCGACGAGGTCAAACTATCGCAAGCCGGTTTAATGGTAAATTATATCAACAACGTAGTTTCTCAAATGATAAATGAACGGCTTCAGGAAATTGTCCAAAAGCCTGATGCACCGTTTACTTCGGCCTATGCCTATGACGACAATTACTTTATTGCGAAGACCAAAGATGCATGGACGGTGGTAGGAAATTCATCGGAAAACAAAATCAAAGATGCCTTGGCTGCCATGATTCGCGAAACAGAACGCATGAAGCGTTTCGGATTCACCGTTTCGGAATATGATCGAGCACGTGAAAATATGCTCAAAAGTTATGAGAATGCCTACAATAATCGCGACAAGCAACGCAATGCAAGCTACACGGGTGAATATCTCGGAAATTTCCTTAACAGTGAACCCATTCCGGGAATCGAATATGAATACGAAATGATACAAACCATTGCGTCGCAAATTTCTGTGGAAATCATCAACCAAACTGTTGCACAATTGATTGGCGATAAGAATGTGGTCATCTCTGTTTCCGGTCCGGAGAAGGAGGGAATAGCCTATCCAACAAAAGACGAATTGGTTGCCCTCTTTAACGAAGTAAACGCAGAAAAAATCGGACCTTATCAGGAAGAAATTTCTAATGAACCGCTTGTTCCTAATCGACCTGAACCGGGGAAAATTCGGAAAACGGAAAAAAACGAAATATTGGGCACTACCCTATGGACGTTGGGAAACGGCATGAAAGTAGTGTTGAAATCAACCGATTTCAAAAACGATGAAATACTAATGACTTCAACCAGTGAAGGGGGAACCTCTATTTATGCCGAGGAAGATCCCCTCAACAGCAAGGTAATGAATCAAGTAATGACATTGGGGGGAGTCGGCAACTTCAGCGTAACAAACCTTCGTAAAGTTTTGGCCGGTAAAAGAGCAGCGGCTTCTCCATCCATCAGCCTCACCACGCAAAGCATGAATGGCTCTTCATCCATAAAAGACTTCGAGACGATGTTACAACTGGTTTACCTGTACTTTACTGCTCCACGCAGCGATAAAGATGCTTTTGCTTCTTATATCCAACGTATGGAAACGCAGCTGAAAAACCAGGAAGCAGACCCAATGGTGGCTTTCAGCGATTCGGTAACCTATGCGCTCTATGGCAACAATCCGATGACAAAAAGATTAAAAGTGGATGATTTGCCAAAGATCGATTACGAGAAAATAATGAAAATGTACAAACAAAGTTTCAGTAATCCGGGAAGTTTCACCTTTACCTTTGTGGGAAATATCGATGAAGAAAAAGTGAAGCCGATAATTGAGCAATACCTTGCTTCGCTTCCGGGAACGCCAACGAAAACCGAATTTAAAAAGATTCCCATGAATTACCGCAAAGGATTGGTAAACAACTTATTTGAACGCGAAATGCAACTTCCTAAAGCGTCGGTATTTAATGGAATCACGGGCACTATCGATTTCACGCAAAAAAACCGAATGTTGATGAGTATGCTCGGACAAATTCTCGATATTGTTTACACCGAAAAAATCCGAGAGGATGAAGGAGGAACATATGGTGTTTATGCCGGTGGCGGAATTTCAAGGTATCCTAAAAATCAATCCCTCCTGCAAATCATGTATGATACAGACCCGGTGAAAATGGAAAAGCTAAATGCTATTGTTCTCGACGAATTGAAATTGATAGCAGCCAATGGCCCTCGGGAAACAGATTTCTCGAAGGTGAAAGAATTCATGAGAAAAAAATACTTCGAAAATATAAAAGAAAACAACTATTGGCTAAACATCCTGGACAACTATTATTTCTACGGTGAAGATGATCATAGCAATTATTTGAAAATATTGGAAAGTATCACGCCAAGCGATGTGAAAATCTTTGTAAAAGAATTTCTATCGCAAAACAACCGAGCTACAGTTATCATGATGCCGAAAGAATAAAAAGCGGTTTCATTCTTTTATATAAATACGTTTGACGCGAGGAGATACGGAAGTGAGAATCTCATAAGGTATTGTGCCGATGCTTTCTGCCAGATCAATAACCGATGGAGTTTCACCAAACACAACAACCGTATCTCCTTCGTTTGCTTCAATCTCGGTGACATCGATCATACAAAGATCCATACAAACGTTACCCACAATGGGGGCAAACTTGCCGTTAATAAGTACTTTGCCATTTCTGTTGCCGAATTTCCGATCGAGGCCGTCAGCATATCCGATGCGGATAGTCGCAATGCGGGCATCGCAATTGAGCTCTTCTTTTCTGCCGTATCCTACGGTTTCATGCCCCGGAATGTTTTTAATCTGCAAAATAGTGGTTTTCAACGTACATACGTTTCTCAACCCCTTCAATCCGCTTGCACTCACCCCGTAAAGTCCAATGCCCAACCTTACCATATCCCACTGAGCATCGGGAAAACGTTCTATTCCGGCCGAATTCAAAATATGTTTATAAACGGAATATCCCAACCCTTTTTCAATTTCTTCGGAGGCTAGCTTTAACGTCTCCACTTGACTATTCGTGAACTCATCAAAAATCCAACTTTCACTCGCAGCCAAATGAGAGAATACCGACTTCACATGCAAACCCTTTTGCGATTGCAATACTCCGAGCAATTGCGGAATCTCTTCCGGCAAGAAGCCCAATCGATGCATTCCGGTATCAATCTTAATATGGATGGGGTAATGGGTAATTCCCCGACTTTCTGCCTCTTTGATAAAAGCTTCAAGTATTCTAAAATTGTAAACTTCCGGTTCCAAATCATTCGAGAATAATTCTTCAAAACCGTTTACTTCAGGATTTAAAATAATAATGGGTAACGAAATGCCTGAAGAACGTAGCGCTAATCCTTCTTCGGTAACAGCAACTGCCAGATAATCGCAACGATGATACTGAAGCGTTTTTGCTATCTCCACAGCCCCTGCCCCATAGCCGTTGGCCTTAACCATACATATCATTTTCACACCGGGAGACAGCTTCGATTTATAAAAGTTGAAATTGTGTACTACTGCATCCAAATCTACTTCCATTACCGTTTCATGAATACGTTCTTCAATCAAAGCCGTAATTTGCTCAAAATGATATTCACGAGCACCTTTTACCAAAATAAGTTCGTTGTCGAAGTTTCTCCAAATTCCCGATTTAATAAATGCTTCTGTCGAAGGGAAAAATTGTTTTTCCATTTTGAAAGCGCTCGCATTGTCCGAAATATCGTGTCCGATACCGATCAATTTATCGACACCGCTCTGTTCTACCATTTCGGCAACCCTTTTGTACAGCGACTTCGGCATGATTCCTGTTTGAAGAATATCAGACAAAATCACCGTCTTTTTCATGGGACGATCCATCTTGCGCTGATTTTGAAAGTCGAGTGCAATTTTGATCGAATTAACATCCGAATTATAGGTATCATTGATAATGATACAATTGTTTTTTCCTTGACGCACATCCAAACGCATAGCCACAGGTTCCAACATCATCATTCGTTTGGAAATTTCTTCCGGATGAATACCCAAAAAAAGCAATACCGCAAGGCAGTGTATGGCATTTTCGATGGAAGCGTCATCGATAAAAGGAATATCCACCGAATGCTCAAAACGAAGAAAAGAATAATGAATGGTCGTCTTTTTTTCGTGTATCTCAATTTTTGAGATATACAATGGTGCATCGCTACGTTTTCGCGACCATGAAAAAGCTTTTTGCGAAAGCAACATCATATCGGCACACCGACTGATTAAATCGTTATCTTCATCATAGATAACCACGTTGCAATTAACAAACAATGTCATTTTCTCCATACATTTCTGCTGCAGAGAGGTAAAATTCTCCTGATGGGCTTCCCCTATTTTTGTCAGGATGCCGATTGTGGGACGAATAATCGGTTCTAAATATCCCATCTCGTCGGGCATGGAAATACCCGCTTCAAAAATACCGAGCTCAGTGGTATCATCGAGCTCCCAAACCGATAAAGGAACACCGACTTGCGAATTGTAACTCCGAGGAGAACGAACAATATTGAAATTGTCTTGCAAAAGTCGGTAAAGCCATTCTTTTACAATAGTTTTCCCGTTACTCCCTGTAATTCCGATGACCGGAATATCGAATCGGCTTCGGTGATAAGCGGCTAATTTTTGCAAAGCGCGCAACGTATTTTTTACATGCAAAAAATTGCTTCCGGGAAGATTCTCCCATTCCGGTAAACGCTTACTTACAACAAAATTGCGTACCCCTGCAGAATAAAGCTCCTTAATAAACGCATGCCCGTCGTTGTTTTTTGTTTCCAATGCAAAAAATAACGTATGAGACGGCGAACCGGAAAGCCTTCTGCTATCGATCAATAAGGTAGAGATTTCCGATTCGATTAAATTTACATTTTTCACACCCAAAATGGATGCAATTTTCGAAATTTTATAAGTCATAGCACCAATTATACGAGATTGAGTAAAGTTGAAAGTGATTCTGTCTCTTTTTCACAAGATATAAACGGATATTTTTCCTTGAACTGCACAAGTTTTGCTAATGTCTGCATAAGGAAATTGCGATATTCTTCGGTTTCGGGATTCAACGATTTATGGTTGAGTGCCCGATGGATGGGTTGCCATTCGGATATGATTTTTTCGGTTACAGGCGAAAAAAACGTTTCTCTAAAGCGCTCCCACAAATAACGAATAGTTATTTCGGAAGGATGAAACATATCATCGGAATAAAACCGATAATCGCGAAGCTCATCCATCACAATTTCGTAAGCAGGAAAATAATGCAGATTATCCCCACACAGCTCCATTAATTTGTCGATTGCCACATGCAAAATAGATTTGCTTACTTGATTTTCATGCGCCCCATCATTCCAATGACGTATGGGGCTAACCGTAAATAAGATTCTCACCGAGGAATTGATTTTGCATAAATAAGAAATAAGTTCAGACCATTCGCCAACGATATCGTCAACCGTTAAACGAAACCGATCAAACCTCTCCGCCGGATATTTGTGACAATTTCCTACGATCTCTCCCGTTTCACGCAATCGATAAACATATGCTGTGCCAAAAGTAATCAAAAAAACATCGGTTTGTCTTATACGGGATGCAGCGGCTGAAAAACGACTGCGAATACTTTCCAGACAACGATCCTTATCCGGATGAGAAAATGACCCGTGATGCAGGAAGCTGTGATACAATCCATCGCGAAAAACAAGATCAGTTTCAGAAAAAGTGCGGTTTTGCAACAATCGTTGCATCGCTGAAGAAATAGATAAAGGATTGTATAAAATGCCAAATGGATTTACATCTACATCGAATTTATTTTCGGACAACATCCTTCCCATATTTTCAGAAAAGCACGAACCGAAAAGCATCATTTTTGTAGAATGATGAATATCGATATCCGATTTTGAAATGGGAATGTATGTCCGAAATTCCATCGCATTTATTTTTTATACAAAAATAGCACAAATCGGATGAGAATGTAGCACAAATAATGATAATTTGCAAAAATGATCGGTCTGCAAATATCGGGAAAAGGGAGTGATACTATAAAGGGAGAGGATATAAAAAAGAAAAGGTTGTCTCACGACAACCAATCTTCATTGTTAACCTTAAATCTAATACCATGAAAAACACGATGCAAATATAGCCCTTTTTATGTTATAGAACATCATTCCTCGCCATAAAAGCCCAACATTTAATTTTGTTTAACACCAAAGAAGTCTTTAAAAGCATATTTCTAACGATTTTAACAATCAAACCACATACAATACCAATCCTTTTAAATATTCTCCTTCGGGATGATACATATTAACAGGGTGATCGGCCGGTTGGTCAAGTTGATGCAAAATACGAACACTTCTGCGTGATAGTGCTGCTGCACTAAAGACGGCAAGTCGAAATTGTTCCCTGCTAATGGCTTGAGAACAGGAAAAAGTAAAAATTATACCTCCCGGAGCAATTTTTTCGAATGCCGCAAGGTTTAGCTTTCGGTATCCCTGTAATGCATTTTTTATTGCTCCACGATGTTTGGCAAATGCAGGGGGATCGAGAATGATAAGATCATAGGCATCCTTCTCTATTTTTTTCAAGAACTTAAAAGCATCTTCCGAATACGAAGCATGCCGAGTATCATCGGCAAAATTCAATTTGATATTTTCATTTGTCAACATTACAGCTTTAGCCGAACTGTCAACCGAATCCACTTGTTGTGCACCGCCACGCAAAGCATATGCCGAAAAACCACCCGTATAACAAAACATGTTGAGAACACGGCGGTCTCTTGCATAGTTTTCCAACAATCTTCGGTTTTCTCGTTGATCGATGAAAAAACCTGTTTTTTGGCCTCGCAACCAATCGATATGAAATTTTAATCCATTCTCAACGGCAATCGGATTTACATTTTCTCCTCCCACAAGATATTCATTCTGAAATTCGGGATCGCCGGTGTATGATAACGTGGCTTCAGATTTATAAAAAATATGCACTACGGTTTGCGAAGAAACAACTTCCTGCAACGCTTCCACAATCAGAAGACGATCTTTATGCATACCAACCGAATGTGCTTGTATAACAGCCGTTTTGTCATAAATATCGATAATAAGACCGGGCAAATTGTCGCCCTCGCCATGCACCAAACGATAAATGGTATTATCGGGACGAATCAACCCTGCTTTTTGCCGTAAATGGTAAGCATCGGAAAGACGTTTGATATAAAAATTCCGATCGATGGGTTCATCCTCAAACGATAAAATACGTATTGAAATACTTCCCTCCTGATAATGACCTATACCGAGAAAAGTTCGGTCAGCAGCTAAAACTTTCACCACCTCACCTTCTTGCAACCCTTCGGATGTAGAAGCTATGGCTCCCGAAAATATCCAAGGATGAAAGCGGTACAGTGATTCATCTTTTTTGGGCTTCAGTATAATTTCCCCCCTATTTTTCATTATGACCTTCCTGTATTAAATGATTGTAAATGCGAAGACATGCCCATGCATCGAGTGCTGCATACGATTTTTGAGCCTCGCTAAGCTCGTTGGCTTCCCAATTGGATACACGCTGACTTTTGGCTATTCTCTTTCCAAAAAGAATGGCATATATCTTTTGTAGACTATTCTCTTCGATACCGTAATCATCAACAAAAGATTGCAGTTCAACAAAATTTTGTGGTTTTTTATCGGAGCGACGACGAATTGCAGCAAAATCGTCTTTGAGCGAAAGACCAATTTTTTTTATGTCGGGATTGCAAATAATTTCATCCAACAAATCGGGATAACCGATACGATTCAGTCGAAACAAAAAACACGTGTCTTCGCTCGAAAGTTGCAAAAGAGCGACTTTATGCAACCGCCCACGTTTGAATGAAGGTTTGGTTTCGGTATCGAAGCCGAGTATTTGTTTTGAGAGGAGATAATTTACCGCATCAGGTACTTTATTGATATCGTCAATCACTTCGATTTTCCCGTTAAACGTTTCCTTGGGAAGTTTTGCTATTTCTTCTTTTGTTATTGTTAATCCCACAAGCCATCCAAATTTAAATCTTCATCTCCGCTTTCTTTTTCAAACAAATGATCATCGAAATAATACAACGCATGAAGAGAGCGCATGACGTTTACCAACTTTTGTCCCCAATATGTTCTAAAATTTTCCACACAGCGACTGAGCGCATCATTCATCTGAGCCGTAAGATGATATTGATACACAGAAACAAAGTTTCGTATATCCTGATAAATATCGGCGATATCTTCTGAAATAGAGGCAGACACAGGCATATCACTGTATTTCATGTCTTCTACAAAAACATCCAAATAAATATCGTCTTCACCCATAATGGAAACCACTTTTGTTTCAATTCGCGCATAATCTTCTTCATTTACAAAAGTTTCCAATGGCTCATCATTGAGTTGAACCGTTTCCGGAAGAAGTGTCGCTTTCAGATACAGTAAAGGCAAAATTCGTATTATCTTACCTAACCATTCGTTACGACTTTTTACCTCATCTTTTTCGAGGAATGCACAAAACTCCACACAAACCGTTACAAATTCAATAACTGCGGGAGAATAAATGATTTTTTCGTTTTCGTTTTCAGCCATTTTTCGATTTTCAATTTCTACCTATATAAAGATAATTGGTTATGCAAAAGTACACAATTTAAAAAATATACACTCCGAAAATCGACTGATTTACGGAGTGTATATTACATTACTTCGACTATTCGCTAAACTAATGAAGGTTCCAAATAGAGGTATCGCTTAAATCCAACGGACATAAGCAAAATCCATACGATGAGGCAAGTCGGGATTTTTTGGAAATATGCGTAACGCATATTGATGTGTACCGGGATTATTCAATGCTTCCTTTGTCTGAAAATACAGAAGAGAACCTTCGGTTTTAACTAATTCGAATTCATATTTTTCGATAAACTCAGCTTTATTCCGAATAGGATCAAAATCAACCATTACACATTCTACTCCCAAATCGCCAATCATATTCTTCTTGTCGATCACCACTTCTCCATAGACAATATTTTTGTTATCCCTGATATCCAAATATTGATTTGGATTAAAATCAAGTTTTACTACCTCTATTTCATCCCAATTGGATGCCATATTTTCCTTCCATGCAACAATTTCTTTTGCTTTCGCATAGTCGTTGACACGTAATTCTTTAGAACGATTAGCCAACTTGAAATAAAACTTGTCGTAATATTCATCCAACATACGTTTGGTGGTGAAACGCGGAGCAATTTGGGCAATGGATTTTTTAATATATTGAACCCACTCGTGAGAATACCCATTGCTGTTATAGGAATAATACAAGGGGATAATCTCATTTTCGAGCATGGAATAAATGGTGAAAGCATCCAATTCGTCTTGGAATGTTTGATTTTCGTAAACTTTTTCTGCCGGAACAGCCCATCCTGCACCTTCTCTATAACCCTCGTACCACCAACCATCCATTACCGATAAGTTGAGTACACCATTTATGGTGGCTTTCTGTCCCGAAGTACCCGAAGCTTCCTGCAAACGAATAGGGGTATTCAACCACAAATCCACACCTGCGATGAGTCGTTTTGCCAATCGCATATCATAATTTTCGAGAAAAATAATCTTCCCCAAAAATTCGGGTCGACGCGATATTTCAACAATATGCTTGATCAGCGCTTGTCCCGCACCATCGGCCGGATGAGCTTTCCCTGCAAAAATAAATTGAACGGGACGCTTCGGATCGTTCACAATCTTCGACAACCTGTCCAAATCGGTAAAAAGCAGATAAGCTCGTTTATAAGTGGCAAAGCGCCTTGCGAATCCTATCAATAATGCATTGGGATTAAGTTGTTCGAGAATAGATACGATACGGGATGGAGTTGCCTGATTTTTCAACCAGCCGTGTTGAAACTCTGTACGAATATGCTCGATGAGTTTTCTTTTCAGATGCATGCGTAATTCCCAAAGTTCATCGTCGCTTACATCATATATTTTTTCCCAAATATTCAGATTCGATTCATCGTCATAAAAAGTCGGATCAAAATGTTTCTCATAAAATGCTTTCATTGAAGCGGTGGACCATGTGGGCAAATGCACGCCGTTGGTAACATGTCCTACATGCAATTCTTCGGGAAAATATCCTTTCCATACCGGCTGAAACATTTCACGGGAAACTTTTTCGTGCAATTCGCTCACGCCGTTTGACTCTTGAGTAGTGTTTAATGCGAATACGCTCATGGAGAATTTTTCGTGACTCCCGGGGTTTTCACGACCCAAATCCATAAATTGTTGCCATGGAATGCCAATTTCCTCTACCAGCTTACCCATATATTTAGCAATAAGCGGTTCATCAAAATAATCGTGTCCGGCAGGCACAGGAGTATGAACGGTATACAGCGATGAAGCACGAACCATTTCCAATGCCTCATTGAACGAAAGTTTTTCGTCTTTTACAAAATCGCACAACCGTTGTGCATTAATAAGAGCCGCATGACCTTCATTTAAATGATACACCTCTTTTTTTATCCCTAATCTCTTCAGCAACAATATACCGCCAACACCCAACAGATATTCCTGTTTCATCCGGTTTTCCCAATCCCCACCATAAAGCTGATACGTAATTGACCGATAGAATTCGTCATTTAAGTCGATATCGGTATCCATAAGATAGAGATTGATGCGCCCTATGGCTACTTTCCAAACATTACAATACACAATCTTATCGTGGAATGGTACTTCAAGAATCAATGGATTGTTTGTTTCGTCCATGACCTGAGAAATGGGAAGATTTCCGAAATTTTGGGCTTCGAAATTAGCAATCTGTTGTCCATCTATCGATAGGCTTTGCGAAAAATAACCGAATCGGTAAAGAAATCCCACTCCCGTAATATCCACGCTGCTGTCGCTGGCTTCTTTCAGATAATCGCCTGCCAATATTCCCAAACCTCCGGAATAGGTTTTAAGTACATTTGTCAAGCCATATTCCATACTGAAATAGGCAACACTCGGGCGGGTAGTATCGTATGGCTTACTCATGTAATCCTTAAATACGCGATAAGCCTCGTTTGCTTCCTGAAGAAAATCCGGATCATTTAGAATCTCCCCTATTCTTTCCGTCGTTAGATTCTGTAAAAGAACAACCGGATTTTGTTGACTTTTATCCCATCCTTCAGGATCTATTTTTTTGAAAATATTTTTTGCTTTTCCATTCCATACCCACCATAAATTATGAGCCATTTCATTCAAGAACTGCAACTGCATAGGCAAAATGGCACGTACCTGGATATCTCGCCAAACAGGCGCATTTGAATAACTTGATCTGATAATCATTTTTTAATATTTTAATTTATTTAAAAAGAACGATTAAAATACCATTTTAATTCTTTTTTATAGCCAAACAAAGATAATAAAATTTTATTCATTCTGTAATTTATGAGGTTTTGATAATCGAACAAAAGAGTTATGCAAAGCATTGAAATATGCTTCCTGATAATACACAATAAAATGGTTCCAGTCGCTGATATCGGCAACAGCTAAAGCACACTTTTGCAAAATGGCAATTTGCTCCGGACTTTTCAATGAAAAATCAAAAACAACATCTGCAATTTCTTTCGAAACTTCATTAGTGTTGTAATCATCGCGGTGTATGACTTGGACTCCATCATTAATCCCCTCTTTATCTCCCATTTTTTTTGCCCATGAACCAAAACCGGATAAGGTTGTAGTAATGGTTGGAACCGAAAAAGCAACGCTCTCATGTGGCGTATAACCCCACGGTTCGTAATAGGAGGGAAAGACAGTAAGATCCATTCCGACAAGTAAATCATAATAAGAAACGTTGAATACACCATCGTTCCCGTTAAGATAAGAAGGAACAAAAATTACTTTAAGCCGATCATTTTCTGAATTGCAAAATCCCAAATGTCGCAATTGATTCATAATTAAATCATGATCAGGCTCAACCAATTCATGAGTAACAAAAGGGCACATTGAAGATGTAGATGGGGAAAGAACACGATCATTTAGCCTTTCCACCAAATCTGCACGCGGCCCTTTAATCCAGGCCGGCACCATAATAAAAGCAATTACATCTTTAGCAAGCTGAGGCGTTTTACGCAAAATATTCATTGCATCGATAAATACATCAATCCCTTTATTTCGATATTCATAACGTCCGCTTATTGCTATCAACAACGCATCCCTTTGAACCTCATGTACTAATACTTTTTCGGCGACATTCAATAAAATCTGACGGGCTTTTTTTCGTGAGCGCTTATATGCAATCCCTTTGGGAATAAAATCTTTTTCAAATCCATTGGGAGTAACCACATCGGGCTGACGTTGTAAAAATTGGGTACATTCCTGTGCAGTGATATCGCTCACCGTTGTGAAACAATCTACATTCTGAGCTGTTCTCTTCTCTACGGAATGTTTAGCTACAACATTCAACTGACGTGCCATTTGGTCACCGTTATATTGTTTTAAATGATTATAAAGAGGTAAATTGTTCCCTGCGATGGAACGTCCTACAGTAGTGGCATGTGTCGTAAACACAGTAGCCACTTTGGGAATATTTTTTTTAATATATAGAGCCCCCATTCCGGTCATCCATTCGTTGAAGTGAGCTATTACATTCAGCGCTTCCAATTTATAATAGCGATAAAAACTCTCGATCACCACCCCACTCGCGTAAGCAAACATACAGGCTTCATGATAATCGCCATATCCAAAAAGGGAATCTACACCAAAATCAGTCCACATTTGAGCATAGATATTGTCTTTAATTTCAAAGAACTTCTCGAATTTTATCAAAAAAACAATCGGATTGCCCGGTACACTCCATCTGCCAATCCTGATTTGCAACTGCTGATTCCGGTATGCATAATCCTTCCACTCCGAAAAAAGATCGGGATCCTCCGTAAACCATGGGCTCTCTTTTTCTACCCATAAATCCGGTCCGATAAAAATGATATGATCCTTGTAAAGTTTATGAAGTGAATTTGCCCGTGTGGATAATACCGTATAAATACCCCCCACCTTGTTACATACTTCCCAGCTAACCTCAAAAATATAATCGGGAGTGTGCTTTATATCCATTTGCATAAATAAAATATTCTGATCTCGAAACGTGCAAAGATATGAATTTCTTATCAATAGAAAAGGTTAATCATATGCTAATAATGAAAATATATCAAAAAAGATTATCTTTGTATTCTGAATTTGATTGTTCACGATTTTGGATATTTCTCAACTTCTACAGATCTTCGAAAAACATCCCAATATAGCGGCTTCAGCCGACTTACTTAAAAAAGTACAGGTTTTATCGGTAAGACAGCTGCAGGGATCATCGTGCGCCATTTTTGCTGCCGGCATGTTTCATAAATTTCCTCAAACGTATCTTTATATTCTGAACGACGCAGAAACAGCCGGTTATTTTTATCACGATCTGACACAAATCATCGGTTCAAAAGAGGTGCTATTTTTTCCTTCGGCATACAAACGTGCAGCAAAATACGGACAAATCGATCCGGCAAATGAGATTTTGCGTACCGAAACTTTAAATCGCATACAGAGCAAAAAATCCCCCTTCATTATCGTAAGTTATCCCGATGCATTAGCAGAAAAAACAGTTTCGAGAGACACGCTCCAAAAAAATACCCTGCAATTGTCCACCGGAGAAAAAGTAGACAGTTCATTCGTTTCGCAAGTGTTGGATTCTTACCGGTTTCAACATGTAGATTACGTCTATGAACCGGGGCAATATGCTGTGCGAGGAAGTATTTTAGATGTTTTTTCTTTTTCGAGTGAATACCCGTATCGGATCGATTTTTTTGGCGATGAGGTCGAGACCATTCGAAGTTTTGATGTAGAAACTCAACTTTCGAAAGAAAAGTTGACCGATATATCTATTGTGCCCGAATTGGGCCTTTCTCAATCGAAAAATGCCACGCTTTTCGACTTACTTCCTTCGGAAACAATTATTGGAATAGAAGATATTCAATGGATAACAAGTCGCGTTTCTGCCATCAATGAAGATGAGCTACATATTCATCCACAGGATGTTGAATTTGTTAAAGCCGATCTTATTTCGAAAGACGAATTTCTATCGGCAATAAAATCTTTTAAACATATCCGCTTTGATGCAAACATGTCGGATATACCTGATGCTGCTTTAGATTTTCACACCTCTCCTCAACCGCTTTATCATAAAAATTTCGAATTGTTGAGTGAATCGATGCATCATTTTCTGGATGAGGGATATACAATTTATATACTAAGTGACAGCGAAAAGCAACAAAAAAGACTCCGGGATATCTTTGAAGATCGAAACGACAATATCCCGTTTACACCGGTCAACAAAACCCTGCATGCAGGGTTTTCGGATGAAACCTTAAAAATATGCTGCTTCACCGATCATCAAATTTTCGATCGGTTTCATAAATACAATCTGAAATCCGACAAAGCCCGTTCCGGAAAAATCGCGCTTACCCTAAAGGAGTTGAATCAACTTCAACCCGGAGACTATGTTGTACACATGGATCACGGAATCGGTAAATTTGCCGGTCTGGTACGTTTGCGCATCGGCAACCAGGTGCAGGAAGTAATCAAACTTACCTATCAAAACAACGATGCAGTATTCGTATCCATTCATTCCCTTCATAAAATATCGAAATATAAAGGTAAAGAAGGCGAACCTCCTCAGCTCAACAAACTGGGTTCGGGCGCATGGGAAAGGGTAAAAGAACGCACAAAATCAAAAATCAAGGATATTGCTCGCGATCTGATTAAACTCTATGCACAACGCCAGCACGAAAAAGGGTATGCTTTTACAAAAGATACGTATCTGCAAAACGAACTCGAAGCCTCCTTTATGTATGAAGATACTCCCGATCAGCTGAAAGCAACACAAGACGTAAAAAACGATATGGAAAACGAACGCCCGATGGACAGGTTAATTTGTGGCGATGTTGGTTTCGGAAAAACGGAAATTGCCATTAGAGCCGCATTTAAAGCTGCCATCGACGGCAAACAAACAGCAGTGCTCGTGCCTACCACAACATTGGCGACCCAGCATTACCATACTTTCCGCGATCGTTTGTCAAACTTCCCTGTCAACGTTGATTACCTGAGTCGCGCCCGGTCGCCGAAAGAACAAAAAACTATTTTGAAAGAACTGAAAGAAGGAAATATCGATATTATTATCGGTACACATCGTTTGGTTGGCAAAGACGTAAAATTTCATGATTTGGGATTACTGATTATCGACGAAGAACAAAAATTCGGCGTTTCCACTAAAGAGAAACTTCGACAAATGAAAGTTAACGTCGATACGCTTACCATGACGGCCACTCCCATTCCTCGGACATTGCAGTTTTCTCTGATGGGTTCTCGCGATCTGTCCATCATTAATACACCGCCTCCCAATCGTTATCCGGTGCAAACCGAAGTGCACACCTTCGATATGGAACTTATCAAAGAAGCCATCAATTTTGAAATCAGCCGAAACGGACAGGTTTTCATCGTAAGCAACCGCATCCAATTTCTTTATGAATTGGAAGCACGGATAAAAAAAGAAATCCCCGATATCCGCATTGCGGTCGGTCACGGACAAATGGATCCGAAAAAACTCGAAAAAATCGTTTCCGATTTTATCGATCAAGAATATGATGTGCTCCTTGCGACTACTATTATTGAATCGGGTATCGATATGCCCAATGTCAATACAATCATCATTATCAATGCTCAGGATTTCGGATTAAGCGATCTGCATCAACTACGTGGACGAGTTGGACGAAGCAATCGAAAAGCTTTTTGTTATTTACTGACTCCGCCCTTAAACATGCTTTCTGCCGATGCACGCCGACGCATACAAGCCATCGAAAATTTTTCAGAACTTGGAAGTGGAATTCATATTGCCTTGCAGGATTTGGATATCCGTGGAGCAGGTAATCTGCTGGGTGCCGAGCAAAGTGGATTTATCGCCGAACTCGGTTATGAAACCTATCAAAAAATTCTTGCCGAAGCCATAGAAGAATTAAAAAGAGAAGAATTCTCGGATTTGTATGAGGAACAACAACGAGAAAAGGTGTTAGAAGAAGATTTTGTGACCGATGTAACCGTAGAAAGTGATCTTGGACTAATGTTCCCTGAATCCTATATTCCGAATGATGCTGAACGGGTTAGCATTTATCGTGAACTGGATAGCATAGAAACCGAGGATGAAATTTCGAACTTTATAAAACAACTTGAAGATCGCTTCGGAAAAATTCCAACAGAGGGACTTGAACTGATTCAGATTGTACGACTGCGCCGAGTGGCAAAAGCATTGGGCATAGAAAAAATTGTTCTTAAAAACCATCAAATGACATTGTTTCTCATTTCAGATCCCCAGTCGCCGTATTATCAATCGAAAGCATTCGACAAGCTGCTCAACTACATCCAGATCCATCCTCGCGATTGTCAATTGCGGGAAGTAAACAAAAAACGCTCGGCTGTCATCCGCAACGTGGAAACCGTTGAAACTGCCGTCGCAGTATTAAAGGAAATGTCAACCGATTAATAGTTACAAAACTTTCAACAGTTCATTTACAGCAGCTTCCAATTGCGTATCTTCACCGTTAATGGCTTTATTCAGATCTAGTTGAACTTTCACATCGGGCTCCAGCTGACTGTTTTCCAAATATGTTCCTTCGGCTGTGCGATAGCCAACAACCGGAATTCCGAAATAGACCGTAGGATCTTGCAGTGTAACCCAATTAACGCTTGTCATTGTACCGGCTACAGGCATACCCACTAATTTACCGATTTTTTGGTTTTTATACACCCAAGGCGTGCCATGCGCATTCGAATAGTCGGCTTCAGTAATGAGCATGATCGATGGCTTATTCCAACGTCGACTCGGCATTTCGCAATATTCTTTGCCACGAACTACCTGATCGAGATATTTTTTTCCACTGAAAAATACTTCCAAGTCTTCATGTAATCGCCCTCCTCCATTATATCGGATATCTATCACAATTCCTTCTTTTTTGTAATATTTCCCCAGCGCATCCGAATACATTTTTCTGAAACTTTCGTCACCCATCGATGGAACATGAACGTAACCCAACCGTCCATTGGAGAGGCGTTCTACATCATCAGCACGTTGTTTTACCCAACGTTTGTAGAGTAAATCATCCAATGCACCTGCACTGATCGGCTTGATCACCTCATCCCATCGTTTGCCCGAAGTCGGAGAATAAAGCGAAATCAGTACGTTTTTACCTGCTTTTCCCTCCAACAGTGGAAAATAATCATCCTGAGGCAAAATTTCCTGACCGTCAATTTTTTCGATAATATCGCCAACCTTTGCTTTAGATTGAAAATTATCGAAAGGGCCGTTAATCAAGATCTCTTCAATTTTCAATCCATTTTTGTTTCCATTTGCGCTAACAAAAAGTCCAAGATTTGACGTTTTTTCATTATTACTTGGTGAACGATAACCCGATCCCGTATGAGACACATTGAGTTCGCCCAACATCTCGGACAACATTTCGGAGAAATCGTAATTGTTGTTGATATAAGAAAGAAATTTACGATAATGGTTTGTCAAATGTTCCCAATCGACACCATGCATGTTTACTTCGTAAAAACGTTCTTTTTCTTCTCTGCATACATAATCAAACATGAATTGACGCTCTTGAGCCAAATCAATTTTCATCTCTGCCCTGTAATCGATGGAAGCCAACTTCTCTGTTGAAACCTCCATTTTCTGCATTTTCTTATTCCCCAGAATAAAGAGTGTTTTTTGTTCTTTATCCATGCTCAAGGCCGAGTTCCCCCCTTTGAGTTTGCTTAAAAGTTTAGTAGCGTGTTCACGCAAATCGTGCACCCACAAATCATAGTCGTCTTCAACGGCCGACAAGTAATAGAGTTTCGATCCCTCTTTATTGATAATGAAGCTGCCTAAACGTGAGGAATTGGGTGTCAATCGCACAATGCGCTGATCCATGTTTTCAAATTCCATCACAATATCTTTAGGTGTTTCATCGATCTTCTTTTTATCTTTATTTTTGTCTTCTTCGGCTTTTTTGGCTTCTTTTTCGGCATCGGTAAAAAGTTCAAACTCCTCCTTGCTCATTTTATATTTGTCAAAAGCCTCACGATTGACAAAAGCAATCATCACATCTTCCAACGATCCCCACGACGCATGATTGCGCATCCCGTATCGTTCGGATGAATAGAGAATAGCGTTACCATTCATTACCCACCGCGGATTTCGATTGGTATACCCGCTTTTGGTCAAATCGAAAATCTCGCCTCCTGTTTTTGCACTTACAATACCGATGTTGGTATATGGAGCATGTCCGTTGGACACATATTCAAGCACAAACCATTTGCCGTCGGGCGACCATTCATAATTCATGCTCCCGTCCGTTTCATGCTGATAAGAGCCATCTGTTATTTGTCTTAGTTTCTTTTCAGCCAAATTATACACCACTAATTTTTTTCTATCTTGGACAAAGGCAACTTCTTTACCATCGGGAGAAAATTTGGGATGCTGCTTTTCCGATTTATCATTTTTGATAAGCGCTTCTTCGACAATAAGTGTTGCATTCGAAAAATTCGGCTCTTCCTTTCGTGAAATCTTGGTAAGATACACATTCCAGTAACCCTCTCGATAACTCGAATAAACCATTGACCGATTATCGGCACCTAAATCCACGTCAGCTTCCTCTGCTGTTGTATTCGTTATCTGTTTGGTAGTATTGTAATCGGATGAAGTAACAAAGACGTCGCCTCGAACAGTAAATGCGACTTGTTTGCCATCGGGTGAATTGGAAGCAGAAGTAGCCCCTGAAGTGAAACTCATTTTTTGGATTTGCTCATCCTCGACATCAGTCGAAATGGAAATATTCAATTTTTCCGGATTCGAAGAACCTTGCTTCAACGTATAAATTTCTCCATCATAGCCAAAACAAAGTGTTCCGTTGTTTGCCACAGAAAGAAATCGAACCGGATGGGTTTGAAAGTTTGTCAATTGTTTCACATCAGAAGGATAATCTAATGGAGCAGTATACACATTAAATGTACCGCTGCGCTCACTTAAAAAGTACAACGCTTTTCCATCCGGGCTATAAACCGGATCAGTATCTTCACCCTCCCGGTCAATGAGTTTTTTGTATGTACCGTTTTTTATATCATATTCCAAAATATCACGTGTAACCGATGAAGTGTGATGTTTTCTCCACGGGTTTTCAAAACCTTTTACATCTTGATATAAAAATTTTTTACCGGATTTATTGAAATTAATTTTATCGGCAGGGAAAGCCGCGATCATTTCAGCTCGACCTCCATCTATGGAAATTTTATATATTTCAGAAAACCTTGAACCGGGAAATAAAGCACTTTTTACCGGATCTTGATAAGATGCCGAAAAAACGATAAATTTTCGGTCGGGAGTAAATGCCCACAAATTTTCAGTAGCAGAATGCGTTGTCAGCCTCTTGGCTGCACCCCCTTCGGATGACATCACATAAATATCTTTAGCTCCTTTACGGTCGCTAATAAACGCTATTTGATCACCCCCGGGAGACCATATCGGATTACTGTCAAAAGCCTCGTGAGTTGTCAAACGTACAGCTTTCCCGCCGTTTATCGAGACTTTATAAATATCACTTTTATAGGAAAACGCCACTTGCGATCCATCGGGAGAAATGGTCGGATATCTCATCCAGAGAGGATTCTGAGCATTGCTTATTAACGATATGAGCAAAATAAACCCTAAAATAAATTGCTTCTTCACCATTGCTTTTTACTTTACTTAGCTAAAAATGCAAATATAACCTATCCCCGTAAACCAAAAAATAAAAAAATGGGACCTTACTATTTTTTAGCCCCATTTAATAAATTAAAACAATCCCTCAACCGAAAGGTATCGTTCTCCTGTATCGTAATTAAAGGTGAGAATACGTTTTTTTCCTTCAAGTTCCGGAATTTTTTTGGCTATAGCTGCCAATGATGCACCGGTTGAAATACCGCCCAAGATGCCTTCTTGACGAGCCAATCGCCGTGCATATTCAAAAGCCTCCTCTTTGGTAATTCGTATAACGCCATCCAATACCGTCAAATCCAACGTATCCGGTATAAAGCCCGCGCCAATCCCCTGTATTGCATGAGGGCCTGCCTTGCCGCCGGAAATAACGGCCGAATCAATTGGCTCCACACCAATAACTTGAAGTGAGGAAAAATTCTTTTTCAATTCTTTTCCCACCCCCGTTATATGTCCGCCTGTGCCGATCCCTGTAATCAGATAATCCAATCCTTCCTCAAAATCGTTTAGTATTTCCTGTGCTGTAGTTGCAGCATGAATAGCAGGATTGGACGGATTTTTGAACTGTTGCGGTATCCATGAATTGGGAATGGTTTGCTGTAACTCCTCTGCTTTTTCAATAGCGCCCGACATTCCCTTTTCGCGCGGTGTTAGTACTAATTCAGAACCATAGAGGGCAATCAATTTTCTTCGTTCAACCGACATCGATTCCGGCATCACTATCATTACTTTATATCCTTTTAATGCACCAACGAGAGAAAGTCCTACTCCTGTATTTCCCGAAGTGGGTTCAATAATGGTTGCTCCCGCTTTCAATATCCCCTCTTTTTCGGCATCTTCGATCATTGCAAGTGCTATTCGATCTTTAAGACTGCCTCCGGGATTCTGCCTTTCCAGCTTCAGCCAAACCTCTTGTTCAGTGAAAAGCCTACTTAACCGAATATGCGGTGTATTACCAATAACTTCCAAAATCGAATTATGTTTCATATCCATCCTTTATAAATATTCTAAATTAACTCTTTATTTCTATTTATATAACGAAATCGTTGGGTGGCACAAAGTTTTTTACCGTTTTAACTTTTACATCGACAGCATTATAAACCAACGAATATGGAATAACACTCTGGGTCACCCATGCCCCCCCTCCGATAGTCGAATCATGACCGATAACTGTTTCACCACCCAAAATAGTAGCATTGGAATATATAACCACGTTATCTTCTACAGTAGGATGGCGTTTCACTCCGGAAAGTTTTTTCTCCAGATATAAAGCACCCAATGTCACACCTTGATATATTTTTACGTTATCTCCGATTTCGGTTGTTTCTCCGATAACGATTCCGGTTCCATGATCCATAAAAAGATTTTTCCCGATTTTAGCACCGGGATGAATATCGATCCCGACTTTGGCATGAGCATATTCCGAGAATAAACGGGGAATCAACGGTACGTCCAATACATGAAGCTCGTGAGCCATTCGATGCACACTCAAGGCAAAGAAACCGGGATAAGCAAGAATAACCTCTTCCAGGCTTCTTGCCGCCGGATCGTTTTGCAAATAACAATGAGCATCTTCATATAAACGATCACGCAGTTGCGGAAACTTCTCAAAAAAATTTACTGTAGCACTTTCTGCAAAGTTATGATCCTTAAGGTTGGCAATATTTTTTAAAAGTGCATTTGCCGCTTTTTCCAGCATTTTGCGAATGTGGTTTACATCAGGTTCGGCACACACGGGAAACATGGCGTTGAAGAGTAAATCCACAGTCTCCTCAAGTCTGCATTTCTCTACAGGAATATGGACAGCTTGAGGCTGAAACTCATAAATAAGTTTTTGTATATTTTTGTTCATTGAAAAATTTTTTAGACGAATAAATCAATTTGTTGTGTTTTGGAATTAACGGAATATCAAACAGCATTGTTGAAAAGCCGAAAAATGATCAACAACAATATACATAAAAGATATGTAAGAAAATTGGTTTCATTTCATTTGAAGAGAGGAAACAAAAATACAAAATATTTCTTACTCATGAGTACAGCTTGTTTATTTTATGCTTTTTATTCTATCAATAAGTTCATTTCCCAATGCTCTTTTTTCTTCAATATGTTGTAAGGTAGCCATCACGAAAGGGTTTTTATCAAACACACCCCGCACATATTCAAAATCCAGTTCCTGTTCCTGAATATCTCCATCGGCACCAAAACCTGTTTTAAATGATAATGAAAATTCTTTTTTTGCATCGTCATATATCATCTCATCCAGTTTAATCACGCTTTCTTTCCATTTTTCAACAATGCGGATAACATTCTGAGCTGTGATGGTTTCCTCCGTAACCTCATAAAATTCCCGGATTTTCTCCCATGCCCAGGTCCATTCATACTCGTAATAATTTTCATGAAGTCGCTTAAACTCATTGTTTATTTCTTCCAAAGTGGTTATTTCTTCATTTTCAATCCGATTAAGCAAAAGATCGATTTCAGATTTGGGAGCAATCAATCCCGAAAGATCGATCCACTCACCCAATCCGATATCGGTAGTGGGTTTCAGTTGGTTCCTTATTTCTTCATTGCTTTTAAAAGGTGTTTTCTCTAACCTTTTTATTAGCGAATTTCCCAAGAACTTATGCACAACAATATAGTATAATTCCAATCCTCTTTTGAGAGCCGATTTGGTAATGATACAACTCTGGTAAGTGAAAATTTCCGATGCTTCGCCCGAAGTATGTTGAAGATGTTTCAATATTCTGATTCCTTCAAACACTTTTTGAATCGTATAAGGACTCAACAGATTGAAATTAATAAAATCGAGCCGATGAGGATCTGTTCTTCTATCGCGTTCCGGCCATTTTTTGGCATCGCGTATCGTACCTACACTCCGCAGGTTGACCGCAGGTGCCACATATGTGGTATTGTCTTTTTCAATTAAATACGAAAAGGGCAGGTTTGAGGTATCGGAATGTTTATAATGTCTTCCCAGGATGAGCGAAAAGGGACCTACTTTAGCGGGCCACAACACATAAGAATCACTGGTAGTCTTGGCTCCCCGTTCCACAATACCTTGGTGGATCGGCCCCAGTTTATACATATGATTACTCTGATTAGAGCCCGATCCTGCATTCATAAATGAAAACATCCCCGCAATAAGCAAGGTTGATTTATGATGCGTTACGGTATAAGGACCGGCAAACACAGCACATGCTTCGCCATTCTCACCCTGGCAATTGCTAAAAAACAGCGAATCGGAAGCCGAATAACCATGATCCAAATGACAGGCTTGACCAATAAAACAGCGTTCGATAATCGTTCCCCCATCTACCCGCGAGCCCGAAGATACGATGAAGTCACGTGCTATCACATTCCTCCCAATGTGAACAGGTGCCTCTTTATTACTATTGATACTCCCGTTTTTCAATTTCATAGTCCCGGTTATTTTACAAAACGCACCAATCCTCACATTTTTAATATATCCCACATTTACGATCACGCAATTGTTGCCAATTGTTCCCCTATCCGACGCATGTTTCTCACTGTAAAAATCGATAATACCTTTCATCCGGTCGATAAGTTTCGGACGATGACGATATAAGGAATAAATGTAGGCAAAATGTGCCGATAATTTATCGGTAATATGAACTTCTCTCCCTCCCGTTTCATTTAACACGTTTACTTTCAACCCATTTCCAAATGTTGTTCTCCCTTCTACCAAAATAACATCCACATTTTGAATAAAACAATTATCGCCAATGCAATAGTTGGCAATATAATTCTGAACATTCTCGATGACCACATTGTCTCCGATTTCGCAATGGTGGATTACCGCACGGTTTATGCAAGCGTGTTTTTTTATACCGCCTTCCAGAAAAAAAACATTTTCCAAAACGCCTAACTTAATTTCCCCTGAAAATACAGTGTCGCGAATATAATCAGGCTTAAAATTCTCTTTGACCCAAACAAGAGACCAATCGTGGTGAGTACAACCGTTTTTTTTCAAGGTATCAATTTCAGATGGAGAGAGATGCCGATAATCTTTCATAATCAAATCAAAATAAAATAAATAATTAAATATTGCAGGATTCAAAAAAGCGAATAAAAAAGAAATGCATCTTGCTATATAAAGAAATAAAAAAACGAGATTCGGTATTTTTGAATCTCGTTTGTCATTTATTTCTTGGTTTTCAATGCTTGAAAAATCAGCTTTTCCAACTCCTCCCCTAATTCGGGATTATCTTTTATCATATTTTTAGCGGCATCCCTACCTTGTCCGAGTTTAGTATCGTTGTAGCTGTACCACGAACCGCTTTTTTTTATGATCCCCAAGTCCGAGCCGAGGTCGACGATTTCCCCTTCACGTGAAATGCCCTCGCCGTAGATAATATCGAATTCGGCTTTTCGAAAAGGAGGAGCGACCTTGTTTTTCACCACCTTCACGCGTGTTTGGCTGCCGGAGATCTCATCGCCGTCTTTCAATGCTCCAATACGGCGGATATCGAGCCGCACCGAAGCATAAAACTTCAATGCATTACCACCGGTAGTGGTTTCCGGATTGCCAAACATAACACCAATTTTCTCACGAAGTTGATTAATAAATATACACGTTGTGTTCGTTTTACTGATAGCCGCTGTAAGTTTTCGTAAAGCTTGCGACATCAATCGTGCCTGTAATCCCATTTTTGAGTCACCCATATCCCCCTCAAGTTCTGCTCTCGGCGTAAGAGCAGCCACTGAATCGATGACCACAATATCTACAGCCGAAGATCGGATAAGTTGCTCGGCAATTTCCAAAGCTTGCTCGCCACTATCGGGTTGTGAAATAAGCAAATTTTCGATATCCACACCCAACTGCTCAGCATAAAAACGATCAAAAGCATGTTCGGCATCAATAAAAGCGGCAACTCCTCCCGCTTTTTGAGCTTCGGCAATAGCATGAATGGCCAATGTAGTTTTCCCTGAAGACTCAGGACCAAATATTTCGATGACGCGACCACGAGGATAGCCTCCTACACCCAGCGCAACATTTAATCCGATTGAGCCCGAAGAAATAACGGCAACTTCTTCTACCTTTCCGTCACCCATTTTCATGATCGATCCCTTACCATACGTTTTTTCGATCTTATCCATCGCAGCGCGAAGCGCCTTTAGTTTTTCATTGTTGATGTCTTTTTCTTCTGCCATGTTTATTGATTTGATGAATTAGTATTCTAATTAATTTTGGTTGTCTATTTTGATTTCCCCTAAATCTTCGGGAATTTTATCTCCCATAGGGAATATAATTTTTATTAATATCTTTACGTCGGGGTTTAAATGTTCAAAGTTATAAAAATAATCGAATTTCTTATGCCAATTTATAAATTCCGCCCGGCAAGGCTTTCACCACATTTTTCATTTCGAGCTCCAATAAGGTAAAAAACAACTCTGCAACAGGAATATTGAGCTCAATAGCGAGTGAATTTACATGTAAAGATTCCGTATTATTCAAAGCAGCCAAAACTTTTTCTTCCTCTTCGCTAAGGTTCACAAACAATTCTTTTTGCTTGGGTTTAACAGGTTGCGAAGAAGTGTTCCAGCCCAATTGCTCAATAAAATCGGCAGTACGTTGTAAAAGAACAGCTTTATTGGAGGAAATCAGGTTGTTACACCCAACTGACATGCTGTCGGTTGTACGACCCGGAACAGCAAAGACCTCACGGTAATACGAATTGGCGATATCGGCCGTGATAAGCGATCCACCTTTGTCTGCCGATTCGATTATAACCACAGCATCAGCCATTCCGGCAACAATACGGTTTCGCCTGACAAAATTGAATCTATCCGGTTCGGTACCGGAAGGAAATTCTGTCAACAAAGCGCCGCTTTCAAGCATATCTACAGCCGTTTTCCGATGCACAGCAGGATAAATTCTGTCTAATCCGTGCCCCAATACACCAACAGTAGACAATTGGTTTTGTAATGCTGCCCGATGTGCACAAACGTCAATACCATAAGCCAATCCGCTTACGATTAATACATCCGGAAACAATTCCGAAAGTTCTTTTACAAATTTGCGACAAAAATCCAATCCATATCTGGTGGCATGACGTGTTCCAACAATGCTTACCACCTTTTCGCGATTGAAATCGACATTGCCTTTGGCATAAAGAAGTATAGGAGCATCAACGCAATTAGTTAGTCGTTTGGGATACTCGTCAGAAGTAAAAAAGAGTAAATTGATGCGATTCTTATCCACAAATTCCAGTTCCTCTTTGGCACGTTTCATAACTTCCGGGTTATGAATTTCATTGACCAATCGTTTTGAAATCCGCGGTACCAATTCCAGCTTTTGCTTACTCTCTCTAAAGATAGCTTCCTCATCCCCAACTGCCTGCATCAGATTACGTGCATGCGCGACCCCTACCCCCTTTATTTGGGTAAGAGCAATCTGATAAATGGATTTTTCAGTAAGAGCCATCAATTGATATTTACTTTAAAAAAGAAAATTATCACTACTACAGATATTCCTTAAAAGCCTCATCGAAAATACAGGGTTGAGACAATTTACCGTCAATGAGACACACCACTTCTACTTTTCCTCTCGCACACAATTTCTTATCGTGCAACCGGATAATATCCTGATAAAAAATATATTTGAGTCCTTCCTTCTTTATATTAAGTGCGCAGGAAAATTCATCCATCCCGAACAAAGGCGATTTATATCGAATTTCAACATGAGAAACCACTGCATCTATCCCATTTTTTGTCAAATCATAAAAATTGAGCCCGTGTTTCCCCATAAATTCATGCCGCGCAACTTCAAAATAATGCTGATAATTGGCATTGTTAACATACCCTTGAGCATCGCATTCGTAGTCGCGGACTTTCATCTTATATTCAAAAATATATGATCTCATTAATTTCGATTAATTTCAACAAACCCTTATTCCCCTTCCTTTTTTGCTTTAAGCCATTTTCGTGCATTTACAAATGCTTCCATCCAGGGTGTAACATCATGCTTACGATATTCGAAAGGATAATATGCATTTTGCCAAGGGAAAATGGTTCGTTCGGGATGGGGCATCATAGCCAGATGACGTCCGTCTTTGGAACATACAGCTGCCGTAGCATAATCCGATCCGTTGGGATTACCCGGATATTCACTGTAAATATACTTTGCCGCAATGGCATATTCCGATTCCGGATACGGCAGCTCAAAACGCCCTTCCCCATGTGCAAGCCACACTCCCAATTTATACCCTTCGAGCGATTTCAACATTACCGACTCGTTTTTGGGAATTTCCACACTCACAAATGCAGATTCGAATTTATGGGAGATATTATGGTTCATCTTCGGATGAGCATCCCCCATTTCGGGATATACCAAACCAAGCTCCATCATGAGCTGACAGCCATTGCATATACCCAAACTCAAGGTATCTTGGCGCGCATAGAAATTTTTCAATGCTTTATTCGCTTTTTCGTTATAGAGAAAAGCTCCTGCCCAACCTTTGGCAGAACCCAGCACATCAGCATTGGAAAATCCTCCGCAAAATACAGCCATTTGAACATCTTCCAACGTTTCGCGTCCCGAAATGAGATCGGTCATATGCACATCCTTCACGTCGAAACCGGCAAGATAAAGTGCATAGGCCATTTCACGTTCTCCATTCGTTCCTTTTTCACGAATAATTGCCGCAGTGATTCCCGATTTGTCTTTTCTGTCGGGATTCAATCCCAAATCTTCAAATTTACCCGTGAAAGTTGCGGGAATTTCAAATTTTAAAGGCTGCTCCTTATAATTTTCATATCGTTCGTTTGCACAATATTCACCGCTTTGCTTGCGGTCCAACAAATAAGATGTTTTGTACCATACATCGCGCAGCTTTTCAATGTCGAATTCTTTGCCAAATCCATCTTTTTTTATGACAAGAGAACGATCTTTTATGGGGCGGGCAACAATAAAAGAAGCCACGCCGTAATCATTCAAAATTTTATCTACCAAATGACGGTGTTTTACCTGTATGAGGATAGCCGGATTTTCGGCAAAAAGAATCTTGACAAGGTCTTCTTGGGGTATTTTATCCAGCCGGGCTTCCAATCCACCTTTCGTGTTGGCAAAACACATTTCGAGCATAGCCGTAATCATCCCCCCTGCCGAAATGTCGTGCCCGGCCAAAATCAGTCCCCGATCAACAAGTTCCTGAACTGCAGCAAAGGCCTGCTTAAAATACTCGGCATCAGGTACCGTTGGCGCTTCATCGCCAACTTTGCCCATGGTCTGCGCGAATGCCGAACCTCCAAGTTTTAAGGTATCCGAAGAAAAAGCGATATAATAAATATAGGTCCCTTTGATATACGCCAATGTGGGAGAAACAATTTTGCGAATATTCTTTACCTCTCCCGCAGCAGAAATAATTACGGTACCCGGAGCAAGAACTTTATCGTCGCCATATTTTTGCGTCATGGACAACGAATCTTTTCCCGTCGGAATATTAATTCCCAACTTGCAAACAAAATCCGAACAAGCCTCCACCGCCTTATATAAACGCGCATCTTCACCGGGATTACGACACGGCCACATCCAATTGGCACTGAGCGATACACTTTTCAATCCTTCAGCAAGCGGAGCAAAAACAATATTGGTTAGCGCCTCGGCAACAGCCATCACCGAACCGGCAGCCGCGTCAATCAAAGCCACCTGAGGCGCATGGCCAATGGAAGTGGCTATCCCTTCTCTTCCTTTATAATCGAGAGCAACCGCACCGAGGTCACTCAACGGAAGCTGGATTTTTCCCTGACATTGCTGACGTGCCACTTTACCCGTTACAGACCGATCGACTTTGTTGGTAAGCCAATCTTTGCAAGCAATTTCCTCCAACCTCAACACATTTTCAAGATAAGTATCCAGTTTTTCCACATCATATTCTGCAGGAGCATATTTCTCTTCAATTGTGGTATCCTTCATAATGGTAACCGGCGGTTTTCCGAAGAAATCACTCAGATCCATATCGATAGGGCAAGTCCCATCGGCTTGTACAAAAGTAAGGCGTTTGTTATCTGTCGTTTCACCAACCACATACATCGGCGAGCGTTCGCGCGACGAAATGCGCTCAAGACGCTCAATGTCTTTTTGCTCGGAAAGCAACCCCATGCGTTCCTGACTTTCGTTCCCGATAATTTCTTTTGCAGAGAGCGTTGGATCCCCGATGGGCAGCTTATCCATTTCAATTCGGCCTCCTGTTTCCTCTACCAATTCTGAAAAACAATTCAAATGTCCTCCTGCACCATGATCGTGAATGGAAACAATGGGGTTTTCATCGGATTCCACCAATGCACGAATGACATTCGATACCCGTTTTTGCATTTCGGGATTGGCACGTTGTACGGCATTCAATTCAATACCTGCCGAATATTCGCCTGTATTCACCGACGAAACGGCTCCTCCACCCATACCGATACGATAGTTGTCCCCGCCCAGCATTACGATTTTTTCGCCGGGTTGCGGTTTCCCCTTCAATGCATCGCGCTTATTAGCATAGCCAACACCTCCAGCAAGCATGATAACCTTATCGTAACCGAATTTCTTATCATTTTCCGCATGTTCAAACGTCAACAACGAACCGCAAATCAGTGGTTGCCCAAATTTGTTCCCAAAATCGGATGCACCATCTGACGCTTTAATCAGAATCTGCTCGGGAGTGCGGTAAAGCCATTTACGGGGAGGGAGGGTGTTTTCCCATGGACGATCGTCTTCCAACCGTGGATACGAAGTCATGTAAATAGCCGTACCGGCCAATGGAAGCGAACCCTTACCACCGGCCAACCGGTCACGAATTTCTCCCCCTGTCCCGGTAGCAGCACCATTAAATGGCTCTACTGTCGTGGGGAAATTATGCGTTTCGGCTTTCAACGAAAGTACACTCTCGATATTTTTTGTAAAGAAAAAATCCGGTTGTTCGGGATTGGCAGGTGCAAACTGCTCAATCGCCGGTCCCTCAACAAAAGCCACATTATCTTTATAGGCCGAAACCAACTTATTGGGATTAACCCGAGAAGTTTTTTTGATGAGTTGAAAAAGTGAACTCTCTTTTTCTTCTCCATCGATAATAAATTTTCCATTGAAAATCTTGTGGCGACAATGCTCTGAATTGACTTGGGAAAATCCGAAAACCTCGCTATCGGTAAGTTTTCGGTTCATTTTCTTACTCAGTGCATTCAAATACGCGATCTCTTCATCACTCAAGGCCAGGCCTTCTTTCTCATTATAAGCCGCAATGTCGTCGATATAGATAATCGGGTCAGGCACTTTATCGATCGTATAAATTTTCTGATCGAGTTTTTCATACCTATGTTGCAACATCGGATCATATTCGCCGTCATCATTTGCAGGAATAAATTCTTCGATGCGGGTAATTCCCTTTATGCCCATGTTTTGTGTAATTTCCACGGCGCACGTACTCCACGGAGTAATCATTTCGCGTCGCGGACCTATAAATCGTTCGTCAATCTCGACAGAATCGAGCATTTCTGCATTTCCAAAGAGCCATTTCAAACGTTGGGCTGATTCCTCAGAAAAAGGCATGGAAGTCTCGACAGCAATAATATGTCGGGAAGCGGTTCTGAAAAAAACGATCATTATTATTTACTTTTTAGGTTGAAACAAATGAAAGTAACTATTTAAAATGCAAAGTTAATGAAAAGAGAACGAATATGAGAATTTAAATCTCTTTTTGTATGTAACGATAATTGCATGTATCTTTGGCAAACGAAACCAGAGCTAGGGAAAAATGTCGTTAGGCGAAATCATCGTCAAAGGTTTTGTTATAGGATTATTCGTTGCTTCACCCATGGGCCCGATAAACATGCTGTGCATTCAACGTACATTAAACCGGGGTTGGAAGCACGGCTTTGCTACCGGGATGGGAGCCATGCTTTCCGATCTTACTTATGCCATCATCACGTTAATAGGAATGGGTATGGCCTCCGATTTTTTGTCTAAAAACGAAACAACAATCCAACTTGTGGGGAGCATTGTTCTATTGCTTTTCGGATTCGGTGTATTCCGTTCAAATCCGTTGAAAGGATGGACACCACGCCTAAAAATGGAGGAGACCCGTTATATGAAAGATTTTATTTCCTCTTTTCTGCTTACTTTTTCCAATGTAGCCATTATCCTCGTATTTATCACACTATATGCCCGCTTTCAATTCAATCCGCTAGCAGAAGGTGCTTTTTCCATAATAGCCGGAATTGTCTCAATAGCAGTGGGGGCGTTGTCGTGGTGGATTTTCATCACCCTGTTTGTTTCGCGACTTAGAAAATATTTTAACCGAAAAGGGCTGATCATGCTCAATCGCATTGTGGGGAGCATCTTGATGATATTCGGTTTGGGAGGAATCGGTACGACCATTTTCTGAGTGATCTTCCATTCGTTACGTTTCGACTTCATCCCTTGTCTTTGTTTTTTTTTGTCGTAACAATCGTTGACTTTTTACCTGAAACTAATTGTTTTTCCCAAGCTCAATCACTTCAAGATCGCGGATATCTCCTGCATCAAGCACAAACCGCAAAAGTGTTCTCACCTGATGAATGCCGTATTTTCCTGCGGCACCGGGATTCATACAGAGCATCTGTAATTTTTTATCGTACATTACCCGAAGAATGTGAGAATGCCCACATACAAAGAGTTTAGGAGGATCGGCATACAGGAGAGAGCGAACAGATGGATCGTATTTTCCCGGATACCCTCCGATATGCGTCATCAACACATCCACATCCTCCAATGTGAACCGAAGCTGTTGGGGATAAGTATAGCGAATATAATGATCATCGATATTACCGTGCACGGCACGAAAAGGCTTTAGTGCTTCAAACCTGTTTGCCAATTCCAACGAACCGATATCTCCAGCATGCCATATTTCATCGCACTCGGCAAAATACGTTTCGTATCGCTCATCCCAATAATTATGCGTATCGGAGAGTAAACCTATTTTCTTCATCACAATTTTTTTATTCAAGCAAAATTACTGTTTTTTATTGAAGTTATTTCACTATTTTTGTACAAAGCCTTTAAAACTTTTCTATAAGACCTTTAAAACCATTCTGGTATGGATGTTTCTAACTATCGATATTTTAACCGTGATTTAAGCTGGCTGTCGTTTAACTACCGTGTATTGCTCGAGGCAAAAGACGAACGATTGCCGGTTTACGAGCGCATTAAATTTCTTTCCATTTATTCATCAAACCTCGAAGAATTCTACAAAATACGCGTATCGGGTTACCACAACACTCTGCTGAAAAGTATCAAAGATGACAATGCAACAAAAGAAGCATTACGGATACTGACTGAAATCAATAAAGAGGTTACGGCACAAGAAGAAGAATATTACCGAATTTTTCACGACAGGATATTACCCGAGCTCAAAAAAAATCATATCATCCTTTATCAAACCGACAGAGTAGAACCTTTTCATAAAACGTTTGTAGAGAAATATTTCAACGAAGAAGTATTCCCTTATCTTCAACCGATGATAATCCAGAAAAACGGCATTCATTCCTTTATTCAGGATGGACGCATTTATCTTGTAATTAGTCTTCAGCGGAAGAGAAAAAGAAAATCGGAAAATCAGAAAGCCCGCTACACCTATGCCATCATGAAAATTCCGTACACGCGATTGCCTCGATTTATAGAACTCCCGCCTCACGAAGGTTTCTATTATATCATGTTTATCGAAGATATTATTAAAGCCAATCTGCAAAGCGTGTTCCCGGGATATGATATCATCGATTGCTACAGCATAAAAATATCGCGCGATGCCGATTTTTCGTTAGACGATGAAGATCAGAAAGACATTGCCGAGAAAATACTCAAAAAGGTGCGTAAACGAAAAATAGGAGCCGTAACCCGTTTTCAATACGACCGAAATATGCCTCCTTATTTTCTTAGATACTTGTGCGACACCTACGAAATTGAAGAAGAGGAACTTCTACCCTCGGGACGCTACCTGAATCTGGCCGAGCTGGCCGAACTTCCCAATCCGGTTGGCGACAAGCTCAAGCGCCAACTTCCTCCGCCACTGCGTGTACCGATACTCGAAACCGATAATTCCATTCTGAGCGTTTTACGGCGGCAAGACATACTTCTACATTTCCCGTACCAATCTTTCGACTATGTATTACGTTTTCTCATGCAGGCAGCTTTTGACCCGAAGGTGGTCGAAATCAAAGTAACGCAATATCGGGTGGCTGAAAATTCCGCGGTGGTCAACAGCTTGATCAGTGCAGCAAAAAACGGCAAAAAAGTAACGGTATTTGTGGAGATGAAAGCCCGTTTCGACGAGGAAAACAACTACGTTACGGCCGAACTGATGCAACAAGCGGGAATAAAAATCATTTACAGCCTTCCCGGCTTAAAAGTACATGCCAAACTGGCTTACGTGCGCCGAAAAAGCAACGATCCCGACCATCCGTTCAAAGGATACGCTTATTTAAGCACCGGCAATTTTAATGAAAAAACCGCACGTATATATTCCGATAAAGGATTGCTCACTTCCCAAAGTGAATTCATTAACGATATCGATGAAATTTTTCACATTCTGGAGGGAAAGCCTCACCGCCATGAATTCAAACGGCTGCTGGTAAGCCAATTCAACATGCTTCCTGCAATACAAAAAATGATTGATCGCGAAATTGAACATGCAAAAAACGGGGGTTCGGGGCGAATTATTCTCAAAATGAACAGCCTCGAAGATAAGGATATGATCGATGCTTTATATCGCGCAAGCGAAGCCGGCGTAAAAATCGATTTAATCATACGGGGCATCTGTTGCCTTGTTCCAAATCAGCCTTACAGTAAAAACATCACCATTACACGCATTGTGGATGCTTATTTGGAACATAGCCGCGTATGGTATTTCTATAACGAAGGCAACGAAGAAGTGTACCTCACCTCGGCCGACTGGATGGAACGCAACCTCCACCGCCGAATAGAGACAGCATTCCCCATTTTATCGGAACCCTTGAAACAGGAAGTGATCGACATCCTCAATATACAACTTGCCGATAACCAAAGCGCTGTATGGATTGATGAAAACCTGCAAAACGTTTTTAAGCAGAATGACAATCCGCCTGTTCGTTCCCAACAAGCTACTTACGAATATTTAAAAAGAAAAACAAAAGAATAAAAGGAATACTATCTATTGTGCACTTCGCCAGGTGAGATAGCAACGTATTTTCAACTATTTATTTGTAGAAAAATATACCTTTTAAACGAATATCGTTGGAAGCAGTACCTATCATTACCGTAAATTCTCCGGGTTCAACAGTCCGCATCATCTGTTGATTATAGAGCGAAAGGTCATCGGCTGTTAACGTAAAGGTAATCGCTTCCGTTTCTCCTTTTTTGATAAATATTCGTTGAAAATCTTTCAATTGGATCGGAGGAGTGGTAACCGAACTCACGTTATCCCTCACATAAAGCTGCACCACTTCATCGCCATCAAAAGATCCTGTATTGGTTACCTTACAAGATAGTTGTACTTTATCGTCCTGTCGATCGATCGATAAATCGCTATATTCAAAACCGGTGTAACTCAATCCGTAACCAAAAGCATACAAAGGCGAACTCGTCCCTTCAACGTAATCCGCCTGTTTACCCAGGGAATAATTTACGGGAAGCTGACCAATCGAACGAGGAACCGAAACCGGCAATCTCCCGGCAGGATTATAATCCCCGAAAAGCACATCGCCCACAGCCGTCCCTCCTTCCTCTCCGGGATACCAAGCCGTCAACAAAGCATCTGCTTTTTCAGAAGCATTATTCATATTCAGCGGCCTTCCGGCAATATACACGATGATCAACGGTTTCCCAATTTCGGCCAACGCATTGATCAATTTTTCCTGATCCCCAAGTAAAGTTAATGTACACCGGTCATACCCTTCTCCCGATTCCATATCCGGAATCGTTTCCTCTTTTTTATTGCTGACCGCTGCGGCACCGGTATCCAGATATTCCGTTTTAAAATCTCTTGCGCTCGAACCTCCCACTACCAGAACAACCACATCCGACATTTTTGCCATTTTGACGGCTTCATCTATATTGCTTTGTGCTGTATCTCTGATGGCACATCCTTTTGCATACCTCACGATAGTAGTCGGAGAAACTGCACGCTTTATCCCTTTAAGAACAGTAATCACCTGATTGGTATCCTGTGGAGCGGTATAATCGCCTAACTGATTATACACATTATCTGCATTAGGACCTATCACGGAAATACTTTTCAAATTTTTCGATAAAGGCAGTATGCCATTGTTTTTCAACAAAATGATGCTTTGCTTAGCTACTTCCCTGGCAAGGGTCTTATGCCGAATATTTCTCACCTGATTTTTTGCCAAATCGGGATTCACATAAGGATTTTCAAACAATCCCATTTTAAATTTCAGACGTAGGACTCGACAAACGGCACTATCGATATCCGCCATAGACACAGATCCTTCTTTAACCGCTTTCTCCAAGTGCTTACCAAAGGCATTCCCTCCCAAATCCATATCCACACCGGCTTTTATAGCCAATGCTGCCGCATTTTTTATATCCGAAGCAACCCGATGGGTAGTTGCTATTCCTTCGATACTTCCCAAATCGGAAAAAACAAAGCCCGAAAAATGCCATTGATTTCGCAAAACATCTGTCAATAAAAAACGGTTTGATGTACATGGAATACCGTCAATCGAATTGTAGGAAGTCATGATGGTTTGAGCGCCGGAATCGATTGCCATTTTAAAAGGCAACAAATAATCGGAAAACAATTCCCTTGTGCCGACCAATGCCTTTTGTCCATTGTGTCCACCAACAGGGATTCCGTATGCTGCAAAATGTTTGAGAGTGGAATATACATGTTTCCCATCGGCAATATCCCCACCCTGCATTCCCTTCACAAAAGCGCTGCCTAAAATTCCACTCAACACGGGATCTTCACCAAATGTTTCTTCCATTCGCGACCATCGGGGTTCTCTCGCCACATCCAACACAGGGCCATAACCGATATGGGCTCCTTGCAATCGGGCTTCCAACCCGATAACCGACCCTACTTCCTTGATCAACTCACGATTCCAGGTCGATGCCAAACCGATTCCCGTAGGAAATACCGTAGTACCAATTGCCATATGTCCATGCACACACTCTTCGGCAAAAAAAATCGGTATTCCCAATCGTGTGTTTTCAACTGCATATTTTTGCAAGCCATTCAACGTATGTGCGGCCAATTCGGGGTTCAAACCGGTTTTCAACGTCTTTTTAGTCCAAGGATCGGCACGCAAAGTTGCCCAAAATGCACCCACGGGCATTATATCCATTTGTTCGATAAATTTTGCCGAAGGTTGAACATGTTTCTCGCCTGCTTTAGTATACATCTCCCATCCTAACGGGCAACACAGCTGTCCTATTTTTTCAGCCAATGTCATTCTGCCCAACAGATCTTTTACTCTATTTTCTGCAGGCGCATTCGGATTCTTATATAAAGGCTTTTCAAACGACTGAGCTATCCCGCGAAAAACAAAGGAGAAGGCAATTATGGTCAGAACAATTCTAAATCTCATCTATTATTGTTTTTAAAGGAGAAAACCAATATTTCATTCTTTTTCAACACATCTTTTGGAGGATAAACCCTAATTGTGTTGCCCGTCTGTTTCCATTTTACTTTTTGTTCCGTTTTTAACAATACCATCGATGATCCCTTCCGGGGAATATTATCTTTCCATTCGATGAAAACAGAATTTGCTTTCTCCGTTTCCGATTCAGTGGGAACATAAAAAGCGTACAGCGTTTCCCCGTCTTTGTCGGCCGTAAACCAAACATTCCCGCTTTTGTAAACAGGTGTAATACGGGTATGATAAATGGCTTTACCGTTGACATCGAGCCATTCGCCAATTTCTTTCAATCGTGCAACCACTTCGGGTTGAATAATTCCTTCGGGAGTAGGACCGACACCCAACAACAAATTACCGCCTTTTGCCACCACTTCAATAAGCAATTTTGTCACCTCGTCAGCCGACTTGAATTTTGCCTGAGGTGTCCATCCCCAATCACTGCTGAGAGGAATGCAGCTTTCCCACGGAATAGGCAATTGTTGCTCGGGAATAGATCTTTCCGGCGTCAGGTAATTTTCGTTTTTGCCATGAACCGTACGATCGACAATCAAAAGATTCGGTTGAGATCTACGTGCCATCTTGGCAATTTCGTCCATCTTTATATCTTGTTTGGGAGCTCTCACCCAACCGCCGTCCAACCACAAAATATCGATATCGCCATAATTGGTCATCAATTCGTGGATCTGATTATAGGTAAATTCCTGAAATTTTTCCCACCGCCAGGGATGCCGCTCTATTTTATAATTTACGTTTCTGTCCGGTGTGGCAAACATTGGCCACCAATAGTATTCGCAATGCCAATCGGGTTTCGAAAAATAAGTTCCCACCATAAAATCCTGTTCGCGAAACGCATTCAGAATATAGTTGGTAACGTCTGCCCGAGGATCATCCTTAAAAGCACCATGCAGGATAGAAAAATCCGTCTGTTTGGTATCAAACAAATTAAAACCGTCATGATGTTTGGTCGTAAAGATCATGTATTTCATGCCGCCCTCTTTCGTTACGCGCGCCCATTGTTCGGGATTAAATCGCGTAGGATTAAATTGATCGATCAATTGCCAATATTGTCTTTTGTACTCGTCATAAGCTACGGTACTGTCGCGAGAAATCCAATCCACATCCTCCGAGCAAATCGACCAAGACTCAACAATACCGGGAACGGAGTATAATCCCCAATGAAACAACACGCCGAATTTCAAATCCTGCCATTCTTCCAATTTTTCACGTATATTTTTTTCCTCCGGATATTCGTATTCCGACGAATAACTATGGACAAATCCATCTTGTGCATCCGTTTGTCCTATTGAAAACAGTGCCACAAGCACGAATATGTTGAATATTTTTAAAAAATCCTTCATTTTACTCTTTATTAACACTATAATTTAAAGCCTAAGCAATAGTCAATGAGTTTCAATGCATCTGTAACATTACTGAAGTTAATTCTTTCTTTTTTTATATAAAGTTGAATGGAATCTTTCTGACCGGGAAATACCTTTAGAACATCTTTCATTTTCTTACATCTTACAAATCGACCTTTATGATAAAATTCATACGCATTCGCATTTTTTAGTTCATAAACTTCAGCATATTGATTTTCATATAGATCATGGGTCAATTCGGCTGTATTGATGACCTCAACTTTAGCCTGAGATAGTTGACCATAAGCTCCTTTATATCCTCTGTATGCATTTTTCAATGACCAATCAATAAAAACCAATCCATTTTCGAGTGAAACAACTTCTCTAAAACTATCTCCGATCGGGACAAACTTCCTATTGTCGATATAAACCGTATCAATCTGATCACCATTAACCAGAATCAATTCCATATTATCCTGTTTAAACATCATTTTACGGTTTGAAGCATCATAATTAAGCAAGACGGATACTTTTGACCCATTTTTGAGAAGTACCGATCCATTTGTGTATTCCTCAAAAAGGAAAACACGCTTTTTCTGTGCATTTAAAACAAACGAACAACATGTCAAGATTATTAAAAGAAGATATTTAATTTTTTTGCTCATCGATTATCAAAAATTAATAACTTAATGCATGACACAAAAATAATCATTAGGCACTAAACAAAAAAATCAGAGCCGATTTTTTATCAGCCCTGATTTATAAAAGAAATCATATAACTTTATTGTTTGGGACCTTCTCCAAATTGAGGAGCACCTTTATCCTGCCAAACTCTTTCGGAATTCAACAACGTACCCGGTTGATTTGAACCCGGAGTAAACCCTTGCGATCGATAAGAATCTAATAATATTTGATACATCTTATCTGTAGGTGAAGGAGCAGGGACTTCAAAACGACGCGGAATAGCATTATTGGGAACAAGAGGAGAAAAGTTTTCCCATCTGATCAGATTAGACTCCTCTTTGGGACATCCGGAACGACGTACAGTAACAAATTGATCATCGGGAAATAAAGTAAAATGAATCAACTGTTGAACATAAACTTTCTCAAGATCAGATGTCGTATTACCGGTCAATTGATAATCCGTATTAGTCAACATGGCTTCAATTTCTCCTGCTTTAAGATCGATCACTTTTTCATTAGGATCATAATCGTAGGTTTTCCCATAATAGGGAATTTTGTTCAAAGACGCCAGTCGATCGTATTCTTCAACCGAGGCCCTAACCCCTTTATTAAAATATTCTTCAGCAGTTTTGGGGAGATTGGCTCCCAATAATTTGAATTCGGCCAAATACAAATTTACCTCCGCTGTCGACATGTACATTCCATACCATGGAACATCTTCTGTATCTTGAATAATCGGATCTCCGGGTAGTGTTGGAAGCGTAAAGTCATATCTTCCAATAATCATTTCCTGCTGGAATTGAGAAAAAGGCATGTAAGCAGCTCGTTCGTTGGTTAATCTACATCTGTTGGCATAATCGAAATAATCGGCATAAGCAACATTATTTCCGGCATCCATTTCAACAGGCAAACCATAATATCTCACCCATGGTTCACCTAATCCTTTCCAAGATTCGAATTTCTTTTTGCCGTCAACAACAGAATAATTCACATTTTCGAGAATATAGGCGGGAATATTCTTATCGGCGTCAAAAAATCCCTGAACAATCTTTGAATTCCACTCATTTTTCCGATAAAAGAAGCGCACCCGTGGATCTTTATTTCTCAACATAAAATTTACCACTCTCTGACTCGATGCCATACCGGTTAAAAAGGTTTGATTCCAATGGTAAACTTTGTCCCCATCATCTTTAGCTATAGCATTAGCTTTATTGAAAAGAAAATCATCGTCTCTACCATCCAGAACGCCACAAGAAGCAGCAGCCACATCCGAAGCAATCGTCAGCGCTTGTTCTTTTTTCTGCGAAAGTAATCTGACAGCAATCTTCAACTTCAAAGAGTTGGCCAATTTAGCCCATTTGGAGACATCCCCATTATAAATAACATCCTGTGTATGAGGAAAAATTTGATTTTCGGCGGTAGTCAACGTTGTAATGGCATTATCCAGCATACCCACCCATAAGGTATATAAGTCTTCTATTTTATCGTATTTCGGCGTTAGCGTCCCTCCATAACGAGCCATGGAAGCTTCAGTGAAAGGACGATCCCCATACATGTCACTGTCAAAAATTCCCAAATAAACGGTAAGGATATCCACACATGCTGAGAGACTGGCATACTTTGCCGACTCCTCTTCCGACATTGTCGATCTCAGGTGTTGGATATCACGCGCATAATTCAAAACCCGAATATATTGATATCCTTGATCACCAGTAGCAGTAGTTTCCGTATAGGTAGAAGTAAATCCGCCGGTTGGGACTCCCATCTGTCCCCATCGATAGGTCATCGCTGCATTATAAAACCAATAAAGATAACCCGATGGTTCAAATTCGATAACCGCTTGAGCAAAAAGATAGGGAATATTACCTTTTACAACTTGTGACGGATTTGTATTGATATCTGCCATATCGTCGCGACAACTCGTTCCCACTACTAACAAGCAGCTCAAAATTATCGTCAATAAGTATTTTATTTTTTTCATTTTACATTCAATTTATATAGTGATTCATTAAACCTTAAGATTAAAAACCCACATTTATCGTGAACATATAAGATGCAGTAAATCCGGAAAATGTTCGTACGCGAAATTCGGAAGCTGAAGTGCCTCGAACAGCTTCGGGATTTTCGCCATTCGGCATATTATTCAATAAATAGCCCAAATTATGCCCTGAGAGTGAAAGATTCATACTTGTTGCTCCCATCATGCGGGCAAAAGATTGAGAAACCTGGTAACTAAGCGTTACCTCACGCAAAGCAATATAATTAAGTTCTGAAACCCAATTATCATTGACAACACCCGATCCCCAATTGTTTACGCGATAATGCCATGCTGAAGCATGCGTAGGTTCAACTATTCCTTTTTCATATAAAGATTGAAATGTTTCTCCACCTTCGGCAACTGTATAAAAAGGATTCTTAGGGTCGGGAGGATTAGGTATTGTGATTTTCGTCCCCGCCGGAAAAATACCATCAGGAATAACGCCATCATAATACGTCAATCCGTCAAACTTCGACTTCCAGGTTACTCCCCCATACTCGGGAGCAGAATATTTCAACGACGCTTCGGTATACCCGTAAGCAGTACCGTAACGAGATCCGTAAGAAGCAACTAATCCACCAAAACGCATGTCGACAGAGCCGCGTAAATTCCAATTTTTATAACGAATTCCGGTAGATACTGATCCCAAAAAATCAGGAATCATCGATCCAACTTCCTCAACTTTTCCGCTACGGGCATAATAGGCAGCTCGATGGTTATCATTCCAGCGAAGAATCGGCAACCCCGACTTCTCATCAATAGCCATTTTGGAATCCGACATCAGTATGCCATAAGAAGCACCTACTTTTGCCACCGAACCAATTCGGTAATTCCCGTAATCGGGCGTTCCGGTTAAAGTAATATAGTTAGCAACATTTTCATGCAAGTCAACAATTTTATTATCATTTTTAGTATACGTGAAATCCAGTGTCCATTCCAAATCGTTAGAAGTATAAGGAACGGTATTCAACGTCAATTCTATACCTTTATTTTGAATATTTCCTGCATTAATAAGCTGATTACTGATGCCGGATACATAAGGAACGGCAATCGACATGATCTGGTCATACGTATTTTCCTTATAATATGCTACATCAAGAGCGATTCGATTATTAAGGATGCGCCAGTCAAGTCCCACTTCCCATGCATTTTTACGTTCAGGTTTTAAATTTGCATCATATACCGTTGAAGGCAGTTTAAGCGAATACACTTTACCATTCACCGTATTTGAAGTTTCCAATGAATAAGCCGTATTAATCATATACGGTTCAGTATCATTACCAACCTGAGCCCAAGATCCGCGCACTTTTAAGAAAGAAATCCATTCCGGCAAATCAAAGGTATTATGCACCAACCACGAACCGGAAACCGAAGGATAGAAATAAGAAAAAGTCCCGTGACCATCGGTATATACAAGAGCCGACGACCAGTCGTTTCTCCCTGTAATATCCAAAAAGATTTGATCATTCCAGCTTGCATTGATTGCTGAAGCAATCGAATACATTCGTTTTCTACCACCAATGTATCCTTGATAACTTACACTGCTTTTTGAATTTTCAATGAAATATTGTCCCGGAACGATTAATCCACCATTGGTATTTAATCGGCTATATTGTTCAAAGTTATTGAAATATTCGCCTCTAATGAAACCACCTAAAGTCCAATTTTCGAAATTTTTTAATGCATTGAATGTGGCATTCAGATTGGTTTGTTCTTTTGTATACATATCTATCGCATAATAGCCGCCTTCGTTAGCATAGCCACTACCCAACTCTTTCGATTCGCTTCGGGTATAATAATAATTGTAGTTTCCTTCTGCTCTGAAATCCAACCAATCGGTAAGAGTGGCTCTTAAGGTAATGGTAGGTCTCACAGCGGTTTCCTTTCTCGGATAGTTGTTCTCATAAATCCTCCACCAGGTTCCTTTACCAGGTATAGAGCCATATTCATCTCCATAATCAGTTGAAGCAAGTCCGCCATGAACACCTTTATATTTCTTTTTCAACAAATCCGGATCGTACGCACGCGACCACGTCCCGTCGATATAATTTTCCCCAACATTAGGTTGAGGATTTTGAGGCAACGAATTTGCAAAAGAGACAGATGCTTCCAAATTTACCTTGTCCGTTATATTATGAGAAGTTTTGGCTAACCCTGTAAATCTTTCAAATTTGTTGTTTGGCAACGTACCCGTTCGATACATATAAGATAACGACGTATAAAAAGTAGTTTTATCGTTACCTCCGGTTATAGCAATATTGGTAGTCGAATTGAATCCCAAATCATACGTATCTTTAAAATTATTTTTAACCGCCGAATAGGGCCTTATGGAATGATCATAATACTCAATAGGCGAACCATCAAATTTAGGGCCAAATCCCAATCCTTGCCAATCACCTATTAAAGTATGTTCCCCCTTCTCATTCAACATAAATTGTCGCTGATTATCAAAACGATAATAATTTCCCTCGGCATCCCTTTCCCCATAATCCACATAACCGGATAATGCTCCGTCACCGTAAACATTTTGAAAACGTGGCTGGGCATAAACATAATCGGTACCTAGCGTTTGAGAAACTTGAATCCCGATACCTTTTCGTGCTTTACCACTTTTTGTGGTGATCAATACCACTCCGTTTAACCCTCTGGATCCATACAAAGCTGTTGCAGCTGCCCCTTTCAATACCGACACTGTTTCGAAATCAGCAGGGTTAAGGTTCTTTAATTCATTACCATAATCATTGGCTGATTGATCCCAATCTGCATCTCCCGATTTAGATATATTATTATCGAGAATGATACCGTCGACAACGTAAATAGGTTGATTATTTTTACCGAGAGTTGAAGCACCTCGAATCAATATTTTCGTAGAACCAAACATTCCTCCATCAGAATTCGCGATTTCTACTCCGGCAACTTTCCCCTGCAAAGCATTTACGGGATTAATTACATTAACGTTCAATTCGTCACCGCTGAATTCTGTCATGGCGTATCCCAAAGCTTTCTGCTCACGCTTCATTCCCAATGCCGTTACTACCACTTCTTGCAGAACTTCTGTATCTTGAGCCAGAACAACATCAATTTTAGTTCGACCATTGACAGGAACAATCTGTGTTTTCAATCCCACAAAACTGAACCGCAATGTTGCATTCGATGGTACATCTTTTAAGGTGTAATTTCCATCAAGATCGGTTACCGTCCCTTTGGTAGGAGTCTCTACCACAACAACTGTAGCCCCTATAACCGGCATACCGGTATCATCCGTCACCGTTCCGCTTACGGTTATATTTTGGGCAAAAACAGTAAAGGCAGCGACACTCATAATGAATGTCAGAATGCCTTTAAGGGCAAAAAGATTTTTCATTTTCATCCTCTTTTAGTTTTAATTGTTTTAAATAATTTACTGAAATTAATAGGTAAAAGCCAAAATTAAAAGATTGATTTAAATCAATTTTGTACTCTCCTGCCAATAATCGGGCAACAAACTAAAATTTTCTTTCTTTTCATACTCTTGTGGTTTTTAAATTAATTTAAAATTGGTTTATAAAATAATACATACCTAAAAACTACTGTTTTAGGTACTTTTATCGATTAATAATAACAAAATTCCTCATGTGATCAAATTATATACGGTTTTAAAAGAGATTATATAACCAAAACGTAACTTTTTTTATACATAACGTCACAAAGATATAGCATTTAAAAAAATAAACAATACCATATTAACATAAAATATTATAAATAAAATTAATTATCATCTACTTATCAGATAATGATTAATATAGAAACTGTTAAATTATAGTCCCTTTCATCTTTTGATCGTTTTTTATTGAATGGGTATTTCTACTGTTCTTCCGTTTCCTAATTCTGCTTGAAGAACTAAATTGGTGTCATCTATTAATTCCACTGGCAGGACTGAAAAATCGACATCAAGATTTTTTTGTTCACCGGGGAAAAGAGTGAAATAATTATCGCTGAAAAAAACAGGAGCAACAATTTGGTTTGTAGTTGCGTTCCAAACTTTCAACCGAATAAAAAAAGCGGTTTCGGAACCGGTATTTTTAATGGTAGCTACACTTTTTCCCCTATCGTCTTTTTTAATCTTAAGTTGAAGAGAAGCATCAGCCAACGTTTGCAATTCCCGCAAATCCGTGGGTTTATTTGTCAACCAATACAGGTTTTCGTCTACAATTTCGCCTTTCTCGTTTTTCAATACCAGTCTTAGAAAATAAAGCCCTGTCGGCTTTTTCGCAAAATCGGCTTTTCCAGCAACCCGAACTGAATTAGCGGGAATATCCATCCGGAAACGTTGATTGCTCAACAGCTTTCCTTTAATATCGAATAAATATGCTTCCACCGTTTGATTCACGGCATCGATCAACGTTTGATTCACGGCACAAAGAGCAAAATCATTCAGGTTCAACTGTACGTGAAGCGAGCGGGCAGCATGCATGTAACCGTAAAAGCCGGCATTCTGGTCGAGAAAAACATCATAAAACTGCCCTCGCAGTGCTGTCCAGGGATTTTGATTTTTCCAAACCAGCATCCCTGTGTACCTATTCCACATGCCGGCATTAAACCCTTCCTGCAATGCACGATATTGCTCATAATTGACCACCTGAGCCTTTCTGCAAAAATCATCGATCCCGCGTATTTGACCAAAACGGGCTATCGTTTCACCATAACCTATGTATTTGTGATATTGCCACACAGGATTCGGCCGATCATTTTCAGGTGGAGTCAAATCCTTTTCAGACATCATTTTCCGCATGGTTTCTCCATTGGGCATACCCACCGATCCGATTTCGGGATTAAAAGGATAAGATGGGGTATTAAAAAATCGAACGGGTTCTTGTATCCCATAAGGACCGTCACCACCTCCGCCTATATCGTGTCGCGATAAATCGAGTGAGGTCGATTCATTCAAATAATATCGAGTACCGTCATATACCGGAAAAATTTCGCCTACAAGTCGATCATGAATATCGTCCAGAGGTGGAAATTCATTTCCTCCACACCATAAATAAAGGCTCGGATGATTGCGCAACATTTTAATTTGATCGATAACCGAATTAAGAAACAGGGTATGATCATCAGGGTAAGCCCTGCGACGAGCTTGAGACTCTTTTTTTCGCGGATCATACCACCGCCCGTTACAGTCGCCCGTTATCCATAAATCCTGCCAAACCAATATGCCATACTTGTCGCAAGCATCGTAAAACTCGGGGCGCTCGGTGATAGAACCACCCCAAACACGAATCATATTCATGTTCATTTGCGCGTGCATCTTCACCTCGGATTCATAACGCTCGGGAGAAAGGCGCAACAACAAATCGGAAGAAATCCAATTTCCGCCTTTGATGAATATCTTTTGACCATTAACAAGAAAAACGCGTCCGCCGACTTTTTCGTCGAAATAGGTGCCGGTTTCCCGAATTCCAAAAGCAACCGTATCGCAGTCGACAATTTTTCCCTGTTGCTCAAATCGAAGTCGAAGGTCATATAAAAAAGGCTCTCCCACACCGTTAGGCCACCAAAGCCGGGGATTTTCCATTGTAATTTCAGAAAAAGAAAACACCGTCGATTTGCCCGCTTCAATCGCTACCGGCATTTTCCACATTCGTCCATCAATCTCGGCAATCAGATTTCCTTTCTGAACCACATCAGATGCATTCACGAGTTCGGCAGAAACAGTAAGATAAGCCGGCTCCTGATGTATTCCCGGCTGCCGCTTACCGGGTACATAGGTTTTTACAAAAGGATTTCGCAAGTCCACGTCTCCGGTGATCTCAAGGGAAACCCGATCCCAAATTCCCGTATTTCGATCGCGAACCGGGCATACCCAATCCCAACCGGGAGTATACTGCTGGGTAACCGATCGGGCAATAGTACCATCGCCCCCTTGTCCTCCATTTGCCTCACCGACAGAATAAGGAGGTCGAACGATCACAGCCAAAATATTCACCCCTTCCTTATTGATATAAGGAGTAATCCTGTATTTTTGGCGTAAAAACATTCCTCGATGCGTATCCGGATTGATTCGGCGACCATTGAGAAAAATATCGGCAGCATAGTTGATCCCCCTGAATTTCAACCACACTTCTTGTCCTTCCTCAACACGTGGCAGTGAAAATGTTTTACGAAACCAAAACGTATAAAATCCGGCACCTACATCATAAATATCCGGAATTAACTCGTTGTTTAAGCCAAAAAACGGATCCGGAAACACCTGATTATGCAACAATGTGGTCAGCACCGTTCCGGGTACCACCGCATCCATCCATCCTACCAAATTGAAGTCAGGCGAAGAAATCACCGTTCCATCGACAAGTATTTCGCTTGCCCGCTTCGCTTTCCAATCGTCATGCAACAGCATTTCATTTCCTTGGGCATGCAAAGACAGATCGAACAAAAAGAAAACCGAAAACGCCAAAAATAAATTTCTAAATCGCATTGAGTATAATTATCAAAAACCGAATTAAATTGCCTGTACCAACATACGATGCGGAAATTTTTTTCACGGCATCATTACGTATTTTCGCATTCCTGATCAAACTTCGTAGGTAAATGCTTCACGTATCATTTCCAAACTTTTGGGTACAGCAGTCATGGGATCTTCTTTTCCTTCAAATTCGATTGAAATATAGCCGCGATAGTTTACTTTTCTGAAAATTTCGGCAACCCGGCGATAGTCGATATCGAGCGTATACCATTTTCCGCCACCAAAATAAGTTTTGGCCTGAATCAACGAAGTCATGGGTGCCAACATTTCCAACTGTTCGTACTGCCGTTCCAGAAAATTGCCGGTATCGGCTGTTACCCGTAACCACGGCGAATCGATGGCATTAACAATACGCAGTACCCCTTCGGCGGTTCTTCCCAACCCCCAATGATTTTCGAGACCGATTGTCACTCCACATTTTTCAGCTGTAGGGATGCACTGTTCAATGGCATCAATCACCCATTTAAATCCGTCTTCTTCGGTATAACCCTCCAAAACAGGCTCGATACCTTTATTGGCCATCAACTCGTCAAAAGATTCAATCGTACCCCACCGTCCGGTATTCAGCCGCATGGTAGGGATCCCCAGTTGATAAGCCAATTCGATCTGATGAATAGTTTTCTCCACTTCGGCTTGACGTTTTTCTTTTTCGGGATACACAAAGCCCTGGTGAGTGGAAAATCCCATAAGATCGAGACCGGCATGAAAAGCTTGTCGTTTTAGTTTTTGCAAATACCCATTTTCTTCCGATTGCATTTGAACCAGCAAAAACTCAATACCATCGAAACCCATTTCCGCTGCTTTCTCGATACAATCTTCGATAGGTGCATTTTCTTTGGGGCCGTTAAATTGCCAAAACGAATATGTGGACACACCAATCGGATTGCATCGTGCTTTTTTCTTTTCCGTTGTGGTTTTTTCTTTTGAAGAGGTATCGCATGATGTTACCATCCCCATTCCAACAGCAGCTATAGCCGACTTTCGAATAAAATCTCTCCTGTTTGTTTTCATTTTATTTAGATTTTGATAGCAAGTATTTCAAAAATGACGATAAAAATCGCGTGATTTTACGTGCCAAATTTAAAATTTTATATTCAAATTAAAAAATTATTTTAATGAAAATTTATCGAACTCGATTTTATCCTTAATATAAATCACCGATCCCATTGATTTACCAGATCATTAAAAAAAAATCGGCATCTATTCTCAAAATCAAACAAATCTTATTTTACAGTTCATCGGTTATGCACATGCCCTACACTTTTACAGATATTTAACGTATTATATGTTGCAACATACAATGTTTAAACATATCTTTGTAACGAATTAAAACAATAAAATTAAAACAGGATGATTACCATAGGAATTATTATCGGAAGCACCAGACCCGGGCGCAATTCAGAAGCAGTTGCCAAATGGGTTTATGAAATAGCAAGCAAAAGAAACGATGCAGCATTCGAAGTAGTCGATATCAACGATTATGACTTACCTTTACTCGATGAACCCATTCCGGCGTCCATGCACCAATATATGCATCCGCATACAAAGAAGTGGGCCGAAAAAATTGCCTCGTTGGATGCCTTTATTTTTGTTACCCCCGAATACAATCATGCCCCGACAGGCGCTCTAAAAAATGCCATCGATTTCATTTTCGCCGAATGGAACAACAAAGCCGCCGGTTTCGTAAGCTACGGTTCATCGGGAGGCGTGCGTGCAGTGGAACAATTACGACAAATCATGGGCGAAATTATGGTCGCTGACGTAAGGACTCAGGTAGCACTCTCGCTTTTTACCGATTTCGAGAATTTCAGTGTATTTAAACCTGCCTCTTTTCACGAAACCACGCTTCATGCAATGATCGATCAATTGGTTAGCTGGGGAGAAGCATTGAAAACTGTAAGAAAATAAAATGCCGATAAGTATTGAAGAAGAAATAAAAGGACGTTTTAGGAATATCTATCACAAGGGATTGATCAATTTGATTTACACGGCAAAACAAGTCAGTTACAAATTTGATCAATCCCTTAAAAAGCACAACATCACCGAACAGCAATATAACGTGTTGCGCATTTTACGCGGATTCCAAGCGAAAGGACCTCTAACCATCGGCTTCATAAAAGAACGTATGCTGGACAAGCATTCCGATATGAGCCGAATCATCGATAGACTATACGAAAAAGGATGGGTAACACGAGAAGAAAACCCCGACGACCGACGGCAAAAATCGATAAAAATTACGGAGAAAGGATTGGCTCTGCTGAATGAAATGTATCATTGCGAAAAAGAAAGCGATAAGTTGCTCTCCAACCTATCGCCTGAAGAAGTTGCGGAACTTAACCGACTACTGGATAAGATCAGAATGAAGTAAGTCCTTTTTCGATCAAATACCGCTCGGCATCGATAGCCGCACGACAACCCGTACCTGCAGCCGTAACCGCCTGGCGGTAAATGGGGTCAGCTACATCGCCGGCGGCAAAAACGCCTTCCACATTGGTACGCGTGCCCGGATGTTGGGTTTTGATATATCCGGCCTCGTCCAATTCCAGAAAATCGCTGAAAATATCGCTGTTCGGTTTGTGCCCGATGGCAAGAAACAAACCATCGATGGCTATATCCAAATGTTCCTCATCGGGTTGCCCCATCCGTTTGACCAAATGAGCACCTTCAACCCCTTTTTCGCCGAACAAACCCACCACATTGTGTTCGAAGAGAATTTCAATCTTTGGATGATTCATCACCCGTTCCTGCATGATTCGTGATGCACGCAGATAAGGTTTGCGCACAATCATATATACTTTCTCTGCCAATCCGGCCAAATAAAGAGCCTCTTCGCATGCCGTATCTCCACCACCAACTACCGCAACTTTCTTTTTGCGATAAAAGAAACCGTCGCATGTGGCACAAGCCGAAACCCCCTGCCCCGCGTACTTTTTCTCGTCGGGCAACCCCAAGTATTTGGCTGCAGCCCCTGTGGCAATAATTACCGTGTCCGCCTCAACGGTATATTCATTATCGATGGTTACTTTAAGCGGGCGAACCGAAAAATCCACTGCTGTTGCTCTTCCGGAACGAATTTCGGTACCGAATCTTTCCGCCTGCTTTTTGAAATCCTCCATCATTTGCGGACCACTCACCCCTTCGGGATATCCCGGAAAATTTTCTACTTCCATCGTAGTGGTCAGTTGTCCTCCCGGTTGCATTCCTTCATACAAAACCGGCTCCAAATTGGCACGCGAAGCATAAATGGCAGCCGTATAACCGGCTGGCCCTGCTCCTATAATCAGACATTTTACGCTATTTCTCATATTTCTTTTTTCTATATAGATCGCCCTCTCCGGCAGGAGAATGCCCTTAGGATTATCTTTCGGCGACAAAGGTACAACACTTCCTCATTTTAAGGAAGCGATATAAGCATTATCTATTTAGCTTAAATAAAACAAATTAACGAAGATCTACCACCTCGACATCAGGATAATCGGCTTTGTTGAATACAAAAACCGAATCGGGAAAATTATGGTTCTCGTTATAATTTTTAATATCGATACGATTTTTCTGATTATTTTTGAGCGTTGTTTTTATCTGCAAAACCGTATTCGTCTTTTTATCTACGGCAACCGACAGTTGTTTGAAATCGCTACGCGAAGTATTGGGTATCATATCGATAACATATGCACGTTGACCGTTAACCGTTGTCGATATCGGTTTTTTCAGTGTATAACCGCTCTTATATACACGTAACAAAGCCATCGGACTGATAAACGTAATCTCTTTCCCCGAAGGATTGCTGATATTTACTTCTCCGGCATCTTTCAGCAACACCCATTGCGTTTTTCCGTCAAACCATATCGTCGTCGTATTCATGTCCAACTTAAACTTGTCCCCTTTCATCATGGCTTCGCCTTGTTGAGACCCGTAAGACATACCCTTGGCATCGATGGTGCTAACCTCGAAGGAGAATTTTACGCCTTTGGATTGTTCGTAAGCTTCATAAATCTTGTCCAACATTGCTCTCGCATCGTTATTAGTCTGCGAAAAAGAGAGCAAGCCGGCCATAAAGAAAATCAAAGTGAGAATATTTTTTTTCATTTTTGTAGTAGCCTTTTTTAATTGATCGAATGCACTGTTGAAGGTTTAAAAACTTAGCGCAACGAATCGAGCAGCTTTTCCAGCGAATATTCATCCGAAATATACACGTCACGAGGCTTACTCCCTTGTGCGGGACCCACAATTCCTGCAGCTTCCAGCTGATCCATCAACCGCCCGGCACGATTATAACCAATGGAAAACTTGCGCTGGATGAGCGACGTCGAACCCTGCTGGTGAATCACAATAAGCCTCGCTGCTTCCTCAAACAACGTGTCCCGCTCATTTAAATCTACTGCCCCGGGTTTATCCCCCTCGTCTGTCAAAACCTCAGGCAACGCATACGCCGTTTCGTATCCCCGCTGGCTGCCGATGTAGCGGGCAATTTCGTCAATCTCGGGCGTATCCACAAAAGCACATTGAATGCGGATAAGATTGTTTCCCTGAGAAAAAAGCAAATCGCCTCGCCCGGTCAACTGATTTGCGCCGTTCATGTCGAGAATTGTACGCGAATCGATCTGCGACGTCACCCGAAAAGCCATGCGGGCAGGAAAATTGGCCTTGATGGTTCCCGTAATGATGTTGGTTGTAGGCCGCTGCGTTGCGATAACCATGTGGATACCCACGGCACGAGCTTTCTGCGCAATACGCGCAATGGGCATCTCAATTTCTTTGCCCGCCGTCATAATCAGATCGCCAAACTCGTCGATCACCACCACGATATAGGGCATGTACCGATGCCCGTTGTTCGGATTCAAGCGACGTTTGACGAACTTCTCGTTATACTCCTTAATGGTACGCACGTGTGCCCGCATCAACAACTCGTAACGATCGTCCATCTCTTTGGTGAGCGAATTCAGCGTCTGCGTCACTTTGGTCACATCGGTAATAATGGCCTTTTCTTCATCGGGAAGCTTCGCAAGATAATGCCTTTCGATAATGGAATAAATATTGAATTCCACCATTTTCGGGTCGATCAACACCAGCTTCATCTCAGCCGGATGTTTTTTGTAAAGCAATGAGGTAATGATGGCATTAAGCCCAACCGATTTCCCTTGTCCGGTTGCACCCGCAACCAGCAAATGCGGCATTTTGGTCAGGTCGAAAATAAAAACCTCGTTTGTAATGGTTTTTCCCAGTGCCACAGGCAAATCGTACGTACATTCCTGAAATTTCTTTGAAGATATTACCGAGTGCATCGATACAATTTGCGGATCTTTGTTGGGCACTTCAATCCCGATGGTTCCTTTTCCCGGCATGGGAGCAATAATGCGGATTCCCAACGCCGACAAGCTCAATGCAATATCGTCTTCGAGATTCCGAATGCGCGAAATCCGCACACCCGCCTGCGGTACGATTTCGTATAAGGTAACGGTCGGTCCCACCGTAGCTTTTATGGAGGTAATTTCGATACCATAATTGCGAAGCGTATGAATAATCTTATCCTTGTTCTCATTCTGCTCCTGCATATTTACCTCCCTGTTGCCCGTATGGTACGTTTTGAGCAGATCCGTCGTCGGAAAACGAAACGCTGAAAGGTCTTTTCGCGGGTCGTAATCTTCCAGAATCTCGATACGTCCTTCATCTACAACTTCTGTATCGGGGCGAAATGCAGTGAAAACTTGCGCAGGAGTACCGATAACCGGCTCTTCATCTTTGGGAACCACCACCTCAAAATCGTTTTTATCCGTTGACAAAGATTCCCTGTTTTGCATCGTTACATTGTCTGTTGCACCGCTTTCCTGCTCATTCTCTCTTTCCTCCTCATCGTCTTCATCGCTTCTTCTTTTTCTTCTGAACAAACGTTTCAAAAAGGAAGGTTTTTGCTCTGTTTCCGGTTCTGTTTCCTCTGCTACCTTATTTATCTCAGGCTCATCGGGAGTACCTTCTTCTGCCTCGTCAGATTTCGGCTTATCGTTGACCAATGTTTGACGAATTTCCTGAACGGAATTTTTTCGAATAAGAACACGAAAAACGATGATAAACAAAAGGATTACCAAAATCACTCCCGGCCACCCGATGCTGCTTTCCAACAACTGTTCTATTCGAACACCATGACTGCCGCCCCAATTGATATGACTATCAGGAAAAAGTTTACCAAGAACAAAAGCAGATGCAATCGACCCGCCGATTAATCCCAAAGCCGTGAAAAAAAGAACATTGAAAAAGGAAAAATTAGACACTTTCATCAACCGAAGGCCAATATAAGCAATGAAAAAGGGAATAAGGATCGAAAAAATTCCAAACCCCCCGTTAATAAGCCTTTCGGCAATAAAAGCACCTCCTACACCCGTCCAATTCTCGACCTGCAAATTTTTATCGTTGACCAACTCGACAAAAGAGCGGTTAAGCACCTTACTTTGATCGGCAGCTCCGGTAAACAGGAACGAAATCATGGAAAGAAAAATAAAAATTCCTGTAAAAGCAATAATCACCCCCAAAAGAAAATGCAACCGCTCGCTTTTAAAAAAAGCGAGCCAATGGCTGTTCTTCTTCCGTGAAACCGATCGTTTCTTTTTTATGTTCTTTCTCGCTTTTACCATAGGTTGTTCGTTTCGTTCCGAAAAAGCCCGCGTATTTCCTGCAAATTTACATGATAATTTTCAATTTACCCAGAGACTCGTTAAAATTCCGTATTCGTCAAAATCTGCAAGAAAATCAGCCGGCTGTAAAATACACTTTCAACATTCCTTTTTTCATATAATCAAATTATCATCGTATTTTTAGCATTTTTTATACATAAATTTCGGCAATTTTTGTAGGAATTTTGTATTTTAAGGTGTTATTATTAAAGTAGCGACAGAAAGAGATCCTGTTTTCTGAAAAAGAGAGATTGATAAACAGTAAAAAACAAAATTATGAAAAAGTTGATTTTTTTGTTAACATGCTTTTTTATAATTGAATTTGCAGCGCACCAATTGTGTGCCCAATCTCCGAGTGCTTCAGCTACAGCAAAAGCAACGGCAACCATTGTTGCACCCATCAAAATCGCCAAAACAACCGATCTTTCCTTTGGAAATATCATTGCCGGATCAAGCAGCGGTACCGTAAAAATCGAAACCGACAATTCACGAACCCACTCAGGCGATGTTACCTTGCCAACATCGTCACAGGGAACTATAACCGCAGCTCGATTCACGGTTTCCGGTTTACCGAATGCTTCCTATTCCATCGCCGTTCCAGCATCGATCATCATTACCCGCGAAGGGGGAACAGAAATGATGCTAGTCGATAATATCACCACCACACCTGCAACCTCGGGTACATTGTCGGAAAACGGAGAACAAATCATCAACGTTGGGGCAACGCTTCACGTTGATGCCAACCAGGAAGAAGGCGTATATACAAACGAAAGCGGAATGACAGTAACGGTAGCCTATCAATAATATCTACCTCTTGGCTGTTTCATGCTCGCTTCTTGCTCGCTTTAAGGCAGGGACAACAACGTCGGATGTTGTTGATGTGGGATAAAACTCACCTGCATTTTTTCAGCAAAAAAAGCTAAATTCCGGAGCGGACTTGGAGCGAGGATGGTGCAGCCTTGGTACGGAGAAGGTACGGAGAAGACAGGAAGGTATATTGCAAACAAAAAAACGGCTTAACAAGAGCCTATTTATACTGCCTGAAAAATGACTGCGATGTATCGTAAGCAAAGTTTATGATTATTTAACCTTAATTTTATATTAATATTTTACAGGTCGAAAACAATAGGCTAAATTTGCAGCGATTTTTTAAAGAAAAAGACAGTTCGTTCTTTTTTTCAGACAAAATTCAACGCGAACAACCAATTAAAACCTCTTTATGAGAAAGTTCATTTTTCCCCTGACCGCACTTTTCGTAATCCTTTTTTTAACGCAGCATGTGAATGCTCAAATAAGCGCAACAGCCGAAACAACAGCCAAAATTGTCAGCGGACTTCAAATTACCAAAGAAGCCGATTTGAATTTTGGAAGCATGTTTTCCCCAAGAAATGGAGGGGGAACGGTAACCGTAGATGTTAACAACCAGCGAGCCGCTACAGGCGTTCAATTAGCAACCGTAACAGGAGAATCCATTACTGCTGCACAGTTTAAAGTTACCGGCGACCCTAATGCTACCTTTACGATCACTTTCCCTTATTCTTTCAGCGTTATCAATACTGATGGCAGCGGATCGTCGATGTTGGTGGATAATTTTACCTACAATAGCATCACATCGCCTTCTACATTGGATGGAAACGGAGAGAAGATCATTAAAATAGGCGCAACGTTACATGTGTATAATTATCAGGCACTAGGTACGTATAAAAACACAACCGACTTGAAAATAACCGTTGCCTACTATTAATTCAACATTTTTTATACTTAAGGATTAATTTACTCAAATATATCAACAATCAAATTAAAAAACCAAACCGTTTACTAACAATTAAAAACAAAAATGTATGAAAAAAACAGTATTTTTATTGGCAAGCCTATTCGTAATGATGCTTGCAACACAACAGATGAAAGCACAAAACGGAGCTACTGCAAGTGCCACTGCAACTGCAAAAGCTACTGTTGTCGAAGTTATTACCATTGACAAGGACGCAGATCTTGATTTTGGTACCTTTGCAAGTGGGATAATTGCTGGTACTGTATCAATGGAAACAGATGGAACCAGATCCCAAACGGGAGGTGTTGTTCTTTTAGCTACTAATCTTGGCCAACCCGCCAAGTTTACAGCACATGGAAAAGCCAAGGGACACTATTTTGTTACTTTACCTGCCAACAACTCTGTTACACTAACTTTATCAGGTGGCACCGAGACGATGACCATCGCTAATTTCGTTCATAGCGCTACAGGGGTTTTTGATGCTACAGGAAAAGAAACATTCAATGTAGGTGGAAAACTCACTGTGCCAGCTAATCAACCTGCCGGATTATATGAAGGAACATTCGACGTAATTGTCACCCACCAATAAAACTATTCTTTTTAGCGAAAGGGCGGTCTTAAGCTGCCCTTTTAATTTTTTTAAAACGAATGAAGAATGTAAGTAAAGAAATAAAAGCAGGACTCGGTTTTTTTATTTTACTTTTGTTATGTCCGCTGTTTGCATCGGCACAGGGCGATTTGTTGATCACACCGCATCGGGTGGTGCTGGAAGGCAACAAACAAATTGAAGAAATCGTTGTGGCCAATATAGGACAAGACACGGCCTTTTATTCCATTTCTCTGATCGAATACCGAATGACCGAAGATGGCAATTTGCAGGAAATCACCGAACCGATGCAGGGCGAAAAATTTGCTTCGCCCATGTTGCGTTTTTTCCCTCGTTCCATCGAATTGGCACCCAACGAATCGCAAGTAGTGCGCATCCAGGTAAGAAGAAGACCCGGTTTGGAAGAAGGAGAATATCGTTCGCACCTGTATTTCAGGGCTATACCCAAAGAGGAACCTCAGGGAAACGAAACGGCAGCTACCGATACAACCGGGATTGGTATTCGGCTTATTCCCATTTACGGCATATCCATCCCGGTGATCGTACGCATCGGCAACCTGTCGGCATCGTGCACCATCGGCGAATTGGCACTTGAACAAAAAGAAAAGGAGTCTCCGGTACTGAAACTGGTACTGAACCGTCAAGGCACCAAGTCGGTTTACGGCGATTTGACGGTGGATTACGTATCACCCACCGGAGAACGCATCAATGTGGGAAAAGTACGAGGAATTGCGGTATATACGCCCAATACGGTACGCCGTTTTTCTATGCCGTTAACTGTTCCCGAAGGAGTAAATTTGAACAACGGTAAACTCGTTGTGCGTTTTACCGATGCCAATGAAGCCAAACCGCTGGTGTACGACGAAAAAGAACTGCAGTTGCCGTAAATTGTTATGAATACATGCTGCGAATCATAGTATCCATTCATAGAGGGAAAAAAAGCATAAATTTCTGTATCTATTTCTATTCTTGTACGCCATTGCAATTCCGAACCTTTTTTCACAAATACAGGAAGTGGCTTATTCTTCTCCTCCAAATCAAATGGAGGTACGAGTTGTTCAACCCTTGTCGTTTGGTTCTTTCTCTCCGGGATTTTCGGGAGGCGATATTATTGTGTCTCCTTACGGAAACCGAACGGTCACAGGAACCATCGTTGCATTCCCCGACATTACCCCGCTTCCTGCACGATTTGAAGTCAGATTAATTCCCAATCGCATAGTTCACATTGTGCTTCCAACCAATGCAACCTTAACCCATACAGAAGGTAAGGGAAAAATGACCGTTACCAATTTTACCACCGATAAACCCGGAAATACATTTATAACGACACCTGGTAGCCCTTTCATCAATCCGGTACATATCGGAGCGACATTAAAAGTACAAAGCCTTACCGTCAACCCGCCGGGTAACTACAGAGGAACCTTCACCGTAACATTCGTTCAAGAATAAAAAATGTTTTGATGAACCAAAACCCCATCACCTTCTTGCCTAATGGTGAATTCACATTAAAAAAATTCGACTTTTACATCCGGTTATCCCGATTTCTGTTGTTTACATTATTCATCACGAACCCCTTGAAAATATATGCACAAGAGAGCGAAAGGGAAGAAATCCCCGTGAACGTGCGGGTAGAACGCTTGGGAGGCGTCACGCTCAATCCGCTGTACGAATACGAATCGGGGCGGCTTCTGCTGCCTGTCACGGAATTTTTCCGGTTCCTGCAAATAAAAGCTGAACCCGCGGCATCGCTCGACTCCATTAGCGGATTTATAGCAAAAGAAGAAAACTGCTACCTGATCGACAACCGCAACAAGAAGGTATTTTTGGGCGAAAGAGATTTTCCCGTCGAAGACGGCCAATTGATCAACACGGGAAACAAACTGTATATGGATCACCGGCTTTTCGGTGAAATATTCGGTTTGCATTGCCAATTCGATTTCAGGAGTCTCACGATAACCGTAAAACCCGACTTCGAACTGCCGGTTATCCGCGAGATGAAGCTTCAACAATATCGGAAAAACATCGATCAACTGAAAGGACAAATAAAGGCCGATACCACCTTAAATCAGAAGCACAACCTCTGGCGCTTCGGCATGGTGGACTGGGCACTCAACGCGACTCAAAACACGGCAAGTAAAAACAATACCCAATTGTGGTTAAAAACCGGAGCCGAACTATTGGGAGGCGAAACCAACCTGCAATGGTATTACTCATCGCTCACCAAATTGAATAATCGCAGCATAAACTATTACTGGCGGTGGGTCGATAACGAGAAAAAAGCCGTCCGCCAGGTACGAGCAGGCAGAATTGCTCCGTCATCTATCTCATCGATTTACGATCCCGTTTCGGGAATCAGTGTCACCAACGCTTCAACACGTTATCGCCGTTCGTTTGGCGAATACACCATTGCCGATCACACCGAACCGGGTTGGACCGTGGAGCTTTACGTGAACAACGTAATCGTGGATTATCAGACGGCCGACGCAACGGGATTCTACAGCTTCAATGTTCCGCTGGTTTACGGTTCGTCGGAAGTGATGCTCAAGTTTTACGGACCTTACGGCGAAGAACGCATTCAACGGCAATACCTGAACATTCCCTTTAATTTTTTACCCAAAGGCGAATGGGAATACAACGTGAGCTATGGTGTCGTACTCGACAAGGAGCGATCGCGCTTTGGCAAAGCCGAAACCAAATACGGTATCAACCGCTATATCACGGTAGGCGGCGGCATGGAATACCTGTCATCCCTTACCGGAAATGAAGAAATTCCTTTCCTAAACGCCTCGATATCCCCTTTCGGGAATCTGCTCCTCAACGCCGAATATGCCAAAGGGGTACGGACAAATGTGCTGGCAAATTACCGGCTCCCGTCGGGACTGTCGTTTGAGCTGAATTATACCCACTATGACCCGGAACAAAAAGCCATTCTGGTCAGCTATCGGGAAGAAAGACAGGCGACCCTTTCGTTACCCATACGTCTGCCTAAATTTACGGCTTTCTCGCGTCTGTCGTTCCGGCAAAATGTTTACAAAACCTTCACCTACAACACGGCCAATCTCACCTTTTCGTCTTATATCAAAAGGGTTAATGCCAACATAAGCGCCTATGCCAACTGGATGAACGGCGAAAGTCCCTACGTCTACGGCAATTTGGGAATCGGGCTGCCCATGTGGAAAGGGGTGACCTCGCGACTGCAAAGCCAGGTGAGCTTTACAGACAAAAAGGTGAACACATTGAGAGCTGAAATCGAAAAACGCATTGGTCGACAGGGATATCTGTCCTTTGCGGGGGAAAACAATTTTCAATCGGATTATCGCGCCGCTACCCTTTCTTTTCGGTGGACCCTGCCGTTCTCACAAGTCAATTTGTCGACCCGCCTGTCCAACAACGATTTCATGACAACGCAGGGAGCACAGGGAAGTTTCGCCTTCGGCAGCGGCAACGGATATGCGCATGCCGACAACCGCCCTTCGGTTGGTACGGCAGGGTTGACCATTGCTCCTTTTATCGATATCGACCATAACGGCACAAAAGACAGCAACGAACCCTTGGCATCGGGTCTTGCCGTGAGAATGACGGGCGGAAGAATCATTCAAGGCAGCAAGGATTCGCTCATCCGTATTGTGGGACTCGAACCGTATACCGACTATCTTCTGACGCTCAACGATAAAAGCCTGGAACAGATTTCGTATCGCATTGCACATAAAAATCTTCGCCTTTTTGCGAGTCCCAATCAATTTCAACGGATCGATGTGCCTATACTGCCGATGGGAGAAGTGAACGGATGGGTTTTCATAAAAGAAGGAACCGCCCGTAAAGGCCTCGAACGAATGGTAGTGAATTTTTATACCGAAAAAGGAGAAAAGAGAGCCTCGACCATTACCGACTACGATGGCAGTTTTACCTATCTCGGCCTGTCGCCGGGTAAATACTATGCCCGGGTCGATTCGACACAATTGAACAAACTCGGCATGAAGGCTTCTGTTGCCGAAGTGCCTTTTGAAATCGAACCCGATGTGTTGGGCGATATCGTGGACGACCTGCAATTGGTTGTGGAAAAACCGTTGGAAAAAACGGAAATCGAAAAAGGAACACTCAAAGAAGCCGAAAAAACAAAAGAAGCTGAAAAAACAACTGCCTCACAACAACAGCCGATATCTCCAACAACAAATGTCAAAGAAGTCGTGGAAGAGGAGTTTTATTCGCTTCAATTGGGATCTTTCCAAAACAGGACCTATGCCGAACAATTTGCTGAAATGCTGAAATACCGCTTTGGATTGCCTGTTTGGATCGACTACGAAAACAAGCTGTATAAAGTGCGTATGGGAAAATTTGCCGATCGTGCCGCAGTGGATCGGTTTAGAAAATCGCTATGGACAGAAGGCATCGACAGTTTCCCGGTTATCAAAAAAGAGAAAAAGCAGGAGAATCCGACCGACTGAAATTAAAAAAAGGTCGAGCATTTTAAACTAATCTGCCTGAAAATTATCTATTAAACGAATACGTTTTGTATCTTTGAAAAATAAAACAAGGTTATTTTTTTGAAGGAAAGACAATTTGCAATCAATGAAAAAAAACATACTTGCTTTTCTGATTTTATTGTGTTCTCTGTCGCTTCCGGCTCAAGTGAATACCGACAGGGTGATGATGATAGGGCGAAATGCCCTTTATTTTGAAGATTATGTTCTCGCCATACAATATTTCAACCAGGTAATCAGTGCCAAGCCCTACCTGGCCGACCCCTATTATTACCGGGGATTGGCCAAGTTTATGCTCGACGATTTCAAGGGGGCAGAAGACGACTGCACACTGTGCCTCGAACGCAATCCGTATTGGATGGCGGCATATCAACTGCGTGCCGCTGCACGTCAGAACCAGGAAAAATTTGCCGAAGCAGCGGAAGATTACGCGAGAAGTCTCGAGTTTTTCCCGGAAGACAAACTGACACTGGTGAATATGGGGATTGTGCAAATGCAAATGAAACAATATAAGGAAGCCGGAAAATATTTCGACGAATTGATTCATTTGTTTCCCGACTATGTTCCCGGCTACCTGGCTCGCGCACAAATGCATCTCGAACAAAAAGACACCACCCTTGCCCTTGCCGATTACGACAAAGCCATCGAAATCGATCCCTATACTTCGCAATCGTTTGCAGCAAGAGGACTACTGCATTATCAATTGAAAGAGTACAACAAAGCGCTTGCCGATTTGGACGAAGCCATACGACTGGATCCCTATTTCGAAGGAAATTACATTAACCGCGGGTTGGTGAAATACAGCCTGAACGATCTGCGCGGAGCAATGGCCGACTACGACAGGGTGCTCGAAATGGATGCCAACAACCTGATAGCCAGATTCAACCGTGGACTGTTGCGTGCGCAAGTGGGCGATAACAACCGCGCTATCGAAGATTTCGACAAAGTGCTCGAACTGGAACCCGGCAATACCATTGCCTATCTCAACAGGGCATTGCTCAACAACGAGATCAACAACTACGAGGGGGCACTGGCCGATTTGAATGTGGTGCTCAGGGAACATCCCGATTTCTTTCAGGGCTACTACATGCGGTCGGAGTTGAAACGCAAGATGGGCGATTTGGCGGGTGCGGAAAAAGATTTCTATCTGGCAAGAAACGAAGAGGCGGAATTCGGTAAAAAATCGGAGAACGAAACCAATCCTGCAAAACTCGACAAAGACACCCAACCTAAAGAAACCCGTGAAACAACGGACAACGATATCGAAAAGTTCAACATGCTGGTGGTTGCCGACAAAGAAACGGAACAGAAGACCAATTATCGGAACAGAAGCAGAGGTAAGGTGCAAAACATCAATGCACGGGTTGAGCTTCAGCCCAAATTTGTGCTCACTTACTACGAAAAGCCTTATGAAGTGCAACGTCCTGTTTATTTCCTGAAGGAACTGGATAAGGCAAACCATGAATCGGGATTGGCATGGAAACTGAGAATTACCAACAATGAGGCAGGATTAAACGAATTGCAGATTCAAACCCATTTTCGCTCCATCAACAACTATTCGAAGCAGATCGATAATGAGCCGAATAAAGCTATGCTGTATTTCGGCCGGGGATTGGATTACATGCTGGTGCAGGATTATGCCAACGCGTTGCAGGATATCAACACAACGATTTCGCTGAAACCCGACATGACGATAGCTTATTTTGCCCGTGCCGTGATCCGAAGCAAACAAATGGAAGTGGACGCAATGGCGCAACAACCGGAGGGATTTAAAGGCAGCGATTCCCCGTTGAAAATAAAACTTCCTTCGCGCAACGAAAAATTTACAGGTCAAAACCTGCCAAAGGTACCTGAGGTTTCTAAGGAAATCATCGGTTATGACGCCATCCTCAAGGATTACGAAAAAATACTCCAACTCGACCCCGACTTTTTCTATGCCTATTACAACCGGGCAGAGATTTATACGATAGAAAAAGATTACCGGGCAGCTATCGACGATTATACCGAAGCCATCAAGCGCGAGCCCAATTTTGCCGAAGCTTATTTCAATCGCGGGCTGGCGCGGCTTTCCATCGGTGAATCGACGGCGGGACTCGACGATTTGCGTAAAGCAGGCGAATTGGGTATCGTAGAATCGTACAGCATCATCAAACGGATGCAATAACTGTTTTTGCCATGCCGTGTGTTCAACGATGAACGGTCAGGAGAAACATCCTATTCTCCCGCTTTATCTCTTTTCGGAAGAAGCTTTTTTTCTTTTTTCCCGCGTAAATAACTGTCCAAACGGGTAATCATCCAAAAAATACTGAAAACGGAAGCCACCACAATAACGGTGTTCCAAAATTGGGAGGATAATAAGAAATCCTTCCCGCTAATGAAGAAGGCTCCAGCTGCAATAGCAGCCAATACGGCATACATGATACCGAAAATCGTTTTAAATTCACCCCATATATTCTCCTTCTTTTTTGGGGGAACATATTCCTGCCCGCGCTTGAGTGCTTGTTCTGTCTGAATCTGCTGCATGATGCGGTATTCCAGATTTTCGGGTGCCGATGTTTTGCCGTAACGAACAAGTTCGCGCATCAGCTCATCCTCCAGCAACTTGTTTTTTTTATTTTTATCTTCCATTTTTCATTTCTGTTTCTTCGCAACATCCTTTACGGTCATACTGCAAATAATTGAACAACTTTTCTTTAAACGCTTTTCGGGCACGAAAAAGTTTTACTTTTACGTTCGATTCATTCAGTCCCGTGATTTTTGCCACCTCCTTCACCGAATGGTCTTCCATATAATATAAGGTGAGCAGCAATGCATCACCCTTTGTCATCTGATCCAGAATTTCCGAAACCATCTCTTTTTTCTCGGCCTCTTCCATTTGCAATTCCGGATTATCATCCGACAACGCAGGTACATCCTCGGCTTCTTTCCCGTAATCGGTTGTCCACATCCTTGCATGAGTATGGGTTACAGCCGTATTATACACGATGCGGTAAAGCCAGGTAGAAAATTTACTGTCGCTACGGAAACTATGCAGATTACGAAATGCTTTCAGATAGCTTTCCTGCACAATATCCTCCGCATCCTGCCTATTGCCGCAAATCCTCAAAGCAATGGTCATAGCCATATCCTGATAGGTTTCTACGAAATAAGCGAATGCGGAAGTATTGCCGGAAAGCACTTGCTGAACACACAATAGTTCATCCATCGCAGAAAATTATTCCCCGGGTTGATCCTCTTCGCCTTCCCTCGGCATGTTGCGGGTAACCAGGAAATAAACGAGATAGCCTACTCCCAGGAAAGACACAATCGATGCCGACGTAATCCAAAATTTGTTCTCATCCCCGATAACAAGATATTGCGAACAAAGGAAACCGACGATAATGCCGATACCCAATGCCGCGAGAATGATGCCGTTACGAAGGGAAACCATCCGGTTGGGATTGGTTTTCTTTTTGGGTTCGTTTGGCGGGATAATTCCCTGATTGATCAAGGCCATCCGTTCGTTATGATCTGCATTAAGTTTTCGCAAAATCAATACCAATGCTGTTACAACGGGCAACGCAAAGATAGAAATAATGGCTACAATCGGAATTAAAACATCTTCCATCATTTTCTTTAAATTTTAAAGGGTTTTACTTATTCTCATGTCGCTCATAAGACTATCACCCCCTGCATTTGGTTACAATAATAAGGTAAAAAAGCGAAAAGTCCGCGAATCCCTTCGCAGACTTTCCCTGTTAACACAATCTTCATGAAACAAACTACACTATCGAGTTGATTGCAGAATTATAATCCGGCTCCTGTGCAATCTCAGGAACCAGTTCCTTATATACGATTTTACCTTCCGGATTTACCACGATTACGGCACGTGCCAATAATCCTTTCATGGGGCCATCGACTATCGTAAGTCCATATTGTTCGCCAAATGACGGATTACGAAACGTGGACAACGTAATAACATTTTCGATACCTTCGGTAGTGCAGAATCGTCCTGCCGCAAAAGGAAGATCGGCCGAAATGCATAAAACAACCGTATTTTTCAACGCTGCAGCTTCCTTGTTGAAACGGCGAACCGATGCAGCACATACCCCGGTATCCAAACTCGGAAAGATATTTAATACCACATATTTACCTCTGAAATCGGATAGCTTTGCTTCCGATAAATCGGACTTCACCAACGTAAAATCAGGAGCTTCTTCGCCTACTTTCGGTAGCTCACCGCAAGTATGGATAGGTTGTCCTTTAAATGTTATGTTTGCCATATTGCTCAACTATTTTTTATTCCGATTCCCGTTCCTAATTTATAATTATTCTACTTTATATCCTATGGAACGTTACTGTCAAATAAACGAAAAGGACGAATAAATGTTCATCAAATTCTCATTTTTAACTTTTTCAGGACGGTAAACGCAATTCTTCACGGAGATATCGTGCCGTGTAACTTTCGGAGTTTTTGCAAATTTGTTCGGGAGTACCTGTAACCATAATGTATCCTCCCTTCTCTCCGCCTTCGGGTCCCAGATCGATAATATAATCGGCACATTTGATCACATCGAGGTTATGCTCAATGACAACCACGGTATTGCCTTTGTCGACCAACTTGTTGAGTACCGACAACAACACCCGGATATCCTCGAAATGCAAACCTGTGGTAGGTTCGTCGAGTACATAAAGCGTGTTGCCCGTGTCGATACGGGCAAGCTCGGCAGCCAGTTTCACCCGCTGACTTTCTCCTCCCGACAACATCGTAGAAGACTGTCCGAGTTTGATATAACCCAACCCCACCTCCTGTAACACTTCAATTTTGCGAAGCACGGCAGGAACATTTTCGAAAAACTCCACTGCCGCATTAATGGTCATATCCAGCACATCGGCAATGGATTTTCCTTTGAACCGCACTTCCAATGTTTCGCGGTTATACCGCTTTCCGTGACATACTTCGCAGGGCACCATCACATCGGGCAGAAAATTCATCTCGATGGTTTTGTATCCGTTGCCGCCACACGCTTCGCAACGCCCACCCTTCACATTGAACGAGAAGCGGCCGGGTTTGTATCCCCTCACTTTTGCTTCGGGCATCTCGGCAAACAAGGCACGAATATCGTTGAAAACCCCGGTATAGGTTGCCGGATTTGAACGCGGCGTACGCCCGATAGGTGATTGATCCACGGTTACCACTTTATCCACATGTTCTGTTCCATAAACCGCTTTGTAGGGCAACGGATCGTTGAGCGAACGGTAAAGCTTTTGGCTCAAAATAGGTTGCAACGTTTCGTTGATGAGGGTCGATTTGCCGCTTCCCGAAACGCCGGTTACGCAAATGAATGTTCCCAACGGAAATTTCACGGTCACATTTTTGAGGTTATTGCCGGTCGCCCCTTCAATAATCAATTCTTTTCCGTTCCCTTTTCGACGTTTTTCGGGTACGGCAATTTTCAGCTTCCCGTTCAGATAATTTGCGGTAAGGGTATTTTTGGTAATCATTTCTTTGGGCGTTCCCTCAAATACCACTTCTCCACCCTTACGACCTGCAAAGGGTCCCATATCCACAATATAATCCGAAGCAAGCATCATATCCTTATCGTGTTCCACCACAATAATCGAATTACCGGAATCACGGAGTTTTTTCAACGAATCGATGAGCCGGTGATTGTCGCGCTGATGGAGTCCGATGCTGGGTTCATCCAAAATATACAAGACATTTACCAGTTGCGAACCGAGCTGCGTTGCCAACCGTATGCGCTGACTCTCACCACCTGAAAGCGAGGCCGAAGCGCGGGAAAGCGACAGGTAGCCCAATCCGACATCCAACAGAAACTGCAAGCGCGACAGAATTTCTTTACGGATTTCCCCGGCAATGATGCGTTGCTTATCCGGCAGGTGATGATCCAAATCGTCCATCCAATCATACAGCCGGCGGATGTCCATTTCGGCAAGTTCGGCAATGTTTTTCCCGTTTATCCGGTAATGCAGCGCCTCCTTGTTCAATCGCTGTCCGTGACATTCCGGACAAACAGATGTGGTAATAAACTGTCCTGCCCATTTCTGTGCCGTTGCCGAGGCATCATCGTCCTGTTGCATCTCGATATATTTTGCAACCCCTTCGTAGGTAACCAAATAGTTGGAATAGCCCAACGCTTCATTTTTGATTTTCAACCGTTCGTTCGTGCCATACATAATTTCATCGATGGCTTCTTGCGGAATATCCTTGATGGGCGTTTTCAGGGTAACCCCGTATTTCTCGCAAATGGCCGCAATTTGCCAGAAAATCAAGCTGCTTCGTTCCTTCCCCAACGGTACGATTCCTCCTGCAGCAATGCTCAAATCGGGGTTGGGAATCACTTTTTCCATATCGATCCGGTCCACCGTTCCCAAGCCCTTGCAGCGTGGACAAGCGCCTTGAGGCGAGTTGAACGAAAAATTGTGCGGTGCAGGCTCGCTGTACGACAATCCGGTAGTGGGACACATCAATTGCCGGCTGTAATAGCGCACTTCACCGGTTTCGACATCCTGAATCAGTATCAGTCCCTGTCCTTGCTTCATTGCCGTGCGGACACTGGCTCTCAACTGATCGGCAAATTTGTCGGAAACCACCAGTTTATCGATCAGTATTTCGATATCGTGATTCTTGTATCGGTCTACCCGCATACCGGGAAGAATCTCCTTAATCTCGCCATCGACCCGCACATGAAGGTAACCCTTCTTGCGAATCTGCTCGAAAAGCTCCTTGTAATGCCCTTTACGATTGCGAACCACAGGTGCCAGAATATAGATTTTCTTTTGGGCATACTTTTGCAAAATCAGCTCAAGAATCTGCTCTTCGGTATATTTCACCATTTTCTCACCAGTGAGGTACGAATAGGCTTCTCCTGCACGCGCAAAAAGCAGGCGAAGAAAATCATATACTTCCGTAGCAGTACCCACGGTTGAGCGCGGATTTTTGCCCGTCGTCTTTTGCTCGATGGCAATTACCGGACTCAGTCCCGTAATCTTGTCCACATCGGGACGCTCGATCTTTCCCAAAAAACCCCGCGCATACGCCGAAAAGGTTTCGATATAGCGACGCTGACCTTCGGCATAAAGGGTGTCGAAAGCCAATGACGATTTTCCGCTCCCGCTCAAGCCGGTGATCACCGTAAGCGCATCGCGCGGAATTTTTACGTCTATATTTTTAAGATTATGTACACGGGCACCGTATACATTAATGTACTCTGTTTCCTCATTCATAACCTGTTAAAACGCAGAATAACCTAAAATGTTCATCTTTATTCAATTCTCCTCTACTTCTATTCTACAACCCGGCTTACTCTGTAACCCAGCGTTTATCGTGGACCTTTATTTTTTCTCCTTTTTTGTAGTAAAGGCTTTCGCGGGTCGGGATAAGAAGGGTATATGTTTTTCCTGTTTTGTTGGTGAGTTTGTCGCTGCGTAACCACGAGTTGAAGTCTTTCAGTTGTGCGTACGTAATGCCGTTTTCCCGGGCAAAAGCAACCAAATCGGGGATTTGCCCCGATATCCGCACCTCCTTAAATTCCATGGGTTTATATAACTGATGTGGACGGATGACAAATCCATACCTGCGCGGATTCTCAAAAACAAGCTTGATAGCCAACATACGGAAATAATACCGCATGGTTTCGTCCACAAGCCACATATCCAGCGCATTTTCAACCTGCTGATTACGCAATTCGTTGGCAATCCTCGCCCTCCCTCCGTTATACGATAATGCAGCTGCCGTCCATGATCCGTATTCGCGACGAGCATTACTTAGATAACGACACGCAGCCTCGGTCGATTTTTCGATATGATACCGCTCGTCCACTTCGGAAGAAACTTCCAACCCGTTAAGCTTGGCCGTGCTTGCAATAAATTGCCAAAGGCCGACCGCACGTGCGGGAGAAGTCGCCCGATGATCGAGACTGCTCTCTATCACCGCAAGGTATTTCATATCGTCGGGAATACCCTCACGTTTGAGAATAGGTTCGATAATGGGGAAAATGCGGTTTGCCCGCTTGAAAAGCAAAAGCGTAGTGGAATGAAAATAAGTAAAACTGTTCAGTTCCCTGTCCATGCGCTCCCGCAAATCGTACCGGTCGAAAACGATTTTTTCCCCGGCAAAAGTCATCTCATCCGGGATATCCACCGAAGCCGTCATGGAAAGCACGTAGGGTTTCTCGACTGCCGCTTTCTCTACATCATTTCCCGCTATCAACCAAACCGAGGCAATCACGACAACAATGAGAAACACATGCATCCAGACAAGGAGAGTAGATTTTTTCATTTCTGTTTCGCGTATATTTTCTTTTTGAAGAATCAAATATACATAAAAAATTTGTCGCAGAGTCAATCGGCAAGTACAAAACTAATCGAATTGTTTATTGTCAAGTTTTCATTCGGATGCTCTTTTTCTCATAGTTTCGTTTGGTTACGCTTCACTTCACAACGAGAAAAACATTAACGGCATGATGAAACTTGACAGATTAAAATTTTAGTCATGAACTAAATGTTATTTCATAAAAATAGATTACATTTGCAAATGGATATATTTTTCGTATCCTTTTGCAAATAAAATATGAATACTCAAAAACAAACATATTACAATTATATAGAACGATATTTAGACAATATCCGTTCAAAAGGACGTTATTCTTTCACGTTGGAGGAATTGCAGAAAGAATTTGACATATCCTATCGGGCATTAAAGCAAAGCCTATACAGGTTAAAATCAAAAAACAAAATCGCCCAAGTTCGCCAAGGGTTTTATGTTATTATTCCGCCCGAATATTCTCAACAGGGAATGTTGCCTCCTTCGCTATTTATTGACGATTTAATGAACTCATTAAACAAGCCCTATTATGTTTCACTACTTTCGGCAGCTGCAATGTTCGGCGCAGCACACCAGCAACCGATGGAATACACTGTCATAACGGAAACACCGGCACCGAGGAGCATTACCAATAAAAAGCTCAAGATCACTTTCTTGTCTAAAAGCGACTGGATACAGGACGGGATAGCAAAACAAAAAACTAACGCGGGATACATAAACGTTTCTCTACCGGAATTAACAGCGTTGGATCTATTTTCATATAGCCATAGATTCACAACAAACCAAATCGTTACGATTCTGCAAGAGTTGGTTGAAAAAATGAAAGTCGTAAATCTTACCAAAATAGCCGGACAATATAGTAACACAGCTTCCATTCAACGGTTGGGGTACATTTTAGAGACCGAACTTAAGCAGCAGAAATTGGCAGATAGTTTATGGAAGATATTGGCACAACGAAATTATTTCCCGATTCCGCTCTCCACAAAAAAAGAGAAGAAAGGAGAAGCAGACAATAGGTGGAAAGTCACTAGTGTCCCGTTAAAATAATGTTTATTGTTTGTAAATATTTTATATTTAATAATATGCGTCCTGAATTTCTTGTACACGATTTGAATTGGTTACTTTTGCGTTTCCCTTCAAATAGCGTACGA
>NZ_JAPCWE010000008.1 GCF_025943985.1 Anaerorudis cellulosivorans | reverse complement strand
AGAACATGTGAAGAGCAGATTTGAGCGAGTAAATTAATAGCGGCTTCTGTTTGAGTAATGCCTATAAAACTGACCTGGATACCACCCGGAAGTTTTATTCTGATCTCTCCTTTATTATTACCCGATGTAGCAGCTTTACGTGCAGGCTTATTTTCCGGAAGATTAAAGCTGATGGGTGTCAGTTTATCCACAGCAGTCTCACCTGCATGATTATTGTATGGACGGGTTAATCCAAATTTGCTTTTCCAGTAATGAAAACTTGAAACAGTGTACGATTCATTGGAACAAAAATCTTTGATGCTTAAACCACTGCTCTGCTGGCGTTCCAGTATCACCATAAATTCTTCTTTACTTATCGGCGTCATATATTGTTATGTTTGCCGCAAAGATCAAAAATTAAGATGAATACTAAAACGGGAACTTTATCGGGTGCTTACATACAACCGATTTGCTCCGTCCCTTATACTACGACTCAAAGAAAGGGTATCGGCCACCGATTACATCCAAGTGGACGAAACCACCTTACCTGTGGTGAATGATGAAAAACATAAAACCGTCAAGGGATATATTCAGACGGCCGCTACCGCATAGACAACAACATGGCGGAAAACGGCATACGTCCGCCGGTACTTGGGCAGAAGAATTACCCGTTTTGCGGTAATCACAATTTGCGGTGTTTCTTTTTGGCTTTATCGTTGCCGTAGCCATATTTATAGTACTGTCGTGGATAACCATGGCCATAGCGGTAATCGTAGTGGTGCAGATCTTTCACGTCGTTCACCACGAGCAGCATGTTTTTCAGTTTTCCCTGCTCCATCAGTTCGTTGGCAAAGCGCAGTAAATTTTTGCTCGAATAGCCTGCACGGCACACATACACCGTAGCGTCGGAAACGCGATTGATGATCAGCGTATCGGCCACCTGGTTCACCGGCGGCGAGTCAATAAATATATAATCGTATTTCTCACGCAAATGTTCCATAGCCTTATCCAACATATCGCGTGACAGCAACTCTGCCGGATTGGGCGGTATAGGACCTGAAGGCAACACAAACAAATTCTCGTGGATTCCCGATGGCACCACCAGCTTGTCGATATCACTTTCCATCCCCGACAAGTAATTACTGATACCCTCCTTAACCCCTATGTGAAAATATTGCCGAATGCGAGAAAGGCGCAAGTCGAGTTCCATGATCAGCACTTTTTTATCCAACAATGCAAAACTCAACGCCGTATTGATGGCGACAAACGTTTTCCCTTCACCCGGAACGGTCGAGGTAAACACCACCGCCTTCTTGTCTCCTCCCAACGCCAACATCAGGCTGGTACGCAACATGCGGAATGCCTCGGCAATGCTGCTGCGATCGTCTTTCTTGATGGCAATATTTTCGTTATCCCCTTCTTCCTCATGGCGCGGAATTTCGGCCAACAAGGGCACTGTTGCAATTTTTTCGACATCCGCACGCGACTCGATGCGATATCGGAACAAACTTACTGCATAAATGACAGCACCGGGAAGCAGCAACCCCAACACCAATGCCACTGCGAGTACTAACGTAGTACGCGGATAAATTTTACCCACTGTCTTCGCCTTGTTGAGTACCTTTGCCTTGTTGGCTACCGCCGCCAGTGCCAGTGCATTCTCCTCCCGCTTCTGCAGCAGCATCAAAAACAGGTTCGCCTTGATCTGCTGTTCGCGCGAAAGGTCGAGAAACTCCCGCTCCTGTGTCGGCATACTGCCGATTTTGCCACTGTACAGGCTTGCCTGATTGAAAAGATCCTTTTGTTTGGTTGTCAATCCTTGCAGCACACTGTTGATAGACGAATTGATTGCCGTGCGCAACCCCGCAATCTCGTCCTCCAACTTCCGCATCACCGGATTGTCGGGCGTCACGCTCTGTGTCAATCGCTGCCGTTGCAGCAACAGGCGGTTGTACTCGCTGATAGCCGCATTCAACATGGGGTCGTCGATACCGATATTCACCGGAATTGTCTTGTCGGCATTCGCCGGATTATTCACGTAATCGCGCAGCAATTTTACGATGCTCAGCTGGCTCTCCACCTCCACCAACTGCTGCTCGTACCGACTGCTCATCTGCATGGTGCGCGCCAGATCGGCCTGCAGGTCGGTCAACCCCTGCGACCGTTTATATTCTTCCACGTTCTGCTCCGCCGCACTCAGTTCCCTGTCGATAATAACAATGCGCTCGTTGATGAACTTCTGCGTGTTCAGCGCCTCCATGTTCTTGTCTTCGATGGCCTGATTGTTGTATTCTTCAATCAACGTATTCAAAAAATCTTTACCCTTTTCGATATACGGCGTATTAAACGAGAGGTTAAGCACCGACGATTGCCGGTTGGCCTGCTGAATATCCAAGTCGGCTAAATATGCATCGATGACTGTTTCCGGCTTCCGAATGGAAATATACAAAAGCCGGTAATCAGGTTCTACCCCTTCACGCCGCGTAAAACTAATGTTGCCGTAAGAGGTATGCAGCAAGGCCGGAAGATTCTTGAACACCGTATCCGACGGAAGTCCGGGTGTGATCCCTTTTACCGCTATCGACCCATCCGAAAGCATCGCCATCTCCAGATCGATATTCTGCTTCAGGTTGTCGAGCTCGCTCTTTTCCATCGCCACAATCACCGGACTCTTGGTGTACAAGTCGGTATTTTTGATGCGTCCTTCCACGATATACGACGTATGCAGGTCGAGCCGGTCAACCACCGCCTGCAGCACCGATTGCGACTTCATCACAAAAGTTTCGTCTTCCACATTGTTCACCGCAACCAACAGTGTCAATTCGTCAATTGCCCCGATAGTCGGTGTTTTTTGAGCCGACTGCACATCTTTCAATATCACCCTTGCCGATACCTTATACACCGGCGTGGCATAATAAAGATATCCGGCCGCCGCCATCAGTGCAACCGCCACCCCTGCCACAATCCATTTCCAATAACGGATGTATTTCCAAAAAAGTTCGATCAGGGAAAATTCTTCTCCTTCGCCTGTTTCGGACTGAAAAGGAGGGTTGTCATGGGTTGGCTGTTCCTTCATGGAATTACCTCACCATATTTATAATTTATCAACAGGCTGTTTTTCACTGTATTGATTAAAATTTAAGATTTGCGGTGTTTCTTTTTGGCTTTATCGTTACCGTAACCGTAGCGATAACCGTAGCGATAACCGTAGCCGTGATGAAAATCCTTCACATCGTTGACCACAAGCAGCATGTTTTTCAGTCTCCCCTCCTCCATCAGGTCATTGGCAAAGCGCAGCGAATTTTTGCTCGAATAGCCGGCCCGGCACACATACACCGTAGCGTCGGAAACGCGGTTGACGATCAACGTATCGGCCACCTGACTCACCGGAGGCGAGTCGATCACGATATAATCATACCGCTCGCACAACCGTGCAATAGCCTTATCCAAGGTAGGATGGGTCAGCAGCTCGGCCGGATTGGGCGGTATGGGACCCGAAGGCAACACATCCAGGTTCTCGTTTATACCCGAAGGAACCACCAGTTGCTCGACATCGTCTTCCAAGCCCGACAAATAGTTGGTTATCCCGCTTTTGGCCTCCAAATGAATATACTGCCGCACGCGCGGAATGCGCAAGTCGAGCTCCACAATCACCACCTTCTTGTTGAGTAGCGCAAGGCTCAGTGCCGTATTGATGGCGACAAACGTTTTACCCTCGCCCGACACGGTCGAGGTAAAAAGCACTACCTTTTTGTCGCCCCCCAATGCCAGCATCAGGCTGGTACGCAACATGCGGAACGCTTCGGCAATACTGCTGCGGTCGTCTTTCGCAATAGCAATATTTTCGTCCTCCTCCTCATATCGCGGAATTTCGGCCAATAACGGCACCTTTGCGATCTTCTCCACGTCGGCACGCGACTCGATGCGGTATTGAAACAAACTCACCACATAAATAATCACGCCGGGCAACAGCAATCCCAACAGGAGCGCAGCCGCCAATACGATGGACGTGCGTGGTGCCACTTTGCCCGCTACCGTAGCCTCGTCGAGCACCTTCGCCTTGTTGGCCACCGCCGCCAGTGCCAGTGCATTCTCCTCCCGCTTCTGCAGCAACATCAAAAACAGGTTCGCCTTGATCTGCTGTTCGCGCGAAAGGTCGAGAAACTCCCGCTCCTGCGTCGGCATGCTGCCGATTCGTCCGCTGTAGAGGTTCGATTGGTTCATCAAATCCCGGCGTCGCGTGGTGAGCCCTTGAAGCACACTGCTGATCGACGAATTGATGGATGTCCGCAACCCCGCAATCTCGTCCTCCAACTTCCGCATCACCGGATTGTCGGGCGTCACGCTCTGAGCCAGTCGCTGCCGTTGCAGCAACAGGCGGTTGTACTCGCTGATGGTGGCATTCAGCGTCGGATCCTCGATGCCGATGTTCACCGGGATGGGCTGGTCGACATTCGCCGGATTATTCACGTAATCGCGCAGCGATTTCACGATGCTCAGCTGGCTCTCCACCTCCACCAACTGCTGCTCGTACTGACTGCTCATCTGCATCGTTCGCGCCAGATCGGCCTGCAGGTCCGTCAACCCCTGCGACCGTTTATATTCTTCCACGTTCTGCTCCGCCTCGCTCAATTCCTTATCGATGATGGCAATGCGCTCGTTGATGAACTTCTGCGTGTTCAGCGCCTCCATATTCTTGTCTTCGATGGCCTGATTGTTGTATTCTTCGATCAACGTATTCAGAAAATCTCTCCCTATCGAGGGGTAAGGCGTATTGTAAGCCAGGTTCAGCACCGACGACTGCCGGTTGGCCTGCTGAATGTCCAGATTAGCGCGACACGCCCTGATCACCGCTTCCGGTCTTCGGATGGTAACCAGCAGCTTCCGGTAATCGGGTTTCACCCCTTCACGTCGCGTAAAACTGATATTGCCGTAAGAGGTATGCAGCAACGCCGGCAAACTCGTGAACACCGTATCCACCGACAGTCCGGGCATAAGGCTCTTCACCCGTACCGACGAAGCCGACACCATCGCCATCTCCAGCTCGATAGCCTCCTTCAAGTTGTCGAGCTCGCTGCGCTCCATCGCCACAATCACGGGACTCTGCGTATATAAGTCGGTATCCTTGATGCGCCCTGCCACGATATACGACGTATGCAGGTCGAGCCGGTCGACCACCGCCTGCACCACCGCTTTCGACTTCATCACGAAAGCCTCGTCTTCCACATTGTTAACCGCACCCAGCAGCGCCAGCTCGTCGATTGCCCCGATAGTCGGTGTTTTTTGAGCCGACTGCACATCTTTCAAAATCACGCTCGAGGTTACTTTATACACCGGCGTGGCAAAATAAAGGTATATCCCGGCAACCAGGAGGGCAACCACCACCCCCAACACGATCCATTTCCAATAACGGACGTATTTCCAAAAAAGTTCAACCAGCGAAATTTCCTCTTCTTCGCCCTTGCCGGCAGCAGAAGCAGGATTGGCATAGGTAGATTGTTCGTTCATGAAATCACTTTAATATATTGACGATTAAGCTGGCAATAGACACCAAAATGGAAGTGGCCGACACCCACAACCCCGTGGCATTGCTGATCTCGGCATTCTGCGCCTTCGTTTTGTTGGGCTCGACATATACCACATCGTTTTGCTGCAGATAAAAATCGGGCGAAAAAATAATGTCCGCCTCATTCAGATTCATCGGGATGACCCGCTTGTTGCCCTCCGCATCTTCGCGGATGATCTTCACGTTATCCCGTCGTCCCCATATCGTCATGTCGCCCGCAAGAGCCAGCGCCTCAAAAATATTCACTTTCTCGTTCGAAATGGTAAACGTGTTCGGCCGGGCCACTTCGCCCAACACCGCAATCTTGTAATTGACAAAACTCACCGTCACCACCGGCTCCTCTTTCAGGTAAGCGCTTAGCAACCCGGTAATTTTATCCTCGGCCTGTCGTTTGGTCAGTCCTTTCAGCGTAATCATTCCCAACACGGGAAAATCGATTTGTCCGTTGTTGTCCACCAGATACGGCTGCAGCTGCGGCTGCGAACTCATCACCAGCCCCGTCTTCACGGCCGGAACAATCAGATTAAACGGCTGCACCGATTCCGGATCGGTAGCCGTCACCGTTATGGTCAATAAATCTTTGGGCATGATGCGCGCGTCGTACAACGGCACTGTCTGTTGAGCCAACTGCTCGGCCGTAAGCGTCTCCGCACCTTGCAGATAGGCAATTTTTTTCGAAGACCCGCAGCCGGTGAAAATCATCACCATCACTGCTGCCATCGCCGCCGGAAGAAAAAGATACCTCGTTATGTTCATTTCAACGGTTTTTTCTTGTTCGTCTTGCCGGGAAAAGGCCGTATTCCGCCTTTTGTCGCCGGCAAAGTTGTTTTTGGTAGTCTGTTTCCATGGGATTTGTTCCCATGACGATGCAAAAATAAAGAAAATCCCCATAATAACCGTTCAGTCCTACGCTATTTTTCACAAATTAAGGTTTTTTAAATAAGTAATGCCGTATCTTTGCATCCTAAAAAAGGAACATGCATGATGATTATCGCAGTAGATTTTGACGGCACCATCGTAGAACACGCCTATCCGGCGATCGGCAAACCCATCCCGTTTGCCATCGAAACCCTCATCCGCCTGCAACAGGAAGGCCACCGCCTCATCCTGTGGTCGGTGCGCGAAGGGCAGCTCCTTCAGGAAGCACTCGACTATTGCGCCGAGCGGGGACTCCGTTTCTTTGCCGCCAACGAAAACTACCCCGGTGAAGACCGCACCGCCGCACCACGCAAACTCACGGCCGACCTGTTCATCGACGATCGCAACCTGGGCGGACTCACCGACTGGGGACTGATCTATCACACCATTCAAGCCATGGGAAAAGGCATCAGTACCGAAGAGGCCGTCATGTTGTCACACGGATATGCCGCACCCCGGAAAGAAAAGCAAGGCTTCTTCTCCCGCTTCCGCAGAAAAAAATAAGAAAAATCTCAATTTTTAACAATAAATCGGACACCATATTAAAAGAATTAACTAAATTTGCATCCGCAAATAAACGCAATCGGGTTCTATAAATGGACAAAGCACTCAAATGGTATGCGCTTTACACGCGCTCGCGATTCGAAAAAAAAGCGGCCGAACGGCTGAGGGAGCAAGGCATCGAAGCCTACGTACCCCTGCAGCGGGTAATGCGGCAGTGGAGCGACCGGCGCAAACAGGTGCTCGAACCGGCCATCCGTTCCTACGTCTTTGTCCGCATCAATCACCTCCACTATTACAACGTATTGAACACGCCGGGCATTGTGCGCTACGTTTTCTTCGACGGCAAGCCCGCCGTAGTGCGCGATGAGGAGATCGACACGCTGAAACGGGTGATGGATGCCGAACTCGAAGTGGAATGCCTGCCCGACGACCTGCAACCCGGCACGCGGGTGCGCATCGTCCAAGGCCCCCTCACGGGCATAGAAGGCGAGCTGGTACAGCACGTAGGCAGGCAGAAGGTTGCCCTGCGCATCGAAGCCATCCGGCAGGTGATGATGGTCTCCCTCTCGCCGCAGGTGCTGGAAGTATTGCGGTAACGGCAGGTTGACAACCAACAGCGAAACCGTTTTCGCTCGTGCCGGTTAAAAAAAACGAGGAGTAGGTTCTGTGACAACAACGCTCATGGGACTGAAAGGGCGAAGCTGTGAGTAATTTCACCTTGGCCGCACCAAGTCCGTACCAACACTGCACCAAGTCCGCTCCAAGACTGCACCAAGTCCGCTCCTTCCTCGCTCCAAGCCTGTATGAAAACAGGACCGGTTTCGCAGCCGAAAGGCGCATCAGTCCTGCGTAAGGGCGGTGAAATCCGGTGCTCTTCTCCTCGCCTTGAAGCGGACAAATAGCGAAGGAAGAGCGAACAAGAAGCGAAGAAAACGCGAAAAAGGCACCCTTTGAAATCACCAAAAATAAGGCATTGCCAATCATTAACCCCAAAAATGAAACTCCGAGATTTACCATATACAAGGCATATTGCAAGGTAACATCGACGGCAAACTATAAAAAGATGACAGACGAAACGAAAATAATAAACCCCAACAATGAATAGTAAAAAAGTATTAGTTACCGGTGCGGATGGTTTCATAGGCTCACATCTTACCGAAATGCTGTTAGAAAAAGGCTATCGGGTAAAAGCACTGGCTTATTATAATTCATTCAACGATTGGGGATGGTTGGAAGGCATTCATCATCCTCGGCTGGAAGTGGTAACGGGAGACATTAGGGATCCGCATTTGTGCAAACACATCACGAAAGATATTGACATTATCTTCCATCTTGCAGCGCTTATTGCTATTCCTTATTCCTACATTGCACCGGACAGTTACGTGGATACCAATATCAAGGGAACACTCAACATCTGTCAGGCAGCCAAGGAAAATGGTGTTGGCAGGGTAATCGTAACCTCAACATCGGAAGTTTACGGTACTGCCCAATATGTGCCGATCGACGAAAAGCATCCAAAACAACCGCAATCGCCCTATTCGGCCACAAAAATCGGTGCAGATGCCATAGCCATGAGTTTTTTCAATGCCTTCGAACTCCCGGTCGTTATTGCCCGACCGTTTAACACGTATGGTCCCCGACAATCGGCAAGAGCAATCATCCCTACTATTATTACGCAAATAGCAAACGGGGAAAAAGAAATTCAAGTGGGAGATCTTACGCCTACCCGCGATTTCAATTACGTAAAAGACACCTGCAAGGGATTTATAGAATTGGCAGCGTGCGATGAAGCCATCGGTCAGGAAATAAATATTGCCGGCAATCAGGAAATTTCCATGCGCAACACGTTGCAATTGATTGCTAAAATTATGAACGCCGATATTGCCTTTGTGGAAGACAAACAACGGCTTCGTCCCAAAAACTCCGAAGTATTCCGTTTACGGGGCGACAACACCAAAATAAAACAATTAACCGGTTATACCCCTTCCTACTCATTGGAAGGCGGCTTGCGGGAAACGGTGAAGTGGTTTCTCGATAAAAACAATTTGAAAAAATATAAATACGATATATACAATGTATGAAAATATTATAGCTTTTATACATGATTTATATGGCACACAGGAAACCGTTCCTTTACATGTACCGACATTTAAAGGAAACGAAAAAAAATACCTGAACAAATGCATCGATACCACTTTCGTTTCCAGCGTAGGGAAGTTCGTAGATCGTTTTGAAAAAATGATAGAAGAATATACCGGAACCAAAAAAGCCGTTGTATGTGTGAATGGTACCAATGCTCTTCATTTGGCTCTAATGTTGGTAGGGGTGGAAAGGAATGACGAAATAATAACCCAAGCCCTTACTTTCATTGCAACATGCAATGCTATTAGTTATATAGGAGCAATTCCTGTATTTATCGATGTAGATAAAGATACGATGGGACTTTCGCCGGTTGCTCTTGAGGCTTGGTTAAAAGAAAATGCAGAAATAAAAAATAAGACGTGCTACAATAAAAAGACACAGCGAAGAATTAAAGCATGTGTTCCGATGCATACTTTCGGTCACCCCGTCCACTTGGATGAATTGGTAGAAGTTTGCAATAAATACCATTTGGAAATGGTGGAAGATGCCGCAGAGAGTATAGGCAGTTTATATAAAGGTCAACATACGGGTACTTTCGGGAAAATTGGAATTCTCAGCTTTAACGGCAATAAAACCATTACTACCGGAGGAGGAGGAATGTTGCTTTTCCAAGACGAAAAACTTGGAAAACTGGCAAAACATTTGACAACCCAAGCCAAGGTTCCCCATCGTTGGGAATTTGTGCATGATCATATTGGATATAATTACCGCATGCCGAATATCAATGCTGCCTTGGGTTGTGCTCAAATGGAGCAATTGGATGATTTTATAACCAACAAACGGAAAACAGCAGAAAAATATAAAACCTTTTTCGAAAGTTATCCCGACATAACTTTTTTCACCGAACCCGAAAATTGTCGATCCAACTATTGGCTAAATGCAATTATCATGAAGGATAAAGAGAGTCAACAGGAATTTCTACAATACAGCAACGATAACGGTGTCATGACGCGTCCGATATGGGAATTGATGAACCGCCTCCCCATGTTCAAAGATTGTGAAAATGACGGCTTAGCCAATACTCAATGGTTTGCCGATAGAGTGATAAATATTCCGAGCAGTGTAAGAAATAAATAATATATTTATAAAATATAAGAATATGGAACTACAAGAATTCATTACAAATTTTGCCAATCAATTTGAAGAAACCGATTCTTCTGTATTTACAAAAGATACGGTTTTTAAAAACCTCGACGAATGGAGCTCTTTACTGGCATTGTCGATTATTGCAATGGTGGATGAACAATATGGGGTGGCATTAAAAGGAGACGATATCCGTTCTGCCAATACTATCGAAGATTTATTCGGGATCGTAAAAAGTAAAAAATAATCTCGATGGCATTTTTATCAATCCGGAATGTAAAAATAGCAGGCATCAGTGCTTGTGTGCCAAAACAAGAGGAGTTTTGTTCCGATTTTCCTTTATTTTCAAAGGAAGAGAGTTTAAATTTCAGCAAAACAACCGGTGTAATATCCCGAAGGATTGCTTCCCCTGAAATTTGCTCTTCGGACCTTTGTTATCATGCTGCGAACAAACTGCTGTCTGATTTACAATGGAATCGTGAAGAAATAGATTGTCTTGTATTCGTGACTCAAACGCCGGATTATCATTTGCCTGCCACTTCACCCTTGTTGCAAAAACGATTGGGTCTTTCTGAAAATTGTCTTGCTTTGGATATTTTGTTGGGGTGCTCCGGCTATGTATACGGACTTAGTGTAATCACTTCCTTGTTAAGTCATGGCAATATAAAGAAAGGTTTACTCCTTGCGGGAGATACCATATCAAAAACATGTTCAAAAAACGACAAGACCACTTATCCCTTGTTCGGCGATGCGGGTAGTGCTACTGCTCTTGAATTTCAAGGGGGGGGGGAGGGATTTCTTGTTCAATTTGAAAACGGATGGTAGTGGTTCCAATGTAATTAAAATTGAAGATGGTGGATTTCGTAATCCGACTAATTTTGATTCCCTTAAAGAAATAAAAATAGACGAAGGTATTTCAAAAAATAAACTGCAACTCATTTTGGAAGGGATGGATGTTTTTACTTTCGGCATTTCTAAAGCACCTGCAAGTATTAAAGAATTAACCGAGCACTTTGAATTGAATTTAGAAAGCGTCGATTACTTTATTTTTCATCAGGCTAACAAATTTATGAACGAAAAGATCAGGAAAAAATTAAATCTTCCTGCAGAAAAAGTTCCTTATTCAATCGAACGCTTTGGAAATACAAGTTGTGCAACCATTCCTTTGACAATGGTAACCGAAATGAGAGATAAATTGGAAAACAATCGATTATCCCATATCGCTTGTGGCTTTGGTGTAGGTTTATCGTGGGGAAGCGTTTATTTTGAAACAGATGAAATAGTCGTATCCGATTTAGTGGAAATTTAAAATCAAAAAAAATGTACAATCCTTTTTCTCTTGAAAATAAAACCATATTGGTAACCGGTGCTTCGTCGGGTATCGGGAGAGCTATTGCAATAGAGAGTTCCAAAATGGGAGCATCGGTCATTATTACCGGACGCAATGAAGAACGCTTAAAAGAGACACATGCCCAAATGGAAGGGAATAAGCCGGATTATATAGTTGCCGATCTTTCCAATTCAGATGACGTGCAAAATTTAAGTGAAAACATAACATCACTAAACGGATTGGTAAATTGTGCCGGTTTAACAAAAGTATTGCCTTTCCCTTTTGCCGAACGAAAAGATTTTGAAGAAGTGATGGAAGTCAACTTTTTTGCTCCGACCGAGCTTTCGCGATTATTGGTTAAATCGAAGAAACTGCAAAAAGGCGCTTCTATCGTTTTCATTTCTTCTGTGTCGGGAGTATATTGTTCGGCGGTTGCGGGTTCTATTTATTCATCCTCAAAAGGTGCAATCAACGGACTTGCAAAAGCAATGGCTTTGGATTTGGCTCCCAAAGGAATACGCGTTAATTGCGTGAATCCGGGAATGATCGATACCCATATATTTTCGGAAGGAAAAATAACACAAGAGCAATTAAAGGAAGATATGAAACGTTATCCCCTCAAAAGATACGGCAAACCGGAGGAAGTGGCTTATGCCGTTATCTATTTGTTGTCGGATGCCGCCGAATGGATAACGGGTTCGAATCTGCTAATTGATGGGGGATATACATTATTATAAAACTATGAAAGCATATATCAAAGCCATCAGCTATTATTTGCCGGAAACAGTAGTAACCAATGAAGAGTTGATAAAAGAGTTCCCGGAATGGAGCGTGGATAAAATTGTCAATAAAGTGGGAATCGATCAACGCCATATTGCCAAACCCGACGAAACATCGGCTGATTTGGCAACAAAAGCGGCTGAAAAATTATTCGCAGAATACGATATCGATAAAAGTTCGATCGACTTTATCCTGTTTTGTACACAAAGTCCCGATTATTTTTTACCCACATCGGCATGCCTAATTCAAAAAAAATTAAAAATACCCACTTCATGCGGTGCATTGGATTTTAATTTGGGCTGCTCGGGATATGTTTATGGCCTTTCGTTGGCGAAAGGGTTATTGTTGGGAGGTATTGCCAACAACATTTTGCTTCTCACAGGGGAAACGTATTCCAAATTTTTGCACCCTAAAGATAAAGGAAACAGAACACTATTTGGCGATGCAGGTTCGGCAACGTTGATCTCAACTGACGGATTTGCCGAAATCGGAAACTTTAGTTTGGGTACGGACGGTAAAGGAGCAAAAAATCTTATCGTAAAAACGGGTGGAATGCGAAATCGCGAAAAAGCCGATGATGTAAAATTTGATGAAAACGGCAATCCCATATCTTCAAATCATTTATACATGAACGGCGCCGAAATATTCAATTTCACCATAAAAGCCGTACCGCCTTTAATAGAAGATACATTAAAGAAAAACGATATTCCCTTTGAAGAAGTGGACTCGTTTATATTCCATCAGGCCAATAAATTCATGTTGAACTATCTACGAAAAAAATTGAAAATAGAAGAATCGAAATTCCCCTATTTTATGCGTGAAGTGGGTAATACGGTTTCTTCAACCCTTCCTATCGTGATGTATGAAGAAATGAAAACAAACAATCTGAAAGGAAACATTCTATTGGCAGGGTTTGGAGTGGGATATTCGTGGGGTGCTACAATCATAAAAATTCAATAATGAAAGATATATATATATTTGGCGCTAGCGGCTACGCAAGAGAAGTTGCTCTACTAATTAACGAATTAAATGAATTCTCTATAAAAGGATTTGTAGATAAAGAAAATTCAAATGCTGTCGTAATCTTAAATAATAAATCTTATTCAATAATTTCAGAAAATCAATTTGTAAATATTTGTAAAAATAATAAACCGAACGCTGCAATAGCTATTGGGGATCCAATGATTACAATAAATATAATCAATAAATTTAATAACATTTGTTCATTCCCCAATATAATACATCCAAATACAATTTTTTCCGGGAAAAGTATTTTAGGAAAAGGGAATATTATATCTTACAATTGTATATTTACTGATAACATAAAAATAGGCTCTTTTAATAGATTTAATATTGGTGTTCTTGTTGGTCACGATGTTACAATTGGAAATAATAATCAATTTAATACTTCGTGCAATATTTCAGGAAATGTAAAAATTGAAAATAACAATTTATTTGGTGTCAACTCTGTCATTTTACAAAACATCCAAATATGCGATGACAATCTTATTGGCGCATCTAGTTTAGTGATAAAAAACATTAAGAAAAGTGGCACATATATTGGAAATCCCGCAGTAAAATTAAAATATTGAAATAATAATAAAACTTACAAGTCAATAATTGAACTACTTATAATACAACAGAAGCAAAATAATATTCATCGAATATGATATTGTCATATATCCACAGGGGCAATGATAAATGGTAATTGCAAGATAGGGCGCGGTACTTTTTTTGGAAGTCAATCCGTAATAATTAATGGCTTGGAAATTGTAGAAGAGTGTGTCATAGGTGCCGGATCTACGGTTAGAAAAGATCTTAAGCAAAAAGGGATATATTCGGGAAATCCTGCCTTATTAAAAATAAAATTATAATGAATGGAACACGTGATAATCATAGCAGAAGCAGGCGTTAATCACAATGGAAGCACTGAAAATGCTTTCAGACTTGTTGATGCTGCCGCAGATGCAGGTGCAGACTATATAAAATTTCAAACATTCAAAGCTGAAAAGGCTGTTTCTATTTCAGCAAAAAAAGCCGATTATCAAATTCAAAATTCACAGAATTCAGGAGAAAGTCAATTGGAAATGCTGAAAAAACTCGAGTTGACCCAAGAACAACACGAACAAATAATAGATTATTGTAAAAAAAGGAATATTAATTTCTTCTCTACCGCTTTTGATCTCGATTCATTGGAATATCTTGCGAGCATTGGATTAGATATTGTTAAAATCCCTTCGGGGGAAATCACCAATCTTCCCTATTTGCGCAAGGCAGCATCTCTTTTTTCAAAAGTGATACTTTCCACCGGAATGGCAACGATAGCGGAAATCAAGGATGCAATGGAAGTATTTACCCATGCGGGGATCAATAAAGAAAATATAACCATACTTCACTGCAACACCGAGTATCCCACTCCAATGGAAGATGTGAATTTGAAGGCGATGCTTCATCTTCAGCATGTATTTGGCACAAAAATTGGTTATTCCGATCACACATTGGGGATTGAAGTCCCCATTGCTGCTGTTGCTTTGGGTGCTACTATGATCGAAAAACATTTTACTTTGGATAAAAGTATGAAAGGACCCGATCATAAAGCATCGTTGGAACCCGGTGAATTGAAGGCAATGGTTTCCGCAATCCGGAATATTGAAAAGGCATTAGCGGGAAGCGGACTTAAGGAAGTTTCGCCATCAGAACAAAAGAATATTGCAATTGCCCGCAAAAGCATTGTCGCAATAAAGAAAATACATCAAGGCGAAATTTTCTCCGAGGAAAATATTGGTGTGAAACGGCCCGGAACAGGGATATCACCCATGCAATGGGATGAAGTGATTGGAAAGACAGCGGTGCGTGATTTTGAGGAAGACGAACTCATCGAATTATAAATGAAAAAGATCTGCATCATAACAGGTACAAGAGCTGAATATGGATTACTAAAACCCCTGATTGAAAAGATTAGTGCCGATGATGAATTCACATTACAACTCCTCGTTACGGGCGCTCATTTATCGCCTGAATTCGGACTTACTTATCGGCAGATAGAGTTTGATGGGTATAGGATCGATGCAAAAGTGGAAATGTTGCTTTCATCTGATACCGAGGAGGGAATTACCAAATCCATGGGATTGGGAATGATTGGTTATGCCGATGCATTCAAACAATTATCTCCCGATTTACTGGTTATTTTGGGTGACCGGTATGAGATGCTGGCTGTAGCATCCACAGCTCTTATTTTTCGTATACCCATTGCGCACATTCATGGAGGTGAATTGACGGAAGGCGCATACGACGATGCTATCCGTCACGCCATCACCAAAATGAGTGCTTTGCATTTTACATCTACTGAAGTATATCGTCAGCGAGTAATCCAGCTTGGAGAACAGCCTGAAAGAGTTTATAACGTAGGTGCCATTGGTTTGGATAACATCCGATCTTTACAACTTCTTTCCAGAGATGAATTAGAGAAAGAATTACATATCACTTTTAACCGGTTTAATTATTTGGTGGGATTCCATCCGGAGACATTATCCCATCAATCAGTTGAAGTACAATTCAATGAATTGCTTCAAGCTATTGATATGCAAACCGATAGTTTTTTTATTTTTACAAAAGCCAATGCCGATACTAACGGCCGCATCATCAACCAAATGATGGAAACCTATGTGAATAAACACCCGGAGAAATCCGTATTATTTACTTCTTTAGGAACGTTACGTTACCTTTCTGTGATGACTCAGGTCACGGCTGTTTTAGGTAACAGTTCTAGTGGTATTGTTGAAGCTCCATCAATTCCAACAGCCACGATAAATATCGGAGACAGACAAAAAGGAAGGATTCAAGCAGAAAGTATCATCAATTGCAATGCTAATAAAGAAGAAATTGTCGGAGCTTTCCAAAAAGTAAAGAGTGAAGAGTTCAGGAAGAAAATCGAGAATGTTATTAATCCTTATGGAAATGGCACAGCTTCACACCAAATCATGAAAATATTCAAGACCCTTTCACCTGAAAGACTAAGCCGCAAAACATTTTACGATATACAATGATAATAGATTTTCAACGATATATTTTGCCTGACTCGGCCACAATCAAAGATGCATTGATTGCATTAGACAAAAACTCAGACGATATTCTTACATTAATTATCGTCAGTCAGGAAGGGAAAATGGTGGGCTCTCTTACAGACGGAGATGTGCGTCGCGGACTGATCCAAGGAAAACAATTGACAGATAGCGTGAAAGATATTATGCATACTTCCTTTAGATTTATTTCGGATGAAAAAAAGGAGGTATCACTCATCAAAGAATACAAGGAGAGGGGTATCAAACTGCTTCCGTATCTTAGTAAAGAGGGTAAAATTGAGAAAGTATATGCATTGAATAAGATTTCATCTATACTTCCTATTGATGCGGTGATCATGGCGGGTGGCAAAGGTGAGCGATTGCGACCTTTGACATTAACCACACCTAAACCGTTATTGAAGGTAGGAGATAAATGCATTATTGACTATAACGTAGATGCACTGATCAGTTATGGATTGGAAAATATCAATGTTACGGTTAATTATTTAGGTGAACAATTAGAAGAGCATTATAAGGAAAGAAGGCAACATGTTCAGGTAAAATGCGTTCGGGAACCAAAATTCCTGGGTACTATGGGTTCCGTGAAATTTGTGGATTCATTTGTTAACGACACCGTTTTGGTGATGAATTCCGACCTGTTCACCAATATTGATTACGAAGATTTTTATTTGCATTTTCTGGAAAACGATGCCGATATGTCAGTCGCCGCGGTCCCATATTCCGTGAATGTACCTTACGGCATTTTTGAATTGGCAGGAAGAGATATTCAGGGTGTTAAGGAGAAACCTATTTACAATTACTATGCGAATGCCGGGATATATTTAATTAAGAAAAAATTATTGGATCTTGTTCCTGATAATGTTTTTTATAATGCAACTGACTTTATGGAAATGCTTATCGCAAAAAATCATAAAGTTATCAGATATCCTTTAACCGGTTATTGGATTGATATTGGTAAACCGGAAGATTATCAGAAAGCACAGGAATTGGTCAAACATTTATAAATAAATATGAAGATATTATACATTATTCCTGCCAGGGGAGGAAGCAAGGGAATTCCACATAAAAATATAAAACCTTTAAATGGTAAACCTTTAATATATTATACTATTGATGTGGCTCGACAACTGACTTCTGACGAAAATATTTGTGTTTCTTCGGATGATGCAGAAATTATTCAAGCTGTAGAAGATTATGGTTTAAAGGTTCCATTCAAACGCCCGGATCATTTATCTACAGATACAGCCACAACCAATGATGTTTTACTTCATGCATTAAATTTCTATCAATCTAAAGGTATAAATTATGAAGTCATTATTTTGCTGCAACCGACATCACCCCTGAGGACTGTTCAGCATGTAAGAGAAGCGATGGATTTATATGATAATAAACTAGATATGGTGGTTTCGGTAAAAAAATCTCATGCTGCTTCAGTACTATGTTTTGAAAATGATAACGGTTATCTTGAATTTTGTTTTAATAAATCTGGTTCAAGAAGACAAGACTTTTCGTCATATTACGAGTATAATGGGGCAATTTATATAATTAATGTTGAACGGTTAAAAGAAAAAGGGTTGAGTAGCTTTACTAAAAAAAAGAAGTATGTTATGGATGAACTAACGTCATTTGACATAGATATTCCATTAGATTTGATTATCGTTGAATCAATTTTGAAAATGAAAAACAGTAATTTAAATGTATAATATAGCAATCGTTGGTTCAGGTCAACTTGGTAGCCGCCATTTACAGGGTATCAAGACGGCAAGTTTAGAGTTATCAATTGAGGTAGTAGATTCTAACTTAGAATCTTTAAAGAACGCAGAGAATCGTTATAATGAAGTTGGAGATAATCAATATAAAAAAGACGTAAGTTTTTTATCATCACTTGATGATTTAAGTAACGAATTGGATTTAGTTATCATTGCGACAGGTTCAGCACCACGATTCGCAATTACTAACGAGCTAATCAAAAAAAAGAATGTAAGAAATATTGTATTTGAAAAGGTACTTTTTCAAAATGAAAAATATTACCACAATGTTAATAATTTGCTCAAGAGTAATAATATAAGAGCATGGGTTAATTGTCCAAGGAGAATGTATGATTATTATAATACAATAAGAGAGGCATTCCGCAAAGAGGACAAAATAATATTGAATGTATCAGGAGGCGATTGGGGGCTCGGGTGCAATTCAATACATTTTATTGATATTATTTCCTACTTAACAGGACAAACAGAATATTCCTTATTGACAAATGGCTTGAATAAAAAAATATATGCAAGCAAAAGATCAGGGTATGTTGAATTTTGTGGTATTCTAACCGGTTTCACCAAAAGAGGCGATATATTTAATTTTATTTCACAAGAGAATTCTTCTACAACACCAATAGTATCAATCGTTACTCAGAATCAAAAATTTATCATTGATGAAGTAAAAGGCTATATGGCTTCATTTAGTGATAACAGTTGGAAATCACAAATAATACAAGTTCCATATCAAAGTCAACTAACAGGTAATGTAGTCGAGGCTATTTTGTTAAATAAAGATATCAAATTGACTAAATATGAAGATTCAATGAAATTACATTTGCCATTGATATCATCATTGTTAGATTTCTATAATGCAATTACGAGAAATGATTCAATCAATTGCCCTATTACTTAAAAATACAATCGGGGATAATATGAATAAAATATGGTTGGTCGGTACAGGAAATATTGCCATAGAATATGCAAAAGTTCTTAAAAATCTGAATGTTGAATACATTGCAATAGGCAGAGGTAAAACGAATGTTGATAAGTTTATTGCGGCTACACAGCATGATGCAATTGAAGGTGGATTAGAAAATTTTCTCAAGCTTAGTCCGGAAATCCCGTCTCATGCAATAGTAACAGTAAATGTTGAGTCTCTATCATTAACGGCGACTATGCTGTTAAAATATGGAATTAAAACTATTCTATTAGAGAAACCAGGAGTCTGTAATCCTTCTGAAATTTACGATTTGGTTCAATTAACACGAGAAAAAAACGCAAACGTATTGCTTGCATACAATCGTCGTTTCTATGCTTCCACATTGAAAGCACAGGAAATTATTAAAGAAGATGGAGGAGTAACTTCATTTGTTTTTGAGTTTACCGAATGGGCACATAAAATCGCTCCAATGTTTGACGGAAGTGAACGCTTTAAATATTGGTTTTTAGGTAATTCTTCGCATGTTGTTGATTTAGCATTTTATTTGGGAGGAAACCCCGTTGAAATGTCCAGCTTTACTTCAGGTAGCATTGAGTGGCATCCGAATGCGTCAGTCTTTTCTGGTGCAGGAAAAACGGACAAGGGCGCTTTATTTAGTTACCATGCAAATTGGAAAGCACCGGGACGATGGTTTGTTGAGATATGCACAAGTAAACATCGTTTGTATTTTAAGCCCATGGAAGCATTACAGATACAGGAAATTGGTCGTTTAGAATTAAATCCTGTTGTATTAAATGATGATTTAGACAGGTTGTTCAAGCCTGGACTCTATCTTCAAGTCAAATGTTTTTTGGATAATGAATTGAGTCGTTTCTGTACTCTTGATGAGCAACAACACATGATAGATAACTACTATCTTAAGATTGGGAATTATAGCCGTTGAATTTATTTGCATTTATCTGTTTTAAAATAGTACATTTTTTCGGCTTACTCTTTTGTTAATTTGTAATTCTTTAAACTTTAAACCATAAATAAATGAAAGTCTTAATACTTGCCGGAGGATTGGGATCACGCTTATCCGAAGAGACCACCACCAAACCGAAACCGATGGTGGAAATCGGAGGAAAACCCATCATTTGGCATATTATGAAGATATATTCGCATTACGGATTCAACGAATTTATTATTTTATGCGGATATAAAGGTTACATGATAAAGGAATATTTCGCCAATTATTATCGACACATGGCAGATATGACCATCGATTTGGCTAACAACGTAACGCAGTATCATTCCAACCATGCTGAGCCGTGGAAGGTTACGTTGCTGGATACCGGTGAAAACACCATGACAGGAGGCAGAATAAAACGAGCCGGCCCTTATATCGGAAATGAAACTTTTATGCTGACCTATGGTGACGGAGTAGCCGATATCGATATTATAAAATTATTGGCATTCCACAAAAGCCATAAAAAAAGCATCACGATGACATCGGTGCAGCCCGAAGGCAGGTTCGGAGCCCTGAATATTGATGCGGACAATCAGCAAGTGCTCGAATTTCGCGAAAAACCAAAAGGAGACGGTGCCTGGATAAACGGCGGTTTTTTTGTATGTGAACCAAACGTGCTGGATTACATCGAGGGAGACGATACCATATTCGAAAAAGAACCGCTGGAAAATCTGGCAGAAGACGGAGAATTATACACTTACAAACATCAGGGATTTTGGAAACCCATGGATACCTTACGAGATAAAAATCAACTAGAGGATATGATTAAGAAAGGAACAGCACCTTGGATAAAATGGTAACATGGCAGAGATGAACAAGAATTTGTTTGATGGAATCTATAGCGGTAAAAAAGTACTAATTACAGGACATACCGGATTTAAAGGATCCTGGTTGAGTCTCCTATTGCATAAATTAGGGGCCAATGTATATGGATATGCTTTAGAGCCACCTACTACTCCTTCCTTGTTTGAAGAAGCGAAAATTGGAGAATTGATTACATCATATATTGGTGATGTGCGTGATTTGGACCAGTTATCCCATGTATTTGACCAGGTAAAACCGGAAATTGTGATCCATATGGCAGCACAGCCATTGGTAAGAGATTCCTATAAAATCCCTGTAGAAACGTATGCTATCAACGTGATGGGTACCGTTAACGTGTTGGAAGCCTGTCGGCGGACCAGCAGTGTAAAAGTGATTGTAAACGTAACCACAGACAAGTGTTACGAAAACAAAGAATGGCACTGGGGTTATCGGGAAAATGAACCTATGGGTGGATATGACCCTTACTCCAATAGCAAAGGTTGTTCTGAGTTGGTAACCTCATCCTACAGAAACTCATTTTTCAATCCGAAAGATTACGCTAAACACGGAGTAGCAATAGCGTCCGCCAGAGCCGGAAATGTAATAGGTGGAGGTGATTGGGCAGGAGATCGCTTAATCCCGGATTTTATCCGCGCAATTTCACAAAACCGGAAAGTTGTTATCCGCAGTCCTTACGCCATCCGTCCCTGGCAACATGTTCTTGAGCCGTTAAACGGATATCTGACTCTTGCTGCAAAATTATTTTCAGAGGGTCCTAAATACGATGGAGGATGGAATTTTGGGCCGGATGATAAAGATGCAAAAAACGTTGAATGGATTACCCGTACCTTATGCAATTTATGGGGCAATGGTGCTTCGTATGCTGTGGATACAAATCCTCAACCTCATGAAGCCAACTATTTAAAACTCGACTGTTCAAAAGCAAAAGCAGAGTTAGGTTGGGAACCGAGATGGAATATTCATAAAACACTTGAAAGTATCGTAGAATGGAATAAGGTATATCTGAGAGGAGAGAATGTCAGAAAAATCACCGAAAATCAAATAGAAGAATATTATTCATAAATCAGAAACTACATTTACTATATAATTATGGCAGATCACAAACAACTACGGAAAGAAATCTTAGAGAAAACCAAAGAATTTTATCATGCTCGATTTGGAGAGAATAATTATTCGCCGGGAAAATCCAAGGTAAACTATGCAGGACGAGTGTTTGATGAACAGGAGCTGATGAATGCAGTTGATGCATCTCTCGATTTCTGGTTAACAGAAGGACGATATTCAGAACAGTTTTCCGAAAAAATTGCAGATTACCTGGGTGTTGACAATGTTTTACTGACCGTATCGGGATCATCTGCCAACTTATTGGCATTTGCGTCACTTACTTCTGAGAAACTGGGAGATAAACGACTCAAGCCGGGCGATGAAGTGATTTCAGTAGCTGCAGGATTTCCCGCAACCGTAACACCAATTATACAGTATGGTTTGGTTCCCGTGTTTGTGGATGTGGATCAGGAGACCTATAATATCAATATTCAGCAAGCCAAAAAGGCTATTACAGACAAAACCAGATGTATCTTTATCGCGCATACATTGGGAAATCCTTTCGACCTGGATGCAATTATGGAGATAGCGAAAGAACATAATCTTTGGGTGATCGAAGATAATTGTGATGCTTTTGGCAGTAAATATAAAGGTAAATATACCGGTACTTTCGGGCATCTTTCAACTATTTCCTTTTACCCGGCACATCACATCACCACCGGCGAAGGAGGTGCGGTAATCACCAATGATGCACAATTGGCCCGTATTGTCAGATCTTTCAGGGATTGGGGACGCGACTGCTACTGCATGGGAGGTGAAAATAACACTTGTGGAAAACGGTTTTCGCAGCAGTTTGGTAATCTGCCTTTTGGTTATGATCATAAATATGTATATTCAGAAATCGGGTACAATCTGAAAATGACCGATATTCAGGCTGCCATTGGATCAGCCCAAATGGATAAACTTGAAATTTTTGGAGAGAAACGCAAAGAAAATTTCAGAAAACATTACCGTATATTTTCAAAATATCCACAGTTTTTCAGTTTACCAAAGGCAACCGAAGGAGCTGATCCCTCCTGGTTTGCCTTTATTGTAACTGTAAAAGAAAGTGCACCTTTTAAACGTGACGAAATAACAAACTATTTAAATAGTAAACTCATAGAAACAAGGAACTTGTTTGCCGGTAATATGACCAAACAGCCGGCATTTGTCGATAAGAAATGGCGTATTGCCGATAATCTGGATGTGACAGATCGTATTATGAACAACACATTCTTTCTTGGAACTTATCCCGGATTGACCGATGAGATGTTTTCGTATATCGAAAAAACGGTTGATGAATTTGTTACTTCATTTTAAGCGAGCCCGACAATGATCGTAAAAAAATACAAAGCTACAGTTGAAAAAATTGAAAATGTAATTGAAGGAGTATATACCGTTACTTTCTCAAGTAATGGCAGAAAATTTCAATATTCTCCCGGACAATTTTTGCATATAGCTATTGATAGTGAATATGATGGGATTGGGCAATGGCCTGATTCCCGTTGTTTTAGTATGCAAACTTCACCCGGCGAAGATAATATAAAAATCACGTATGCCATAAAAGGTGATTTTACCAAACGAATGAAAGAGGTTCTTAAACAAGGTGTGAAAGTGTGGTTAAAGTTACCTTATGGCGATCTGTTTACGCGACCTCATGATAAAAATCATACGGTTTTCATTTCCGGTGGTACAGGTATAACTCCATTCTTGTCTCTTTTTACTGATTCTTCTTTTGTTGATTATCAAAATCCTGTATTATATGCAGGATACCGGAATAAAAATTTCAATATTTACGAAAAAGAATTGGCAAAAGCATCTATTATCAATTCTATGTTTAAAATAAACAATGTATATGAAGACGAAGCGGGAATGCTGAACATTGAAAAGATCTACAAAGAAAATGGGAATGCGCATAGCTATTTTATTTCGGGTCCACCTGTTATGATAAAAACATTCAAAAATTTTCTTTTAGGAAACGGAGTACAAGCTGATAATATATTAACCGATGATTGGGAATGAAAACTATTTTACTCACAGGCGCTACCGGTTTTTTGGGTAGTCATATATTAGATCGACTTTTAAAAGAAAATTATCAGATTATAATTCTCAAACGATCGTTTTCCGATTTACGAAGAATTAAAGAGAATATAAATAAATGCCAATTTTACGATATTGATAAATGCGACCTGGAATTACCATTCCGGGAAAATCATATCGATTGCATTATCCATACGGCAACAAATTATGGCAGAAGCAATAATAAAACGAGTGACATAGTAATTGATAATTTAATTTTCCCATTAAAACTTTTAGAGATTGCTTCCTTTTTTAATACAGATACCTTTTTTAATACAGATACCTTTTTTAATACAGATACCTTGCAATACAAATATTTGACCGATTATACCCTTTCCAAAAAACAATTTGCCGAATGGGGTAAAAGTTTTGCAAATGCAGGAAAAATTAAATTTATCAATCTCATGCTTGAACACATGTACGGACCGAAAGACGATGAAAGTAAATTCGTAACATGGATAATAAAACAATTGGTGAATAATGTTCCGGAAATAAAACTAACCGATGGTAATCAAAAAAGAGATTTTATCTACGTTGATGATGTCGCGGAAACATATGTAACGCTATTAAAAAGCAATTTCCAAACAAATTTTGACGAATTCGAAATCGGAACAAGTCAAACCATATCCATAAAAGATTTTGTTTTAAAGATCAAAGGTATAATAGAACAGGAATTTGATCGACATATTGAAACCCATTTAAATTTTGGGGCCTTACCGATGCGGGAAGGTGAACCATCCGAAATAAAAGCAAATACAGCCAAAATCCGTAGGATGGGGTGGCATCATCAAGTACCATTGGATATAGGACTTAAAATGACTATCGAAAGTATTCTGTAAATACATGTACAATAAGTAATATCAATATATCTATAATTCTATTCAATAATAATGAAATTAGGATAGACTAGAATTATATTTTTTCAAAATGATAGCAATATTAGGAGGAGGAATTGCTGGTATATCTGCAGCATATCATTTAAATTTACGCAGTATCTCTAATATATTATATGAACAAAATAATGAATGGGGAGGGCTTTGCAATAATTTTACTATAAGAAATGGTTTTTTATTTGACTATTTCGTTCATCTTTCATTTACTCAAAATGAATATGTAAAAGAACTTTTTTCACAATTAACTCCTTATATTAAACATTATCCTGAATCCGTGAATTATTACAAAGGATTATGGCTAAAACATCCAGCACAAAATAATTTAGCACCCCTTTCTTCTGACGAAAAAGTAAAAATTATTTTGGATTTTCTTAAAAGGCCTGATATTCATAATCCTATAAATTATGAGGAATGGCTTTTAGCACAATTCGGTGAATATTTTGCAAGAAATTTCCCGATTAAGTACACCTTAAAATATTGGACGACTGAAGCTAATCATTTAACTACAAATTGGGTCGAAAATCGTTTCAGTTTGCCACCAATAGAAGATTTATTAAAAGGTGCATTTGAAGAACAAAAGGAGAACTTCTATTATGCCAAAGAAATGAGGTATCCTGAAAAGGGTGGATATAAATCCTTTCTTAATTACATGGCAAAAGATGTAAATATTCAACTTAATAAGAAAGCTACTCTAATAGATTTAAAAAGTAAGAAGATTGAATTTTCTGATGGCTCATCATCTTATTATGAGAAATTAATATCTTCAATACCTTTACCAGAACTGATCAATATTATCAAAGATGTTCCGGAAAAAATAAAAGTTGCAGCATCAAAACTACACGCTACTTCCGGACAATTAGTTTCGTTAGGATTTAATCGTCCTGACGTATCTCCTAAAATATGGTTTTATATTTATGATGAAGAAATTGAACCAGCACGTGCATTTTCTCCTTCAATAAAGTCTCCTAATAATGTACATCAAAACAAAAGTTCATTACAATTTGAGACATATTACTCTAAGTTAAGACCAAAACGAATGAGTGGAGATAATTTAATTGAACATATTATTCAAAAAGGAGAAATAATGAAACTCTGGTCAAAAAATGATATCGAAGTTAGCGATTATAGGGAAGTAGAATATGCAAATGTCATTTTTGATTTTGAACGGAGCAAAAATTTGGCTATAGTAAATTCATTCCTTAAGGAAAAAGAAATTTATACATGTGGGCGATTTGGCGAATGGGAATATTTTTGGAGTGATCAGAGTTTAATGAGTGGGAAAGAAGTTGCAGATAAATTATCGAATAAATATGAATGATTTTACACTAATAGTACCTACCCATAATCGTCATCATTATCTAAAAAGATCGATTGAATATTTTAAGGAATTGAATGCAAGGGTTATTTACTGTGATTCATCTCAAGTAAAGTATTCAGGAGTTCTACCTTCAAATATTGAATATCTACACACACCCAATTTAAATTTTGCAGAGAAGATTTTAAACGCAATATCGGTTGTTAATACGAGTAAAATAGCACTATGTGCGGATGATGACTTCATTCTACTCGAATCCTTATCTAAGGGAGATGAATTCTTAAAAAATCACTTCGAATATTCTACTGTTGTAGGTCAATATGCTGGTTTCAAAAAAGATTTTGACGGTATTTTTTTTGAAATGTATAAATGGTATGATTCGGATAAGAATATTAATGGAGATGCTATAAACAACGCTAAAACTTTTTTTTCAGATTACCATCAGATTTTATGGTCAATGTACAGGAAAGAGGTAATTAAATCTGCTTTTGAAGTAATTGTAAAATCAGAGTTTAAAAATGAAAATTTTATTGAACTTACTATTGGGGCATGTGCTTGTTTAAAAGGTGGAATAAAAATATTCAATGATCTTTGGGGCGTAAGAGAAGTAAACGATGATGACCATTGGGCTGTTCTTCATTTACCTTTAAGTATAGCTCCAAAGAAAATGCTTATAGAAGATTCTTCTCATTTCAAGAAATCTATGGATGCAATTGCCTTTGATGGTTATTCTGATATTGTATTGGATACCTATTTAAAGAATCAATTGAAACATTCTAGTTCGATTATAAGAAAATTAAAAAATATTTTTCCTAATTCAATTAAAAAAATTATTAAGAAAAATCTTTACAAAAAAAATGAAATTATAAACCCAATTGGCAATAAAAATAGATCCCAACTTGAGAAAATTAGTCATATTCTATTAAATCATTTTTAGTTATTGATCTGAAGTTTACTTTTTGTAAGTACACAGACTACAATTGGAACAAATTTGATAATGAAAAGAATTACTTCAACTTTAAAACAAGTATTTAAAAATCCAGCAATTTTATATGTATTAAGTCGATATGGAACTTATATCATCCAATTTGTTAATTCTCTTTTCATTGCTGTTTACTTAGGCCCTTATTACTTAGGTATTTGGGGTTTTATCAATTTAGTATTAGGTTATATTAATCAATTCAATTTAGGTATTCCTTATTCATTAAATGTAATTATTTCTGTGAATAAGGATAAAGAAGAATATGTAAAAAAAGTGATAAATAATAGTCTAACAATGATGGCAGGTCTGTGTATCTTTATCCTGTTATTAATTGTCTTGAGTTTTATATTTGGTATCAATATTGGAGAAAAATTCGAATTCACTACGTTTGTAATACCTGTTTTCATTATTGCAGTAGCTACTCATTTTAATAGTCTATTATCTAATGTATTCAGAGTATTCGGCGAGATATTTGCTATTACCGTAAATCAGTCTTTATTCACAATATTAACTTTCCTTGTGGTTTTTTTTTTCAAAGGCAAAGATTTACTGTGGGCAATTATTTTTGTAAATATTGTGTCAGTCCTAATATCATTAATTTTATTTCTTTATCGGACTCCCATAAAATTAAAATTTTCATTTGATATCAAGTTTATTAAATACATTCAACAAAAAGGCTGGCATTTGTTTATATACAATTCTTCTTTTGCATTTATTTTGATTACAACAAAATCATTCATTAGTGAAAGCTATAGTGTAGAGGAATATGGGTATTTTACTTTTTCATTTTCATTGGCAAATGCGATATTACTTTTATTGAATTCGATATCATATCTGGTAACACCCAAAATAACCCATCGTTTTGCAAATTCAGATTTGAATCATATAAAAAATATACTAAAAGAAGTTAGATCTTCATACATATCTCTTTCTCATCTGCTCATTCATTTTGTAATAATGATATTCCCTTTGTTTCTTATTTTATTTCCTCAATACAATCATGTGAATTACTTGTTCAAAGTTACTGCTTTGACAGTAGTACTTACTACAAATTTATTTGGTTATAATAATTTACTTGCGGCTAGAGGAAAGGAAAAGATTCTGTCTCATCTTGCATTCTCCATTTTGATATTGAACATATTACTGGCGTTTGGATTTATTTCAGGTTTAAAAGTTCAATTTGATTATGTAATGTTTCCAACAATGATAGCTTATTTTATATTTGCATTCTTATTAGCTTTTTACGGAAGAAAGGTGTTACGACTTCCTATTACATTAATAGAAATAATAAAGGACATTTTTCCTTGGAGGATGGCTGTACCATTTATTTTTAGTATACTGCTTATCATGCTTGCTGCACCTGATATTTATTTTACTATTCCATTTGTTGTTTATATGCTTCTTAATTTAAATGATTTAAAAGGAATTAAAGATTTAGGAATTAAATTAATTAAGAATCCTAACTTTATAAACATTTAATTTCACCTATGAAAAAGAAGAGTTGTTACATTGTAACTAAACCCATTCAATATGTAAATGCAACCAATATTGAAGATAACAACGACAAAGTTTGCTACATTACAAATACATTTTCTAATGCGGGTAAATTTGCTTTAGACATGGAGAATCGATCAAAATATTGGGATAAGATTTTTTTTGCAGAATCAAAGCATAAAGCTTTGTTTAATATATTAAGACATAAATCAGAGTATTCTAGAATATATTTAGATTCCGATATGGGGATACTTCTGAGATTTTTATTAGTTTTATTGTATCCTGTAGATATTTATGTTTATGAAGAAGGATTAGCTTCATACGCTTCAGCGTTAAGACAACCAGAGGGAAAAGGAATAAATTTCTTTAAATTCTTCATTGATTTCTTTTTTGGGAAAAATTGGTCTGGAGGTTCATTCAGAACTAAAGGTATATATCTTTATCATCCAGAAGTCTTCAAATCAATTGTTAATACAAATAAAAAAAAACAAATACTTTCATTCAAACAACCTCTTATAAATCATGTTAATTCCTTGGACGATATTAAAATATATTATTCTATGGAAAAAATTGACAATTGGAGAGGTAAGAATATATTATTATATTTAACTTCTTGGACAATAAATCCAGAATATGAGGATATTTACAATTTATATCCGGATTATATAAAGGTAATTAAACTTCATCCTCATATAGATAAGAACTCAATTTCTACTAATCTGCATCAATTTGATTATTATCCAGATAGCACCATGCCTGCGGAAATATTAATATCTCTTTTTATTGAAATAGCAGATACATTAGTAATAATACATGAAGGTTCGGCTGCAATGCTTAACTTTGTCTCTGATAAAAAGATAATTGAATATAATATTGCAAGTACTAATTATAAAGAACTGTATATGAATATTAAGAAGGAATTTCAACGGGAAATTTGACTTTAATTAATTTTAAAAATAAAAACGACTAAATTTTATATTAAAACCTCCAATTTCCTATGTCTAATAAAACAAACAATAATATTTTAAATGTTATTTTATTTATTTGTGTATCTATACTAACTTTAAGGGTTATAACATTCATCGATATTTCTGCAACATTATATTATGTAGCTCTTTCTATCTTATTTTTTATAGTTATTTCGTATGTGTTGATATATGGCACCAGAGTTGATAAAAACACTTTATTATTTTTAATTATAGCTTTTATTTCTATACTATTGAATGTTATACCTTCTAAATTTTCACCTTATGCTCGTTATCTGGCATTTCTGATGATGATAATAACTTTTGGACCTTTATTTAAAAGCAAACCCTTATATGATTTTAATAAGAGGATAATTTATATTTTTATATTTTTATTTTTCTTAATAGTTTTATTGTCAATTCCATTATTAGGTAGTCAAGTATATTTTGCAGGTATTACAGAACAGTCAATGGTCTTAGCCCCAATTTCTGCTATTTGTATTATTTATTTAGTATCAAATAAACAACAATTTTGGAAAAACAGTAAGATTATAAAAAAAATAATATACCTGCTTTTAGTATTCGCAAGTTTAGTAATTATAATCGCAACTGCATCCAGATCTGCAATTATAGGATGTTTAATTAGTATTCTATTTTATTTTCTTGTGACAAGTAAGAATTTATCGAAATTAATAAAATCTTTCGTTGTTTTTATCATTATTATAGGACTTTCATATCCAATATGGCGTAATCAAATGGATGGTATATTGTTGAAATTTGAGATTCAAGATAATATGGGTGGAAATAATTCTAGAACGGCGATGTGGAACTCAAGAATAACTGAATTTAAATATAGTCCAATTATTGGGATAGGTTTTTCAAATGTTTTAAAAGAATCTGCTGGATATAGATCTGAAATTGACTCAATTGAGCTAGGATCTTCTTGGCTTGGATTATTATCCCAAATGGGTGTAGTCGGTTTTATTAGTTTTTTTATGTTGTTTTTTTCTATATTCTTAAATCTATGGAAAATTAAAACAAACGATAGTACAAAATATTTTCTTTTGTCATTATTGATTTTTTTTGGTGTACATATGATATTTGAAGGTTATATATTAGCTGCAGGAAGTATACTGAGCATATTTTTTTGGTTGATATTGGGTTTTTCAAACAACTATATATTTATTAACAAAAAAAACGGCAATAGTAAAAATATATAAGTCAACTCTAAAAAAGTCGTTGACTTATATTTTGTTGTTTTAATTTCATTTATAATATAACATAAACCAACGAAATGAATAAACTTCTCCAAATAAACTCCGTAGTAAATTCCGGCTCCACAGGTCGCATTGCTGAGGAGATAGGACAAACAGCTATTGCGGCTGGTTGGGAGAGTTATATTGCCTACGGCAGACACGCCCGGACAAGTCAATCGGAATTGATAAAGATTGGGAGTGATTGGGATATCAGGATGCATGGCTTGCAAACGCGGTTGTTTGACAGACATGGGCTCGCTTCAACAGCTGCAACCAGGGAGTTTGTGGAGCAAATAAAAAAGATAAAGCCGGATATCATCCATCTGCATAACATACATGGTTACTACATCAACATCGAAATACTTTTTCGATATTTAAAGGACGCAAATATTCCTGTTGTATGGACTTTTCATGACTGCTGGCCAATAACAGGACATTGTGCTTATTTTACATTTGTTGAATGTGAAAAATGGAAAACGCAGTGTTTCAGTTGTCCGCAAAAAAAAGATTACCCCAGCAGCTATTTTTTAGACAGATCAAAACAAAACTATACGAAAAAGAGAAAATTGTTCACATCAGTACATGATATGACAATAGTTCCTGTTTCTAATTGGTTAGCCGATATTGTAAAACAATCATACTTAAAAGATTATCCTATTCGGGTTATAAATAACGGTATCGATGTGAATGTCTTTTCACCTCAAAGTAGAAATAATGTTAGGATAAAGTATGGATTGGCCGACAAATTTATTCTGCTTGGAGTGGCAACAGAATGGGGGAGAAGAAAAGGATTGCATGATTTCATCGAACTAAGTAAAACACTGAAGGATGATGAAATAATAGTACTTGTCGGCCTAAAAGAAGATCAAATTAAGATACTTCCGGAGAATATCATTGGGATTACTCGCACCGAGAGTACACAAGAATTGGCAGAGTTTTATTCGTCTGCGGATGTTGTGATGAACATCTCTTATGAGGAAACTTTTGGTTTGACAACAGTTGAGGGTTTTGCCTGTGGTACACCCGGAATAGTTTATAATACTACTGCAAGTCCGGAATTAGTTGATGACTCGACCGGTTTAATAGTTGATCCCGGTGATATAAAGGGTCTTGTAAAAGCTATAACACAAATCAAAGAAAAAGGGAAACAATCTTACTCAGAAGCTTGTGTGAAACGAGCACATCGTCTTTACAGGAAAGAGGATCGCTACCGGGAGTATATTGAGTTGTATAAGGAACTACTGAACAAATAGAGTTCTGAGAGTTTTTCATTGTCTTTTGAATATCAAAATAAAGAGATAATTAAAATTATATGTCACAATTTACCAACAAAATTCTACTGATCACTGGCGGTACCGGTTCATTCGGTAATGCCGTATTGAAACGCTTCTTGGATACTGATATCAAAGAGATTCGTATCTTCAGTCGCGATGAGAAGAAGCAGGATGATATGCGGCATCAATATCAGAATCCTAAAATCAAATTCTATATCGGCGATGTGCGGGACAAGCGGTCGGTGGACGATGTGATGATCGGGGTGGATTATATCTTTCATGCCGCAGCATTGAAGCAGGTGCCTTCGTGCGAATTTTTCCCCATTCAGGCGGTGAGAACCAACATCATGGGTACGCAAAATGTGCTGGATTCGGCAGCCGAACACGGTGTTAAACGGGTGGTGGTGCTGAGTACCGACAAAGCGGCGTATCCGATCAATGCGATGGGTATGAGCAAAGCGCTGATGGAAAAAACGGCGGTGGCCAAAGCACGTGCGTTGGGCGACAAGGAACCGGTGATCTGCTGTACGCGCTACGGAAACGTGATGGCGAGTCGCGGTTCGGTGATTCCGCTGTGGATCGACCAGATCAAAAACGGGAAACCGATCACCATCACCGATCCCAACATGACGCGCTTTATGATGACGCTCGACGATGCGGTGGATTTGGTATTGTATGCTTTCGAACACGGGGTGAATGGCGATTTGTTTGTGCAAAAAGCACCGGCTGCTACGTTGATGGTACTGGCTAAGGCATTGAAAGAACTGTATCGCGCCGATAACGAAATCAAAATCATCGGCACCCGTCACGGTGAAAAGTTGTATGAAACGCTGGTTACCCGTGAGGAAATGTTTCGTGCGCAAGACAAAGGAAATTATTACCGTATCCCCATAGATGACCGCGATTTGAATTACGACAAATATTTTGTGGAAGGTATGGAGGATATGACAAAAGTGGAAGAATATCATTCGCACAATACCCATCGGCTGGATGTGGAAGAGATGAAGCAACTGTTGCTGAAATTGCCTGAAGTCAAAAGCGACATCGAGGCATTGGAACAACAAATTCACAGCCTATGAATATCTTGATTACCGGCGCCAAAGGGTTTATCGGCAAAAACTTGATAGCGCAGCTCAACAACATTAAAGAAGGAAAAGCCAAAGAGGAGCGAATTCCTTCTGATTTGACTGTTTTTGCATACGATATAGATACCGATTCCGGTTTATTGGACGAATATTGTCGGGAAGCCGATTTCGTTTTTCACCTGGCGGGGGTGAATCGACCGAAAGAACAGTCGGAATTCATGGAAGGGAACTTCGGATTTACTTCGGTTCTGCTGGATACGTTGCGAAAATACGGCAATACGTGCCCCGTCATGCTTGCATCGTCCATTCAGGCCGAGTTGGATAATCCTTACGGGATTTCAAAAAAAGCGGGAGAAGAACTGCTGTTTCGATATAGCGAAGGAACAGGAGCAAAGGTGTATGTGTATCGTTTCCCAAACGTTTTCGGAAAATGGTGCCGCCCCAATTACAACAGTGCAGTGGCCACGTTTTGCTATAATATTGCCCGAGACTTGCCGATCCAAGTGAACGACCCAAAGGTGCAGATGACGCTGGTCTATATCGATGATGTGGTGAAAGAGCTGATCGCCGCCTTAGAAGGTCATCCGAATAAAGAGGGTGATTTTTGCAAGGTGCCCACCGAGTATCGAATCACACTGGGTGAGATTGTCGATCTGATCTATTCCTTTAAAGAGAGTAGGCAAAACCTGCAGGTGCCTGATCTGTCGGATGCTTTCACGAAGAAGCTCTATTCAACCTACCTGAGCTATCTGCCGGAGGATCAATTCTCCTATCCCCTTAAAATGAATGTAGATGAAAGGGGCTCCTTTACCGAGTTTCTGAAATCGTCCGATCGAGGACAAGTGTCGGTGAATATTTCCAAACCGGGCATTACCAAAGGAAACCACTGGCATCATACCAAGAACGAGAAGTTTCTGGTGGTGAGTGGCAAAGGAGTGATTCGTTTCCGGAAGATTGATGAGGAAAAGGTGCAAGAATATTTTGTCTCGGGCGATAAATTGGAGGTGGTGGATATTCCGGTAGGATATACGCACAATATTGAAAATTTAGGTGATAGCGACATGGTAACCATCATGTGGGCAAATGAGCCTTTCGATCCCGAGAATCCGGATACATACTTTTTACCTGTATAACATCACCGGGAGATTACAAATTTGAAATGAGCTTTTTCACAGTAAATGGGTGACGATTGAAGAAAACGTGTAGCCGTTCTGCAAATTTAACATATTAAATTGATAATATATGGATTAATATATCTAATTTTGTAAGAGATTTACAATTTAAACCTACAAAATATGATTATCAATTTTTCCATACAGAATTTTGGCTCTATAAGAGACAGGCAGACTCTGTCTTTCGAGGCCACAAAAACCAATCATCTTGAAGATGCATACGTGATGCGCGTCGGCGAAATGAGACTTTTGAAGCTTGCCTTGATATACGGGCCAAATGCATCGGGTAAGACAACAATACTTAAGGCACTTGATTTTCTACGGGATATCGTCTTACAGCCAAACGATAAGAAAACAGATGAATTGCATTTTGAACCATTTCTTTTTGATCCCGAAACGCCCAATAAGACTTCGCTATTAGCTCTCGAATTTATTCACGAAGACATAAAATATCTTTATGAAGTTGAGTTTATTAAAACAGCAATCGTAAGTGAGGAACTCTATTTTTATAATCCATATAAGGCTAATCTTTATAAGAGAACCACAGACTTATCAAATCAATTAACGGAAATTACATTTGGCAGTAAAATAAAGATTGATAAGACCTTTGAAAAAGCTCTTGAGGCGAATACCTTATGGAATAACACTGTTTTGGGTGGCTATTTGAAAACTAATATCGATTTTAAAGAATTGAAGCAGGTGGTTGAATGGTTTAGATTTCACTTGAGGCCTATGGTTATGCCTAGAACGAGTTTAGAAATATATGTTACTGAAAAAATTTCAGAAGGGAAGATTAATAGAAATGATATAATAGAGATACTAAAAAAGGCTGATTTTCATATATCTGATATAATAATTCAGGAGAAAGAAGAAAAACTTCCACCCCACTATTTAGAATTTTTGAAGAAAGAATTTGCTAATTCAAATAAAACTAAAGATCTGCCTAATGTAGATGAAAAGTTCAAAACTGTTGAACTAAGATTAGAACATACAGTGAATCAGGAAAAATACCCACTACAATTCAGGTTAGAGTCAGAAGGGACTAAAAGATACTATGGATATGCAGGGCTCTTATCGGAGGGGTTAAGAAGTTCGGTAATTCTCCCAATCGATGAATTGGAGTCATCGTTACATCCTGATCTGTACGAACATTTCCTGCTTACTTTTTTGTTAAATACAAAAGAATCACAAATAATTGCAACCACACATAATAGGGAGATATTAAATAACAAGGATATTTTCAGAAATGATGCCATTTGGTTTACAGACATGGATGAGAATTGCGCAACGGAGCTCTATTCGCTTGCTGATTTTGACAGCTCGGTAGTACGGGATACAACCAATGTACTTAATGCATATAAAAGTGGGAAGTTAGGTGCTACTCCAAACCCTGATGATACATATATAGAATTAAATGAATAAAATAATTTATGAGGAAAACAGGAAAGGCAAAAAAAGAAATTCCAACATTTGCTTTTGTTGTGGATGGTGAAACCGAGATTTGGTATCTTCAAATGTTTAAGAAAAACGAGCAAAAAGATAGAAATATACGGATTAATATTCAACCCGAAATTCCACAAAAGAAAACACTGAAGGATCAGTTTGATCTCGTTTGTAAACAGGCAAAGAGTGAGTATGATAGAGTTTTTTGGATAGTTGACCTGGATGTGATATTAAAAGAGACAAGAGAAGCTAAATCAACAGATACAGCTCTAAAGAGCTTCATCGCATTGATAAGAGACCTGGATTTTAAGAAGAAAAAGGATGAAGATTTTATGAATGTGAACGTTATAGTCAATAATCCATGTTTGGAGTACTGGTTTTTGTTGCATTTTGATGCTTCAGGGAAAACATACAGAAATTGTGATGAGGTTACAGTAAAATTGAAGCGATATCTGCAAGACTATGAAAAATCGGAACGTTATTTTAAAAAAAAAGACAATGATATTTATATCCGCCTCAAACCTTATTTAAACAATGCTATCAATAACGCGAAAGCGTTAGGTGGTTTTGATAAAGAAAATCCTGAAAAAGGAATGTGTGAGATGGATGCATTGTTCCTTTGCGATGAATTAAAGCAATATTTCCAGGAGTAAACAAAAGTAAGTTCAGGATAACCATATAAGCAAATTAGTTGGATTTCTTTTTGCTAAACCGCTATGGGGTACAAAAAAATCCAAATAAAATACGTAAAGCAGCTTTAAAAACAACGACAAAACAATAAAATAGTGAAGAAACTGAAAGTATTGACGGTAGTCGGTACACGTCCGGAAATCATTCGTCTTTCGCGCGTCATGGCCAAGCTGGACGAATCGGAAGCCATTGAGCACGTGACGGTGCATACGGGGCAAAACTACGATTACGAACTCAACGAAATATTTTACAACGATTTGGAGATTCGCAAGCCGGACTACTTCTTGAATGCAGCCGGAAAGAATGCGACCGAAACGGCAGGGCAAATTCTTATCAACATCGATCCGGTACTGGGAAAAGAGCAGCCGGATGCTTTTCTGGTACTGGGTGACACCAACTCCTGCCTTTGCGCTATTGCAGCCAAGAAGCGTCACATTCCCATCTTCCACATGGAAGCGGGCAATCGCTGCTTCGACCAGCGCGTTCCCGAAGAAAGCAACCGCAAAATCGTGGATCATATTGCGGATATCAATCTTACTTACAGCTCCATTGCACGGGAATACCTGCTACGGGAAGGGTTGCCGGCCGACCGGATCATCAAAACGGGTAGTCCGATGTATGAGGTGCTGATGCAATATCTGCCGAAAATTCAACAATCCCCGGTTTTGGAGCAATTGGGGCTTGAAGAGGAAAAATATTTTGTGGTTTCGGCACACCGGGAAGAAAACATCAATTCGGAAAAGAATTTCTTTCATCTGGTGGAAATTCTCAATTTGATTGCGGAACACTATGGTTTTCCCGTGATTGTTTCTACTCATCCGCGAACGCGAAAAATGATTGAAGAAAAGCAGGTGCGTTTTCATCCGTTGGTACAGCTGATGAAACCGATGGGGTTTAGTGATTACAATTGGTTGCAGATAAATGCGTATGCCGTGTTGTCCGATAGCGGAACCATATCGGAGGAATCGTCCATTTTGAATTTCCGGGCACTGAATATCCGAGAAGCACATGAACGTCCAGAAGCGATGGAAGAGGCATCGGTGATGATGGTGGGGCTGAATCCCGAACGGGTGATGCAGGGATTGGTACAGTTGCAGTTCCAGGAGATTGGTTCGGATCGCAATTTCCGTCCGGTAGCCGATTACAGCATGCCAAACGTGAGCGATAAGGTAGTTCGCATTATCATCTCTTATACGGATTACATTAAACGGGTTGTGTGGGGTGAGTAAGTATGAGTAGAGTTGTAATTATTTCTGCTGTATTCCCTCCTGAACCATTGGTTACTGCGATGTTATCCAGAGATATTGCCGAAAGATTGTCGGTTACTCATCAGGTAACCGTACTTTGTCCGGAACCGACACGACCGCAAGGATATCATTTCTCTAAAAAGAAGGATAAACTACCGTATGAGGTAGTACATTTACCCTCATTTACATCACCTGAATCAAAGATTATTGGCCGTTTGAGAGAGAGTATAAGTTTTGGGAAGTATTGTGCGAAATATATTCTGGAACATAAAAGTGATATAGATGTTATTTATGTAAACACATGGCCGCTATTTGCCCAGAAAGAGGCGGTGAAAGCAGCAAAAAAATATCACATTCCTTCCGTCTTACATGTGCAAGACATCTATCCAGAATCAATTGCTAAAAAATTACCCATTGTCTTAAATAAAACGATAACTAAGATTTTTCTACCGATGGATCAGTCGATTTTGTTGAAAGCTACTCTGATATTGGGAATATCCAATTCTATGATTGATTATTTGTCTTCAACACGACGAGTGCATAGATCGAAATTTGAACTGATCAGGAATTGGCAAGATGACGATGCTTTTGTGAACTATATTCCTAAAGAAAAAGAGTCTGAAGATTTTATTTTCATGTATGTGGGCTCAATTGCACCGAGTGCAGGTGTCGAAAATGTGATAAAAGCGTATAATAAGTTACTGCAAAGAAAAACCAAATTGATTATTGCAGGTAACGGACCAGATAAAGCAAAATGTGTACAACTGGCAAATGATTTAAATAATGAATCCATCGAATTTTTGGAAGTATCACCCGATGAGGTGCCTGAATTGCAATCGAAAGCTGATGTGCTAATTCTACCCTTAAAGAAAGGGATTGCCCAAACAGCAACGCCATCTAAACTTACAGCTTACTTACTCTCGGCCAAACCTGTGATAGCCTGTGTCGAAGATAACACAGATGTGGCTGAGATCATAAAAGAAGGTGAATGCGGCATCATTGTGCCCCCTGAAGAAATAGAACTACTTACAGACGCTATGCATAATGCATGCAATTTGTCGAAAGAAAAATTGAACCAAATGGGACAAAATAGCAGAGATTATGCATTGAAGGAGCTTTCGAAAGAGGCAAATTTGACGAAACTTACGGGTTTGATTGAAAAGCTAATTCCCAAATAATATGGATAACAGAATACCTGACAGGGAGGAAATATTGACACTTACAGATATTCATTTAGAAGCCTTTAAGGGATTCTTTCTTTCCGGATTAGGAAAAAACTTTCTTTTTACTTACTATAATGCTATAAGGGAAAACGATCGGGGTATTTTACTCGGTTGTTTTGAGGATGGAATTTTATTGGGCTTCTGTGCAGCTACAACTTTCTCAGCTGGGTTCAATACATATCTGGTAAAAAAGAATTTTTACCAATTTGCAAAAATCGGGTTATCGATCATTTTTAGAAATCCCAAAGCTTTGTTACGTTTGCTGAAAAATTTCTCCAAATCAAATCCGTCTGTGCCTGACGAAGGGAACTATGCTGAATTGTTATCCATTGGTGTATCTCCCGCAGCACAAGGAAAAGGTGTTGGTAAACTTCTCCTTTCTGATTTGGAAAAGATATTGCGTGAAAAAGGAATAAAACAATTGTCGCTTACAACAGACTTTTACGACAATGATAAGACGCTGAAGTTTTATCAGGCAATGAACTATGAAATAATGTATGACTTTATTGCATATCCTAATAGGAAAATGTATCGATTGATTAAAAACTTATGAATATGAAAATTCCATTTTCTCCTCCATATATTGATCAAGATGTAGTAAACGAAGTAGTAGATGCGTTGCAATCGGGCTGGATAACAACCGGTCCGAAAGTGAAAGCATTGGAAAACGAAATCAAACGGTTTACCGGGACAAAAGAAGTATTATGCGTCAATTCGTGGACTTCGGGAGCCATCATGATGCTCAAATGGTGGGGCGTCAAAGAAGGCGACGAAGTAATTGTTCCGGCATATACGTATTGTGCAACGGCATTGGCTGTGATGCATGCGGGTGCCAAACCGGTGATGGTAGATTCGGGAGACGATTTTAATATTTCTGTTGAAGCCATATGGAAAGCTATCACTTCAAAAACAAAAGCAATTATTCCTGTGGATATTGCCGGTTTCCCTTGTGATTACAATGCTATCATGAAATTGGTCAACGAACCTGAAATAAAAGCTTTGTTTTTGCCTGAAACTGAAAACCAACGAAAATTGGGACGAATTTTGGTGCTGAATGATGCAGCTCATTCACTGGGGGCTTGGTACGAAAAAGAAATACGTACCGGAAGCGAAACCGATATTGCCATATTCTCATTACATGCCGTCAAAAACGTAACAACAGCCGAAGGCGGGGCCATATGTTTGAATCTTCCTGCTCCATTTGATAATGAGGAATTGTATAAAGAGTTACGTCAGATGAGTTTGAATTGCCAGACAAAAGATGCTTTTTCTAAAAGCAAAGCCGGGGGCTGGCGTTATGATATTGTAGGGTTTGGAATGAAAATCAATATGGCAGATGTAAATGCGGCCATCGGACTGGCACAAATACGGAAATACGATGAACTTCTAAAAGAACGAAAAAGGGTATTCCAAATGTATGATGATGCTTTTAGTAAATGCGACTGGGCTATCCTTCCTCCAGCAAAAAAAGAGGGACGAGAAACTTCATACCATATTTATGCCCTGCGGATACAAGATATTACAGAGGAAAAACGGGATGCGATGATCGATGAGATTGCCAGAAAAGGAGTGGCTGTGAATGTGCATTTTATACCGATGCCTATGTTGTCGTTTTTTAACCAACAGGGCTACGACATAGCCGATTATCCGGTAGCATACAATAATTATAAAAGGGAAATTTCTTTACCCATTTACCCTCAACTTACTGATGAGCAAGTTCGGTGTGTGATTGATGCAGTAATTACTGCTTATGATAAAGTAAAATAAGAATGATTCGTTTTTTTGATATTCTTTTTTCTTCTCTTGGTGTGGTTGTTCTTTCCCCTTTATTTCTTGTATTAGCCGTATGGATTAAAGTCGATTCAAAAGGGCCCGTATTTTATAAGCAATTACGTGTAGGAAAGAATGATGAAGATTTTCGGTTGTATAAATTCAGAACAATGGTTGTGAATGCCGATAAAAAAGGATTGATTACTGTCGGGGAATGCGACCCAAGAGTTACCCGTGCAGGGTGTTTTCTTAGAAAATACAAACTGGATGAGTTGCCTCAGCTGGTGAATGTACTGCGTGGGAACATGAGTTTGGTGGGACCTCGCCCCGAGGTTCGTAAATATGTGGAAATGTACACACCGGAACAACGAAAAGTGTTGTCTGTAAAACCGGGACTCACAGATTATGCATCGATTCATTATATTGATGAAAATGAAGTGTTGGCTAAATCTGACGATCCCGAAAAGACGTACGTAGAGGTCATCATACCCGAAAAAATCAGGTACAACATGAAATATATCGAAAATCGCTCAGTAAAGGAATATTTCAAAATCATTTTTATGACTTTGGGAAAGATTGTAAAATAATATTGATTTAGTTCTACAATGGTAATACCTTATGGATGGTTTAAAATATTATTTAAAAAATAGGAGTAAATTATTTTTTTTGCAATATTCATGATTAAATCGCGAGAAAACAAATATATTTGCGTTTTATGGCAGAATATAATGATAACATATTAGAATTGAATTTCAGTGGTAATGGTATTAACCCATACACTGTGAAGCCATCAGAGATAGCAACCCAGGTTGTTAACTTTGAGGAGATTTTATTGAATGTTATTAAAGAAAATAATCCGGAAATAGACACAGATCAGATACTTTTTTCCTTCATTAATATCGGGGATAAAAGCCTGGATATTTTTTTCAAACCATTGTTATCCATTCCATTAATACTCGCAAGTTACCAGCTAATCTCAGACGGTATAAACAGTAACGATTATTCTAATTTACCTGCAAAGTCTGTGGAATCATTAAATAAAATTGCAAAATTCGCAAGAAAATATAATTGTATAGCAACTTTTAAATTGGATGATCGAAGTCTGGCTTCAATTACCAAAGAGACAATAATAAATAAAATTGATTATGGTGTGTTTGAAGGTGAAACAATTTTATATGGAAAGTTAACCGATATTGGAGGTGAGAAACCAAATCTACACTTAAAAATAAATGAAGAGAATAAGATAATAATTGATATTTCTGAGGAAGATGCTCAAAAACTGGCAGTTAATCTGTATCAATATATAGGATTAAAAGGATCTGCTATGTGGGACGCTAAAACATATCAAGTAATAAAATTTAAATTTAATAGTGTTGTTCCGTATAACGGGTGTAATACTTTTAATGCAATAAACGAAATAAAAAATAATATTACCAGTGGCATTTGGGATAACTATAATTCCGAAAATGAAATAAACGAAGCACTTTTTAGAAAATAATTATGTAATGATTTATTGTATAGATTCTCAGATATTTATCTGGGGTATTAAAAAACAATGTACGGACGGCCAAGAAAACATGATTGAAAGGGCTCTGCATTTTTTTAAAAAGGCAGATGAGGATGGGCATCATATTCTGATACCTACAGTTGTTATTGCTGAAATACTTGCCCCTGAACCAAATGAAACGTACCCTGTATATATGAAGGTTATCTCAGAGAATTTTATGATTGGTGAATTTAATACCTTATGTGCAGTAATATATGCCAATTTATTACATGATAAATTCAATAATCTGAAGCAGTTTGCACATGATAATGGGATTAGGAGAGAAAAAATGAAGGCTGACTTTATGGTTGTAGCAACTGCACTTGCATATAATGCAAACGTGATTTATAGTAATGATAAAGAAGTAATTAGTTATTCGAAAGGATTAATTCCTGCAAACAATTTACCTAAACTCCCAGAGCAACAATTGGATTTGTTTCCAGAAAAATAATTGTCTTCATTTTAAAAACTAAAGAATCTGATTATAAAGGTTATTTTTATTATTGAGATGACAATGTCCATAAGTTGGAGTTTTAACATTTTCTTCATTGATAACAATGATTTTAATTAAAAACTTCACAGCTATGATTACAAAATTCATTAAAGTAGTATTGCAAGTAGCCCTAATGGGGAGAATTGTTCAAGCTTTATGCTACACTAATGACAATTGCTAATGAAAGCAGACGAAATTCTTCGCCACGCAGGCACGAGACAACGCGCCGCATTATCAGCATTCGCACATCGGGTATAATTACCACATGAGCAACATTTGCGCGGGCATCGGACGCGTTGCCAGCGTCATTAAAGAGATGTACTAATTACCATTCGCCAACCTCCATTCATCATTCAACAATCACCTGCTAATCGTAATCTTTGTCCGGTAATTTAACCATGTTTGAAATAAATGTAAACGATTTTATTGAAAATCTACGAAATGGGAAACTATGGATTGCATACCTCCTATTATTTGTTCCAATAATTTATTCTTACATTAAAAAAGATTACAACAAGAATCCACGACAGAAGTCTTTACCTTTTTGGTATGCAGGTATTATACTTATCATTTTGATATTTAATAGCATAAAACTATTTTCCATAAAATATACCTGGTTGTCGATTTCTGCTTCAACTCTTGTTTTTGCTTACATTTATCTGGTTAATTCTACCTTGAAGGTTTCTTACGAATATTATTTAATAAAGTCACTGGAAAAGAAATTGCTAACTCAGGATATAGATGATTATACCGACTTTTATGTTAATAATAGAAAGTTATTTATTTCTCAATTAGGCAAATACAGATATGGATTGATGTGCCTTCATTTTATGCATAATCAGGGTATCTATCCCCTATGTTTCGATATAATGGATGATATTCAGAAGTTGCAACTTACCGATGAAGAAAAACGCGTCTTTCTGATTCAGCAGTTTAATATCTATTGCGACACGCAAGCCATTAGATCTTGGGAAAATAAATATGATTCCATTAAACATTTACTGAAAGAGGAGGATAAACTTTATGTTGAATCGATAGTGGCATACCAAAAACTGAATTTAGATTTATCGGAAGAGTTGAATCAAAAACTACTTGCAACCACCTCGAATGCATTGTATAAACAGATAGCGGAAAATAATCTGGCAGTAATTGCAGAAAACAGATCTGAAAATATTGATTGGTCCGATTATTCCCAAAAATCTTTCGCTACAAGTCAACAAATTAAATCTAATATAGATACGGCATCGATTAATTTGATATTTAATTTTTTGCATTCGGGCAACACTGAAAAAGCGGAAGAATTGTACCAAAATTATGTTAAATCGTTGCCGACATTTACAACAGATCAACGTATTCACATAGCAAATGTTCAGCTAATATATTATAGGCAAAAAGGCGATACCGAGAGTCTGGAAAAAGTGATTGGAACACTTTTTGATGAATACCATAGGGCTTCAAAGTCAAAAAGATATCCCTTTTTGATCAGCTTATTACGTATTTGCTTCAATCATGATATTTTATTTGAAGAGGTTTTATCGGAAGTTGAAAGGAAATTGGATGACATATTGGAAACCGATTTTTCTCTGATACAGTGGGTCACGAATGAAATTTTGGGAATTGCAAGTTCGCGTTACGGATCTCAGGATGAGAAAAGAATTATTGCCTTGATGGATAAATGCATCAAAAAACTTGATACTGTAGATATTGATCATGAGATAGCAAAATTGCGAAATGAAAATGTGGTTAAGAAAAGATCGTACATTAAGTTTAAAGCCAAGATAGCAACGTTAAACCTGACTATACCGAGTTTTGAACAATACATAAAACAGCTATCTGAAAAACTCAAGATACTTGATCAACTGATCCTTTTTGATGAAAAGCATTCCCTTGCAATGAATTTATTGGATTCATTGTTTTTAAAATTGGATGAGGTCACATGTGCTATGGATGTTATTATTAATACATATAGGATCGATACACAGTCGGAAAGCTTCATCCGGCTTTACGAAGAAGGGTATCGTTTGATTGCAAAAATTCTACCTATCATGAATAAAGCTGAAAATGCACTTATGATTGCTGAGTATCATTTGCGTTTGGCTCACTATTACTGTTGCCTGAGCAACAGTCAAGAAGGTTATAAACATTTTCTGAAATTCAAAGAAAGGGGGATCAATCTTTTGAATTTTGCCGACTGGCTCCAGGAATGGTATGACAGACTGGAGCGTTATTTCTCGAATGAGTCATTATCTAACCACTAAATTCATCCTGCGTTTAGTGTACAATATTAATTTTTGTTTTATATTTGTAAAAAAATTAGAGAAGCACAAATGAGAAAGTTAATTGAAGAGTACCTGTCGAACAGGGTATTGTCGCGTTTTTCGATACTGATTCTCGACGTAGTCATGATTGTTTTCTCGTGCCTGCTGACGTATTTTTTGCGTTACGGCTTCGACGGATTCAGTACGAACATGCGCATGGAGGGGTTTTGGATTACCCTGATGCTGGTGGTATTCAACGTGATCTTCTTTATGGTATTTCGCACCTTCAGCGGAATTTTGCGTTTCTCGGCTTTTACCGATTTGCTGAAGATCGTTTATTCGCTTACGTTGGGTTACGGTCTGTCGTATATTCTGCTGAAAACGTTCTCGTTTCGTCATCCTTCATACGGCATTTCGGAAATGCTGTTTTTCTCTACTTATGTACTCAACATGATGTTGATGGTGTTTTCGCGGATTTGTATCAAGGAGTTTTACGAATACGTGACACATCAGTCTAAAGCATTACACAATGTGTTTGTTTACGGCACGAAAGAGGGGGGTATAAGCATCGCGCGCTCACTGAACGGCAATCCCGAATTTAATTACCGCGTTGCGGGGTTTATCTCTGACGAAGTGCCGATGATAGGGAAAACGCTGATGGGGGTGAATGTGTATGCCAACGACGAAAGGCTGTTTGACGTGATGGAGAAAAAGGGGGTGGATATGGTGATAGTGTCACCTCAAAAGATTGAGGGGGTGATGAACACACCGCTGCTCGACCGGTTTTTCGAAAGGAACATTGCGTTGCTGACCACGCCGCCGCTGAGCGATTTGACGGGGGGACTGACGAGGAAGTCGCAGTTGCGGGAGATCGAGATTGAAGATTTGCTGCCGCGCAAACCGATACAGATAAACATGCAGCACATTGCTTCGCACATTGAGGGGAAGCGGGTGATGGTGACGGGTGCGGCGGGTTCCATCGGCAGTGAGATTGTGCGACAGGTGGCGGCTTTTAATCCGTACACGATTGTCTTGGTGGATCAGGCGGAGACGCCGTTGAACAATATGCGGCTGGAGATGAAGGAGAAATGGTGTGAGGTGGATACGCAGATTTTTGTGGCGGATGTGGCGAACGGTTCGCGAATGAAACGGATTTTTGAGGAGACACGCCCGCAGTATATTTTTCATGCGGCGGCTTACAAGCATGTGCCGATGATGGAGGAGAACGTGTCGGAATCGATTCAGACGAACGTGCTGGGGACGAAGATCGTGGCCGACCTGGCTGTGGAATATGGTGTGGAAAAGTTTGTGATGATTTCGACGGACAAGGCGGTGAACCCGTCGAACGTGATGGGGTGTTCGAAGCGGATTTGCGAGATTTATATTCAGTCGCTGGCCAAGTACCTGCAGCGGCAGGGAGGACACTCGGTGCAATTCATTACCACGCGCTTCGGCAATGTGCTGGGGTCGAACGGTTCGGTGATTCCGCTGTTTAAAGAGCAAATACGCAACGGGGGACCGGTGACGGTGACACATCCGGAAATCATCCGATATTTCATGACGATTTCCGAGGCGTGCCAGCTGGTGCTGGAAGCGGGCTCGATGGGCAAAGGCGGCGAGATTTACGTGTTTGACATGGGAAAGCCGGTAAAATTGTGGATCTGGCCAAGAAGATGATCGGGCTTTCGGGGCGCAAGGAGGTACAAATACGGTTCACGGGGCTGCGGCCGGGCGAGAAGCTGTATGAGGAGTTGCTGAACATAGAGGAGTATACCAAGCCGACGCACCACGAGAAAATTATGATTGCCGAGGTGCGGGAGTACGAATATGAAGTGGCGAAAAGGGAGATTGAGGAGCTGATCCAACTGTCGTATGAATATGACGACATGAAGACGGTACGCAAGATGAAGGAGATTGTTCCGGAGTTTCACAGCCTGAACTCGCCTTACGCTTCGCTTGACGACGTGCCTTTTGCCGCTACCGCTGACGCAGCGGCTACTCATCCCTCAAACGCTTCCCCGAAAACAACTCGGGGAGATGCCGCAACATACGTTATACCTGTTGCCGGTACCAACGAAGCTGCACACGACGCAACTCACTCCTAAAACCCTTAAATCTCCACCCCAACCATCCTCACTCTGCCAACCCTTAAATCTTCCCCAACCATCGTCACTCCGCCAATCCCTAATCTACCCAACCATTCCCCACTCCACCAATCCTTAAATCTCATCTCGATCTAAACCCGGCCTTCCCTTCCACCCCGGATACTCCGGTGATTTCCACTCTGCCAATCCTTAAATCTCACCTCAACCTAACCCCAACCCCAACCTTCCCAACTACCAACGAGTAGCACTTAAATCTTCCCCAACCACTTACATCCAAGCGGCATATCATTCCCCCTCATCTTCATTCGGAAGTTGCAACTTATCAATGAAAAAGACGCCGAAAAATAAACATTTCTGTTTATATTTCATATCTTTGGCCAAAGAAAGTGCGACAAGAAGTCGATTAAATAACTGTTCAGCGAGCGTGACTAAACCTATTATTGAATTTTATTCTACTATTGCTCGCCATGGCAGAGCTCAAGCAAGCTTGGCTCTGCCCATTTGGCTTGACGCAATAGTTCCGTTAATAGTAGCCTAAAGGAACATGCGACAGGAGTAATCCGGTGGTGTGAAGCTTTCTTGACAAAGTCCCTGTGGATAACAGAAGAGCGAACCGTGAGGGGATACAACTACTGCCAACATCAGGCGGTTAAGGGGCAAGGCTCTGCGGTATGAACAACATATGTGAATCACTGGGTGGGCATCATCGGAATATCAAGATTAGCGAGTTAAATATTCTGAATATTTCATATGATTCGAATATTTCGTTTATATTTACAGTTCCAACATTAAAAACTACAGTTATGGAAATGACAAATGATATAAAAAAGCCTAATAAACATGAGCGAAAATTAGCACTGGAGTCTTACACTTCTCTCATTTCCTCGATTGAGCAGTTAAAATCGGATCAGGCGGAAATTGAAATTGAAGAAACCGGAGAGAGAATTATTCTTCCTGTAAAAGCATTGAATTTATTAGGTGAAATACTAAAGGCAATGAGTCAGGGTAAGCCTATTTCGATAGTACCTCTTGCAACAGAAGTGACAACGCAAAAAGCTTCGGAAATTTTGGGATGTTCAAGACCCTATCTCGTGAAATTATTGGAGGAGGGAAAAATTGAATATACAAAAGTAGGAAAACATCGTCGTATTAAATATGAGGATTTGATTGACTACAAAAAGAAAATGAAAGAGGAACAAAAGAAACGGCTCATTGAAATGATGCATGCAGATGAAGATTTAGGGCTTTATGATTCATAGTGTTCGATTTACGGCAGTCCTAGATACCAATGTGATTTATCCGGTAATTATCAGAGATCTTCTTCTCTGGTTTGCCTACTATGATTTGTATACACCAAAATGGAGTCATCATATTTTTGATGAATGGAAGGATGTGATGCATAGAAAAGGTGTTTTGCCGGATGAATCAGAAAAACGTACACTTAACCTGAACAATGCCTTTCCCGATGCTTTGGTGACACATTACGAAACTCTTATTGAGCATCTTGAATTGCCGGATGAAAAAGATAGGCATGTATTGGCCCCAGCCATTAAAACGAATGCACATGTAATTGTTTCGAACAATATAAAGGATTTCCCGGAAGATGTTCTGGATAAATATGGGCTGAAAATTAAAACACCGGATGATTTCCTGACGGATATCATTGACTTGAACACTGAAATTGCGATTGAGGCTTTCAAAGAGATGGTTCTTAACAAAAAAAATCCTGAATTAGATGAATACGAAGTTTTGAAGTGTTTAAGAAGAAATGGACTGAAAGATACTGCCGACTACCTGCATGCCCTTCTTTAATTCAACCTTGCCGAATAATTGATATTTTCGCTGTTATCCCAACAGTTGCCTTTCCCGCTCATACTTTGCTTTACCCTATAGTAGTGCAACAAATTAACCTGTTCTCAGCTGAAATCAGCCATGACCATAACGGCATACAGCTATTCGAACAAGCGCTGTTTGGACTTGCAAACTTATTTGAGACAAAAAGTTAAGCGACATTTTTAATTGATTGTTTTAAAAAAGAATTGGGAAAAAAGGCCATTCAAAACGCCTTTCCAAATCGATATCCTAAATGAAGGCATTGCTCTATGAAAGAAAAAATGAATAAAAACAACATTGAGGCGTTAATCGATTATAGGTATCAACGTTCGGACGAAGCTATTCAAGAAGCAGAGAAGAAAATGAAAGCGGAACATAAATAAAATAGCTGTTATCAACAAAATATTATTTCTTGAAAAAATTCTTTTGAAGCCAATATTTATACATCGGATCTAAAAACGATAATTCTTCACCCGTATCATCAAGTATTTCATTTTCAATCAATCCGCGTTTAATTCGGACAACATTGGCCGAAGTGCCTAATTGATATTTTTCGAGTGTGTCTTTCGCCGTCAATTGTTTTTCTCCCGATAAAACAGCTTTGAGTAAATTAATCTGAAAAGAAGAGAGTTTCTCCGTGCTGTTGGCAAACAGAAGGCTGAGTTGATTGACAATATCTTCATGCGCCGATAATACGATATCTTGATTGCATTCGTCATTTGTTCTAAACCATGCTTGCTGAGCCAATTGCTGCACATAATAGGGATGATTGTCGGCAAGCCGGGCAATTAATCGGGCATCGTCCGGCAAAAGCGTTTTGCCTGTATCTTGGAATCGCCTGCAAAGAAAAACGATCCATTCACTTTCGGGAATTTTATCGAGCAGCATCAAATCGCCGAACTTGTAAAACGGCTTTGAAGGATCGCTAAAAATATCCCGCAAGATGTGGCGTTTGCTGCCATAAAGACAGTAAGCCACTTGCTGATGATTCTGCCAGTGCGAACGCAACTTTTGCTGAAAAGCATCGGAATTGCCGAATTGCATGATGTTTTGAAATTCGTCGATGCAAATCACGAGTTGCAAATCTTTTTTTCGGGCAATGTTTTCGGCCAAGTCGAGAATATCGTCCGGCTGTTTTTCCAATTCCTTCCAACTGATGCCGAAGGAAAGATCGGTTGCTTGTCGGGTGAAAAGGTAACTGTCGGTATAAAGCGTGAAAGAAATAGTTTGGCGTTTGCCGCAAAGTCTTCCCAACCGTTGGAAGTGGCCTTCAAAATGCGGTTACTGAGAGCCGGATAAAATTCTTTGAAGTCTTTCCCCACCGGCGAGGTGAGATGAGTATGGTATTGACTAAGCCGTCGAAATTGTCGATGAGCCTTTTCAGCTCTGCCTGTCGATCGGTGAAATCTTCGTTGGCAGCAATTCTGCCATAAGTAAAGGGAACTTTTTCCATATTTTTTTTGTAAAAGTATATACTTTTTCCGTAAGTTACAAATTTGTAAGTTACGGAAATGTAAGATGGATTCTCAATGTGCTAATGTGAATAATGTGCCAAGGAGTATACCAAACCTACGCACCACGAGAAAATTATGATTGCCGAGGTGCGGGAGTACGAATATGAAGTGCGGCTACTCATCCCTCAAACGCTTCCCCGAAAACAACTCGGGGAGATGCCGCAACATACGTTACACCTGTTGCCGGTACCAACGAAGCTGCACACGACGCAACCCCCTCCTAAAACCCTTAAATCTCAACCCTCTCCCATCTCATTTCATCCTAATCTTCCCCAAACTCCTACATCCAAGCGGCAAATCATTATCCCTCATCTTCATTCAGAAGTTGCAACTTATCAATGAAAAAGACGCCGAAAAATAAACATTTCTGTTTATATTTCATATCTTTGTCTAAAAAGTGAAAATATGAATAATCGCATTGAACTCATAAAAAAGAGATTCGCTGTTATCGATGACGAATAAAAATTTTCCTACAACGAAGCGGTATGCGTTTAAACGAATTTGAAATAGATACCATAAATAAATTGGCGAAGAAACATTTCGGGGACGAAACCTCCGTTTACCTGTTTGGTTCGAGAACCGACGACAGGAAAAAAGGCGGGGATATTGACCTGTTTATATGCAACGAAAACGAGGAGGTATTGACTCTTGAGGCAAAAGTGTGGTTTCTGGCGGAACTCAAAGCTGAAATAGGCGACCGGAAAATCGATGTTGTCTTTGACAATGCCAATACGAGACAAAAAGAAAGCTTTTACCGTTCGATCATTCACGACCGGGTTAAATTGTAATCAACCAGGTTACTCATGAGTATCCTTTTGTTACCGATGAAATAATTGAGGGGCTGAACTTGTTGGGCCAACATCAACAATTGATGTTGGATATACCGGAGCAGGTGAAAGATTTCGTCAAAAACCGGTTTGAACTTCCGGAATAAACGTTGTTCATAGAGAAAAATTTTAAATATTTACCGAAAGTCCGGATTTTCCCGTACCTTTGAGAAAAATTTAAAATAAAATGAAGAAATATCTGGAAGATTTTCATCGAATGAAATTGTTTCGTCTGAAAGATGTTGTCCAAATTGTCGGTAACGAAAAATCGGCAAAAGACTTGCTGCAAAACTATAAGAAACAACAATTGATCTGCCGCGTTCGCCGCGATTTGTATACAATTACCGATTTGGCAACGAAACAAGCCATAGCAACAAAATTCGAAATTGGTAGCAATATTACACCCTCGGCCTACATATCGTATCATTCAGCACTGGAATATCATGGATTGGCTCACCAGCAATTTTATGTCCTTTACATTTCTTCTGCACAAAAATTTACTCCATTCGATTTCGAAGGTATTCAGTATTTTTATTGCAAATCAATAAGCGAAAAAGGGGTTTATACGCCGCCAATGGATTCGCTGGTGCGTGTAACCGATGAAGAGCGGACTGTGATCGATTGCATTGACCGCATCGATCGTGCCGGTGGATTGGAAGAGTTGCTGCATGCAATAGCTGCCATGACTTATTTAAACGAAAACAAATTGCAGACTTACCTTGAAATATACGACAAACAATTTCTCTATCAGAAGACGGGGTTTTTGCTTTCTTATTTTCAAAAGGAATTAAAATTGAGCGACAAATTCTTAAAGGCTTGCCGAAAAAAGATCGGAAAAAGTACGCGTTATCTGCTCGATGAACCAGCGGCCACTTCGGTCTATCACTCGCAATGGAAGCTATTTGCTCCTGAAAATATTCTCTCTTATCTGGAACAAGGTCAAAATGAAATTGCATAGGTACAGCAAACAAGATTTGGAAAAATTAGCTTTGGAGACGAATTTCATTCGGGATAATCTGGAAAAAGCATTTCGACTGTGCAATATTTTGGCGAAAACCCTTTGCTATCGAAATCTCTTGCCTTGAAAGGAGGTACAGCTATTAATCTGACAGTTTTTGACCTGCCTCGATTGTCTGTTGATATTGACTGGGATTTTGCTATCCCCTGCAATAAAAAAGAAATGCTAGACATGCGTAGTGAAATCAATCGAGAAATTATAAACTTTATGACTTCACAAAAATATGCATTAAACCGGGGGACAAAAAATCCCCATTCTTTGGATTCGTGGGTATTTTACTATCAAAATGTTGTCAACAATAAGGATAATATCAAAATTGAAATTAATTATTCATTGCGAAATCACGTTTTCCCTTTAATGGAAGGTACTACCTCTGTGAATTTTTTACCACAGGTTCAAGTTCAGATTCTTTCACCTATGGAACTTTTCGGAAGTAAAATAAAAGCTTTAATTGAACGATGTGCTGCTCGAGATTTGTATGACGTGCACAACATGCTCACAAAAAAGATTTTTGAAGACGACGAACTTGATTTGCTGCGTAAAACGATTTTGTTTTATTTAGCAGTGGGCAGTTCAAAACAATTGACCGAAAATTTTTCGTTCGAAAATATACAAAAACTAAAATTCTCCCAAATTCGTTCTTCGCTTATGCCCGTTTTAAGGAAAAGCGAACGCTTTGATTTTGAGAAAGCAAAAGAAGAAATTATAAACTTTCTTCAAGAGTTGTTGATTCTTACAAGTAAAGAAAAAGTATTTATAATGGAATTCAACAAAGGTAATTATCGTCCTGACTTGTTATTCGATGATCCTCTCATTATAAAAAGGATAAAGCATCATCCGATGGCGTTGTGGAAAACAAGAAAAAATGAATTTTGAATGATTCTGTTTTAATTTTGATAAGGTATTCGATTTCAAAGCAAAACCACCTGAGAGGATGATTTAACCAACGTTTTTCTTTCGTCAATTAAAAAAAATATTAATATGATATCAAGCGAATTCATTATATTAAAATTAAAATCGTTTATAACCGAATTTCCCGGAACTCGTGTTCGTTATGAACATGACGAAAAATCGAATACGCACTTTATCGAAGTTGTCCCTAACGAAGTCTATCATTTCGACAATAAGTACATTCAATGGGAAAGTAAGTTTTTTGACGAGTTCACTGAACAATTTCCTTCGGAAATCATCTGTTTTATATCGGATGATGCATTAGTTGGCATCGATAAAGTCGATTACCCACTACTAACTACCAGCTATCATTCTCATTCAGAAGTTGCAACTTATCAATGAAAAAGACGCCGAAAAATAAACATTTCTGCTTATATTTCATATCTTTGCACAAAGAGTGAAAAATATGAATAATCGCATTGAACTCATAAAAAAGAGATTCGCTGTTATCAATGACGAATAAAAATTTTCCTACAACGAAGCGGTATGCGTTTAAACGAATTTGAAAGAGATACCATAAATAAATTGGCGAAGAAACATTTCGGGGACGAAGCCTCCGTTTACCTGTTTGGTTCGAGAACCGACGACAGGAAAAAAGGCGGGGATATTGACCTGTTTATATGCAACGAAAACGAGGAGGTATTGACTCTTGAGGCAAAAGTATGGTTTCTGGCGGAACTCAAAGCTGAAATAGGCGACCGGAAAATCGATGTTGTCTTTGACAATGCCAATACGAGACAAAAAGAAAGCTTTTACCGTTCGATCATTCGCGACCGGGTTAAATTGTAATCAACCATTCTACCAATATATATGCAAAATCAATCGGAAAAAAGGAATAAACTGACAGAGGCCGTTCAGCTTTGTGCCGTTCATAGCGAGCGCATGCGTTTTGCCTGGGAGAAAGTGAAAAACCATTTTCCCTTGGATAAAGAAAAATATAAGCAGTTGAAACCTGAAGAATTGAGTTTCATGGATCAGTTGATTTTTCGTTTTTCGAAACTTCAGGATAGTATGGGTGGAAAATTATTCCCTGCAATTCTTGAGAATCTGGGAGAGGATATCAGGGAATTACCTTTTATTGACCGACTGGCAAAACTCGAAAAGTTGAATGTCATTCGAAGTACCGATGAATGGATGGCGCTCCGCGAAACGAGAAACATTGTTACTCATGAGTATCCTATTGTTACCGATGAAATAATTGAGGGGCTGAACTTGTTGGGCCAACATCAACAATTGATGTTGGATATACTGGAGCAGGTGAAAGATTTCGTCAAAAACCGGTTCGAACTTCCGGAATAAAAGCCATACACCATGTCAGACAGAAGCGAAATATTGAAACGAATAAAAGAAACATTGCAGCGGGTTGCTCCTGAAGCACAAAGTATTGTTTACGGGAGCCAGGCCCGAGGTGATTTCCAACCGGATAGTGATATTGACTTACTGATCATTATAGATAAAGAGCGGTTGTCGGTAAAAGAAGAACAGCAAATCACCATGCCACTTTATGAGATAGAAATAGAAACAGGTGTCTCCATCAGTCCGATGATTGTTTTAAAAAAGAATTGGGAAAAAAGGCCATTCAAAACGCCTTTCCAAATCGATATCCTAAATGAAGGCATTGCTCTATGAAAGAAAAAATGAATAAAAACAACATTGAGGCGTTAATCGATTATAGGTATCAACGATCGGACGAAGCTATTCAAGAAGCAGAGTTGCTATATCAGGAAGATTTTTACAATGCCGCCGTAAATAGGCTATATTATGCATGCTATTATGCTATCTCGGCACTCTTTCTTAAAGATGGTATTCAAGCGCATACTCATAGTGGCATGAAAACCATGTTCGGCATGCATTACGTTAAAACAAAAAAGATTCCTCTTAACCAAGCAGCAACTTATTATACTCTTTTTGAAAAAAGGCATAGCAGCGATTACGATGACTTTATTTATTTCGATCATGAAATAACGCAAGAACTAATCGCATTAACAAAAGAATTTACTTCAGCGATTAAAGAATTGGTTTTATAGATTTTACAACTCTCTTTATTTCTGCATTGAAATAGATACCATAAATAAATTGGCGAAGAAACATTTCGGGAACAAACCTCCGTTTACCTGTTTGGTTCGAGAACCATTGTAATCAACCAGGTTACTCATGAGTATCCTATTGTTACCGATGAAATAATTGAGGGGCTGAACTTGTTGGGCCAACATCAACATTCGTCTGAAATATCTCAATTTTTCGCATTTTTGAAAAATGGGGTTATCAGAGGAGACTCAATCAACGAATAAACAAAGCAACAATAAAAAAATCAACTTTATGGTTATAACCCGAAAAATAATAAATAAATGATGTATATTTGTGGTTGTAACCATAAACTCATTGTAATATAAAAGCTTTATTTATGCCGATCTCCGAACGGCCGAAAACCTGTATAATTATATTGCTTCCAAGTTAGCAGTCTCTAATGAAAAAAATTATCTGCTACTGGATGAAATTCAGGAAGTGAAAGATTGGGAAAGAAGAACCCAATAAAAATAAAGAGGCATTTGTCCGTTATTTGCGTTTAGGCGGTTTTCCTCGAACTCAAAAGGAGGAATTATGCGGTCTATACGGGCAGGTCCAATTCGCGGGAAATCGATTTTATTGCTGAGAAACAGGGAAAAAAACTATATGTGCAAGTAGCCTATAAATTGGAAAGCCGGGAAACCGTTGACCGGGAATTTTCCCCATTACTGGATATAAAGGATCAATATCCCAAGTATGTAGTTACGATGGACGATTTTTGGAAAGAAAATGTAGGAGGCGTTCAACATGTCCACATTTCAGATTTTTTGTTAATGGAATTTTAATATTGACGAATAACAAGTAACAAGTAACGAGTGATGCGTTACCCATCAGGAGCAGTAGTGACAGTGGAAGAATTTAAAGGTAATTAAAGATGCCGGTACACTCCATCGCGATACTTCCACGTGGACTTGTTTTTTATTTTCATGCGCTTGGAAATACCTCAATTTTCATGTACTTTTGCCTAAAGAGTGAAAAATATGAATAATCGCATTGAACTCATAAAAGGTATTCATCCCGGAAAACTTATCGAAAGAGACTTAAAGAAAAAGGGAATAACGCAGCGGACATTGTCAAAGAATACGGGCATTAAGTATGAAACCATAAACGCAATTGTCGCCGGAAAACGCAATTTGACCATTGACCAGGCAATGAAAATTGAAAGTTTCATGGGTTATGACGAAGGCTTTCTTTCGCTGCTCCAAACTTACTACGATATAAAACAATACAAGAATAAAAAGTTTTCGAGTTTAAACTCCCAAAAACCTCCCCGCATCCGCAGAATAGTTTTTTGGGATACGGATGTTGATAAAATCGATTGGGAAAGAAATAAAACGGCTGTTGTCAACAGGGTGTTGGAGAGAGGGAATAAAGAAGAAATCGACGAAATCATGCGATATTATCAACTAACGGAAAGCGATTTAAGAAAGTTTAAACCAAGATTCCTTCGACCAACCGATCTAACAAAAAAAGAGGAATGAAGAATAAAAATTTTCCTACATTGTATTATGAAACGGTTACACCTTTATTGAAAAAAATTCTTCACGATATAATGGAGAATCCAATTTTCGATCCTTTTTATTTGGTTGGGGGGACATCGCTAAGTTTACGCTTAGGGCATAGAAAATCAGTTGATATCGATTTATTCACTAATGCTCCCTACCGGAGTTTGGATTTTAAAAATTTCGAAAAATATTTCTATGATGAATACGACTATTATGACTGCTTAGATAAAACTGAACTGATCGGTTTTGGACGGTCATATTATGTAGGGGATTCGGAAGAAGACAGCGTAAAAGTAGATTTGTTTTATCACGATGAGATAATTGACCCCTGCGATGTAATAGACGGTATTCGCTTGGCAAGTCTTCCCGATATAATTTCCATGAAAGTAGATGTTGTTTCACATGGTGGACGCAAAAAAGATTTCTGGGATTTACATGAACTCTTAGACAAGTATTCTTTATCTGAAATGCTTGAATTTCATAAACAAAGACACGAATATACACATGATCGGGACCAAATTCTTGCTTCATTCAAAAATTTCGCTTTTGCCGATGAAGATATGGATCCGATTTGCTTAAAAGGCAAAATATGGGAATTGATCAAATTGGATTTTGATGAGTTGGTGGAAAAGCTGCAATAATTCGAATCATTCAAAAAATGTAAAAAATAAGATTAATAATCTGTCAACTTTTTAGTACGTCACACTTATTCCTGAAAATACAACTTGGTGTGAACTAGAGTGGAATAAATTTACAATCAGAAAAATGGGTTTATACGCCGCCAATGGATTCGCTGGTGCGTGTAACCGATGAAGAGCGGACTGTGAAGGAATTAAAATTGAGCGACAAATTCTTAAAGGCTTGCCAAAAAAGATCGGAAAAAGTACGCGTTATCTGCTCAATGAACCAGCGGCCACTTCGGTCTATCACTCGCAATGGAAGCTATTTGCTCCTGAAAATATTCTCTCTTATCCGGAACAAGGTCAAAATGAAATTGCATAGGTACAGCTGATATTGACCGGGATTTTGCTATCCCCTGCAATAAAAAAGAATCAATTAAAAATGTCGCTTAACTTTTTGTCTCAAATAAGTTTGCAAGTCCAGAGAAATTATAAACTTTATGGTTATAACCCGAAAAATAATAAATAAATGATGTATATTTGTGGTTGTAACCATAAACTCATTGTAATAGGATAGAAAGAGATTTTTACATCACACAATTGGAAAATTTTATAGACAAGCCGTTTGTAAAAATCATCACAGGTATTCGACGAAGCGGCTGGAGTTAGGGCAAGAGTTAGGGGCAAGAGCAGAAAGAAAAAACGATGTTTACTTTCATATTAACTCACCTTCAAAAAGAATCTCTTTCTCGCAGTGAACCGGTAAAGGCGTTGGGGTTAAAAAGGGCATCCGGTCATTTAAACCGAATAATTGCAAAATTGCAGGCGCATCGGTTAATTTAATTTACAATCCTTAATAAGCCAAATCATCCTCGCCAGAAATTCAGGATAACGGAGCGTGGAATTGTTTTTGCAGAAAAGGTAATTAAAGATGAAAGATATTGCAATACCGACAAAGTCTATTGATCATTTTGCGAAAACGGGATCATATTTTTCAATATGTCACCACAAAGATAAGGAACCGAGAAAATGTCGGAAGAAACCGTTCGGTGAGGAGGTTTCTCAATCAGGCTTTACTGCCTGTAAATTTCTTTGGGTATCAAAGGGCCGTCCTGTTTGCAATACGTTGAAAATGATCACGAGTATTTTGCGGGTTATGGCCGGTGTAGTCTTTAAGTTCAACTTAGAAGGTTACTCATGAGTATCCTTAATAAAAGCCATAGACCATGTCAGACAGAAGCGAAATATTGAAACGAATAAAAGAAACATTGCAGCGGGTTGCTCCTGAAGCACAAAGTATTGTTTACGGGAGCCAGGCCCGAGGTGATTTCCGACCGGATAGTGATATTGACTTACTGATCATTATAGATAAAGAGCGGTTGTCGGTAAAAGAAGAACAGCAAATCACCATGCCACTTTATGAGATAGAAATAGAAACAGGTGTCCCCATCAGTCCGATGATTGTTTTAAAAAAGAATTGGGAAAAAAGGCCATTCAAAACGCCTTTCCAAATCGATATCCTAAATGAAGGCATTGCTCTATGAAGAAAAAATGAATTTTGAATGATTCTGTTTTAATTTTGATAAGGTATTCGATTTCAAAGCAAAACCACCTGAGAGGATGATTTAACCAACGTTTTTCTTTCGTCAATTAAAAAAAATATTTTCTCTCTTTTGCCGGATTGCTTATCTTTGCTGCGAGATCATTTTCAAGATAGGATTTGAAGCTGAATTCGCATAATTTTTTCTCCTTGACGATATAAACCGTTAAGGGGATTTTTTTATTTGCTTTTATGAAATATCGAATGATTTTTTATCTGCCTGTGTTGGGCATGCTGCTTCTTTTTACAAGAGCTTGCAACAAAACGGATATTCCGCACGGGAATGACGAAAGTGTAGCCGTGGCATTTTACAGTGCAATTAGTGAAGTTACACATAATGATCCTTCTTTAACCCGTGCGTCGGGGACAGATTGGGATGCCGGTGATCATATCGGAATTTATGCCGTTCCTACGGGAAAAACATGGGAGGAGGCTTCTTTTATTAACGTGGATTATGTGAATTCCACGGGAGGTGCTGAAGGGATATTTCAGGCTGCTGACGCAGAAAAAGCCGTTATGCTGCCGGGCAACGGATCGAAATTGGATTTTGTGGCGTATTATCCGTATTCGGCTGCTGCCGGAAAGGATTTCAACGTTACCGTGGATATAACCGATCAGACGGTTCCCTCACGAATAGACGTGTTATACGCAAAGGCCGAGGGAAAGGATAAAACCACGCCCAAAATTCCCCTGATATTTGATCATAAACTGGCGCAGTTGGTTCTTTCGTTTTCGGCTGCGGATGTTGTGTTGGAGGGTATGAAGGTTACATTGAATAATGTTACTACCAACGGTTGGCTTAATCTTACAGATGGCGTAGTAAGGCCGGGAAGCGATATCGGAGAGATTATGCCGGTTGTGAAAACGGACGCCACGGCCGATACGGCAACGGCAACAGCATTTCTGCTTCCCGGACAGCAGATGACGGATATCACGATTGCCATTGCGTTGGCCGACGGCAAAAAATACGAATGGAAACCTGTTGAAGACAATGTGTTGGTCGGAGGGTACAGCCATACTTATACGTTTACCTTAACGCCGGGAGGTATTGCTTCGGAGGGCAGCGGGACAATTCGTCCGATTGAACCCGGAAAAGGTGGCGACGCGGGTGAACTTGAGCCGTTGTCGTTTACCGTCGACAAAACGACGGTCAATCTGCCTGCCTCGAACGCAACAACAACGATAACGTTGACTGCCGATGCCGGTCAGGCGTGGACGGCTGTCAGTGACCAACCTTGGTTGAGCTTGTCTCCTGAAAGCGGATCGGGCACGGCCGTTATTACGCTTACTGCCACAGAAAATACCGATGTCCGACGTACGACTGCCGTTACGTTTACACCTGCGGCTTCTTCGGTATTATCACCGGTGGGGGTTACGGTTATTCAGGAATACGGTGAAGCTGAACATGTTGTCGGACCGACATTGTTTCCCGGCTCGGATTTTGAAGACTGGGGCGCTTTTACTGCAGGATTGGCCACCGGTTTGCCTTCGTATGCAACCCAAAGTACTGCTGAAGCATATACAGGAACAAGTTCGCTGCATCTGAACGGAAGAACGCCGGATATTAACGAATGTGTTTTCACGGCAAAGGTTCCCGAAAATTTTACCATGCCGAGCAAAATCGTATTCTATATTAAAGGAACTTCAGAAAAATCATTATCCATCATTTTATATACTACGACAACCGCTTACTATAATCTAAAAGATTGCGATTCAGACACAATATTGTCATCCGGCGCATCGAATAAATATGACGGGCTCATCAATACCGGTGGCAATTGGGTAAAAGTAACGTTAGACATGACGGGGTCACCAGACATAGCAACCACTGCCGGAGATAACTTAATAGCTTTTAAAGTAGGATCAGGTGCCGCTTACAATCTTTGGATAGACGATATTACCGTGGAAAATGAATAAATTTGCAGGTAATAACAAAACGACATGCGTTTAAATGAATTTCAACGAGTATCCTTTTGTCCAGGTAAAAATTATTTTTTCTAAATGAAACTGCCATGATATCAAAAATTGATGAGGATTATGAATTTGAATTGAAAGATTATCCCGATGACTATGATTACAATATGGTTATTGAACCGGAAGTAGTAAAAACATTTCAAGTGAAACTAAAAATATCCGGCGTAACCGAATTTGAGCCGGAAATATTTCTCGAAGATTTAGATTGAAAAGTAATTTGACGATTACCTGGTTGTCGATTTTAAAAATGTTTATGAAATACATTATTCTACTCTTAAAAACATACTAAAAAATTAAATAACACTTGCTGTAAATTAAAAAAGTAATTATCTTTGCAGTGGAAATAATTTTTAAGATCAATAAACTCAAAAAATTTGCCAACGATTATAGTAAATGTTGCAAAGAAATGGGGAAAAGACGAGCAGAACTATATCACAAACGTTTGAATGATTTAAGAGATGCAGAAACACTTGAAGACGTAAGATATCTCCCGGGGCGCTACCACGAACTCACTGCAGATAGAAAAGGAGAATGGGCTTGTGATCTTGATCAACCTTACCGATTAATTTTTAAACCTTATGAAAATCCCGTTCCTGTCACATCGGACGGTAAATTTATATGGAGTGAAATTAAATGTATAGAAATTATCGAAATTACTGATTATCATCATTAAAAAAGAATTATTATGGAAACCACTAAAAATCAATATATACCGCAAGTAGTATTTCATCCGGGCGAAACACTTGCCGAAAAACTTAAGGAAATGGGTATGGGACCAAAAGAATTTGCCGTACGTACAGGGAAACCCGAAAAAACCATTTCGGAAATATTAAACAGCAAAAGTTCCATCACTCCCGAAATGGCAGTTCAATTTGAAAGCGTAACAAAAATACCGGCTCGTTTTTGGTTGAACAGACAACGCAGTTACGACGAATATATGGCAAGAAAGAAAAGAAATTCCCTTATTGAATCATCCGCTGAATGGACAAAGAAATTTCCTGTTGCAGACATGATAAAAAAAGGCTGGTTGCCTGCATGCAAAACAATGGAAGAAAAAACTTTAGCGTTATTTTCTTTTTTCGGAGTAAGTTCACCTGAGGCATGGAATAATTATTATTTAAATCAACAACTTAAAATAGAGTTCCGTATATCGCTTGCTCATTCTAGTGAACCTTATGCTATATCGGCATGGCTCCGTAAAGGGGAATTGCAAGCTACAGAATTGTCTAGTAACAAATATTCGAAAACAGCTTTTAAAAAATTGCTACCTGAAATCAAATCGTTAATGGCAGAACATCCGGATAATTTCTTTGAAGAACTCCAACAAATGTGTTTATCAGCGGGAGTAAAAATCATTTACACTCCTTGTCTACCCAAGGCTCCCATCAACGGTTCGACAAGATGGATAAATGAATCCCCTCTTATTCAATTAACGGGAAGATATAATAGAAACGATATTTTCTGGTTTACATTTTTCCACGAAGCGGGTCATATCATTCTTCATGGCAAAAAAGACATATTCTTGGAAAATGTGAAAGATTATTCCGATTATGATGAAGTTAAAGAAAAGGAAGCGGATGATTTTGCTGTGAAATGGACACTTACCGAAGAAGAAGAAAAGGAAATTTTGCAGAAAGAACCAATTTCGAACGAAGACATTATTAATTTCGCTAAAAAATTCAATACTCATCCGGCAATTATTATCGGACGACTTCAACATCATAAGTTACTTTCTTATTCTAAAGGAAGGAATTTCATCAAAAAAGTCGATCTGTCTTAGAAAAATTACGGTTAATCTCCGTCTTTGCGCTTCGTACGTTTTGAAAGGATTTTATCGCGGAGGTTGAGGAAAACGGAAAGGGCGAATGCCACGACAAACACGATGAGCGTCACGCGGTCGACGAGCGACGAATCGATATCAAGACCGGTTATGCGGTCGAAAAGATACTTGAGGTAGGAATTGGGGAGGTTGGTTTCTCCCAGTTTCTCTAACACGCTGAAATGCCAGTCGGTAAGCGGACAATAGCCGGGAACACCGACAATCATCCCAAGGAAAAGCCATGAAGAACCGGTGAGAAGAAGGGTGATGAGGTTCCATACGCGGGTTTTTTCCATGCCCAACCGAGGGCGTTGAAAAGGGTGAGCGAGGTATGAAAAATCACAAAGAAAATATCCAACAGCACATATACGGTATGCATAGGGCAAAATCTGTCATGTCTTACAAATGTAAGGCATTTGGGGGAAAATTGCACCATGGAGGCCAAATTTATGCGGCAAGGTTTTGCAGTTGAACATCAAAATTGTAAGTTTGCAGTGAAACAAATAAAAGGAACTATGCAGCATCCTCTACATCAATTTGTGTACTGTCCGAAATGTGGCAGCAACAAATTTGTGATCAACAACGAAAAGTCGAAAAAATGCATGCGGTGCGGCTTTGTGTATTATTTTAACCCGATTGCCGCCGTGGTGGCGGTGATCGAAAATGACAAGGGGGAGTTACTGGTGGCACGACGGGGGAAAGAGCCGGCAAAAGATACGCTGGATCTGCCGGGCGGGTTTACCGATATGTTTGAAACTGCCGAAGAGGCGGTGTGTCGCGAGGTGGTTGAGGAAACAGGCTTGAATGTGAGCGAGCTGCACTACCTTTTTTCTATTCCGAATATTTATGTATATTCGGGTTTTGAAGAGCATACACTGGATTTGTTTTTTAGGTGTAAAGTAAAGGATTTCAGCGGATTGAAAGCTCAGGACGATGTGGAGGAATTGCTCTTTATCGACAAGAAAAAGGTGAATGCGGCCGAGTTCGGACTGACCTCTATTCGTAAAGGAATAGAAAAGTTGCAAAAAATAGCTATCTGAAATATGAAAAAAAATATGCTGATGATAACGCTGGTTGCCGTGGTGCAGGCCGGCGTGGCGCAACAAACGGCGTATCGTCTTCCGCCCGAAAACCGGTTTAACGAAGGAAAGACGTTGTTTCTGGAGGGGGATTATGCGGCGGCGCACGAGGTGTTGACCGAATTTATTACCCGGAGTAACGATGCGGTGCTGCTGGAGGAGGCCGAGTATATGATGGCAGCCTGCAGTTTTTATCGGGGTGAGGAAGACGGCGGCGAAAAGTTGATGGCTTTTCTCAAGGAGCATCCCGAAAGCGTGCATCGCAACGAGGGGGCGTTTCTGATTGCTTCGTATTATTTTGACCGGGAAGAGTGGCGAACGGCTAAGGAATGGTTTGACCGTTGCCAAATCGATTACCTGACGCCGACCGAGCAGGAGGATTATGGTTTCCGACTGGCATACACGTTGTTACAAACGGGGGTGACAGGTGAAGCGGAACGGTGGTATGCGTTGCTGTACCAAAACAGCAAGAAATATGGTGACGCGGCGGATTATTACCTGGGGTATATTGCTTACACTCGGGGGGAGTATGCGGCGGCACTGGAGCGTTTTGACCGGCTGAAGAATCATCCGATGTATGGCGAGGAGGCGTCGTTTTATGCGGCTCAGGCGGTCTTTTTCGACGGGAAGTTGGATGAGGCCGTGCGACTGGCTGAGGCGTTTGTGGAGGCGTATCCGCAAAGTGATCATACGGGCGAGATGTACCGGATATTGGGGAATGCGAACTACCGGCTGGGATATACCAACCGGGCGATTACGTATTATGAGAAGTATTTGGAAAAAACCGACAAGCCGCTGCGGGGGGACGCGTATTTTATGGGGTTGGCGTATAGCGATGCGGGGAAATATGCCGATGCAATACGGATGATGCAGCTGGCAGTGGGTCAGCAGGACGCGCTGACTCAAAATGCACAGCTGCAGTTGGGGCAGCTTTACCTGCGGCAGGGCGACAAGCAGCAGGCGCAATTTGCTTTTGAGGCGGCGTCGCGTGAGAGTTTCGATGCGAAGGCGACGGAGACAGCGCTATATAACTATGCGCTGCTGGTGCACGAGACGAACATGTCGGTGTTCGGCGAATCGATCGGGCTTTTCGAGAAGTTTCTGCAACAGTATCCCGACTCGCCGTATGCCGACAAGGTGAACGATATTTTGGCCGAAACGTTTCTCTCGGCCAAGGATTATCAGGCGGCGTTGGAGGCGATTAACCGGATTGCGAATCCAGGACGGCGTATTCTGGAGGCGAAACAGATGATTCTTTTTCAGCTGGGGGCTCAGCAGTTTATCAACGGCAACCTCAACGAGGCGATTCGCCTGTTTGCGTCGTGTATCGGCATGGGAAATTACGATGCCGAGGCACGCAACAGTGCGTATTTCTGGCGGGGAGAGTCGTATTACCGGCTGGGGAATTACATGAACGCTGAGGCGGATTTCAAGGTGTTTGTGAACAGTGCGCGGTCGACGGACAAGAATTATGCATTGGGTTGGTACAGCCTGGGGTATGCGCAGTTTAACCAAAACCGGTATGCCGAGGCGATGCGGTCGTTTCAACAGTATCTCGCGGCAGAAACGAACAAGAATCGTCCCGAGTATGCCGATGCGCTGAACCGGCTTGGGGATATTCATTATTACAACCGTAATTTCGCCGAGGCGGAGCGGCGGTATGCACAGGCGACGGAGGTGAATCCGCAGGCGGCGGACTATGCAGCTTTTCAGCGGGCGTTTGTGATGGGGTTGCAGCGCAACTACGAGGGCAAGATCAGGGAACTGGACGAGCTGATGCGCCGCTATCCCAATTCAATATATTACGACGATGCGTTGTATGAAAAGAGCCGCGCGCTGACGATGCTCGGTCGCGAGACGGAGGCGATAAAGGTGCTGCAGGAGCTGATTGCGAAGTTTCCCGACAGTCCTGTTGCGAGTCAGGCGGGTATTCAACTTGGACAGTTGTATTACAACGCGGGCAACTATCCGCAGAGTGTGGCGGCGTATAAGCGGGTGATCGAGAAGTTTCCGGGTTCGGAGGATGCGCGCAATGCGCTGATTTCGATGGAGACGGTGTATCGCGACATGAACGATATCGAGTCGTATATCAACTATGCCAACTCGTTGCCGGGTGGGTTGCGGATTGCACCGTCGCAACAAGATTCGCTGACGTTTTTGGCTGCGGAAAGGGTGTATATGAAGGGGTCGAAAAGCGAGGCTCAACAGGCACTGGTGCGTTACTTGCAAAGTTATCCCGACGGGGCGTTCAGCAGCGATGCGAACTATTACCTGGGAGTGATGGCTGACGAGAAAGGGAATAAGAACGAGGCGCTGGGATATTTTCGCAAGGTGATTGACGCGGGGAATACCAAATTCATGGAGAATGCGTTGCTGTATGCGGCGCAGGCAGAGTATGAGAAGGGGAACTACCGACAGGCGCTGGCGGATTATGCGAAGTTGGCCAACATGAGCCGCAATGCGGTCAACCGTCAAGAGGGGTTGATGGGGTTGGTGCGGACGCAGATGAAGTTGGAGAACTACAACGAGGTGGTGCGGGCGGCAACCGACTTGCTGGGCAGTGCCGCCCTGTCGCCGGAGATGGCGACGGAGGCGCGTTACTTGAGAGGCAAAGCGTATCAGCAACTGAAGGATCCGGACAAGGCGATGGCCGATTTTCAGGCGATAGCCGGCGATACGCGCAGCGTGTATGGGGCTGAGGCGCAGTTTATCCTGGCGGATACGTATTTCCGATGGAAATCGTACGACAGGGCGGAGGCGCAGGTGAAGGATTTCATGCAGAAAGGAACGCCCCATCAGTATTGGATGGCGCGGGCAATTATCGTGCTGGCGGATACGTATGCGGCACGGGGTGATGCTTTTCAGGCGAAGCAGTATTTGCAGAGCTTGAAGGCAAATTACAAAGGTAACGAGGCCGATATCCGGCAGATGATTGACGAACGGTTGAGTAAACTGAATTGAAAATGAAGAAGATCAAGCTGAAGATGAAAAGATATGTATTCCCTTTGGCGGCAGGGTTGGTGGTTGCCGCAGGTGTTTCGGCGCAGCAACAGGATTCGTTGCTGAGAAGGCAGATGGAGCTGGAACGACAGTTTAATCCGACGCTGAAAGATGCAGTGAAAATCAGTTCGCTGCCGGCATTACCCGAACCGGCGGTGAGAAAACCGAATGTGGAGTATGCTTCGTGGGCGGGACGAACGAATCCGCCGATGGAGATTGCCATTCCACGCCCGGCAAGTATCATGACGGAGATTCCGTACAGCACGGAAAGGGGGTATTTCTTTTTGAACGCAGGCAATTATGCCAACGTGGACGGGGCACTGAGTTACCGGTTGGTGGAAACGGACAACGACAGATTGAGCGTGAGGGTGTTGCACAACTCGACCAACGGCGACGTGAAGTATGTGCAGCAATCGGACCCGGCAACGGTGACGGCCTATTTTATGGACAACAAGGGCGAGGCGGAGTACAGCCATCGTTTCGATGCGTCGCGTCTCGATGTGGAGGCGTCGTATCTGCTTTCGCAGTTTAACTACTATGGCAATACTTTCGGGAAAAACCGGATCTTCGACGACGAGAAACAGCGGCTGAAGGTGTTTCATGCCAAGGCGGGGTTGAAATCGGCGGAATCGGAAGAAAACCGCTACAGGGGGATTGTCGATTTTAAGCATTTTTCTTCGAAATTCGGCTCGATGCTTACCGAGAAAGGGATGGCGGGCAATCAGCTTGAAGCGATGGCCGGAATGATGAAGCCGTTGGACGGAACGGACGGCCAATGGGGAGCGGACGCCAAGGTGACGGGGGTGTTTTATGGTGAACCGTCGGATGTGAAAAATTACCTGCTGGTAAACGCGGCACCGTTTGTTTTGTTTGACGGGATGGGTTGGAATGCCCGACTGGGTGCGGATGTGTTGCTGCAGTTTGGCGAAAACGATATGGTGCGTGTAGCACCCAACATGGGGGTTACCCTGATGATTACCGAAAAGTCGTCGCTTTATGCAAATGTGAAGGGGGGGATTGACGATAATACGTACCTGAACGTGATGCAGGAGTCGCGTTACTATAAGCCGGGGATGGTGCTGAAGCCGTCGTTCACACTTGTGGATGTGGAAGCGGGGGTGAAGATGGGCGAACTCGAGGGTTTCAGGCTGGATATTTTCGGCGGTTTCCGGAAGACGGACGATGCGCATTTCCCGGTAATGGACCAGGTGCTAAATACCGATCCCGTCACAGAGTGGGTTGCAAACGAGCGACTGGTTCCGGCATACGGTAACCTTTCTCACTCACACATCGGGGGAGTGATCCGGTGGAATATTTGGTCGCCGCTGGATGTTTCGTTTCGGTTGAAGAAGAATTTCTATACGGTAAAAGATGCCCGTGTGGGTGAACTGGAGATCGATGAGGCAAAAGCGTGGAACCTGCCGGATTTAGAGGCGGATGTGAGGGTGGTGATGCAAACTTCGGATGAGGTGAAATTTACGGTGGATTATTACCTGGCCTCGGGACGGTGGTCGTTTTTCAATGGCGAGAACGTGAAAATGGAGAATATCAACGATCTGAATGCAGGTGTGGTTTACAACATTACCGATGCTATCTCGCTCAACGTTCGGGCTCACAACATTTTATCGAAGAAGTACGATATTTGGTACGGACATCCTGCTCAAACCTTCAACATACTGGGCGGATTTACCTTCCAATTTTAATTTTTGATTGTTGAAGCGAACCTGCACAATTCGCCGAAACAAATTGGAAGCGGTATCCAAATAAAAAATAAGCCGCCGAGAATTGAATAATTAAAAATTGTTCCCCGATAGGGTACGAAAATACAAAGAGGGTGAAATCACATTATGATACACCCTCCTTATAGGAATTCAAATTCTCGTTATGCGATACGGTTCACGGAATGGTTAGCGGTAAAGTGAAAGGCCTATGATTCGATGATTGGTGCGCCGACGAGTTCGGGATCGACCAGGATGCGTCCGCAGTATTCACACACGATGATCTTTTTCCCCATCTTGATATCTAACTGACGCTGAGGCGGAATTTTGTTGAAACAGCCACCACAAGCACCGCGTTGAATCGTAACGATGGCTAGTCCGTTGCGCGCATTTTTGCGGATGCGACGGAATGCGGCAAGCAAACGGGGATCTACTTTGCTTTCGGTTTTTTTGACTTTTTCGCGAAGTTTTTCTTCTTGGGCTTTGGTTTCCGAAATAATATCGTTCAGCTCTTTGCGTTTTTGTTCCAAATCGAGCATTTTTTCGTTGAGCAGCTCTTTAGCCGCATTGATTTGTTCTTCAATGTTTTTGGCTTCTTGCTGATAATCGCGAATATGCTTTTCGGCCAGCTCGATTTCCAGTGTTTCGAACTCAATTTCTTTGGACAGATGGTCGTATTCTTTGCTGTTGCGTACATTGTCGAGCTGTTTGTTGTACTTTTCAATTTTAGCCTTGCTGATTTCGATCTTCTCCTTCTCTTCTTTAATGGCTTTGTTGATCTCAACGAGATCGGATTCGAATTTGGCAATTCGCGTATTCAGCCCGGCGATTTCGTCGTCGAGGTCGGCTACTTCTAAAGGCAGCTCCCCACGAAGGGTTTTAATGCGATCGATTTCGGAGAGATACGATTGGAGCTTATACAGTATCTTCAACTTTTCTTCTACCGATACCTCTTCTGTTGAACTTTTTTTCTTGGTTGCCATAGTTGGTCTTGTTTTTTATTGTGAATATGAACTAATAATACGTGTATCAACTTATTCTTATGCTCTTTTTTTGCTACTCACACATTTTTTGGATGAGTATCGCTGACCCATACTTGTAAACTAACAATATTTACATCTGATAATATTTGTAATATTTGAGTCCACTTGAATAAGTCTTGTTTATCGAAAACGAGTAAAAAATAAACGAGATAATCAAGTTTTTACAAAATTTATTTTAAGCAATTTGGACTTTTTAAAGCAGACTCATAGTTGTAATATTTGTAATGTTTGTAATACCCGCGCCTGACAATCTTGTGTGACCGACAAAAAAATGCAGTAATTAAACGATAGCCTCATCGTTTCATTACCACATTTGATTTGTAACGGCGGGAACAAGTCAGACCGTCAACGAGTTACAAATATTTTACGGGATTCGAATCGAATGCCGATTTATGTAATGCAAAGGTAGGATATTTTTTTGAAACAGCATCGTAAAAGAGGTCTTTTGTGCAGATTTCCGACTCGTAATGTCCTACAACAGCCAGCAATATACGGTCTTCAGCATCGTAAAAATCGTTATACTTTGCTTCGCCGGTAACAAAGGCGTCGGCTCCGTAGGCTACGGCCTGAGGGATGAGGAAGGCGCCGCTGCCGCCACAAAGTGCCACATCGCGAATTTCACGGTTTTGAATTTTGGTGTGACGGATGGTGGGAAGGTTAAAAATATCTTTCAGCAGATAGAGAAACTCTTGTTCGGGCATCGGTTCGGGGAGCACGCCTGCCACGCCGCTGCCGGCTTGAGCCCAGGTGTTTTCCAACGGATAGAAATCGTAGGCGGGCTCTTCGTAGGGGTGTACGGCAATTAAAGCACGAAGGACGTCGTCTTGCCGATAGCGGGGCAGCACGGTTTCGATGCGTACCTCTTTTTCGAAATGCAGCTCCCCTACCCTGCCTACAAACGGATTAGCTCCTTCGCGTGCCCTGAACGTACCTTCGCCGGTGAGGTTGTAGCTGCACGAATCGTAGTTGCCAATGGTACCGGCACCGGCGTTGAAAAGTGCGCAGCGAAGCGACTCGGCGTGGGATTCGGGAACAAAGGTAACAAGCTTGAGCAAGGCGCTCTTCTTGGGACTCAGGATGCGCACTTGTTGCAACCCCAGCATATCGGCCAGTTTGTAATTTACGCCGCCTTGTGCGTTATCGAGATTGGTGTGTGCTGCGTAAAGGACAACATCGTTTTTGATGGCTTTGATTAGGCATCGCTCGATGTAGGTTTGACCGGTGAGCGACTTTACCGGACGAAAAAGCAGGGGATGGTGCGAAATGACGAGGTTGCATCCCAGCGAAAGGGCTTCATCGATTACGTTTTCCGTTACATCGATACACAGAAGTGCGCCTGTTGCTTCGCGATTGACATCGCCCGCTTGCAGACCGGCATTATCGAAATCTTCCTGTAAGGCCGGCGGCGCAAGTTGTTCGATTACCTGAAGAATATCTTTTATGCGCATAACCTTCGTTTTTTAGGGTTGGTATTGCAAATGTACATGATAATTTTCAAAAAATGAAAAAGCGCTACGAATCACTCGCAGCGCTCACTGCCTATGAGGCTTAGCTCCTTTTCCTGTCCTGGAAGTTTCATCAACTTTCTGTATCTTTGTCAGCTTGAGCTTGCAATTTATTCTCTTCCTTTTCTACCTGTTCTTCTCCCGACAAAACAGGTTCGTTCCGGGAAGCTTCTTCAACCAAAGTTTCAGCGGCAGCATTCCCTTCAGGAGCTTCGCTTTTGGCTTCAGCTATAGTCTCGGCCTTCGATTCTTCGCTTTTGCTTTTAGCCTCCTTCGTACTTTTCCCGGCTGTTTTGCCTTTTGCCTTTTCGGTTTTTTCGGCCTTTACTTCTCCTTTTACATCAGAAGCAGCAGAGAGGTTTTCGGCACCGACAGCCTTATCGGAAGATTTTCTACGCGAACGGCGCGTTCTTGCTTTCTTAGGCCCGACTTCTTTAAGCATGTTTTCATCGAAATCGACCAGCTCGATAAAGCACATGGGGGCATTGTCACCCAAGCGATATCCGGTTTTGATGATTCGGGTATAACCTCCCGGACGATCACCCACCTTTTGCGACACCGTTTGAAAAAGTTCGGTTACTGCATATTTGTTTTTTAAAACACTAAAAACTACTCGTCGGGAATGGGTTGTATCTTCCTTCGATTTGGTGATGAGAGGTTCCACAAATTGTCGCAATGCCTTGGCTTTAGGAACAGTGGTAAAAATACGTTTATGCATAATGAGCGATGTGGCCATGTTGGAAAGCATGGCACCGCGATGCGCCTTTTTACGTCCTAAATGATTGTTTTTATAATTATGTCTCATTACTGTTAATCTTTATCTAATTTATATTTCGAAATATCCATACCGAAAGTCAGATTCATTCCACCGAGCAGTTCTTCCAACTCGATGAGCGATTTTTTACCGAAATTTCGGAATTTGAGAAGATCGTTCCTGGTATAGGAAACCAATTGGCCAAGTGTTTCTACATCGGCTGCCTTAAGGCAGTTGAGTGCCCGTACCGAAAGATTAAGATCGGATAACTTGCGCTTGAGAAGCTGGCGCATATGAAGTACCTCCTCATCGAATTCTTCGATATTATCGGCATCGGTAGCTTCGATCATGATTTTGTTATCATCAGAAAACAATACAAAATGCTGAATAAGTATTTTTGCTGCTTCTTTTAATGCCTCCTTTGGCCGAATAGAAGCATCGGTAGAAACCTCAATAACCAATTTTTCATAATCCGTTTTCTGTTCGATACGGTAATTTTCGATATCGTATTTTACATTTCGGATCGGGGTGAAAATAGAGTCAATGGCAATTGTATGCACATCATCAGGAGGTAGCAGGGTGCGATTTTCATCGGCAGGCACATAGCCACGACCTTTATTGATGGAGAGTTCTAAACGAATCTCTGCCTTTTTTTCCATATGGCATATCTCCAAGTCGGGATTCAATACCTCGAAACCTGTCAATATCTTACCAATATCCCCGGCTTTGAACACTTCTGTTCCCGAAATGTGAAGGCTGACTTTCTCAGATTCGAATTCTTCGACCAACCGTTTAAACCGCACTTTCTTCAGATTGAGAATGATTCCTGTTACATCTTCGATAACGCCCGGAATGGTAGCAAACTCATGCTCAATTCCTTCAATTTTTAACGATGTAATTGCGAATCCTTCGAGCGAAGAAAGCAAAATTCGACGTAATGCATTACCGATGGTAATGCCGTAGCCCGGTTCAAGCGGTCGGAATTCGAACTTTCCGTGGAAAGCATCCTCCTGCAACATGATTACTTTATCGGGTTTCTGAAATGCTAATATTGCCATGTAATTTTTATTATTTAGAATATAATTCTACGATCAATTGTTCTTTGATGTTTTCGGGGATATCGGCTCTGTCGGGCAGATGCAATAATTTGCCGCTGAATGATGCTTTATCCCATTCCAACCATGGATATTTACTGTGATTAAACCCTGCGAGGGCATTTGAAATCACTTCCAATGATTTTGATTTTTCTCTCACACCTACAATTTCGCCCGGCTTGACGGAATACGAAGGAATATTTACCACCTGTCCGTTGACGGTAATGTGACGATGATTTACCAACTGACGTGCTGATGCTCGTGTAGGTGCAATTCCTAAACGATAAACAATATTGTCGAGACGCGATTCGAGCAATTGAAGCAATACTTCACCCGTAATGCCACGACTGCGTTCTGCCCTTTCGAAAGTGAGACGGAATTGTTTCTCCAAAAGGCCATAGGTATATTTTGCGCGCTGCTTTTCGCGTAGCTGAATGCCGTATTCCGACGTCTTCCTACGGCGGGAATTACCATGTTGTCCCGGTGGATAGTTCTTTTTGGAAAGAACTTTATCGGGACCGAAAATAGGTTCGCCAAATTTGCGGGCGATTTTTGATTTTGGACCTGTATATCTTGCCATTTCTTTTTAACGAATTAAACTTTATATTTGAAATCTGAACTGTGCGTTATACTCTTCTTGCTTTCGGAGGACGGCAACCATTGTGTGGTATGGGGGTAACATCAACAATTTCGGCTACCTCGATTCCTAAACCGTGAATAGTTCTGATAGCTGCTTCACGACCATTCCCCGGGCCTTTTACAAAAACCTTTACCTTGCGAAGCCCCAAATCATACGCAACTTTTGCGCAATCCTGTGCTACCATTTGTGCTGCATACGGAGTATTCTTTTTGGAACTTCTGAATCCCATTTTACCTGCAGACGACCAACTAATTACATCACCGTTTTCGTTGGTCAACGATACAATAATATTATTAAAAGAAGAAGAAATATGTGCTTGACCTTCAGCACTTACCTTGACATTTTTCTTTTTTGTTGCAGTTGATTTTTTTGCCATATTTTTTATGCGTTATTTAGTAGCTTTCTTCTTGTTAGCAACTGTTTTCTTTTTCCCTTTCCGGGTACGGGCATTATTTTTGGTTTTTTGACCACGTACCGGTAATCCCAACCGATGACGAATACCCCGATAACAACCAATATCCATTAGTCGCTTAATATTCGTCTGCACTTCGGAACGAAGATCTCCCTCTACTTTGTACTCGGCAGATATAATTTCGCGAACCCGGGCAACTTGATCATCTGTCCAGTCTTTAACTTTAATATCTCGATCAATCCCTGCTTTTGACAAAATACGATTAGCCGAGCTTCGTCCGATACCATAGATATAAGTGAGCGCTATTTCGCCTCGCTTATTTTGCGGTAAATCGACTCCTACAATTCTTATAGCCATATATTTTCCTTATTATTTGATTATAATAATACCAATTGTTTTTAACCCTGACGTTGTTTAAATCGGGGATTCTTTTTACAGATTACATATAAACGGCCTTTTCTTCTAACAATTTGGCAATCGGCCGAACGTTTCTTTATCGATGCTTTTACTTTCATATTTTTGTGCTTCTTTATTTATATCTAAATGAAATTCTACCCTTCGTGAGGTCATAAGGCGACATTTCTACACGCACTCTGTCTCCCGGTAAAATTCGAATATAATTCATTCGCATTTTGCCGGAAATATGTGCGGTAATTTCGTGCCCATTTTCCAATTCAACGCGAAACATTGCGTTGGATAATGCTTCAACTATTACGCCGTCTTGTTCTATTGGTGGTTGTTTAGCCATTAAAGATCGTTTTGGTTTTAAATATGAGTTGTTTCTTCAATAAATTCAAAAGTGGATAAAATATCGGCTTTACCATTATGGATAGCTATGGTGTGTTCGAAATGAGCAGAAGGTTTGCGATCTTTGGTTCGAACCGTCCAACCGTCATTCTCGAATACCACATTTTTGCTTCCCATATTAATCATGGGTTCAATAGCAATACACATGCCGTTTTTAAGTAATGGACCCGTGCCCCGTCTGCCATAATTGGGCACTTCGGGGGGTTCGTGCATTTCACGACCGATACCATGTCCCACTAACTCGCGTACTACCGAATAGCCATGCGATTCGCAATAGCTTTGTATAGCATTTGCGATATCTCCGATTCGGTTATCTTCACGTGCTCGCTCAATTCCTTTATAAAGTGATTCTTTGGTTACATTGAGTAATGCTTTTATTTTTTCGTCAACTTCACCTACGCAAAAAGTATAGGCCGAATCTCCGCAGTAACCATTTTTTGTTACACCACAATCTACCGATATGATGTCTCCTTCTTTTAAAGGTTTATTATTGGGTATGCCGTGCACCACATTTTCATTTACCGAAGTACAAATGGAATTCGGAAAACCTCCATATCCCAAAAAAGTTGGGACAGCTCCATGATCTCTTATGAACTCCTCGGCAATTTTATCGAGCTGCAATGTGGTAACTCCCGGTTTAATGTGTTTTGAAAGTTCTCCAAGAGTCATTCCTACCAGGCGATTACTTTCGCGCATAAGCTCAATCTCTTCCTCGGTTTTCAATATGATCATTCTGTTATTCTTCATTTATCCGAAAAATCCTTCCTTAATTTAATACGCCGCAATAGAACCTGATCTACCTTTAATTTTTTGGCCTGATTTCAAAAAACCATCATAGTGATGCATCAACAAATGACTTTCAATCTGCTGCAAGGTATCCAATACAACGCCGACAAGAATCAGCAGTGAGGTACCTCCGAAGAAATGGGCAAATTGGCCATTTACACCCAACATATTCGCAAAAGCCGGCAATATAGCTACGATAGCCAAAAAAATAGATCCCGGCAACGTAATGCGCGACATAATGGTATCGATATATTCAGCCGTCTTTTTGCCGGGTTTCACACCGGGAATAAATCCGTTATTACGTTTCATATCTTCAGCCATCTGTGTCGGATTGACTGTAATTGCCGTATAAAAATAGGTAAAGGCAATGATGAGCAACGCAAAAATGAAATTATACCAAAAACTATTGGAATTCATCAGTGCAGACCAAAAACCTCCACCCTCCTTAGCGGAAAACTGAACGATGGTAATGGGAATAAACATGATTGCCTGTGCAAAAATAATGGGCATCACATTTGCTGCATTCACCTTCAACGGGATATACTGACGCACCCCGCCGTATTGTCTGTTACCTACAATGCGTTTGGCATACTGAACGGGAACTTTGCGGGTACCCTGCACCAACATAATGGCCAAAGCGGTTACCAACAACAGGAAGAGGATTTCGATAAGAAAAACCAACAATCCGCCCGGAGCGTTGATCAATCGATCCCATTCTGCAACCAATGCGTGAGGCAAGCGGGCAATGATACCGATTAGAATGATGAACGATACTCCGTTGCCCACACCTTTATCGGTGATGCGTTCACCCAGCCAAAGCACAAACATACTGCCTGCCGCCAGAATAATGGTAGAGGGCAATACCCAATCGAAGAATCCGCCGGGTATAGCTCCACGCAATGCTCCGTATATATATGCAGGACCTTGAAGCACTAAAATAAAAACCGTTAAATAACGGGTATATTGATTCATTTTAGTATACCCACTTTCGCCTTCGTGTTGCAATTTCTGAAAATAAGGAACAGCGATTCCCAACAACTGCATTACAATGGAAGCCGAAATATAGGGCATAATTCCTAAGGCAAAAATTGAAGCATTGGCAAAAGCACCACCGGAGAACATATCCAATAATCCCAAAAGGCCTGAACTTGCACTCGTTCGCAACGCTTGCAGTTGAGCCGGATTAATTCCCGGCAACACTACAAAAGAACCAAATCGGTAAACCGCTACAAACAACACAGTGATCAAGAGCCTTTTTCGGAGATCTTCTATTTTCCAGATATTTTTAAGTGTCTCTATAAATTTCATTTCATTGAAGTTTTACAACGGTTCCGCCTGCCGATTTAATCGCTTCTTCGGCTGATTTGGAAAAAGCATGCGCTTCAACTTCGAGCTTTGCAGTTAAAGAACCTTTGCCAAGAATTTTTACTAACTGTTTTGAGGAGACAATTCCGGTCTTTATCAATACGTCGAGGTCAATTTTCGATACTTGCTGAGTATCGGCAATTTCCTGAAGTTTTTCGATATTGACAGTTTTATATTCTACTCTCTTCAAAGGCTTGAATCCGAACTTGGGCACACGACGTTGCAAAGGCATCTGTCCTCCTTCAAATCCGATTTGGCGAGAGTAACCCGATCTCGATTTTGCTCCTTTGTGACCTCTGGTGGAAGTACCTCCCTTGCCAGATCCTTCTCCTCGACCGATTCGTTTACGTTTTTTTGTTGCTCCTTGTGCCGGTTTTAAATTCGATAAATCCATTTCTTATCTTAATTATATCGTTATAAACTAATTATTCAACAATGGTCACCAAATGATGTACTTGTCTAATCAACCCTCTTACGGATTCATTGTCTTCAAGTTCCACAACCTGATTCATCTTACGCAATCCCAGTGTATCCAACGTTCTTCTCTGTACCTTTGGACAGCCGATTCTGCTTCTTACCTGTTTTACTTTGATAGTTGCCATTTTCGATTCCTCCGATTTTTATCCGTTGAACACTTTTTCCAAATTAATACCTCTATTTTGAGCAACCGTTAGGGGATCTCTCAATTCGGTTAATGCAGCGATAGTAGCTTTTACCAGGTTGTGAGGATTGGACGAACCTTTCGACTTTGCCAACACATCGGTAATGCCCACACTCTCGAGAACAGCACGCATTGCACCTCCGGCTTTTACACCCGTTCCCGGAACTGCCGGTTTGATGAATATTTTTGCACCTCCGTAATGAGCCGATTGTTCATGTGGAATGGTCCCTTTATAAACAGGAACACGTATCAGGTTCTTTTTGGCTGCTTCCACTCCTTTGGCAATGGCGGAAGTAACTTCACCTGCTTTTCCTAATCCCCAGCCTACAATGCCATCTTCATTGCCAACAACTACCACGGCAGCAAAGGTAAACGTACGACCTCCTTTGGTAACTTTTGTCGTACGATTGATAGCTACCAATCTGTCTTTTAATTCAATATCGCTTGTTGCTTTTACTCTGTTATTTACTCTTGCCATGATGGTTAAAATTTAAGTCCTCCTTTACGTGCAGCATCTGCCAATTCTTTTACTCGCCCATGATATAAATACCCGTTTCTGTCGAAAACGACTTTTTCGATACCGGCTTCCTTGGCATTTTTGGCGATTAGTTCACCCACTTTTGCCGCAAGTTCTTTTTTAGGAAGTTTTTCTTCGATTTTTAATGAAGAGGCTGATGCCAATGTTTTGCCACATTGGTCGTCTATTACCTGGGCATATATTTGTTTGTTACTTCTGAATACAGAAAGGCGGGGGCGTTCGGCCGTTCCATGAATCTTTCTGCGGATATGGGCTTTTATTTTTAGTCTTCTTTTTTCTTTCTCTAACATAGTAATTTCAGTTTACGTGCGTTATTTACCTGCTGTTTTACCGGATTTACGACGAATTTGTTCTCCAACAAAACGAATACCTTTTCCTTTATAGGGTTCAGGTTTACGGAAGGAACGAATTTTGGCACATACCTGTCCGAGGAGTTGTTTGTCGCAAGATTCCAAAATAATGAGTGGATTTTTGTTCCTTTCCATTTTGGTTTCAACCTTAATTTCATTCGGCAACTGCATCACAATATTATGGGTGTAACCCAGCGACAACTCAAGCAGCTGTCCTGTATTAGAAACACGGTAACCAACACCGACTAGTTCCATTTCTTTACGGAAACCATGCGCTACTCCTTCCACCATGTTATTGATCAGGGCTCGATAAAGTCCGTGCAAGGCGCGTTGTTCTTTATCGTCTGTACTTCTTTTTACGGTGATCAAATTCTTATCTACTTCCACCTTGATGCAGGGATTAATCCGTTGAGTCAATTCGCCTTTCGGGCCTTTAACCACAACGGTATTGTTTGCCTCAACGGCAACCGTTACGCCATTAGGCACTGATATGGGTAATTTTCCTATTCTTGACATCGTTTTTTCTCCTCAAATCAATATACATAACACAATACTTCGCCTCCAACTTTCTGTTGGCGTGCTTGTTTATCCGTCATTACTCCATTGGAAGTAGATAATATGGCTATACCTAACCCATTCAATACACGCGGCATATTGCGATAACCTACATACTTACGTAAACCGGGAGTAGATACGCGAATCAGTTTCTTGATTGCGTTTACTTTATTTACCGGATCGTATTTCAGAGCAATCATAATTGTGCCCTGAGGACCGTCATCTACAAACTTATAATTAAGAATGTAGCCTTGTTCAAAAAGGATCTTTGTAATGTCTTTTTTTAAATTTGATGCCGGAATTTCTACCACCCTATGATTAGCTTGGATAGCATTTCTCAACCGCGTCAAATAATCTGCTATTGGATCTGTCATATATAAATAATTTAAATTGATCCCGCCTGTCGGGACAATATTTAACTAAAATGCAATTGCTCTTTTCACCAACTCGTTTTCTTCACACCCGGAATTAAGCCTGCTGAAGCCATTTCTCTGAATTGAATACGAGAGAGTCCAAACTGACGCATATATCCTCTGGGTCGCCCGGTTATTTTACACCGATTGTGTAAACGTACGGGAGACGCATTTTTGGGAATGGTTTGAAGTGCTTCATAATCGCCTTCTGCCAAATACTTTGCTCTTTTTTCAGCATATTTGGCAACCATTTTGGCTCTTTTAACCTCGCGGGCTTTCATTGATTCTTTTGCCATCTCTTACTGTTTTTTTACGTTTTTAAATGGTAATCCAAATTCTTTCAACAACGCATACCCTTCTTCATCGGTAGAAGCGGTGGTAACGAACGTAATATTCATACCCAGCAAACGCGAAATAGAATCGATATTGATCTCAGGAAAGATGATCTGTTCTTCGATACCCAAGGTATAATTACCTTTTCCGTCGAGTTTGCTGTCAATTCCTTTAAAGTCGCGGATACGGGGCAATGCCACACGGATCAATCGTTCCAGGAATTCATACATTCGGTCTTTTCGCAATGTCACACGAGCACCGATAGGCATTTTTTTGCGCACTTTGAAATTCGAAATATCCTTGCGCGAATAGGTTGGCACTGCTTTTTGTCCGGTAATAAGCGTCAATTCGTTGATTGCTGTATCGATAATTTTTTTATCGGAAACGGCTATTCCCAATCCTTGATTGATTACGATTTTCTCCAATCGGGGGACCTGCATTACCGACTTATACCCGAACTCTTTCATCAAAGCAGGAACAATACGTTCTTTATATTCTTCTTTTAAATTAACCGTATAATTCATTTGATTTCCTCCCCTGACCTTTTAGCATAACGTACCAATTTACCTTCACTGTTCAATCTTCTCCCAATGCGTGTAGGCTTTCCGGATTTCGGATCTATCGGATTCAAATTTGAAATATGTACCGGAGCTTCGATTTTTTCGATTCCGCCCTGTGGACTTTTTGCATTGGGTTTTGTATGTTTTGATACAATATTTACGCCTTCAACAATAGCACGTTGTTTCGCAACATCTACCTTGAGAACACGGCCGGTCTTTCCTTTGTCTTCACCGGCATTCACGTAAACAATATCGCCTTTTTTAATATGTAACTTACTCATCACTTTTCGATTTAATGAATTACAGTACTTCCGGTGCTAATGAAACGATCTTCATGTTGGTGGCACGAAGTTCGCGAGCAACCGGGCCGAAAATTCGGCTTCCCCTCAACTCGCCGGCATTATTCAATAACACACAGGCATTGTCGTCAAATCGGATGTAAGAACCATCCTGACGACGAATCTCTTTTTTTGTACGAACAATAACCGCTTTCGATACAGCCCCTTTTTTGATATCACTCGAAGGGATCACATTTTTAATGGCGACAACAATGATATCTCCCACAGAGGCATAACGTTTTTTGCTTGCGCCCAATATACGGATACACAATGCTTCTTTTGCGCCACTGTTATCGGCTACCGTCAATCTTGATTCCTGTTGTATCATAATTATTTAGCCCTTTCTATTATTTCTACCACTCTCCATCGCTTGGTTTTGCTCAACGGACGAGTTTCCATTATTCTTACTGTATCGCCTATATTACAGTCGTTTTTTTCATCGTGAACATGAAATTTTTTCGTTTTACTAACGAACTTTCCATAAATAGGATGTTTTTCTTTCCATTTCACGACAACAGTGACGGTTTTATCCATTTTATTACTGAAAACGACCCCGACTCTTTCTTTTCTTAAATTTCTCGTTCCCATTTATTCTTTTTCTTTTTTCAATTCTCTTGCACGCAATTCCGTATTGATACGAGCAATTTCTCTGCGTTTGTACTTTATCGAACTTGGATTATCCAACGGAGTAATCGCGTGATTGATGCGCAATCGCATCAATGCGATTCGTTCTGCATCCAACTTCTCTTTCAAATCCTTTTCGGATAGCTCTTTCAATTCCTCTCTTCTTGTCTTCATATATCATTACAAGTTTTGGGAGTTTACATAATCTCTTCTCACCACAAATTTAGTGGTAACAGGCAGCTTTTGAGCAGCCAAACGCAATGCTTCTTTCGCTACTTCGTAAGGAACGCCCTCCACTTCAAACAGAATTCTTCCCGGAGTAACCGGAGCAACAAATCCTTCCGGATTTCCTTTTCCCTTACCCATACGTACTTCAGCAGGTTTTTTGGTAATCGGCTTATCGGGGAATATTCGCACCCACACCTGTCCCTCACGCTGCATATAACGTGTTACGGCAACACGTGCAGCCTCTATTTGGCGGCTGGTGATCCATTTCGATTGCAATGATTTTATTCCGAAAGAACCGAAAGCCAACTGATTGCCGCGAGAAGCATTACCCTTCATACGGCCTTTCTGCTGTCTTCTGAACTTTGTTTTTTTCGGCTGTAACATTTTAGTTTAATTTCAAGCGTTTTTCTTATTTTTCCTGTTTCTTCTTCCACCTTGTCTTCCTTCGGGCCGATTTCCACGTGAGCCACCATTGTGGAAACGACTTTCTTTTTGAGAAGTAAAGGAAGGAGCAAGGTCTTTCTTACCATATACTTCGCCACGGCAGATCCATACTTTAACGCCGATCAACCCGACTTTTGTTAAAGCTTCAGCCTGGAAGTAATCGATATCGGAACGGAAGGTATGTAACGGAATCCTTCCTTCCTTATATATTTCCGAACGAGCCATTTCGGCACCGTTTAAACGACCGGATACTTGAATCTTGATACCTTCGGCTCCCATTCGCATGGTAGAAGCTATCGCCATTTTAACGGCACGGCGATAAGCAATTTTACCCTCGATCTGGCGAGCCACATTGTTTGCCACAATAACAGCATCCAATTCGGGCTTTTTTATTTCGAAAATATTGATCTGGACGTCTTTATCGGTAATTTTCTTTAATTCTTCTTTCAGTTTATCTACTTCCTGTCCGCCTTTACCGATAATGATTCCCGGACGGGCAGTACAGATAGTAATGGTTATCAGTTTCAGTGTTCTCTCGATGATGATACGCGAAACACTTGCTTTTGACAGACGAGCATTTAAATACTTCCGTATTTTGCTATCTTCAAGCAAATTATCTCCATAAGTATCTCCACCGTACCAATTAGAATCCCATCCTCTGATGATTCCCAAACGATTTGCTATCGGATTTACTTTTTGTCCCATCTGCCTTAATTATTAGTTTGTTGTTCTTGTTCTTTGTTATAAGCATCCACTATCAACGTTACATGATTTGAACGTTTCCGGATTCTGTAGGCACGACCTTGCGGAGCCGGACGAAGTCTTTTTAACGTAGGACCTTCGTTTACAAAAACCGTTTTAATGTATAACTCGCCTGTTTCGGCTTTTCTCTCGTTTTTTTGTTCCCAATTCGAAATGGCAGACAGCAACAATTTCTCCATTTTTCGCGATGCTTCCTTATTGGAAAATTTTAGCACACCTAATGCCTTAAAGACTTCCATTCCACGAATCATATCGGCTACATAACGCATTTTACGAGGTGAGCTCGGAACATTTTTCAATGTAGCCAACGCAATATCTTTGCGGCTTTCTTTTCTTTTTTCGGCTGATATTCTTTTTCTAACACTCATGTCTCTTTTCTGTTTTAGTTGGTTCTAAGCCCTGATTCTATTTCTTTCTGCTGCCGGCATGCCCACGGAATGTACGTGTCGGTGCAAACTCTCCGAGTTTATGACCAACCATATTTTCCGTAATATAAACAGGAATAAACTTGTTCCCATTATGAACGGCGATGGTATGTCCAACAAAATCAGGAGAAATCATAGAAGCGCGCGCCCATGTTTTTATTACGGATTTTTTTCCGCTCTCATTCATGGCGAGCACTTTTTGTTCCAATTTTAAATCGATATACGGGCCTTTTTTTAATGATCTACTCATAGTTGTCAATTAATTGATCGGATTACTTCTTCTTTCGCTTTTCGATAATATATTTCGAAGAATGTTTTTTCGGAGATCGTGTTTTCAATCCCTTTGAATATAAACCCTTCGGAGATCTTGGATGGCCTCCTGAAGCACGTCCTTCGCCACCACCCATCGGGTGATCAACCGGGTTTTTAGCAACCCCGCGAGTATGCGGACGACGACCCAGCCATCTTGATCTACCGGCTTTACCCGATTTTTCGAGAGCATGATCCGGATTACTAACACTGCCAATAGTGGCTTTACAGGTAGACAGAATTTTGCGAATTTCGCCGGAAGGCATTTTAATAATGGCATAGTTGTCTTCGCGCGAAACCAACTGTGCAAATGTTCCTGCCGAACGTACCAATTTTGCCCCTTGTCCAGGACGTAACTCAATATTGTGAATCACCGTTCCTAACGGAATATTCGACAAGGGCAATGTATTCCCTACTTCGGGCGCTGCTTGAGCTCCCGACATCACTGTTGATCCTACTCGCAGTCCTTCAGGAGCCAGAATATACGATTTTTCTCCATCGACATAATACAACAATGCGATACGTGCCGAACGATTTGGATCGTATTCTATACTCTTCACTACTGCAGGAATCCCATCTTTCGTTCTCTTGAAGTCGATAAACCGGTAACGTCTTTTGTGTCCGCCGCCAATATAACCTACGGTCATTTTTCCTTGATTGTTGCGGCCACCGGTACTTTTTTTACCTACTACAAGGGATTTTTCCGGTACAATTGCAGTGATATTATCAAATGTACCGATAATTTTGTTTCTTTGCCCCGGTGTTGTGGGCTTGAATTTTCGTAGTCCCATTTCTCTATTTAGATATTGCTGAATAAATCAATCTTTTCTCCTTTTCTCAGCGTTACAATGGCTTTTTTATACGATGGGGTACGACCTTCAACCACTCCAGATTTGGTATAACGGCTTCTGGCTTTTCCGTCGTATCTCATTGTATTTACACTTTCTACGTGTACATCATAAAGCTCTTCGATCGCGTTTTTGATTTCAACTTTGTTGGCACTTGGAACAACAATGAAACCATAACGGTTTTCGAATTTTTCCGTTATCGCGCTCTGCTTTTCCGTAAAAATTGGTTTAATAATTATACCCATTGTCTTATTCCTTATGCTTTTAATAATAAATTATTGATTACGGCAACAGCAGATTCAGTAAGTACCAAACTCACGCAATCCATTATCTTGTAAGTATTTATGTCTGAAGCCGATATAATATTAACGTTGCTTAAATTTCGAGCCGACAAATATACGTTTTTATTTTGACTTGGCAAAACGAAAAGCAGCTTTTTATCAGCGAGTTGCAGATTTTTAGTCAACTCTACAAACTGTTTTGTTTTGGGTTCGTCGAAATTAAAATCTTCAACCACGACAATAGCATTATACATTGCTTTTAAAGAAAGAGCCGATTTACGAGCCAATGTTTTTTCTTTCTTATTGAGCTTGAACCCGTAATCTCTGGGACGGGGACCAAAAACACGTCCTCCCCCCACCAATACGGGTGAATTGATATCGCCTCTGCGGGCCCCCCCGCTACCTTTCTGACGAATAAGTTTACGGGTACTTCCCGAAACTTCGCTTCTCTCTTTCGCTTTGTGAGTACCTCGACGCTGATTAGCCAGGTATTGTTTTACGGCTAACCACATAACATGCTCGTTAGGTTCAATTCCGTAAATGGAATCATCAAGCGTCACTTTCTTATCCGTTACTTCACCTTTTATATTATATACATTCAATTCCATCTTATTTCTCTATTAATACGATTGAACCTTTATATCCCGGTACTGAACCTTTTACTACTAGAAGATTGTGTTCGGGGATTATTTTTACAACCTGAAGATTTTGAACAGTTACCCGCTCATTCCCCATTTGGCCTGCCATACGGGTTCCTTTAAATACTTTTGAAGGAAAAGACGATGCACCAATAGATCCCGGAGCACGCAACCTGTTGTGTTGACCGTGAGTAGATTCACCTACTCCGCCAAAACCGTGACGTTTAACAACGCCTTGAAAACCTTTACCTTTTGAGGTACCAACCACGTCTACAAAGACGGTGTCTTTAAAAAGATCAACAGTGATTTCGGAGCCCAACGTATAGGCATTCCCGAATCCTTTGAACTCGGCCAAGTATCGCTTCGGAGTTACCCCGGCTTTATTGAAATGACCTTTTTCAGCTTTGGTTGTATGTTTGTCTTTTTTTTCCATAAAACCCAACTGTAACGAGTCATATCCGTCTTTCTCGACGGTTTTTATCTGTGTAACTACGCAAGGACCAGCTTCGATAACAGTGCATGGAATACTTTTTCCCTCGGCACTGAAAACGGATGTCATTCCGATTTTTTTTCCTATTAATCCCGGCATTTCTCTGTTGTTTTATTGCCTCTCCACTCATTTCCGTATGGATATGTTAAGAGGCATCGTTAATAATGTTTATCTAATTTCAGTGTACTTAAAAAAATTTGCAACTTTCCTTCCCATGTAAAACCGATATTCATGAGATTCATCAACTTTTTCTTGTTTCTGGAACAAGTCAGCTTTCGAATCGAAGGAAATCACACTTTAATCTCAACCTCCACCCCGCTTGGCAACTCAAGCTTCATCAGCGCATCGATGGTTTTTGCCGTCGAATTGTAAATATCGATGAGACGCTTAAATGAAGACAGTTCGAATTGTTCGCGCGACTTCTTGTTCACGAATGTTGAACGGTTTACCGTAAATATCCGTTTATGGGTTGGCAACGGAATAGGACCGCTTACGACAGCTCCGGTAGCCTTTACCGTTTTTACGATTTTTTCTGCCGACTTATCGACAAGGGAATAATCGTATGATTTCAGTTTTATTCTGATTTTTTGGCTCATAAATTTATAGTGTTATTTAATCAATTCAACACGACCTTTTACTTCTGTCAATACCTGCCTTGCGATAGAAGGAGATACTTCCTCATAATGCGAAAAACTCATGGTAGACGTTGCACGTCCTGAAGTGATGGTACGCAACGAAGTCACATAACCAAACATTTCGGCAAGCGGAGCTTTTGCTTTCACAATGCGTGCTCCCGAGCGGTTCGACTCCATACCTTCAATCTGACCGCGACGTTTGTTGAGGTCAGAAATTACATCCCCCATACTTTCTTCCGGGGTAACCACTTCTACTTTCATTATCGGCTCGAGCAATACCGGTCCGGCCTTTTCGGCAGCGTGTCTGAATGCCTGGATGGCACAAATTTCAAACGACAACTGATCCGAGTCGACCGGGTGATACGAACCATCGATAACGGTCACTTTGAGGTTGTTCAACGGGTAACCGGCAAGCACGCCGTTCTTCATTGCTTGCAAGAAACCTTTTTGAACAGCCGGAATAAATTCTCTGGGAATATTTCCACCTTTCACTTCATCGATAAATTGAAGTTCGCCTTCAAAATCTTTATCGGCAGGTTCTATCCGTACAATGATATCGGCAAATTTACCGCGGCCACCGGTTTGTTTCTTATATACTTCACGCAATTCAACCGGTCTTGTAATCGCCTCCTTGTAGGCCACTTGAGGACGACCCTGATTACATTCCACTTTAAATTCGCGTTTCAAACGGTCGATGATGATATCGAGGTGAAGCTCACCCATGCCCGAGATAATGGTTTGGCCGGTTTCTTCATCGGTTTTAACCGTAAAGGTGGGATCTTCCTCAGCCAATTTCGACAAACCATTCGACAGCTTATCCAGATCTTTCTGACTTTTGGGTTCAACTGCGATGCTGATTACAGGATCGGGAAAATCCATCGATTCCAGCAAAATAGGATGTTCTTCGTCGCAAAGAGTATCTCCTGTGCGTATATCCTTAAATCCGACAGCTGCACCAATATCGCCACATCCGATAAAATCTTTCGGATTTTGTTTATTGGAGTGCATTTGAAACAAACGCGAAACACGTTCCTTTTTACCCGATCGCGAATTATAAACATAAGAACCTGACTGCAGTTCTCCCGAATACACCCTGAAAAAGCTCAAACGACCCACATAGGGATCGGTTGCTATTTTAAAAACCAACGCACAGAACGGTTCATCGGGATCGGGATGGCGAACAAGTTTTTTCTCGGGATCTCGGGGATCTACACCCACAATTGCATCCGTATCCAGCGGGCTGGGCAAATAGGCACACACCGCATCGAGTAAGGGCTGAACGCCTTTATTTTTGAAGGACGACCCACAAACCATCGGATTGATTTGCATAGCCAGTGTTCCTTTTCTCAATGCCCGATGGATTTCGTCTTCGGTGATCGTTGACGGATCATCGAAAAACTTTTCCATTATCGCATCATCAAATTCGGCTATGGTTTCCAACATTTTTTCACGCCATTCGGCAGCTTCTGCCTTCAATTCAGCCGGGATCTCATCTACATCATAATCGGCTCCCAACGTTTCGTCGTGCCAATAAAGGGCTTTCATGCGAATTAAATCGACAATCCCTTTAAAGTTGTCTTCTGCACCAATCGGTATCTGAATAAGACACGGGCGTGCACCCAACATTTCCTTTATTTGTCGGGCAACTTCGAAAAAATTTGCCCCCGAACGGTCCATTTTGTTAACATAACAAATGCGGGGAACTTTATATTTATCGGCTTGATGCCATACGGTTTCCGACTGCGGCTCTACACCTCCTACAGCACAAAAAGTAGCAATTGCACCATCCAGTACCCTCAACGAACGTTCCACTTCAACAGTAAAATCGACGTGTCCCGGAGTGTCAATCAAATTTATTTTGAATGTCTGATCTTTATATTTCCAGCTTGTTGTTGTTGCAGCAGACGAGATCGTAATACCCCGTTCCTGTTCTTGCTCCATCCAGTCCATAGTCGCTGTCCCATCATGCACCTCCCCAATCTTATGGGTAAGACCCGTATAATACAGAATACGCTCCGATGTAGTGGTTTTTCCTGCATCGATATGCGCCATGATGCCGATGTTGCGTGTATATTTTAATGCTTCTTTTGAACTTTTTGCCATTTTACGTTATATCTTCCTCTATTTAAAATCTGAAATGAGCAAAAGCACGGTTGGCTTCTGCCATTCTATGCATATCTTCTTTTCGTTTGTATGCTCCACCTTGACTATTATAAGCATCAACTATTTCGGCAGCCAATTTTTCCGCCATATTTTTTCCACCTCTTTTGCGAGCAAAAGAAATGATATTTTTCATCGAAATGGATTCTTTTCTTCCGGGATAAATTTCGGTAGGAACCTGAAAAGTAGCTCCGCCAACACGGCGTGACTTTACCTCAACTTGTGGCGTAACATTATCTAAAGCAGCTTTCCAAATCTCGAGAGCCGACTTTTCTTCATTAGGCAATTTAGCCTTCACAATTTCTAACGCAGAATAGAAAATATCATAGGAAATACTTTTCTTTCCGTCGCGCATAAGATGGTTAACAAATCTTGTTACCCTTACATCACCAAAAACCGGATCAGGTAATACCTGTCTCTTTTTAGGTTTAGTTTTTCTCATTGTCTTAAAAAAATTTACTGTTGTTTGGTTGCCTTTTTACTTGTCTTCAACGATTCCTCCGAATCATTTACTCAACCCTATAAAATGCGAATACCAAAAATTTCAACACTAATTAAACATTAACTTTAATTTTACTTTGTTAGTTTTTATCGGCCGATTATTTCTTTTTTGGTGCCGATTTAGCTCCTGCAGCATTTGCTTTGGGACGTTTTGCTCCATACTTGGAACGTCTTTGCGTACGGCCACTGACACCGGCCGTATCCAACGTACCCCGCACAATGTGATACCGAACACCCGGCAAATCCTTTACACGACCACCACGCACCAAAACAATGGAGTGTTCCTGCAAATTGTGACCTTCGCCCGGAATATACGCATTCACTTCTTTCGAGTTGGTTAAACGCACACGAGCAACCTTTCTCATCGCCGAATTCGGCTTCTTGGGAGTTGTGGTATAAACTCTTATACACACACCTCTACGCTGAGGACAACCGTCCAAAGCCGGTGATTTGCTTTTTTCCGTTAACTCTGTACGCCCTTTTCTTACTAGTTGTTGAATTGTAGGCATTTTTATACTTTCTTTTTAAACTAATTTATCTTAATTTTCTTCCTGTTATTCGCTCATAACCAACAATCTAAGCAACGCATAATCAAACAATTATATGGCATGCCTCAGATTTTTGGGGATAAAAACGGCACAAAAATACAAATTATCAAGAAGATATACAAGTAAATCACGCTGTTTTTAAAAATATTTTTCTTTCCGATTCCCAAATAGCGAAAATAATCAACAAGTTAGGGAGAAACAATTTATCTGTTGTGTAAGGAACATAAATTATAATTATCGCTACATAGGAACAACAATAAAAACAAAAAAGAGATATTTTTGTAGCGACATGTAACTTTTCGGCTTTTCAACCGTCATTATATAATGAATAACGAAAAATTTCATCATATTATTTTGTCCCTGAGTGACAATCTCTATCGACTAGCACTGAGCATCGTGCAAGATAAAGAAGAAGCGGAAGACATTGTGCAAGATGTTTTTTTGAAACTTTGGAGCAAAAAAGATGAATGGAACAACATCGATAATGCAGAGGCATATTGCTATCGTTCGACTAAAAATTTAGCGCTTGACCGACTTTCGTCACGGGCAATACGAAAGACAGAAAGTATTGATCCTCAACAAGAGAGTTACGCTTTTATCGATAACGAAACGCCACATATGCAATTTATTAGAAAAGAAGAGCGTTCTATTATATATAGGTGTATCGATGAACTCTCCCAAAATCAGCAATTGGTTTTTCAACTCAGGGAGATCGACGGACTCAGTTATGGCGATATAGCCAACGTAATGGGTATTAGCGAAGATTTAGTGAAGATAACCCTTTTCAGGGCACGAAAAAAAATGAAAGAATTACTGGAAAAGAACAATGATGAAAGAATATGAACATATTCGCTTTTTGTTGAACAACTATTGGAATTGCGAAACATCACTCGAAGAAGAAAAGCAATTGCAAAACTTTTTTTCGGGTAACGATATTCCGGAAGATTTGCAAAAATACGCTGCTCTCTTCAGGGATTACAAAGAGAGCCAGCTCTCCATCCGATTGGACGACGATTTCGATAAAAGACTGGAAGCCGCCATTCATCAAAAAGAAAAAGAGAAACAATACATTACCATCCGCATATTTGCTCCCGTCTTAAAAATTGCAGCCTCCATTCTTATCCTAATCACCGTGGGAATCGGCATTTATTTTCTTTCCAACGAAAGCAAGAAACCCTATTTCGCCGAAACCTACAACGATCCGAAAGCTGCGCTCAAGGATGCTACATATGCATTGGAAAAACTCTCCGAAGCATTACAAAGAGGAGAAGAAGCATCCCAAGAAACACTCAACGAATTGAAAAATCTGAATATTGACTGGACCGTTTTGGATTCGATGAATGTGGAAATGGAACCGGTAGCTGAGACGGAACCCATCGAAAAAGAAAATTTATGAGAACCGTTTCCCAAACAATAATTTCAAATTAAAAAGGAAAGAGCAAAAAAACGAATGAAAAATTTAGTATTTCTATTTCTATTCGCATTTACAACAGCATCATTTGCAGGTGGAGATTTCATTACGGAATTTCTGAATACGTGTGTCGAAGCCAAAATGCCTGTAAATAATGTAAACATCGGAAAACCAATGCTCGAAAAAATGGCTTCGAATACCACCGACGAAGAATTGAAAAAAATATTTCAAAACTTAAACAGCCTCCGCATCATCACAACCGAAAATAAAAAAGATGCACACCATTATTTTAAAAAGGCCAACGAACTGATCGCAAACAAGTTTCCAGACTATCAAGAAGTAGTTTCGGTAAACGACAGAAATACGAAAATAAATATTCGGATGAAAAATAAAGGGACCAAAAATCAGGATATTATTTTTATCGGATTAGACGAAGACGACAAATTGACCATCATTAATATTACCGGAAAAATAGATTTTAATGCTATTGCCAAATTGTCTGACTCGTTGAATAAAGAAATCGAAGCAGGTGAAAACTCATCAACAGAAGACAAACCTGCCATAAACAACCAACAAGAATAACAAAGAGCAATAAACAAAAATAAAGAAAGCACAACAGCAGCAAATAACTTTTTTCTTTTTTATATTTAAACGATGGATAGACGGCCGAACGCGAGTTTAGCCGTCTATGGTTTTTTATAAAGGCCTTTTCGAGGTGAGCAAAAGAAATACCCCAATTAGGCTAACTGTTCAGCCGCCAGGCAGAGTTCTTCATACCATTCTTCGCCGAATTTGCGGATTAAGGGTTCTTTTAAGAATTGGTATAATTTTATGCCGGTTTTTTTGCCCGATTTGAGCGCCGGACTGCATACCGACCAACGGTCGTAATTCAAAGCCGTGAACCCGTTGTATTGGTGCAAACGAATGGGATAAAGGTGGCACGAGACCGGTTTTTGTACCGATATCCTTCCCTCCCTAAAAGCATGGTCGATAGCACATCGGCAAATACCTTCGGCATCGAAATAGGTGAATACACATTCACGCCCTTCTATAATCGAAGTTACCAGTTCGCCGTCATCATCGATGTAGGCTATCCCCTGTTTTTCGATCAGCTCACGGGCTTCTTGAGAAAGATCGTCCCAAATCTCAGGCAATGCTTCCTGTATCGCCTCATATTCCTCTTGCGCCAACGGTGCACCGGCATCGCCTTCCACACAACACATCCCCTTACATTTGCTAAGATCGCACGCAAAACAGGTCTTTAATATATCTTCCGAAATCAACGTATCCCCGATTTGTATCATCAACAACCGTCCTCCATCCGTTTTTTGTATAATAGAAATAAAAATAACGTAACGATCAAACTAAGGGCTGCCCCACATCCAAACTCAAAAGTCAACGGCTGATTCTCCAACCGCTGCACGAAATCGGTTTCGCTAAAAAAGAAAACAGTCAGGATAGACAAGGCATTATTGAAAAAATGAGCCGCAATAGGTATCCACAAATTTCGTCCATATAAAAAAAGATATCCCAGCAAAACACCCAATACCAACCGTGGGAAAAAGCCATAGAATTGAAGATGCATAACACTGAAAAGGAAAGCAGTAATCCATACGGCTGCATGCTTGTTTTTTACCATTTCTGAAAGAGACTGTTGCAGTACGCCTCGAAAGAAAAACTCTTCCGAAAATGCAGCAAAAACGCCGATCAGCAAAAGATTCACCATCAAAACCCACACGCTTTTCTCTTCCAGCAATATTTCGGTAGTAGCTGCCGCAGCATCTTCCATCTGCCGCATCCACTGCTCGATGGATTTGAGCGATTCAGGCAAATGCATCTGTTGGTTCCACTGCATCAAAAACGAAACCATTGGCATAGCCGCTACAAAAATCAAAACAGAGAAGCCTATTGCGGAAGTCAGTTTGGCCGACTTTTGCAAACACAAAAAACGTGAAGGGCCGGATTCGCTCATCCCTGCAACACCATATGCCGGAAAGAAAAACATAAGCAGGCTTTGCAAAAAGGTATTCAGACGGATAAACCACGCATTGGAAGAATCGCCGAAACCAAAAACAAGAGTAAGAAACTGCATTATACCACCGGCTACAAACATTCCGACAAAAGAAAAAAGAAACAGATAAAAAATCCGTGCTTTCCCTGACTCAGTTGTGATAATTGGTTTCATTCCGTTATATTTTCGGCATAAAGATATAAAAAGTTGGAAAAGATGCCTCAATAACCGCAGCATAAAGGTAAAACGACTGTTTCATGTCCGCTTCTTGCTTGCTTCAAGGCAGGGACAAAAACGTCGGATTTTGCAGATTCAGGGTAAAAACCACCTGCGTATTTGCAGTAAAAACGGCAAAAAACGGGAGCAAGCATGGAGCGAGGATGGTGCAGCCTTGGTACGGACTTGGTGCGGAGAAGGTGCGGGGTAAGTTCGCACTTGTAGGTTGACTCTACAAAACAATAATTTTGTAAATTAGAAGAATAAACGTAATTTTGCACCTCCAAAATCCGAATAAAGATTGCAAAAAGGATTGATCTTCAAACTATCTATACTGTAGATAGTTTCATAAAAAACAACTAAAAAAGCTGTAATGAACATATCGCTAAACAAAACAGATGATGTAAATGGTGTGATCACCATTGAGATCGAAAAAGCAGATTATCAGGAAAAAGTAGAAGAAGCCTTAAATCGGCTTCGCCATCAGGTGAATATCCCCGGTTTCAGACAGGGAAAAGTTCCCAAAGGTATCATCGAAAAAATGTACGGGAAAACCGTTCTTGCCGACGAATTGTCAAAAATACTCAATGACGAGCTGTTTAAATACATCCGAGAAAACAATCTGCCTGTATTGGGAGAGCCCTTGGCAGTGGAGAATGAGGAAAATAAAATCGATTTCGAAAAAGACGAAAATTTCACGTTCTCGTTCGATATCGCCCTTTCGCCCGAGTTCGAACTGTCACTCACTCACGAAGACAAGCTCACTTATTATCATATAACGCTTGACGAGGAATCGCTCCAAGATCAAATAAATGCCTACCTGAACAACTACGGCACATATGAAGCGGTGGACGAACCGGCATTGGAAGACGATTTGCTGAAAGGCACCCTCACCGAATTGGAAAATGGCGAACCCAAAGAAAACGGAATGGTGATCGAAAATGCCGTTATCATGCCATTATACGTGAAAGATGAAGAGACCCGGAAGCAATTGATTGGCGCAAAGGTGGGCGACAAAATCGTGCTTAATCCTAAAAAAGCCTACGACAACAACGAAGCCGAAATTGCATCGTTACTGCAAACCACTAAGGACAAGATACAAGATATCGATTCGGATTTCAGCTACGAAATAAAAGAGATTACGCGCTATAAAAAACCCGAAATGAATCAGGAATTTTTCGACAAAATACTGGGCGAAGGCGTTGTTTCTTCGGAGGAGGAATTCAAATTGAAAGTCCGCGATCTGCTAAACACGCAATTCGCATCTCCAAGCGACTACCTGTTCATTCGCGATCTTCGCAACCTGATTCTCGACAAGATGAAGGATGTGCAGCTTCCCGAAGAATTTCTCAAGCGCTGGCTATTGGAGTCGAACAAAGAAAGCACAGCGGAAAGCATCGAAAATGAGTTCCCGAAAATTATCGACGATCTGAAATTTTCGTTGGCAAAAGACAAGATCATTAAAGAACATAACATTGAAGTTAGCCACGAAGATGTGGAAGCATTGGGCAACGAAAAGGCCAAAGCCCAATTTATCCAATACGGCATCCTGAATATCCGGGAAGAATTTTTGGGAGATTATGTAAAAAACATGTTATCCAATGAAAAAACGGTCAACGACCTCTACCAGCAGACCCTTAACAGAAAAATCATCGAAGGAATGAAACAGACTGTCGATGTGGAAGAAAAAGAAATCACATCGAAGGAATTGTCCGATATGCTCGAAAAGGAAAAGGAAAAGGAAAAGGAAAAAGAGGAAGAAAAGGGAAAAGAAGAAGCAAGTACCGGCGAAAACCGGGAATGAGATATGTTATTCCGTTAAATCCTGAAGGTTTTTTACCTGCCCGATACGGTGTTTTGCAAAGTTTAACTATATATTTCGAATATTCGTTATAACTTTGTTTAAAGTTCGATAAGGAGGTAAAAAACCTTTCGCTTTCTAAATTAGTTGGCATTTAATTTGCAACATCCGTAATTATAATAATACGAAGTATAAAAAGAACGTCAGCGGATTACTTCCGCCGAACAAAACAAAAGATATGAGAAACGAAAACGATTTTAGAAAATATGCCGTTAAACATTTAGGAATGAGCGGCTCACGATTAGATAGTTACATGAATATAACCAGCGATTATGGTTATATTTCACCAACCATTATAGAAGAACGTCAACTGAATGTTGCGCAGATGGACGTTTTCTCGCGTTTGATGATGGACCGGATAATTTTCCTGGGAACCCAAATTGACGAATATGCTGCCAATGTTGTTCAGGCTCAGTTGCTTTATTTGGATTCTTCAGATCCCGGGAAAGATATCTCGCTCTACATCAACTCTCCCGGTGGATCGGTATATGCAGGCTACGGCATATACGACACCATGCAGTTCATTTCGAGCGATGTATCCACCATTTGTACAGGCATCGCAGCATCAATGGCTGCCGTATTGCTGGTAGCCGGAACACCAAAAAAACGTTTTGCTCTGCCGCATTCACGCATTATGATACACCAACCGTTGGGAGGTGCACAAGGCCCTGCTTCGGATATCGAAATCACTGCTCGTGAAATAGCCAGAGTTAAACAGGAACTTTTCACTATTATTTCCAATCATTCGGGGCAGCCATATGAGGTGGTAGCTCGCGATTCAGACCGTGATTTTTGGATGACGGCACCCGAAGCCAAAGATTACGGCATGATCGACGAAGTATTGGAAAATAAAGCAAAAAGCAACACGGAAAATAAAGAAAAGGAATAAAAATTTTTAAGTAATAAACCAATTTCGAAAAATAAAACATTTAGAAATGGCAAAAAAATCCAACAGCAGTAATCATTGCAGTTTCTGCGGGAGAAGCGAAAACGAAGTAACGATTCTCCTTTCGGGAATTTCGGGATATATCTGCGACATGTGTGCCGAACAAGCACACGAAATAATAAACGAATCATGCAAAGGCTTGAAGAAGCAGCCAACCAACTTTGCAATTACTAATCTTCCCAAACCAAAACAAATAAAAGAATTTCTCGATCAATACGTTATCGGACAGGATATGGCAAAACGTTTCTTGTCGGTATCGGTATACAACCACTATAAACGTATCATGCAAAAAAACGTCAAGGAAGATGTGGAAATCGAGAAATCGAACATCATTCTTGTGGGACCCACCGGAACAGGTAAAACATTACTTGCGCAAACCATCGCAAAAATGCTGCAGGTTCCTTTTACGATTGTGGATGCTACCGTTTTCACCGAAGCCGGTTACGTGGGCGAAGATGTGGAAAGCATCCTTACCCGTCTGTTGCAAGTAGCCGATTACGACGTTGCTGCAGCCGAAAGAGGAATCGTTTTTATTGACGAAATCGACAAAATAGCCCGCAAAAACGATAATCCCTCCATAACCCGTGATGTAAGTGGCGAAGGAGTTCAACAGGGATTGTTGAAGCTATTGGAAGGTTCGGTAGTTAACGTCCCGCCTCAAGGAGGGAGGAAACATCCCGAACAACGCATGATTGCCGTGAACACCAAAAACATTCTGTTTATTTGCGGCGGCGCTTTCGACGGCATCGAAAAAAAGATTGCCCAGCGGCTCAACGCTCATGTGGTGGGTTACACAGCAAGCAACAACTCTGTACAGATTGACCGTACTAATCTGTTAAAATATATCACGCCGATGGATCTCAAAGCATACGGACTTATACCCGAACTCATCGGACGTCTTCCCATACTCACCTACCTCGATCCGCTGGACCGAAATGCCTTAATGCGCATCCTGACCGAACCCAAAAATTCGATTGTCAAACAATACGAAAAGCTGTTTGAGATAGACGGAATCACGCTTACTTTCGAAAAAGGCGTTTTCGAATATGTGGTAGACAAAGCCATCGAATATAAAGTAGGTGCACGTGGTCTGCGATCCATCATGGAAGTCATTATGATGGATGCCATGTTTATGCTTCCGTCAGAAGGCAACAAAAAGAAATTGCATATTACGACGGACTATGCAAAAGCACATTTCGAAAAATCGGAATTCGGGAAACTGAAAGTTGCCTGATGCCGTTGAACAATGAGCTCGATACAAATGAATAGGAAAAGAGGAGGGAGCATCCTCCTCTTTCTCTGAAAATCAGAAAAATCCGTGAAATTTTTTTCAGGGATTTTTTTAATGAAGCGATTTAAAAGAAAAAACCAATTTTAACATCATATTTTTTCTGAATTCAAATATTATCATTTATTTTAGTCATATGATAAGGATTAATTATTGAACGAAAAATACTTTTTATATTTTTGCATTCCTATTTCAGAAAAAAATGAATACATTACAAAGCTTCAGAACAACGAGTACAGAATCCATGGGAAAAGAGGATATTCTTTACGAAGGTCTTAAAAAATATTTTGGATTTGATACTTTCAAAGGCAATCAGGAAGCCATCATGAAAAGTATCTTATCGGGAACGGATACCTTTGTACTGATGCCCACCGGAGGAGGAAAATCGCTCTGCTATCAACTGCCGGCTTTATTGTCTGAGGGTACGGCCATTGTAATCTCACCTCTCATAGCTTTAATGAAAAACCAAGTCGATCTTCTTCGCAATTACCACGAAGAAGACGGTATAGCCCATTTTTTGAACTCTTCGCTTACTAAAACAGAAATCGAAGAGGTGAAAAACGACATCGTAAATGGCAAAACAAAACTGTTGTATGTTGCACCCGAATCGCTTACCAAACAAGAAAATATTGACTTTCTGCGAAGTGTAAAAATATCGTTTTACGCTGTCGACGAAGCACATTGCATTTCGGAATGGGGGCATGATTTCCGCCCCGAGTACCGACGAATACGTCCCATCATCAACGAAATAGGTGTAAGACCGGTAATTGCTCTTACGGCAACAGCCACTCCGAAAGTTCAACACGACATTCAGAAAACACTGGGCATGATGAATGCCGCCATATTTAAGTCGTCATTCAATCGACCAAATTTATATTACGAAATTCGTCCCAAAACCGATAAAGTGGATAGTGAAATCATCAAATACATTTTGTCTCAAGCAAACAAATCGGGAATCGTATATTGCCTGAGCCGCAAAAAAGTGGACGATTTCTCCGAAATTCTTCAAGCCAACGGAATAAAGGCTCTGCCCTATCATGCGGGGATGGATGCTGCCGCACGAAGCGCCAATCAGGATGCTTTTTTGATGGAGGAAGCACAAGTGATTGTGGCAACCATTGCATTCGGAATGGGAATTGACAAACCCGATGTACGCTATGTCATCCACTACGATATTCCAAAAAGTTTGGAAGGATACTATCAGGAAACAGGGAGAGCCGGACGTGACGGTGGCGAAGGCAACTGTATTGCCTTCTATTCAAGGAAAGACCTTCAAAAATTGGAACGTTTCATGCAAGGGAAACCGGTAGCCGAACAGGAAATCGGTAAACAACTTTTGTTGGAAACGGCAGCTTATGCAGAAACATCTGTATGCCGAAGAAAGATGCTGTTGCATTACTTCGGCGAAGAATATAACGAACCGAATTGTGGAAATTGTGACAATTGTTTAAATCCGAAAATAAAAGTGGAAGCAAAAGAATTATTGATTACGGTTTTAGAAGCTATCGAAGCATTAAAAGAAAAGCAGAAGACCGAATACGTAATTAACTTTCTACTCGGTAAAGAGACTTCCGAGATAGAAACTTACGGCCATAACGAACTCGATGAATTTGGATCGGGGGCCGATGAAGAAGAAAGTACATGGCAAAGCGTTATTCGCCAAGCTCTTCTGGATAATTATTTAAAAAAAGATATCGAAAACTATGGCATACTCAAAATAACGAAGAAAGGAAAAGACTTCCTGAAAAAACCCGTCTCCTTTAAAATTACAAAAGACGATGAAGAGGAAGAAAACGAAGAAGAGCTGTATCCCGACAATGCCGATATGATGGCTTCGGGCGGTGGCAGCTTCGGTGCGGTAGATCCGGTGTTGTTTGCCATGATGAAAGATTTGAGAAAAAAAATGGCGAAGAAGCTGAATGTGCCTCCCTACGTCATCTTTCAACCGGCTACCCTCGAGGCAATGGCTACTACCTACCCTATTACGCTCGAAGAACTTCAAAATATGCCCGGAGTAGGGCCGGGGAAAGCCAAACGATACGGTAAAGAATTTATCGACCTCATCAAAAAACACGTTGAAGAAAACGAGATTGAACGCCCCGAAGATCTGCGCGTAAAAACGGTAGCCAATAAATCAAAACTCAAAGTATCTATTGTTCAGGCAATCGATAGAAAAGTGGCGTTGGACGATCTGGCAGAATCCAAAGGAATGGATTTTGAAGAAATGCTCTCCGAAGTTGAAGCAATCGTTTATGCCGGAACAAAGATCAATATCGATTATTTTCTGAACGAAATCATGGATCGGGATTCCATTGACGAAATATACAGCTATTTCAAGCAAACCGAAACCGACGATTTGGAAATGGCTGTTGAAAATTTGCCGGATTATACGGAAACCGAAATCCGATTGGTTCGCATCAAATTCTTCTCGGATATGGCAAACTGATTCCTAACAAGAAATGAAATTATTGACACAAATCAATAGCCCCGATGATTTAAAAAAACTCAACATCGAACAACTCCAGCAGGTTTGTTGCGAATTAAGGGAATATATCATCGATCAGCTGTCGCACAATCCCGGACATTTTGCTTCGAGTCTGGGAACGGTAGAACTGACGGTGGCACTGCACTATATTTACAATACACCTTACGACCGGTTGGTTTGGGATGTGGGTCATCAAGCCTATAGCCATAAAATACTGACAGGAAGGCGCGACATGTTTCCATCCAACCGCAAACTGGGAGGGATCTCCGGATTTCCTAATCCCAAAGAAAGCGAATACGATACTTTTGTGTCGGGACACGCTTCCACTTCTATTTCGGCTGCGTTGGGAATGGCTGTTGCAGCTCATCTCAATCATGAAGAAGACCGTCATGTGGTTGCCATTATCGGCGATGGAGCTATGACCGGCGGATTGGCCTACGAAGGCTTAAACAATGCATGTTCACAGCCGAACAATCTGCTCATCATCCTCAATGACAACGACATGTCCATCGACCACAACGTGGGTGGGTTACGTGAGTATCTGATTAAATTAACCACTTCAGCCAAATACAATAAAATAAGATACGGAATTTATCAGGCGTTCAAACAAAAAAAACTCATTGACGAGGACAAAAAAAACTTCATTATTCGTTTCAACAACAGTATCAAATCGTTGCTCACTCGTCAACAGAATATGTTTGAAGGGTTCAATATTCGCTATTTCGGTCCAATTGACGGGCATGATTTGCCGGAGCTCATCCGCGTGCTCCGCAATATCAAAGACATGAAAGGGCCTAAGCTGCTACACATCAAAACCATCAAAGGAAAGGGATATGCTCCGGCGGAAAAATCGGCAACCATTTGGCATGCTCCGGGACTTTTCGATAAGGAAACCGGGGAACGCATCATAAAAAGAAGCAAAGACCAGCCTCAGCTTTATCAGGATGTTTTCGGACATACCCTTGTGGAGCTGGCCGAAAAAAACGAAAAGATAGTCGGCGTAACGCCGGCAATGCCTACCGGATGTTCCATGAATTATTTGATGGAAAAATTTCCTGAACGTACATTCGATGTCGGTATTGCCGAAGAACATGCCGTAACATTCTCGGCCGGACTGGCAAAAGAAGGGTTTATTCCGTTTTGCAACATCTACTCTTCTTTTATGCAACGGGCATACGACCAGGTTATTCACGATGTTGCGCTCCAAAAATTGAAGGTTATACTCTGCCTCGACAGAGCCGGTCTCGTGGGTGAAGACGGTCCTACTCATCACGGCGTATTCGATCTCGCATACTTACGTCCAATCCCCAACCTTACCATTGCGGCTCCTTTAAACGAACACGATCTGCGAAACCTCATGTACACTGCAGTATATGGCAACGAAGGACCCTTCGTTATTCGATATCCGAAAGGGCAAGGCGAATTAAAGAATTGGCAGAATACGATGCAAATTATTCCTATCGGCAAAGGAAGAAAGCTAAGGGATGGCGAGAGAATTGCCGTACTGTCCATTGGGAAAATCGGGAATGATGCGGCGAAAGCCATCGAAAAAGCTGCCGAAATAGGGATTTTTGCGGCTCATTACGATTTGCTCTTCCTGAAACCCATTGACAAGGAACTGCTGACTGAAATCGCACAAAACTACGCCTACCTCATTACCGTTGAAAACGGGGTAATTGCCGGAGGTATGGGCGATGCCGTCACCGATTTTTTAACTGTTCATCATTACAATGACATTCGTGTTCGCAAACTCGGCATTAAAGACGAATTTGTTACGCAAGGCAGCATAGATGAACTGAAACATTTGTGTGGAATTGATGAAGACAGCATTTTTGAAGCTATTATGGAAGCAAACGAAGTCATCAAAAACACCAACAAAGTCAACACGATAAAGAAACTTTCGGGCCACTGAATATGTTGCAAAATAAACCGCTCCAACAAAGAGAAAAAACAAAACGAACATTATTTAATACAAAAAATCAATGAAAATTATCATAGCCGGTGCTGGTGAAGTTGGGACTCATCTTGCGCGATTATTAGGGGAAGAAAATCACGATATCACCGTAATGGATGAAAATAAAGATCGCATTCAAACTTTCAAAGATAATGCAGAATTGACTTCCCTTGTGGGAAAATGCACCTCGCTAAACGATTTAAACACAGCCGGGGTAAAAGATGCCGATTTGTTTATCGGTGTTACCCCCGAAGAATCGAGCAATATCCTAAGCTGCATGTTGGCATCTAACCTGGGAGCTAAAAAAACCCTGGCACGCATCGATAACTACGAATACCTTTTACCTAAAAATGCCGTTTTTTTTGAAGAAAGAGGTATCAATTCCATGATCTATCCCGAAATGATGGCTGCCCGCGAAATTGTGCAGGCACTGAAAACTCCCTGGACACGCTTCTGGTGGGAACTTTCAAACGGGTCGGTTATCCTTGCAGGAGCCAAAATCAGAGAAAATGCTCCAATAGTCAACAAATACCTGTACGAATTGGCTCAAGAAAACAAAAAATTTCATATTGTAGCCATTAAACGGAACAATATGACCATCATACCAAAAGGAAATGATCAGATACTGCCCAACGATATTCTATACTTCACCACTTTGCGAAAATACCTCGATGAAATGCCCGATCTCTTGGGGAAAAGATTGTTTGAAGTTAAAAATGTAATGATTATGGGTGGCAGCCGAATCACTATGCGAACGGTGCAATATCTTCCTTCGCATATGAATATTAAAATTATTGAGCGGGACAGGGAACGAGCCGAAATGCTCCTTGAAAAAGTGCCGTCAAACGTGAGCATCTTTTTGGGTGATGGACGAGACGCCGAATTGCTTCAAAATGAAGGAATTACAGAATGCGATGCTTTTCTTTCGCTCACAGGAAACTCCGAAGCCAACATCCTGGCCTGCCTTATGGCAAAACAATACGGGGTAAGAAAAACCGTTGCCGAAGTTGAGAACCTGGATTATATCAATATGGCCGAGCGTTTCGATATCGGAACGGTTATCAACAAAAAAGTGATTGCTGCCAGTAAAATATACGAACTGCTGTTAAAGGCCGATGTTTCCAATATTAAGTGCCTCACCTTTGCAAACGCAAATGTTGGCGAAATTATTGCCAAACCCAATTCAAAAGTTACCAAAAAATTGATTAAGAATCTCAACCTTCCTCCCGATATTACTTTCGGAGCACTCATACGTAACGGCGAGCCCATTTTGGTAGATGGCGAAACCCTTATCGAACCGTATGATCAGGTAGTGGTATTTTTCCTCAGCAAATCGCTGAAAAGTATCGAAAATCTATTCAATTGATTTTCATTTTCAACGATAATCGCTTTTTTTTGATGTAAAAAAGGAAAATAAACAATAAGCCTCGAGAAATAAACTTCCCGAGGCTTTTTTGTATTAATCACTACACAAAATGGGGTGATAAAATTTGCTAGTTCTTGAAGAATATCACATCGTCGATTGCATCAATAATGATGGGTTTTGTTTTATCTACCGTTCCTGCAATGAGATCTTTCGACAATTGATTGAGTATTTTGCGTTGAATAACCCGCTTAACAGGACGTGCACCGAACTGCGGATCGTACCCTTCTTTTGCAAGGCTTTCCACTGCCTCATCGGTATATTCCAATTGGATATTGCTGTTTTCGGCGAGCATTTTCTTCACATTATCGAGTTGCAAACGAACGATTTGTTTGATTTCGTTCTGGGTTAACGGTGAAAACATGATGATTTCATCCACACGATTCAGAAACTCGGGACGAATTCGGGTTTTCAACAACTCCATCACCTCATTTTTCGTTTGCTCGATGATTTCTTCACGATTGGAATCGGTGAGTCGTTCAAAATTCGACCGAATCAAGTCAGATCCCATATTGGAGGTCATAATAATAATCGTGTTTTTAAAATTCACAACCCTCCCCTTATTATCGGTCAACCGTCCGTCATCGAGCACCTGAAGCAATACATTGAACACATCGGGATGCGCTTTTTCGATTTCATCGAAAAGTACTACCGAATAGGGCTTACGCCGAATAGCTTCTGTCAATTGTCCACCTTCTTCGTAACCCACATATCCCGGAGGTGCGCCGATCAATCGGGTAACACTGAATTTCTCCTGATATTCGCTCATATCGATACGCGTCATCATGCTCTCATCGTCAAACAGACACTCGGCAAGCGCTTTTGCCAATTCGGTTTTACCAACACCGGTTGTTCCAAGAAAGATGAACGAACCGATCGGACGTTTGGGATCGCTCAATCCCGCACGATTTCGACGAATGGCGTCTGCAACAGCTCTAATTGCCTCATCTTGCCCAATAACCCTTTTGTGGAGCTCATCCTCAAGTGAGAGCAACTTTTCGCGTTCGCTTTGCAACATTTTCGATACGGGAATCCCCGTCCACTTCGATACGATTTCGGCAATATCCTCGGCATCTACTTCCTCTTTAATCAATGGCCGATCTCCTTGAACCTCTCGAAGTTTCTTTTGCAATTCTTCAATTTCCCTTTCTTTTTCCTTTATCTTTCCGTAACGCAACTCGGCAACTTTACCATAATCGCCCTCACGCTCGGCTATATCGGCCTGAATTTTTGCCTCTTCTATTTCGGCTTTGTTTTGCTGAATTTTATCGATGATTTCCTTTTCGGCCAACCATCTGGCTTTATACTCAGCTTCTTGCTGCTTCAACTCTTCAATCTGGCGGGTCAGCAGTTCTTCTTTCGCTTTATCGTTCTCGCGCCTGATTGCTTCGCGTTCAATTTCAAGTTGTTTTCTTTTCCGCTGTATTTCATCGAGTTCTTCCGGAACAGAATCCATTTCCATCCTCAGTTTGGCTGCTGCTTCATCCATCAAATCGATTGCTTTATCGGGCAAAAAACGATCGGTAATATACCGGTGCGACAATTGTACGGCAGCGATAATAGCTTCGTCTTTAATACGTACCTTATGATGATTTTCATACCTTTCTTTCAAACCCCTCAGGATAGAAATGGCATCGGCCTCGCTCGGTTCATCCACCATCACAATTTGGAAACGGCGCTCCAACGCTTTATCTTTTTCGAAATACTTTTGATACTCGTCAAGGGTGGTAGCACCAATTGCACGCAATTCACCACGAGCCAGTGCCGGCTTCAAAATATTGGCAGCATCCATAGCTCCTGAAGTTTTTCCTGCTCCCACCAGCGTATGGATTTCATCGATGAACAAAATGATCTCACCTTCCGATTTCACCACTTCATTAATTACCGCCTTCAGCCGTTCTTCAAATTCGCCCTGATACTTTGCCCCGGCAATCAACGCTCCCATATCCAGCGAGAAGATTTGTTTGCTTTTCAGGTTTTCGGGAACATCGCCACGAACAATACGATGTGCCAATCCCTCTACAATAGCCGTTTTACCGGTTCCCGGTTCCCCGATCAGGATAGGATTGTTTTTGGTACGGCGACTCAATATCTGCAACACCCGACGAATCTCTTCATCACGCCCAATTACAGGATCGAGCTGGCCTTTTCGGGCTCTCTCGGTAAGATTGATCGAATATTTGCTCAATGCCTGATAGGTTTCTTCTGCTGTCTGGCTGGTTACCTTATCGCCCTTTCTCAGCTCCTTTATTGCCAATTCAAGTTGATTTTCAGAAACACCCTGAGCCTTCAAAATCTGCGAAGCGGGACTTTTCTCACTTACCAACGCCAGCAAAAGATGTTCAAGAGAAACAAACTGATCGCCCATTTTGGCAGCATAATCCGATGCCTTCTGAAATACCGCATTAGAGTCGCGACTCAACATCGGTTCACCACCTGACACACGTGGATAAGATTCAATTTCTCTATCGACCGCTGCTTCTAACGATCGCATATTTACCCCCAACTTCTGAAACAGAAAATTGGTCACATTCTCTCCTACCAGCATCACTCCTTTCAGCACATGTGCCGGTTCAATCATTTGCTGACTATTTGCCTGTACCAAATCAATTGCTTTTTGTACAGCCTCTTGTGCTTTAATGGTAAAATTGTTAAAATTCATAATTAATTTTTTTATTATATTAATTCCTTCTTTCTTAATTAAGAGAGTCAAAATTCTTGCCAACGGAATTTTTATGACGTTTTGACAGTTTTCATTCCTCGGAATAAATATAATGGAAACGAATTCAGCGTATTATCCTATTATTAATTTACTCTATTAACGTATATAATTCGGTTTTTCCAAACCATATCCTTTTTTTCTGTCTTCTATTTTTAACAGAAAAGCAAAAAGGACGGCCAAAAAACCAAATCCGGCGAAAATAAGCATCGGGAGAGTATAATCGTAGGTATTGACCATTAATCCGTCGCGAACAGTCTGCCCGGTAATGCAATATTTATCCAATACCCATCCGATCAGCAGAGGAACACCCATTAATCCCCAGTTTTGTACCCAAAAAATCAATGCCATAGCTGTTCCCAACTGTCTCTCGGGAACAATTTTCGTAACCGAAGGCCACATGGCAGAGGGAACCAGCGAAAAAGCAATACCTAACATAATCACCAGCAAAATAGCAATTGCCCAATTATTCAAAAACGGAACGGCAAACAGCAAATGAACAACGATCAGCAACACTGAACCCCAAATCATGATGGAAGCTCCTTTGCCCATTCGGTCGTATATGTTGCCAAACAAAGGCGTTAGCAATATGGTGCCGAAAGGCAAAAGAGAGGGTATGAGGCCGGCTAAATCCATTTCTACGCCAAACTTGTTCACCATAAGATCGGTAGCGTATTTCAAAAAAGGGAAGACAGCCGAATAAAACAACACGCAAAGAATAGCGATGAACCACCACCCCTTGTTGGTCACAATTTTTCGGATATCCGATATTTTGAATTCTTCTTCTTCCAAATTATCCGGTTTGGCATCCGCAATCGACTGATCGAGCTTCTTGTCAATAAAAATGTAAACTACAAATGCCAGTAACCCTATACAAAGAGCTATTAACCCCACAAGTACCGATCGCGAAACATCGGCCACCCCCGTTATTTTAGCTATTGGAACAGAGAAGGCCAGTGCAAAGGCTGTACCCACACGAGCCAACGCAACCTGCAAGCCCATAGCCAATGCCAATTCTTTGCCTTGAAACCATTTATAGATCACTTTGGTGACGGTAATGCCGGCAACTTCAACACCAACAGCAAAAGTGGCATATCCGATACTTGCAAAAAAAACTTGTGATTTTATTCCCCATATACTGCTGCCTTGAAGCGTGGTTGACGATATTGCCCAATATTGTATTGCCGTACCGATTACCATAATCAACGCCGCACCAAAACCGGTTATCCGAACACCTACCTTGTCGAGAATAATCCCACCGAAAATCAACATCAAAAGAAAAACATTGAACCACCCGTAAGCACTCGTAAATGTTCCATAGTCGCTACTCGTCCACCCGATCTGTCCTTCAAGAAGTCCTTTTAAAGGGGACATCACATCTGCAAAAAAATAACCGCACATCATCGTAAAAGATGCGAGTGCAAGAGCAGTCCATCGCGCTTTCTTCGAATCACGAAGCGTTTCCCTGATTTTTTCTGTCATTTGAATTTTCTTTAATGTGTTAATTTATATTTTGTGCTATCTATCCTGTTCTTTATCTTGTTTACTTCATGCTGAAACTGCAAAGGTATAAATTATCGAACATTATCGTTTTAAAACCCCGTATATTTTAGTTATATATTGAGTGCCAAAGGAATTTGGCAATTTATTCGGAAAAATTTCGACCAATATATCGAAAACGCATCATAAGCCAAACGAAACACCCTTTCCCATTAGGAATTTTATTGTAAATTTGCGGATAATTATAAGGAGGATGAGCAAAATAAATTCATTCGGAAAGCCGACAAGGTTTTTCATCTGTTTAATAGTCCTTTCTTTCTTTCTGATGTCCTGCGTGAAGGAAGAAGTGGAACTGCCAAACCAAAAGACGTTATTGATGTATCTGCCTTGGCCGGCCGATATGACTTTAACAAAAGCTTTCAAGACAAACATAGCGGATCTGGAAAAAGCAATCAGCAAAAACGGATTGAACAACGAAAAAGTAGTCGTATTTATGTCGACTAGTTCAACTCAAGCTACGTTGTATGAAATAACCTGTAAAAATGGCATATGCAAACATGATACCCTGAAAAATTATGTTAATCCTTCTTTTACTACCGTTGAAGGTATTGCCTCCATTTTGAGTGACATGAAAAGTGTTGCACCGGCACTCACCTACGCTATGATTATCGGAGGTCATGGCATGGGCTGGCTTCCTGTTTACCCGACTTACCCAACAATAGGAATAAGAGCATTATCCACATCCGTATCATCCTTTAAAAATTACTGGGAATATGAAGGAGCATTTCACACCCGTTACTTTGGGGGAACAACCACCAATTATCAAACCGATATTACCTCATTGGCAAACGGCATCACAATGGCGGGAATAAAAAAAATGGAATACATTCTTTTTGATAATTGCTACATGTCATCGGTAGAGGTCGCTTATGAACTGCGAAATGTGACCAACTATCTGATCGCTTCCCCTACCGAAATAATGGCGTATGGCATGCCTTATGCTGTTGTAGGAGAATACCTGTTGGGGAAAACCGATTATGAAGCGGTCTGCGACGGCTTTTATTCATTCTATTCTACCAATGATGAAGCACCCTATGGAACATTAGCCGTAACCGATTGCTCCGAACTAGATTTTACTGCATCCCTCATGAAAGAAATAAACAGTCGTTATACCTTTGATGCTGCTCAACTCAATTCGTTACAACGGATGGATGGCTATGAACCACCCTTATTTTACGATTTTGGCGATTATGTTGCGCATTTGTGTACAGATGAGCAATTGTTGATGGAATTCGAAGAACAGCTAAATCGCATGATTCCCTACAAAAAACATACAACCGAATTTTACACGAAAAGTAAAGGAGTTTTGCCAATCAACGTCTATTCCGGAATCACAACCTCCGACCCAAGTGATAACCCACGGGTAAGCATCGATAAGACAAAAACAAGCTGGTATACAGCAACACACTAAAAAAGAACCATCGGTTCGTTTTGGTTTATCGGTACACAAAAATTATCTTTGCATTATCTTTTGATATCCCGTATATCAATAAGAAATGCCTGCAAAAGATGAATTATAAACTGGAAATATGTGCCAATTCCGTTGCCAGTTGTCTGCAAGCCCAAAAAGGCGGAGCGTATCGGGTTGAACTCTGTGCTTCCATTCCCGAAGGCGGAACTACTCCCTCTTATGCAACCATTGCCTTGGCGCGTGAATTACTGAACATCAAACTCCACGTGATCATTCGCCCCCGGGGTGGCGATTTTCTTTATTCCCCTTTGGAACACAAAATCATGCTCAACGATATCGAAGCGGCCAAAAAACTGCATGCCGACGGTGTGGTGATTGGCTGCCTTACCCCCCAAGGCGACATCGACATGCAACGAAATCGTGAACTGATCGATGCAGCAGAAGGGATGAGCGTTACCTTTCACAGGGCTTTCGATATGAGCCGAGATCCTTTTGAAAGTCTGGAAAATATTATATCTTTGGGGTGCGACAGATTGCTTACTTCGGGACAGCAACCAAAAGCCGAACAGGGTATTACCCTGATAAAGCAATTGGTTCGACAGGCCGGCGAGCGAATCATCATTATGCCGGGCAGCGGCATCAATGAATATAATATCGCAAAAATTGCCCGTGAAACGGGAGCGAAAGAATTTCATTTATCGGTACGCGAAAAGGTTGAAAGCAACATGATCTATCGTAACCCCTCGCTCTCTATGGGAAGCACAACAAGCGCGATAGACGAATATGCCCAGGAAATCACGAGCGCATTGCGTGTAGAAAAAGCCTTAAAAAGTTTATTGCAGGAAGGATAAACAATAGAAACCGACATCGAAACGATATTTGCTAAAATAACTAAATATTTAAATGACATGAAAAAAATCAGCTGTTTCATTATTTCATTAGCAACGGCAGGACTTTTATTCTCCTGTTCCGGAAAAAAAGAAATGCGAGAGGCCAATTATCAGGTCGTGCCTCTGCCCGCTGAAATAACCACAGAAAATGGGACGCCTTTTACGTTATCGAAAGCCACAAAAATCGTTTTTCCGCAAGAAAACGAAAAAATGCAGCGCAATGCGCAATTTCTGGCAGCGTATTTGGAAATTTCTACCGGCATCAAACCGGAAATAACCACCACAGCTCCGCAAAAAAATGCCGTAATCCTGGCATTAGATGCGGTAAACGAAAATCCCGAAGCTTATCGAATTGAGGTGAACGAGAATACCATCACTATCACGGGATCGAGTGAAGCAGGGGTCTTCTACGGCATCCAAACGTTGCGAAAAGCAACGCCTGTGGGCGAAAATATATCGGTGATGTATCCGCAAGTCATCATCAACGATCAGCCGAGATTTGGCTACCGGGGAATGATGCTCGATGTTGCGCGTCATTTCGAACCGGCCGATTTCGTAAAAAAATACATCGACATGCTGGCTTTGCACAACATCAACCGATTTCATTGGCATCTCACCGATGATCAGGGATGGAGAATAGAAATCAAAAAATTCCCCAAACTCACCGAAATCGGTGCATTCAGAAAAGAAACCGTTATCGGGAAAAATACGGGAAAATATGACGGCAAGCCACACGGCGGATTTTATACACAAGATGAAATCAGCGATATCGTAAAATATGCCGAAGAACGCTACATCACCATTATTCCCGAAATTGATCTGCCGGGACATATGCTATCTGCCCTAGCTGCCTATCCCGAACTCGGATGCACGGGTGGACCATACGAAGTGGCAAAGGAATGGGGTGTTTTCGAAGATGTGCTTTGCCCGGGAAAAGAGGCTACCTTTGAATTTTTGGAAGGTGTTCTCAGTGAAGTAATGGAACTTTTCCCTTCGAAATACATTCATATCGGAGGTGATGAATGTCCTAAAGTCCGCTGGGAAAAATGTCCGGATTGTCAACGACGCATCAAAGAACTGGGGCTGAAAGACGACAGCAAGCACACAGCCGAACATTACCTCCAAAGCTATGTAACTGCCCGTATTGAGAAGTTTCTCAACGATCACGGAAGAAACATCATTGGCTGGGATGAAATTTTGGAAGGCGAACTTGCGCCCAATGCCACTGTGATGTCTTGGCGCGGGATGGAAGGAGGTATTCTTGCTGCTCAGATGAATCATGATGTCATTATGACACCCACCTCATATTGCTATTTCGACTATTATCAAACGCAAGATATCGAAAACGAACCGCTTTCCATTGGCGGATACGTTCCCATTGAAAAAGTGTATAGTTTCGAACCCGTTCCGGAAGTATTGACACCTGAACAGAAAAAACATATTTTGGGACCACAAGCCAATCTGTGGACGGAATATATCAAAACGCCCGAACATGTAGAGTACATGGTCATGCCACGCATTGCTGCACTTTGCGAAGTGCAGTGGCTGCAGCCCGAAAAGAAAAACTACGAAGAATTTTTGAAAAGATTACCACGTCTGCTCGCTTTGTACGACAAATTGGGATACCATTATGCAACTCACGTTTTTGACATTCAAGCCAAATTAATGCCCAATTTCGAAACCAATGCACTCAATGTGGAATTATCGACCATTGACGATGCTCCCATCTATTATACCTTGAACGGAGAAGAACCGACCACTTCATCTACCCTGTACGAAGGTAGTTTTACGATAAAGGGAGATGCCGAAATTAAAGCGGTAGCCATTCGCGAAAATGGGAAAAACAGTAAAATATTTCATGAAAAAGTAAAGGTAAGCAAATCCACTTTCAAACCCATTGTGTTGCTTACCCAACCGGCACCCAATTATGCTTTCAGCGGTCCGGGCATGTTGGTGGACGGCTTGTTCGGAAAAAGTTCAAACTACAAAACCGGCAGATGGATGGGATTTCAGAACGAAGATCTGATTGCCGTTATCGATATGCTTGAACCCACCGGCATATCCAAGGCAGAAATCAGAAATGCCGTTGTGACCGGCGACTGGGTATTCGACGCATCAGAAATAACGATTGCTTCATCGAACAACGATTCTGTTTTCACTACCGTAAAAAGTGAAAAATATATCGATGCCAAGATGGAAAACTGGTCAGATGTAGTAACACACACACTGACCTTTGATCCGGTGACTGCCCGATATTTCAAAGTTACGGTTAAACCTTCCATCATTCCGGCATGGCATCCGGGAAAAGGAAACAGGGCTTTTATTTTTGTCGATGAAATTGTATTGGATTAATCGTAACAAACGATAATAAAAAAACGCATCGGGGGAAATTCCGATGCGTTTTTTATTATCACCCAAGCAAGATAAACACCGCTGCACCGGCAATATACCCAAGCAAAGCCAATGGCGTAAATCTCTTGAAATAATATCCGAAACTTATTTTTTCGAGTCCCATCACCGTAACGCCGGTAGCCGAACCAATAATAAAAATACTGCCTCCTGTAACAGCACAATAAGCAAGAAACGTCCAAAATCCGCCATCAGCCACGAAAGCCTGCAGATATGGAGTTATCGAAGCAGAAGCCTCCACAACGGGATACATTCCCATGGTTGCAGCCACAAGTGCCACATTATCAACTACCGAAGAAACTGCTCCTATAAGAAAACTGATGAGATAGGGTTGTTTGAAAGTCGAAGAAAGAACATCGGCAAACATACTCAATTGCCCTCCCGTTTGCAAAGCTGCCACAGACATCAGTATGCCGAGAAAAAAGAAAATGGTAGGAAGATCAACCGTCTGAAAAAGTTTTGAAATCCTCAACTTGTCCGAATCTTCAATGTAATTTATTTCACCATACATCGAATCCGTATAAATCCATAGAAATACCAAACCTAACAACACACACATAAAAGCAGGAAGATGGGTCAACATCTGAAAAACGGGAACCAATGCCAACGACAAAAAACCGATTAGAAAAATAATCACCCTCGACTTCATCGGTATCAATCGCACATATTCGTCTTCTTTTGTCAATGCACTTTCTATCCTCAGTGTTTTACCTTTTTTGAATAACCAAAAATGGGCAATTGTCAAAGGAACAAGCAAATTTACAAAGGCAGGTAAAAATACATGAGTTATCTGATGCCCTGCGCTAATGTTTCCGCCTGTCCACAATAACAGTGTGGTAACATCTCCAATAGGTGACCACGAACCACCGGCATTTGCCGCAATCACAATAATGGAGGCATATTTCATTCGATCGGTGCGATCAGGTACCAGCTTTCGCAACACGGCAATCAATACAATAGCCGCAGCCAAATTATCCAGTAATGCGGAAAAGAAAAAAGAAGACAAACCAATGGACCAAAGCAAACGGCGTTTGTCCGATGTTTTCAGATAAGTAGCAACCGCCGCAAATCCTCCATGTTTATCTACTATGCTGACAATCAACATGGAGCACATGACAAAAAATAACGTCTCTGCCACATCACCCAAATGAGGAACAAAAGCACTCTCCGTTAAATACGTGTTGATCTGATCTCTAAGAGGAAGATTGGATATACCCATTTGCTGAACAAATTGATAAAAAAGCGGATTATGCCTTTCTACCAAAATATTTTGCCCATCAAACATAAGCATCAGCCAAAGGACAACGCACATGAAAAGAGCCGTAGCCGATTTATTTATCTTGATGATGTCTTCTAAAGCAATGGCTACGATGCCCAGCAAAAAAACAACAGGCATGACATAATACATAACTCTTCGAAATTATCAATCAGTGTATGAGTGAATAGAGCAATTGTATTTCTTGAGGCCACAACGTTTCGTCCGGTGTTTCGAGGATGAGCGGCATATTCTCGAAACGCGGATCATTCATGATAAACCGAAAAAGGTCCATACCCATGATTCCTTCCCCGATATTGTCGTGCCGATCGACACGCGAAGCAACCTCCTTTTTGGAATCGTTGATGTGCATTCCACGAAGATAGTGAAAACCGACAATTGCATCGAACTTTTGAAACGTAGCTTCGTAATCTTCTTTGTTGCGAATCTCGTAACCGGCTGCCAACGTATGAGCTGTGTCGATACAAACCCCTACCCGGGTTTTATCCTCCACCTTGTCAATGATATATGCCAAGTGTTCGAACCGATAACCCACATTGGTTCCTTGTCCTGCCGTATTTTCGATGACCGCCGTAACGCCGGAGGTTTTTTCCAGCGCCAGATTGACAGATTCGGCAATTCGGTTCAAACAAGCTTCCTCCGATATCAGATTGAGATGACTGCCGGGATGAAAATTAAAGCGATTCAATCCAAGTTGTTCGCAACGTTTCATTTCATCGAAAAAAGCCGTACGCGATTTGTTTAACCCCTCTTCTTGAGGATGACCCAAGTTTATCAGGTAACTGTCATGCGGAAGAATGCAATCGGGAGAATATCCGAATTCTTCACAACGCGTCTTAAAAAGCTCGATATTTTGTTCGGTATAGGGAGCAGCAAACCATTGTCGCTGATTTTTTGTGAAAAAGGCAAAGGCCTTCGCTCCGATTGCATGAGCATTGAAAGGGACATTTTCTACTCCTCCTGCTGCACTGACATGTGCTCCTACGTATTTCATATTTCTTCTGATCTACTGTTCTTTTGGTTGAAGCGGGGGAAAGTGATGAGAAACATTAAACCTCCTCCCGGACGATTTTTTGCTACAATGCTACCATGATGAAACAACACGGCATTTTTTACAATAGACAAACCTAAACCTGAACCTCCTGTATTACGTGTACGCCCCTCATTAACCCGATAAAATCGTTCAAAAATACGCCTCAGGTGGTGTTCATCTACTCCGACACCGGTGTCATAAAACTCAAAGTACAAGGCATCCTCGGTTATAGCATAACAACGTACACCTATTTCGATATTCTCTCCGCCATGAATTAATGAATTTTCCGCCAAATTGCGAAAAATGGAATAAAGCAAGGTACGGTTTCCGTTTACGGTTACCTCATCACCCACATCGATAACGAAAGGATCGTTTTTCTCTTTAAACCGTTCTTTCAAATCTGAAGCAAGCTCTTCCAGCAGTTGTTTAATGTTCACCGGTTCCCATTCGAAACGATCAGGCGCTTCTTCTATTTTCGTCAATAGGGTAATATCCTGAATCAGTTCCGACAAACGCATGGTTTGTGCATAAGCACGCTCCAAAAAATTTCGTCTTCGCTCCACATCGGTATCGTCTAAGGTAAGCAACGTTTCGATATAGCCTCTGATAGCTGTAACAGGGGTACGCAGTTCATGTGCAATATTATTGGTCATTTCCTGCTTCAACAGACGGGTTTTTTCCTGTTTGGTTACGTCAGCAATATAGATTTCGAAACTTTCGTCATCAAAAACAATTACCCGGACATTAAACTGTTTGCCGCTTTTTTCGATACGTTTGGTATAAATATTTTCTTTTCGCGGTTTGATTTCCAAAAAACGCACAACATCGCTAAAATGAGGATCCGTAAACACTTTTTCAGCATCCAATACTGTTGTATCGGCAATCACGTTGAGGTATTGTAAAAAATGCGGATTAGCATATATTTTTTTACGATCGCTTGAAAAAATTGCAATCCCTTCTTCAGAATATTGAAAATGTTGCAGCAATTTTTCGCGTTCCAAGGCCAATTGCTTCCGATTCTGCTGTAAAAGGTTATAATTTTCGATAATATCGGCACTGATCTCCCCAATTTCATCGTCCATATAATTCATGGGCCGACTTATCGGTTGTCCGCTCTTCAGCTGTAATGAAAATTCCCTCAACTCCTTAATCGATTTTGAAAACCGATTGGCAAAATAGTTCATCATCAACACACACACTATAAAAAAGAGCAAAACATAATACACAAAACTGTCTTTGGCACTGAGAACAGGTTTTACTTTTATATCGTAAGGCAAAGCCACGCGTACGAAATACCCTTCTTCGTATTTTTTGGCATAATACATATATTTCACGTTGTTGGTCGACGAAACACGCACATGCGTACCACTCTGTCGCAGAATTGCCTTTTGAATTTCCGGCCTCTGCAGGTGATTTTCCATCGTGTCGGCAAGCAAGGTGTTATCATACAATACATTTCCCTGCCAATCGATAACGGTTAATCTGACCCCATCATCCGGCAAATAAGAAAGCAACTCACTTAGAGCCGAAAGGCTATCTTTTTCGTACAGGCGATTTTCGGAAATATAGCGATGAACCGTTTCGGCATAAACATCCATAATATTTTCCAGATTTGCCGTTCTCTCGCGTCTAAGTCGGTTTTGCTCAAAAGCGATAATCCCTACCGTAAAAACGGCAATGATGACGGAAAAATAGATAAAAATTTTTTTTCGGTACGAAAGTGTAAATTTCATTTTTCGACTTTTAAATCCGTATTCAAATAATAACCAAATCCCGACCGGTTCTGAATAAGCGAAGCATAATCGCCCAATTTTTTACGCAAACGGGTAATGTGCACATCCACTGTTCTATCCAACACAAATTCGTTATCACTCCAAACCTTATTGAGAATTTCGGCGCGCGTGAGAATATGTGGCGCCGATTGAGCCAATAACACCAAGATCTCAAATTCCTTTTTCGTAAAGGGCACTTCTTCGTCTCTGATAGTTACCCGATTGGAAATCATATCGATAACCAAGTCTCCATATACCCATTTTCGGAATGATGGCTGAATCATTTTCGTTCGCTTTAAGACGGCCCCAACTCTTGCAAGCACCTCTTTCACCGAAAAGGGTTTGGTAATATAATCGTCTCCTCCCAACGAAAACCCTTTAAGCATGTCGTTTTCAGCATTTTTTGCCGTTAAAAAAATGATGGGAACCGGATTACCCTCTTTTCGCACCTTTTCTGCCATTTTAAAACCCGACATACCTTCCATCATCACATCCAATATAACCAGGCTGTGGCTACTGTCGGCTAACTTCTGAAGGGCTTCCTCACCCGAATATGCCACATCGACCTCGAATCCTTCGTTCTCGAGATTAAATTGCAGAATATCGCAAATATCTTTTTCGTCATCAACGACTAAAATTTTTCCTTGCATTGCCTCCATAATCCGTCAAATTGAAGGGTATTCGTTATTTTAAGAATGCATGGGGGGTTTTTTTTCTTCCATTTTTTTATGCCGTATATCCTTACCCTCCACGAGATAGATAGCAGCTTCGGCCATATTAACTGCCATATCGGCTATCCGCTCGATGTTATACGAAATGGCAGTAATACTCATGATATTCATCAGTGCTTGATGGCTGAGCACCCTGTCCTTGAATTCATCAGCAAGACGTTTTTCCATTTTTTTATCCCACTTATCCACTTTGTCGTCCATCTGAATAGTTTCATATGCTAATTCGTGACTTAAGCCGGTAAAAGAAAAAATGGCATTTTTCAACATATTGACTGCATATATCAGCATTTTGTCCAAATGTTCCCGATAATTTTCAAATCCATCAATGGTAAGATCGGTTTTCTTCAAAAATCCCGCAACATTCAGAATCTGGTCGCCCACCCTTTCCATGGAAATGGTGATATCGTGATAAGCCATGATTTTTCTGAGATCAGTGGCACGTGGCGTAAAAAGAATAATGGCATTAATTACTTTTTCCCTGATGGTAAGATCCAGCGAATCGATTAATTTTTCGTTTCTCGATATTTCCACCAATGTCTCCTCGTCGAGATTATTTTCCAGCAATTTTTGCGTTAGCGCAATCTGATTGAGCACAATCTCCGAAAGAATCCGGAAATCGCTTTGCAACTCCTCCAAATATTTTTCTTTAATCGAAGAATTGGATAGGCCAAAGTTATCGTTAAAAGCATCCATTGACATAGTTAGATTTTATCGTATTCAGTCTCAAAACGTAAAATTAATAGAATAATTCAGAAAACAGGTATACTCTCCATATTTTTATCCGAAAATGCCGGTAAGATATTCTTCGGTTTTCTTGTTTTTAGGTTTGGTAAACATCTGCTTTGTAGGAGCGTATTCAACCAAATCGCCAAGATACATAAACATGGAGTTGTCCGATATACGGGCCGCCTGCGACATGTTGTGTGTAACAATAAGAATAGTAAAATTCTTTTTGAGTTCCAACAGCAATTCTTCAATTTTATTGGTAGAAACCGGGTCAAGTGCGGAGGTAGGTTCATCCATAAGCAAGACTTCAGGTTTCAGTGCCAATGCACGAGCAATGCATAGTCGCTGTTGCTGCCCCCCGGAAAGAAACGATCCGCGCCGGTTCATCACATCCTTCACTTCATCCCACAAGGCTACAGCCGTAAGACTTTTACGTACAATTTCATCTTTTTCATTCTTCTTCAGTTTGATGCCGTTAAGTCGATAACCCGCCAACACATTGTCGTAAATACTCATGGTTGGGAAAGGGTTGGGAGTTTGAAAAACCATACCGGCCATTCGACGTACCTCCATCGGGTTCATTTTCATAATATTTTTCCCTTTCAGATAAATATCGCCGCTGGTCACGATATTGGGATAAAGATCATGCATTCGGTTGATAGCCCTCAAGAGAGTACTTTTGCCACAACCCGAAGGTCCCATGATGGCCGTAATGGTATTGGGATAAATATCGGCAGAAACATTATCGACTGCCTTTTTCCCGGGTGCGTACGATACGGATACCTCCTTCAACACCAATATGGGTTCATTACCCGAATTATCTTCTTGATTGTTCAATCGATTTTCCGTTATATTTTCCATTTGCGTGCAACAATTTTAGCGAGCCAGTTTAGCAAAAATATCACGATTAAGAGCAACAACGAAGCAGACCAAATGATATCGACCAAATTGGGATCATTATAAAAATCCCAAATCAACAGAGGAATGGCGGCGGTAGGTTCCAAAATATTCCAGTTGACCACCGAAGCGCCCAGTGCCGTCAGCATAAGAGGCGCCGTTTCGCCCATGACACGCGAAACAGCCAGCAAAATCCCCGTAAAAATTCCCCCGAATCCGGATGGTACCATAACTTTAAAAATCACATCAGTATAAGATGCACCTAATGCCAATCCGGCTTCTTTCAACGAATGAGGAAGCATTTTCAGGGTCTCTTCTGTCGAGCGCACTACCATGGGCAACATCATAATGGTAAGAGCCACACTCCCGGCTAATGCCGAATAACTTCCCAGTGGTTTCACCACCCATATGTATGCAATGATACCGATAACGATGGAGGGCATACCCTGCAGCAAATCGGTGAGGTAACTCACGGTTTGTGCAAACTTGTTGTCGCGATGCTCCGAAAGATAAATGCCGACGAACAATCCCAACGGAACCGTAAATAAAACTGCCAGCCCCACAATAAGAAAAGTTCCGGTGATGCCATTGAGAATACCTCCCGGAATGGGTTCGCCGCTCATTTTCGCAATCAAAGCGTCCATTGAAGAAGGTGCAACCTGTGTAAACAAACGCCAATTGAAATTTTTATATCCTTTCGATACCACTTCCCAAATAATGAGAAACAACGGAATCATAGAAAGGAACGAAAAGAAACAAATGGCTCCAAAAACGATTTTATCTTTGGCTGACCGTTTCTTTATGTTCGACCACATCATCTTATCCCTATCCTTATCTTTCATCCGGCTGCTAATTTTTTCATGATAAATTTGGCTATCAGATTAATTATTGCCGTTATAACAAACAACAACAAGCCAATCCCGATAAGAGCACTCAACTTTAACCCGTCGGCTTCGCCAAACTGATTGGCGATAACGCTTGCCATCGTGTTTCCGGTATCACGCAACGAAGAGGGCACATTAGTGGTGTTACCGATAAGCATGGTCACAGCCATTGTTTCGCCTAAAGCTCTTCCTAAGGCAAGGATATACGCAGCAACAATGCCCGAACTTGCCATTGGCAGGCTTACATGCCAAATCGTTTCTGCCCGCGTGGCCCCTAAACTGTATGCCCCCTCTTTCACCGTATCGGGAATCATCGACAAAAATTCGGCACTCAACGATGAAGCATACGGAATAATCATGATGGCCAATACTACCGAAGCAAGAAAAATTCCGAAACCCGATGCATTGACGCCCAACTGAATAACAACCGGACGTAACGTATAAAATCCCCATAAGCCGTATACAATAGAAGGAATACCGGCAAGCAAGTCGACTACCGAACCTACAACAGACGATATCTTCCGACCTTTGAAGTATTCACCGTTGAACAACGCTACCGGCAAAGAAAAAGGGATACAAAGCAATAGCGCAAAAAAAGCCGTGAAAAGGGTTCCGATTATAAAAGACCACGCACCATATTCTTCTGAATCGGAGCGAGGATCCCATTCTGCATTAAATATAAAGCCAAAAAAACCATACGTTTGAAAAACATCTAACGAATTCTTTATCAAAACATAAATAATCCCTGCCGTCAACATCAAAATGATCAAGGCAGCAGCAAAAAGCAATCCTTTAAAAACCCTATCTTTCATTCGTAATCATTTTTCATAGCGTACCGTTCTTTGATGATCGGTTACGGTATCTGTCGATAAAAATTTAACTACAGCTATTTCCGGATCGGGAACCGTCGATATTCGCTCTCCTGCAAAATGAATATGGTTAATAAGGCGTTGTGTCTTTTGCACGGCCTGAAAAGGCAGAGGCACAAAATTCACCTGTTCCGCCAATTGCTGTCCTTCCGGTCCGATAATATAATTCAGTAAATCGACCAGCACTTCGGCCTCTTGCCTTGAATGCCCGCCATAAGCCTGATCCCGGTAAACCAGCAACCACGTCATCAGGCTGATGGGATATGCATCGGGGTGCGGCATATCGGTAAGCGTAAGTTTCATATCGTCGGGCAAATCGGTTTCTGCTGCAGCCGCAATGGTTTTCAATGAAGCCTTCACGTAATTGCCGGCTTTGTTTTTAATAATGGCCGACGGCATTTGCAGCGTAAAGGCATATTCCGATCCGATATACCCGATGGCTCCTTCCGTCAGTTGCACCACACTTGCCACTCCGGGATTTCCTTTCGCTGCGAGTCCGGCGTTCCACTTCAATGCTTTTCCTTTGCCCATTATCTTATTCCATTTCGGACTTACTTTACTCAGATAATCCGAAAAAACAAATGTGGTTCCACTTCCATCCGAACGGTACACCGGCGTTATCTCTACATCGGGAAGAGAAATGCCCGGATTTTCGGCGGCAATCCGCGGATCACTCCATCGGGTAATTTCTCCCATAAAAATATCGGCAACCAATTCACCTGTGAGTCGCAGGCTATCCACTCCTCTAAGCGTGTAAGACAACGCCACACCACCCATGCAAGTGGGAATATGAACAACTTCGGCACCCATGGAGGCAATTTCTTTTTCGTTTAAAAACGCATCGCTGGCACCAAAATCTACCGATTTATCGCGCAAACTGCGAATTCCTCCTCCGCTGCCAATAGCTCCGTAATTGATTGTTACCCCGGGATGCTTACGCATGTAATCCCTAAAAACTATACTATAAAAAGGATAAGGAAAAGTAGCACCTGCTCCCGAAAGCGTAACCCCTATCGACCTTTTGCTCTTGTCCTTGCTCCCGCTGCAAGAAAATAACGCCAAACAAACCACAGAAAACAACAGCAATTTTTTCTTCATCCACTTAAAAATCCGTTTTATTTCGGTTACAAAAATATAACACTTATGTTACAAAGTTGTTACAAAAATATGACATAATTATTAAGTTTTAAAACATAAAAGTCCTCTTTCGAGAAAAGCATGTTGTTTTACCTGCTCGCCAGATCATCATAAAGAATTTGAAGATAGGCTTCTCCTTTTTTTCGGTTTTCCGATTCATTCCCTTCATTTACCACAACCGATTGTGAAGCACAATCATATACATAATGATTTTCCAAGGTTAAAAACCCAAATCCGTTTGGAAAAGTATAAAAAGCAAAATGAGGGGAATCGGGATTCACGATATTTTTACTGAAAGTAAATTCCGAATGAGGAATTTGAAATTGGTGCAGCAGCGTAGCAGCAATATCGATTTGTGAAGCATAGGCATCAATTTTCCCCGGTGCTTTTACAGCACCTCCCAAGATGAGAAAAGGTATCCGGTAACGTTCGATAGAACGAATATCGATGGACGACGGATAATGCATGGCATGGTCGGGCACCAACACAATGATCGAATTTGCCCAATATTTCGTCTTCTTAAATCCTTCAATAAATTCGCCCAAACAACTATCCGTATATTGTACGGAATTCAAATAAAGATCATTGCTTTTGTGAAAAGGCACATCAAATGGCTCATGACTGCTCAACGTCTGCATAATTTTTATAAAAGGCTCTTGTTGCGGTTTTTGCAGATCCGCCAAAAAACGTTGAAACACAATATGATCATGCACCCCCCATTTGGTGGTTCGGTCTTTGGCAGGAAAATCCTGTTCGGTAACGAGATCACTGATTCCCTGCGAAACCAAATACGAACGCATATTGGTAAAATCAGCATCCCCTCCATAATAATAGGTAGTGGAATAGCCGTTTTGTTTCAATGTTTTGGTGATGGAAGGCAAGGTTTGGCTTTTACGGGGATACTTCATGATGGAAGTAGTGGGTTGCGCAGGATAACCACTAAAAATAGACACTAACCCGCGATCAGTTCTAAAACTGTTTGCATAAAAATTCGTAAACAAAATTCCCTCTTCGCAATACCGATTCAAACGGGTGGCTATTCCCGGGATTCCTCCAAGAGGTTCCACCACCTTCGACCCGAAACTTTCCAAAACAATCATAATGATATTGGGACGCGTTGTATCGAATAAAACAGGAATCGATTTGTCGGAAGGTTGTTCCACCAATTTTTTAAATTCCTCTCTGGCTTCTTCTTCGCTCAGGAAACGATATTGTTTTTCGAAATTCTGTTCCTTAAAAAGAGATTCCATAAAACTGAACATGGGATTGACAGCCGCATGATTCAAATTGATTCGCGAGCTAAAATACACTTTACCTGTGTTCATGGTTGAAACTTCAAATCCTCCACGAATGGGGATAAAAAGTGCTGCGATAAGCAAAAGGAGAGGGAAAACCGTCAAAAAACGATTTTCGATTTGCCTTTCACTGCATTTGTTCCGCAATATTGCGCGGGAAAACACATAATACAGCAGAACCGATATTCCCACAATAACCGCAATTCCAATAATAACGGTAAAAACATTTACGCTAGCCATAGCATCCTTCGGCCATTTCATATAGAAAAGAGCCGTAGCATCCAACCGAAATCCCCAGTAGCCATACAAAGCAATATCCGCAACAAAAATGATAGAGATAAGCAATGCCACAAGAGCAAAGTAACCCTTAAAAATCTTTTCGATGACAGAAGACGGCACCCATTCCGAGGCAATCAGAAAAAATCCCGGCAAAAGGGTTAAATAACCCGCCATAGAAGCATCCAACTTTAATCCGTTGACCAGTACACGAACAAAATCGATAAACGACACATCGTGATACAAATTGTGATAATACAACATAAAAAGCGGCTTCTGCAAAAGAAAAACCAATATAAATAAAAGGTAGATTTTAATTAATCGAATAATTCTATTCATCATTACTATTCTCCTAAAAAATTTTTATGTCGAAAAATGCAGCAAACCCTGCTTCCCTTTTCCTAAAATGTTCACTATTCAAAAAACAGTGCCTTGCTTTCTTCTTTTTGTAAATTATGCAAAGATACGCAGATTCAACTCGTAAATGCAACAAAAAACTTCATTTATCCGAAAAGTTTGCATAACTTTGCAGCCTAAATTCAAAAAATGTCTAACATATTTAATTTAAAAAATTACTAAATGGCAACAAAACTGCGCTTACAAAGACACGGACGCAAACATCACGCGTTCTATCACATTGTCGTTGCAGATAGCAGGGCTCCACGGGATGGAAAGTATATAGAAAGGATAGGTTCATATGATCCGAACACTCATCCTGCTACAATCACTTTGAATTTCGACAGAGCTTTGTATTGGCTGCAAACAGGTGCCCAACCCACAGATACCGTTCGCAATATCTTATCGAAAGAAGGCGTATTGATGAAAAAACACCTTCTGGGTGGTGTAGCGAAAGGTGCTTTTTCGGAGGAAGAGGCAGAAAAAAGATTCCTTGAATGGAAAACGAAAAAAGAAAAAACATTCGAATCCTTAAAAAACAAGGATGAAGAAAAACAACGTGCCGAAGAAAAAGCCCGCTTTGAAGCAGAGAAAAAGATAAACGAAGAAAAAGCCAAGGCTTTAGCCAAGAAAAAAGCCGAAATGGAAGCAGCTAATGCTCCTGAACCCGCTCCTGTTGCTGAAGAATCGGCTACAATAGAGCCTGCTTCCGAAAAACCGGCAGCTGAAGAAAAAAAAGAGGAACCGGCAGCCGAATAATTTTCTCACTTTTTTCAATATCCAAAAAAAGTATCCGCAAATACGGATACTTTTTTTATTTCATATCATACGTGGCAACCGGCAACGCGATTCCATCCTACTTGGCTTTCGAAAGTAAATAGTAATCCATGATAGTAATAGCCGCCATGGCCTCCACAATAGGAACGGCACGTGGCACAACACACGGATCATGCCTTCCACGAGCTTTTATGATGGTTTCGTTGCCTTCGATATCCACCGTTTGCTGTTCCATAAGAATGGTAGCCACAGGTTTGAAAGCCACACGAAAATAAATATCCTGTCCGTTGGATATTCCTCCCTGAATGCCGCCCGAATGATTGGTCCGCGTCGTGATACGACCGTTATCGTTAAAAAAGACATCGTTCACCTCAGAACCTCTATGATTCACATCGAAACCATCGCCATACTCAAAACCCTTCACGGCATTGATACTCAGCATGGCAGCACCTAACGCCGCATGCAATTTTCCGTACACAGGCTCGCCTAAACCAACGGGAACACCTTTGATTACACAGCTCACCACACCTCCAATCGTATCGCCTTTAGCACGGACCTCCTGGATAAGATCGATCATCTGCCACGCTTTTTCGGGATCAGGACACCTCACCGGCGTAGATTCTATCAGAGAGAAATCGTATTCCGTATAATCTTTATCCAGCATAATTCCCCCTACTTGAGAAGTATAAGCCGTAAAAACGATATTCAATTTTTTCAGATACAATTTGGCAATGGCGCCGGCCACAACACGCGTAATGGTTTCACGCGCGGAGGAACGGCCTCCTCCGCGGTAATCGCGAATACCATATTTTTGTTGATAGGTGAAATCGGCATGAGAAGGACGAAACACATCTTTCAGATTTTCGTAGTCCGATGAATGCGGATTTTCGTTTCTTACAATAAATCCGATGGGCGTCCCGGTAGTTTTTCCTTCAAATATGCCGGAAAGAAAATTCACCGTATCCGACTCTTTCCTGGATGTGGTGATACGGGATTGGCCCGGACGACGTCTGTCGAGCTCACTCTGAATGAACTTCATATCCATCTCGATACCCGGCGGACAACCATCGATCACTCCGCCTACGGCTTCACCGTGTGATTCGCCGAACGATGTCAGCCTGAATATATTTCCAAATGTGTTCATCTTTTACTTTTCAACGAAAACAAAAGATAATTTTTTCCCCGGAGACACAAAGGCATTCACCCCTTGCTCAACAATTGCATCCCGATCCACAACCCTCAGAACCACAGCCACACTCGTCCGATCCGCAGTTGCAATTTGTAGAAAAAGCGGCAATTTCCTCAGGTGTAGCATCACGTACTCCTACTACCTCACCTTCAAAAAACATGGTTTCACCTGCCAACGGATGATTAAAATCCATGGTCACCACATCATTCTCAATGGATATCACGGAACCCATCAGTCGGTTTCCGTCGGCATCCATCATTGGAATCATGTTTCCTTCGAACAACACCTCTTCGTCAATTTTTCCGTCAATTGCAAAGATGGTTTTGGGTAAATCGATAATTTTATCTTCGTCATATTCGCCATAAGCTTCTTCGGGAGTGAGTGAAAAATTAAAACGATCGCCTTCTTCCAATCCATCAAGATAATTTTCGAATGTTTCAAGCATCGCATGGGTGCCAAAAACAAATTCCAGCGGTTTTTTTATGGTTGCTTGCTCCACTAATTCGCGTTCTTCGCCTTCGCCTACATGTAAATCGTAGGTCAATGTAACATACTTGTTTGTTGAAATTTTCATTGAAACGGTTATTTAATTATTTATAATTGGGAGTTTATTTCTTCTGTTTCTATTTTAATTAGAACAATAATAAACCCCACAGGTTTATTCATTAACGGCATTTTTTAAATTGATCAGTGCTTTTTCGATTATCGCACGTGGAGAACCTACATTCATGCGCATGAATCCTTCACCTTCCTTCCCAAACATCGTACCATCGTTCAACACCAAATGAGCTTTATCCCTAAAAAGACTCACCAACTCTTTTTGCGATAATTCCAATCCCCGACAATCGAGCCATACCAGAAACGATGCTTCAGGAACCATCGGTTTAATTTGCGGAATATGCGTTGCCAGAAAATCCGATACAAAATCGATATTCCCCTTAATATACTTCAGGAGCTCATCCAGCCATTCTTCCCCACCTTCATAGGCAGCTTGCGCCGCCGTATAAGCAAAAAGATCGCCCTGATTCAGTTCACGTTTTTCGAGATACCCAACGTAACGTTTGCGAATGTCGATATTCGGAATTACCGCAAACGAACTCACGATGCCGGCAATGTTAAACGTCTTGCTCGGGGCCATAAACGTGATGCTGTTTTGAGCAGCCTTTTCCGATACGGAAACAAACGGAGTATGGTGGTATCCCGGTAAAGCCAAATCGGCATGGATTTCATCTGAAATAACCAAAATGTCCTTATCATAACATATTTCGGCTATTATGGCAAGCTCCTCCGACGACCATATTCTCCCTCCCGGATTATGGGGATTGCATAAGATCAACACCTTACAATCATTTTCCGCAACCGCCTTTTTCAGTCCGTCTATATCCATTCTGTAACGTCCGTTTTCAAGAGCGAGCGGATTATTGACCACTTGTCGTTCCAGTCCTTCCGTTACAATCCGAAAAGGGTGGTAAACAGGAGGTTGAATAATCACCTTGTCTCCTTTTTCGGTGAATTCGTCGATGGCAAAAGCAATCCCTTTCACTATGCCGGGCACAAAGGTAAGATATTCTTTCTTTACTGTCAAATGATGCCTTTTCTTCAACCAATCGATAATCGAACGATAATACTCCGGCGACGGAAAAGTATAACCGAAAATACCATGTTCGACCCGTTTTTTCAATGCTTCGATAACGCAAGGAGGAGAAAGAAAATCCATATCGGCAACCCATAGCGGGATGAAATCGTTTCTTCCCAAACGTTCCGAAACCGCATCAAATTTCACACAAGAGGTATTCCTCCTGTCGATCACTTCATCAAAATTGTATTTCATTCTTTTCTTTTCTAATAAAATTTCCAATTTGTAAATTTCCTCTTTTACTGTTCACAATCTTAGAATAATCCTTTACAATGGAAATGTTCGCTCCAAAGTAAATTTTTTGTTTCAAAGATAGCGATTATATTTTGTTCACGGTACACGAAAAAATTGAAGTGAGATGGAAACCCTTTATGTTTTAAAGTCAAACGGAGTCAATTCTAATTCTTGCAATTTATAAATCAAGAAGTCTATTAAAGATTTAAAATCAGGATTATTCCCATCAGTTGGCACTATTGAAACAATGTTCCTATTGAAATTAATTGTTCCTATATCATACGTATTACAATTCATTTGATCATAATTCAATTTTGAGCTCTCATTGACTAGACTATCCGGATAATTATAATATGATTTTATTGTGAAATGCAGTTGTTTTCGTTTTTTAACAATCACTTCATATGGATAAATATCAATCCGATATCCTTTATAATTTCCTCTAAATACTAAATCGTCACACAACTGAATTCCACATTGTTCAAGTATTTTGAAGTTCTCTTTCTGTAGCTTTTTTATTTGATTTCCTCGTACAAATATTTCCATAATAATAAAACCCAACAGTTGAAGACCAAAAACTATGACTATCCCCAAAGAAAAACCCTTAATCGCAGAAATTTGCATAGTATTATCCACACGCATCACAAGGAAAATTATCAATCCTAATATTGGTCCATAAAAAATAACCGGTAAAAAATAACTCCTAAATTCTTCTTTTCTAATCAATCGAACTTTCATATTTTTATCTGTTGTATTTGCCGTTCTTAGGTTTTCCCTTTAATGGTCGATGGTCCGAAATCTCGGGGATTGCATGAAGCTATATTATGTCGTGATTACAAGGTAGGTATTCTTCAAATGATAATTTTTTTGTGTTATATATTCTTTTCTTGATTTCGTTATTCTCCGTTGCAAATTCAATACTAATCCTTTCATTGTCAATAAATCGAGCATTCTTTCTCCAGTATATAGATGAAATTGACAAAGAATAGTCATTCAGAGGAAAAGGACTTATTTCTTCAAGTTTATATGTCCTTTTCGCCTCTCCTTCCGCATTATATATCACAAATACATTGACACCATATCCGGTTGAATACCAATTATCAAATGTTGCAACCGAAGAGCCATTATTTGATACTATCGCATAGACAGGACAAATATCATTCAGCAATTTATTTTTCCACAACAAAATACTATCAGTTCCTTTTATTTGATACAATTCCGCCATGCAAGGAATTAAAATCGTGTCTTTAGGTGAAATACTCTGCATAAATTTCAGCTTTTTTCGTAAAATTGTTTTTGTCTGAGGATGTTTATTATTCTTATAGTTTTTCCATTGATAATATTTGTCGGGAATTTTTTTTGGAGTGATGATTAATTTGAATTCCTTATTCTCTGAATAATAGATCTGAACTCTCGGATTATCCCAAATATCAGCCTTTGCAATCATTGAACCCGAAAGCCCGAAAAGAATCAATACATAATGCAGATGTATTAAAAGCCGTTTCATTTTTTGTGTTATTATTTATCTAATTGTCAAATTTCACAAAGTTGTTTATGAAAACTTGGATTTTCAATGCGCCTCAAATATAGGGTTTATTTTTAATAGCTCCATTCATTCCTTCATTATTAGCGTAATCCATTTTGAGAATGGTTCCATTTTTAATTATTTCTGCGGCTGGGAACCACTCATTTGCCTTTCAAAATTCAATTGATGCAAAGCGTAAAAACGATGGCCAACAAAAAGCTGAACAAGGAGGTTTGCTTTAAATAGGGATCCAAATCCTTCCCACTTTTTTGATAAATTTCTGCCAATATCTTCAGGGGAAACACAAACACAAGCACATATAAATACCTATACCACGGCGTTGAGGCATACAAAAGACTGTATGTGAAAAAACACGCACACATCAGACACGTGAGCAACGTATGGTAAATTTTGGCATTTTGCAGTCCCAACTTGGCCGCAAGAGTTACTTTGCCCGCTGCACGATCATTGTCAATATCGCGCATATTGTTTATATTCAAAATCATCGCACTGATCAATCCTGAACCGATCGACGGAAGCACAGGCTCAAAATCGAATGAATGTACGTGTAAAAAATAAGTACCAATAACAGGAACGGGACCAAAAAACAAAAAAGCGAAAAAATCGCCCCACCCTCTGTATCCGTAAGCATGTTTTCCCAACGTGTAACCCACAGCCGCCAAAATGCACGACAGTCCCACCACAAGCATAATTGCCACAGATTTCCAACCGATCATTGTGGCGGTACTTAAAACAAGGACCAACCCGACAACAGCAACCCACACTGCCACGATCGCTACGCCCCGCTTCATCTGTTCTGCGGTAATACGTCCACTTTGTACGGCACGAACGGGACCTTTACGATTTCCCGTTATATCCGTTCCCTTTTGGTAGTCCCCGAGGTCGTTTGCAAGATTGGACAATATCTGAGCCGAAAGGGCTAAAACCAGTGCAAGAGCAAAGGTTGCTAGGGAAAACATTCCCTCGTGCAGGGCTAAACCGCTTCCCAATATCACCGTTGATGCTGCCAAAAAAAGCGTACGCAACCTAAAAGCCAATATCCAATCCTTTACAGAAGCCATTGTCGAAAAAACATTAGGGTTCGTTGTAATAGACACTATGCAGCCAACGGTTTTGCTTTAGGCGTTTTCCTCCGACATTCAGCGATTCAACGGCAAACCCGATCATAAACTGATGCGATAAGATTTTGGTAACGATATGGTTTACATCGGTATAGTAATAATTTCCAAGGTAACCGGTACGAATAGTTACATTTCCAACAGGAAAATCCACCGTAAAATAGTTGCGAATGGCCCGTTGATTATGTAACGAACCGAAAATTGCAGTACCGTCGTCGTTTCCCAACGTAAACATTTCGTAATACGATTGTCCGTATTCGGGAGAAAAAAACAGTCCCGCAATAGGAGTACTCAACTGCCAACGGAAAGTAAACATACGCCAGTCGAACAGTGCCATTGTGGCGAGATTGAGGTTGGTGGATACTTTCAATGATCCGGGATTGTTGGAATTGCGTTCGTTGTAAATACCACCCAACTCGGCATTCCAACCGGCACCACCATACCACCTAAAACGGTTGGTTTCCACCAACGGATAAAAACCGTTTAGTTCGTAATAAAGATTTCCGTAATACGACGATCCCGTTTTGGTTGGATTATCGGTGCTCGCAATCTGAATCTGGAACTGATGCTGCAGCAGCAATTTCTCGTTAAAAAAAGAAGTCCCTTTCAGTCGTTCATGCAGGAGAGAAAAAGTCAATCCGTCATATTCCAAGGGAGAAAGATACGTATCGGTGAGGAACCCTTTTCCGACGCCTAATAATGTTGCTCGATTCACGGGTTTCAATTCTGACAATACCGAACAGGGCTTTTTCTGTGAAACCGAATCCGTCATTTCCTGCAACATCGGTATTTCCTGCGAAAAACCGCCGGCGGAAATCACCGTCAGCAGAAAAAGAGTAAGAGATAATTTCTTTATCATACGCCTTTTTTTGATATGGGGTAAACAAAATCGTTCCTTTTCTCCCTATTTGTCAAACAATCGCATCTGTCCGGTAATTTCGTCCAACACATCCTCTTCATCGATCTCTACATTTGTAGAATGCTGTTCCTCGTTAACGGGTTCCGGAAAGCGTTTGGGTTCTAACTCATTCACTGTTTCCACTTCGTAGTTCGACAAGCGTTTCCCTTTGGCTTTATAACTTTTCACGGCAATAAACTCATCGGCATCTATCTCCATCGGATCGCGAAACGCATCGTTTCCGCCAAAAACAACCTGCAGATACGGATAAACCGTGTCGGTGAGCAAGTATAATTTCGATTGCGGATTATCGCCAATGAAATTCAACGGTTTCTCCGAAGGTTCAAAGGTAAACCTTTTCAGATAGGCATACCCTTGATCGGCATTAAAGAGAGCCGCTGTCCAAACTTTATTTTTGTCGTATTTCTCTATTTTCAGATAATCGGTCGGAAAATGGTTGCTCAAATCGAAATTGCAGGTATAGTACTCGCCGTTTCGGGTTACAACCAATATTTCGTCTTCGCCCTGAAACTCGCCCAGATAAGTACCTTCACCATCGTAGTTGAGGCGCAACACATCGGGATCGAACCACACTTTACGTCCGCCCAACGTCGACACCCCTTTTTGCTTGAGCAAAATGCGATGCACTTCAGCCTTTGTAAGCATATTCCCCATTGCCTGTCGGCCTTTAATGGCAATATCGCCAAAGTCTTTCTCGAACTGCAGAATACGCATCCGGGGTTTAGGCTTCAGGATCACTTTGATGGTTTCGGCTTCTCCATTGGGATTAGCACTGAAATACACGATACGCGATCCCGGTTTTCCGCGCGTCAAGTCGTACTCCTTATCGCGTGTAACGCCTGTTACCGAAAATCGCTTGATATAATAAGGCGACGTTTTTCCGTCACGATATACCACATTATAGATGGTTCGTTTATCGTTTCTCTTAAACACATTGGCGTAAAGAATTCCTTTCCCTACGAACATTTTTTCACTCACTTTCACCACCTTGTATTTCCCGTCCTTGAAGAAAACGATCACGTCGTCGATATCGGAACAGTTGCAAACAAACTCATCCTTCTTCAGACCTGTTCCGATGAACCCTTCTTCGCGGTTGATATACAGTTTTTCGTTAGCTTCGGCCACTTTCACCGCCTCAATGTTCTCAAAACTGCGAATGGTGGTTTTGCGCGGAAAACTTTTGCCGTATTTCTCTTTGAGCATTCGATACCAGGCAATGGTATAATCGACCAGGTGATTGAGGTGATCGTCAATTTCGGCAATTTCTTCATTCAGCTTGGCAATCACTTCGTCGGCCTTGTCGGAGTTGAAGCGAAGGATGCGCGCCATTTTTATTTCCATCAGGCGGAGGATATCTTCGCGAGTGATTTTGCGAAGAAACTGCGATTTGAAAGGTTCGAGTCGTTTATCAACGTGAAGCACAGCCGCATCCATGTCCTCAGCATTCTCGAATTCCTTATCCTTATAAATTCGCTCTTGAATGAAAATCTTTTCGAGCGAAGCAAAAAGCAATTCCTCCTGTTTTTCTTCTTTTGCGATTTCCAACTCTTGACGAAGAAGATCTTTGGTACGATCGACAGAATCGCGCAGCAAATCGCTAACCGTGAGAAACTGCGGCTTATCATCCTTGATAACACAGCAATTGGGAGAAATGGTAACTTCGCAATCGGTGAACGCATAAAGCGCATCGATGGTTTTATCTGACGACACTCCCGGAGCAAGCTGCACCTGAATCTCCACGTTTTCGGCCGTAATATCGTCCACTTTCTTTATTTTGATTTTACCCTTGTCGTTGGCCTTAAGAATAGAATCTACCACCGTAGATGTGGTTTTTCCGTAAGGAATATCTTTAATGACGAGCGTTTTGTTGTCGAGCTTCGAAATAGCAGCTCTCACTTTCACCGATCCGCCGCGCTCGCCATCGTTATAATGCTCCACATCGATGCTGCCCCCGGTTTGAAAATCGGGGTACAACTTAAACTCTCTACCTTCGAGATACGCCACTGCCGCATCGCAGATTTCGTTGAAATTGTGTGGTAGAATTTTTGACGAAAGGCCCACCGCAATCCCTTCAACGCCCTGCGCCAGCAACAACGGAAACTTCACCGGCAACGTAACCGGTTCCTTGTTGCGCCCGTCGTACGACGGTTTCCATTCGGTAGTTTTAGGATTGAAAAGCACTTCGAGGGCAAATTTCGAAAGACGCGCCTCGATATATCGTGGCGCAGCAGCACCGTCGCCCGTCAAAATATTTCCCCAATTGCCCTGACAATCGATGAGCAACCCTTTCTGCCCCAATTGCACAAGAGCATCGCCAATGGAAGCATCGCCGTGGGGATGATATTGCATTGTGGCACCAATGATATTGGCCACCTTGTTGTATCGGCCGTCGTCCATGCGTTTCATGGCATGCAGGATGCGTCGCTGAACCGGCTTCAGTCCATCTACGATATGCGGTACGGCACGTTCCAGGATTACATACGAAGCGTAATCCAGAAACCACGTCTGGTACATTTTCGAAAGATTCATGGGTGCATCGTCGCCCAATCGCGTCGGTATTTTAGCAGCTTTATCTAAATTGTCATCAAAAATTTCGTCAGAAGACATACTCATTTATATTCCTCTCTAAGCTTTTCTACGTAATATTTTACCCGCTTAAAAACGCTCAAAGGTAGTGATTTTCGGATGTATTTCCAAAATATTCAAAATTCCCCCATTCAATTTTTCTTTGTCCTTTTCACTTGACTGTTTTCAATCTTCTTTCTATCTTCTTCTTTTTCCCTCTTTCCGTATTTTTTTATTTCCTGATTTTCCCGACGAAAAAAATTCAATTTTATAAATTCAACAAAACACAGTCTAACCTTACTTTTTCATGCGGTTACTTTAAAAGTCTCTTCTCGAAATATATCGTTGTTCTACAGAAAGAAAAAACTCATCCCTTCTTCTCTCCGATCACCTATCTTTACACTTCTTTCCAACCAATTAATCAAACCGTTTTCTTTCGATCCAACAGGTATACTTTTTGCTTGCATTGCAGTGACATTTACACTTTTCGGTAGTTCTGGTATTGCTTGGATACTGGATCAATTTATGTTAGAAGCGAAAACATCTGAATGTGAAATTTACGCTGAAAGGGAAGTAGTTAACGCTATCGTCATAATATTTTATTTCATTTTTAGCCGACAAAAAATTATCCGGTCTTAATTTTAAAAATGACTAAAAAATGAGCTGCATATTTTAAGAACTCAATGCCTCTTTTTTAGATTTTCCCCGGAGCTTTGAAACCGGCCGCCGAATCGTCGAGTACCAGTATCCAGTCTGAATTTTCACCCAAATGTGGCGGAACAAATGTACGGGTTCCCTCATTCGAAAAATTCCCGATTTTATGAGCCTTACCATTCCGTGGATTATACCACCATGCGGTTACTTTTTTACCCGAAACAACATCCATCCTTACCGTAAACCGCCTGCCGACCGGAACATAAACCATGGCATAACGGCCGTTTTCATCTCGGGTGGCTACAAAACGATACCGTCCGGAACCGGGTACCGAGGTTTTTACCTCATCGGGTACAATTACCGAATCATCGGGAATACGCGTGA